>NZ_BMTL01000181.1 GCF_014649655.1 Streptomyces humidus | reverse complement strand
CACGCCGCCCCCCGGCCACCTCCCCCAACCCCGCCAGCAACTCCCCACGATCCCGACCCACCACCACCGCCCGGCAGTCAAACACCGACCGCGAAGTGACGAGCCCACGCGCCACCGCCACCACGGAGCCCTCGGAGCCCTCGATGCTCTCGCCGAGCCGCACCGCCGACTCCTCCAGCGCCACCCGGGTACGGGCCGACAGCACCCACGGCACCACCGCAGGAACCACGACTGAATCGGGAGACGAGGCAGAGTCGGCCTGCTCGATGACCACGTGCGCGTTCGTACCGCTCATGCCGAATGAGGACACACCCGCCCGGCGGGAATGCTCCGCCTGGGGCCATTCTTGGTGATCCGTCAGCAGCCGTACCGAGCCCGCCGCCCAGTCGACATGCGGGGTCGGCTCGTCGACGTGGAGGGTCTTCGGCAGGATGCCGTGGCGCATCGCCATCACCATCTTGATGACACCACCCACACCGGCCGCCGCCTGCGTATGACCGATGTTCGACTTCA
>NZ_BMTL01000180.1 GCF_014649655.1 Streptomyces humidus | reverse complement strand
CGGACGCAAGCGCGACAGACTGCGACAACAGGGCCTCCTGGTACTGCTCGGTTGGGATCGCAACCCCGAGCTACCAAGAGGCCCTGCCGCTATGCCCCGACCATCGAGAGATCACCCGAACAGGAACCCTGTTCGACTGATCAAGCCTGCCGAACGGTAAGCGGATGGCGTCTAAGGCCAGGTATCACCCGGTCGTTTGCGAGCCGGAGTTGTAGACGATTCAGGGCGCCAACTGGCTTGCGTGTGAGCTGGGTTGTAGCGATTGCCGGAATGTGCGCAGCGAGACTGCGTGTCAGTCTCTGCCACACCACGGCCGGTTGGTCGCCGTACTTGAGGTCAGTTATCGCGGACTGCAGGCAGGGGCGGAGCGTTGTCGCTAACCTCGCGCTTTCATGAAGCGGGCTGTCCGGCAGGCGGTCAGGAAAGCAGAAAGTGCCTCTGACCAGCAATGCCGGTGATTTAGGGCGTTTTCGCAGGTGAGGATCGGTGTTCGGGGTTCCGTGTGATCTTGAGTGTGTAG
>NZ_BMTL01000179.1 GCF_014649655.1 Streptomyces humidus | reverse complement strand
GATAGATGCCAGTCGACATCCAAATGGGAGGTGGTCATGGGCCGCGTATCGCAGGCGCAGGCGGAGGAGAATCGCAGGCGGGTGGTGGACACCGCGTCCCGGCTGTTCCGAGAGCAGGGCACGCAGGTCAGCGTCGCCGACCTGATGAAGGCGGCCGGTCTGACGCACGGCGCCTTCTACAAGCAGTTCGCCTCCAAGGAGGCGCTCGTCGACGAGGCCACCGCCCACGCCTTCGCCGAGCTTGCCCGACGCCACAGCGCCGGGCTCGAGCGGAACGACGGGCAGCGAGCCGCCGCCCAGCAGGCGCTGATCGACGCCTACCTCTCCGTCGAGCACCGCGACGACCCGGCGGACGGCTGCCCGGTCGCCGCGCTCGCCGGCGACATCGCGCGCGAGGGCGGGGGGCCCGGGGCCCGTCGCGTCTACGCCGAGGGGGTGGCCGACTTCGCCGATTTCCTGGCCGGTGACGACCAGGACGGCATCGTCCGGCTCTGCACGCTGTTCGGCGCGCTGGTCCTGTCCCG
>NZ_BMTL01000178.1 GCF_014649655.1 Streptomyces humidus | reverse complement strand
GACCAAGGGGTGTCTGAGGGGGACTCAGACGAACAAGTCTCTGTACAACCCTGCCAGGGAACTAGTGTGGTGACCTTTTTCCCTTGGTAGGTAAGCGTCTCTCCTTGCTGCTACCTAACGGGTCAGGTCTAGCACTGCTAGGTCGAGATCCCGAGGCAAGGGACAGAGAATAGGAGTTCTGGTGTTGTCAAGCAACGGAGAGCGAAGGCAAGACCAGAACAACGAGATGAGGACAAGAGCACTCCAGACTCAAGTCCAAGAACCATGCAATCCAGCCGAAGTGAGGCCTGGGTATAGACAAGGTAAAATCTACTGTACAGGGGAGATTCTACCGAGTTTATATACCTTTCTACATAAATCAAATATGATCGTGATCGGTTACTGTATCCAACACTAAGGAGCATTAATGCTGATGCTCCTAGTCCCTATATGCTATCACCATAGTGTCTGAGGGTCATCAAGGAGTCAGGAGCTGACAGGTGGAACCAGGGGAGCACCTGTCACTATTCAGGAGTGTAGTCATCTTGGCATG
>NZ_BMTL01000177.1 GCF_014649655.1 Streptomyces humidus | reverse complement strand
CCCGCCCGCCGACGTGCGGTTGCCGCTTCCAGGCAGCCGGGGGATCACCACGTCGTCCTGATCGTCATGGGCCGGCTGCGCGGACTGCGGGTAGGACCTCTGCATGGGCTGCGTGTAGGACGTCTGCATGAGCTGCGTCGGCATGGGCTGCGTGTAGGACGTCTGCGTGTAGGACGTCTGAGTGGGCTGCATGTAGGAGGTCTGCGTGGGCTGGGTCTGCTCGGATCCGCTCGGCCGTTGCCGGTCCCGCATCCTGTGCACCCTCGCCGCGATGAGTTGCGCGGCCTCCCGCTGCTCACGGGCGACGACCGCCTGCTGCTCCTGGACGGCCCATTGCTCTATTTCCGGCTGCTGCACGATCCGGATCTCGCGGATCGCCTTGCCGAAGTACGCCTGGTTTCCGTGTCCGATGCCGATGTTGTGATTTTCCCGCGCTGTGATCGTGGTGTCGACCTGGCTCTTCGCCGTGAAATTGGCGCGCGTGCCGGCACGCAGCTGCTCCTGGTTCATCACCGCCGAGTTCCTGGACCGGTAG
>NZ_BMTL01000176.1 GCF_014649655.1 Streptomyces humidus | reverse complement strand
GAGGTGTTCGAGCCGTTCGCGCGCAAGGATCAGCGTCGATGGGGGCAGGTGTATCTGCGGGGGCTGCTGACCGACGGGCAGCGTAAGTCGGTCGAGCCGATGGCTGCCCGGCTCGGGGAGCACGGTAATCGTCAGGCACTGGCCGACTTCATCACCACCAGCCCGTGGGATCCGGCACACATCCGGGCTCAGCTTGCCTGGCGGACGGAGGAGGTGATCGGGCCAGAGGCCCTGGTCTTCGACGACACCGGGTCTTTGAAGGACGGGACTGCCTCGGCGTGTGTGTCGCGGCAGTACACCGGCACGGCGGGCAAGGTCACCAACTGCCAGGTCGGCGTCTCGCTCCTCCTCGCGTCCGACCACGCCTCAGCGGCGGTCGACTGGCGGCTGTTCGTGCCCCAGAGCTGGGATCCCGCCTCGTCGAAGGCCGACGCGGACAAGGTCGCCCGCCGCGCCGCCTGCGGCATCCCGGACGATGCCGGGCACGTGGAGAAGTGGCAGCTGGCGCTGGACATGCTCGATGAGACCCGTTCCTG
>NZ_BMTL01000175.1 GCF_014649655.1 Streptomyces humidus | reverse complement strand
CTTCCTATTCGACCGCGGACGACTGGTCTCCTCGACAGAGGCACCTCGTCTCCTGCCGTACATGCACCCCGAAACGCCTCATGATGTCCCCCGCCCCCTGGAAACACCTGCGAGCTGCATGGCGCCTCTGGAGACGTGGGAAGACGACGGAAAGGTATAACTCAATCTAAGAGGTACTCCCAGCCTTCCCCCGAACTCGTACCTCGTCTCGTGCACCCTTCTCCCTTCCCTCCGTGGTCGGAGACAGGCCACACTTCACACATTCGCTCGGTCGTCGGCGTCTCACCTCTCGCACCTCCGTTAACAAGGTCCCTCCTCATTGGACCCAGTGTCACATATTCCCGGCTTCCTCGATTAGGACAACCGTTTTCACGAGCCTTGCTCTGTAGAAGACAGGCCCGGAGAGAAGCCTCCACATCCGAATTGCCATCCGTACCCACGAGACAGGTCGTCTCGCTCGCTGTCCGAATGACATCGGTGTCCTCGTCTGTGCGATATCCATCGCATCTCCAGCATTGGTTCTAAGGGGAAGAACGCAC
>NZ_BMTL01000174.1 GCF_014649655.1 Streptomyces humidus | reverse complement strand
GGGAGGCGGCCGAGCGCGAGGGCCGCAGTCTTGCCCCGCTGATCACCAGGCTCAACGAGATCCGGCGGGCCAACCCGGCCCTGCACCGGCTGCGGAATCTCCGCTTCCACCACACCGACCAGGAAGCGGTGATCGCCTACTCGAAGAGGAGCGGTCCGAACACGGTTCTGGTGGTCGTCAACCTCGACCCCCACCACACCCAGGAGGCGACGGTGTCGTTGGACATGCCGCAACTCGGCCTGGACTGGCACGAGTCGGTGCCGGTGCGCGACGAGCTCACCGGCGAGACCTACCAGTGGGGCAGGGCCAACTACGTGCGCCTCGAACCGGGCGCCCGGCCCGCGCACGTGCTCACCGTCCTGCGACCGTCCAACCCGCAGATCGGAGGGTCACCCACATCATGATCGTCAACGAGCCCGTTCCGGACACGTTCGCGGACACTCCGGCCAAGGACCGTGACCCCGAGTGGTTCAAGCGCGCCGTCTTCTACGAGGTCCTCGTCCGCTCGTTCCAGGACAGCAACGGCGACGGCGTCGGCGACC
>NZ_BMTL01000173.1 GCF_014649655.1 Streptomyces humidus | reverse complement strand
GGGAGGCGGCCGAGCGCGAGGGCCGCAGTCTTGCCCCGCTGATCACCAGGCTCAACGAGATCCGGCGGGCCAACCCGGCCCTGCACCGGCTGCGGAACCTCCGCTTCCACGGCACGGACAACCCCTCCGTCATCGCGTACAGCAAGACGGCGGGTTCGAACACGGTTCTGGTGGTCGTCAACCTCGACCCCCACCACACCCAGGAGGCGACGGTGTCGTTGGACATGCCGCAACTCGGCCTGGACGACGGCGCAGCCCTGTCCGTGCACGACGAACTGACGGGCGAGACCTACGCCTGGAACAGGACGAACTACGTGCGCCTGGAGCCCGGCCGGACGCCCGCCCACGTGTTCCACGTCCGGTGATCCGCATCACCGCCGATCGGAGGCTCCAGACCGCCATGACCGTCAACTCCCCTGTCCCGGACACCTTCGAGGACACCCCCGCCAAGGACCGTGACCCCGAGTGGTTCAAGCGCGCCGTCTTCTACGAGGTCCTCGTCCGCTCGTTCCAGGACAGCAACGGCGACGGCGTCGGCGACC
>NZ_BMTL01000172.1 GCF_014649655.1 Streptomyces humidus | reverse complement strand
GATCTAGGAGTGCCCTTTTTGGACTCCAATCGGTTTCAATCGGTTCCCCGACACCTCGGGTTCCCGATCGACTCCTTTACGCTCATATACCCCTGCATTAATCTTTCATCTACCCTATCTGTTGTTATTAGATACTGTACCTTAGTTACAACCCCTAGGGTTCTTAGTATATAAACCGTAGTTACTATCCTGTACTTTACACTATTCTAGTCTAAACTCCAGACTTATTCGTTTGGTCTCCTCGTGCTTCAGTCGCCCTCGTCAACTCAGAACCCAGAATCTGCTCTGTGCTGACAAAAGAATAGTGTCTCTACACGGCATACCCGACTGGACGTAACACGATGAGCGAGGAATTTGCGCTCCCCTCAATGGAGAGCTTCGGCGCCATGAACAGCGAACAGAGGGACGGTATCTTGCTGCAAGCATTGCAGCATGTAGGGGGACAGTTCGGTGCCATGCAGGATGTGCTGGAGAACCTGCACAGAGAGAATAGTCTGCTCCGCATGGACACCGTCCAGTCGCAAGGACTTCTGCACGATGCCCTCCT
>NZ_BMTL01000171.1 GCF_014649655.1 Streptomyces humidus | reverse complement strand
CGGCCATTCCCGCGCCTCGGTCAGCAGCTCCACCGCGCCGGCCGACCAGTCCACCTTCGGCGACGGCTCATCCACATGCAGCGTCTTCGGCAGCACACCATGCCGCATCGCCTGCACCATCTTGATCACACCCGCCACACCCGCCGCAGCCTGCGCATGACCGATGTTCGACTTCAACGACCCCAGCCACAACGGCCGATCACCACCCGGCCGCTCCTGACCGTACGTCGCGATCAACGCCTGCGCCTCGATCGGATCACCCAACGAAGTACCCGTACCATGCGCCTCCACCACGTCGACGTCAGCCGCCGACAGACCCGCGTTCGCCAGCGCCTGCCGGATCACACGCTGCTGCGAAGGACCGTTCGGCGCCGTCAGGCCGTTGGACGCGCCGTCCTGGTTGACCGCACTGCCCCGCACCAGGGCCAGCACCTCATGCCCGTTACGGCGAGCGTCCGACAGACGCTCCAGCAGGACCAGGCCCACACCCTCCGCCCACGCCGTGCCGTCCGCACCCGCCGCGAACGACTTGCACCGCCCGTCCGCAGCAAGACCCCGCTGCCGCGAGAACT
>NZ_BMTL01000170.1 GCF_014649655.1 Streptomyces humidus | reverse complement strand
CGAACAGGTAGACGGCGTGTGCGGTTTCGTGTGTGACGACGGAGTAGCCGTCGGCGTAGTGGCGTTCGCCGCCCAGGGCGGTGGTCGCCTCGCCGAGCAGGTTCTCCTCCGGGATCACCACGATGCGGTGTTCTTCGTCCACGACGCCGCGCAGTTCGGCCACGTCGTGCGAGTGGGCGAGTTGCGGGAGCTCGGATGCCTTTGTGCTGCGGGGCATCACCACGAACCGTACGCCGCTGTCGTGGAGCCGTGCGGCGGTCACCGGGTCGTGCAGCAGCGCACCGATCAGGCGTGTCGCCTCGGCACGCGCGGTGACCGGCTGTTCGACACCTTCATCGACTTCGACCAGGGCGGCGGCGTCTTGCTGGGCCCTGCGCTGAGCCTGCGTCGGCGCCGAGGCAGTCGCCGGCCGGGGCCCCACGCCTGTTTCCGCATCGCCGACGGGCATCGGGGGTCCCATCGGACGGCGGTCACCCGATCGTCCCGGTCGCCGTGAGGAGGACGAGGGCCCGCCCGCCGACGTGCGGTTGCCGCTTCCAGGCAGCCGGGGGATCACCACGTCGTCCTGATCGTCATGGGCCGGCTGCGCGGACTGCGGGTAGGAC
>NZ_BMTL01000169.1 GCF_014649655.1 Streptomyces humidus | reverse complement strand
CCGTGCCGCATCGCCAGCACCATCTTGATCACACCCGCCACACCCGCAGCAGCCTGCGTATGACCGATGTTCGACTTCACCGACCCCAGCAGAAGCGGCCGCTCACGCCCCTGCCCGTACGTGGCCAGCAACGCCTGCGCCTCGATCGGATCACCCAACGCCGTACCCGTACCATGCGCCTCCACCGCATCCACATCACCCGGCTCCAGACCACCCGCCGCCAACGCAGCACGGATCACCCGCTGCTGCGACGGACCGTTCGGCGCCGTCAACCCGTTCGACGCACCATCCTGATTCACCGCCGAACCACGGACGACGGCCAGGACGTCGTGCCCGTTGCGACGCGCATCCGACAACCGCTCCACCACCACCACACCGACACCCTCACCCCACCCCGTACCGTCCGCACCCTCCCCGAACGCCTTGCACCGCCCATCCACCGCAAGCCCCCGCTGCCGCGAGAACTCCACAAAAGCCCCCGGCGTCGACATCACCGTCACCCCACCCGCCAACGCCAGATCACACTCACCCGCACGCAACGACTGCACCGCCAGATGCAACGCCACCAACGACGACGAACACGCCGTGTCCACCGTCACCGCCGGACCCTC
>NZ_BMTL01000168.1 GCF_014649655.1 Streptomyces humidus | reverse complement strand
CGACGCAGGTGAAGCGGGCGTTCAAGTACCGCTTCTGTCCCACGGACGAGCAGGCAGCAGAGCTGTCGCGCACGTTCGGCTGCATCCGCAAGGTCTACAACATGGCGCTCGCCGCCCGCACCGAGGCATGGGCGCGGCAGGAGCGGGTGAACTACAACGCCACGTCGGCGATGCTGACGGCGTGGAAGAAGACCGGGGAACTGGCCTTCCTCAACGAGGTCTCCTCCGTTCCGCTCCAGCAGTGCCTGCGGCACCTGCAGACGGCGTTCACCAACTTCTTCGGCAAGCGGGCCAAGTACCCGCGCTTCAAGTCGAAGAAGAAGTCCCGGAAGTCCGCCGAGTACACCACCAGTGGTTTCCGCTTCCGCGACGGCCGGCTGACGCTGGCGAAGATGTGTGATCCGCTGGACATCCGCTGGTCGCGGCCGCTGCCGGAGGGTGCGAAGCCGTCCACGGTGACCGTGTCCCAGGACGCGGCCGGGCGCTGGTACGTCTCCCTGCTGTGCGAGGATCCGACGGTGAAGCCGCTTCCCGCGACAGGAACCGCCGTGGGTGTGGATGTCGGCCTGGACCACCTGCTGACCCTCTCGACCGGGGAGAAGACCGCCAACCCCAGGCA
>NZ_BMTL01000167.1 GCF_014649655.1 Streptomyces humidus | reverse complement strand
GCCAGCAGCAGACGCCCCACACCGTGCCCGGTGACCAGATGGCGGGCCACCAGAGCGCCCAGACCACCGGTACCGCCGGTCACCAGCACGGTCCCCTCCGGGTCCAGCGGCGCCGGAACCGTCAGAACCACCTTGCCCACATGCCGGGCCTGCGACAGATACCGGAACGCCTCCGCAGCCCTGCGCACATCCCAACACGTCACCGGCAACGGCTCGAGCTCCCCCGCCTCGAACAACGCGACCAGCTCCGCCAGCATCTCCCCGATCCGCCCCGGATCCACCTCCATCAGATCGAACGCCCGATACACCACCCCCGCATGCTCGGCCGCCACCGCCTCCGGCTCACGGACGTCGGTCTTGCCCATCTCCAGGAACCGGCCACCCCGCGGCAGCAGACGCAACGACGCGTCCACGAACTCACCCGCCAGCGAATCCAGCACCACATCCACACCACGACCACCGGTCGCCGCGAGGAATGCATCCTCGAAACCCAGATCACGCGAGGACGCGATATGCCCCTCGTCCAGACCCATCGCCCGCAACGCACCCCACTTGCCGGCACTCGCCGTACCGAACACCTCCGCACCCAGACACCCCGCCAACTGCACCGCCGCCATACCCACACCACCCG
>NZ_BMTL01000166.1 GCF_014649655.1 Streptomyces humidus | reverse complement strand
CCCGCCACCGTTCCCGCTTCGGTTCAGGCGCCCGCAAGGAAGATCACAGCGGATGCCATGGAGCGTTTCTATGGTCAGTACGCCGGAATGTTCTCCCTTTTCGACGTTTCCCGTGTTCCTACTTTCGACGAAGTCTACTCGCACCTGGATCACTCCGTCTTTGAATCCCGGCTGATCTACAGCGAAGTCCTCATGAAAGAGATGAGGTCGTTCCATGACGAGCTGGAGAGAAACCGGAGGCAGCGGCAGACCGAGGCGACGACCATGGAATCCTCGAACCCTCGGATCGTTCGCCTTTATCGCAAGATGGCACGCAGCGAAGCGGGACAGTTCCTGAGTGCGTCGAGCTATACCTCAGGGCTGAGGCAGGCCATGGCGCACAACAGGAGCGACGAGCACCGGAAGTTCTTCACGACGTCCCTCACACATACTCGTAAATTCAGCAATGTGAACGCAGCGTCTCACGATGAGGTCGTCCTGGAGTTCCAGCTGGACGCGGACGCGTACTGGGCGTTCGTCCGGCAGTTCGGAACACCCAGTCAGGAGCAGGGCGCCTACCGGTCCAGGAACTCGGCGGTGATGAACCAGGAGCAGCTGCGTGCCGGCACGCGCGCCAATTTCACGGCGAAGAGCCAGGTCGACACCACGATC
>NZ_BMTL01000165.1 GCF_014649655.1 Streptomyces humidus | reverse complement strand
AACCGGAACAACGCCACCTCGACCGCGAACAACGCCGGCTGCGCAAACCGCGTCTCCTCCAACAACACCGCCTCATCACCGAAGACCAGATCCTTCAGCGAACAGCCCAGCCCCTCATCGACGACCGCGCACACCTCGTTGAAAGCCGCCGCGAACACCGGGAAAGCGGCATACAACTCACGCCCCATCCCGACCCGCTGCGACCCCTGACCCGTGAACAACACACCCACACGACCCGGAACAACCGCCCGCGACTCCACCGACATCAGACGCTCCCGCGCCTCACCCGCCGAACCCGCCACCACCACCGCACGATGATCGAAACGAGCACGCGCTGTCGCCAGCGAGTACGCCACATCCGCCAGATCCAGGCCCGGCCGCTCCTCCAGGAACCCGGCAAGCCGCACCGCCTGCGCACGCACCGCGCCCGGCGACCTGCCCGACACCACCAACGGCACCACACCACCAGACGCCACCGCACCAGGCTCCACCGCACGCTCCACCGGAGACTCCGCCTCGACGGCCTCAAGGATGACGTGGGCGTTGGTGCCGCTGATGCCGAAGGAGGAGACGGCGGCCCGGCGGGGGCGGTCATGGCTCGCCGGCCATTCCCGCGCCTCGGTCAGCAGCTCCACCGCGCCGGCCGACCAGTCCA
>NZ_BMTL01000164.1 GCF_014649655.1 Streptomyces humidus | reverse complement strand
GGACACCGTCCTGCCCGTCCAGAACCGCCACGGCATCGGCGAAACGCACCGTCGCCCGCACGTGCTCCACCCAGTAACCGGGCGACATCAACTCCTCGGTGACGGGCCCGCCGGTCACCGTGGAGACGACGGGCACCTGCGGACGGTCGTAGGAGAGGTCCTCCGCGACAGCCCGGAATTCGTCGAGCA
This sequence comes from Streptomyces humidus, assembly GCF_014649655.1. Taxonomy (GTDB): domain Bacteria; phylum Actinomycetota; class Actinomycetes; order Streptomycetales; family Streptomycetaceae; genus Streptomyces; species Streptomyces humidus. The sequence goes on along the minus strand of NZ_BMTL01000164.1, from coordinate 474 downwards.
TCGGCTCCATCAGGGGCGAGTGGAAGGCATGGCTCACCCGTAGCGTGGTCACCTTGCGGCCCTGACCTCGGAAAAGGTCCGCGATCTCCTCGACGGCCTGCGCCGCGCCCGAAACCACCACCGCCCGCGGCCCGTTGACCGCCGCAACACCCACCTCAGCACCCAGCAGCGGCAGCACCTCGTCCTCGGACGCCTCGACCGCGGCCATCGCACCCCCCGACGGCAACGCCTGCATCAACCGGCCACGCGCCACCACCAGACGGCACGCATCCGCCAACGACCACACACCCGCCACATACGCCGCCGCGATCTCACCGACGGAATGCCCCGCCAGCACATCCGGCCGCACACCCCACGACTCCAGCAACCGGAACAACGCCACCTCAAGAGCGAACAGCGCAGGCTGCGCGAACTCCGTCCGGTTCAGCAGCTCCGCATCCTCACCGAACACCACCTCCCGCAACGGGCACGGCA
>NZ_BMTL01000163.1 GCF_014649655.1 Streptomyces humidus | reverse complement strand
TCGACGAACAGAAGCGCCGTCTCGTGGAGTTGGTGTCGGGTGAGGTGGCGGTGGTGTTGGGGCATGCGGGTGCGGGGGACATCGGTGCGGGTCAGGCGTTCAGTGATCTGGGTTTTGATTCGTTGACGGCGGTGGAGTTGCGGAACCGTTTGCATGCGGTGACGGGTCTGCGGTTGCCGGCGACGTTGATTTTCGATTATCCGTCGCCGGGTGTGCTGGCGGAGTTCTTGCGTGGGGAGTTGGTGGGCGGGGAGGCGGTGGCTGCCGGGTCGGTGGACCGGGGGGCGTCCGGTGTTGCGGTGTCGGGGGTGTCGGAGGATCCGATTGCGATTGTGGCGATGGGGTGTCGGCTGCCGGGTGGGGTTTCCTCGCCGGAGGATCTGTGGGGTCTGGTGTCGGAGGGGCGGGACGGTATTTCGGCGTTTCCGGAGGACCGGGGCTGGGATGTGGGGCGGTTGTTCGATCCTGATCCGGATGCGGTGGGTAAGTCGATGGTTCGCCATGGTGGGTTCTTGCATGATGCGGGGGAGTTCGATCCGGGGTTCTTCGGTATCAGTCCGCGTGAGGCGTTGGCGATGGATCCGCAGCAGCGGTTGCTGTTGGAGACGTCGTGGGAGGTGCTGGAGCGGGCGGGGATCGATCCGGCGTCGTTGAAGGGCAGCCGCA
>NZ_BMTL01000162.1 GCF_014649655.1 Streptomyces humidus | reverse complement strand
GGCCGCGTCGCCGGTGTAGGTGTTGCCGCGCGTGGGGTCCTTGAGCTGGTACGCCGATCCGGAGAGGGTCGTCTCCAGCGGAACCGTGCCGCCGTACAGGGACTTGCCGTCGCCGGTGGCCGTCTCGACGGCGTCCCAGGCGTCGATCCGGGCGCCGGTGCGGGCGTCGGTGAGCACCGTGCGGGCGACCGGGTTGCCGAGCGAGTCCAGGGCGACGACGTTCGTGCGCCAGGCCAGTCGCGGGGCGCCGTGCAGGGCGTCGACGACGAGCTGCGGCCTGGCCTTCACCTGCTTCAGCGTCTCGCCCGGCTCGGCCGCGCGCAGGGCGTCGGCGGCGATGTCGGCGGCCCTGGGCGCCGACACCTTCGGGGCGATGCCCGGCAGCGAGATCGCCGCCCGCGTCGCCCGGTCGGCGCCGCGGTACGCGCCGTCGCGTCCCAGGTGGACGACGAAGTCGCCTCCCAGGACGGGGAGCCGGCGGTAGGTGCGGTCGTAGCGGACGTGCTGGGCGCCGTCCTTGTCGACGACCACGTCCCGCACGGACGTGCCCTGCACGGAGCTCAGGCCCAGGGCCGCCGCGTGGTCGGCGAGAGCCGCCGCCGCGTGGTCGAGCGCGGTCGCCCGGGTGGGTCTGCCGGCCGCGCCGGCGGCCGGGGACAGTACGGCGGCCAGCAGTGTGGCCGTGGTGGCGGCGATGCC
>NZ_BMTL01000161.1 GCF_014649655.1 Streptomyces humidus | reverse complement strand
CACGCACCGCCACACGAACCTGCCCCACACCCAGCTCCGCACCCGCCTCCGCCACCGGACACAGACCAAGCCCCTCCAACGTCCCCTTCTCCACGATGTCGAGCCGCCATTCCGGCTGTCCTGTGGGGACGGTGAGAGCCGGAGCGGTCGCGGCGCGGACGAGCCGGGGCGCACAGGCCGTGCCGACACGCAGGGCCAGCTCCGGCTCGCCCGAGGCGAGCGCGGCGGGCACCAGGTTCCATGACGCGTCCGTGCCGTCCACGTCCAGCAGCGCGAACCGGTCCGGCGCCTCGGCGCGTGCCGCGCGGACCAGGCCCCACACCGCCGCCATTGCCGGATCGGGTGAGGATTCATCGATCGCGACGGCCCCTTCGGTGACGAACACCAGACGGGCGCCCTCGAATCGCTCCGCCGCCAACCAGGCCTGGACGTGGGCGAGTACGCCGGCCGTGGCCTCGTGGGCTGCCTCGGCCGCGCATACGGCCGGCCGCCGCACCCGCACCAGGACGTCCGACCCGGGTTCCACAACGGTGTCGGGGAGATCAACGGGGAGGGCGGGGGCGTGCGTCGGCCCGTCGACGGACTGGTCGAGCGGGACGACGGTCCAGTCGGTCTGGAAGAGGTTGTCGACGTGGCGGGCGTCCACCGCGGCGAGATCCCCGGACACCTCCCGCAACACGAGCGACTCCACCGAAGCCACC
>NZ_BMTL01000160.1 GCF_014649655.1 Streptomyces humidus | reverse complement strand
TGTGCTGCCGAAGACGCTGCATGTGGATGAGCCGTCGCCGAAGGTGGACTGGTCGGCCGGCGCGGTGGAGCTGCTGACCGAGGCGCGGGAATGGCCGACGAGCCATGACCGCCCCCGCCGGGCCGCCGTCTCCTCCTTCGGCATCAGCGGCACCAACGCTCACGTCATCCTGGAAGCCGTCGAGCAGAACGCGCCCGAACCGACACCGACAAGCGGGCTCGTACCCCTCGTCCTGTCGGGCAGGACGGCCGAAGCGCTGAGCGCGCAGGCCCGGAGCCTGGCCGTCCATATGGAACTGCACCGTGAACTGAGTCTCAGGGATGTGGCGTATTCGCTGGCGACGACGCGTGCTCGTTTCGATCATCGTGCGGTGGTGGTGGCGGGTTCGGCGGCTGAGGCGCGGGAGCGTCTGATGTCGGTGGAGTCGCGAGCGGTCGTTGCGGGTCGTGTGGGTGTGTTGTTCACGGGTCAGGGGTCGCAGCGGGCCGGTATGGGGCGTGAACTGCACGCCGCTTTCCCGGTGTTCGCGGAGGCTTTCGACGAGGTGTGCGCGGCGGTGGACGGGCATCTTGGCCGGCCGTTGAGGCAGCTGGTCTTCGAGGGCGGGGAGTTGTTGGAGGAGACGCGGTTTGCGCAGCCGGCGTTGTTCGCGGTCGAGGTGGCGTTGTTCCGGTTGGTGGAGTCCTGGGGTGTGCGTGCTGACTAT
>NZ_BMTL01000159.1 GCF_014649655.1 Streptomyces humidus | reverse complement strand
CCGCCCGCCGCCGTGCGTCGGGGCTGCCCGCGGTCTCCCTCGGCTGGGGTCCCTGGGCTCCGGGGGCGGGCATGACGGCCGAGCTGACCGAAGCGGACCTGCGCCGCATGGCACGCGAGGGCTTGCGGCCGCTCGCCCTCGAGCAGGGACTCGGACTGTTCGACGCCGCTCTGGAGATCGGCCCGGCGCTCGGAAAGGCGGCGGTGCTGCCGCTCAATCTCGACCTCGCAGCGCTCCGCAGGGGTGGAAACGTCCCCGATCTGCTGCGGGCTCTGGTGCGCACGTCCGCACGCCGGACCGTGGAGGCGCGGGCCGTGCCGGGAGGGGCGGGCGACCTCGCCCGGCAGGTCGGAGGGCTTCCCGAGGCCGAGCGCGAGAGGTTTCTGATCGACCTCGTGCGCGGGCAGGCCGCCTCCGTCCTGGGCCACGCGTCCGCCACCGACCTGGAGGCCGACCAGCCCTTCAAGGCTCTCGGCTTCGACTCCCTGACGTCGGTGGAGCTGCGTAACCGTGTGGCCGCGGCCACCGGCATGAGGCTCCCCGCCACGCTGGTCTTCGACTACCCGACACCGGCCGCCCTCGCCCGCCATCTCCTGTCCGAGCTGTCGGACGAAGCGGAGAGCGTCGACATGGCGTCGGCGCTGCCCGCGCCGGTGAGTGTGGGTGACGATCCGGTGGTGATCGTGGGTATGGCGTGCCGGTTCCCGGGTGGGGTGGGTTCGCCGGAGGATCT
>NZ_BMTL01000158.1 GCF_014649655.1 Streptomyces humidus | reverse complement strand
CCATCGCACCACCCGACGGCAACGCCTGCATCAACCGGCCACGCGCCACCACCAGACGACACGCATCCGCCAACGACCACACACCCGCCACATACGCCGCCGCCAGCTCACCGACGGAATGCCCCGCCAGCACGTCCGGCCGCACACCCCACGACTCCAACAGCCGGAACAACGCCACTTCCAAAGCGAACAGCGCCGGCTGCGCGAACTCCGTCCGGTTCAGCAGCTCCGCATCCTCACCGAACACCACCTCCCTCAACGGGCACGGCAGCCCGGTGTCCAGGTGAGCGCAAACCGCGTCGAAAGCCTCCGCGAAAACCGGATACGCCTCATACAACTCCCGCCCCATACCAAGACGTTGCGAGCCCTGACCCGCGAACAGGAACGCCGTACGCCCCCGCAGCACACTGCCCCGCACCACCCGCGCATCCGACTCACCCCCCGCCAACGCCACCAGCCCCGCCCGCAACTCCTCCACACCCGAACCCACCACCACCGCACGGTCCTCGAACACCGACCGCGTCACCGCCAGCGACAACCCCACCTCGACCGGAGAACCCCCCACCCCCTCCAACAGCCTCGCCGCCTGCGCCCGCAACGCACCCTCACCACGCCCCGAAACCGGCCACAACACCACACCACCAACACCACCCACACCCACACCCACACCCGCACCCGCACCCGGCCCGGCGACCCCCTCCACCACCTCCGACTCCCCGACCGCCTCAGCCTCCTCCAGCACCACATGCGCGTTCGTGCCG
>NZ_BMTL01000157.1 GCF_014649655.1 Streptomyces humidus | reverse complement strand
AGTCAGCCTAATCAAGTAAGTAGTCATAATCAGTTATAGGTCTACCAGTGAGGTGGGGTATGATCCTAGGAGTGTTTTTCGAGCCCGTTCCAACGGTTCTGGTTTCAGGATGATCGCTCCAGCGGTTGCTTTGCTATTCGCTATTCAGTCGTTGAAGGCTCAGGCACCATGCCATTGCAAGGGTTGTCTCAGGTGAGGTGAGACCAAAACCTAGTGCTATTCAATAAGCCTTTTCGTTTGGTCCTACTTTCAGGGCGATCGGTCCACTGGCTGGCTTGCAATTCACTATTCAGCCGCTGACGTCCCAGGCACGAGGTGGTCTCAGCAGTGTCTCAGACAAAGTGGGACCAGAACCTAGTGCTATCTGGTGAGTCCTTTCATTTGATCCTAATTTCAGGGCAATCCATCCACTGGCTGGCTTGCAATCTGCTATTCAGTCGTCACCACCCCAGGCTACGTACGAGGTGGTCTCAGCAATGTCTCAGACCAAGTGAGACTGAAACCTAGCACTACCTTTGGAGCTCTTTCATCAAGTCCAACTTTTGAGGGAATCCGTCCCTTTGCTGGCTTGCTATTCACTATTCAGCTGTTGTGTCAGGCACCTGTCTCAGTGTTAGACACATGGTACTACTGTCTTAGAGATATGATCCTAGGAGTGTTTTCTGAGCCCGTTCCAATGGTCATGGTTTTGGGAGGATCGCACTTTTGCCTGAGGAGTTGTTCGCTATTCAGCTGTCGAGGTCCCGGGCATGGGGTGGTTTCACTTGTGGCTCAGAC
>NZ_BMTL01000156.1 GCF_014649655.1 Streptomyces humidus | reverse complement strand
GTTGTTGGAGGAGACGCGGTTTGCGCAGCCGGCGTTGTTCGCGGTCGAGGTGGCGTTGTTCCGGTTGGTGGAGTCCTGGGGTGTGCGTGCTGACTATCTGGCGGGTCATTCGGTCGGTGAGGTGACGGCTGCGTTTGTGGCGGGTGTGTGGTCGTTGGAGGATGCGGCGGCTCTGGTGGTGGCGCGGGGGCGGTTGATGCAGGCTCTGCCGTCGGGTGGGGTGATGTTCGCGGTGGAGGCGGCGGAGGACGAGGTGGCGCCTCTGCTGACGGAGGGTGTGTGTGTCGCTGCGGTCAATGGTCCGTCCTCGTTGGTGCTGTCGGGTGCCGAGGAGGCGGTTGTGGGGGTGGTGGCTCGTCTTGAGGGGCGGCGGTCGAAGCGGTTGCGGGTCTCGCATGCGTTTCATTCGTCGTTGATGGATCCGATGCTGGAGGAGTTCCGTCAGGTCGCGGCCGCGCTCACGTATCACGAGCCCGCTGTGCCGGTGGTGTCGAATCTGTCGGGTGGGGTGGCGGATGCGGGTCGGTTGTGTTCGGCGGAGTACTGGGTGGAGCACGTGCGTGGCACGGTGCGTTTCCACGACGGGGTGCGGGCGCTGCGGGAGCTGAAGGTGACCACGTTCGTGGAGTTGGGTCCTGACGGTGTGTTGTCGGGGATGGTGGACGGGGACTGTGTGCCCTCCCTGCGACGGGACGTACCCGAGGACCGGGCACTGATGAACTGCCTGGGCCGGCTGCATGCCCGGGGTGTGGAGGTGGACTGGGAGAGGGTGTTCGCCGGGACGGGCGCCCGCCGGGTCGACCTGCC
>NZ_BMTL01000155.1 GCF_014649655.1 Streptomyces humidus | reverse complement strand
TCTCGAGCGCCTCGACGCCGCGTGACACCAGCACCACGGCCATCGGCCGGCGCATCGCCCCCTACGACATCGTGCACGTGGAGGAGGACTTCAACTACCACTCCTACCTCTACGCCGGCGACACCGCGCACGCCTACCGCACCCCCACCAGCGGCGGCGCGGGCATCGGCAGCGGCCTCAACACCCTCTCGAAACTCCCCTACGACACCGACGACTTCGAGCGCGTGCGCTGGAACTCCTGCCAGATCGACTCCGGCGACTGCCTGACCCCCAAGGGCTTCACCTTCCTGCGCGAACGCCTCGCCGAGGGCGTCTACGTCGACTTCTACAACCTGCACACCAACGCCGGCACCAACGCAGGCGACCTCGCCTCCCGCGCCGACAACCTCAACCAGCTCACCGCCTTCATCAAGAGCCACTCCGCGGGCAACGCCGTCGTCGTCATGGGCGACACCAACACCCGCTACACCCGCAGCGGCGACACCATCGCCGAGTTCGCCGCCGCCAACGGCCTCACCGACCCCTGGGTCGAACTCGTCCGCGGCGGCACCCCGCCCGCCAAGGGCAGCGACGCCCTCGTCTGCGACCAGAGCGGCCCCACCGTCCCCGACACCTGCGAAGTCGTCGACAAGGTCCTCTACCGCGGCAGCCGACTCCTCTCACTCCGCGCCACGGCCTACGCCAACGAACACGCGAAGTTCCTCACCGACGACGGCCGCATGCTCTCCGACCACGACCCGATCACGGCCGCCTTCTCCTGGACCCGCAACCCCGACCTCCAGCTCAGCGACCAGTTCGGCGGCCCCCACGGCGACTACTACAACGACATCGACGCCGTGCCGGC
>NZ_BMTL01000154.1 GCF_014649655.1 Streptomyces humidus | reverse complement strand
GCTCGTCCTGACCCGCCCGCTGCAACGGGAAGCAGACCGCCTCGGGCAGCGTCTGCTGAACCATCGGAGTCAGCGCCGCGTCCGGGCCGATCTCCACAAAACGTGTGACATCAGCGTTCGCCACCACGTCCGCGAACCGGACCGTGCCCCGGACATGACCGACCCAGTAGTCCGGGTCCGCCGCCTGCTCAGCCGTCAGCACCTCACCCGTCGCATCCGAGATCACCCGGCGCAACGGCGGACGGCACTCCAGACCCGCCACCACTTCACGGAAGGCGTCCAGCACCGGCTCCATCAACACCGAATGAAACGCGTGGGACACCGACAGACGCCGACTACGACGGTCCCGGAAATACTCCCGGACCCCCTCCACCTCGGCCTCCGGCCCGGAGACCACCACCGCCCGCGGACCGTTGACCGCCGCGATGTCGATCCCCCCAAACGCCTCACGCACCTCCGCCTCACTCGCCTCCACCGCGGCCATCGCCCCACCCGAGGACAGCGCCTGCATCAGCCGGCCCCGCGCCTCGATCAACCGCGCCGCATCCCCCAACGACCACACACCCGCCACATACGCCGCCGTCAGCCCACCCAGCGAATGACCAGCCACCACATCCGCAACCACACCCCACGACTCCAGCAACGCCACCAACGCCACCTCATGCACAAACAAAGCAGCCTGCGCAAACCGGGTCTGATGCACCTCCTCCGAAGACCACATCACCCCCCGCAGACCACCCAGCCCCACCCCCTCGAACGCCCCACACGCCGCATCGAAAGCCTCCGCATACACCGGGAACGCGTCATACAACCCCCGCCCCATCCCCGGCCACTGACTGCCCTGACCCGAGAACAG
>NZ_BMTL01000153.1 GCF_014649655.1 Streptomyces humidus | reverse complement strand
ACCTGTCGTACTCATCGCTGAAGAGCTGTCGCCCGCGACCGTGGACGCACTCGGCCCGGACTTCGAGATCCGGCACTGCAACGGAGCCGACCGAGCCGAACTGCTCCCGGCCGTCGCCGACGCCGACGCGATCCTGATCCGCTCGGCCACCGAGGTCGACGCCGAGACGATCGCCGCCGCGCACAGGCTGAAGGTCGTCGCACGAGCCGGCGTCGGCCTGGACAACGTCGACGTCTCCGCCGCCACCAAGGCCGGCGTGATGGTCGTCAACGCCCCCACCTCGAACATCGTGACCGCCGCCGAGCTGGCCTGCGGTCTGCTGCTCGCCACCGCCCGCCACATCCCGCAGGCCGACGCCGCGCTGAAGAACGGCGAGTGGAAGCGCAGCAAGTACACGGGCGTCGAGCTCGCCGAGAAGACCCTCGGCGTCGTCGGCCTCGGCCGCATCGGCGCGCTCGTCGCGCAGCGCATGTCCGGCTTCGGCATGAAGGTCGTCGCCTACGACCCCTACGTGCAGCCCGCGCGCGCCGCGCAGACGGGCGTGAAGGTCCTGTCACTGGACGAGCTGCTCGAGGTCTCCGACTTCATCACCGTCCACCTGCCCAAGACCCCCGAGACGGTCGGACTGATCGGCGACGAGGCGCTGCGCAAGGTCAAGCCGAGCGTGCGCATCGTCAACGCCGCGCGCGGCGGCATCGTCGACGAGGAGGCGCTGTACTCGGCGCTGAAGGAGGGCCGGGTCGCCGGCGCCGGTCTCGACGTGTACGCCAAGGAGCCCTGCACGGACTCCCCGCTGTTCGAGTTCGACCAGGTCGTGGCCACCCCGCACCTCGGCGCGTCCACCGACGAGGCGCAGGAGAAGGCCGGCATCGCCGTCGCCCGCTCGGTGCGCCT
>NZ_BMTL01000152.1 GCF_014649655.1 Streptomyces humidus | reverse complement strand
AGATCCTCCGGCGAACCCACCCCACCCGGGAACCGGCACGCCATACCCACGATCACCACCGGATCGTCACCCACACTCACCGGCGCGGGCAGCGCCGCGTCGCCTGCTGTCCGCTCTGCTCCCACCAGCTCTGTCCCGATGTGCCGGATCAGGGCGGCGGGCGTGGGGTAGTCGAAGATCAGGGTGGCGGGGAGCCTCATGCCGGTGGCCGCGGCCACACGGTTACGCAGCTCCACCGAGGTCAAGGAGTCGAAGCCCAGTTCCTTGAAGGTGTGGTCCACCTCGATGTCCGTGGCGGAGGCGTGGCCGAGCACGGCGGCCGCAGCGCCCTGAACCAGGCCGGCCACGTGCCGGTCACGGTCTGCCGGCGAAGCCGCCGTGAGCTGTGCCCTGAGGTCCTGGTGCAGCGTTCCGTCCACGCTCCGCACCTCGGCCTTGCGACGCGCACGGCCCCGGACCAGAGCGCGCAGCATGGTGGGCACTTCCTCGGGCGCCCGCCGACGCAGCCCGGCGAGATCCAGGTCGACGGGCAGTACCGCAGCCCGCTCGAACCCAGGTCCCTGCTTGAGCGCCATGTCCAGCAGGGCGAGACCCCGCTCAGGGGCCAGCGGCAGCATGCCGCCGCGTGCCATGCGGCGCAGGTCCGCTTCGGTCAGCTCGGCCGTCATGCCCGCCCCCGGAGCCCAGGGGCCCCAGCCGAGGGAGATCGCGGGCAGGCCAGCGGTTCGACGCAACGACGCGAAGGCGTCCAGGAAGGCGTTGGCGGCGGAGTAGTTGGCCTGCCCCGCGCCACCGAAGGTGCCCATGACGGAGGAGAAGACGACGAACGCGGACAGGTCCGCGGCCCGGGTCAGCTCGTCCAGATGCGTCACCGCGTCCACCTTCGGCCGCATCACGCTCGCC
>NZ_BMTL01000151.1 GCF_014649655.1 Streptomyces humidus | reverse complement strand
GCGATCTGGGTGCGGTGGGGTTGGGTGCGGCGGGGCATCCGTTGTTGGGTGCGGCGGTGGAGTTGGCCGGTGGTGATGGGCTGGTGTTGACGGGGCGTTTGTCGTGTGGTGTGCAGGGGTGGTTGCGGGATCATGTGGTGGGTGGGGTGGCGGTGTTTCCGGGGACGGGTTTTCTGGAGTTGGCGTTGCGGGCGGGTGAGTTGGCGGGTTGTGAGCGGGTGGAGGATCTGACGCTTGCGGCGCCGTTGGTGGTGTCGGAGCGGGGTGGGGTGCGGGTTCAGGTTCGGGTGGGTGCGGTGGATGAGGGGGGTCGTCGCGGGGTGGAGATTCATTCTCGTGTGGAGGATGGGTGGGAGGGTCTTCCGTGGACGTTGCATGCCACGGGTGTGCTGGTGGGTGTGGGTGTGGGTGTGGGTGGGCCGGTGGTTTCGGCTGATCTGGGGGTGTGGCCGCCGCGGGGGGCGGTGGCGGAGTCGGTGGTGGGTGTGTATGAGCGGTTGGCTGGTTTGGGGTTGTCGTACGGTCCGGTGTTTCGGGGTTTGCGTGGTGTGTGGCGGCGGGGTGAGGAGGTTTTCGCGGAGGTGGTGTTGCCGGAGGGGGAGGAGGGTGTTGCGGGGCGGTTCGGGGTGCATCCGGCGTTGGTGGATGCGGCGTTGCATGCGGTGGTGTTCACGTCGGTGTTCGGGGATGGGCGGGTGCGGTTGCCGTTCTCGTGGTCGGGTGTGTCGTTGTGGGCGTCGGGTGCGCGTGCGTTGCGGGTGCGGATGGTGGTGTTGGGGTCGGGTGCGGTGGGGTTGGAGTTGGCGGATGCTGCGGGTGAGCCGGTGGCTTCGGTGGAGTCGCTCGTGTTGCGGGAGGTGTCCGGGGATCTCGCCGCGGTGGACGCCCGCCACGTCGACAACCTCTTCCAGACCGACTGG
>NZ_BMTL01000150.1 GCF_014649655.1 Streptomyces humidus | reverse complement strand
TGAAAGCTACCAGGCCGGACTCGAATTATGCGCCGGCCTCCTCTGGATCCGATACCTCGGATCGCAGCCTTGATCACAACTCCAGACAGGCCCTAGGCGCGCCCTGCTCCCATCATCCTCAACGGTCGTCATGCACGCACCCCACCCCGTTGGACCGTCAGTTCCCGACGAAACAGTATGGCCGAGGCGCAGAGGGATGAGATCGAACTTCTCGTGACACAAGCGATGTTGCCCAGTCAGCACGGCCCATGACCAGTTCCGTCGCAGAAGCCGCTTGCCTTCGAGCACGCTCGCCCCGAGGAACTGCTGTGCCCTGCCTGAATGGCGTGGGCCCGGCCGCTGCCCCGCTCCCTCCAGGATCCGTGCCGAACTGGCGGGTTCGCGCCGCAACGGCCATTCCCGAGGCACCCGCGATGACGAAGCGCTCCAGGTCATCTGCCGTGACATCGTCACGCACGCGTCTCATGCGAGCCACGCAGCCCGTCGTCGAAGCCCCGCGGCCGGTGCCCCGTTGAGAGCTTGGTGTCGGCCACACCGACCAACTGCACAAGGCCGGGTGTCCCCGCACATCTTCGCGGCCACCTGGTCGCCGAGGACCAGCTCCTGCTTCCCGTGGGGACGTCCGCGACGTTCGGCCCGGAGTGTATGGGGCGTGCCACTTTCAAGTTAGGGCAAGGGTGTTGAGGCGGGCGCGCGTGAGTGCCACGTACAGGGCACGATGGTCTGACCGTGCAGGGTCGAGGCCGTGCGCCAGGGCCGCAGCGTCTGCAGGGCTCAACCTGACGGCTACCGTGTTCCACTCGCGTCCTTTGGACTGGTGGGCGGTAAGACGCCATCCGCTTTCCGAACGTGATCGTTTGGTTCGGGCTGGGTGGGCATGAATTCCGGCTGGCGGCGGGAGAGATGGGCGTGGTTCGTCCGTTC
>NZ_BMTL01000149.1 GCF_014649655.1 Streptomyces humidus | reverse complement strand
ACGGCCGTCCAGTCCACCCCCACACCCCGCACCCACGCCTCCGCCAACGACATCAGGAAACGGTGCGCACCACCCCGGTCCCGCCGCAACGTGCCCACCACCACCGCATCCGGCGCCGCCTCCTGCACCGCCATCCCCAACACCGGATGCGAACTCACCTCCACGAACGCCCCATAGCCCTGCCCCACCAGAGCCTCGACCGCATCCGCGAAACGCACCCGCTCACGCAGATTCCGATACCAGTAACCCCCGTCCAAACCAGCCGTGTCCACGACCTCCGCCAGCGTCGTCGAGAAGAACGGCACCACACCCGAACGCGGCACCACCGGAGCCAGCACCTCCGCCAGCTCCGCCTCGATGTCCTCCACATGCCAGGTGTGCGAGGCGTAATCCACCGGCACACGACGCGCCCGGACACCCACCCCCTCACAGTGCGCCATCAACTCATCGAGAGCGTCCGCATCCCCCGCCACCACCACCGAACCCGGACCGTTCACCGCAGCAACACCGACACGACCCGCCCAACCCGCCAGCAACTCCTCCACACCATCCAACGACAACGGCACCGACACCATCCCGCCACGCCCCGCGATCGCACGGATCGCCCGCGAACGCAACGCCACCACCCGCGCACCGTCCTCCAACGACAGACCACCCGCCACCACCGCAGCAGCGATCTCCCCCTGCGAATGACCCACCACCACCGACGGCACCACCCCACACCCCCGCCACACCGCCGCCAACGACACCATCACCGCCCACGACACCGGCTGCACCACATCCACATCAACCAACTCACCCCCACCCCGCACCACCTCACTCAACGACCAGTCCACAAAAGGAGCCAACGCCCCCTCACACGCCTCCATCGACGCCGCGAACACCGGCGACACCTCCCACAACTCCCGCCCCATCCCCACCCACTGCGCCCCCTG
>NZ_BMTL01000148.1 GCF_014649655.1 Streptomyces humidus | reverse complement strand
AGCCAGTAGCGCTGGTGCTGGAAGGGATACGTCGGCAGCTCCACCCGCCGGGCCCCCCGCGTGTCGAACGCAGCCCCCCAATCAACATCGACACCCCCCGCGAACACCTCACCCACCGACCGCAAAAACCGATCCAAACCCCCCTCACCACGACGCAACGACCCCACCACCAACCCCTCCACACCCACCGCACCCATCGTCTCCGCCACCACAAAACCCAACACCGGATGCGGACTCATCTCCACGAACACCCGCCGCCCCTCACCCAACAGAACCCGCGTCACCTCCTCCAAACGCACCGGCTCCCGCAGATTCCGATACCAATACCCCGCATCCAACAACCCCCCATCCACCACCCCACCCGTCACCGTCGAATAAAACGCCACCCCCGACCCACCCGACACACCCGAAACCCCCTCCAACACCCCCGCCAACTCACCCTCCACCCGCTCCACCTCCACCGAATGCGACGCATAATCCACCGCAACCCGACGCACCCGCACCCCCTCACCACGCAACTCCCCCTCCAACACACCCAACGCATCCACCCCACCCGCCACCACCACCGACGACGGCCCATTCACCGCAGCAACCGACAACCCCCCACCCAACCGCCCCTCCACCACACCCACCGGCAAACCCACCGACAACATCCCACCCCCACCGGCCAACGACGACGCAATCACCCCACTACGCCCCGCCACCACCCGCGCACCATCCTCCAACGACAACGCACCCACCACACACGCCGCCGCAATCTCACCCTGCGAATGACCCACCACCGCCACCGGCTCCACACCCACCGACCGCCACAACCCCGCCAACGACACCATCACCGCCCACAACACCGGCTGCACCACATCAACCCGACCCAACGCCTCCTCATCACCCAACACATCCACCAACGACCACCCCACAAACGGCTCCAACGCCTCCCCACACCGCCCCATCCACTCCGCGAACACCACCGAC
>NZ_BMTL01000147.1 GCF_014649655.1 Streptomyces humidus | reverse complement strand
GCAGCCGCCACAGCCCCTCCGGATCCCCCACACCACCCGGGAACCGGCACGCCATCCCGACGATCACCACCGGATCGTCACCGGCGACCGCACCCCCGACCGCCGGCACGACGGGCTCCGCACCCGGCGCATCGCCCAGCAGCAACTCCCGCAGGTGCCGGGTGAGCAGTACGGGTGTCGGATAGTCGAAGACCAGCGTCGCGGACAGGGGGAGGCCGGTGGCCAGGGCGAGCGTGCCGCGGAGTTCGACCGCGGTGAGTGAGTCGACGCCGAGGTCGCGGAAGGCGCGCTCGGCCGGGACGGCCGCGGCCCCCGCGTAGCCGAGGATGCCGGCGGCGCAGAAGCGGACGACTTCGAGGAGCACGCGTTCCTGTTCCGCGGGAGTGAGTCCGATGAGCTGGTCGCGCAGGACGGAGCCGTCGCCGCGGCCGAACCGTTCGGAGGCGGCCCCGGCGTCCTCGACGGCCGCGCGTGCCTCGGGCAGCGACTCGATCAGCGGGCTGGGACGGGTGATGGTGAAGAAGGGCGCGAACTCGGCCCAGTGGATGTCCGCGACCATGACGACCGGGCGGGGCTCGCCGACCGCGCGTTGCAGCGCCAGGACGCCCAGAGCGGGCTGGAGCGGCAGGACGCCGCCCCGGTGCATGCGCCAGTGGACGACTTCCTCGTCGGCCATGCCGCCGTCGGCCCACGGTCCCCACACGATCGAGGTGGCGGGCAGTCCGGCTGCCCGTCGCCGCTGGGCCAGCGTGTCGAGGAAGGCGTTGGCGGAGGCGTAGTTGCCCTGGCCCGTGGTGCCGAGGGTGCCGGAGATCGACGAGAAGAGGACGAAGGCGTCCAGGTCGCGGTCGCGGGTGAGGTCGTCCAGGTTCAACGCGCCCAGCGCCTTCGCCCGCAACACCGCCGCGAACCGCTCCGGCGTCAACGCGTCGATCACACCGTCGTCCAGCACACCCGCCGCATGCACCACCGCATCCACCGGATACCGCGCC
>NZ_BMTL01000146.1 GCF_014649655.1 Streptomyces humidus | reverse complement strand
CACCCCACAGGCCCCAGGCCAGCGACACAGCCGGCAGCCCCTGCGCACGGCGCCACTGAGCGAACGCGTCCAGGAACGCGTTCGCCGCCGAATAATTGCCCTGCCCCGGACCACCCAGCACACCCGACGCCGAGGAATACACAACAAAGGCATCCAGATCCAGACCCCGCGTCACCTCATGCAACGCCAACACCGCATCCACCTTCGGACGCAACACCCCCGCCAACCGCTCCGACGTCAACGACCCGAACACACCGTCATCCAGCACACCAGCCGTATGCACCACCCCCGACAACGGAGCATCAGCCGACACCTCCCCCAACACCCGCGCCAACGCCTCGCGATCAGCCACATCACACGCCGCCACCACCACCCGCGCACCCAGCCCCTCCAACTCCGCCTTCAACACACCCGCACCCGGAGCCCCCACACCACGCCGACTCACCAACACCAGACTCCGCACCCCATGCACCGCAACCAGATGCCGCGCCACCACCGCACCCAACGCACCCGTACCACCCGTCACCAACACCGTCCCACCCGACCGGAACACACCCCCACCCACCGACTCATCCGACGGCCCGTCCGACGACGGGACCACCACACGCGACAGCCTCGGCACCAACACCTCACCCGAGCGCACCGCAACCTGCGACTCACCCGAAGCCACCACACCCGCCAACACCCCACCCGCAGGCACCGGCTCACCCACCCCCACATCCACCAGAACAACCCGCCCCGGATCCTCCACCTGCGCCGAACGCACCAACCCCCACACCGCAGCCCCCACCGGATCCACCCCACCCGACCCACCAGCCCCACCAGACCCACCACCGACATCCACCGCACCCCGCGTCACCACCACCAAAGACCCCGAACCCGAACCCGACGACGCCAAGAACGACTGCACCACAGACAGAACCCCAGCCGTCACCTCACGCACACCCCCGGCATCCAGCACCACCGACGGCACCTCCAACACCTCCACACCACC
>NZ_BMTL01000145.1 GCF_014649655.1 Streptomyces humidus | reverse complement strand
CGCGAGCTGATGCAGCGAATGGGGCATGCGAGCATGCGAGCGGCGTTGATCTATCAGCACGCAACCAGCGAGCGGGACCGCGAGATCGCCTCGGCCATGGACCGGCGGATCGTCCGGCAGACCCGAGGCAAGGGCGGCCAGAGCAGCTAATGGCCCACGGATGGCCCGCAAGATCGGAGCGGGGGAGTAGCCGACCGGCCCAGGATCGGGGGATGCAGCCTCTGACCTGGGCCGGAGGCTGTTGGAGCGGGCGACGGGAATCGAACCCGCACCGTCAGTTTGGAAGAGCGCGCTCAATCGGTCGTGATGCCCGAAAGGCCGGCTCGTGGTGGCCGGCACTCCTACGCCTCGTGCCCGCTTATGACCGCTCGGCGCGATGGCTACTGGCCCGTGGATGGCCCGGCGGCTCCTCTTCCGTGGGCCACTGCTCCGGCAGCTTCGCAGGCGCTGCTTCCAAAGATCAAGGCTGTTGTCGGCCGACGGATCAGATTCGTGGCACAGGGCTGCCGCTGACAGCATCTAGCACCTGCCGGTCGCCGAGCGGCTTGTCAAGCCTCACGGGCACCCATCGCACGTCCGCGTAATCGCCACCCGACCACGACAATGTCGGCTGCCGTGCGACTACGTGCAAGATCACACGATCACTCTGGAAATCAGCGAACGTGCGCACGACCTCAAAGTCGGGATGCATCTCGACGCGCGCGTCGATGACCCTGCGGTCATCCCTTGGGTTGTAGGAGTTTACCGACACCTCAAACTCCAGCCCACGACGCATGGCGCCCACCGCGGCGTAGACGCTGATCAGGAGAACCACAGCAACTGCGACTACGAGAAGGGCCCGTCTCCTCGCCTTGGGGATCCGCTCGCCAGACATGCGCTCTCCGCTCCGTCTGCAGGAAATGGGTGACTCAGTCTTGACGCGACGCTTGGTGCAGGCAAGACCGTTGAGGGCAGGAAACTGATCTCCTCGTCGGGCAGTTGTAGACCTTCCAGGCTC
>NZ_BMTL01000144.1 GCF_014649655.1 Streptomyces humidus | reverse complement strand
AAAACGCTCGGCTGGGAAACCCCAGCCGAGCGCCTCGCTAAGCTCCTGGCCACAGCCAGTTGATCACTGTGTTGCAACGACCCCTGGAATTCGCCGAACGGTGGGGCCCTTCGACATCGTGCCCGGTGAGGCACTGGCGGAGGATACGAGATTCGAACTCGTGAGGGGTTGCCCCCAACACGCTTTCCAACTGTGGTGGTGGGGTGTGGGGGTGCGTGCGGGGGCGTTCACCTGCGTTCATGGGCGGTTGGACCGCAAGACGAACCCTGCGCGTGGCCCTTGCTGAACGGCCGTGACCGGGGCTGAATGAGACGGAAACTGAGACGGCGGCGCGGGCCGCCTACGGGCACGAGATGCCGTGGGGCAGGTCGCAGACGTCGTCGCGCATGTGCAGCCTGCGGAGGCCCTGGACCCGCGGGACGAGGTAGGGATGCATGGCCCACTTGGCGAGATAGCCGGCCTCGCCATGCTCCGTGAGCACAGTGTGGGCCGCTTCCAAGACAGCGTGAGCGAATGCCGGACGCGGATAGGTCGCCTGCCACAGCACCGTGCCGTGGGAGTCCGGAAGGTTGGGGCTGAGGGCGACGTCGGGGAACTTGTAGATAGTCAGGTTGACCGCGTCATCCGTTGTGTGGAGCACCCAGCGAAGCTCTTGCGGCTCGGTGTCGAAGAAGAACCGGGCTGAGCGCTGCCGCCCTTACAGCTCACCAGCTCCCGCTACAAGGTCCGCCAACGCGTCAGTGCAGTAGCTGGCGGATACCGATGCTGTCTAAGAGCCATCGGATAGGTGGCATCTCGCCCAACCATGACCAACGAGTTCCCACTTCAGCTGAAGGGCACCGGCTGACCCTTGACCCATCGACACAGGCCCAGGCTAATGGCATTGATTGGCCCTGAGCTTGGGAAGCTCAGAGGGCTTCTCGAAACCGAGTGTGGAGCTGGGGGTTCCGTACGGGTGTGCTGTTCAGGTGATTGTGGCCGCGCGGGGGCATGAAGGCAGGGCC
>NZ_BMTL01000143.1 GCF_014649655.1 Streptomyces humidus | reverse complement strand
GGGTGTGGAGGTGGA
The DNA here is from genome assembly GCF_014649655.1 of Streptomyces humidus. Lineage (GTDB taxonomy): Bacteria > Actinomycetota > Actinomycetes > Streptomycetales > Streptomycetaceae > Streptomyces > Streptomyces humidus. Next base: position 995 of record NZ_BMTL01000143.1, on the reverse strand, counting down.
CTGGGAGAGGGTGTTCGCCGGGACGGGCGCCCGCCGGGTCGACCTGCCGACGTATGCCTTCCAACGCCAGCGGTTCTGGCTGGCAGCCACCGCTCCGACGACTGACGTGTCGCTGGGGCACCCGTTGCTCAGCGCGGTGATGGCGGTGCCGGAGACCGGGGGCGTGCTGTGTACCGGGCGGTTGTCGCGCACGGCCCAGCCATGGCTGGTCGAGGACACCGTGCCCTGTGCCGGCGTGGTGCCGGGAGCGGCTCTGGTCGAACTGGCGATCCGCGCGGGCGACGAGGTCGGTGCCGGTTCGTTGCGCGAGCTCACGATCGAGACGCCGATCGTGCTGCCTGCCACGGCAGCCCTTCGCGTCCAGGTCTCCGTGGGGGGTGCCGACGACGAGGGACACCGCACGGTCGGTGTGTACACCCGTGCGGACAACGGCGACGAGTTCTGGACCCGCCACGCCACCGGGACCCTGACCTCCTCTGACGCGGCTCTGGCACCAGGCAGTGAAGCGGCCGCGCCGGAGGAGTGCATCGAGCTTGCCTTGGACGAGGAACTCGTGGCCGATGCCGGGCGCTTCGGCCTGCACCCGGTGCTTCTGGAGGCCGCGGCCCGTGCGACCGGGTACTCCGGTCTGTCCGCGGAGTGGCGTGGAGTGACCTTGCATGCCACCGGTGCCTCGGCTGCCCGTATCAGGGTGACACCGGCCGCGAACGGTTCCGACGCGTCGCGCCTGGAAGTCTTCGATGTCACTGGCGAAGGTGCCTTGATCGCGTCGGTGGAGTCGCTCGTGTTGCGGGCGGTTCCCGAAGCGCAGTTGAGGGTGGCCGCGGGCGGAGTTGGTGACGCGTTGTTCCGGGTGGAGTGGTCGCCTCTGTCGGTGGTCGGCGATGTGGCTGCCGTCGGTGGTGTGGAGGTGTTGGAGGTGCCGTCGGTGGTGCTGGATGCCGGGGGTGTGCGTGAGGTGACGGCTGGGGTTCTGTCTGTGGTGCAGTCGTTCT
>NZ_BMTL01000142.1 GCF_014649655.1 Streptomyces humidus | reverse complement strand
GCGGGGCCGGTGCTGGCGCGCAGGGAGACGGGTGGGGTGAGGAGGTGGTGCCGGGGCGGGGCGTCGGGGTGCTCGAGCCGCTCGACGAGGAGGTCGACGGCCAGCCGGCCCATCTCCTCCGCCGGCACGTCCGCCGCGGTGAGCTGCGGGGTCACCGTCTCCGCCCACCGGCCGGCCACGACCCCGGTGACGGAGAAGTCGCGCGGCACGTGCCGGCCCGCATGCGCGAGCCCCCGGTACAGGCCGCCCAGCGCGGCCTCGTTCAGCGTGACCAGGGCCGTGGTGGCCGGGTCGTCGTGCAGGATCCGCTCCATGCACGCCTGCCCCGAGGGAGCGTCGTCCCCGCAGCTGTACGTCCGCACCGTCAGCCCCCGCTCCGCGGCGGCCTTGGTGAAGCCGTCCAGACCCCGGTGCGCCGACTCGTACCCGGCCCCCAGCAGGTGTGCGGGCCGGTTGACGAAGGCGACTCGGCGGTGGCCGAGATCTGCCAGATGGTGAACGCAGGCCGCCGCCAGAGCGGTGTGGTCCAGGGCGACCCACCAGTCGCCGTCCGCGCTGGCGGTGCGGCCGATGGCCACGGAGGGAAAGTCCAGGGCGGCCAGGTGGTCGACGCGGTCGTCGTGGAGCCTGATCTCCATCAGGATCGCGCCGTCGACCCGTCGCTCGGCCAGCAGCCGCTGGAACGAGCGGTCGCTGTCCACGCCGCTCGGGGAGAGCAGCACGTCGTAGTCGTACGCCGCCGCGGCCTCCACCACGCTGCCGATGAAGTCCAGCTGCATGCCGGTGTAGCGGTTCCCGGCCGGCGGGAAGACCAGCCCGATGGTGCTGGTCCGCCCGTTGGCCAGGGCCCGCGCACTGGCGTTGGGCCGGTAGCCCAGCTCGTCGATCACCTGCTGGATCCTCCGGCGGGTGTCCTCGGAGACGGGCCGCTTGCCGCTCAGGGCGTACGACACGGTGCTCCGCGACACACCGGCCCGCCGGGCGATCTCACCGATGTTCACGAGGGCTCCTCAC
>NZ_BMTL01000141.1 GCF_014649655.1 Streptomyces humidus | reverse complement strand
CAACGATTACGCCTGGGTCGTGGTCTTCTGCTTGAGGCGTTCGTAGGGGGTCTGGCCGCCGAGGCCGCCGTGGGGGCGATGGTAGTTGTAGTAGTCCTCCCACTCGCGCAGTTTGTCGTTGAAGACCTCGGCGTCGTCGATGACGACGCCGTCCAGGAGCCGGTAGAACTCCTCGGCGTCGATGCGGTGGGAGCGTTCGACCTTGCCGTTTAGCCGTGGGGTGCGGGGCTTGATGTAGGTGTGGGCGATGCCCTTGTCGAGGACGTGCCAGTGGAACGCGGACTGGAACTCGGCGCCGTTGTCGGTCTGGATGACCTCGACCTGGAACGGCAGGCGCTGGATGACGTAGTCGAGGAACTGGATGGCGGTGGCCTGGTTCAGCTGAGGGTAGATCCGCAGGACGCGCAGCCGTGTGCAGTCGTCGATGGCGGTGAACTGGAAGTACTTGTTGCGGCCGCCGCGGCGGCCCTGGGGCATCGAGGCGAGCGGTTCTATGAACTTCACGTCGATCTGGACGCGGTGGCCGGGCAGTTGCTTCTCGTAGCGCTTCCATCGGCGGTCGTGGCGCTTGTAGCGCTGCGAGGCCGGCAGGCGGCCCATGTCCAGGCGGTTGAGGATGCGCCACACGCCCGACTTGCTGATGGTGACGTCGTGGTACCGCTTGAGGTACATGGCGATCTTCTCCGGGCCGAAGTGGTAGTTCTGCCGCAGGTAGATGATCTTCCCGACCGCTTCGACGTGGGTCGCGTTCGGGCAGGTCTTCGGCGCCTTGGAGCGGGTGCGCAGGCCCTCGACGCCCTCGGCCTGATAGCGGCGATACCAGGTGTAGTAGGCCTGTCGGCTGATCCCGAAGTACCGGCAGGACATCGCGACGTTCCCGGTGACCTCTTCGACGTGGCGTATGACGGCCAGGCGCCGCTTGGCCTCACGGTCAAGCGGTGCGGCGGTGGGGGTGGACTTCGGCATGTGGATCTCCGTAGTGATCGGAGACCCAGGTGTCAACGATGATCGGCAGTTTTATA
>NZ_BMTL01000140.1 GCF_014649655.1 Streptomyces humidus | reverse complement strand
GTGGCGGTCGGCGGGGACGCGCCGGTGTCGGTGCAGTCGATGACGACGACGCGTACGTCGGACATCGGTGCGACGTTGCAGCAGATCGCCGAGTTGACGGCGTCGGGCTGTCAGATCGTGCGGGTGGCGTGTCCGACGCAGGACGACGCGGATGCGCTGGCGACGATCGCGCGCAAGTCGCAGATCCCGGTGATCGCGGACATCCACTTCCAGCCGAAGTACGTGTTCGCCGCGATCGAGGCGGGGTGTGCGGCGGTGCGGGTGAACCCGGGCAACATCAAGCAGTTCGACGACAAGGTCAGGGAGATCGCCAAGGCGGCGGCGGAGCACGGGACGCCGATCCGCATCGGGGTCAACGCCGGTTCGCTGGACCGCCGTCTGCTGCAGAAGTACGGCAAGGCGACGCCGGAGGCGCTGGTGGAGTCGGCGCTGTGGGAGGCGTCGCTGTTCGAGGAGCACGGTTTCCGCGACATCAAGATCTCGGTCAAGCACAACGACCCGGTCGTGATGATCGAGGCGTACCGGCAGCTGGCCGCGCAGTGCGACTACCCGCTGCACCTCGGCGTCACCGAGGCCGGTCCCGCCTTCCAGGGCACGGTCAAGTCCGCCGTGGCCTTCGGCGCGCTGCTCTCGCAGGGCATCGGCGACACCATCCGCGTCTCGCTCTCGGCGCCTCCGGTGGAGGAGGTCAAGGTCGGCAACCAGATCCTGGAGTCGCTGAACCTCAGGCAGCGCGGCCTGGAGATCGTCTCCTGTCCGTCCTGCGGCCGTGCGCAGGTCGACGTGTACAAGCTGGCCGAGGAGGTCACGGCCGGTCTCACCGGCATGGAGGTCCCTCTCCGCGTCGCCGTGATGGGGTGTGTCGTCAACGGTCCCGGCGAGGCCCGAGAGGCCGACCTCGGCGTGGCCTCCGGCAACGGCAAGGGCCAGATCTTCGTGAAGGGCGAGGTCATCAAGACCGTCCCCGAGTCGAAGATCGTCGAGACCCTCATCGAGGAGGCCATGAAGCTGGCCGAGCAGATGGAG
>NZ_BMTL01000139.1 GCF_014649655.1 Streptomyces humidus | reverse complement strand
CAAGCGACCGCCTCCAACGCCCGCAGCAACTCCGCCCGCTCCGAACCCCAGACCACCGCCCGATGCTCGAACAACGACCGCGACCGCACCAACGCACCGCCCACCCCCACCACACCCAACCCCTCCTCAGCAGCCACCCACTCCGCCAACCGACCCGCCTGAGCCCGCAACGCCCCACCCGTACGCCCCGACACCACCCACGGCACCACACCACCACCCGACACACCCACCGGACCACCCACCGCCCCCGACACCGCCTCCACCGGCGGCTCCTCCAGCACCACATGCGCATTCGTCCCGCTCAGACCGAACGACGACACACCCGCACGACGCGTCCGCCCCTCCCCACCAGGCCACTCCCGCTCCTGCGTGAGCAGCTCGACGGCGCCGGCCGTCCAGTCCACCCGCGAGGACGGCTCGTCGGCGTGCAAGGTGCGCGGCAGCACCCCGTACCGCATCGCCAGCACCATCTTGATCACACCCGCCACACCCGCAGCCGCCTGCGTATGACCGATGTTCGACTTCACCGACCCCAGCAGAAGCGGCCGCTCACGCCCCTGCCCATAAGTGGCCAACAACGCCTGCGCCTCGATCGGATCACCCAACGCCGTACCCGTACCGTGCGCCTCCACCACATCCACATCACCCGGCTCCAGACCACCCACCGCCAACGCAGCACGGATCACCCGCTGCTGCGACGGACCGTTCGGCGCCGTCAACCCGTTCGACGCACCGTCCTGGTTCACCGCAGAACCCGCCACCACCGCCAGCACATCCCGCCCGGCCGCCCGCGCGGCCGACAACCGCTCCACCAGCACCAGACCCGCACCCTCGGAGAACCCCGCCCCGTCCGCAGCGTCCGAGAACGCCTTGCACCGACCGTCCCCCGCAAGCCCCCGCTGCCGGCTGAAGTCCACGAACAGCCCCGGCGTCGACATCACCGTCACCCCACCCGCCAACGCCATCTCACACTCACCCGCACGCACCGCCCCCACCGCCAGATGCAACGCCACCAGAGCCGACGAACACGCCGTGTCCACCGTCACCGCCGG
>NZ_BMTL01000138.1 GCF_014649655.1 Streptomyces humidus | reverse complement strand
TGTATTGACCCGCAGGGTTGTTCACACGGCTGATGGGTGGCTGGCCGCCGAGTGCGGTGTGGCAGCGATGGTGGTTGTAGGTGTGCAGGAAGTCTGCCAGGGCTTCGGTGCGTTCGGTGTTGCTGGTGTAGGGCCGCAGGTAGGCCCACTCCTCGAGCAGGGTGCGGTTGAAGCGTTCGACCTTGCCGTTGGTCTGGGGACGGTAGGCGCGCGTCAGCTTTCCGGTCGCGCCGAGGTCAGCCAGCGCCCCTTGCCAGGCGAAGCTCTTGCGGTAGGGCCAGGCGTTGTCGGTCAGGACCCGTTCGATGCGGTCAATACCCGATGCGGCGAAGAACGCTGCGGCCCGCCGCAGGAAGCCTGCGCAGGTGTCGGCCTTCTCGTCGCCGTGGATTTCGCTGTAGGCCAGGCGGCTGTGGTCGTCGACGGCGGAGTGGACGTAGTCGAAGCCCACGGAGCTGCGGGTGGCGCGGCCGGCCTGGCGGCCCAGCACCTTGTGGCCGCCGCCGTCGGGGATCCGGCCGAGTTTCTTGACGTCCACGTGGACCATCTCGCCGGGCCGGTCGCGTTCGTAGCGGCGGATGACCTGGCCGGTGGGCCGGTCCAGGAAGGCCAGGCGGTTGAGGCCGTGCCGGGTGAGGATGCGGTGCACGGTCGAGGCGGGCAGGCCCAGGATCGGTCCGATGCGTGCCGGGCCGAGTTTGCGGTCCTGGCGCAGCCTGCAGACACGGGCCTCGGTGGCGGCTGCGGTCCGGTGCGGTGTCCTGCGGGGGCGGCTGGAACGGTCGATGAGTCCACTCTCGCCCTCGGACCGCCAGCGCCGGATCCACTTGTGGGCTGTGGGACGGGAGATGCCCATCTCGGCGGCGACATGGGCGACGGGACGGCCGGAGCGGACACGCTCGACGAGCAGCCGCCTGCCGTGAACGGTCAGCCGGGCATTACGGTGGGACACGAAGGCCTCCGTGCGGTGAAGATTCGACACCTCCACCACACACGGGGGCCTTCGTCACGATCAAGTCCGACCCGCGTCAACAACGCTCGTGATCAATACA
>NZ_BMTL01000137.1 GCF_014649655.1 Streptomyces humidus | reverse complement strand
CTAGGGCCTGTGTGGAGTTGTGATCTCGTGGGGCCCCGGCTCGGGAGGGTCGGGGCCTTTGGAGTAGAACGGTGGGGTGTCTCGACCTCAACTTTCGGATGCCGAGTGGGAGTTCATCTCCCCGTTCCTGCCGGTCGGTGAGTACGGGCCGTACCCGGAGAACCTGCGGGCGCACTTCGAGGGCGTCGTGTGGCGGTTCAGGAACGGGGCGAAATGGCGGGAGTTGCCCGAACGGTTCGGGCACTGGTCCACCGTTTACGGCCGGTTTCGGCAGTGGCGGGATGCCGGGGTGTTCACCGCGGTGTTCCAGGGTGCGATCGCCGAGGCGGCGAAGCGGGGCCTGGTGGACTTGTCGCTGGTCAGCGTGGACTCGACCACGATCCGGGCCCATCATGATGCTGCCGGGATGATCGTGGAGCCCGAGACCCTGGACGCGCTGGAGAAGGCCGCCGCGGAAAAAGGGGCGCCAGCCAGGAACAAGACGGGCAACTGGACCCGGAGCGGGAAGAACGACGACGCGTGAGGCGTCGCCGCAAGGCCCGACTCGCCGCCGCCGACCTGGGGCGTTCCCGCGGCGGACTGACCACGAAGACGCACCTGTCCTGTGTGCCACAATGCCTGCCTCTCTCGCTGAAGATCACTGCGGGGCAAGCCGGGGACAGTCCGCAGTTCATCCCCGTCCTGAACAAGATCCGCGTCCCCGGCCCGGTCGGCCGGCCCCGCACCCGGCCGGACGCAGTCGCGGGCGACAAGGCGTACTCGTCCCGCAAGAACCGTTCCCACCTGCGTAAACGTGGGATCAAATCGGTCATCCCCGAGAAGAAGGATCAGGCCGCCCACCGCAAGAACCGCGGCTCACGCGGCGGACGGCCCGTCACCTGGGACAAGCAGATGTACAAGCTCCGCAACAGTGTCGAACGCACCATCAACAAGATCAAGGACTGGCGTGGTCTCGCCGTCCGTTACGACAAAAAGCCTGAAAGCTACCAGGCCGGACTCGAATTATGCGCCGGCCTCCTCTGGATCCGATACCTCGGATCGCAGCCTTGATCACAACTCCAGACAGGCCCTAGG
>NZ_BMTL01000136.1 GCF_014649655.1 Streptomyces humidus | reverse complement strand
GTGCACGTCGGCCCCTTTCCCACGCCGGGGGGCGGCGTCGGCGACTGGTTCCTGGAGCTGGCGAGCGGCCGGGCGTCCGCGCTGTTCGCCACCCTCGCCGGGTTCTCGCTGATGCTGATCGCAGGCCGCTTCGAGCCGAAGACCGGACCGGCCGGCAGGCAGGCGAGAGCCCGGATCGTGATCCGGGCCGTGATCCTGCTGGTGCTGGGCACCGCGTTGGCGATGACCGACTTCGGCGGCGCGGGGATCCTCAACTTCTACGCGCTGTACTTCCTGCTGGCCCTGCCCCTGCTGAGGCTGCGGGCCAGGACGCTCGCGATCATCGCGGGCACGCTCGCGATCGTCACGCCGCAGGTGGCGTACGTGATCCGGGCGCTGCTCACCGAGTCGACCGTGCACAGCATCGACTCCTGGGACCCGATCGCGCGACTGTCCGGCGTGGGCCTGCTCGATCTCCTGCTCACCGGCCTCTACCCGGCGATCACCTGGATGACGTTCGTGGTCACCGGCATGACGCTGGGCAGGCTGGACCTGGCCTCCGGCGCGGTCCGGCGGCGGCTGGCCGTGGTCGGTCCCGCGATGATCGCGTTCGGGTACGGCGTCTCGTGGCTGGCGCTGCGGCTGACCGGCGGCGCGGAGAAGATCATGGCCGGGATGCCCGACATGAAGGACCCGGGCCTCATGAAGGATCCCGGCGCGGCATCGGGCTCCTTCGACATGCCGGTCGGCGGTGGGCTGGGAGGCGCCGACGCGTGGGGGCTGCTGGCGGCCGAGCCGCACAGCGGTTCCACGTTCGACCTCATCGGCAGTCTGGGTATCGCGATCACCGTGCTGCTGTGCCTGACGGTGGCCCTGGACCGACTGCCGTGGCTGCGCCGGGCGGCGACGCCGGTCATCGCCGTCGGCACCATGTCCCTGACCCTCTACGTCGGCCACATCCTGGTGATCCTCGCCCTGCCCGGCGAGGCGGCCACCCCGCCGCAGTCCGCCTCCACCGCGCTGCTGCTCTGCTTCATCGCCGGGGCCACCGTGTTCGCGGCGGTCTGGTCCCGCTTCTTCCGCCGCGGACCGCTGGAGCACCTGCTCAACAACGCCACGAAACTGGCACATCGCGTCCGCTGAGCCTCGGGCGGGC
>NZ_BMTL01000135.1 GCF_014649655.1 Streptomyces humidus | reverse complement strand
AGAACGACTGCACCACAGACAGAACCCCAGCCGTCACCTCACGCACACCCCCGGCATCCAGCACCACCGACGGCACCTCCAACACCTCCACACCACCCGCAACCTCCACACCCACACCCACACCCATCGGCAGAGACGACCACTCCACCCGGAACAACCCACCACCCCCACCACCGGACGCCCCCAACTGCTCCCCGGAGACTGCCCGCAACACAAGCGACTCCACCGACGCCACCGGAACACCCTCACCGTCGGCCAGCTCCAGCGACAGCGACTCCGCCCCCGTCGACCTCAACCACACACGCAACGACGACGCACCCGACGCATGCAGAGACACACCACTCCACGCGAAGGGCAGGAACAACCCGTCGCCGTCGGACTCGCGCGCGCCGGAGAAGGCTGCGGCATGCAGCGCGGCGTCCAGCAGCGCCGGGTGCAGACCGAACCCGGCACCCGCTTCTGCTTCTCCCGCCGGCAACGCGACCTCGGCGAACACCTCGTCGCCCCGACGCCACACCGCACGCAGCCCCTGAAACACCGGCCCATAGCCGTATCCGCGGTCGGCCAGCTCCTCGTACAGGTGCGAAACGTCGACAGCCACCGCACCCTCCGGCGGCCATTCACTCAACCCCTCGCCGGCCGCAGACACGTCTTCGCCGAGCTGCCCGCTCGCATGACGGACCCAGGGAGAATCCACATCGGCGTCATCGGCCCGCGAATACACCGCGACCGGCCGGACTCCGCTGCCGGTGTCCTCACCGACCGAGACCTGGAGGCGGATCGCCCCCTCCTCGGGAAGCACCAGCGGAGCCTCGATCACCAGCTCCCGCAGAACCCCCGAGCCAACCTCGTCGCCCGCACGAACAGCCAGCTCCACCAGAGCGGCACCCGGCAGCAACACTGCACCGGACACCGCATGGTCGGCCAGCCACGGCAGCGCCGCCAGTGACAACCGACCCGTGGCAACGACGCCACCCGTCTCGGGTACACCCACCACGATGTCGAGCAGCGGATGTCCGGCGGCCAGGGCCGGGTCTCCGCCAGAAGCGGCCGGGTTCAGCCAGAACCGCTGCCGCTGGAAGGCATACGTCGGCAGGTCGACCCGGCGGGCGCCCGTCCCGGCGAACACCCTCTCCCAGTCCACCTCCACACCCCGGGCATGCAGCCGGCCCA
>NZ_BMTL01000134.1 GCF_014649655.1 Streptomyces humidus | reverse complement strand
CATCCGTGCGATGCCGAGCATGGCGTGGTGGACGCCGTCCCCCTTCAAACGGCAGTCGCGGAGGATCTTCCAGGTCTTCATACGGGCGAAGACGTGCTCAACGCGGGCCCGGACCTGCTTGTGAGACTTGTTGTGTTCCTCCTTCCAGTCCGGGAGTTCACTCTGGCCGCGCTTGCGGCGGTGCGGGATGACCAGGCCGGTGCCCGGGTAGCCGCCGTCGGCGATCGTGGTCGTTCCGCTGACGGCGGCCTTGGCGCCGGACTCCTCCCACGCCCTGCAGTCGTTGCGGTTCCCGGCGAGCGGCCGGCCGACCACGACGACCAGGCGGGTGTCGGCGTCGATGACGACCTGGTGGTTGGTGGAGTACCGGTAGTTCTTCGACCGCTCGGCGACGGTGTGATCCCGGGTGGGGACCAGGGTGCCGTCCACGATGAGCACGGTGTCCTTCGCGAACCGCTTGCGGGGCTGGAGCGCGAGCATCGGTCCAAGGTTGTCGATGATCCGATCCGCCGCCGACTTCGAGATCCCGAACAGCGGGGCGAGCTGCCGCATGGTCAGGTTGGTTCGCCAGTAGGCGGTGACCAGGAGGGTCCGGTCTTCCAGCGGAAGGCTCCACGGCCGCCCCTTGCGGGCCGTGTCCGCACCTGAACGACGCAGCACTGTCACCAGCTTCCCGAAGGCGCGCGGGCTCAGCCCGGAGAACGGGGCTATCCAGGACGGCTCCGACGCCGTGATCACACCAGCCACATCGAGATCATCTCGCCCATGCGGCCACTTCCGCTCAGGCCCGTGGTCGAGAATCCTGTCATGAGCGAAGGTGACCGCCACGAGGCATCCACACGTACATTCCTTGCATGCGCAGCCGAAGTGGCTCGCCTGCTGGAACTTGAGGCTGCGGCCGACGTGCCTGAAGACCGACGTGCGCGGCACCTGGCCGGAGCCGCACGAAGGCCACTGCTGGAACGCGCCACTCTGTCTGAGGAGTTCTTCGATCCGCTGATGGCTGCTGCTGTCTACGACCCGGACCCAAGCTTCTGCCGCTGGTTCGTCGAACCGGCGCTCTATGCATTCGGGCGCCGCAGGGTCATGACAGCATTGCTCGGCTATCTCCGCACGGGCACGACCGCAGAGGTAGCCGGTGCCCGGCGGGCCTGGTACTGCGCACATCTGCCACTACGCGCTGACCGGTCACCGGCCTACGCGCCCAGCGGAAGTCGCGATCCGGCCCTGGATGAAGTGGACGACGTGGTGGACCAG
>NZ_BMTL01000133.1 GCF_014649655.1 Streptomyces humidus | reverse complement strand
CAGATCGAGCGCGAGCTGGATGATCTCCAGCCAGACCTTGTTCTGCGCGGTGTCGTGCAGGGGCAAGTTGCGCAGTCCCGTCGCGCGGGCGGCCCGGGCCCGCAGCCGGTGACGGAGCTCAAGTGCGGCGATGGGACGACCGGCGGTGTTGGTGGCGAAACAGGTGATCCGCATGCCGTCCGCATCTGTGATCCTCAACTGGGCGCCGGGATGGGGCCGTTCCCTGCGGACGATCAACCGCATCCCTCTCGGCCAGCCCTCGATCAGATCGCCGGTGAGTTCGGCGACCCAGGCCCCGTCGCGGACCTCGCCGCCGGTCTCGATGGCCGGGGTCCAGGCCGACTCGGGGATCTTCAGAACGTGCTGGTGGATGGCCTGGGTGATCACCATGCCAACGGAGTAGGACAGCCAGCGACCGCGCTGGGCGAGCCAGGAAACGAACTCGTGGGTGCCGCCCGCGGAGTCGCAGCGGATGAGGGTCTGCCGTCCGCGCCGGTACTTCGTGGGCAGTTGAGCGAGGGCGAGGCGAGTGGTGGTGATGTGGTCGGCGGCGGTGTTCGAGCCCGCGTTCCCAGGACGAAGGAGAGCGGCGACGGGCTCGCCGGTCCCGCCCGGCCCGTGGTCGACGAAGGCCATCAGCGGGTGGTGGCCGTAGGTCTTCTTCCAGGTCGGGGCGGCATCCTGCTTGTCGGAGTGGGAGACGACCAGGACTCCGTCCAGGTCCACGGTCACCTGCCCACCAGTGTCCGGTGCCCGGCTGCCGGCCAACGACCAGGCGCGGGCCCGGACTTCGTGCCGGGCGGTGCGGATGGCGTTCAGCGCCTTCTCGTCCGCGGTGGCGAGGGTGTCGATCAGGCGGGAGACCGTGGGGTCGGAGGCGACCGGTCCGAACACAGCCGGCTCGGCCCGCAGCATCGCGATGTCGGCGAGGCAGTCCCCACCGAGCGCAACCGCCAGCGCAAGATCTACGAGTATCTTGCCCGGGTCGTGGACGGCCCGCGGTTTCCGCCAGGGGGCGAGTGCTGCGGATACGGCCCGGTCGAGGCCGGTCTTGCGGACCGTTTCGACCAGCAGCACTGAACCGGCCTGCGAGACCACGGCCCGACCGTCGTCCCGGACAAGGACATGGGGATAGGACCCGATAGGCTGCTTCACCTGGAAAGTGCCTCCGACAGGGGCGGGAACAAGGACCTCAGCAATCCTCATTCTCGCTGGTCAGAGCAATGCCGGTGATTTAGGGCGTTTTCGCAGGTGAGGATCGGTGTTCGGGGTTCCGTGTGATCTTGAGTGTGTAGCTGACGTGGCTGGGAGGGCGG
>NZ_BMTL01000132.1 GCF_014649655.1 Streptomyces humidus | reverse complement strand
CTGTCAAGCCCCGGGTTTTGTGGAGGGTGGGATAGCTGGTTTTCAGGGGGTGGTCTGGGGTGCGGGTGATGCTGCGTGGAGGGCTTCGAACTCGGCCGGCGGGACGTGTCCGAGCTCTCCGTGGAGTCGTCGCTGGTTGAACCAGTCGACGTACTCGGCGACGGCGATCTCGACGTCGTTGATGCCGGTCCAGGGGCCCGCGTTGCGGATCAGCTCGGCTTTGAACAAGCTGTTGAATGCCTCAGCGAGGGCGTTGTCATACGAATCGCCCCGTGATCCGACCGAGGCCACGGCCGCGGCCTCGTCCAGGCGCTCGGTGTAGCGCAGGGCCCGGTATTGGACTCCTCGGTCGCTGTGGTGGATGAGTCCGGACAGGTCCGCGCCGGTGTGCCGGCGTCTCCATATGCCCATCTCCAGTGCGTCCAGGGCGAGTTCGGTGTAAAGGCTGGTGGCGACCTGCCAGCCGACGACCATCCGGGAGAACACGTCGATGACGAAGGCGGCGTAGACCCAGCCCGAGTGCGTCTTGATGTAGGTGATGTCGGCGACCCACAACCGGTTGGGCGCCCCGGCGGTGAACTGCCGCTCGACCAGGTCGCGGGGACGGCCGGTCTCCGGGGCGGGCCGGGTGGTGCGCGGGCTCTTGTCCCGCACCACGCCGCGCAGGCCGGCCATGCGCATCAGGCGCTCGACGGTGCAGCGGGCCACCGGCCGGCCCTCGCGCCGCAGCGCGGCGTGGATCTTGCGGGCGCCATAGACGCCGTAGTTGTCGCGGTGGATCACGCGGATCTCCTCGGTGAGCTCCCGGTCGCGGGTCACGCGGGCGGGCGCGGGGCGGGCGCGGGCGGCGTAGTAGGTGCTCGATGCGATCTCGGCGTCCGTGCCTTTCAGGACGTCGCAGATCGGCTGGACGCCGAACTCCTCTTTATGCTGGTCGATGTAGGCGACCTTCAGCGCAGTGGACGGTCCAGCTCCGCCGCGAAGAAAGTCGCCGACGACTTCAGGATCGCGTTGGCGCGGCGCAGTTCCTTGACCTCGCGTTCCAGCTCGGCGATCCGCGCGGCCTCCGCGCTGGTGGTACCGGCACGCAAACCGCCGTCGGTCTCGGCCCGCTTCACCCACCCCCGCAGAGCCTCGGGATGCACATCGAGCTGGTCGGCGATGCGCTTGATCGCACCGGACCGGCCGACCGGATCCTTGCGGGCCTCGACCGCCAGACGCGTCGCACGCTCACGCAGTTCATCGGGATACTTACGGGGAGCAGCCATGATCGGCATCCTTCCGGGTCTTCGATGTCTCCATCAAACCCGGGGCGATTCA
>NZ_BMTL01000131.1 GCF_014649655.1 Streptomyces humidus | reverse complement strand
CGTTCTAGTGGTCGTCGCAACACCCCAGCTCAGGGGATGCGATGGACTTCGAGATTCGGGATGAGCGGAAGCCTCAGGGGCCCCGCAGGTTGGTCGCCGAGCGGGCCGCATACTTCCAGCTCATGGAGCAGGGTTACAGCACCCGGGAAGCGGCCCGCATCATCGGTATCAACCTGCGGACCGGCAAGAAGTGGCGCAACGGCCACCACTCGCCGGGCAAGGGGAAGAAGCCGGTCCCTTCGATCTATCCCGTCCCCGGGCAGCAGTCCGAGGAGGCGGTTGACCGGAGGGAACCGGCTTCTCGCGCGTCGAGGTACCTCCGCGAGGAGGAGCGCATCCACATCGCGGACCGGGTGCGGGAGAAGGCGTCCGTTCGGCAGATCGCCGCCGAGCTGGGCCGCAGCCCGTCGACCGTCAGCCGGGAGATACGCCGCAACCGGCGCCCCATGCCCAAGGGCGGCTTCGCCTACCAGCCCTTTCACGCCCACCGCCGCGCCGAACGGCGTCGCGGCCGGCCCAAGGTCGGCAAAATCGGGCAGTGCTCCGAGCTGCGGGACTTCATCCAGGACCACCTGACGATGCGGTGGAGCCCGGAACAGATCTGCCAGGCTCTGCGGACCCGCTTCCCCGACCGCCCGGAGATGCACGTGGTCCACGAGACGATCTATCAGGCCCTCTACGTCCAAGGCCGCGGAGAACTCCGCCGGGAACTGACCCGCGCCCTTCGGACCGGCAGGGCCATGCGGCGCCCGCGTCGCCACGCTGACCGGCGCATCAACCGGCCGGTCAAGAACATGGTCATGATCAGTGAACGGCCCGCCGAAGCGTCCGACCGGGCCGTCCCGGGCCACTGGGAAGGCGACTTGATCATCGGCAGGAACGGCAAGTCCGCCATCGGCACACTCGTCGAGCGGTCCACCCGCTACCTGATGCTCGTGCACCTCCCGGACGGCCACACCGCCTACGCGACCCGCAATGCGCTCGCATCGACCGTCCAGGCCCTCCCGCACCACCTCTGGCGATCCCTGACCTGGGACCAGGGCTCGGAGATGGCCGCCCACCGGTCGTTCACCGTCGCGACCGACATCCCGGTCTACTTCTGCGACCCGGCAAGCCCCTGGCAACGCGGCTCGAACGAGAACACGAACGGCCTGCTGCGGCAGTACTTTCCGAAGGGCACCGACCTCACCACCCACGCCCCTGAGCACTTGGCGGCCGTGGCCGCCGAGCTGAACAGCCGCCCACGCAAAACGCTCGGCTGGGAAACCCCAGCCGAGCGCCTCGCTAAGCTCCTGGCCACAGCCAGTTGATCACTGTGTTGCAACGACCCCTGGAATTCGCC
>NZ_BMTL01000130.1 GCF_014649655.1 Streptomyces humidus | reverse complement strand
TCGTGGGTGGCGTGTCTGTTGGTGTGCGGGTGTCGTTGGGATGGTGTGACACCTGAGGAGATGGCCGGGGTCCGGGAGGACCTGGAGGCGTTCGCGGCGGAGTTGTTCGACGGGTTCTTCCGTGCGGATCAGCGGCGGTGGGGGCAGGCGTATGTGCGCGGATTGCTTTTGGACGGGCGGCGTAAGTCGGTGGAGCCGATGGCGGCCCGTCTGGGTGAGGACGGCAACCGTCAGGCGCTGGCGCACTTCATCACCTCCAGTCTGTGGGATCCGGCGCATGTGCGGGCCCGGCTGGCCTGGAGGATGCACGAGGCGATCGGGGCGGAGGCGTTGATCGTCGACGACACCGGCTTTTTGAAGGACGGGGACGCGTCGGCGTGTGTGTCGCGGCAGTACACCGGCACCGCGGGCAAGGTCACCAAATGCCAGGTCGGGGTGTCGCTGCACCTGGCCCGGGACCACGCCTCGGCGGCGGTGAACTGGCGTCTGTTCCTGCCCGCGTCCTGGGACCCGGCCTCCCCGGAGGCCGATGCGGTCAAGGTCGCCCGCCGCAGCCGCTGCGGCATCCCCGGCCGGGTGGGGCACGTGGAGAAGTGGCAGCTGGCCCTGGACATGATCGACGAGACCCGCTCGTGGGGCATCGACGTCCCTCTGGTCGTCGCGGACGCCGGATACGGCGATGCCGCCGCCTTCCGCCACGGCCTGGAAGAACGCAACCTGCCCTATGCGGTGGGCATTTCCTCCCGTCACACCGCCCATCCGGCCGGCGCCCGGCCCGTCCAGCCCGCCTACGCGGGAACCGGCCGGCCACCGGCAATGCAGTACCCCGAGCCTGCGCAGACCATGAAAGACCTGGTCATCGCAGCCGGGCGGGCGGCTGGGAGGCCGGTGTCCTGGCGGGAAGGCTCCCGGCCCGGCAAGGGGATCAGCGGATTCAAACGCATGCACTCGCGGTTCGTGGCCCTGCGCGTGCGACCCGCCGGACGAGGCGTCCGCAAGACCAGCGACGGTCCTGAACTGCCCGAACGCTGGCTGCTGGCCGAGTGGCCCGCCACCGAACCCGAACCAGTGCAGTTCTGGCTGTCGGACCTGCCCTCCGGCATGCCGCTGGCGACCCTGGTCCGGCTGGTCAAGCTCCGCTGGCGCATCGAACACGACTACCGCGAGATGAAACAGGCCCTGGGCCTGGCCCACTTCGAGGGCCGCACCTGGGGCGGCTGGCATCACCACGTCACCCTCGTATCGGCCGCCCACGCCTTCTGCACGCTGCAACGACTGGCACGAGACCCAAAAGACGCGGCGCAGGTCTGAGCCTTTACCAAGTCGTGCGAGAACTCCAGACCCTTCTCGCCGCC
>NZ_BMTL01000129.1 GCF_014649655.1 Streptomyces humidus | reverse complement strand
ACGCCAGATCACACTCACCCGCACGCAACGACTGCACCGCCAGATGCAACGCCACCAACGACGACGAACACGCCGTGTCCACCGTCACCGCAGGACCTTCGAGGCCGAGCACATAGGAGACGCGTCCGGAGACCACTGAGGTGGAGTTGCCGGTCAGCAGGTGGCCTCGCACGTCGTCGGGGATCTCGACGAGACCTGCGCCGTACTCCTGGTTGCTGCATCCGACGAAGACGCCGGCACGACCGCCCCGCGCCGACTCCGGGTCCACGCCGGCGTGTTCGAACGCCTCCCAGGACGCCTCCAGCAGCAGTCGCTGCTGGGGGTCCATCGCGACGGCCTCACGCGGCGAGATCCCGAAGAACGCCGGGTCGAAGTCGCCGGCGTCGAGGACGAAGCCGCCCTCACGGGCGTAGCTGCCGTCCACCCGCCGGGCTTGCGGGTCGTAGAGCGCGTCCGTGTCCCAACCGCGGTCGGTGGGCCAGGCGGATATGGCGTCGGCGCCGTCGGCCAGCAGCTGCCAGTAGTCCTCGGGGGACCGCACCCCGCCGGGGAACCGGCAGCTCATGCCGACGATGGCGATGGGCTCGCCCTCGCGGGCCTCCAGCTCCTGGAGCTGCCGACGTGTCTCGGCCAGGTCGGCCGTGACCCACTTGAGGTAGTCCCGGAGCTTGTCTTCATTCGCCATTGGAACGTGCCCCATACGTCGTAGCGGTAGAAACTGTTCGGCCTGCTGTACGCGAGGGCTCAGGACCGGCCGAGTTCCCGGTTGATGAAGTCGAAGATCTCGTCGTCCGAGGCCGCATCGAGGTGCTGGGTCACGGAGGCTTTGGGATCGCCCTCGCTCTGATCACCCAGCTCGGTCAGCATGCTGCGCAGGCGTGCCTTGGCGAGAGTCCTGACGCGGTTCTCTGGGGAAAGCCTTGAAATCGTGGAGGCCAGCCGGTCGAGCTCGGCGGCGAGGAGGGTCTCCGGGTCCGCTTCCCCGGAGCCGAAGAGTTCGGCGTCGAGGAAGGCCGCCAGATGGCGGGACGTCGGATAGTCGAAGACGAGGGTGCTGGGGAGTTTCAGCCCGGTCTCGGCGGCGAGCCGGTTGCGCAGCTCGACGGCGGTCAGTGAGTCGACGCCGAGTTCCCTGAACGCCTGGGCAGGTCCCACCTCGCCGATGTCGCCGTGTCCCAGTACGTCGGCAGCCCGTCGGCGGACCAGGTCGAGCAGTGCCTGCTCTCGCTCGTCCGCCGGCTGCCCGCCGAGCTTCTCCCGCAGCACGGAGCCTCGTTCGCCCTCCTGCTGCCCGGTGGTCTGCGAGGAGGCGGTGAGGGCGGTGTGTGCTTCGGGGAGTGCGGTCAGCAGCGCGCTGGGACGCACGCTCGTGTACGCGGGAGCGAACCGCCCCCACTCCACGTCCGCCACGAC
>NZ_BMTL01000128.1 GCF_014649655.1 Streptomyces humidus | reverse complement strand
GGGAGACGAACCAGGTCGGGCTGTCGAGCAGGAGCGCCCAGGCCACCGTCAGCACGATCGCCGAGGGCAGCCAGAGTCGTCGTCGGCCGCCCGCCTCGTACGCGGACCAAAAGAGCGCGAGCCCCCCTCCGGTGAGCGCGGCGATCGCCGGTGCGAGCACGGCCGTGTAGTAGGGGTGGTTGCCGTTGGAGACGCTGAACACCACGGCGTGGACGGCGAGCCAGCCGCCCCAGAGGAGGAACCCCGCACGCAGCGGGTCGGTCCGCGGCTCGCGGGAGCGCCAGAGGAGGGCCGTGACGACGGCGAGCACGGCGAGCGGCAGGAACCAGGCGATCTGCGGGCCGACGGTGTGGTTGACGAGCATCCCCCAGCCGGTGTTTCCGGTCGTACGGCTGGCGGCGGTGGCCGGGACGGCGCCGAACGCGGTGTCGTCGTCGCTGAAGCGGCTCAGGCCGTTGTAGCCGAAGACCAGGCTGAAGGGGTTGTTGTTCGACGTGGCGTCGACATACGGGCGGCTGTCCGCGGGCGTCGCCCACGCGATCAGCGCCCACGAGCAGGAGACGGCCAGCGTGACCGCACCGCTGAGCAGCAGGCGCCGAGCCCTCTGCAACGGCGCGTTGGGCACGGTGAGTTGATGGACCATGACGAAGACCGGCAGGACGAGCCAGGCCTGCAGCATCTTCGTCTGGAAAGCGAGCCCGACCCAGACGCCACACGTGATCAGCGGGAGCAGCCGCCCGGTCCGTACCGCCTTCTGCAGGGCTCCGGCGGCTGCCACCAGCAGCAGCGTGAGTGCGGTGTCCGGGATGGTGGCCCTGTTCAGTGCCGCGGTGACCGGAGTGAAGGTGAGCGTCAGCGTGGCGATCAGTGCGGCGAACGGCCCGGCCCAGGCCCGCACGATCCGGTGCAGCAGCCAGACGGTGAGCACGCCCTCGATCGCATGGGGCAGCGCGGCCGCCCACGTGTGCGGCCCGAAGATCCACACGGAGACGGCGTCGGGCCAGAAGGCGCCGGGCAGCTTGTCGAGGGTGATCGAACCGCTGGTGTCGAGACCGCCGAAGAAGAAGGCCCGCCAGCTGGTGGCCATCGACCGTATCGCCGCGCCGTAGTAGGGATGGATCGCGGCGTGCCCCATGCCCCAGGCGTACAGCAGTGCGGCGACGCCCAACACCGCGGCCAGCGCTGGACGTTCCCAGCGCGCCGGAGCCTGCGGCCGGTCGGCGCGACGGTGTGGTTCCCGGCGGAGGCCATGGGAGCCGGTGCTCTGGGCAGTGGGGATGACGGCCATGGCGAAGGTCCTTGAAAGCTGGGTTGAGGCGGAACACGCTCGGACTTCTGGTGGTGCCCGCCCGAGGCTCAGCGGACGCGATGTGCCAGTTTCGTGGCGTTGTTGAGCAGGTGCTCCAGCGGTCCGCGGCGGAAGAAGCGGGACCAGACCGC
>NZ_BMTL01000127.1 GCF_014649655.1 Streptomyces humidus | reverse complement strand
GGCGGATTCAATCGGTCGTCGCAACACCTTCGTGAGCTGGGGGTTTGTGATGGGTGTAGGGAATCGGCAGCGGGCGGTGCGGGAGTATCGCGGGCAGATGCCCTCGCCAGGGCGGCCGAGCGTTGCCTGGCGTGAGGACCGGGTCAGGTTCTGGAAGGCGATCGCGCGGGGGCTGAGTTCGGTGGACGCAGCCGCCGTCATTGAGGTCTCGCCTGCGGTGGGGTCGCGTTGGTTTCGTCATGCTGGCGGGGTGAACCCGTGCCTCGCCCCGGCTGTCTCCGGCCGTTACCTATCGTTCGCCGAGCGGGAGGAGATCGCTCTGCTGCGTGCGCGGGACCTTGGGGTCCGTGCGATCGCGCGGTGTCTGGGGCGTTCGCCGTCCACGATCTCGCGGGAGCTGCGGCGCAACGCCTCCACGCGAAGTTACCACCTGGAGTACCGGGCCTCGCTGGCGCAGTGGCATGCCGAGCGGCGGGCTCAGCGGCCGAAGCCGGCGAAGCTGGTGGCCGATGAGCGATTGCGCGAGTATGTGCAGGACCGGCTGGCCGGCAACGTTGTCCACGCCCTGGACGGCCGGGTCGTCGAGGGTCCCCAGGTGCCGCCCTGGCAGGGAAGGAACAAGCCCCGCCGTCAGGACCGCCGCTGGGCGACCTCCTGGAGCCCGGAGCAGATATCACAGCGGCTCACGGTGGACTTCCCCGAGGACGAGTCCATGCGCATCTCCCCGGAAGCAATCTACCAGGCCCTTTACGTCCAGGGACGCGGAGCCCTCAGGCGTGAGCTCGTCGCCTGCCTGCGCACCGGACGGTCACTGCGTGTCCCGCGGGAGCGCACCAGGCAGAGCGTCCGCGGCCACGTGACCGCTGACGTGCTGATCAGCGAGCGGCCGGCCGAGGCCGAGGACCGTGCCGTTCCAGGCCACTGGGAAGGTGACCTCATCATCGGCACCGGCCGGTCCGCGATCGGCACGCTGGTCGAGCGCAGTACGCGGTTCACCATGCTGCTGCACCTGCCCCGGATGGAAGGCTTCGGCACCCAACCACGCACCAAGAACGGGCCCGCGCTGGCCGGCCGCGGCGCCGAGGCCGTGAAAGACGCGATCACCGCCACCATCACGACCTTGCCCGAGCAACTACGCAGGTCCCTGACGTGGGATCGGGGCACGGAACTGGCCCAGCACGCCCAGCTCCGCGTCGATGCCGGACTCCAGGTCTACTTCGCCGACCCTCACAGTCCTTGGCAGCGCGGCACCAACGAGAACACGAACGGTCTGCTGCGGCAGTACTTTCCGAAGGGCACGGATCTGTCGCGCTGGGGCATCGACGAGCTTCAGGCCGTCGCCTTCACCCTCAACAACCGCCCCCGCAAGACCCTCGCCTGGAAGACCCCCGCCGAAGCCCTCAACGAGCACCTACTATCACTACAGGAAGCTGGTGTTGCGACGACCAGTTGAGTCCAAG
>NZ_BMTL01000126.1 GCF_014649655.1 Streptomyces humidus | reverse complement strand
CCAGATCACACTCACCCGCACGCAACGACTGCACCGCCAGATGCAACGCCACCAACGACGACGAACACGCCGTGTCCACCGTCACCGCCGGACCCTCCAGACCCAGCACGTACGACACCCGCCCCGACAACACCGACGCCGCGTTCCCCGTCCCCACATGCCCCTCGAAATCCTCACCCGAGGCCAGCAGCAGACCCGTGTAATCCTGACCGTTCGTCCCCGCGAACACCCCCGTCCGACTCCCCCGCAACCCACCCGCGGCAATCCCCGCCCGCTCCAACGCCTCCCACGACGTCTCCAACAACAACCGCTGCTGCGGATCCGTCGCCAACGCCTCCCGCGGACTCATCCCGAAGAACCCCGCGTCAAAAGCACCCGCACCGTCGAGAAACGCACCCACGTCCACATAAGTCGTGCCCCTGCGTTCGGCGTCGGGGTCGTACAGGGTGGCCAGGTCCCACCCTCGGTCGGCGGGGAACGGGCCCACCGCGTCGTCGCCCTCGGACAGCAGCCGCCACAGCCCCTCCGGATCCCCCACACCACCCGGGAACCGGCACGCCATCCCGACGATCACCACCGGATCGTCACCGGCGACCGCACCCCCCACGGCCGGCACGACGGGCTCCGCACCCGGCGCATCGCCCAGCAGCAACCCCCGCAGGTGCCGCGCGAGTGCCGTCGGCGTCGGGCAGTCGAACACCACTGTCGTGGCCAGGCCGGTGACACCCGTCAGTGCGGTGAGGCCGTTGCGGAGTTCGACCGCGATGAGGGAGTCGACGCCGAGGTCGCGGAAGGCACGCTCGGCCGGGACGGCCGCGGCCCCCGCGTAGCCGAGCACAGCGGCGGCGCAGGACTGCACGGTCTCCAGCAGAACGCGGTCCTGTTCGGCGCGGCTGAGCCCGCTCAGCCGGCCGAGCAGCCCGGCGTGGTCGTCGACGGCGGTGCGGCCGACCCCCGTGGCGGCGGCTTCCAGGGCCGCGCGTGCCTCGGGCAGCGAGGCGATCAGCGGGTTCGGGCGGGTCAGGGTGAGGGCGGGAGCGAAGTCCGCCCAGTCGAGGTCGGCGACGACGACGGCGGGCGTGTCGGACGCGGCCGCGCGAGCGAGGACGTTCGTGGCGGCTTCGGCGTTCAGGGGAAGCACGCCGCCCCGCCGCATCCGCGAGGCGGAGCGGGTCTCGTCGGCCATGCCGCCGTCGGCCCACGGACCCCAGGCGATCGAGGTGGCGGGCAGTCCTGCCGCCCGGCGCCGCTGGGCCAGCGTGTCGAGGAAGGCGTTGGCCGCCGCGTAGTTGCCCTGGCCTGCCGCTCCGATGCTGCCCGCGAAGGACGAGAAGAGGACGAAGGCGTCCAGGTCGCGGTCGCGGGTGAGGTCGTCCAGGTTCAACGCGCCCAGCGCCTTCGCCCACAACACCGCCGCGAACCGCTCCGGCGTCAACGCGTCGATCACACCGTCGTCCAGCACACCCGCCGCATGCACCACCGCATCCACCGGATACCGCGCC
>NZ_BMTL01000125.1 GCF_014649655.1 Streptomyces humidus | reverse complement strand
AGACGCCATCCGCTTTCCGAACGTGATCGTTTGGTTCGGGCTGGGTGGGCATGAATTCCGGCTGGCGGCGGGAGAGATGGGCGTGGTTCGTCCGTTCGTCTCGCTTGCGGAGGTGGCTGGTGCCGTCGGTGCTCGGTCTGCTGGAGGCCCGGGAGAAGAAGGTCCGGGAAGAGGTCGCGCGGTTGCGGGAGGAGGCCGAGCGGGTGCAGGCCGCCCTCGGCGAGGCAGAACGCGCACTTCAGCGTCTTGCGGATGCCCGTGTGACGGTGGCCGAGGTGCTGGCCGAGCCGCCGTCCGCGGTCGTGGAGCGGGTGGGGAGCGCGGTGGCGGGGTCGGCGGTGCCGCGACGGGCCGAGGGGATGACGGCGTCGGTCCTGCCTGCGGACTACCGGCGGATCATGTCCGTGCTGGAGTCGGCTGCGGGCCAGGAAGGAATGCGGTGCCAGCAGATGGCCGCGGCCCTGGGCCTTCAGGCGGTCCCGGCGAAGGTAGAGGGGCTGCGGTCGAAGGCGAAACGCCTGGTGGAACGAGGGTGGGCACTCCAGACACGGCCAGGGGTGTTCACTCCGCTCGGGACGACGGCCGGCTGAAGGCGCCGGGGCGGCGCCCGGCCAGGCGGCTGCTCATGAGCATGGTCATGGACCACAGCACCATGGCCTCGTGCATGGCGGGCAGCGTTTCGTAGTCACGCACCAGGCGACGCGAGCGCATCAGCCAGCTCAGCGTTCTTTCCACCACCCACCTGCGCGGCAGCACCACGAACCCCGTGGTGTCGTCCGAGCGTTTGACGATCTCAAGCGTGAGGTGGAGGTTCTCAGCCGCCCAGTCGACCAGGCGCCCCGCATAGCCGCCGTCCGCCCAGACGAGCCGGACGGAGAAGTACAGCCTGCGCAGCCGCTCCAGCAGAGGCACCGCGGCGTCCCGGTCCTGCACGTTCGCTGCGGTCACCGCGACGGCCAGGACCAGGCCGAGGCAGTCCACCACCAGGTGCCGCTTGCGCCCGCCCACCCTCTTGCCGCCGTCCCAGCCGGACGTGAAGCGCGGGATGTTCGCCGCTGCCCGCACTGACTGCGAGTCCACGACGGCGGCCGTCGGGTCCACATCACGGCCGTCCTTCTGGCGCACTTTGTCGCGCAGCCGGTCGTGGAGCTCGGCGAGCAAGCCCGTCACCTGCCAGCGGCGGGCGAACGCGTGCACCCGCCGGTACGGCGGGAAGTCACAGGGCAGGTTGACCCACTTGACGCCGTTGTCGACGACATAGCGGACGGCGTCCAGCATGACGCGGTGGCAATAGCCCTCCGGCCGTCCGCCCCGCCCCTGAAGCCACGCGGGAACCGGCAGCAACGGCCGGAGGACCTGCCACTCCGCCTCCGTCAGGTCGGAGCCGTAACACCGCACGCGGTCCGGTCCGTCCGCCGCGTTGCCGAACCTGTGCGCGAGACAGTCACACGCAGGAGACGGCGCGTTGGACTCCACGGACGCAAGCGCGACAGACTGCGACAACAGGGCCTCCTGGTACTGCTCGGTTGGGATCGCAACCCCGAGCTACCAAGAGGCCCTGCCGCTATGCCC
>NZ_BMTL01000124.1 GCF_014649655.1 Streptomyces humidus | reverse complement strand
TGGACGACGGTGTGGTGTCTTCCCTCACCGCGGAGCGGCTGGCGAGCGTGATGCGGCCGAAGGTGGACGCGGTGACGCATCTGGACGAGCTGACCCGCGACGCGGACCTGTCCGCGTTCGTCGTCTTCTCCTCCGTCGCGGGCACCTTCGGCAGTGCGGGGCAGGCCAACTACGCGGCAGCCAACGCCTTCCTGGACGCTCTCGTCACCGCCCGCCGGTCAGCCGGCCTGCCCGCCACCGCGCTGGCCTGGGGTCCGTGGGCTCCTGGCGCGGGCATGACCGCCGGACTGGCCGAGGCGGACCTGCGGCGCCTGGCGCGGAGCGGGATGCTCCCGCTCGCTCCCGCACAGGGACTCGGACTGCTGGACACGGTACTGGAGTTGGGTGCGGGTCTGGAACGGGCCTGTGTGCTGCCGGTTCACATGGACATCGCGGCGCTGCGTCGGCGGGCCCCGGAGGATGTGTCCCCGCTGCTGCGTGCCCTGGTTCGCAGCCGTGCCCGACGCAAGGCCGGGACCGGGATCGGGACCGGGGTCGGGGGAGAGGCCACGCCTCTGCGGCAGCAATTGCTCGCGCTTCCGGCCGGCGAGCGTGAGCGCTTCCTCCGGGGCTTCGTCTCGGAACAGGCCGCCTCCGTTCTCGGGCACGGTTCGGCGCAACAGGTGGAGGCGGACCATACGTTCAAGGACCTGGGGTTCGACTCGCTCACTTCGGTCGAGCTGCGCAACCGGCTGAACGCGGCCACCGGCATGAGGCTTCCCGCCACGCTGGTCTTCGACTACCCGACCCCGGCGGACGTGGTCCGTTTCGCGCTCACGGAACTGGTCGAGGACGGCACACCCGGTGTGGTCGCCGGTGAGGTGATGCTGCCCGCGTCGGTGGGTGTGGGTGACGATCCGGTGGTGGTCGTGGGTATGGCGTGCCGGTTCCCGGGTGGGGTGGGTTCGCCGGAGGATCTGTGGCGGCTGGTGCGTGAGGGCGGTGACGCGATCGGGGGGTTCCCGTCGGATCGTGGCTGGGACGTCGATCGTCTTTTCGATCCCGAGCCGGGTGTGCCTGGTCGTACGTATGTGCGTGAGGGTGGGTTCCTGCACGACGCGTCGGAGTTCGATGCGGGGTTGTTCGGGATCTCGCCACGTGAGGCGTTGGCGATGGATCCGCAGCAGCGGTTGCTGTTGGAGACGTCGTGGGAGGTTCTGGAGCGGGCGGGGATCGACCCGGCGACGCTGCGCGGCAGCCGCACCGGCGTCTTCGCCGGCGCGATCGCCCAGGACTACGGTTCGGTCCTCCGCTCGGGTGAACTCGACTCCGGCGGCTACCTCATGACGGGGAACACCGGCAGTGTGGCGTCGGGTCGTATCGCGTATTCGTTCGGCTTCGAGGGCCCTGCGGTGACGGTGGACACGGCGTGTTCGTCGTCGTTGGTCGCCTTGCACCTGGCTGCACAGGCGCTGCGCGCGGGTGAGTGTGACCTGGCGCTGGCCGGTGGCGTGACCGTGATGGCGGGGCCGGAGATGTTCGTGGAGTTCTCGCGGCAGCGGGGGCTTGCGGTGGACGGGAGGTGCAAGGCGTTCGGGGAGGGTGCGG
>NZ_BMTL01000123.1 GCF_014649655.1 Streptomyces humidus | reverse complement strand
AGAAGGGTTCTCGAAACCGAGTGTGGGGGCTGGGTTTGTGCTGGTCAGGCATAGTGCTGGGGTGGGTGAGGTAGATCCGGTGCGTCCGTGGAGGTGGCGTGCTGGAGGTGCGTGATGGCGTCGGTGCTGGGGCGGCTGGAGGCGCGGGAGTGTGCGGCCCGGAAGCGGGTGGAGGAGTTGCAGGCCGAGCTGGAGGCGGCGCAGTCGGAGTGGGACGAGTGGCTGATCGCCCGTAGGCGGGTCGGCGAGGTGTGGGACGACCGGGGTGAAACCGCAGGCCAGGAGGGTGAGGCGGGGAAGACGCAGGGCGGGAACGAAGCCACGGCGCCGACGGCGGCGAGGCCCGGGTCGGTTGTTCCTCTCTGGCGGGAGGGGCTGTCAGCCGAGGCTCTGGCGCCGGAGTATCAGCAGGTCATGGGCCTGCTGGCCGAACGCCGTGCCACTGGCGGCCGGCCACTGAACTGCCGTGAGATCACTGCCTTGTTGGGGCTGGAGGTGGTTCCGGCGAAGACCGAGGGCGTGCGGTGCAAACTCAAGCGGCTCGTTGCGCGGGGATGGGCACACGAGCCGGTGCCGGGCCGGTTCGTCTGCGGCGGCGGCCGAGACGGCGGGTCATGACCATGGTCATCGACCACAGGATCATCGCCTCCGACGACGCGGGCAGCCGTTCGTAGTCGCGGGCGAGACGCCGGGAGCGGGTGAGCCAGGCGAAGGTCCGCTCGACGATCCACCGTTTGGGCAGCACGACGAAGCCTTGCCGGTCGTCGCTGCGGCGGATAACGGTCAGTATCAGGTTCAAGGCCACCGCGCACCAGCCCACCAGCATGCCGGTGTATCCGCTGTCCGCCCACACGCGCCGAAGCCGGTGGTGCCGGCTTGCTGCCCGGGCGAGGAGGTCCTGGGCGGCGTCCCGGTCCCCTGTCGAGGCGGGGGTGACCATGACCGCCAGGATCAGGCCGAGGGTGTCCACCACGATGTGCCGCTTACGGCCCTTGATTTTCTTTCCGCCGTCATAACCGCTGGTCGCGGCCTCGACCGTCGACGTGCCCTTCGCGGACTGCGAGTCGATCACCCCCGCCGTCGGCTCCGCATCCCGGCCCTGCGCTTCACGGGCCGCGGCACGGAGCCGGTCGTGGAACTCGCCGGTCAGCCCCTGCTTACGCCAGCGGGTGAAGAACCGATGCACCGCCTTCCAGGGCGGGTAATCCGCAGGCAGTGCAGGCCACTTCACGCCGTTGTCCACCACATACCGGATCGCGTCGAGTATGTCCCGGTGGCAGTACTCCTCCGGCCGTCCACCCCGGCCCTCGCCCCACGCCGGCACCGGAACCATTTCGCGGACCGCGGCCCACTCCGTGTCCGTCATGTCGGTCGGATAGCAGTGCCCGCCGCTCGGATTGTCCGCCGCGTTCCCGTACGTGTGGGCGAAGCAGTCGCACGTCCGCGTGTCCGGAATGGACTCTTTCGCGGCAGACCGATACAACTGCGGCAACAGGGCCTCCCGGTGAGCAGTGGCGTAGACACCCTCTGACCTACCGAGAGGCCCTGCCTTCATGCCCCCGCGCGGCCACAATCACCTGAACAGCACACCCGTACGGAACCCCCAGCTCCACACTCGGTTTCGAGAAGCCCTCT
>NZ_BMTL01000122.1 GCF_014649655.1 Streptomyces humidus | reverse complement strand
TGAGCACTGTGCATCGTGAAATTGCTGGTCACGGGCCTGGTGTGCGTAGGGTTCGGGATGCTCGTGCTGGTGGCGGGCGGATGACTTCGGCGAAGATCGTCGGTCAGCGGGCGACTTCCCGGTTCGTCAGCACCAGCAGGGCCCGCACGAGGGCGGTCGCCCACCTCGGATTCGTGCGGACCTTGCCGAGGACGCGCCAGTTCTTCAGGTGGGCGAAGCCGTGCTCGACCGGGGCGCGGACTGCGGCCAGTGCTTTGTTGGACAGCTTCTGGCCACGGGTCAAGGGCCGGTTGCGGGCGGCCTTGTAGCCGGTGATCACCGCCGGTTCGGCGTCCGGATCGCTGTCGTCGAGGCCGATGAAGCCCAGGTCGGCGATGGCGCCGAGCCCGGCCGCCCGCAGTTTCGCGGTGAGGTGGTCGTGACGACAGGCGGTGATCTCCGAGGATCGTCCGGGGCGGGCCGCAGAGACCCACAGCAGGCGGCCCCGGTCGTCGGTGAGCGCGATCACCAGCAGACCGTGGCATTTGTGCTTGCCGGAGTAGTTCTTCCGGTTCGCCGTGCCGGTACGCCGCCGGGTCCGTATCAGGGTGCCGTCGAGCAGGACCACCCCGCCACCCGTTCGGACGATCTTCTTGAGTGCGCGGTCCAGGCGTGGGGCGCGGGCGGCGAGCAGGCCGACGGCCTCGCGCACCCACCGGGTGATGGTGGTGCGGTGCACTCCGTTCCCGCCGGCGAGGTCGCTGGGCCGCTGGTCACAGCGCAGCACCGCCAGCACGATGGCGGCGATCTTCCCCGCGGGCAGGGCCCGCCACCGCGAACCGATCTTCTTCAAATGGCCGCGTATCACGGTGGCGAGGTAGTTCAGGGTGGTGCTCGACAGCGGCAGGCGGGCGGTGTGGACAAGGCCGTCAGGGCCCTCGGCGGAACCGTTGTTTTTCTTCACACCAAACTCAACTGCCGTCGGGGGCCCGCTGGTTACGGCCCGCCCGCGCGGTCACCGCCGTGCGGTGAACCGTCCGTCGGGCCGTTTGTGCAGCCAGCCGCGGTCAGCGAGCTTGGTCATCTTCGCGCGCAGCGGCTCCAGCTTGCCGCGCACCGAGGCGTTCAGGCCCAGCCGCTCGCCGACCGCCCTGACCTGCACCGGGCCGTCGGCCTCACGCGCGATCGCCAGGATCCTGCGGTAGTCGCCGGGCAGCGCGGCCTCGTCGGTCGCGTCACTGCGGTGCGGGATGAGCAGGACCGCCCGCCCGGCCACCTGCGCCGTTGCCGGAGCGGCAGCCTCGGCATCGGCCCGGACCTGCTCGGCCAGGCGGTTCAACACCCGCTCCGCGATTGCCAGTTCGTCCCGCTCGACCTGGACTTCCTGAAGCTCCTTGGTCAGCTGCTCGGCGAGGGCGTCCAGCTCGCTCCGGCGATCGGTGATCCACTGCCGCTCCCGCATCCCCGCACCCTCACGATCTCGTAGCGTGCCGACCTGCTGACGGATCGTAGGCGCGGGTCGGTCGCGGGCGCAGCCGAACCCGGCATCCCGCCGGAGCCGGACCTGCCCGATGATCTACACCATGGTCATCGGCCACCGACCAGCGCGAGTACCCGAGCCTTCACTCACACCAGACCCGTGACCTGCGCAATCACGATGCACGCAACTCATTGG
>NZ_BMTL01000121.1 GCF_014649655.1 Streptomyces humidus | reverse complement strand
ACCAGGCCCACACCCTCCGCCCACGCCGTGCCGTCCGCACCCGCCGCGAACGACTTGCACCGCCCGTCCGCAGCAAGACCCCGCTGCCGCGAGAACTCGATGAAGCTGCCCGGTGTGGCCATCACGGCGACGCCGCCGGCCAGGGCCAGCGAGCACTCACCGTTACGCAGGGCCTGCATCGCGGAGTGCATCGCCACCAACGACGACGAACACGCCGTGTCCACCGTCACCGCGGGTCCCTCGAAACCGAAGGTGTACGCCACCCGACCCGAGACGATGCTTCCGGCGGCCACGGCCGCCTCGTAGTCGTGGTACATCAAGCCGGCGAAGACGCCCGTGCGGCTGCCCTTCAACGACGCCGGATCGATCCCCGCCCGCTCCAGCACCTCCCACGACGTCTCCAACAGCAACCGCTGCTGCGGATCCATCGCCAATGCCTCACGCGGACTGATACCGAAGAACGCGGGGTCGAACTCCCCGGCGTCGTGCAGGAAGCCGCCTTCCCGAACGTAGGACTTGCCGGCCAGGCCGGGGGTGGGGTCGTACATCCCGTCGACGTCCCAGCCCCGGTCCACGGGAAACGGCGTGATGCCGTCGCGTTCCTCGGCCACCAGACGCCACAGGTCCTCCGGCGAGGAGACGCCACCGGGCAGTCGGCACGCGGCCGACACGATCGCGATCGGCTCGGACGAGGCCGCAAGGACCCGGTCGCGCTCCTCCTTGAGTTGCTCGTTCTCCACGAGCGAGGCGCGCAGTGCCGCGACGAGCTTGTCCTCGGACACAGACATTCTTGAGTTCCTCCGTAGGCCGCAGACGGGCTCAGTTGGTGGTGTTGCCCATCGCGCGTTCGATGAGGTCGGCGACGTCCATGTCGGCGATCAGGCTTGCGGCGCTCTGCCGTGCCTCCGAGGAGGCGGGAGTGGCCCCGCCGGGATCCGCGGCACCGGGTGAAGCGGCCACGAGACGCAGCAACTGCTCGAGCACGCCCAGCTCCTGGAGCCGTTCGAGGGGCACGGCGGCGAGCGCCTTGCGCAGCCCCGCCTCGTCCACGTCGGCGAGCTGCACTGTTCCGCTTGCGGCGTCCGGGATCAGCTCCGCACGCAGGTGCTCGGTGATCGCGACGGGTGACGGGTAGTCGAAGATCAGCGTGGCCGGCAACGGGATGCCCGCCGCCCTCATCAGCCGGTTACGCAGCTCGACCGCGGTGAGCGAGTCGAAGCCCATCTCGCCGAAGGCCTGTCCCGGAATGATGGTCTCGGCATCGGTGTGTCCCAGCACCACGGCGACTTCGTCGCGGACCAGGTCGAGCAGCATCTCCGTCTGCTCCTCCGCCGGGAGCCCGGCCAGCCGGTCCGAGAGGGAGACGGCGGCAGCAGGTCCGCCCGCAGCCGCGGTACGCCGGGGTCGGCGCACCAATCCCCGCAACATGGAAGCCGGTCGGCCGGCTCCCGCCTGTGCTGCGGACAGTGCGGTGAAGTCGAACTTGACCGGTATCAGCGCCGGTTCCCCGGCACCGAGGCCGGCGTCGAACAACGCCATCCCCTCCTCGACGGACAACGGACGGATACCGCTTCGTCGCATGCGTGCCTGATTCGTCCGGTCGAGAGCGCCGGCCATGCCTTCGCCGTCACCCCACAGGCCCCAGGCCAGCGACACAGCCGGCAGCCCCTGCGCACGGCGCCACTGAGCGAACGCGTCCAGGAACGCGTTCGCCGCCGAATAATT
>NZ_BMTL01000120.1 GCF_014649655.1 Streptomyces humidus | reverse complement strand
GCGGCTGCGTGGGGGCATGGGCAGGGGCGTGGCCGGCCACCGCAGCAGGTGCCGACGGCGTCCTCCTCGCAGCAGGGGAACGCGGTGGCGGGCACGTCGGCTGCGGGTTCGTCCCACGTGGGTTCGGACGTGCCCCACGACGGGCGGGTGATCGGCGATTTCATCGATGCACCGGCTGATTTCCTTCAGAACAACGTGCTGCTCCTGCGTATGGACGAGGGTATGCGGCAACGGATGCCGGGTTCCGGCATCGATTCAGCGCGCTTTCTGCACTGGATGGACGGGAAGGACAGGCACTGGTTCACGATGACCGTGGATCCGAGCCGGTCCAAGCCGGATCGGCCGGTGTATCTCTTGACTCCGGCGGTGGAGAAATACGTTGAGGCGTTCGCTCATGAGGACGCGGAACTGCGGGAGATCGTTCAGGGACACGATGTTCCTGCCGTGGGCGGTCCGGAGACGTATGTAGCGGCGCACTATGTTCCCTATCTGCGAGGCTCGACGACGAATGCCGAGGTGAATGTCGGGCACGCTGACGTACCGGTGCGCAGGAACGAATCCTTCAGTCCTGATTTCGTGTTCACCGCCGCGATGAACGGCTGTGCGCTGGTGCTCACAGACGGGGCACGGGAGGACACCTTCACGGTCTGGCACTACCAGTCGCCGAACGGTGCGATCAACGGGGCAGCCGCCGAGGCTTTCCGTACGGAGCGCAGGCCCCTCGAATGGTTCGGGCACGAGCAGTACATGAGTGCGAACCCGGAGGGGATGCCCGAGGTCACGAACATCCTGTGGCGTGGCCCGGAAGGATGGAAGGTTCTCAGCCAGGAGAACCACACGTCGCCGTATTCGATGAGTGAGGTGAGCCTTCACAACTTCCGGTCGAAGCAGCTCGCTCCCGGGCGCGAATGGATCGACGTCTGGACCATCCACCGGGCGACAGCACATGCGCGCCTCGCCAAGATCAGCGCTGGCCGGGACAGCGTCAGCAGGCTGGATGGGGACAAGAGCAACCTCAATCTCCTGAGTGCCTACGATCTGGTGAAGATCCAGGCCGAGTCCGACGCGCGCGCTCTCGACGACGTCACCGGACCGAGTGAGCTGCTCTCCGTCGCCCGTTCGCTGCGGGACGGACGACAGGAGACGGACGAGTTGGTTCGTCGACTGCTGGAGAACCAGGACGTACAGGAGCGGCAGGACAGCAGGAACTGGACGTTCCGCAGAGCGAACGACGTGCCCCGGCTTCGCGAGAACGTCCGACGCCTGATCTCCGAATTCTCCGACAGCGGGTGGAGCGACAGCCTGGAGCGGGAGGCCAGAGCCGTCCACGACGCCATGCCCGGGCATGCCGATCCCACGACGGACCCTGCCGAATATCCCCTCACCCCTCCCCCGGCGCAGTTGCACAGCGCCGATGACCCCACTTCCCCGGAAGAGCACTGGCCGCACCCGGTCGGCAGGACGACCTTCTTGCCCAACCCGACGCAGGGGGTCACCGGGCCGCCCGGACAGCTGGAGACACCGGCCGCGGACCGTGGCCTCGGCGACGGGCGGAAGCCTGAGAACGTCGACACGGAGCCGGCGGGTTTTCGGCCGTTGGATCCGGATGAGGATCTCTTCGACAGGGTGAACGGGCGTCTTCGTGACATGTCGCGGGGGGAGGTGAGCCGGGAGGAGTTCGAGCGGATCCGTCAGGAGATGGTCGACGAGGGCTCATGGCTGCCGGGCCTGTCGT
>NZ_BMTL01000119.1 GCF_014649655.1 Streptomyces humidus | reverse complement strand
TGGTGAGCCGCTCGCGCAGCCGAACGGTGAACTCGCTCGCGGTGGCCGGGAAGCCGGCCTGCTCGCAGAAGCCCGCGAGCTTGGGCTCGCACTGCTCCCAGGGCAGGAGCATGCGGGTCCAGTCACCGTAGTCCTCGGCGCCCATCACGGCGACATCGCCGCAGCGCAACTCCTCCACGAGGCAGGCGAACACCATTGCCTCGAAATGGCGGCGGACCAGCATCCCCGGCTGTTCACGGGAGTAGACGGTCTTCAGCCACATCTTCGGCGCGAACGACAGGTCGAGCCGTATCAACTCCCCGTTCTCGTCCTTACGGGTGGGATGGGTGTCCGTCACGAGGGGCCGGGTGAGGTGCTGATAGGCCAGGACGTGGTCCAGCGCGTCCAGCACACTGCGGTCGGTCGAGGTCGCGGTGAACGACAGACGGCGGGCGATCTTGAACATGGTCGGCCGGTCCGGCTTGAAGAAGCGCTCCACCAGCGCCGTGTAGTTGCTGCCCCGGTAGGCGTCCAGGGCCTCCAGCTCCGCCAGCTGGGCGTCGAACCCGCCCGCCGTCTCGATCGCAGCCCGGGCGTTCTTCAGCGCCAGCAGGTCATCCAGCGACGCCTCCCCCTCCCACCCGCCTGGAGCGGCCTCGCCACTGCCGCGCAGGGCGGTCAGCACGTCCCGGAAGGTGGCCAGGAGCTGCTCGGTGGTCTCCTTCTGCCGCTTCTCGATCTCCAGCAGCTCTTCCTGGGCCCGCTTGAGGTGCCGGGACATGCGCTTGGAGAGCATCACCACCGTCTCGTCCCGCACCGCCGCCTGCACCTGCGCCAGCAGACACACGGTCAGCGCGGTGCGGCGAGGCTCGGCGATGTCCTTCATCTCGCCCACCGACAGCACCCTCGCCTGCTCGGCCAGCGCGGCCACCTTCGCCGACGGTGTCTTCCCCACCCAGAAGACGGCATCCCCCCAGCCCGTCCACCCTCTCCATCCGCTCCGCATGGGCCCTGAACCGCGACCACGTCGCCCGCCGGGCGGGCTGCTTGATCCACGCGAACAGGCTCTGGTACTCGCCCTCGACGACCTCCAGCATGCCTGCGACCCGCTCCCGCGCCGCGTCACTCATGCGCGCGACGATCGCCTCGCACTGCGCGGCATCCACCTCGGAGCGGATACGGGCAGCCATCCGGTCCAGGGTGGAGAACGCCGGCAGCTCCAGCCGCTCCTTCTGCCGGACCAGCTCCTCCAGCGCCACGTTCACCAGGTCAGCGGTATGCGCCTTCACCGGCGCCGCCGCCCGCATCGCCGCCTCCGCGACCGCGCGGGCCTCGCCCGGCTTGTGCTTCAGCTCCAAGCGGTCACGTACGGCCGACCGATAGCGCTCCTCGCTCCGCCCGGAGTCCGCCTCTGGCACCGTCCCCGCAGCGAGCCCCGCCTGATCGCACACGTGAGCCACGACCACCTCGGGTATCTGCCCGAGCTTGGGTACACGGCCCAGCCGCGCCGCGGACTTCAGCATCACCAGCAGCGCCAAGACCCGGCCCGGACGGTCATGCGTACGCTCACGAGCCCACACCACATCCTCCGCCGACGGCGTGAAGAACTCCCGCAACTCCCGTTCCGAGATCAGCCTCATGAACCTCGGCTACGCCGTCCGCTCCAGCGACGCCACACCAACCGCCCCACGCCCGACCGCCTGACAGCGGCCACCATAAACAGCGACGATCCCGGCAGCGGAGGCCAGGGCCAGATCACGGAGCGTACGCACACTCACCGTATTCGAGCGTCACGCTCTGC
>NZ_BMTL01000118.1 GCF_014649655.1 Streptomyces humidus | reverse complement strand
GCTCGACCGACTTACGCTGCCCGTCGGTCAGCAGCCCCCGCAGATACACCTGCCCCCATCGACGCTGATCCTTGCGCGCGAACGGCTCGAACACCTCCGCCGCGAACGCCTCCAACTCACCACACCGCAGCAATCTCGTCCGGAGTCACACACTCTCAACGCCACACCGGGCCGGCAGGACACGCATCACCACAACCGACCTGACCAAGCCCTACTAGGGCGTGTTACGAAAGTGGATCAAGGTCGTGGATGATCACGCGTCGTGGGGCGTGGAGATCTGACGAACGGCCAGTGGGCCCGGCTGGAGCCGTTGTTGCCGGCGGGCAAGAAGCCGGGCCGTCCGCAGACGTGGACGCGGCGGCAGTTGATCGACGGCATACGGTGGCGGACCAGGGCCGGTGCGCCGTGGCGCGACGTGCCGGAGCGGTACGGGCCGTGGGACCGGGCCTACGACCTGTTCCGGCGCTGGCAGCGCGACGGCACCTGGAAGCAGATCTTCGTACAGCTGCAGGCCGAGGCCGACGCGAAAGGGCTGATCACCTGGGACGTCAGCGTGGACTCCACGATCGCGCGGGCCCACCAGCATGCTCCCGGAGCCCGTAAAAAGGGGCCGAGCAGAAGGAGCCTCCTGGCGGCGTCGACACCGAGCCCGACGACCACGGCCTGGGGCGCTCGCGGGGCGGGCTGACCACGAAGCTGCACTTGACGGTTGAGCAGGAGCAGAAGCCGTTGTCGCTGCTGGTCACGGCAGGCCAACGGTACGACAGCCCGCAGTTCCAGCCGGTCCTGGAGGCCATGCGGGTGCCCCGCCTCGGCCTGGGCCGGCCGCGCACCCGGCCGGACAAGGTCCGCGCTGACAAGGCATACGGGTCACGCGCGAACCGCGCCTACCTGCGGAGGCGCGGCATCCGCTGCACCATCCCGGAGAAAGCCGACCAGGTCCGCAACCGCAAGAAACATGGTTCCCGCGGCGGTCGGCCGCCGAAGTTCGACAAGGCCGAATATAAGGAGCGCCACGCGGTGGAGTGCGGGATCAATCGCCTCAAACGCCACCGGGCCGTAGCCACCAGATACGACAAGCTCGCCGTCCGCTACGAGGCAACCGTGCTGGTCGCAGCCATCAACGAGTGGCTGTGACCCTTCACACGGCACGCTCCATGCACGCCAGTTGATCCCGTTCCTCCCACGATTCGGCGACGGTGAAACCGAGCCGCTCGTACAGGGCGATGGCACCTTCCCGCCACTTCCACACTGACAGCCGTACCGTGCTGACACCGCTTTCCGTGGAGTGCCCAAGCGCGGCGCTGACCAGGCCGGACGCGATGCCCCGGCTCCGGAATGCCGGGTCTGTCCAAAGCCTCTTGACCTCTGACCGCCCGCCGACGGGGGCGGTCACCACCAGGCAGCCCACGGCCGTGTCGCCGCTCAGAGCCATCAGCACGACATCGTCGGCGAACGCGGCCCGCGGGTCCAAGATTTCTGCCCGGTAGCGGTCCGGCAACCCCTCCACATCGACAACGGCCTCGCCCTTCTCGGCCTCCGTCCGCAGATGGTAGGCCGCCAACAACTCGGCCAACCGATCCACGGAAGGGCCCTGACCTGGCCAGCGGACGATGACAACCTCGCGTTGATCAGTCATTGGGCCAGCATCACACGACCCGTACCAGACACCGAACGAGCCCTTTGATCCACTTGCGCAACACGGCCTAGTAGAGCTTGGTCAGCTTCAGTCGTGGGTGGCGTGTCTGTTGGTGTGCGGGTGTCGTTGGGATGGTGTGACACCTGAGGAGATGGCCGGGGTCCGGGA
>NZ_BMTL01000117.1 GCF_014649655.1 Streptomyces humidus | reverse complement strand
GGGCGGTGTGTGCTTCGGGGAGTGCGGTCAGCAGCGCGCTGGGACGCACGCTCGTGTACGCGGGAGCGAACCGCCCCCACTCCACGTCCGCCACGACCACGACCGCGTCCCCACCCGCCACGACCTGACCCAGCGCCCGCACCGCCCACCGCGGATCCAACGCCACCAGACCCCGCCGCCGCAACGCCTCCACCGCCCCCGCACCAGCCGCCATACCACTGCCCGCCCACGGACCCCACGCCACCGACGTCCCCACCAGCCCACGCACCCGACGCGCCTCCACCAACGCATCCAACGCCGCATTCGCCGCCGCATACCCCGCCTGCCCCCCACTGCCCCACACACCCGCGACAGAGGAGAACACCACGAACGCATCCAGCACACGGTCCCCCAGCACCGCGTCCAGATGCACCGCACCCGCCACCTTCCCCGCCCACACCCCGGCCAGCTCCCCCACCGACACCTGCCCCAACGGCACATTCACCACCGCGCCCGCCGCATGCACCACCGCATCCACCGCATACTCCGCCAGCAACACCTCCACCGCACCACGCTCAGAGACATCACACGCCTCCACACTCACCCGCGCACCACAAGCCGCCAACTCCTCACGCAACTCCACCGCACCCGGCGCACCCAGACCCCGACGACTCACCAACACCACATGCCCCGCACCCTGCTCCACCGCCCACCGCGCCACCCGCGCACCCAACGCACCCGTACCACCCGTCACCAACACCGTCCCCCGCGGACGCCACACACCCCCACCACCACCAGCACGCACCCGCTCCAGCCGACGCCCGAACACACCCGACGCCCGCACCGCCACCTGATCCTCGACACCCACACCCGCCAGAACAGCCACCAGCCGATCTGCGACACGGCGGTCGATGATCGCGGGCAGATCGACCAGACCACCCCACCGCTCGGAAGCCTCCAGCGCCGCCACGCGGCCCAGACCCCACACCGCGCCCTGCGACACGTCCACAGCCCCGTCCGAACGGCCCACCGCGACGGCACCCCGGGTCAGCGTCCACAAAGGAGCCGACACCCCCGCGTCACCCAGAGCCTGCACCAACGCCAGCGAACCCGACACACCCACCGGCACACCGTCCCCCGACACCTCCCGCGAGAGGGCCAGCAAGGACACCACACCGGCGACCGAGGCCATGCCTGCCAGCTGCTCGGCGAGCTGCGCACGGTCCATGACAGCCGCGCAGGCGAACCGCTCGACCACGGCGCCGCGGTCTGCCAGAGCGTCGAGCACTGCCTGTGTCCACGCGTCCTCGGCGAGCCCGGCCGGCTCGACCACCAGCCAGCGCCCGGACAGCGTCGCGGAACCGGAGACGTCGGTCAGCGGCTGCCACTCGACCCGGTACCGGGAGCGGTCCAGCTCGGCCTGCTCCCGGCTCTGCCGCCGCCAGGAAGTCAGAGCCGGCAACACCGCACCCACGACCTCCTCCCCCAACTCCAGCTCCCCCGCCAAAGACTCCAGGTCCTCCCGCTCCACCGCCTCCCAGAAACGAGCGTCCACCTCACCCCCGGCACCCGTGACCGGCTCCGGACCCACGACCCGCGGCCAGTACCACCGGTGCTCGAACGCATACGTCGGCAACTCCACCCGGCCGACCCCGGGGAAGAACACCGACCAGTCCACCGCCGCCCCACCGGCGAACACAGCGGCCACCGCGGCGACCACCGACCCCGACTCCGCCCCCTTCCTGCGCAACACCGGCACGAACACACGCCCCTCACCCGTGACACAGTCCTGGGCCAGCGTGACAAGAACACCGTCGGGGCCGAGCTCGAGGAAACGCCGGACACCGTCCTGCCCGTCCAGAACCGCCACGGCATCGGCGAAACGCACCGTCGCCCGCACGTGCTCCACCCAGTAACCGGGCGACATCAACTCCTC
>NZ_BMTL01000116.1 GCF_014649655.1 Streptomyces humidus | reverse complement strand
CCGGTGCTGGCGGTGATCCGGGGCAGTGCGGTGAACTCCGACGGGGCGTCGAACGGGCTGACGGCGCCGAACGGTCCGTCGCAGCAGCGGGTGATCCGGCGGGCGCTGGCGAACGCGGGTCTGACGCCGGCCGAGGTGGACGTGGTGGAGGCGCACGGCACGGGCACCCGGCTCGGCGACCCGATCGAGGCCCAGTCGCTGCTGGCCACGTACGGGCAGGCGCGTTCCGCCGACTCGGACGAACACCCCCTCCTGCTGGGGTCGTTGAAGTCGAACATCGGGCACACGCAGGCCGCGGCGGGGGTGGCCGGGGTGATCAAGATGGTGATGGCGATGCGGCACGGGGTGGTGCCCCCGACGCTGCACGTCGACGAGCCGACGCCCGCGGTGGACTGGACGTCGGGCGCCGTCGAGCTGGTGACCGAGGCTCGGCCGTGGCCGCGGACCGGACGCCCGAAGCGGGCCGCCGTGTCCTCCTTCGGGGTCAGCGGCACCAACGCGCATGTGGTGGTCGAGGAGGCGCCGGCGGCCGAGGAGGTCCCCGGCGAGGCTGCAGTTCCGGATGAGGTGTCATCCGGGGTTCCGGTGGCGGTGGTGGTGTCGGGTCGGTCGGTGGAGGCGTTGCGGGTGGGGGCGGGGCGGTTGGCGTCGGTGGTGGAGGGGGGTGCGGGTGTGTGGGATGTGGGGTGGTCGTCGGTGGTGTCGCGGTCGGTGTTCGAGCATCGTGGTGTGGTGGTGGCTGCTGGTGGTGGGGAGTTGGCGGCGGGGTTGCGGGCGTTGGAGTCGGGTGAGGGGGCTGTGGGTTCGGGTTCGGGTGTGGTGTCGGGTGTGGCGGGTGAGGGTGGTACGGCGTTCTTGTTCTCGGGGCAGGGTGCTCAGCGGGTGGGGATGGGGCGTGAGTTGTATGCCGCTTTCCCGGTGTTCGCGGGGGCGTTCGATGAGGTGTGTGCGGGTTTTGAGGGGTTGTTGCCGGGGTCGTTGAGGGATGTGGTGTTCGGGAGTGGGGGGTCTGGTGGGTCTGGTGGGTTGGGTGGGTTGGGTGGGTTGGATGAGACGGGGTGGGCGCAGCCGGGTCTGTTCGCGGTGGAGGTGGCGTTGTTCCGGTTGCTGGAGTCGTGGGGTGTGGTTCCTGATGTGGTGGGGGGGCATTCGGTGGGGGAGTTGGCGGCTGCGTGTGTGGCGGGGGTGTTGTCGTTGGGTGATGCGTGTCGGGTGGTGGCGGCTCGTGGGCGGTTGATGCAGGGGTTGCCTGCGGGGGGTGTGATGTGGGCGGTGGAGGCGTCGGAGGGTGAGGTGGCGGGGTTGTTGGCGGGGTTGGAGTCGTCGGTGGGGATTGCTGCGGTGAACGGTCCGGGGGCGGTGGTGGTGTCGGGGGAGGAGTCGGCGGTGGGTGAGGTGGTGTCGGTGTTGCGGGGGCGGGGGTGCAGGGTGAGTCGGCTGGCGGTGTCGCATGCGTTTCATTCGCCGTTGATGGAGCCGGTGTTGGAGGAGTTTGCGGGGGTGGTGGAGTCGGTGGTGTGGCGGGAGCCGGTGATTGCGGTGGTGGGGGGTGATCGGGTGTGTTCGCCGCGGTATTGGGTGGATCATGTGCGTGGTGCGGTGCGGTTCGCTGATGATCTGGGGTGGTTGGCGGGGCGGGGTGTGCGGCGGTTCGTGGAGGTGGGGCCGGATGCGGTGTTGACGGCGATGGGGCCGCAGTGTGTGCCGGACGGTGTGTTCGTGGCGTTGCAGCGTCGTGATCAGCCGCAGGCGCGTACGGCGGTGACCGCGTTGGCGCGGTTGCACGTCGACGGACACACCGTCGACTGGACCCGCGTTCTGCGGGCGGGGTCTGCGTCGCGGACCGTGCCGGAGGCCGGGGCCGGGAGCGCCGACGGGGCCGCGACCGGATCCGCGACCGAGGTCCGGGCCGCGGCCGGGGCCCCTGG
>NZ_BMTL01000115.1 GCF_014649655.1 Streptomyces humidus | reverse complement strand
CCTCGCCGTCGAGACCGCTCTGGGCCAGCGCGGTCAGGGTCCCGTCCGCGCCCAGCTCCACGAACCGCGACACACCCTGCTCCGCGAGAACCCGCACAGCGTCGGCGAACCGCACCGGCCGCCGCACATGAGCCACCCAGTAGTCCGCCGACATCAACTCCTCGGCCGACGCCGCCTCCCCCGTCACCGTCGACACGATCCGGACCCGCGGCTGCCCGTACGACAGCGACTCCGCCACCTTGCGGAAGTCCGCCAGCATCGGCTCCATCAACGGCGAATGGAAGGCATGACTCACCCGCAACGCCGTCACCTTGCGCCCTTGGCCGCGGAAGCGGTCCGTGATCTCCTCGACGGCCTGCGCCACGCCCGAAACCACCACCGCCCGCGGCCCGTTGACCGCCGCGACACCCACCTCGTCCCCGAGGAGGGGAAGCACCTCGTCCTCGGACGCCTCGACCGCGGCCATCGCACCACCCGACGGCAACGCCTGCATCAGCCGGCCACGCGCCACCACCAGACGACACGCATCCGCCAACGACCACACACCCGCCACATACGCGGCAGCCAGCTCACCGATGGAATGACCGGCCAGCACGTCCGGACGCACACCCCACGACTCCAACAGCCGGAACAGGGCCACTTCAAGTGCGAACAGGGCCGGCTGCGCGAACTCCGTCCGGTCCAGCAGCTCCGCGTCCTCACCGAAGACGATCTCCCGCAGACCGAACGGCAGCTCCGCGTCCACCGCGTCGAAGGCGTCCGCGAAGACGGGATACGCCTCGTACAACTCCCGCCCCATACCGAGACGTTGTGAGCCCTGTCCCGCGATCAGGAAGGCCGTGCCACTGCCGGCCTGCGCGGAGTTCCGGATGACGCCGGGCTCGGTGCGGTCCTCGGCGAGCGCGTTCAGCGCCTGGAGCAGCTGGTCACGGTCGGCGGCAAGGATCACCGCGCGGTGTTCCAGGACGGTCCTGGTGGTGGCCAGCGTCCGCGCGGCGTCGGCCAGGCACAGCTCGGGGTGCGCCTCCACGAAAGCCGCCAGGTTCCCGGCCTGGGCGGTCAGTCCACCACCGGCCGCCGACAACACCCACGGCAGCACCGACGACTGCACAGACGGCGGCGCCGACACCGGGCCCTGCCCGGTACCCTCCCCCGCACTCTCCACGTCGGCCACCTCGTCAGGGGCCTGTTCGAGGATCACGTGGGCGTTGGTGCCGCTGATGCCGAACGACGACACACCCGCCCGCCGCGCACGGCCCGTCTGCGGCCACTCCCGCTCCACCGTGAGCAACTCCACCGACCCACCGGCCCAGTCGACACGAGACGACCGCTCCTCGGCATGCAACGTCCGCGGCAGCACACCATGCCGCATCGCCATCACCATCTTGATCACACCGCCCACACCCGCAGCCGCCTGCGCATGACCGATGTTCGACTTCAACGAACCCAAGAACAGCGGCTGCTCGCGGTCCTGGCCGTAGGCGGCCAGCAGCGCCTGCGCCTCGATCGGGTCACCCAGGGGGGTGCCCGTGCCGTGCGCCTCCACCGCATCCACATCGCCCGGCTTCAGACCACCAGCCGCCAGGGCCTGCCGGATCACCCGCTGCTGCGACGGACCGTTCGGCGCCGTCAACCCGTTCGACGCACCGTCCTGATTCACCGCCGAACCCGCCACCACCGCCAGCACCCGATGCCCATGACGACGCGCATCCGACAACCGCTCCACCAACAGCAGCCCCACACCCTCCGACCACGCCGTACCGTCCGCACCCTCCCCGAACGCCTTGCACCGCCCGTCCACCGCAAGCCCCCGCTGCCGCGAGAACTCCACGAACATCTCCGGCCCCGCCATCACCGTCACACCACCGGCCAACGCCAGATCACACTCACCCGCACGCAACGACTGCACCGCCAGATGCAACGCCACCAACGACGACGAACACGCCGTGTCCACCGTCACCGCAG
>NZ_BMTL01000114.1 GCF_014649655.1 Streptomyces humidus | reverse complement strand
CGGGCGGGTGGTGCTCAGGCGGGCCGGGTGGGGGCCCGTAGCTCCGTCGTGTATCCGCCCTGCGGGGTGGGTTCGGCGGTGAGGGTGCCGTCGAGCAGTTCGGCGCGTTCTCTCAGGCCGATCAGGCCGTGCCGGGCGCTGGGCAGGGCGACGGAGGGGCGGGTGGGGGCGGTGTTGGTGACGGTGACGCCGTAGTGCCGCGCGTCGTGCCACAGGCGTACCTCGGCGCGGGCGCCGGGGGCGTGTTTGCGTACGTTCGTGAGGGCTTCCTGGACCGTGCGGTAGACGGTGCGTTGGGCGGTCGTGCTGATGCCGGGCGGGAGTCCGCCGGTCAGGGTGGTCTCGATGCCGCTGTTGGCGATCAGCTGCTGGAGGTCGGCGAGGGTGGGCTGGGGGGTGAGCTCGGTCTCCCTGCCGCCGGAGGCGCGCAGCAGGGTGACCATGTGGCGGAGTTCGTCGAGGGTGTTCACGCTCAGGGTGCGGATGGTGCGGGCGGCGTCGCGTGCGTCGGGGTCCTTGGCGGCGACCTGGAGGGCTCCGGCCTGCACGGCGATCAGGCTGACCTGGTGCGAGACGACGTCGTGCATCTCGCGGGCCAGTTGGGCGCGTTCGCGGGCGAGGACGGTCTGGGCGTACAGGGCGCGTTCGTGCTCGCGGGCCACCTCGACCTCCACGAGCTGGCGGGCCACGTCGTGTCCGGCCTGCACGAGCTGGCCGAACAGGATCGGGGCGAAGGCCGTGGCCAGCGTGTAGACGAACTGGACGAGCGTCCAGGTCCGGTCGCCGGGGAACGTGTCGGACAGGGGCCAGACGAGGGTGCACGCGGCCGTGTTCAGCAGGGCGCAGCCGGCCAGCAGCGGGCGGTTGCGGGTGCGCGTGGCCAGTGTGTACAGGGCGGAGAGCGGCGCGACCGCCACGTCCATGAACAGGGTCATGGGCAGGGTCAGCAGGAAGACCGTCAGGGGGAAGCGTCTGCGCAGGAACAGTCCGGCGCAGCCGAGGGCGGCGCAGGCCCACATGAACGGTGTCGCCTCGCCGTAGAGGTTGATCCAGGCGTCGAGCGCGGCGAGCACGACGAGGCCCGTGCTGACGGCCCAGGGCGGCACCCGCCGCCACAGCGCCTGACCGGTGCTCATCACCGGCGGTCCCGTGCCGTGTCCGCGCCGTGGCCGCTGAGCAGTCCGGCGCGCTCCGCGAGGAGCGCCGCCTGGACGCGGCTGGAGACCCTCAGCTTGGTCAGGATCGAGCTGACGTGGTCCTTGACGGTGCCCGCGCTCAGATGGATGCGGGCGCCGATGTCGGCGTTGGAGAGTCCTTCCGCGATCAGGAC
The DNA here is from genome assembly GCF_014649655.1 of Streptomyces humidus. Classification (GTDB taxonomy): domain Bacteria; phylum Actinomycetota; class Actinomycetes; order Streptomycetales; family Streptomycetaceae; genus Streptomyces; species Streptomyces humidus. The sequence continues at coordinate 705 of NZ_BMTL01000114.1, read as the reverse complement.
GAGGACGTCACGTTCGCGGTCGCTGAGCAGTCTCACGCGGGCCGCCTCCGCGTCCTGGGGCGCGCCCGCCCCCGGATGGCCGCGCAGCAGAGCCCGCGAGGCCTTCGGGGACATCACCACCCCGCCGGCGGCCAGGGTGCGTACGAGCTGGGCGAGTTGTTCGGGCTCGGTGTCCTTGAGGAGGAAGCCCGCGGCTCCCGAGCGCAGCGCGGTCAGGATGTACTCGTCGGTGTCGAAGGTGGTCAGCATGGCCACCGTCGGCGGCTCGGGCAGCGTCTGGATCTCCCTCAGGACGGTCAGGCCGTCCACGTCCGGCATGCGGATGTCGAGGAGCACGACGTCGGGGTGTTCGCGCCGGATCACGTCGGCGGCCTGCGCTCCCGCCGCGGTCGCCACGACCCGGATGCCGTCGGAGGCGTTCAGGATCAGTTCGAACCCGGACCGCACCAGTGCCTCGTCGTCCACCACCACTACCCGGATCACCGGCGTTCCGCCTCACACTCGTCTGCTCTGTCCAGCTTCTCGGCGACCCGTAGGCCCCTGCACCCGCATCGGGGCGTCCACGTTCCCGTACGGTGATCGCTCGCTGTCGACAGTACGTCCGCAACGGCGCGCGGTGATGCGGCCGCTGGGGACGCCCGCCACCCGGCAGGCCGGTCGCAGCCGCTCGGGGGGAGCGCTCCGGCCCGTCGGCGGGCGGGTGGG
>NZ_BMTL01000113.1 GCF_014649655.1 Streptomyces humidus | reverse complement strand
CGGGGTGCTGCCGCGTACGTTGCATGTGGACGAGCCGTCCTCCCAGGTCGACTGGTCGGCCGGCGCCGTCGAGCTGCTGACGCAGGAGCGGGAGTGGCCCGCGCTGGAGGGCCGGCCGCGCCGCGCCGCCGTGTCCGCCTTCGGGCTCAGCGGCACCAACGCCCATGTCGTCCTGGAGGAACCGCTCTCCGTCGGCACTCCGGAACCCACAGCGCCCCCGAACCCCCCGTCGGCCACGGTGCCCTGGCTTGTCTCCGGCCGCAGCGAGGAAGCGTTGCACGCCCAGGCCGCCCGGCTGGTCGAGCACATCGAGTCCCGCCCCGAGCTGAGCCCCGCCGTGGTCGCCCACGCGCTCGCCACCTCCCGGTCCGCCTTCGAGTACCGCGCCGCCGTGGTCGGTGCGGACCGCGAGGACCTCCTCGCCGCCCTGAAGGCCGTCGGCCGGGGCCGGCCCTCGCCCGTCGCAGCCGTGGGCACGACCACCTCCGAGGGCGACCTCGCCTGCCTCTTCGCGGGGCAGGGCTCCCAGCGGCTCGGCATGGGCCGTGAACTGTACGACGCCTTCACGGTGTTCGCGGAGGCGTTCGACGCCGTCTGCGCCCACCTGGACAACGAACTCCGACGGTCGCTCAAGGAGATCGTCTTCGGTGACGACGAAGAAGTCCTGAACCGAACGGAGTTCACCCAGCCCGCCCTCTTCGCCTTCGAAGTTGCGCTCTTCCGGCTGCTGGAGTCGTGGGGCGTCCGCCCCGACGTGCTCGCCGGCCACTCCGTCGGCGAACTGGCCGCGGCCTATGTGGCAGGAGTGTGGTCCCTGGAGGACGCCTGCCGCCTGGTCGCGGCACGCGGCCGGCTCATGCAGGCGCTGCCCGAGGGCGGCGCCATGGTCGCGCTGCAGGCCTCGGAGGAGGAGGTGCTGCCCCTGCTGGCCGGGCGGGAGGCCGAAGCCGGCATCGCCGCCCTCAACGGGCCGCAGTCCGTCGTGATCTCGGGAGACGAGGCCTGTGTCTCGGAGATCGCCGCGCACTTCCGGGGCCTCGGCCGCAGGGCCACCCCGTTGCGGGTCAGCCACGCCTTCCACTCGCCGCTGATGGAACCCATGCTGCACGACTTCCTGCGCGTCGCGGAAAGCCTCACCTACCACCGCCCGCAGATCCCCGTCGTCTCCGACGTCACCGGCGCCCTCGCCGACCCCGGTGAACTGTGCGCGGCCGGCTACTGGGTGGCGCAGGTCCGGCAGCCCGTGCGCTTCGCCGACAACGTACGACGCCTGCACGAGCAGGGTGTCACCCGCTACCTCGAACTCGGCGCGGACGGCACCCTCACCGCCCTCGCCCGGACCTGCCTCTCCGACGACCCGGCCGCGGGAACCGGACCGCTGTTCGTTCCCGCGCTGCGCAAGGACAGCCCCGAGGTCGCCGCTCTGTACGGCGCCCTGGCCCGGCTCCATGTCCACGGCGTCGACGTCGACTGGTCCCCGGCGCTCGGGGCCGCCCCCGCCACCCGAGCGGCGGACCTGCCGACCTACGCCTTCCAGCACGAACGCTACTGGCTCGACCACGGCACCGCCGTCACAGCCGGGAAGACCGCCCGCACCGCGGCGGACACGGCCGACGACCGTTTCTGGGAAGCGGTCGAGTGCGAGGACGTCGACGCCCTGACCCAGACCCTGGGCATCGCGCCCGAGGACATCGGCGCCGTCGTCCCGGCACTGGCCTCCTGGCGGAAGCGGCAGCAGCAGGAGACCGCCGTCGAGTCCCTCTCCTATGAGGTGGTGTGGAAGCCCGCGGCCGTCGAAGCGGCCGCGGCCCCGGACGCCACCGACGCGTGCTGGCTGCTGGTCCTTCCGGACGCCCTCGACGGCCCCGACCCGGCGGTCGTCGCCGTCACCGCCGCCCTCGGCGGCCCCGACCGCGTCACCACCGTCATCGCCACCGACCGCGCCGCACTGGCCGGCCGGCTGCGTGACGCCGCCGCGGACCGACCCGTCGGGGGCGTCCTGGCGTTCGCCGGACTCGCCGGATCCGACACCGAGGGCCTGCCGCTGGGCCCTGCCACGGTGGCGGCGGTGTTGCAGGCGGTCGGTGACGCGGGGGTGGGCGGCCGGGTGTGGGTGCTGACGTGTGGGGGTGTGTCGGTGGGCCGTTCGGAC
>NZ_BMTL01000112.1 GCF_014649655.1 Streptomyces humidus | reverse complement strand
CAGGAAGTGGTGGATGACCGGGCTGAAGGAGTCGCCGAGCATGACGCCGTCGATGTTGACCGCGCACAGGCGCAGATGTCTCAGACCGTGAACCATGACTTCTCCCCTGTGAATGAAATCCCTTGCACGCCGTCTCACCACGCCCGCCCGCCGCCAGGCCGACGACGCCGACGGCGCCGGCGGGCAGGCACGGCACCCGCCACGCCGCCCGCGCCCCCGTCGATCACCCGCAGCCCGCCGAACCACAGACGGACGCGCGCAGCCCGCCGAACCACAGACGTTCACCCGTAGCCCGCCGAACCACAGACGGACACCCGTAGCCCGCCGAACCACAGACGTTCACCCGTAGCCCGCCGAACCACAGACGTTCACCCGCAGCCCGCCGAACCACAGACGTTCACCCGCAGCCCGCCGAACCACAGACGTTCACCCGCAGCCCGCCGAACCACAGCCGGTCGTGCGCTGTCCGCGTCCGCGGTCAGTCCTGCGCGCCGCCGCCCTCCCGCGAGCCCGCCGAAGCGCAGGCCGCGGCACAGGAGGCGGCCCGCAACAGCTCCTTCGCACGCGCCTCGCTCACTTCGGTGTGGACGATGACGGTCGGCACCGCGATGCCCGGAAGCAGCAGCCGCCACATCCGCACGACCCGGTCGCCCAGATCCGCCCGCCCCTCGCTCGCCACGGCGGAGTAGGTCTGCATGCCCGTGCACGCCTCGACGACGAACTCGGCGAGCTCCTCCGGGTCGACGCCCGCCTGCAGCTCGCCCCTGCCCGCCGCGACACGCAGACAGTCAGCCATGATCGCGCCCCAGTCGCGGTAGGGCTTGACGTCCCGCAGGCCGAACGCACCCTGCTCGGTGGTGAGCCGCACACCCGCCCGCAGCAACGGATCCGTCCTCAACTGCTGGGACCAGACCAGCGTGATGTCGACGAGCCGCTGCAGCCCCTGCGACTCCAGCCACGGGACTATCGAATCGGGCTGCGCGCTCATGACCGCACGGGCCAGCGCCTCCTTCGACTCGAAGTGGAAGTACAGCGCCCCGGCCGTGAGTTCGGCCTGCTGAAGGATGTCCTTGATGCTCGCCCCGGCGAAACCGGACTCGTCGAACACCTCCGCCGCCGCCCGGAGCAACTGCCTCCGAGTCTGCACTCCCCGTTCCTGCCTGGGTTGACGCACCACCAGCACCTCCTTGCGAAACCGAACACTCTTTACGGTATCGGCCCCGGCTCCCGAACTGCCAGACGCCGAGGACCACCCAAGCCGGCCAGCACGCCGGAAAACAACCGTTTCATCCATCCTCACGGCAGCATCCTTGACCTACTTGTGACATCAACTTTACCCGCGTTTGGCAGGAAAACAAAACGAGCGCTCTTTATATTGTTGCCGACACGTTCACCGCACCACGAGGTCAACCACATCCCTGGGGGGGATCCACATGACCGTGACTGCCTCGACGCGAGTCATAGAGCGACCGGCCACCTCCGTTCCCCGCGAATACGTGCACAAGGCCGCCGCGTCGGAAGTCCTGCTGACCGGCCTGTCCCCGGCCGGACCCGACCGCTTCCACATCACCGCCCGGTGGCCCTCGCAACACCCCTTCTACGGGCCGAAGACCGGCTTCCACGACCCGCTGCTCGTCGCCGAGTCGGTCCGCCAGAGCGTGCCGCTGCTCAGCCACCTCGCCTACGCAGTCCCCTTCGGCCACCGCCAGTCATGGAGCAGCCTGCGCTACGAAGTCGACCCCGCCGCCCTGACGTTCACCGGGAACGACGCCGACCTCGACATGCACATCACCTGCTCCGAGACAGTCCGCCGCACCGGCCGGCTGGCCTCGCTGCGCATGCAGGTCGACCTCTACATCGACGGCCGGCCACTGGGCGTGGCGGAGACGAGGTTCTGCAACCTCTCCCCCACCGTGTACCCGCGCCTGCGCGGCCCCTACGCCGACCCCGCACACGCCGCACGACGCGCCCTCCCCCTCCCACCCCCCCTCACCCCGGCCCACGTCGCCCGCACCCACACCCACGACGTCGTCCTCTCCCCCACCCCCACCCCCACCCCCGCCCAACTGCGCACCGACTTCTCCCACCCCGTCCTCTTCGACCACCCGGCCGACCACGTCCCAGGCATGCTGCTGCTCGAAGCCGCCCGCCAGAGC
>NZ_BMTL01000111.1 GCF_014649655.1 Streptomyces humidus | reverse complement strand
ACGCCTCCATCGACGCCGCGAACACCGGCGACACCTCCCACAACTCCCGCCCCATCCCCACCCACTGCGCCCCCTGACCCGGAAACACGAACACCACGTCACCAGCGGCACGAACGGACCGGCCCCTCACGACGCACGACGGAGTCACCCCATCCCCCGCCGCAAGCGCCTCCACCCCCAGAACCAGGTCCTCCCGCCCACCCCCCAGCACCACAGCCCGGTCCTCGAACGCCGAACGCGTCGCCGCCAACGACCACGCCACATCCACCGGCCGCACACCCTCACCGACCGACCTCACATGCGCGGCCAGACGACCGGCCTGACCCGTCAGCCCCTCCCCACCACGACCCGACACCACCCACGGCACCACACCGTCAGCCACGAACACCGGCGCCGCATCCCCACTCCCCGAACCACCCTCCGCCACAACCGGAGCCTCCTCCAGCACCACATGCGCGTTCGTGCCGCTGATCCCGAACGACGACACACCCGCGCGACGCGGACGCCCCTCCGCCCGGGCCCAGTCCACGGGCTCCGTGAGCAACGACACCGCCCCCGACGACCAGTCGACGTGCGGAGTCGGCTCGTCGACGTGCAGCGTCCGGGGAAGGACCGCATGCTGCAGCGCGAGCACCATCTTCATCACACCGACCACGCCCGCGGCAGCCTGCGTGTGGCCGATGTTGGACTTCAACGAGCCCAACCACAGGGGCCGTTCCGGGTCCCTGCCCCGTCCGTACGTCGCGAGGAGCGCCTGCGCCTCGATCGGGTCGCCCAGCGTGGTCCCCGTGCCGTGCGCCTCCACCGCATCCACGTCCGCCGCCGACAACCCGGCCTTGGCCAGGGCCGCGCGGATCACGCGCTCCTGCGCGGGGCCGTTGGGCGCTGTCAGACCGTTGCTCGCACCGTCCTGGTTGACCGCCGAACCACGCACCACCGCCAGCACCGGATGACCGTTGCGCCGGGCGTCCGACAACCGCTCCAGCAACAGCACCCCCACACCCTCACCCCAGCCGGTACCGTCCGCCCCCGCCGCGAACGGCTTGCACCGACCGTCCGGCGCAAGCCCCCGCTGCCTGCTGAACTCCACGAAGATGCCGGGCTCGGCCATCACCGTCGCACCCCCGGCAAGCGCGAACGAGCACTCGCCGGCGCGCAGCGCCTGGACCGCCATGTGCAGGGCCACCAGCGACGAAGAGCACGCGGTGTCCACGGTCACCGCCTGTCCGCGCAGACCGAGGACGTAGGCGATCCGCCCGCTGGCCACGCTGCCGGTCGTGCCGGTGAGGAGATATCCGTCGACGGACTCGGGCGCTCGGCGCAGCCCGGGACCGTACTCCTGCTGCATGGCTCCCACGAACACCGCGCCGTCGCGCTCCCGGAGCGTCTCGGGGTCGATCCCGGCCCGCTCCAGCGCTTCCCAGGAGGCTTCCAGCAGCAGTCGCTGCTGCGGGTCCATGGCGACGGCCTCGCGCGGCGAGATGCCGAAGAAGCCGGGGTCGAAGTCACCGGCGTCGTACAGGAAGGAACCCGAACGCGCGTACGTGGTCCCGTGCTGCTCCGGGTCGGGGTCGTACAGGTGGTGGAGGTCCCATCCCCGGTCGGCGGGAAAGTGGGAGACGGTGTCACCGCCGGTGGAGAGGAGTTCCCACAGCTCTTCCGGTGTGCGGATGCCACCGGGCAGCCGGCAGCCCATGGCCACGATGGCGATGGGCTCGTCGTCAGTGACAGGCGTCGGGTGCGCGAAGGTCTCGGGGGCCGGGTCGCTGCCGCCGTCGAGCAGCTCTCGCACCTGACGGGCGAGAGCCTGAGGAGTGGGGTGGTCGAAGAGCACGGCGGCGGGCAGGGAGAGCCCTGTGTCCGCTACGAGACGGTTCCGCAGTTCGACCGAGGTCGCGGAGTCGAAGCCCAGCGCCTTGAACGTGAGCGTCGGGTCGACGTCTCCGGCCGCGGCATGCCCCAGCACGGCGGCGGCATGGGCGCGGATCCGCTGCACCCAGTCGTTACGCCGTCCCAACGGCGGAACGGTGTCGGCTTCCTCCCTGCCGACGGATTCCCCGAGGGAGAGCGGGAGACGACGCGTTTCGGCGCCGTCCAGCCAGTAGCGTCGGCGTTGGAAGGCGTAGGTGGGCAGCGGGACCGTGCGCGCGTCCCGACCGGCCAGAACGGCCGTCCAGTCCACCCCCACACCCCGCACCCACGCCTCCGCCA
>NZ_BMTL01000110.1 GCF_014649655.1 Streptomyces humidus | reverse complement strand
AATTATTCGGCGGCGAACGCGTTCCTGGACGCGTTCGCTCAGTGGCGCCGTGCGCAGGGGCTGCCGGCTGTGTCGCTGGCCTGGGGCCTGTGGGGTGCGTCGAGTGCGATGACGGAGACGCTGGGGGAGTCGGATCAGGCTCGGATGAGCCGTGGCGGTATTCGTGCGTTGTCCGTCGAGGAGGGGATGGCGCTCTTTGACACCGCGATCGGCGCCGACGAACCGGCACTGATACCTGTCAAGTTCGACTTCGCGGCCCTCGCCGAGCAGGCGGCCGTCGACCAGGTGCCGTCCATGCTGCGCGGCCTGGTCCGCAAGCCACGCCGAAGCGTCCGTGTCAGTGCCGTCGGCAGCGTCGGCGACATGGCGGGGGAGTCCTTGGCCGACAGGCTGGCGAAGATGCCGCAGTCGGAGCGGCAGCGAGCCCTGCTCGACCTGGTGAGCGCCGACGTCGCGACCGTACTGGGTCGCAGCGGGCTGGAGGCCATCGCGCCGGACCGCGCCTTCAAGGACCTCGGCTTCGACTCGCTCACAGGTGTGGAGCTGCGCAACCGGCTCACGGCGGCCACGGGACTCCAGCTTCCCGCTTCGGCGGTGTTCGACTACCCGACGCCGGCCGCTCTCGCCGATGTCCTGTTGGAGCAGCTGGGTGTCTCCCCGATGTCCGTGCTCGCCGAACTGGATCGACTCGAAGCCGCGTTGAGCAGTACGTCTCTGGACGACGACGTCATGGCCCAGATGGCCAAGCGCCTGCAGACCCTGGCGACCAGGTGTGCGGAGCCCGGTGCCCTGGCGGAGGGCGAGAGGGATTTCGACCTCGATTCCGCCTCCGACGACGAGCTCTTCAGCTTCGCGGAGAACGAGCTCGGGTCTTCCTGACAGCGGCGCCGCCCCCACACCTGTTGAGCAGAAGGACTTTTCGATGAGCACGAACGACGACAAGCTGCGCGATTACCTCAAGCGAGCCCTCGCCGATCTCACCCAGGCGCGCAAGCGGTTGCGCGAGGTCGAATCCGAGAAGACGGAGCCGATCGCGATCGTCTCCATGGGCTGCCGTCTCCCGGGAGGCGTGTCCTCGCCAGAGGACCTCTGGAAGCTGGTCGCAGAGGGAACAGACGGCATCTCGGCCTTCCCGACGGACCGCGGCTGGGACGTGAACGGGTTGTTCGACCCCGACCCTGAGCGTCCCGGGAAGTCGTACGTCAAGGAGGGTGGCTTCGTCGCCGACGCCGCTGAGTTCGACGCCGCCTTCTTCGGCATCAGCCCGCGTGAGGCAGTGGCGATGGATCCGCAGCAGCGGCTGCTGTTGGAGACCTCGTGGGAGGTGTTCGAGCGTGCGGGCATCGACCCGACCTCGCTGCGAGGCCGCAACGTGGGTGTCTTCGCCGGGACCAAGCCCCAGGACTACATCCCGAGCCTCGAGGGCGGGGAGTCCAGCACCGAGGGGTACGCCCTGACCGGCAGCGCCGGCGCGGTCACCTCCGGCCGCGTCTCGTACACGTTCGGTTTCGAGGGCCCCGCCGTCTCCATCGACACGGCCTGCTCCTCCGCACTGGTCGCCATCCACCTGGCAGCCCAGGCGCTGCGCAGCGGTGAGTGCTCGCTCGCGCTGGCGGGCGGTGTGTCCGTGATGGCCACGCCGGGCGCGTTCGTGGCCTTCTCGCGGCAGCGGGGCCTGGCGAAGGATGCTCGCTGCAAGGCGTTCGCGGCGGGCGCGGACGGTACGGCGTGGGCCGAGGGCGTGGGCCTGCTGTTGCTGGAGCGGCTGTCGGACGCTCGTCGCAACGGCCACGACGTCCTGGCGGTCGTGCGCGGCAGCGCGGTGAACCAGGACGGCGCGTCGAACGGCCTGACCGCGCCCAACGGCCCCTCGCAGCGACGTGTCATCCGCCAGGCGCTGGCCAACTCCGGACTGCTCGCCACGGACGTCGACGCGGTGGAGGCGCATGGCACGGGTACTTCGTTGGGTGATCCGATCGAGGCGCAGGCGTTGATCGCGACGTACGGGCAAGGCCGCCCGGCGGACCAGCCGTTGTGGCTGGGTTCGGTGAAGTCGAACCTCGGTCACACCCAGGCCACCGCGGGTGTGGCGGGTGTGATCAAGATGGTGCAGGCGATGCGGCATGGTGTGCTGCCGAAGACCTTGCACGTGGATGAGCCGTCGTCGGCGGTGGACTGGTCGGCGGGTGCGGTGGAGCTGCTGACGGAGTCTCGGGAATGGCCGGCGGCACCGGACCGTCCTCGGCGTGCTGGTGT
>NZ_BMTL01000109.1 GCF_014649655.1 Streptomyces humidus | reverse complement strand
GTCCGAACGGCCCACCGACACACCCCCACACGTCAGCACCCACACCCGGCCGCCCACCCCCGCGTCACCGACCGCCTGCAACACCGCCGCCACCGTGCCGCACGCCGTCACGGCATCGGTGACGGCGCCGGTGTCGAGAACGATCCCGGAGACCTCACCGGCGGCGATCGACTCCAACCGCGCGGCGAGAGAAGCACGTTCGGGCAGGGCGGGCAGGGCGACCGCGACAGGGACGGCGCCCCGCGCGGCGAGTTCCGCCGTGAGGACGTCGATGGCGGTGCTCCGGCCGGTTCCCTCGGGCCGCAGCACGAGCCAGCGGCCGGCGAGCGCCGTGGCGGCCGCCGGCTCGAGCGGCTTCCAGTGTGCTCGGTAGAGCCAGCGGTCGGCGCGGGACGTTTCCAGGCGACGGCGCCGCCAGGACGACAGGGCCGGGACGAGGTCGTTCAAGGACTCCTCGGCGAGGCCCAGAGAGTCGGCCAGTGAACCGAGGTCGCCCCGCTCGACTGCGTTCCAGAACTCCGTCTCGGCCGCACCGTCGGCGCCCTGCGCGCCGTCCGCGCCGCTGCCCGCGGCCGGGCGACCCTGATCGGCCAGCCAGTAGCGCTGGTGCTGGAAGGCGTAGGTGGGCAGTTCCACCCGGGCTCCGCCGGGCAGGACGGCCTCCCAGCCGACCGTGGCGCCCTGGACGTGGAGGCGGGAGAGGGCCATGACCGCGCTGACGGACGCGTCCCTGTCCTTGCGCAGGAGGGGGGTGAACAGGACGCCGTCGGTGTCTGCGGCCGCGACCGCCTCGGGGCAGTCCTGTGCCAGTGCCGTGAGGGTGCCGTCGGGGCCGAGTTCGAGGTAGCGCGTCGTGCCGCGCGCGGCGAGGGCGCGCACCGCGTCGGCGAAGCGGACCGTCTGACGGACATGCCGCACCCAGTGGTCCGGGGACGTCAGCTCCTCGGCGGTGGCGACGGCGCCCGTGAGGGTGGAGACGACGGGGAGGCGCGGTTCCGCGTACACGAGACTTTCGGCAACGGTGCGGAATTCGTCGAGCATCGGCTCCATCAGCGGCGAGTGGAAGGCATGGCTCACCCGCAACGCCGTCACCTTGCGGCCCTGACCACGGAAGCGGTCCGCGATCTCCTCGACGGCCTGCGCCGCACCCGAAACCACCACCGCCCGCGGCCCGTTGACCGCCGCGACACCCACCTCGTCACCGAGGAGGGGAAGCACCTCGTCCTCGGACGCCTCGACCGCGGCCATCGCCCCACCCGACGGGAGCGCCTGCATCAGCCGGCCACGCGCCACCACCAGACGACACGCATCCGCCAACGACCACACACCCGCCACATGCGCGGCCGCGATCTCACCGACGGAATGACCGGCCAGCACGTCCGGACGGACACCCCACGACTCCAGCAACCGGAACAGGGCAACTTCAAGTGCGAACAGGGCGGGCTGCGCGAACTCCGTCCGGTTCAGCAGCTCCGTGTCCTCGCCGAAGACGATCTCCCGCAACCCGAAGGGCAGTTCCGCGTCGACCGCGTCGAAGGCGTCCGTGAAGACGGGATACGCCTCGTACAACTCTCGCCCCATACCGAGACGTTGCGAGCCCTGGCCCGCGAAGAGGAAGGCAGTACGGCCGTCCGGCTGGGCGGTGCCGGTGACGATGCCCTCGGCGCGTTCACCGGCGGCGAAGGCGGCGAGCGCGTCGACGAGCCGGGCGGGGTCGGAGCCGACGACGGCGGCCCGGTAGGGCAGTGCCGACCGGTGCACGGCGAGCGACCATGCGACGTCGAGGGCTTCGACGCCCGGGTGTTCGCGCAGGTGTGCGAGGAGGCGGGCGGCCTGGGCGGGCAGAGCTTCGGGGGTACGGGCGGACAGTACCCAGGGCAGTACGCGGGGGGCCTGGTGCGGCAATGCGCGCGAGGCGGCGGACGCCGTGTCGTGGCCGGCGGGTGTTCCGAGGTTCTCGGGGGCTTCCTCCGCGGGCGCCTCCTCGAGAATGGCGTGGGCGTTGGTGCCGCTCACGCCGAAGGCGGACACGGCGGCGCGGCGCGGCCGGCCCTCTTCGGCGGCCCACTCCCGCTCCTGCGTCAGCAGCTCGACGGCGCCGGCCGACCAGTCGACCTGGGAGGACGGCTCGTCCACATGCAACGTACGCGGCAGCACCCCGTGCCGCATCGCCAGCACCATCTTGATCACACCCGCCACACCCGCAGCAGCCTGCGTATGACCGATGTTCGACTTCACCGACCCCAGCAGAAGCGGCCGC
>NZ_BMTL01000108.1 GCF_014649655.1 Streptomyces humidus | reverse complement strand
CATTTAATTTAATGTAAGCTAAAATCTACTCTGTCGACTGCGGTGCAGGAGCAAGGTCTTGGTGCTACCCCTGTTGGAACAGCCCGACGACTGGACCGAACCCGGCGCCCACGCCGTCGTGGACCATGTGTACCGCATCCCCCTGGCACTGCCCGTGGACGGATTGGCGGCGGTCAACGTCTATGTGATCGAGGATCCCGGCGGGCTGATACTGATCGACTCGGGCTGGGCCAGGCCCGAGACCGAGAAGGCACTGGTCGAGGCGTTGCAGAGTCTCGGACACCGGCTCGGGGACATTGACCAGATCATCGTGACGCACGCCCACTGGGACCACTACACCCAGGCACTGGCGCTCCGCGAGTCGCTCGGCACCCGCGTGCGGATCGGCTGGGAGGAACGTCATTCGATCGAGGACTTCGACCTGGCGGACGGGAGCTACCCCCGGCAGGCCGTCCTGCTGCGCGCGTGCGGCGCCCCCGAACTGGCGGCCCGAGTGGAGGCGATGACGGCCGAGCCGCACGAGCTGGACATGCCGTTCGGCCCTCCGGACGCGTGGCTGAAGGACGGCGAGCGGATCGTCCTGGCTGACCGCCGCCTGGACGTGCTGGCCACACCCGGCCACACCCGCGGTCATGTGGTGCTCAGAGATCCCTTGGGCGGTCTGCTGTTCTCCGGGGACCATGTGCTGCCGTACATCACGCCGTCCCTGGGGTTCGAGCGGTCGCCGGAGAGGCATCCCCTGCGGTCCTATCTCGCCTCTCTGCGCCTGGTGCGAGGGATGCCGGACGCCCTGCTGCTGCCCGCCCACGGGCCGGTGACAAGAAGTGTCCACACCAGGGTGGACGAACTGATCGCGCATCATGAGGAACGCCTGGACGAGGTGGTACGCCAGGTGGCGTCCGGGGCCGACACGGCCTACGCGGTGGCGCGCGCGCTGCCATGGACCCGTCGTCTGCGCCGGCTCGACGACCTGCCGCTCGTCCACCAGATGACAGCCGTACTGGAGATCGACGCCCACCTGGACGTACTGGCCGGGCAGGGCGCGGTCACATGGCGGGACGTTGAGGGAACTCGGCGGTTCGCCCCGGCCGGTTGAGCAACCGTCCGGGGCGGGCTGACCTCTCGGTCAGGCCAGTACGACGACGTACCGCCAGTCCAGGACGTCGCGCGGCGGCTCGTCGGCGAGGGTGGCGTGGACCTTCGACCGCAGGTGCACCAGCCCGCCGTGGCCGTCCAGCGCGTGCTTGCGCTCGACGGTGACGGTGCTGTGCAGGGTGTCGCTCTCGTGCACGGGGCCCAGGTGGTCGCAGCCGTGCCAGCCGGCCACGGTGACGATGGACGGCAGAGCCCGGGCGGCCTGCGCGAGGGCCACGCCGATCGTGTGGCCGCCGTAGACCAGCCTTTGCCCGCCCGCCGCGCGCCGGTCATGATGCGCCTTGGCCACGTTGAGCGTGAGCCGGGCGAGCTCAGGGGCGCTCGACACGACGTCTCCGCCACCGACTTCCCAGACGCTGCCCTCGGTGATCTCGCCGAACCGGGGTCCGGCGACGCGCTCCGCGAACCGGTCGAGCCGCCACCCCGCCGGGACCGCGGCGAGCGCGTCACTGTCGGGCGGGTCGCCGACGGCGTCCAGGTCGGCGGCGTGGCCGGTGCGCGCGTCCGGGTCGCGGAGGGGCAGCATGGCGCACCGCCAGAAGTCCAGTACCGGGCGGCCGTGCTGGTCCGTGGTGATGATGCGAAGGGCCGCCAGGCCGGTCGGCCGGCGGCCTTCGCGGCTGCTGTTCTGGCGCAGCGCCACCACGTGGGTGGAGGTACTCAGGGTGTCGCCGATGAGGGGTGCGCGCCGCAGCACCAGCCCGCGGTAGAAGAGATTTGCCTTCACATGGTGGGTCGCCACCGTGGACTGGCCGATCGCCACATCCCAGACCAGGGCCGGATGCGCGAGGGGAGCCTGCCCGGTCACCGCCAGGCTCAGCTCCGCGTCCAACGGTAGAGCGAGCTGGTCCCCCACGATCGCCTGATGGGCCGCCGCGTGGCCGGCGGTGAGCGTCATCGCCGGTGCCCCGCCGAAGACCTGGCCGACCGTCAGCTCGTCGAAGTACGGCCCCTCGGCCGTGTGTGCCACGCTCATACCCGCGATCCTCCCGCTTTCGCCAGCACACGTCGTGCCGCCAACGCCACGGCCTCGTCGATCATCCGGCCGTCGAGGGTGACCGCTCCCTGGGCTCGGTCATGGCCCTCCTGCAGGGCGGCCAGAACCGCCCGCGCCCGCGTCACCTCGTCCGCCGAGGGCGTGAACACCTCGTTCACTGCCTGGATCTGGCACGGGTGGATGACCCACTTGCCGTCGAAGCCCAGTTGTGCGGCGCGGCGCACGCTCTCGGTGAACCGCTCGTCGGCCGCCACC
>NZ_BMTL01000107.1 GCF_014649655.1 Streptomyces humidus | reverse complement strand
GGGTACAAGTCGGGTAGCCGGGATGCATTACTGCATCCCGGCCCCCTCAGAACCGTGCGTGCACCTTTCAATGCACACGGCTCAAGCTCGCCCCATGGGCCAGCGCAGTTTCAAATTGGCCTGTACGCCATCTTGAGCATGTAGCTGTCGATGGCATGCGGAGTGCACGAGACGAAGATTGGTCCGATCGTCGGAGCCGCCATCTCTCCGGTAAACGAAGTGATGCTTGTGCAGCATCTTCTTCGAGGCCGAGAACCAGTTGATCCACTCACGCGGACTGTCCGGCTCGTACTCGGCCCCGGCGATAAGCGCCTGATTACAGAGGGGGCAGAGCCCCTTCTGCTTGTACGCCAAGGACAGACTCACCTTGTCCATCGGCGGTGGCGCCTTCTTACGGCGGCGTCCTTGCCAGTACTCGACCAGGGCGGGGTCGTCGGGAGACGCCGCACCCTTTACTTGCACGTGGCGGACAATCTTGGTCCAGCCGAACTTGGGGAGATAGGCACCGCTGATACGGTCCCCGAACACCCACTTGTCGTTTCTGGACTCGTTGAACCTGCCGAAGTATCTGTTGGCTACCCAGACCCTCGACTTCTTCGGATGGCTCCTCCTTGCCCACTCCCAGAGCAGCCCCCACAGATAGTTGTCGAGACTGGAGAATGTTCGGGAGGAAACCGCCTTCCGGTAGTACGCCGACCATCCGCGGATGATGGGCGTCAGCGCCCTCAGTATGCCCGCCGCGTTGGAACCGTACAGCCCCTTCACTTCGGTGCGTAGGGTTTCCCGGAGTCTCTTGACAGCGTCAGCGCTCGGCTTGATGAGTAGCTTTCCGTCGTAGCGACGGATGTTGAAGCCGAGGAAGTCGAACCCGTTCTCCATGTGGACGATTCGGGTCTTTCCTTCATTGAACCGCAGTCCTCTCGGCTCCAGCCACTCTGCCAATCGTTCCTTGACCCCTTCTGCTTCGGACTTGCTGTGGCACATGACCACAAAGTCATCCGCGTAACGGATCAGGATCGGGGTCCTGGGGGCAGCCTTCGGCTCGTATGTCTTCGCCCCGGCTCCCCAGTACCGGCACCCTGCCGCCTCTTCCATCCCGTGCAGTGCCACGTTCATCAGCAGCGGGCTGATCACACCACCCTGCGGAGTCCCCTCCTCGGTCGGTGTGAAGCGGCCCTCATCGACCACACCGGCCCGCAGCCACGCACGGATGAGACTCCGGCCGGGGAACCCCCCGACGGCGTCCATCAGGCGAGGATGGTCGATGCGGTCGAATGCCGCCGACAGATCAGCATCGAGAACCCAGAGGCGTTTGGCGTTCTTGCGTGCCGCCGCCCCGAAAATGGCCTCGATCGCGTCGTGGCACCCTCTCCCCGGACGGAAACCGTACGACCGGGGTTCGAAACGAGCTTCCCACTCGGGTTCCAGCGCATTCTTGACACGGGCCTGCATGGCCCGGTCCCGAATTGTCGGAATCCCGAGCGGGCGTTGCTTCCCGTTACTCTTCGGGATGTACACCCGCCTGACTGGCATGGCTCGCCAGGGCTTCTCGACCTGATGGACCTCTGATGCGAGATTCCACCGGGCCTTGGGCGTTACCGCCTTCTCCCTGTCGACGCCAGCCGTCTTGCGGCCAGTACTCAGCTGGGACACTCGCCTCACGCTCACCAGCGTGTTGGAGTAGCTCCGCAGCATGAGCTTTTGCAGATTCCTGGCCTTGGGCCAGTCCTCTTCCTGCGCGGCCTTGAAGATCCGCTGTCTCAGTCGCCTTACTTCCCCCTCGCATTGACTCCAGTCGATCTGGTGCCACAGCGTGGAGGCGTCCTCAGGTCCGTTCGCCGGGCTGAGCGGCAGAGCAGACATGTCCACCGTCCTTCCGGTGTCTAACTTGCCCATTGGTTCAGGCTTCTTCTCAGTTCACTTCAAAGGCTCACCTGGTCCACGTCTGCTCCCTTTCGGGCCGGAGAAAGCCCCGTATCCGGCAGGTTATACGGGCACGTTCGCCCGACTTCCCTTTCCCTTTCAGGGACCGGCATTCGCTTCTTGGACCATCCTGTCCGGCTGAGGAATTCTGCTCTCCTTGCGGTCGGCCTACCAGATCGCTCTGGACCTCAACCGGGTTTCCACGTTCCGCACCGTCAAGATGCGTCCGGGGAGGGTGCCCCCTTTTGCCCCGTGGCCAGCGGTGTTCACGAGCCTCGGGTCAGAACCCTCGGCTCCGCTTGACGCTTTCCAACGTCCAGGCCATGTCCGCCGCTCTTGCTTGGCATCGGGCGGGTAACGCTGACGAGGTTTTGACAGGGGTTCACTTTCGTTCACCCTTCCGGACTGTCCCTCGGCCTGTGACGTCAGATGCCTTGACGTTCTTGGGCCTTGAGCGCTCAGCTTCACACCCCGCCGTTGCCAGCGACGCATGTGAGCGTGGGACCAGACCTCAGAACACTGGTCTGGGACAACCCGGTTGGACCCGATTTATCCGCTTGAGCGGTGCGACCTCGTGTCGCACCCTGAAGGCGTACCGGAGCTGCATGACGATCACACTAG
>NZ_BMTL01000106.1 GCF_014649655.1 Streptomyces humidus | reverse complement strand
CACTGATGAACTGCCTGGGCCGGCTGCATGCCCGGGGTGTGGAGGTGGACTGGGAGAGGGTGTTCGCAGGGACGGGCGCCCGCCGGGTCGACCTGCCGACGTATGCCTTCCAACGCCAGCGGTTCTGGCTGAACTCGACGGTGTCGTCCGGTGATCCCGCGTTCGCGGTGGAGCATCCGCTGCTCGACTCGGTGATCAGTGTTCCCGACACCGGTGGTGTGCTGGGTACCGGTCGGCTGTCGTTGGCCGCTCAGCCCTGGCTGGCGGAGCACGCCGTGTCCGGCACGGTCCTGCTGCCGGGTGCGGCCCTCGTGGAACTCGCCGTCCGCGCGGGGGACGAGGTCGGTGCGCGGTCCCTGCGCGAATTGATCATCGAAGCCCCCCTGGTGATCCCCGAGAAGGGTGCGGTCCGTATCCAGGTCTCGGTCGGTGAGGACACCGGCGGTGTGCGGCCCGTCGCGGTGTACTCGCGGCCCGACGACGCGGAGCCCGGAACCTCCTGGGTCCGCCACGCCAACGGCCAGCTCGACGACGAGGCCCCGACCGCCGACACCACCCTCGGTGTCTGGCCCCCCGAGGGCGCGCAGCCCGTCGATCTGACCGATTTCTACGCGGACCAGGCGAGCGCCGGATACGCGTACGGGCCGCTGTTCCAGGGGCTCAGCACGCTGTGGACCCGCGAAGAGGAGATCTACGCCGAGGTCACGCTCCCGACGGACGACACCGAGGCGGCGGCCGGTTTCGGTCTGCATCCCGCACTTCTCGACGCGGTCCTGCACTGCGGCGCCTTCACCGAGCGGAAGGCCGAGAAGGGCAAGCTCATACTGCCGTTCGCGTGGAACGGCATGACGCTGCACGCCTCGGGCGCCACCAGCCTGCGGGTGCGCATGACGCCCACCGGTCCTGAATCGGTGGCGCTGGAACTCGCCGACGGCGACGGCGCCCCCGTCGCGTCGGTGGAGTCGCTCGTGCTGCGCGCGGTCGACGACGAGCAGCTCAAGGCCGCCGGACGGACCGCTCCCGGCACGGACGCCCTGTTCGCCGTCGAATGGACCGCGATGCCGGCCGAAGCGACGGCCGGTGCCGCTGCCGCGGTCGTCCCGCACCCGGTCTCCATGGCCCTGGACGTCGAGGAACTGGTGCGGTCCGGGGCGTCGATGCCGGAGGTGCTGGTCGTCGACGCCGTCGACGGCGTGGTCAGCGCCGAGCGGGTCCGTGGTCTCGTGGGCCGGGTCCTCGGGATCCTTCAGGCGTTCCTCGCCGCGCAGGAACTCGAGTCGACCCGCCTGGTCGTCGTGACGCGCGGCGCGGTAGGCGTCGCCGGCGACTCCGAGGTGAGCGACCCGGCGGGCGCCGCGGTCTGGGGGCTGGTGCGCGCCGCGCAGGCCGAGAACCCGGACCGCGTCCTGCTGATGGACGTGGACGAGGTGCAGGCGTCCCGGCCGGCCCTGGCGGGTGTACTGGCCACTGGAGAACCTCAGGTGGCGGTGCGCGGCGATGTCGTGCACACGCCGAGGCTCGTACGGGCCGCGGTCGATCCCGCCACCGGGACCGCACCGGCCTCGGCAGGGACCGCACCGGTCTCGGCCGGAACCCGGCCCGCACCGGACTCGGCGGAGGCCGGGCGCGCACTGGATCCTGCGGGAACCGTGTTGGTCACCGGCGGGACCGGCACGCTGGGCGGCCTCGTCGCCCGGCATCTCGTCGCCGCACACGGCGTACGCCGACTTCTGCTGACCAGCCGTCGCGGACCGGACGCGCCCGGCGCTGCGGAACTGACGGCCGAACTCGAAGCTGCCGGAGCGAGCGTCATCGTGGTGGCGTGCGACATGTCGAAGCGCAGAGCGGTGAAGAAGCTTCTCGCGGCGGTGTCGTCCGACGCGCCTCTGACCGCCGTCGTGCACGCGGCGGGAGTCCTCGACGACGCGGTGATCGCGAGCCTGACCCAGGAGCGGATCGGCGCCGCCTTCCGGCCCAAGGTCGATGCCGCGCTCACGCTGCACGAGCTGACCCGTGACATGGATCTCTCGGCGTTCGTCCTGTTCTCCTCGGCGGCGGGTGTGATCGGGGGGCCGGGGCAGGGCAACTACTCGGCGGCGAACGCGTTCCTGGACGCCTTCGCCCGGTGGCGCCGGGCGCAGGGACTGCCCGCCGTCTCCCTGGCCTGGGGTCTCTGGGCCGAGACCGGCGGCATGATCGCGACGATGAGCGAGTCGGACCGGGCCCGTATGGGCCGGAGCGGAGTCCTCCCGCTGGCCACCGAGGACGGCATGGCCCTCCTCGACACAGCCCTGCTCGACACGGCCCTGTCCGGTGAGGTCTCCACGCTGGTGCCGGTGAAGTTCGACTTCGCCGCACTGACGGAGCAGGCGCGGAACGGGCAGTTGCCACCGATGCTGCGCGGCCTGGTCCGCCGGCCGCGTCGCGCGGCCCGCGCCGCGGCCGCGGGCACCGGCTCGGCCACCGGCGACTCCTTGGCGGACCGCCTCGCGACGCTGACCCTCGACGAACAGAAGCGCCGTCTCGTGGAGTTGGTGTCGGGTGAGGTGGCGGTGGTGTTGGGGCATGCGGGTGCGGGGGACATCGGTGCGGGTCAGGC
>NZ_BMTL01000105.1:1627-2791 GCF_014649655.1 Streptomyces humidus | reverse complement strand
CGGCATCCGCTGCGCGAGCTGGTCACGGCCTCCGAGCCGCTGCCGCTGCTGGTGGAGCGGGAGCGGGCCCTGTACGGGGCCTGGTACGAGTTCTTCCCGCGTTCCGAGGGGACCCCCGAGCGCCCGCACGGCACGTTCCGCACGGCCGCGCGCCGGCTGCCGGCCATCGCGAAGATGGGCTTCGACGTCGTCTACCTGCCGCCGGTCCACCCGATCGGCACGACGTTCCGCAAGGGCCGCAACAACACCCTCGATCCCGGCCCGGACGACGTGGGGGTGCCGTGGGCGATCGGCTCGCCGGAGGGCGGCCACGACGCGATCCACCCCGATCTGGGCACGCTGGAGGACTTCGCCGCCTTCGTGGAGCGGGCGCGGGAACTGGGGCTGGAGATCGCCCTCGACTTCGCGCTGCAGTGCTCCCCCGACCACCCCTGGGTGCACAAACACCCGGAGTGGTTCCACCACCGGCCCGACGGGACGATCGCCTACGCGGAGAACCCGCCGAAGAAGTACCAGGACATCTACCCGATCGCCTTCGACGCCGACATGGACGGCCTCGTCGCGGAGACCGTGCGCGTGCTGCGGCACTGGATGTCGTACGGGGTGCGGATCTTCCGGGTGGACAACCCGCACACCAAGCCGGTCGTGTTCTGGGAGCGGGTCATCGGGGAGGTCAACCGCACCGACCCCGACGTGATCTTCCTCGCCGAGGCCTTCACCCGTCCCGCGATGATGCACACCCTCGGCCAGATCGGCTTCCAGCAGTCCTACACCTACTTCACCTGGCGCACCACGAAGCAGGAACTGACGGAGTACCTCACCGAACTGTCGGGGGAGGCGGCCTCGTACATGCGGCCCAACCTCTTCGTCAACACCCCGGACATCCTGCACGCCTATCTGCAGCACGGCGGCCGGCCCGCCTTCGAGGTCCGGGCCGTCCTGGCCGCGACCCTCTCTCCGGCCTGGGGGGTGTACAGCGGCTACGAGCTGTGCGAGAACGCCCCCGTGCGGGAGGGCAGCGAGGAGTATCTGGACTCGGAGAAGTACCAGCTCAGGCCCCGTGACTGGGAGGCGGCCGAGCGCGAGGGCCGCAGTCTTGCCCCGCTGATCACCAGGCTCAACGAGATCCGGCGGGCCAACCCGGCCCTGCACCGGCTGCGGAAT
>NZ_BMTL01000105.1:0-1529 GCF_014649655.1 Streptomyces humidus | reverse complement strand
GGCCAAGGACCGTGACCCCGAGTGGTTCAAGCGCGCCGTCTTCTACGAGGTCCTCGTCCGCTCGTTCCAGGACAGCAACGGCGACGGCGTCGGCGACCTCAAGGGCATCACCGCCAAACTCGACTACCTGCAATGGCTCGGCGTCGACTGCCTGTGGCTGCCGCCCTTCTTCAAGTCGCCCCTGCGCGACGGCGGATACGACGTGTCCGACTACACCGCCGTCCTGCCGGAGTTCGGCGACCTCGCCGACTTCGTCGAGTTCGTCGACGCCGCCCACCAGCGCGGCATGCGCGTCATCATCGACTTCGTCATGAACCACACCAGCGACCAGCACCCGTGGTTCCAGGAGTCGAGGAAGGACCCCGACGGGCCCTACGGCGACTACTACATGTGGGCCGACGACGACAAGCAGTACGCCGACGCCCGCATCATCTTCGTCGACACCGAGGTCTCCAACTGGACCTTCGACCCCGTCCGCAAGCAGTACTTCTTCCACCGCTTCTTCTCCCACCAGCCGGACCTCAACTACGAGAACCCGGCCGTCCAGGAGGAGATGATCTCCGCGCTGCGGTTCTGGCTGGATCTGGGCATCGACGGCTTCCGCCTGGACGCCGTGCCCTACCTGTACGCCGAGGAGGGCACGAACTGCGAGAACCTCCCGGCGACGCACGAGTTCCTGAAGCGGGTCCGCAAGGAGATCGACGCCGCCTATCCGGACACGGTGATCCTGGCGGAGGCCAACCAGTGGCCGGAGGACGTCGTCGACTACTTCGGCGACTACGCCTCCGGCGGCGACGAATGCCACATGGCGTTCCACTTCCCCGTCATGCCCCGCATCTTCATGGCCGTCCGCCGCGAATCGCGCTACCCCGTCTCCGAGATCCTCGCCAAGACCCCCGCCATCCCGTCGACCTGCCAGTGGGGCATCTTCCTGCGCAACCACGACGAGCTCACCCTCGAGATGGTCACCGACGAGGAACGCGACTACATGTACGCCGAATACGCCAAAGACCCGCGTATGCGCGCCAACATCGGCATCCGCCGACGCCTCGCGCCCCTCCTCGACAACGACCGCAACCAGATCGAGCTCTTCACCGCCCTGCTGCTCTCCCTGCCCGGCTCGCCGATCCTCTACTACGGCGACGAGATCGGCATGGGCGACAACATCTGGCTCGGCGACCGCGACGCCGTACGCACCCCCATGCAGTGGACCCCCGACCGCAACGCCGGCTTCTCCTCCTGCGACCCCGGCCGGCTCTCCCTGCCCACCATCATGGACCCCGTCTACGGCTACCAGGTCACCAACGTCGAGGCGTCGATGTCATCGCCCTCCTCGCTGCTGCACTGGACCCGCCGCATGATCGAGATCCGCAAACAGAACCACGCCTTCGGCCTGGGCACCTACACCGAACTGCCCTCCTCCAACCCCGCCGTCCTCGCCTTCCTGCGCGAACACGAGGACGACCTGGTGCTGTGCGTGCACAACTTCTCACGCTTCGCACAGCCCACCGAACTCGACCTCAGCCGCT
>NZ_BMTL01000104.1 GCF_014649655.1 Streptomyces humidus | reverse complement strand
CACGCACCGCCACACGAACCTGCCCCACACCCAGCTCCGCACCCGCCTCCGCCACCGGACACAGACCAAGCCCCTCCAACGTCCCCTTCTCCACGATCTCCAACCGCCACGCCGACTCCCCCACCGGCACCGCCAACCCCACACCCGACCCCGCCCGCACCACCCGCGGAACGAAAACACTCCCCGCACGCACCGCGAACTCCGCCTCACCCGAAGCCACAGCACCACCCACCACAGCCCACGAATCATCCGCACCATCCACATCCACCAACACCAACCGCCCCGGACTCTCCGCCCGAGCCCCCCGCACCAGACCCCACACCGCAGCCAGAACCGGATCCACCACCCCACCGTCACACGCCACCGCACCCTCAGTGACAACCACCAGACGCACACCCTCGAACCGCGCATCCGCCAGCCAGGCACGCACCAGTTCGAGCGCGGTACGAGCGACGGCGTGGGCGGCTGCGGACGCGCCGCCGTCAGGGCGCTCGATCCGCACCAGTACGTCACCGGTCACGGCCTCATCCGTTCCCGGCAGCCCGGTCCTCACCTCCGGGACCGGTCCGGCTGCCACCGGGATCCGCACCCAGTCGAGCTGGAAGAGTCCGTCCCTGCCGCCGTCGGCCGGCGCGCCCCCGCCGGCCGCCTCGCGCAGCACGAGTGAGTCCACGGTGGCCACCGCGACACCGGCCGGGTCCGCGAGTTCGAGCGTCACCGCGTCCGGTCCCGCCGGAGCCACCCGCACCCTCAACTCACGTGCGCCCGTGGCCCACAGTGAGACGCCGCTCCAGGAGAACGGCAGTCGCAGCGAGTTCTCGGCGCCGAACGTTCCTCGCAGGACGGCGTGCAGGACGGAGTCCAGCAACGCGGGATGAATCCCGAACCGGTCCGCGAGTTCTCCTTGCGCCTCGGGCAAAACCACTTCGGCGAACACCTCGTCGCCGCGCCGCCATACGGCGCGCAACCCTCGGAACGCCGGACCGTACGACAACCCCAGCCCGGCGAGTGCCTCGTACGCACCCTCGACCGGCTCCGCCGTCGCGCCCTGCGGCGGCCACACACCGAAACCGGCGTCGAGGGAACGGTCCGGGCGCAGAGCCTCGGTCCCCTCGCTCACCACGCCTGTGGCGTTGAGGACCCACGCCTCGTCCTCCACCGCACCGTCCGGCCGGGAGAAGACGCTGACGCCACGACGGCCCGACTCGTCCGGGCCGTCGACCAGTACCTGAATCCGCGCGCCGCCGTGCTCGGGGAGTGCCAGCGGGACGGCGATCGTCAGTTCCTCCACCCGGTCGCAGCCCACCTGGTCCGCCCCGCGGAGGACCAGTTCCAGGAAGCCGGTGCCGGGGAACAGCACCACGCCTGAGACGGTGTGGTCCCGTAGCCACGGGTGGCTCCGAAGCGAGAGAAGACCGGTGAGGACCACTCTGTCCGCGTCGGCAGGTGCCAGCGCCGCTCCGAGCAGGGGGTGATCGGCGGCCGAGAGGCCGAGTCCTGAGAGGTCACCGTCCAACCTTCCTTGGGTCTTGGTAGGCCAGTAGCTCTTGCGTTGGAAGGCGTACGTGGGCAGTTCGACCGAGCGGGCCCCGGTCCGTGCGAGGACCTCGTGCCAGTCCAGTTCACCGCCACGGGTGAACAGCCCTGCGGCGGCCGCCAGTACGCTCTCGGCCTCCGGCCGGTCCCTGCGAAGGGAAGGCTGCAGCAGCAGCCCTCCGCCATCCCCGTCGTCCGGGCCGTCCGGGCCGTCCGGGCCGTCCAGGCCGTCCAGGCCGTCCAGGCAAGCCTGCGCGAGCGCGGTCAGCGTGCCGTCCGGACCGATTTCCACGAAACGCCCGACGCCCTGTCCCGCGAGCATGCGCACGGCGTCGCCGTAGCGGACGGCTTGGCGCACATGCCGTACCCAGTAGTCGGGGTTCGTGAGCTGCGCGGCTTCCGCGGGGGTCCCGGTGAGGGTGGAGACGATGGCCAGACGTGGTTCGGCAAAGGTCAGAGTCTCGACCACGGCCCGGAAGTCGTCGAGCATCGGTTCCATCAGCGGGGAGTGGAAGGCATGGCTGACCCGCAGCGCGGTCACCTTGCGCCCTTGGCCGCGGAAATGGTCCGTGATCTCCTCGACGGCCTGTGCCGCGCCCGAAACCACCACCGCCCGCGGCCCGTTGACCGCAGCAATCCCCACCTCGTCACCCAGCAGCGGCAGCACCTCGTCCTCGGACGCCTGGAGCGCGACCATCGCACCGCCCGACGGGAGCGCCTGCATCAACCGGCCACGCGCCACCACCAGACGACACGCATCCGCCAACGACCACACACCCGCCACATACGCCGCCGCGATCTCACCGATGGAATGACCGGCCAGCACGTCCGGACGCACACCCCACGACTCCAGCAACCGGAACAACGCCACCTCAAGAGCGAACAGAGCCGGCTGCGCGAACTCCGTCCGGTCCAGCAGCTCCGCGTCCTCACCGAAGACGATCTCCCGCAAACCGAACGGCAGCTCCGCGTCCACGGCGTCGAAAGCCTCCGCGAAGACGGGATACGCCTCGTACAACTCCCGCCCCATACAGAGACGTTGCGAGCCCTGGCCCGCGAAGAGCAGCGCCGTCTTCCCCGCACGCGCCTGCGCACCGCGGATCAGCCCCGGCGCGTCGGCGCCCTGCGCCAGCGCGCGCAGACCTCGCAGCAACCCGTCCCGGTCGGAGGCCAGGACTACCGCCCGGTGCTCCAGAACGGCCCGACTCGTGACCGACGCCAGAGCGACATCGACGGTGCGCACGTCGTCGGTCACACCCTCCAGCCAGGCCGAAAGCCGCTCCGCCTGACCACGCACCGCGGACTCACCCGCACCCGACACCACCACGGGCACCGGCACCGGCACCGGCACCGGCGGGATCGACACCGGACCCGAGGACGACTCGATCTCCGCCGGCGTGGAAGGGGCCTGTTCGAGGATCACGTGGGCGTTGGTGCCGCTGATGCCGAACGACGACACACCCGCCCGCCGTGCACGGCCCGTCTGCGGCCACGCCCGCTCCACCGTGAGCAACTCCACCGACCCACCGGCCCAGTCGACACGAGACGACGGCTCCTCGGCATGCAACGTCCGCGGCAGCACACCATGCCG
>NZ_BMTL01000103.1 GCF_014649655.1 Streptomyces humidus | reverse complement strand
CCCCACACGCCGCATCGAAAGCCTCCGCATACACCGGGAACGCGTCATACAACCCCCGCCCCATCCCCGGCCACTGACTGCCCTGACCCGAGAACAGAAACGCCGTACGACCGCTCTGGGCCACCCCACCGACGCGTTCACCCGCGACCACCTCGGCCAGTCCGGCCGCGAGTTCCTCGCGGTCCCGCCCGACCACCACGGCGCGACGCTCCAGCACCGTCCGGGTCGAGACCAACGCGCGTGCCACAGCCGCCGGTTCGGGCGGGGATTCTCCCTTTACGGCTGACCTCAGGAGCCGGTCGGCCTGCCCGCGCAGTGCCTCGGCGGTGTGGGCGAAGATGACCCAGGGGAACACCGCGACGGACGGCACGGGGGTCTGCGGCCCCGGGGGCTGCGGCAGTGGGGCCGGTGTGTCCTGTTCGAGGACGACGTGCGCGTTGGTGCCGCTGACACCGAAGGACGAGACGCCCGCCCGGCGCAGCTGGTCGGTCACCCAATTCTGAGGTTCCGTCAGGATGTTGACGCTTCCGGCCGACCAGTCGACATGCGGGGTCGGCTCGTCGACGTGCAGGGTCTTCGGCAGGATGCCGTGGCGCATCGCCATCACCATCTTGATGACACCACCCACACCGGCCGCCGCCTGCGTATGACCGATGTTCGACTTCAACGACCCCAGCCACAAAGGCCGCTCACGACCCTGCCCGTACGCCGCAATGACCGCCTGCGCCTCGATCGGATCACCCAGCCGAGTCCCCGTACCATGCGCCTCGACCACATCCACGTCCTGCGGACGCAGCCCCGCATTCGCCAGCGCCTGCCGGATCACCCGCTGCTGGGCCAGCCCGTTGGGGGCGGTCAGTCCGTTGGATGCACCGTCCTGGTTGACGGCCGTACCACGGACGACGGCCAGCACGCGGTGCCCGTTGCGCCGCGCATCCGACAACCGCTCCAACACCAGCACACCCACACCCTCGGCGAAGCCGGTGCCGTCGGCCGCTGCCGCAAACGCCTTGCACTGGCCGTCGGGCGAGAGCCCGCCCTGGCGGCCGAAGTCCTCGAAGGTGCCCGGTGTCGACATCACGGTGACACCGCCGGCCAGGGCGAGCGTGGACTCGCCGGACCGCAGCGACTGGCACGCCAGATGCAACGCCACCAGCGACGACGAACACGCCGTGTCGATCGTCATGGCCGGACCCTCCAGGCCCAGCAGGTAGGACACCCGCCCGGACAGGACGCTGGCCGCGACGCCGGTCAGGATGTGGCCTTCGACCCGCTCGGCAGCGGACTCCAGGCGGGAGAAGTAATCCTGACCGCTCATGCCCGCGAAGACACCGGTGCGGGTGCCGCGCAGGGAGTGCGGGGCGATGCCGGCGCGCTCCAGGGCCTCCCAGGACGTCTCCAGCAGCAACCGCTGCTGCGGATCCATCGCCAACGCCTCACGCGGCGAAATCCCGAAGAAACCCGCATCGAACTCCGCCGCACCATGCAGGAAACCGCCGTAGCCGATGTCACCGCCGGTGATGTCCCAGCCCCGGTCGGCGGGGAACGGCCCGATGCCGTCACGGCCGTCGATCACCAGCTGCCAGAGGTCTTCCGGAGAGCTGACGCCGCCGGGGTAGCGGCAGCTCACGCCAACGATGGCGATGGGGTCCTCGTCGGCCGTGCCGTGCTGCGCGATAACCGGATCCTCGTCCGCCGTCGTGGCGAAGACGAGCGTGTGGAGGTGAGTGGCCAGAGCACGCGGCGTCGGGTGGTCGAAGGCGAGAGTGGTGGGTAGCCGCAGTCCGGTGACGCTGCCCAGGCGCCCGCGCAGGTCGACCGCCGTGAGCGAGTCGAAGCCGAGCGTTGTGAAGTCACGGTCGGCGTCGACCTCAGTGACATCGGCGTGGCCGAGCACCGCCGCCACCTGATTCCTGACCAGGTCGACAAGGACGCCTTCTCGCACGGTCTCCGACAGCGGTGCGAGCCGGGAGCGCAGCTCGGCGGCGACAACGGAATCGGTGGCCGCTGGCGAGAGCGCGGTGACCGGTGCCCGAAACAGGTCGGGCAGCCTGGCGAAGAACGGGGAGGACACCCGCAGCCCGGCCTCGGCCGCCGCGCCGGGCAGGCTCAGGTCAGCGAACAGGACGGCGGCCTCGCGCTGGCCCACGGCGTCCGCCAGGGCCGCGAGCACGGTATCGGCCGTGAGTGTGCCGGCCCAGGGGCCCCACGCGACGAACGTCGCCGCGAGTCCTCGGGCCCGGCGTCGGGCCACGGTCGCGGTCAACTCGGCTGCAGCAGCGGCACGTTCACCGTCACCGCTCTCGCCCCACACCGCTCCGGCCATGGCGGTGACCACAAAGGCGTCGAGCGCGACGTCCGCCAGCGCTTCGTCCAGGACCCGCGCGGTCTCCGGGTCACCGTCCGTGTGGATCACGGCGGTCACGTCTCCGGCAGCGGCGAGTTCCACCAGGCCCTCCGTCGTCTCGGCGGTCACGATCCGCTCGGCGCCGTTGTGGAGCAGCCAGGTGGTCAGGCGAGGATTGTCACCGGTGAGGAGGATCGTGCCGGATGGCCGCCAGGGCTCGGCGGCCTCGGGGGTGGACAGCGGTAGCAGGCGTCGTACGAGCAGTGCGTCCGCGCGCAGGGACCACTCGCCTCCCCGGGGAGCGGAAGCGAGGAGAAGCGCCGTGCGGGGCCAGACGTCTCGGTCCGCGGCGAGGTCGACGGTGCCGCCCCAGCGCTCCGGGGAGTACGCGGCCGCGGCAAGCGTGCGGCCCCAGTCCGCGGAGGTGCCTACGACGGGGGTGTCAGCGGTGGTGTCGCGGGTGAGGGCCCAGACGACCGTGCCCTCCTCGACGCACTTCACCACATCCTCGACCCGGACCCCTGGCAGGCAGACGGCGCCCGAGATCCCCCGCGGGACCGTCTCCTCGCTGATCGTGACCTCCGCCCCGAGCTCCTCCAGCGCGGCTTTCAGCGCCACAGCATCGGGATCGGTGATGCTGCCGGCAATGACCGCCCAAAAACCGCTCAATGAGGCCGTGTCCCACTCGGAAACCTGCTCCCAGGCAATCCGGTACCGGATGGAGTCCCGCCGGCCGGTATCCAGCCAGTAGCGTTGGTGTTGGAAGGGGTAGGTGGGCAGGTCGACGGGGGCGGCCTCGGGGATGAGCGCGGTCCAGTCGACGGTCAGCCCGTCCTCAT
>NZ_BMTL01000102.1 GCF_014649655.1 Streptomyces humidus | reverse complement strand
CCTCCGCGAACGCCTTGCACCTCCCGTCCACCGCAAGCCCCCGCTGCCGCGAGAACTCCACGAACACACCAGGCGTCGACATCACCGTCACGCCACCCGCCAACGCCAGATCACACTCACCCGCACGCAACGACTGCACCGCCAGATGCAACGCCACCAACGACGACGAACACGCCGTGTCGAGAGTGACGGCAGGACCCTCCAGGCCGAGCGCGTACGCCACCCGGCCCGAGGCCAGGCTCGCCGCGCTGCCGGTGAGGAGATGGCCGCGTACGTCGTCGGGGACCTCGCCGAGCGTCGCGCCGTAGCCCTGATGGCCGCAGCCGACGAACAGACCGGTGCGGCTGCCGCGCAGTGAGCGCGGGTCGAGGCCGGCCCGCTCGACGGTCTCCCAGGAGACCTCCAGGAGCAGCCTCTGCTGCGGGTCGATCGCGACGGCCTCGCGCGGTGAGATCCCGAAGAACGCGGCGTCGAAGGCGTCGGCGCCGGACAGGAATCCGCCCTCGTTGACGTAACTGGTGCCGGGACGCGTCGAGTCGGGGTCGTACAGCGCGTCGAGGTCCCAGCCGCGGTCGGCCGGGAAGGAGCCGACGGCGTCACCGCCCCGGGCCAGGAGGTCCCACAGTTCCTCGGGCGAGGTGATGCGGCCGGGGAGCCGGCAGGCCATGGCGACGACGGCGATCGGCTCGTCGTCGCCGCCGTGGGCGCCCGCCGGGACCAGGTCCGCTCCGGGCGCGCGGTGGCCGGAGTCCGCGATGCCGTCGTCGAGTTCGCGCACCAGGTACTCGGCCAGGGCCGTGGGCGTGGGGTGGTCGAACACCAGGGTCGTCGGCAGGGTCAGCCCGGTGGCGGTGGCCAGGAGGTTGCGCAGTTCGACGGCGGTGAGCGAGTCGAAGCCGCCGTCCTGGAAGGCGCGAGCAGGCTGGATGCTCTCCGGTGTCGGGTGGCCGAGCGCGGTGGCCGCGCTTCGGCGCACCAGCTTGAGCAGCAGTTGCCGGCGCTCGACGACGCCCAGCGGGGCGAGTTCGGCGCGCAGGCCGCCGCGGCGCCCGGCTGCCGGGCCGGGAGCCTCCGCCGTGCCGTTAACGGCTTCCGGGAGACGGCTCAGCAGCGCGGCGCCCGGCAGTCCCCGCCGCCCGGCGGCGATTCTGGCCCAGTCGACGTCGGAGACCAGCGCCCACGTGTCGTCGTGGGCGAGGAGGCTGCCGAGGGCGGTGAGCGCGGGTTCGACCTCCATCGGGGTCAGGCCGCCGCGGCGCAGCCGGTTCAGCACCGTGGGGTCGTCGGCCATGCCGCCCCCGGCCCAGGGGCCCCAGGCGACCGAGGTGGCCGCGAGTCCGTCGGCGCGGCGTCGCCTGGCGAGGGCGTCGAGGTAGACGTTGCCTGCCGCGTAGCCGGCCTGTCCCGCCGAGCCGAGCGCGCCGGCGATGGACGAGAACAGCACGAACGCGGTGAGAGGCGTGTCCAGGGTCCGGGTGGCCTCGTCCAGGTTGTCGGCCGCGCGCAGCTTGGCCCGCAGGACGGTGGCGTACCGCTCGGGGTCCATGGCGGTGAGCGGTGCGTCGTCGAGGACGCCCGCTACGTGCAGCACCGAGGTCAGCGGCCGGTCGGCCGGGACGGTGGCGAGCAGCGCCCGCAGTGCGGACCGGTCGGCGGGGTCGCAGGCGGCGACGGTGACCTGGGCGCCCGACTGCTCCAGTTCGCGGCGCAGATCCTCCGCGCCGGGGGCCGCCGGACCTCTGCGGCTGACGAGCAGGAGATGCTCGGCGCCTTCCCGGGCAAGGTGGCGCGCCACATGGGCGCCGATGATTCCGGTGCCGCCGCTGATGAGCGTGGTTCCGGTGAACCGGGGTGCGGGGCGGGCCTCTTCGCCGTCGCGGACGACTCGGGTCAGTCGGCGGGCGAAGACGGCGGAGTCGCGGACGGCGAGCTCGTTCTCGTCCCCCGGCTGTGCGACGAACGCCACCAGCCGGGCGAGCGCGCGTGGGTCCGGCCGCTGTGGCAGGTCGAGGAGGCCGGCCCACAGATCGGAGTGCTCGACGGCCGCGGTCCGGCCGAGCCCCCAGGTGGTGGCCTGTACCGGCCGGGTCAGCCGGTCGGCGGCGCCGACGGAGACCGCCGACCGTGTGGCCGCCCACAGCCGTGCGCTGGTGCCGGTCTCGGCCAGCACCTGCAGCAGCAGGGTGTTGAGGTGCAGCCCCAGAGGCACCTCGGGGTGGTCCGCGTGCGGCGTCTCGGTGAGGGCGAGCAGCGACAGCAGTCGGAGCGGACCGCCGCCGACCGCCGCGGCCGCGGCCGCGGTGAGCGCTTCCGCGAGGTCGGTGCGGTCCGCCCCTGCGGCCAGGGGGAAGGGCCTGGCGTCCGCGCCGGCGGCGGTGAAGGCCTCCGCCACGGCATCGACCGTCGCTGCGGCTTCCGGGTCGTCGGCGCAGAAGGGCACCAGCCAGACGCCGGCCGGGGATGCGGTGGGGGACGGCAGGGGGGTCCAGGTCTCCCGGTACTGCCAGGAGTCGGCGGTGGCGCGCCGCATGCTGTCGTGGTGCCAGGAGGTGAGGGCGGGGAGCACGGGTGCCAGGACGTGCGGGTCGAGCGCGAGCCGTTCCGCCAGGTCGCGGACGTCGCCCTTGCGGACGGCGGACCAGAACGCCGAGTCGACGGCGTGCGCCTGGCCTCCGTCCTGGTCGGAGGGCGCGCCGTCCGGCCAGTACCGGACGCGTTGGAAGGCGTAGGTGGGCAGGTCGACGGTCTTGGCGGCGGGGAGCAGCGCGGTCCAGTCCGGGCTGCTGCCGTGCGCGTGCAGCGCGGCGACGGCGTGGAGCAGCGTCACCGCCTCCGGCCCGTCCTTGCGCAATGCGGGCACGACCACGTGCCGCGTGGGCTCTCCGTCCTGGACCTCGGTCATGGAGGGCAGGAGCGCCGCTGCGAGGGCGGAGAGGGTGGCGTCCGGGCCGAGCTCGAGGCAGCGGGTGACGTTCTGGTCGGCTAGGCCGCGGACGGCGTCGGTGTACCGGACCGTCCGGCGGACGTGCCGTACCCAGTGGTCCGGGGACATCAGCTCCTCGGCGCTCGCGGCCTCCCCCGTGACCGTGGAGACGACGGGGAGTTCGGGACGCCCGTAGGTCAGGCTCTCGGCGACCTCACGGAAGTCGTCGAGCATCGGCTCCATCGACGGCGAGTGGAAGGCATGACTCACCCGCAACGCCGTCACCTTCCGGCCCAGGCCACGGAAGCGGTCCGCGATCTCCTCGACCGCCGGTGCCGCACCCGAAACCACCACCGCCCGCG
>NZ_BMTL01000101.1 GCF_014649655.1 Streptomyces humidus | reverse complement strand
TGGGCACGTTGCGGCGGGACCGGGGTGGTGCGCACCGTTTCCTGATGTCGTTGGCGGAGGCGTGGGTGCGGGGTGTGGGGGTGGACTGGACGGCCGTCCTGGCCGGTCATGACGCGCACACGGTCCCGCTGCCCACCTACGCCTTCCAACGCCGCCCCTTCTGGTTCGAGCCCGATACGCCGCAGCTCGGCTCCGCGACCAGCGGTGTCCAGGATCCGGTGGACGCCGAATTCTGGGCCGCTGTCGAGGAACAGGACGTCCAAGCGCTGACCGGCGTGCTGGAAGCCGCCGGGGGACCCGGCCAGGAGGCGCTGGCCCAGGCGATGCCCGTGCTGTCGGCCTGGCGCCGGGGCCGTCGTGCCGCGTCCACCGTCGACTCCTGGCGCTACCGCGTCGCCTGGCGGCCGACGGCCGACCCCGCCTCCACCACGTTGGCAGGGGCCTGGCTGGTCGTCGTCCCCGCGAGCCACGCGGACACCGCGCTCGTCCAGCTCTGCCTGGAGGGGCTTGCCACGCACGGGGCCCGGACCGTACCCCTGTTCGTCGACTCCTGTGACACCGACCGCGAGCGGCTGGCCGCCCTTCTGACCGAGACGGCCCAGCACAGCGGCGTCGACTCCGTCCGCTTCGACGGTGTGCTCTCCTTCCTCGGGCTCGACGAGCGCCCGCACCCCGGACAGCGCGGACTCGCGGCCGGTCTCGCGGCCGGGCTGGCGCTCATCCAGGCGTGCGGCGACCTCGGCATGCGTGCCCCGCTGTGGCTGGCCACCAGCGGAGCCGTCACCACGGGCGACAGCGACCCCCTGCGCAACCCCGTGCAGAACGGCACCTGGGGGATGGGCAGGGTGGCCGCGCTGGAACACCCCGAGTTCTGGGGCGGCCTCGTCGACCTCCCGGAGGAGCCCGACGAGCGGACCGCCGCCCGGCTGTGCGGGATCCTCGCCGACTCCCGTGCCGAGGACCAGGTGGCCGTCCGCCGCACCGGCATCCTGCTCCGCCGTCTGGCCCGGTTCCCCGCCGGGACTTCGGGCGACGGTCACCGCACATGGACCTCGCGCGGCACGGCGCTGATCACCGGCGGCACCGGTGGTCTCGGCGGGCACACCGCCCGCTGGCTCGCGGGCAACGGAACCGAGCACCTGGTCCTGGTCAGCCGACGCGGCGCGGACGCCCCGGGCGCCGCCGAGCTGGAGACCGAGCTGCGAGCGCTGGGCGCCTGCGTCACCCTCGCTTCCTGCGACATCGCCGACCGGAACGCCCTGGCCGCGCTCGTCGAGCGGGTCGAGGCGGACGGCCCGCCCATCCGCACCGTCGTGCACACCGCCGGCGTCGGCATCCTCGTCCCGCTGGCCACCACCACGCTGCAGGAGTTCGCCGACGGAGCCGAGGCCAAGCTGTCGGGCGCCGCACATCTCGACGCGATCTTCTCCGACGACCGGCTCGACGCCTTCGTCGTCTTCTCCTCCGTCGCCGGAGTCTGGGGCAGCGGCGACCACGGAGCGTACGCGGCGGCCAACGCCTACGCCGACGCGGTCGCCGAGCACCGGCGGGCCCGCGGCCTGGCCGGTACGTCGATCGCCTGGGGCATCTGGAGCGACGAGGGCGGCGGCATGGCCCTCGACATCGTCCAGGAGCAACTGCGCTGGCGCGGCATCCCCTTCATGGACCCGGCCCTCGCGGTGACCGGCATGCAGCAGGTGCTGGACCGCGACGAGTGCTTCGTCGCCGTCGCCGACATCGACTGGGAACGTTTCGTCCCCGTCTTCACGGCGGCCCGCCCCCGCCCCCTCCTCACCGAGGTGCCCGAGGTCGCCGAGCTGCTGCGCGCCGAAGAGGACCGCCGCAGTCAGGACACGTCGACCGCGGAGGGCTCCGGTCTCGTCGACCGGCTGCGCGGCATGAACCCCGACGAACAGCAGCAGGCCGTACTCGACCTCGTGCGCGCCCAGGTCGCCGGAGTGCTCGGGCACAGCGGCCCGAACAGTGTGGAAGTGGGCCGAGCCTTCCGTGAGCTCGGCTTCGACTCGCTGACCTCGGTCGAGCTGCGCAACCGGCTGAACGCCGCCACCGGTCTGCGTCTGCCGGTCACCGTGATCTTCGACCGGCCCACGGTGACCACCCTGGCCCGGCACGTCCGCGAGGAACTGCTCGGAGACTCGGCGGCCCTTCCCGTGCCGGCCCCGCCCGTCGTCTCCGAACGCGGGGCCGCCGCGGACGACGACCCGGTCGTCATCGTCTCCATGAGCTGCCGCTACCCGGGCGGCGCCGACAGCCCCGAGAAGCTGTGGCGGATCCTCGCAGAGGGCCGTGACGCCATCGACGCCTTCCCCGACGACCGCGCCTGGGACCTCGAGACCCTGTACGACCCGGACCCGGACCGTGAGGGCACCTGCTACGCCCGCGAGGGCGGCTTCGTCTACGACGCGGGCGAGTTCGACCCCGGTTTCTTCGGCATCTCGCCGCGCGAGGCCGTCGCCATGGACCCGCAGCAGCGACTGCTGCTGGAGACCTCCTGGGAGGTGCTGGAACGGGCCGGACTCGTTCCCGAGGAAGTGCGCGGCGCTCCCGTCGGCGTATTCGTGGGCGCCGCCAACCAGGGCTTCGGCGGCCTGGACAACCTGCCCGAGGGCGTCGAAGGGCACATCGTCACCGGCAGCGCCACGAGCGTGCTGTCCGGCCGGATCGCCTACACCCTCGGCCTGGAGGGCAGCGCGGTGACCATCGACACCGCGTGCTCCTCCTCCTTGGTGGCCCTGCACATGGCGGTCCAGGCGCTGCGCTCCGGAGAGTGCTCCATGGCCCTCGCGGGCGGCGTCGCCGTGATGGTCGAGCCCATCGGCTTCATCGGCTTCGCCCGCACCCGGGGCATCGCCGAGGACGGCCGCTCGAAGGCGTTCGCCAAGGCCGCCGACGGCATGGGCCTCGCCGAGGGCGCGGGCATGCTGCTCCTCGAGCGGCTGTCGGACGCCCGCCGCAACGGTCATCCCGTGCTGGCGGTGATCCGCTCCACCGCCCTCAACCAGGACGGGGCGAGCAACGGCCTCAGCGCCCCCAGCGGACCCGCCCAGCAGCAGGTGATCCGGGCGGCTCTCGCCAAGGCCGGGTTGTCGACGGCGGACGTGGACGCGGTGGAGGCGCACGGCACGGGGACCACGCTGGGCGACCCGATCGAGGCGCAGGCGCTCCTCGCCACCTACGGACAGGGCAGGGACCCGGAACGGCCCCTGTGGCTGGGCTCGTTGAAGTCCAACATCGGCCACACCCAGGCAGCCTCCGGTGTCGGCGGTGTGATGAAGATGGTGCTCGCGCTGCAGCATGCGGTCCTTCCCCGGACGCTGCACGTCGACGAGCCGACTCCGCACGTCGACTGGTCGTCGGGG
>NZ_BMTL01000100.1 GCF_014649655.1 Streptomyces humidus | reverse complement strand
CACATACGAAGCAAGACGACCGGCCTGACCCGCCAACCCCTCCCCACCACGACCCGACACCACCCACGGCACCACACCACCGACGACATCACCGACCGCACCACCGGCCACGAACACCGGCACGGCCTCCGCCTGCCCCTGAACCCCCACGGGCAAAGCCTGAACCTGCTCCGCCACAACCGGAGCCTCCTCCAGCACCACATGCGCGTTCGTGCCGCTGATCCCGAACGACGACACACCCGCGCGGCGCGGACGCCCCTCCGTGCGGGCCCAGTCCACGGGCTCCGTGAGCAACGACACCGCCCCCGACGACCAGTCGACATGTGACGACGGCGCGTCGACGTGCAGGGTGCCGGGCACGAGGCCGTGCCGCATGGCGAGCACCATCTTCATCACGCCCGCCATGCCTGAAGCGGTCTGCGTGTGACCGATGTTCGACTTGACCGAGCCGATGAACAGCGGACGGTCGTCAGGCCGGTCCTGTCCGTACGTCGCGAGCAGGGCCTGCGCCTCGATCGGGTCGCCCAGCCGCGTGCCCGTGCCGTGCGCCTCGACGACGTCCACCTCACCGGCGACAAGGCGGGCGTCCGTGAGCGCGGCGCGGATCACTCGTTGCTGCGCGGGTCCGTTGGGTGCGGTCAGGCCGTTGCTCGCACCGTCCTGGTTGACCGCCGAACCACGCACCACCGCCAGCACCGGATGACCGTTGCGGCGGGCGTCCGACAGCCGCTCCAGCAACAGCACCCCCACACCCTCGGCGAGGGAGAAGCCGTCGGCGGCTTCGGCGAAGGGCTTGCACCGACCGTCGGGGGCGAGGCCCCGCTGCCGGCTGAAGCCCACGAGAGGCGCCGGGTCGGCCATGACCATCGCCGCGCCCGCCAGCGCCATCGAGCACTCGCCGGACCGCAGGGCCCGTACCGCGAGATGCAGGGCGACCAGCGACGACGAGCACGCGGTGTCCACCGTCACCGCCGGTCCCTCCAGACCGAGGACGTAGGAGACACGGCCCGATGCGACGGCGGTCGAGGCGCCGGTGACGAGATAGCCCTCGACGCCGTCGGCCCCGTGGGTGAGCCGGGTTCCGTAGTTCTGGTCCGTGAGCCCCGTGAAGACGCCGGTGCTGCTGCCGCGCAGGGTCCTCGGGTCGATGCCGGCCTGCTCGAAGGCCTCCCACGACGTCTCCAGGAGCAGTCGCTGCTGGGGATCCATGGCCGCCGCCTCGCGCGGGGAGATCCCGAAGAAGGCCGCGTCGAACTCCGCGGCATCGTGCAGGAACCCGCCGTGCCGGACGTAACTGGTGCCGTGCCGGTCGGGGTCGGGGTCGTAGAGCCGGGTCGTGTCCCAGCCCCGGTCGGAAGGAAGGCCGGTGATCACGTCCTCGCCGTCGGCGACGACGCGCCAGAGGTCGTCGGGGGACGCGATGCCGCCCGGATAGCGGCATCCCATGCCGACGACGGCGATGAGATCGTCGTCCGTGGCAGACGCACGTGAAGCGGACGAGGGGGCGGCCGACTCCACGTCCTGCCGCGGTGCGGCCTCGTCCCCGACGGCCAGCACGCGGAGGTGGGCGGCGAGGGCGAGCGGAGTGGGGTGGTCGAAGACGACGGTCGTCGGGATCTTCAGACCCGTACGGGAGGTGAGGCGGTTGCGCAGTTCGACGGCGCTGACCGAGTCGAAGCCCAGTTCCTTGAAGGCGTAGTCGGCGTCGACGGCGTCCGCCGAGTCATGTCCGAGGACGGCGGCCGCCTCTGACCGGACGAGGTCCTGCACGAAGCGGTCGTGTTCGGCGGCGGGCAGGGCGCCGAGCCGCTGTGCCAGAGTGGAGGCCGCGGTGGCCACGCCGTGTCCGGCCCGTTCCCCGGCACGGGTCCCCTCGCCGCCCGCGGTCGCGTCCTCCGGTTCCAGCGCGGCGAGGAGCGGGGCGGGCCGGGCGGCGCTGAAGACGGGCACGAAACGTGCCCAGTCGACGTCGGCCACGGCCACGGCCGTGTCGCCGTGGTCGAGCGCATCCTGCAGCGCGACCATCGCGGGTTCCGCGGCGATGACGGGGATGCCGCGGCGGCGCAGCGGATCGCGCATGTCCTCGGCGATCATGCCGCCACCGTCCCAGGGACCCCAGGCCACCGAGAGCACCGGGAGTCCGGGGGTGCGGCGCGCGTGCTCGGCGAGGGCGTCCAGGCAGGCGTTGGCGGCAGCGTAGGCCGCGTGGTCGGCGACGCCCCAGACTCCGGAGATCGAGGAGAAGAAGATCAGTGCGTCCGTCTCGGCCGGGTCCAGGGCCTCGGTGAGGTGCCGTGCTCCGGCGACCTTGCCCTCGAAGACCTCGGCGAACTCCGTCATGCCGAGGTCGGCGAGCGATCCGAGGGTGCCGACGCCCGCGGCGTGCACCACCGTGCGGACCGTACGTCCCTCCGCGCGCAGGGAGTTCAGCAGCTCCCCCAGCGCCGCGCTGTCGGCGACATCGCAAGCCGCGACGGTCAACCGGGCTCCCAGCGCGGTGACTTCGGCCTCCAGTTCCGTCAGGGCCGTGTCGTCGGCCCGGCCTCCACGGCCGACGAGTACGACGTCGTCGGCGCCGCCGCGCGCCAGCCACCGGGCGACGTGCGCGCCGAGCGCACCGGTTCCGCCGGTCACGAGGGCTGTGCCGCGGGGCGTCCAGTGCCGTTCTGGCGACCGTCCGGCGGCCGGCTGCGCGCTTCCTGACAGCGGGGCCGGAACCAGCCGCCGTACGAAGGTGCTGTCGGCGCGCACCGCCACCTGGTCCTCGGCGCTGTCGCCGTAGGAGGCCAGGACGGCGCACAGAGCGCCGGTCTCCCTGGCGTCGAGCCGCTCGGGCAGGTCGACCAGTCCGCCCCAGCGTTGCGGGGACTCCAGGGCCGCCACCCTGCCCAGCCCCCATATGGCCGCCTGCGCCGGCCGGGCGACCGGCTCCTGGTCCCCGACCGCCACGGCGCCTTGCGTGACGCACCACAAGGGTGCACTCACTCCTGTCCGCCCGAGCGCCTGGAGAAGAGAGACGGTGAGCGCGGCCCCGGTGGACAGCACGAGATGACCGGGGAACGGGTCCTCGTCCAGCCCCAGCAGCGAGAGGACGCCGCTGACCGGCGCCGCGGGGTCGGCCAAGGTCTCCTCGAGCGCGGACTTCAGGACATCGCAGTCTGCGTGTCGTGCGGTGAGTTCGAGGACACGCGCGTCCGCGCCGTTCCGGATCAGCGCTTCGGACACGGCGGTGACGAGTGCGGTGTCGGGGTGTCCCTGCGGGACGACGAGGAGCCAGACGCCGGTCAGGGCCACGTCCCGGGCGTCCCGGGCGTCCCGGGCGACCGGCTTCCAGACCACCTTGTACCGCCAGCCGTCCACCGCCGACCGCGTCGTCTGCTCCCTGCGCCAGTCCGCCAGCGCCGGGAGGACACCGGCCAGCGATTCGCTGTCGGCCAC
>NZ_BMTL01000099.1 GCF_014649655.1 Streptomyces humidus | reverse complement strand
AACCTGCGGGGCCCCTGAGGCTTCCGCTCATCCCGAATCTCGAAGTCCATCGCATCCCCTGAGCTGGGGTGTTGCGACGACCACTAGAACGGAAGCTGACAGGGGGCTCTCCTGTAGGTGCGGCAGCTCCGAAGCGCTGCGCGGTCACAGGCTGGACAAGAGCGGGTTTCTTCACGGGAACGCTGTCCAAGACGGACGCAAGACGGAAAGGTCTACAACGGCGGTGGCTGCCTCTGGACCCGCCCTGTTCCTGGGTGCCCGCTTGAAGGTGTGCAGGTCCGCATGGGCAACTTCGAGACCGTCCTCGTCCATGCTGTCCGCCGTTTCACTACGAGATCGACGAATTCCGTCGCGGTGAAGTTGCCGTCAGGCGGCATCCCGGCCAGGCCCGTGAGGCCCCCGCGGAGTCGAACCTCGCCTCTGGGTCAGCTCGTGATCCTGCGGGACATCTTCGCCGGCTGCGAAGGTGCCGCCCCCGCTCGGCTGGCTCGCAAGCAGTCCTGACAAGAAGGGAACAGACGTGAAGCCGATACCCAAACTGGCCCTGCCAACCCTCGCCGTGGCTGGCGGAATCCTTGTAGCCGTCGCCGGAACGAGCCTCGCGCAGGGGGAATCCGCGCCGCGGGCTGGCACCGCGGTGCCAGCGGCGAAGGCGTTCGTCGGAGACCCGCGGGATCCGGCCACGTGGAAACTGCCAGTGGAGTCGTATGCGCCGACCAAGGCACAGACGCGCATGGTCAGCGCCACCCGTGACGAGCGGATCAACGCGTGTATGGACAGGAAGGGCTTCCCGGAGTGGACTCCGGCTCCGGATCTCCCGGACCTCGGTGGAACAACTCTGACCGATTGGCGTTACGGCATCCACGACGCCGAGGAGGCTCACGCGTACGGCTACCACCCGGCCCCGGAAGCGCAGAAGGCATACGACGATGCCCTCGCTCGGGATCAGTCCGGCAACACCGACCGCGATGTGCTGGGCTCCTGCGTCCATGAGGCAGACGGCGGTGTACCCCGTCTCGCCGTGTCACCCCTGGTCAATCGGATCGGTGGCTATTCCTACCAGATGGCACGCGAGACACCTGAAGTGCAGAAGGTGTTCGAGCAGTGGTCGGAGTGCATGAAGACCGAGGGCTACACCTACGCCCAGCCGATGGACGCCGCTGAAGACCCCCGTTTCATCACCTCCGACAAGGCAACCGAGCTGGAGAAAGACACCGCAGTGGCGGATGTCGCCTGCCGAGACAAGTTCCATGTCGAGAAGACGTGGTTCGACGCCGAAGCCAGCATCCAGGAACAGGAAATCAGCAAGAGCCGACCGGAGCTGGAGGAAGAGCGAGCGGACATCAAGGCGACTGTGGCCAAGGCCCGGTCCCTCGAATGACCCCCGAACGACGAAGGAGATCACAGACCATGTCTCATCTGGTCAAGCGGGCCGCAGTCGTCGGCGCCGCCCTCGCCGCTGTGTTCACCATGGCTCCCAACGCCCAGGCCCTGGACGGCGACCACCACAACCTCTATTCCCCCTCCGCATGCGACGACCACCGCAGGTCGGAGTTCGACTTCCACATCTTCTACAACTCAGACCTGAAGGGTTCGTACCGGAACATCGGGTACTCCGTCTACGACTTCGACTCCCTCAAAGCGGGCGCGGGTGACCCCAACCACTATGCCCTGCGGTTCTGCCAGATCGGCGCGTCCGCCCCATGGCCTGGCTCCAACCAGAAGATCAAGAACAGCGCCGCATCTGCAAGAAACGATCACTACAAGTACATAGCCCGCGTCTATTACCGCAGCGGCTACAAAGGCGCACAGGACGTGCTGAGCCCGTACGAGACCATCGGCAGGTTCGAGAAGGTCTACAACGAGAACGCCTCTTTCAAGTGGACCAGCTCCTGACCGGAGATATCCGGACAGGCCGCCTCAACTGCCGTCGTTCAGACGCCTGTTGAAAACCGCAGACTGGGCAGTGTTGGATACTCGGATGCGTAGATGCACCCCCTTCACTCTGTCTGCCGTGATCGCGGCAGCCGTTCTCGTCACGGCATGCACCTCGTCGAACGTCGACGCGGTCAACGATGCCGCGGATCGCAAGGCCGGAGCTTCCGAAAAATCGGCCCAAACCGGTGACAGTGTCAGAATCATCAGCATGCGGCTCGACGCCCCGACCCCGTCAGCCGCCTTCGAGGTCACCAACTACGAAGACGAGGTCTACACCTACGGCATCACCTTCGAGTTCTTGACCCAGGCCACCGAAGAGTCGGAGGTGGCCGCGACTGTACGACGGACTATTGCGTCGGTGAAGCCCGGCCAGACTGTGGAGACCACCGTCACGGCGCCTAAGGCAGGTGACCCGGATCCCGTGTCGGAAATCCGGATAGCTGACGTCACACTGGTTCCCCAGGACAGGTCTGCCTCTCCCGCTCGCCCTTAGCCCCGATCTTTCGTGACGGTCCGTCGGTTTCTTCGGCGGGCCGTTTCGGTTGTTCGGGTCGGTGGTGGGCACGTTGATGGCCCGGCTGTCGCGTCGGGTGGGCGCCGGGTTCCACGGCTCCGGTAGGGGTGGTGACGGTTGCAGGGACGGGAACGCACTGGTCAGCCGGGGGTCGGGAGAATTTCGAGCCGTGCCAAGGCGTCGGTGATCACGTCGGTCCAGGGCCAGTGGTGTGCGAATCTCAGGTGCCGGCGGCGGGCGGTGGTGATGATCTGGGCGGCGGCGGAGAAGAGGCAGAGCCGGAGACGGCGGGGTTCCCACCCGCGGTTTTTGCCGGTCAGGGCGAGCATGGGCATCCAGGCCAGCAGGTCCAGGGCGAGCTGGACGATCTCCAGCCAGATCTGGTTCTGTGCGGTGTCGTGCAGGGGCAGGTTGCGCAGGCCGGTGGCCCGCGCGGCCCGGATGCGGTCCTCGGCTCGGGCTCGCTGGCGGTGCCGCAGCTCCAGTGCCGCGATCGGCATGTCGGTGGTGTTGGTGGCGAAGCAGGTCAGCCGCAGTCCGTCAGCGTCGGTGATGCGCAACTGGGCTCCGGGGTGGGGCCGTTCCTTGCGGACGATCAGCCGCATTCCCTTCGGCCGGCCCTTGAGGCAGTCGCCGGTGATCTCGGCGACCCATGCCCCGTCCCGGATCTCGCCGCCGGGCTCGATTGCTGCCGTCCAGGCCGTGGCTGGGACCTTGAGTACGGCCTGGTGAATCTGCTCGGTGATGGTCATGCCGACCGAGTACGACAGCCACCGTCCGCGCTGGGCGAGCCAGGCTGTGAACTCATGTGTTCCGCCCCCGGAGTCGGTACAAATCAGCGTCCGGCGTCCACGGCGGTACTTCTTCGGCGGTTGCGCCAGGGCGAGTTGGGCGGTGGTGATGTGGTCGGCGGCGGTGTTGCTGCCTGCGTTGCCGGGCCTGAGCAGGCCGGCCACGGGTTCCCCGCTGGGTGCAGATCCAATGAGTTGCGTGCATCGTGATTGCGCAGGTCACGGGTCTGGTGTGAGTGAAGGCTCGGGTACTCGCGCTGGTCGGTGGCCGATGACCATGGTGT
>NZ_BMTL01000098.1 GCF_014649655.1 Streptomyces humidus | reverse complement strand
CACCGCCGAACCCCGCACGACGGCCAGCACGCGGTGCCCGTTGCGCCGCGCATCCGACAACCGCTCCAACACCAGCACACCCACACCCTCCGACCAGCCCGTACCGTCCGCAGAGTCCGAGAACGCCTTGCACCGCCCATCCACCGACAGCCCCCGCTGCCGACTGAACTCGACGTAGACGTCGGGGGTGGCCATGACAGTGACACCGCCCGCGAGAGCCAGCGTGGACTCGCCCGACCGCAGCGACTGGCACGCCAGATGCAACGCCACCAGCGACGACGAACACGCCGTGTCAACGGTCACCGCCGGCCCCTCGAGACCCAGCGTGTAGGCAACCCGGCCCGACGCCACACTGCCCGCGTTGCCAAGGCCCAGATAGCCCTCCACCTCCGGAGGGACGGCGGGTAGACGGGTGCCGTAATCGTGGTACATCAGTCCGGCGAAGACGCCGGTACGGGTGCCCTTCACGCTGGTCGGATCGATACCGGCCCGCTCCAGCGCCTCCCACGACGTCTCCAGCAGCAGGCGCTGCTGCGGATCCATCGCCAACCCCTCACGCGGCGAAATCCCGAAGAACTCCGCGTCGAACTCCGCCGCATCGTGCAGGAAACCGCCCTGCCGGGTGTAGCTGGTGCCGGCGGTCTCCGGGTCCGGGTCGTAGAGGGCGTTCAGATCCCAGCCGCGATCGGCGGGGAACTCGGAGATGCCGTCGCGGCCCTCATGGACCAGCCGCCACAGTTCCTCTGGTGTCCCGACACCGCCGGGGTAGCGGCAGGCCATGCCGACGATGGCGATGGCCTCCTCGGCCAGGGCCATGGCGGGAGCGCTCGGAGTGCCCTCGGTCGCGGCTGTCGCGTCCCCGACCGTCTCCTCGTAGACGAAACGCGCCAGGGCACCGGGGGTCGGGTGATCGAAGACGAGCGTGGCGGGCAGCCGCAGACCGGTCGCGCCGGCGAGGCGGTTGCGCAGTTCCACGGCCGTGAGCGAGTCGAAGCCGAGTTCCTTGAAGGCGCGGTCCGGATCGACATCGGCGGAGTCGGCCAACGCGAGGACTCCACCGACCTGGGCCCGGACCAGGTCCAGGACGACTTGGTGGCGAGCTGCCGGGGTCGGCGCCTCGGCCAGTCGGCGACGGAAGCCGCCGAGCGGGGTGGACGTGCTCCCCGTCGTGCGCGGTGCGAGGAGGCCCCGGAGCAGTGGGGGCACATCGGTGGCCTGCTTGCGCAGCGTGGCCAGGTCGAGGGCGGCCGGTACGGGGGTGGCGTCCTCGGCCGCTATCGCGTCGTCGAAGAGTCGCAGGCAGCGTTCCGGCGCCATGGGCAGCAGCCCGGACCGCTGGGCGCGTGCCCGGTCGGTGTCGGAGAGGGCGGCCGCCATGCCCGCGTCCCCGGTGTCCCACATGCCCCATGCCAGGGAGGTGGCGGGGAGTCCGTCAGCACGCCGCAGCTGGGCCAGGGCGTCCAGGAAGCCGTTGGCGGCTGTGTAATTGGCCTGGCCTGCGCCGCCCAACAGGCCGGAGGCCGAGGAATAGAGGGCGAAGAAGTCGAGCGGCAGGTCCCGGGTGAGCAGGTGCAGGTTCCAGGCACCGGCCACCTTCGGCGCCAGGGTCTCCGCCAGCGCCTCGTCGCTCATCGACGCGAGCAGGCCGTCCCGCAGGACACCGGCCGCGTGTACCACGCCCACCAAAGGGTGGTCGAGCGACGCCAGTACGTCGGACAGGGCCTGAAGGTCCGTCACGTCGCAGGCCACACTGCGTATGTCGGCGTCCAGATCCGCGTCGACCGGGGCGCCACCACGGCTCAGGAGCAGCAGGTGCCGGATGCCGTGGCGCTCCACCAGATGGCGGGCCAGCAGCTGGGCCAGCGCGCCGGACGCGCCGGTCAGCAGCACGGTTCCGTCGCCGACTGCCATCGCCGGGGCGGTCTGGCGGCGGGCGCGCGCCAGCTGGGGCACCCAGGCCACGCCGGCCCGCACGGCTACCTGCGCCAGACCGGCCTGCGCCACAGCGGCCAGGGCGGCGGTGGAGTTGGGCTGGGCGTCGAGGTCGGCCAGGACGACCCGCCCGGGGTGTTCGGCCTGGGCGCCCCGGGCGAGCCCCCAGGCGGCGGCGCCGGTCAGGTCGCGGACAGTGTCGTGGGCGGCCGTGGCGACGGCGCCCCGGGTGACGACCAGTACCGGGACGTCCTCCCAGCCGGGGTGGGACAGGCAGGTCTGGAGGCGGTGCAGGAGCTCCGTGAGGTGCTGTCGTACGGCAGTCGGCAGCTCGGCGTCGGGAACCTCGCCCGGCATACAGGGCAGCACCACCGCGGGCGGCACCTCCGCCGTCGGCTGCGCCGACAGTCCGGCGCCCAACTCGGCCGCGAGGGTCTGAGCCGCCGGGTCCTCGCCCAGCACCAGCCACTGTCCGGTACCGGCGGGGACGGCCGGCGCCGGGGTCTCGGCAGCCACCGTCCACTCCACCCGGAACAGGTCGTCCTGCCGGGCCGGCCGGACCGCCGTCAGGTCGCCCTGGACCTGGCGGGCGACCAGTGCGTCGGCCTCGGCGACCGGGGCCCCCTCGTCGTCGGCGACGGAGACCGTGACCCCGGAGGCAGCGTCACCGCTGAACCGCACACGGATCGCCGACGGTCCCCGCTCCGTGCCGCGCACCCGAACGCCGGTCCAGGAGAAGGGCAGCACCGGCCGGGCCGCGTCCGTTGCGGCCGTCAGCAGCCCGCCCGCGAACAGGGCGTGCAAGGAGGCGTCGAGCAGCGCCGGGTGGAGGTGGAACCGGTCGGCGGTGTCGGCCTCCTGCTCAGGCAGTTCGACCTCGGCGTAGACGTCGGCGCCGGCCTTCCAGGCAGCGCGCAGCCCTCTGAAGGTGGGGCCGTAGTCGAAGCCGACCTGTTCGAAGCGGTCG
This sequence comes from Streptomyces humidus, assembly GCF_014649655.1. Lineage (GTDB taxonomy): Bacteria > Actinomycetota > Actinomycetes > Streptomycetales > Streptomycetaceae > Streptomyces > Streptomyces humidus. The sequence goes on along the minus strand of NZ_BMTL01000098.1, from coordinate 694 downwards.
TAGAGGTCCTCAATGGGGAGCTCGGCGGCGTCCACGGGCGGCCAGAGGCGGGCCCAGGGTGTGTCGGCGAGATCGCGGCCGGGGTGTACGAGGGCGCCACTGACGTGCCGGGTCCAGGGTTTTCCCGGCCAGTCCTCACCATCGTCGATCCGGGCGTGGACGGTGAACTCCCGGCGGCCCGACGCGTCCGGTGCGGCGACGCTCACCTGGATCTGCACCTGGTCGTGGGCGCCGAACGGCAGCGGCGCCTCCAGGATGAGATCGTCCACCGACCCGCCGCCGGTCAGCTCCGCCGCGTGCAGGGCGAGTTCGAGGAACGCCGTGCCGGGGAAGAGGACCGTGCCGGCGACCGTGTGGTCGGCCAGCCAGGTGTGTGTGCGCAGTGAGATCCGCCCGGTCAACACGGTCTCGTCCCGTTCGGCCAGAGTGAGTTCCGCTCCGAGCAGCGAGTGTCCGGCGGCTCGGAGCCCGGCGGTGGCCACGTCGGCACCGCGGCCGAAGCTGTGGTCGAGCCAGTAGTTCTGGTGCTGGAAGGCGTAGGTGGGCAGGTCGACGGGGGCGGCCTCGGGAAGCATTGCCGTCCAGTCGACGGTGAGGCCGTCCTCATACGCCTGGCCCAGCCGGGACAGCAAGGTGAACTGCTCGTCCTGACCCGCCCGCTGCAACGGGAAGCAGACCGCCTCGGGCAGCGTCT
>NZ_BMTL01000097.1 GCF_014649655.1 Streptomyces humidus | reverse complement strand
GCACGACGGCCAGCACGCGGTGCCCGTTGCGCCGCGCATCCGACAACCGCTCCAACACCAGCACACCCACACCCTCGGACCAGCCCGTACCGTCCGCGGAGTCCGAGAACGCCTTGCACCGCCCATCCATCGACAAGCCCCGCTGCCGGCTGAAGCCGATGAAGGTGCTCGGGGTGGACATGACCGTGGCGCCGCCCGCGAGCGCGAGGGTGGACTCGCCCGACCGCAGGGACCGGCAGGCCAGATGCAGGGCCACGAGAGAGGAGGAGCAGGCGGTGTCGATCGTCACCGCCGGCCCCTCCAGGCCCAACGTGTAGGCGACCCGGCCGGAGGCGATGCTGCCCGCGTTGCCGGTGCCCAGGTAGCCCTCGTCAACGTCCTCCGACGTACTGTCCAGCCAGGAGGCGTAGTCGTGGTACATGATGCCGGCGAAGACGCTCGTCCTGGTGCCGCGCACCGACTCCGGGGGGATACCGGCCCGTTCCAGGGCTTCCCAGGACGTCTCCAGCAGCAACCGCTGCTGCGGATCCATCGCCAACGCCTCACGCGGTGAAATCCCGAAGAACTCCGCGTCGAAATCCGCCGCATCGTGGAGGAACCCACCGTGCCGGGTGTAGGTCTTCCCCTGGGTATCGGGGTTCTCATCGTAGATCCGCTCGGTCTCCCACCCCCTGTCGGCGGGGAACTCGGTGATCGCGTCCCTGCCCTCGGAGACCAGCCGCCAAAGGTCCTCGGGCGTGCTGACGCCACCGGGATAGCGGCAGGCCATACCGATGACGGCCACCGGCTCCTGCTCGCCCTCCTCCAGCTCCTTCAACCGCCGGTTGGCCTCCTGGAGATCGGCGGTCACCCGCTTGAGGTAGCGGAGGAGCTTCTCTTCGTTGCTCATACGGTGCGACTTCTCTCTACCTGTGGGTCACTCGGAGTCGAGCGAGCCGAACGTCCTGTCGATGAAGGAGAAGACCTCGTCGGCCTCGGAGTCATCGGCGAGTGCGGTGGAGTCGCCGACTTCGGTGAGGGGGCCGCGAGAGGTCAGATAGGAGCTGAGGCGGGTGAGCTTGGCCGTGAGCGCCCTGCGTACGGCCTCGTCCTCCTTGTCGGCCACGCCGTCGGACAGTGCCGTCTCGATCCGGTCGAGTTCCTGGAGCAGGAGTTCGGCGGCGCTGGGGAGGTCTCCGACCAGTTCTCCGACCAGGTGGTGTGCGAGGGACATCGGCGTCGGGTAATCGAACACGAGGGTCGTGGGCAGGCGCAGCCCGGTCGCCCGACCCAACCGGTTGCGCAGTTCCACGGCGGTCAGCGAGTCGAAGCCGATCTCCTTGAACTGGGTTTCCGCCTGGACGCGTTCGGGCCCCGTGTGTCCCAGGACCGCGCTTACGTGCGTGCGGACCAGGACCAGGACCTCCTGCTCCCGTGCAGCCGGGTCCGCCTCGGCCAGGCGACGGCGCAGGGCGTCGGCGTCGTCGGCCGGTGCGGTCTGGGCGGCCCGCTGCTTGGGGAGGTGGGGAACCAGTCCGCGCAACAGCGGCGGAAGGACGTCCCCGGCCTGCGCGCGGGCCTTCAGAACGGCCAGGTCGAGGGGAACGGCGACGGTGAGCGCGTCGGTTCCGGCCAGAGCCGCGTCGTACAGGCCGAGGCCCTGCTCCGGGGTGAGTGGGTTGGCGCCGGTTCGGGAGAGGCGCGCCCGGTCGGCGTCGCCGAGGGCGGCGGCCATTCCGCCGACCGGGGTGTCCCACATCCCCCACGCCAGGGAAACCGCGGGGAGCCCCTGGCTGCGCCGGTGGTGGGCCAGGGCGTCCAGAAAGGCGTTGGCTGCCGCGTAGTTCGCCTGGCCGGCCCCGCCCAACAGGCCGGACGCGGAGGAGAAGAGGGCGAAGAAGTCGAGCGGCAGGTCCCGGGTGAGCAGGTGCAGGTTCCAGGCACCGACCACCTTCGGCGCCAGTACGGCGTCCAGCGCGTCGTCACTCATGTCGGCGGCCAGGCCGTCCCTGAGGACGCCGGCCGCGTGGACGACGCCCACGACCGGAACGCCGTTCAAGGCCTTCTCCAGCTGGCTACGATCCGTCACATCGCAGGCAACGGTCCGGACTTCGGCGTCCAGGTCCGCGTACTCGCCGGCGCCGCTGCGGCTGAGCAGCAGCAGGCTCCGGACGCCGTACGCCTCGACCAGGTGGCGAACGATCAGCGTGGCCAGCGCGCCGGAGGCGCCCGTGACCACGACCGTCCCCTCCTTCACGGGGACCGGTGCGGGACTCCGTGTCTCCACCGGGACCAGCGACGGCACGTGGACCTCGCCGGACCTGACGGCCGCCTCCGGCAGACCGGCCGCGACCAGGTCGGGAAGTCGGTCCGCCGACGCGGGCAACCCGTCGAGGTCGACCAGGAGGAACCGCCCCGGGTTCTCGGCCGAGGCCGCGCGGATCAGCCCCTGGACCGTGGCGCCCGCCGGGGAGACGGGGTCGGCGATCGGTGCGGCCCCTTCGGTGAGGACGACCAGCGGCAGCTGCTCGAACCGGGGGTCGCCGAGCCACCGCCGTATGACGCCCAGCACCGCACGGGCCCGGCTCGCTGCCTCCTGCGGCACATCCGCTCCGGTCTCCGGGGCCCAGGGCAGCACCGCGGCTCGGGGGGTCGCCGTACCGGCGTCGAGAGCGGTTGCGAGTTCCGCGAGGTGCTCCGGCGTACCGCCCGGCAGCATCCACAGCCCGGTGTCCGGTGCCGACGGCACGGCCGTACGGTTCCAGACCACCCGGAACAGGTCGTCGGTCCGTCGCTCGCCGTCCAGGAGGGCAAGGGACACCGGGCGGGCGCTGAGCTGGTCCACCTCCATCAGGAGCGCGCCGTCCTCACCGGTGACCGTGACGGTGACCCCGCCGCCGTTCTCGATCTCGACGACCTTGACGCGCAAGGTCGCGCCGACCCTCTCACCCGCGTGGAAGCGGACCCCACTCCAGGAGAACGGCAGCCGCGGCCCTTCGCCCTCCTCCGGTCCGCCCAGTCCGGCGGCGGTGACGACGTGCAACGCGGCGTCCAGCAGGGCCGGGTGCAGCCGGTAGCCGTCGGCAGCCGGCTCCGCCTCGACCTCTCCGTACGCGGTCCCGTCCGGACCGCGCCAGGCGGCCCGCAGTCCCCGGAAGGCCGGCCCGTACGCCAGCCCGCGCGCCGCCAGCTCGACGTAGACGTCCCCGAGCGGGATCGACTCGGCGCCGCGCGGCGGCCATACCCCTGCCTGCTCGTCCACGGCGGGCTCGGCACCGGCCGCTACGCGCAGCAGTGTGCCGGCCGCGTGCCGGGTCCAGCCGGTCTCCGCGCCCCTCTCCTTCGCGTGGACGACGACATCGGCGCGTCCCTCGGCGTCGAACGCCCCGACAGCCACCTGCAGACTCGCCTCCCCGCGTTCAGGGAGCACCAACGGCGTTTCGAGGACCAGGTCCTCCACGGTTGCGGCGTCGGCCGACTCCGCCGCCTGGGCGACCAGTTCGAGGATCGCCGTGCCCGGAAGAACCGCCGCGCCGCCGACCCGGTGGTCGGCCAGCCAAGGCTGCCGTGCTACCGAAACCCGACCGGCCAACAGCACGCCACGGCCTCCGGCCAACTCGGTCCGCATGTCGATCAACGGGTGACCGCCGGAGACGGGGGCGGGGTCGAGCCAGTAGCGTTGGTGTTGGAAGGGGTAGGTGGGCAGGTCGACGGGGGCGGCCTCGGGGATGAGCGCGGTCCAGTCGACGGTCAGCCCGTCCTCATA
>NZ_BMTL01000096.1 GCF_014649655.1 Streptomyces humidus | reverse complement strand
ATAGTCAGCACGCACACCCCAGGACTCCACCAACCGGAACAACGCCACCTCGACCGCGAACAACGCCGGCTGCGCAAACCGCGTCTCCTCCAACAACACCGCCTCATCACCGAAGACCAGATCCTTCAACGACCGGCCAAGATGCCCGTCCACGGCCGCGCACACCTCGTCGAAAGCCTCCGCGAACACCGGGAAAGCGGCATACAACTCACTCCCCATACCGGCCCGCTGCGACCCCTGACCCGTGAACAACACACCCACACGACCCGCAACCACACCCTGCACATCCACCGACACGAGATGCTCCCGCGCCTCAGCCGCCGAACCCGCCACCACCACCGCACGATGATCGAAACGAGCACGGGTCGTCGCCAGCGAGAACGCCACATCCCTGAGACTCAGTTCGGCCCGCTCCTCCAGGAACCCGGCGAGCCGCACCGCCTGCGCACGCACCGCCTCCGGCGACCTGCCCGACACCACCAACGGCACCACACCACCAAGCACCGTCACACCGTCAGGCGTCACGCCACCCGGCGCCACCTCACGCTCCACCGGAGCCGCAGCCTCGACACCCTCCAGGATCACGTGCGCATTCGTCCCACTGATGCCGAACGCCGACACACCAGCACGCCGAGGACGGTCCGGTGCCGCCGGCCATTCCCGAGACTCCGTCAGCAGCTCCACCGCACCCGCCGACCAGTCCACCGCCGACGACGCCTCATCCACATGCAACGTCTTCGGCAGCACACCATGCCGCATCGCCTGCACCATCTTGATCACACCCGCCACACCCGCGGTGGCTCCCGTGTGTCCGAGGTTGGACTTGAGGGCGCCGAGCAGCAGTGGGCGGTCGTCGCCGGGGCGCTCCTGACCGTACGTCGCGATCAACGCCTGCGCCTCGATCGGATCACCCAACGAAGTACCCGTACCGTGCGCCTCCACAGCGTCGACGTCGGCTGCCGACAGACCCGCGTTCGCCAGCGCCTGCCGGATCACACGCTGCTGCGAAGGACCGTTCGGCGCGGTCAGGCCGTTCGACGCACCGTCCTGGTTGACCGCACTGCCCCGCACCAGGGCCAGCACCTCATGCCCGTTACGGCGGGCGTCCGACAGACGCTCGAGCAACAGCAGGCCCACGCCTTCCGCCCAGCCGGTTCCGTCCGCGCCTTCGGCGAACGCCTTGCAGCGTCCGTCCGGCGCCAGGCCCCGCTGCCGCGAGAACTCCACGAAGACACCGGGGCTGGACATCACGGCGACGCCGCCGGCCAGGGCGAGCGAGCACTCACCGTTACGCAGGGCCTGCATGGCGGAGTGCATCGCCACCAACGAGGACGAGCATGCCGTGTCGATGGTGAGCGCGGGCCCCTCCAGGCCCAGGACGTACGACACACGGCCGGAGGCGACGCTGCCCGCGCTGCCGGTCAGGGCGTAGCCCTCGGTGCCGTCGGCGCCGCCGCCGAGGCGGGGGGTGTAGTCCTGGGCTCCCATGCCGGTGAAGACGCCGACGTCCTTGCCCCGCAGCGAGGTCGGGTCGATGCCCGCACGCTCGAACACCTCCCAGGAGGTCTCCAGCAGCAGCCGCTGCTGCGGATCCATCGCCAGTGCCTCACGGGGGTTGATGCCGAAGAAACCGGCGTCGAAGTCGGCGACTCCGTGCAGGAAGCCGCCCTTGCGGACGTAGGTCGTGCCGGGGGCGTCGGGGTCGTCGGAGAGCAGACTGTCCAGGTCCCATCCGCGGTCGGCCGGGAAGTCGACGAGCGCGTCGCGGCCCTCGGCCAGCAGGGTCCACAGGTCCTCGGGTGAGGTCACGCCGCCGGGGAGGCGGCAGCCCATGGAGACGATGGCGATCGGGTCGTCGGCCGCGGGGGAAAGTGCCGGTGCCACGGCGGGCAGGGCCGTGGAGGCGCCGTCGCCGTCTCCGTCGCCGACGAGTTCCGCGCGGAGGTGGTCGGCCAGCGCCCTGGGGTTCGGGTAGTCGAAGACGAGGGTGGCGGGCAGGCGCAGCTGTGTGGCGGCGTTGAGGCGGTTGCGCAGTTCGACAGCGGTGACCGAGTCGAACCCGATCTCCTTGAACGCCCTGTCCTCCTGGACGCCTTCGGCGTCGGTGTGCCCCAGGACGGCTCCGGCTTCGGTCCGCACCAGGCTGACCAGGAGGTGTTCCTGTGCGTCCGGGGGGAGCGCCAGGAGTTCGGCGCGGAGGGCGGAGGCGTCGGTGCCGGGGCGGTCCTCGGTTTTGCCGTCGAGGAGTTCGGTGACCTCGGGCAGGCCGCGCAGCAGGGGCCGGGGGCGGCTGAGGGTGAAGGTCGGGGCGAAGCGGGTCCAGTCGATGCCGGCGACGACGACGTGGGTCTCGTCGTGCTCGACGGCCTGCACCAGTGCGGTCACGCCGAGGTGGGGTTCCATCAGGGAGAGGCCGAGCTTGGCGAACTCCCCCGCCATGGACGCGTCGACCATGCCGCCGCCGTCCCAGGCGCCCCAGGCGATGGAGGTGGCTGTCAGTCCGCGGGCGCGTCGGTGGTGGGCCAGCGCGTCGAGGTATGCGTTGGCTCCGGCGTACGAAGTCAGGCCGTTGCTGCCCCAGGCGGTGGCGCCGGAGGAGAAGAGGACGAAGGCGTCGAGTTCGCGGTCGCCGAGCAGGTCGTCCAGGTGACGGGCGCCGGCGATCTTGGCGCGGCCCATCTCGGCGAACTGCTCGACGGTGAGACCGGACAGGGGTGATTCGGTCTGGGGCGCTCCGGCGAGGTGCAGGACGGCGGTCAGCGGCAGTCCGGCGGGGACGGCGTCGAGGAGGGCGGCGACCGTGTCGCGGTCGCCGATGTCGCAGGCGGTGATGGTGACCCGGGCGCCGTGGGCCTCGAGTTCGGCGCGGAGTTCACCGGCTCCGGGAGCGTCGGGGCCGCGGCGGCTGGTCAGCACGAGATGTTCGGCGCCGAGCTCGGCCAGTCGGCGGGCGACGTGGGCGCCTGTGCCGCCAGTGCCACCGGTGATCAGGACGGTGCCGCGGGGGGTCCAGGGCCTGGGGGCCGGGGCGCCGTCCAGCGGGGCACGGCGCATGCGGCGGGCGTGCAGGCCGTCGGGGCGTACGGCGAGTTGGTCCTCGTCGTCGGCTCCGGAGAGGGCGGCGCACAGCAGGTCGAGGGTGTGCGGGGCGGGTTCGTCGGTGCCGGTGGGCAGGTCGACGAGGCCGCCCCAGGTCCGGGGGTGGTCCAGTGCCAGGACGGTGCCGATGCCCCACATGACGTGCTGGGAGACGTCGGTCAGCTCCGCGGGGTCCGCGACGGCGACGCCGCCTGACGTGACCGACCACAGCGGGGCCTCGATGTCGGCGTCGCCGAGGGCCTGGACGAGGGTCACGGTGGCGATCACGCCGCGGGACCAGGTGGTGTGGACGGGGTGGGGCCGGCCGTCGAGTGCCAGGAGCGACAGGATGCCCGCGAAGGGCCGGTCCGGCAGGGTGGCGGCCAGCGCCTCCCGGTCCGTGTTCTCGGTGTCGACCTCGATGCGCACGATCTGCGCGCCGCGCTCGGTGAGACCGGTGGCGACGGCTTCGGCGAGCGGGCCGCTGTCGGCGCCGGCGGCTACGAGCCAGGTGCCGGAGAGGGCGCCGGAAAGGGTGCCGGAGGTGTCGATCCGGTCCCAGCCGAGGTGGTAGCGCCATCCGTCGACGACGGACCGTTCTTGTCGGCGGCGTCGCCAGGAGGAGAGCGCGGGCAGGACCTCGTCGAGTACGGAGGCCTTGAGCTGGAGGTCGTCGGCGAGGGCGCCGGTGTCACCGGCCTCGATCGCGGCCCAGAAGGCGGCGTCGACGGGGTCGGCCTCGACGGCGGGCCCGTCGTTCGCGTCGAGCCAGTAGCGCTGGTGCTGGAAGGGATACGTCGGCAGCTCCACCCGCCGGGCCCCCCGCGTGTCGAACGCAGCCCCCCAATCAACATCGACACCCC
>NZ_BMTL01000095.1 GCF_014649655.1 Streptomyces humidus | reverse complement strand
CCCCACACGCCGCATCGAAAGCCTCCGCATACACCGGGAACGCGTCATACAACCCCCGCCCCATCCCCGGCCACTGACTGCCCTGACCCGAGAACAGGAACGCCGTACGACCCGACCGCGCGAACCCACCACGCCGCCCCCCGGCCACCTCCCCCAACCCCGCCAGCAACTCCCCACGATCCCGACCCACCACCACCGCCCGGCAGTCAAACACCGACCGCGAAGTCAGCAGGGCCCGCGCCACCGAAGTCGGGTGCTCGTCTCGGGCGGCTCGTTCCAGACGGGCAGCCGTCGCGCCAAGGGCGCCTCGGTCGCGGGCGGAGAGCAGCCAGGGGACCAGGGCAGGTTCTGGAGCCGACTCCGGAGCCGGAAGGTCCTCGGTCTGTTCCAGGATGATGTGGGCGTTGGTGCCACTGACGCCGAAGGAGGACACACCCGCCCGGCGCGGCCGGTCCACCGTCCACTCCTGCCGCTCCGTCAGGAGACTCACGGCACCCGCCGACCAGTCCACCTGAGACGAAGGCTCATCGACATGGAGCGTCTTCGGCAACACGCCGTGGCGCATCGCCATCACCATCTTGATGACACCACCCACACCGGCCGCCGCCTGCGTATGACCGATGTTCGACTTCAACGACCCCAGCCACAACGGCCGCTCACGACCCTGCCCATACGCCGCAATGACCGCCTGCGCCTCGATCGGATCACCCAGCCGCGTCCCCGTACCATGCCCCTCGACCACATCCACGTCGGCCGGCTCCAGCCGGGCGTTGGCGAGCGCCTGCCGGATCACCCGCTGCTGCGACGGACCGTTGGGGGCGGTGAGCCCGTTGGAAGCACCGTCCTGATTCACCGCCGAACCCCGCACGACGGCCAGCACGCGGTGCCCGTTGCGCCGCGCATCCGACAACCGCTCCAACACCAGCACACCCACACCCTCCGACCAGGCCGAGCCGTCGGCCGCCGCCGCGAACGCCTTGGCGCGGCCGTCGCGAGCGAGCGCGCGCTGGCGGCTGAACTCGATGAAAGAGCCCGGAGTGGACATCACGGTGACACCGCCCGCGAGCGCGAGGGTGGACTCGCCCGACCGCAGCGACTGGCACGCCAGATGCAACGCCACCAGCGACGACGAACACGCCGTGTCGACCGTCATGGCCGGGCCCTCCAGACCCAGCGTGTACGACACGCGCCCGGACATCACGCTGGAGGCAACTCCTGTCATGCTGTGCCCCGCCAGCTCATCGGCAATGGGCTCCAACTGGGTCCCGTAGCCGTAGTAGCCGGCCCCCACGTACACGCCGGTACGGCTGCCCCGCAGAGAGTCGGGGACGATGCCGGCCCGTTCGAGGGCCTCCCAGGACGTCTCCAGCAGCAACCGCTGCTGCGGATCCATCGCCAACGCCTCGCGCGGGGCGATGCCGAAGAACTCCGCGTCGAAGGCGGTCGCGTCGTGGACGAAACCGCCGCTACGGGTGTACGTCTTGCCGACCCGTTCGGGGTCGGGGTCGTAGATGCCGTCGACGTCCCAGCCCCGGTCGGCCGGGAAGTCGGTGATGCCCTCGCGTTCCTCGACCACCAACTGCCAGAGCGCCTCCGGCGAGTCGATGCCTCCCGGGTAGTGGCAGGCCACGCCGATCACAGCGATCGGTTCCTGAGTGCGGTTCTTCAGAGCGGTGAGCTGCCCGCGTGTCTGCTGGAGGTCGGTGATGGTCCGCTTCAGGTAGTCGCGGAGTTTCTCCTCGTTGCTGGGGGTCTTGGGGTTGTGGGGATCGTTGCTGGTCATGGCGCAGCCTCCTCGCCGTACGCGGCGGTGTCACTGGTGGTCAGGAAAGGCCGAGATCGCGCTCGACGAGTTCGAAGAGTTCGTCGTCCGTGGCGGCGGCCAGGTCATCGACGGCGCCGTCGTCGTCCGTGCGTTGTGTGGCGAGTTGGGACAGCAGATTCTGTAGACGCAGGCTGATCCGGGTCCGGGTCAGGTCGTCGCTCCTGTCGACGGGAAGCGCCCCGACGGCCGCCTCGAGCCGGTCGAGCTGGTCGAAGAGCGAGGCGTCGGAGGACGCTGTGTCGATCATGAGCTGTTCGTGGATGAAGCGGGTCGTTTCCCCCGGGCTGGGGTGGTCGAAGGCAAGGGTCGCGGGCAGGGTGAGGCCGGTCACCGCGTTGAGGGCGTTGCGCAGTTCGACGGCGGTCAGGGAGTCGAAGCCGAGACCGAGGAAGTCACGGTCGGCCTCCACGCTCCGCGCGTCCGCGTGGCCGAGGACCGCGGCTACCTGGGTGACAACGAGGTCCCGTATCAGGGCCAGTTGTGCCCCATCGTCGAGCGGGGCGAGCTGTGCGCGCAGCCGGTCCGCCGTGCCCTCGGTATCGGTGGTCTCCACTGCGCCCGCCACGACGACCGCCTCAGGGACCCCGGTGAGCAGCGGGCTGGGCCGCAGCAGGGTGAAGGACTGGGCGAACTTCTCCCAGTCGACGTCCACGATCACGGCTGTGGCCGACTGCTCCTCCCCCGCCACCCGGCCGAGCGCCGAGGTGCCCGTCGTGGGCGCCATGGGCGGCAGTCCACGCCGCCTGAGCTGGTCGCCCGCCTCACCGGAGGCGAGACCGTCCCCGTCCCACGGCCCCCAGGCGACCGAGGTGGCCCGCAGCCCGCGCGCCCGCCGTGCCAAGGCGATCGTGTCGAGGACGGCGTTGGCGGCGGCGTAGCCCGGCTGGCCGCCACTGCCCCAGGTGGCGGCGATGGAGGAGAACAGCACGAACGCGTCCAGGTCCCGGTCGGCGAGCGCTTCGTCAAGGTGGCGCGCCCCGAGCACCTTTGCCGCGACCACGCCGCTCAGCAGCTCGGTGGTGGCCTCCGCGAGCGGCCGGAACTCACCGGCGCCGGCCGCGTGCACGACGGCGGTGAGGTCCGGGCCTGCCAGGTCGAGCAGGTCGTCGACGGCCTGCCGGTCGGTGATGTCGCAGGCGACGACCGAGACGCGGACGCCCTGCTCGCCGAGTTCGGCCACGACGTCGTCCACACCCGGGGTGTTCGGCCCGCCACGACTGGTCAGGATGACATGCGTGGCGCCGCCCGAGGCCAGCCAGCGGGCCACCTGGCGACCGAGGGCACCCGTACCACCGGTCACCAGCACCGTACCGCGCGGATGCCAGCCCACGGCCCGGGACATCGGTGCGCGCTCCAGGCGCCGGACGAAGACGCCCCGGCCGCGTACAGCCAGCTGGTCCTCGCCACCGCTGTCGCCGAGCAGGGAGACCGTCCTCGTCCAGTCCGCCGGTCCCGGTTCGGTGGGCAGGTCGAGAAGGCCGCCCCAGCGGGCGGGTGCCTCCAGCGCCGCGGACCGGCCGAAGCCCCAGATCAGGGTGCCTTCCTGAGTCGGCACACCGTCGCCGGGGACGGCGACCGCACCCGTGGTGAGGCACCAGAAGGGCGCCTCGACCCCGGCGTCGCCGAGTGCCTGCACGGCGGCGACCGTGGCCGCGAACCCGGTGGTGAGACCGGGGGCGTCGGGGTGTGCGGAGGTGTCCAGCGCCAGCAGCGAGACCACGCCGCGGAGGTCGCCCAGGCAACGGAACTCGGCCGCCATCTCCTCGCGTCCGGCCGAACCCGGCGCGAACGCCAGCGTCTCGACCTCGGCGCCCCTGGCCCGGAGTTCGTCCGCGAGCGGCTCGTGACCGAAGCCGGGGGTGAGCAGAAGCCAGCGGCCGGTCGGGGATGCGGCCGGGGGCGTCAACGACTGCCAGGTAGTGCGGTAGCTGAGCTCGTCCAGCGCCTCCTGCTCCCGCTGCTCACGGCGCCAGGCGGAGAGCACCGGGAGTACCTCGCCCCACGCACTGTCGACCGGCTGCCCGAGGGCTTCGCCGAGCGCCTCCACGTCCTCACCGGCCACCGCCGCCCAGAACGCGGCTTCCGCCGGGTTTGCGGCCGAGGCCGCCGGCAAGGACGTGGGCCAGTAGCGTTGGTGTTGGAAGGGGTAGGTGGGCAGGTCGACGGGGGCGGCCTCGGGGATGAGCGCGGTCCAGTCGACGGTCAGCCCGTCCTCAT
>NZ_BMTL01000094.1 GCF_014649655.1 Streptomyces humidus | reverse complement strand
CGAAAGTTGAGGTCGAGACACCCCACCGTTCTACTCCAAAGGCCCCGACCCTCCCGAGCCGGGGCCCCACGAGATCACAACTCCACACAGGCCCTAGGCGTGCTCGAACTTCCCATTGAGGCTCGAGTCCGCGAGGCTGCGCCAGCATTCGCGCACCTGGACTCTCTGGGACTTCTCGCCCCGAGAGACGGTGCACGAAACGCGATCGCCGCGGCACTGATACACCGGTCGTACCTTTTCGAGAGCCGGGGAGCAGTACCAGGCATCACGCAGACCTCCTTGGACGCGCTGGGCCGGCTGAGCAGCGCGTTCCTGTGGAAGACGGCCGCGGTAGAGCGGTACCGCAGGATCGCGAATCCCACCTCCGGGACGATGAGCGCAGATGTCGCCCGGATTGTCGCTACCTTCCCGACCTGGGCCGCACGTCAGGAGTGGCTGAGAAAGTCCGCGGCCCTGAGCGTGGGACTCGACAGAGATGCGCTTCCGCCGAAGGTCACCACTCTTTTATGCCACCAAGTCATCGGTGTGCTGTGCTTGGAGGGCGAGGAGGAAGTCGCCAGACGACTGCTCCATGGGCACCTGGCCACGCAGCAGCGCGAGATCGCATCCAGCATCAACGACCCGAAGACCACCCTGTATGAGGTCCTGGGGCACGCAGCGTTGGCCTGGGAGTACGAGCGCGGTGGCCCCGATCACGCCCCTCTGTTCCGGGCCGTCGTCACGGACACGCACCGGCGGGCTGGCGAGGGAAGCGGCAGCAACAAGAAGACCGCCGCGCAGCGGGCAGCGCTCGACTTCCTGCAACGGCACGTGCCTGAGGTCCTTACGGCGCGAGATACCGCTGCCTCACCGCCTCCGCCCGCCCAGGAGATCCCCGTATCGCGTGCCCATGTCGGGGCCGTGCGGCGCCTGGAGACGCTCTTTTCCCTTCCCGAGACGTCGCGCCCCCTGCTCTCCCAGGCACTCTTACACGCATCATGGGCATACGAAAATGGCCACCAGATGGAGAGATACCGTCAGCAGGACTACCAGGCCCTGGCCTACCTGGGAGCCCAGATACTCGGCTACGAGCATCTGCTCGCCACTGCACGACACATCGTCGTGGCGCCCCCCGCCGAATTCGCTTTCACCACTCTTCCCAACAACGTGTACAACACCGCCTTCCACGAGGTCGAGTTGGCATCAGGGCTACTCCTCGGAGCAGGTCAGCGATCACTCGGCATACCTAGGGAGATTGGGGCCGACTCCTTCCAAGCCGTGATCGGCGCAGTCTCCGAAGCGGGGGACTTCCAGGGATCGCTGGCCGACCGCTGGCCACAAGAATGGGCCCCCACATGGCAATTGGTGGCACCGAGCGCACCACCACCGGTCGAACCCACCACGCGCCTGGCCCGCACGGCCAGCCTCATGAAGCTCCCCGTGACCTACGAGCACACGGTCAGCGGGCCGGACCACCTGCAGCGGTATACGGCGACCGCCGTCATCCACAGCAAGGCGCTGGGCGTCACGCTCAGAACGCGGGGCGCTGCCGTTCCGGGCAAGGTGCCCGCGAAGCACAGTGCGTCCTTGGCTGTGCTCGGTGTCCTGGACCGACTCGCCGACGGATCCCCGGCCCGGTCCTTTGACGGCGCCAAGGAAGAGGCCCGCTCCCTCGCCCGATTCTTCCTCGCCCAGCAGGCTTTTCTGCTCGACGCCGCCCCGGTTCCCACGCAACGATGGATCACCGCGCGCCTCTTCGGGCTTCATCTCGCCTCAGACGCTCCGGCGCTGCTCAAGTGGGCAGTTGGCGTCGATGAACTGCTGAAGCTCGACCTTCCCCTGCAACCCGGCAGTCATCTGCGGGATGCGTTCCGTAAGGCCGTCGAGAAGCCCGCTGTCCCAGACCCCCTCAACACCGTCCTGGCGCGAGCGATAGACACCCTGGAGCGGATCGAGAGTCCCGAAAACATCACCACGGTGCATGTACGTCACCTGGTGCAGTTGTGCGACGTCTACCGATGTCTCGGCTCCGACGATCCCGACATCATTCTGCCCGATCTCGCCGACGACTGGCGGATCCTTCACCGGGGCCGGATGGAGACCCTGCCGTCGCTTCCTCCTGTCCCAATCTCTGGTCGGGCGCGAGCAGTGCTCGACGCCGCGCTCTCCGCCCTCGCCTCAGGTGGCGGAGAAACCTCCGTCGAAGTCCTCGCCGAGCGGCCGTTGCGACTGGGATTCAGGTCGGCTCAACCTCCGTCACTGACCATCCTGGAGGACGTGTGCTCGCTCTGGTCTGCGGTGAGCAAAGCGATCACCGTAGAGGCGACCGAACAGGGCATCGACGTGATCGTCGCCATGACGGAGGCCCCGCCCCAACCGGGTCCGATCACTCAAGCCGTCATCGCCGCACTCCAACCGGTCCCCGAGCCGTACCGGGCGGCCGTGGCGGACCTTCTGCACGATCTGAAGAATCAACTTGTCGCCGCCCGCCTCGCCGACTCCCAACCCGCTGAGAGCCGTACGGCCCGGCTGCAGCAACAACTCGCCGCGAGCCGGCACCTCGACGAGGCGCACACCCTCGCGCTGCGCTTGCGCGCAGCAACGTCGATGCTCACGTCAGCCGACACCGAGAGCGTCGAGCTCGGAGCCTTCCTGCGCCACTATGCCGGAGCAGTTCTCACCCGACTTCCTGCCAGCATCTCGCTGTCGGTTCCCACGGCCAGGAGCACCGTCCACGTCGCGCTGGGTGCACGAGCCCTGACCGCTATCTTCGACAACCTGATCGGCAACGCGATCGAAGCGCTGCGCAACGGTGGGGCGATCACCCTGGACTGGACCGCCGATGACTACGAAGCCGCCGTCGAAATCTCGGACGACGGCCCCGGACTTCCCTCCGACATCGCCGCCGCCCTGAACGCGGGCAAGCGAATCCGCAGCACAAAACCCGGAGGCAACGGCCTGGGCCTGCTCGGAGTCCGCTCGCTTCTCGCCAAGGTCGGCGGACAACTCAGCCTCATCGCCACGCCCTCCGGCACCGCGTGGCTCACCACCCTGCCACTCGCTACCCCTACACCAACGGAGTCCACATGACCCAGCGACTGGCCAACCTGCGCATCCTCGTTGCCGACGACCAGGTGGACGTGGCCCGCACGCTGTGCCGACCGCTACACAAGGAAGGTGCCCGCCTGCGCTTCGCCGCAGACGGGCACACCGCTCTGCAGGAGATCGACACCCACCCGTTCGACCTCCTGCTGATCGATATGAAGATGCCGCCCGAGGAATGGGGTGGCCTGTGGCTGCTCCGGCAGCTCAAAGAACGGAAATGCCGCATTCCCAACCTCGTCCTGTCCGGCGAAGGCTCGAAGCAGCAGGTCATCGAGGCGCTCCGCCTCGATGCCGTCGACTGGGTCGTCAAGGACACCGCCGGAGAAGAACTGCTGGACCGATGCGCAGCGACCGTCGCCGATCGCTTAGGCGAATCCCTAGAGCTCGCCACCCACCGCCTGCCGACCCCCCTGGCTCAGCGCTTTGCCAAGTATGCCCGAGCCACCGATCCGGACAAGAAGATCCGCGAGGGCCTGCATACGCTGGAGTCGATACTGCGCTTCGCCGCCATTCTGGGGCTCAGCAGTACCCCGCCCGCACCGCTCCGGGGGATCACGCCGGACCGGCTGGCGGCCCCGAGTATGGGCACCTGGTTCGACATCTGCACCGCTCTCGCAATCCGGCCCGATACGGACAGCGAATTCCGGCGGGTACATTCCTGGATCACCCCGGAGCGAGCTGATCACCAGCCGGTCCAGAGACTCATCTCCGTACGCAATGCCCTGGCACACGGCCGGGACACACCCACGCCGGACCAGGCTGACCAACTCGACCAACTGCTGCGCCGATTCGCGCACCGCGCAGCATCCTCCTGGTGCGCCGATCTCGTAGTGCCCACCTCCATGACCTACGACGGCGACCGATACACCCTTGAGGTACTCACTCTGCAAGGGGTCGGAAGGCCAGCCCCCAACACGGTATCGACCCCTACGCCGGTGATCACGGGACAGCCGATCCTCGCGTCCCGTGAAGGCACCCTGCTGTCCTTGGCTCCGTGGCTACTAGCCCACACGGAACCCGCCACAGGCGCAGTGAGCTGCCTGCAATTCGACGGCCTCCAACGCGCAAAAGAGGGTCTGACGTCAGACACTCCCTTCCGGTACGCGCGAACAGATGACGGCAGGGGCCTCCCCTCAGTCCACCACGCTCAAGCACGCTGGCTGACCCTGTCCCAGTGGACGTAACCCCAGCTGGTACCCAGGGCTCAGACCGTGTCGTGTGCAACTGACGATCAACGATTACGCCTGGGTCGTGGTCTTCTGCTTGAGGCGTTCGTAGGGGGTCTGGCCGCCGAGGCCGCCGTGGGGGCGATG
>NZ_BMTL01000093.1 GCF_014649655.1 Streptomyces humidus | reverse complement strand
TGATGTCGTTGGCGGAGGCGTGGGTGCGGGGTGTGGGGGTGGACTGGACGGCCGTTCTGGCCGGTCGGGACGCGCGCACGGTCCCGCTGCCCACCTATGCCTTCCAGCACCGGCGCTACTGGCTCGACGCTCCTGAGCCCGCCCCCGCCGGCCCCTCCGCCGACGACGTGGACGCCCGCTTCTGGGAGGCCGTCGAACGCGAGGACCTGAAAGCCCTCGCCGAAACTCTCGACCTGGCGCCGGAACGGCGCGAGACGCTCGACACGGTGGAACCGGCGCTGCCCGTTCTGGCGAAGTGGCGCCGGCGTAAGCGGGAGAGCGCCGTGCTGGACTCCTGGCGCTACGCGGTGACATGGCGGCCGGCCGGCGCGTCGGCGGCAGGGCCGGGCCCGTTGGCGTCGCACTGGCTCGTCGTGCTGCCCGATGCCGACGGTGGCGCCGGGGGCACCGCCCACGAACTGGTCGAGGAACTGCGCGGCCACAAGGAGGTCGACGACGTCGTCACGGTCGTCCTCGACGTGACGCGAGCGGATCGAGCAGCCCTCACGGACCGCCTCCGCGAGGCCTTCGAGCGGAACCCGCTCATCGGCGGCGTACTCAATCTGCTTCCGCTGGCGTCCTGCGGTGACCGCGCCGCCGACGAGCCGGATTCCCCCGGAGTTCCCGCGGTCGTCACGGCCACCTTCCTGCTCATGCAGGCCCTCACGGACACGGACGCCGAGACACCGCTGTGGACGGTCACCCGGGGAGCGGTCGGCGTGCCCGGCCCCGCCACGCCGCAGGCCGCCGGACCGCTGCCCGGGCAGGCGGCGGTCTGGGGTCTGGGCCGGGTCTACGGTCTCGACCATCCCCGGCGATGGGGAGGCCTCATCGACCTCCCCGCGCCTCCCGGTGACGAGCACACGTCCGGCGACGTCCTCGCGGGACCCGGCGCCGGTGTCGGAGACCGTTTCCTCACCGCTCTGGCGGGCGACGAGGACGAGGACCAGTTCGCGGTGCGCGAGGACGGACTGTACGTACGCCGCATGGTCCGCAACCCGGTCGACCCCGAGGCGGGCGAGCGGCGTACGGTCGGCTTCACCGGGACCACGCTCATCACCGGCGGTACCGGAGCTCTCGGCGCTCACCTGGCCCGACGGCTGGCCGCCACCGGTGCCGGGCATCTGCTGCTCGTCAGCCGCCGGGGTCCGGACGCTCCCGGCGCGGACGCACTGGAGCGGGAACTCACCGCGCTCGGCGCCCGCGTCACCGTCGCCGCCTGCGACATCACCGACCGGGAGGCCCTGGCCGAGGTGCTGTCGGGGGTGCCACAGGACGCACCGGTCAAGGCCGTGGTGCATGCGGCGGGCGCCGAACCGCCGGCTGCCGCGATCGAGGACACGGACCTCGATGCCCTGCACGAGGTGATGCGCGCGAAGATCGCCGGCGCCCTGCATCTCGACGCGCTGCTCGGCGACCGTCCGCTGGACGCCTTCGTCCTGTTCTCGTCGGGCGCGGGCGTCTGGGGCGACGGAGGCCACTTCGGTTACGCGGCGGCCAACGCCTACCTCGACGCGTTCGCGGAGTGGCGCCGCGGCCGGGGCCGGACGGCCACCTCCCTCGCGTGGGGCGCCTGGGCCGGCGGCGGCATGGTGCACGAGGCCGAGGGCGACCGGCTGCGCCGCTACGGCGTACCCATGATGGATCCCGATGTCGCCGTGAGCGCCGTACAGCAGGCTCTCGCTCACGACGAGACCGTCCTGGTCGTCGCCCAGGTGATCTGGGAACGGTTCGCGGCGACCTACTCGGCCGCCCGTCGACGGCGCCTCTTCGACGAGATTCCGGAGGCGCGGCTCCTCGATGCCGCGCAGGTCCCCGTCGGCGCGGCCGAGGACGACGCCGGTCCGGCGCGCCGGTTCGCCGAGCGGCTGGCCGGCCTGAGCCGGGCCGAGCAGGAACTGGCCGTCCTCCAGCTCGTGCGGACCCACGTCGCGGTGGTCCTCGGCCATGACGGAACCGGCGCCATCGGCGCCGGGCACGCCTTCCGTGATCTGGGGTTCGACTCCCTGACCGCGGTGGAGCTGCGCAACCGGCTGAAGGAGGCCACCGGTCTCGGCCTGCCCGCGACTCTCGTCTTCGACCATCCCACCCCGGCCGCCCTCGGCGAACGCCTGCTGTCCGAACTCGCCCCGCCGACGCCTCACGCGGACGCGGGTGACCTCACGCAGCTCGACGCGTTGGAGGCGGCCGTCGCCGGGCTCGACCCCGCCGACGACGTCTCCCGGACCAGGATCGCCACCCGGTTGCAGGCGCTGCTGTGGCGCCTGTCGGACGGTCCGGCGCAGACACCGGCCGGCGAGGACCCCGACGACGTGGTGCTCGACATCGTCTCGGACGACGAGATGTTCGACCTGATCGACAAGGAACTCGGCCTCAACTAGACCGCCGGCGGGGCGGTGCACTCCCCCCTGGCCGCCCCGTCCGGCTCACCCCTTCCCACCCCCACCGCGCCACCCCCCCCAGCACCCCGGCAACACCCCAGCACCCCAGCACCCCCGCACCCCCAGCACCGAACCACCCCGTCCGCCCGCCCGGTTGCCAACGCCGCAGCCACATGGGTGACTTCAAGCCTTCGGGCCTGCTCTAGGGACTGATGACGTTCATGGCTAACGAGGACAAGCTCCGCGACTACCTCAAGCTGGTCACTACCGACCTTCGGCAGACCCGCCGACGCCTTCAGGAGGTCGAGGCCCGGCAGCAGGAGCCCATCGCCATCGTCTCGATGAGCTGCCGCTTCCCCGGCAACGCCCACACCCCCGAGGACTTCTGGGACATGCTGGCGGCGGGCGTCGACACCGTCTCCGAGCTGCCCTCGAACCGCGGCTGGGACCTGGGGAACCTGTACCACCCAGACCCGGAGCACCAGGGCACGAGCTACACCCGCTCCGGCTCGTTCCTCCACGACGCGGCCGACTTCGATCCCGCGTTCTTCGGCATCTCGCCGCGCGAGGCGACCATGATGGACCCGCAGCAGCGGCTGCTGCTGGAGACCTCCTGGGAGGTTCTGGAGCGCGCCGGGATCGACCCGGGCACCCTGCGCGGCGAGAAGGCGGGCGTGTTCGTCGGCAGCAGCGACCAGGGGTACGGGGCTGCCGCCGCCCGGGCCCGGGACCGCGTCGAGGGACACATGCTGACGGGTGGCTCCGGCGCGGTGCTCTCCGGCCGCATCGCCTACACCCTCGGCTTCGAGGGCCCCGCCGTCACCGTCGACACCATGTGTTCCTCGTCGCTGGTGGCGCTGCATCTCGCCGTCCAGTCCCTGCGCCAGGACGAGTGCCGCCTGGCCCTCGCCGCCGGAGCCACCGTCATGGCCGGCCCCCGGAACTTCGTGGAGTTCAGCAGGCAGCGGGGGCTTGCGCCGGACGGTCGGTGCAAGCCGTTCGCGGCGGGGGCGGACGGTACCGGCTGGGGTGAGGGTGTGGGGGTGCTGTTGCTGGAGCGGTTGTCGGACGCCCGGCGCAACGGTCATCCGGTGCTGGCGGTGGTGCGTGGTTCGGCGGTCAACCAGGACGGTGCGAGCAACGGTCTGACAGCGCCCAACGGCCCCGCGCAGGAGCGCGTGATCCGCGCGGCCCTGGCCAACGCCCGGCTGAGCGCCTCACTCGTGGACGCCGTGGAGGCACACGGCACGGGGACCACGCTGGGCGACCCGATCGAGGCGCAGGCCCTCCTCGCCACCTACGGACAGGACCGCGAGGAACCGCTTCTGACGGGCTCCCTGAAGTCCAACATCGGTCACCTGCAAGCCGGCTCGGGTGTCGCGGGCGTCATCAAGATGGTGCTCGCCATGCACCACGGCGTCCTTCCGAAGCTGCTGCACCTGGACGAGCCGACCCCGCACGTCGACTGGTCGTCCGGCGCGGTCGAACTCCTCACCGAGAACCAGGAGTGGCCCGAGACCGGCCGCCCCCGCCGCGCGGGCGTGTCCTCCTTCGGCGGCAGCGGCACCAACGCCCATGTGATCCTGGAAGAGGCGCCCGAGGCCGACCCCGGGACGCAGGACCGGGAGACCACCGACGACACCGCGGCACCGGTCTTCGCGACCGAGGGCCTGGTGCCGTGGGTGGTGTCGGGCCGTGGTGGGGAGGGGCTGGCCGGTCAGGCCGGCCGCCTGGCCGCGTCCGTGGAGTCGGCCGGCGAGGATGTCCGGCCGGTGGACGTGGCGTGGTCACTGGCCGCGACGCGAGCCGCGTTCGAGAACCGGGCGGTCGTCCTCGGTACGGAGCGCGACGAACTCGTCGCACAGCTGAGTGACTTGGCCGGCAACGCCGGTACGGCTCCCGGAGCGGTGACCGGAAGCTTCGACGTGGTGCCCGACGGAACGGTGTTCGTGTTTCCGGGGCAGGGGGCGCAGTGGGTGGGGATGGGGCGGGAGTTGTGGGAGGTGTCGCCGGTGTTCGCGGCGTCGATGGAGGCGTGTGAGGGGGCGTTGGCTCCTT
>NZ_BMTL01000092.1 GCF_014649655.1 Streptomyces humidus | reverse complement strand
GGGGTGTCGATGTTGATTGGGGGGCTGCGTTCGACACGCGGGGGGCCCGGCGGGTGGAGCTGCCGACGTATCCCTTCCAGCACCAGCGCTACTGGCTGAAGACGGAACGCGCCGAGGGCGACGTCTCCTCCGCCGGCCTCACCCCGTCCGCACACCCGCTCCTCGGCGCCGCCGTGGACCTGCCCGGAACCGGCGGCGTCGCCTTCACCGGCCGCTGGTCCGTACGCACCCACCCCTGGCTGGCCGACCACGCCGTGTGGGGCACCGCGCTGCTGCCCGGCACCGGCTTCGTCGACCTGGTCCTGACCGCCGGCGCCGAAGCCGACTGCGGCGCCCTCGAAGAACTCGTCATCGAGGCGCCCCTCGTCCTCCCCGAGGACGGCGGCATCCAGGTCCGCGTCGAACTCGCCGCACCCGACGAGACGGGCCGCCGCGCCGTCTCCGTCCACTCCCGCCCCGAGGGCGACGAACCCGACTGGACCCGCCACGCCACCGGCACGCTCGTCCCCGAGGACCTCGACTCCTTCGAGCCCGCCCTCGCCTGGCCACTCGCCGGCGCCACCCCCGTACCCGTCGACGTCGAGTCCGTGTACGCGAACCTGGCCGAACGAGGCTACGAGTACGGCCCCGCCTTCCGCGGACTGCGGAAGGTGTGGACCCGCGACGACGAGATCTTCGCCGAGGTCGCGCTGCCCGAACAGCAGCAGGAGGACGCGGGACACTTCTCCCTGCACCCCGCCCTGCTCGACGCCTCGCTGCATGCCCCGCTGATCCACGGCGCCGGTCTGCCGCGACTGCCCTTCTCCTGGAACGGCATCACCCTGTGGACCCGCGGAGCCTCCCGGCTGCGGGCACACTTCGTGCCCGCGGGCGAGGAGACCTGGCAGGTCACGGTCACCGACCAGAAGGGCGCACCCGTAGCGCGCATCGACGCCCTCATCGGCCGGCAGGTGACCCGGGAACAGCTCGCCGGAGCGCGGCTGGCCCGCGAGGCCGGCTCCTCCCGGCTGGACGAACGGGTCTACGGCACGACCTGGATCCCGGCCGGCGCCACGGAGCCGGCCGCCGCGCCCACCGGCGCCTGGCTGGTCGCCGTACCCGCCGACCGCACGGACGACACCACCGTCACCGCGTGCCTCACCGCCCTCGGCGACCGGGGCGCCCACGTCGTGCCGCTGCCCGTCGACGGACCGGACCGCGACACGCTCACCGGCCTCCTCACCCGCACGGTGAGCGACGCGGTGACCGACGGCCACCCCCTCACAGGCGTCCTGTCCCTGCTCGCCCTCGACGAGACCGGTCACCCCCGCCTTCCCGGAGTGACCGGCGGTCTGGCGGCGACGCTCGCCCTGGTCCAGGCGCTCGGCGACGCCGGTGTCGAGGCACCGCTCTGGCTCGCCACCCAGGGCGCCGTCTCCACCTCCGCCACCGACCCGGTGCGCAGCGCAGACCAGGCCGCCCTGTGGGGACTCGGCCAGGTCGCCGCGCTCGAACACCCGGGCCGCTGGGGCGGACTGGTCGATCTCCCCGCCACCCTCGACAGCGGGACGGGCGCCCGGCTCGCCGCGGTGCTCGGCGGCGGCAGCGGCGACGAGGACCAACTCGCCCTGCGCGACGGCACGGTCCTCGCCCGCCGCCTGGAACGGACACCGCTCCACCGGCCGCAGCCGGACGAGACGCCCTGGCGGCCCACCGGCGCCGTGCTGATCACCGGCGGCACCGGAGCCCTCGGCGGACACGTCGCCCGCCGGATGGCCGCGGCCGGCGCCGGACACCTGGTCCTCGTCGGCCGACGCGGCGCCGACGCGCCCGGCGCCGCGGAACTGACCGCCGAACTCACCGAGGCCGGCGCCCGCGTCACCGTGGCCGCCGTCGACGTCACCGACCGGCAGGCCCTGGCGGACCTGCTGGCGAAGCTGGCGGCGGACGGCGACCCGGTCCGCACGGTGGTGCACGCCGCCGGCGTCAACGGCTTCGGCGCCCTGGCGGAGACGACGCTCGACGACTTCGGCGCCGTCGTCTCGGCCAAGGCGGCGGGCGCCGCCCACCTCGACGCGCTGCTCGGCGACACCCCCCTGGACGCGTTCATCGTCTTCTCGTCCATCGCGGGAGTCTGGGGCAGCGGCAGCCAGAGCGCCTACTCCGCGGCCAACGCCTACCTGGACGCCCTCGCCCTGCGCCGGCGGGGCCAGGGCCGGACCGCCACCTCCGTCGCCTGGGGCGCCTGGGCCGGCGGCGGCATGGTTGACGCCGGCTCGGCGCCGCAACTGCGCCGCCAGGGCATCGAGACCGTACGTCCCGAACTGATGCTGACCGCTCTGGACCGCGCTCTGACGGGAGGTCAGAGCGGACTCGTCGTCGCCCACATCGACTGGAAGCGATTCCACGCGGCGTTCACCGCGCCCCGGCCCTCCGCACTCCTGCGGGACGTACCCGAGGTCCGCCGCATCGCGGCGGCCGAAGCCCGCGCCAGGCGTGCCGACCTCGCCACGGCCGGCTCCCTGCGCGAGCGCCTGGGAGGCCTGGAGGAGAGCGCACAGAACGGCGTCCTGCTCGACCTGGTCCTCGCGGAGACCGCCGTCGTCCTCGGCCACCAGGACGCGCACGCCATCCACCCGGACCGTGCCTTCCAGGAACTGGGCTTCGACTCGCTCACCGCCGTCGAACTGCGCAACAAGCTGTCCGCGGCCACCGGCCTGCGCCTGCCCGCCACACTGCTCTTCGACCACCCGGCGCCGGCCGTGCTCGTCACCCATCTGCGCGAGGCCCTCGCCCCGGAGGGCGGCCCCGCCGTGCACCGGGCGGTCGCCGAGGCCGAGAGGCTCAGGGCCGCGCTCGCCTCCGTGCCCGACGACCGCGCGGTCCGCGCCCAGGTCACCGCCGTCCTTCAGGTCCTGCTGGCCAAGTGGTCCCCGGACACCGCTCAGGACGAAGCGGACGACGACCTCGACTCGGTCACCGACGACGAGGTCTTCGACATCATCGACAACGAGTTCAACGAGTTCACCGCTTCCTGACGCCGTCGCGCCCGCCGCCGCCCCGCCGCCCCCGTCGCCCGTCCGCCGTCAGAAGTCTTTCTCAAGGAGCTGACCTTCACCGTGCCCGACGACAAGAAGTACCGCGAATACCTCAACAAGGCCGTCGCCACCGCCCGGCAGGCGACCCGCCGGCTGCGCGAGGTCGAGGAGAAGGCGTGGGAACCCGTCGCCATCGTCGGTATGGCCTGTCGTCTGCCCGGAGGAGTGACCTCCCCCGAGGACCTCTGGCGGCTGGTGGCCGACGGCGTCGACGGCATCACCCCCTTCCCGGCCGACCGGGGCTGGGACCTGGCGGGCATGTACGACCCGGACCCCGACGTACCGGGCAAGTCCTACGTCCGTGAGGGCGGCTTCCTCGACGACGTGGCCGGTTTCGACGCGCCCTTCTTCGGGATCTCCCCGCGCGAGGCAGTGGCGATGGACCCGCAGCAGCGGCTCCTCCTGGAGACCTCCTGGGAGGTCTTCGAACGCGCCGGCATCGACCCCGCCTCCCTGCGCGGACGCAGGATCGGCCTCTACACCGGTGTCATGCACCACGACTACGCCCCGCGCGTCCGGCAGGTCCCCGAGGACCTGGAGGCGTACCTCGGGCGCGGCAGCACCGGCAGCTTCGCCTCGGGCCGCGTGTCGTACACGCTCGGCATCGAAGGCCCCTCGGTGACGGTCGACACCGCATGCTCCTCGTCGCTGGTGGCCATTCACCTCGCCGTCCAGTCCCTGCGCACCGGCGAGTCGGAGATGGCGCTGGCGGGCGGCGCGGCCGTGATGGCCGACAGCAGGATGTTCGTCGAGTTCTCCCGCCAGCGCGGGCTCTCCCCGGACGGCCGGTGCCGCGCCTTCGCCGCCGGCGCCAACGGCACCGGCTTCTCCGAGGGGGTGGGCGTGCTGCTGCTGGAACGCCTGTCGGACGCCCGCCGCAACGGCCACGACGTCCTCGCGCTCGTGCGCGGCAGCGCCGTCAACCAGGACGGCGCGTCCAACGGCCTCACCTCGCCCAACGGCCCCGCCCAGCGGGAGGTGATCCGGCAGGCGCTGGAGAACGCCCGGCTGTCCGCGGCGGATGTCGACGTGGTGGAGGCGCACGGCACCGGTACCTCCCTCGGCGACCCGATCGAGGCCCAGGCCCTTCTCGCCACCTACGGTCAGGAGCGCCCCGGCGACGGCCGTCCGCTGTGGCTGGGCTCGCTGAAGTCCAACATCGGTCACGCCCAGTCGGCCGCGGGTGTGGCGGGTGTGATCAAGATGGTGGAGGCGATGCGGCACGGTGTGCTGCCGAAGACCTTGCACGTGGACGCTCCGACGCCTGAGGTGGACTGGTCGGCGGGTGCGGTCCGGTTGCTGACGGAGGCGCGGGAGTGGCCGGAGCGGGGCGAGCCTCGGCGGGCCGGCGTGTCGTCCTTCGGTCTCAGCGGCACCAACGCCCACGTCGTCCTCGAGTCCGCGCCGTCCGTGCCGTCCGTGCCGTCCGCGGAGCCCTCGGCCGAGGGCTCCGCGGACGAGGTGTCGCCGTCCGGGGTGTCCGCCTCGGCAGGCCCCGAAGCCGGGGCATCCACCGCAGCCGGCGCGTCCACCGGGTCCACTCCGACGGCCGCCGAACGGGCCTTGCCCCGGGGCGTGGTGCCGCTCGCCCTGTCCGGCAAGACCCCCGACGCCCTGCGCGCCCAGGCGCGACAGCTCGCGGCGTTCCTGGAGGACCGGCCCGACGCCGCGCTGCACGACGTCGCCCTCTCCCTGACCTCACGCACCGCCTTCGACCACCGCGGTGTCGTCGTCGCCGGTACGCACGAGGAGGCGGTGGAACGCCTCACCGCCCTGGCAGGGAACGCGTCGGTACCGGCCGTGGTTCCTGGTGGTTCGGGTGTGGTGTTCGTGTTTCCGGGTCAGGGGGCGCAGTGGGTGGGGATGGCGTTGGGGTTGTTGTCGGCGTCGGTGGTGTTCGCGGAGTGGATGGGGCGGTGTGGGGAGGCGTTGGAGCCGTTTGTGGGGTGGTCGTTGGTGGATGTGTTGGGTGATGAGGAGGCG
>NZ_BMTL01000091.1 GCF_014649655.1 Streptomyces humidus | reverse complement strand
CCCCCCTGCAGTACCATCGGCGCTGTAAGGCTTAGCTTCCGGGTTCGGAATGTAACCGGGCGTTTCCCTCACGCTATGACCACCGAAACACTATGAAACTGTCAGCCGCACCACACCATCACCATGGCATGGGGCTGTTCGTGGTTTCAGAACCAACACAGTGGACGCGAGCAACTGAGGACAAGCCCTCGGCCTATTAGTACCAGTCAGCTTCACCCATTACTGGGCTTCCACATCCGGCCTATCAACCCAGTCGTCTACTGGGAGCCTTACCCCATCAAGTGGGTGGGAATACTCATCTCGAAGCAGGCTTCCCGCTTAGATGCTTTCAGCGGTTATCCCTCCCGAACGTAGCCAACCAGCCATGCCCTTGGCAGAACAACTGGCACACCAGAGGTTCGTCCGTCCCGGTCCTCTCGTACTAGGGACAGCCCTTCTCAATATTCCTGCGCGCGCAGCGGATAGGGACCGAACTGTCTCACGACGTTCTAAACCCAGCTCGCGTACCGCTTTAATGGGCGAACAGCCCAACCCTTGGGACCGACTCCAGCCCCAGGATGCGACGAGCCGACATCGAGGTGCCAAACCATCCCGTCGATATGGACTCTTGGGGAAGATCAGCCTGTTATCCCCGGGGTACCTTTTATCCGTTGAGCGACGGCGCTTCCACAAGCCACCGCCGGATCACTAGTCCCGACTTTCGTCCCTGCTCGACCCGTCGGTCTCACAGTCAAGCTCCCTTGTGCACTTACACTCAACACCTGATTGCCAACCAGGCTGAGGGAACCTTTGGGCGCCTCCGTTACTCTTTAGGAGGCAACCGCCCCAGTTAAACTACCCATCAGACACTGTCCCTGATCCGGATCACGGACCCAGGTTAGACATCCAGCACGACCAGAGTGGTATTTCAACGACGACTCCACAACCACTGGCGTGGCCGCTTCAAAGTCTCCCACCTATCCTACACAAGCCGAACCGAACACCAATATCAAACTGTAGTAAAGGTCCCGGGGTCTTTCCGTCCTGCTGCGCGAAACGAGCATCTTTACTCGTAGTGCAATTTCACCGGGCCTATGGTTGAGACAGTCGAGAAGTCGTTACGCCATTCGTGCAGGTCGGAACTTACCCGACAAGGAATTTCGCTACCTTAGGATGGTTATAGTTACCACCGCCGTTTACTGGCGCTTAAGTTCTCAGCTTCGCCACACCGAAATGTGACTAACCGGTCCCCTTAACGTTCCAGCACCGGGCAGGCGTCAGTCCGTATACATCGCCTTACGGCTTCGCACGGACCTGTGTTTTTAGTAAACAGTCGCTTCTCGCTGGTCTCTGCGGCCACACCCAGCTCGAGGAGCAAGTCCCCTCACCAGACATGGCCCCCCTTCTCCCGAAGTTACGGGGGCATTTTGCCGAGTTCCTTAACCATAGTTCACCCGAACGCCTCGGTATTCTCTACCTGACCACCTGAGTCGGTTTAGGGTACGGGCCGCCATGAAACTCGCTAGAGGCTTTTCTCGACAGCATAGGATCATCCACTTCGCCACAATCGGCTCGGCATCAGGTCTCAGGCTGTATGAACGGCGGATTTGCCTACCGTTCGCCCTACACCCTTACCCCGGGACAACCACCGCCCGGGATGGACTACCTTCCTGCGTCACCCCATCACTCACCTACTGCAAGTCTGGTCCGTCGGCTCCACCACTTCCCCTTGCCCGAAGGCTCCGGGACGGCTTCACGGACTTAGCATCGCCTGGTTCAATGTTTGACGCTTCACAGCGGGTACCGGAATATCAACCGGTTATCCATCGACTACGCCTGTCGGCCTCGCCTTAGGTCCCGACTTACCCTGGGCAGATCAGCTTGACCCAGGAACCCTTAGTCAATCGGCGCACACGTTTCTCACGTGTGAATCGCTACTCATGCCTGCATTCTCACTCGTGAACCGTCCACAACTACCTTCCGGTGCTGCTTCACCCGGCACACGACGCTCCCCTACCCATCACGATCCCCGTTGGGGGTACATATCGCAATGACACGACTTCGGCGGTACGCTTGAGCCCCGCTACATTGTCGGCGCGGAATCACTAGACCAGTGAGCTATTACGCACTCTTTCAAGGGTGGCTGCTTCTAAGCCAACCTCCTGGTTGTCTCTGCGACTCCACATCCTTTCCCACTTAGCGTACGCTTAGGGGCCTTAGTCGATGCTCTGGGCTGTTTCCCTCTCGACCATGGAGCTTATCCCCCACAGTCTCACTGCCGCGCTCTCACTTACCGGCATTCGGAGTTTGGCTAAGGTCAGTAACCCGGTAGGGCCCATCGCCTATCCAGTGCTCTACCTCCGGCAAGAAACACACGACGCTGCACCTAAATGCATTTCGGGGAGAACCAGCTATCACGGAGTTTGATTGGCCTTTCACCCCTAACCACAGGTCATCCCCCAGGTTTTCAACCCTGGTGGGTTCGGTCCTCCACGAAGTCTTACCTCCGCTTCAACCTGCCCATGGCTAGATCACTCCGCTTCGGGTCTTGAGCGTGCTACTGAAACGCCCTGTTCGGACTCGCTTTCGCTACGGCTTCCCCACCCGGGTTAACCTCGCAACACACCGCAAACTCGCAGGCTCATTCTTCAAAAGGCACGCAGTCACGAGATACGTGCAAGCACGTATCCGACGCTCCCACGGCTTGTAGGCACACGGTTTCAGGTACTATTTCACTCCGCTCCCGCGGTACTTTTCACCATTCCCTCACGGTACTATCCGCTATCGGTCACCAGGGAATATTTAGGCTTAGCGGGTGGTCCCGCCAGATTCACACGGGATTTCTCGGGCCCCGTGCTACTTGGGTGTCTCTCAAACGAGCCGCTGATGTTTCGACTACGGGGGTCTTACCCTCTACGCCGGACCTTTCGCATGTCCTTCGCCTACATCAACGGTTTCTGACTCGTCTCACGGCCGGCAGACCATGAAAGAGAGATCCCACAACCCCCACGACGCAACCCCTGCCGGGTCTCACACGTCGTAGGTTTGGCCTCATCCGGTTTCGCTCGCCACTACTCCCGGAATCACGGTTGTTTTCTCTTCCTGCGGGTACTGAGATGTTTCACTTCCCCGCGTTCCCTCCACATACCCTATGTGTTCAGGTATGGGTGACAGCCCATGACGACTGCCGGGTTTCCCCATTCGGAAACCCCCGGATCAAAGCCTGGTTGACGACTCCCCGGGGACTATCGTGGCCTCCCACGTCCTTCATCGGTTCCTGGTGCCAAGGCATCCACCGTGCGCCCTTAAAAACTTGGCCACAGATGCTCGCGTCCACTGTGCAGTTCTCAAACAACGACCAGCCACCCATCACCCCCAACCAAAGCTGGAGTTCACTGGGGCCGGCATCAGAAGGACGACCGTCACGGCCGCACCCTCAGACACCCAACAGCGTGCCCGACCCGACCCCGCCCGGAGATCATGCTTTCCACACTCCGAAGAGCAGTACTCGCAAGCCTCCGACCCGGAAACCGGACCGAATAATCAACGTTCCACCCATGAGCAACCAGCACCGGACGTTCGCCGATGAACTGGCCCCTGGACAACCTCACGGTCGCCTAGAAGTGCTCCTTAGAAAGGAGGTGATCCAGCCGCACCTTCCGGTACGGCTACCTTGTTACGACTTCGTCCCAATCGCCAGTCCCACCTTCGACAGCTCCCTCCCACAAGGGGTTGGGCCACCGGCTTCGGGTGTTACCGACTTTCGTGACGTGACGGGCGGTGTGTACAAGGCCCGGGAACGTATTCACCGCAGCAATGCTGATCTGCGATTACTAGCAACTCCGACTTCATGGGGTCGAGTTGCAGACCCCAATCCGAACTGAGACCGGCTTTTTGAGATTCGCTCCACCTCACGGTTTCGCAGCTCTTTGTACCGGCCATTGTAGCACGTGTGCAGCCCAAGACATAAGGGGCATGATGACTTGACGTCGTCCCCACCTTCCTCCGAGTTGACCCCGGCAGTCTCCTGTGAGTCCCCATCACCCCGAAGGGCATGCTGGCAACACAGAACAAGGGTTGCGCTCGTTGCGGGACTTAACCCAACATCTCACGACACGAGCTGACGACAGCCATGCACCACCTGTACACCGACCACAAGGGGGGCACCATCTCTGATGCTTTCCGGTGTATGTCAAGCCTTGGTAAGGTTCTTCGCGTTGCGTCGAATTAAGCCACATGCTCCGCTGCTTGTGCGGGCCCCCGTCAATTCCTTTGAGTTTTAGCCTTGCGGCCGTACTCCCCAGGCGGGGAACTTAATGCGTTAGCTGCGGCACCGACGACGTGGAATGTCGCCAACACCTAGTTCCCACCGTTTACGGCGTGGACTACCAGGGTATCTAATCCTGTTCGCTCCCCACGCTTTCGCTCCTCAGCGTCAGTAATGGCCCAGAGATCCGCCTTCGCCACCGGTGTTCCTCCTGATATCTGCGCATTTCACCGCTACACCAGGAATTCCGATCTCCCCTACCACACTCTAGTCTGCCCGTATCGAATGCAGACCCGGGGTTAAGCCCCGGGCTTTCACATCCGACGCGACAGACCGCCTACGAGCTCTTTACGCCCAATAATTCCGGACAACGCTTGCGCCCTACGTATTACCGCGGCTGCTGGCACGTAGTTAGCCGGCGCTTCTTCTGCAGGTACCGTCACTTTCGCTTCTTCCCTGCTGAAAGAGGTTTACAACCCGAAGGCCGTCATCCCTCACGCGGCGTCGCTGCATCAGGCTTTCGCCCATTGTGCAATATTCCCCACTGCTGCCTCCCGTAGGAGTCTGGGCCGTGTCTCAGTCCCAGTGTGGCCGGTCGCCCTCTCAGGCCGGCTACCCGTCGTCGCCTTGGTGAGCCATTACCTCACCAACAAGCTGATAGGCCGCGGGCTCATCCTTCACCGCCGGAGCTTTCAACCCCCACCCATGCGAGTGGAAGTATTATCCGGTATTAGACCCCGTTTCCAGGGCTTGTCCCAGAGTGAAGGGCAGATTGCCCACGTGTTACTCACCCGTTCGCCACTAATCCCCACCGAAGTGGTTCATCGTTCGACTTGCATGTGTTAAGCACGCCGCCAGCGTTCGTCCTGAGCCAGGATCAAACTCTCCGTGAATGTTCTCCCGTAATCGGGATGACACACACGAGAGCGGAACAGCCAGGCGGAATGAGCCCGGCCGTTCACAGCGTCCTCGCTGTGTTTTTTCAAAGGAACCTCATCCTCGGCTTTCACGGCCGGGGACGGGGTATCAACATATCTGGCGTTGATTTTTGGCACGCTGTTGAGTTCTCAAGGAACGGACGCTTCCTTTGTA
>NZ_BMTL01000090.1 GCF_014649655.1 Streptomyces humidus | reverse complement strand
CGAAAACGCCCTAAATCACCGGCATTGCTGGTCAGAGGCACTTTCTGCTTGCCTGTTCACTTGCCGGACAGCCTGCTTCATGAAAGCGCGAGGTTAGCGTCGGGGGTGTGACCACGTATCGCTTCTCGCAGTTGGCTGAGCGCTCCGGCGTCCCGGCCACGACTCTCACGACGCCGGTGCGCGTCGTCTGACACAGCCCCGAGAGCTCAGTTCTTCGAGTGTCAGGTCGATGACGGCGACGTGGTCGCCGGCGTGCCCGAGGCTTGCGTAGAGGACGCGGAAGCCGCGCACGGCACCGTCGACGAGTAGTGCCGCCTCGAGGGGCTCGAGGCGCAACAGGGTCCGTCCCGGGCGCCGCGGCCGTCAGCTCCAGCCGTAGGACTCCCCGACCGGTTCCATACCTACCGGCACGCTTTGAGCGGATCCAATCATTCCCGTGTCCTCAGAGGCTTGCACCGAAGCCATCGACAACGAGCCGACACATCCGTACTGTATCTACATTCGCGAATGAATGTAAGTTGGGCGGCCAAATGACGACGATGCACATGCAGGTTCAACGGGAACTCCTTGCCCGCCTGGACCGGTCGACTACGCGGTGGACTCCTTCGACGGAGTCCTGATGGGGCTCGCTGTGGCGGCACTCTCGGCCTCGCCATGCCACAGTCATCGGCTTCACGGCCACGTTCGCGTGCATGGTCGTCGTGCTTGTCCTCGCGTGTGTCGTGGTGCTTGCCTTCGGTCCGCCCGCCGTCCGCCTCGAAGCGGCCGCACTGACGGCTCACTGACACCCACCCCTTGCGCCACCGGAAGGACTCCACCCATGCAGCAGCGCATCACCACCGACGCGGCTCGCGAGTTTCAACGCCGTCACGACGCCGTCCTGGCAGCCCTGCGCGAGGAAGGACGCCCGCAGCTCGTTGTGACCAGCACCGAGGCGCTCTTCTACTTCACCGGGGCGACCATCGAGGCGCTGGAACGGCCTTTCTTCCTCGTCCTTGACGCCGACACTGGCGGGCGGCACTTCCTGGTCCCCGAGCTTGAACGCACCCACGTGCTCGGCTTCTGGGGCACCGACAAGCAGCAGGTGCTCGCCTACCGCGAGTTCCCCGCGCCCGTCGGCGAAGCCTGGCACGACGTCCTGGCGCCGCTCCTCAAGCACGAGTTCACGTACGAACCGTCGACCCCGGCCTACATCGCCTCGGTGTTCGACGCCCTCGGCGGCAGCCACGCCGACGTGCTCCGCCCGGTGCGGCTCGTCAAGTCCGACTACGAGGTCGCCCAGGTAGCCATCGCCGCCGACTACGCCCGCCGCGGCGTGGAGAAGCTGCTCGCCGCCACCTATCCGGGCACCAGCGTTATCGAGGGCTACATGACCTCGAACGCCATCCAGCGGGCGGTCATCGCGGAACAGCAAATCTTCAACCCGCTCGCCTCGAGCATCACCGTCGCCGCCTGGCCGGCACCAGTCAGCTCCGAACCCCACTCGGTGCCGCCGCTGGCCGCGACGCTGGACGGCGGGCCGCACGTCGTGATGGCGCTGACCAGGGTCAACGGCTACGCGGCCGAGTGCGAGCGGACTTTCTTCACCCACGCGCCGACCCCTGACGAGCGCGACCTGTTCGCTGCCATGCTCGGCGCCCGCGCGCTGGCCTACTCGATGGTCCTTCCCGGTGTGCACGCCGCGGAGATCGACGAAGCCGTGAACGCCTACCTCGCCGTCCTCGGGTACGACGACCACCAGCAGCGTATGCACCGCACCGGTCACGGGTTCGGTCTCAGCGCGCACGAGCCGCCATGGATCGCGGTCGGCAGCGACGACGTCCTGGCGCCGAACATGCTGATCTCCATCGAGCCTGCCGTCTACGTCGAAGGAATCGGCGGGTACCGACACTCCGACACCGTGCTGGTCACTCAGGACGGCTACCGCTCGCTGAGCCCGACCGCGGACGACATCGACTCGCTCACCCTCACCACCTCGAACCGGTTCCGGCGCACCAAGGGTGCACTGGTGCGTCGCGTGGCGGGAGTCCGGTGACGGCGCTGCTCCTGGCACAGGTCGTGTACGCGACCGTGGGCGTGGCCTACAACGTGGTCAGCCTGCATGCCGTGCGTGCCGGCCGGCAGCCACTGAGTCAGGGGTCGGCGGCGGCGGGGCTGGCGGTGATGCTCGCCTACGGCGCCAGCCTGAGCCTGGGCTTCGCCGGCCTCGACGTGGCCTACCGGGCCGCCATGACCTTGTTCATCGTGGTCATCGGGTACGCCGGTCTGTTGGTCCATCTGCGCCGTGGACCCAGTGAGTACTACCGCAGCCGAAGCGCGTGGACTGCAGCAGTGGTCATCAACACGGCGGGCCTGCTGTTGAATCTCACTGCTCTGATTGTCGGACCATGACAGGTATCATTCACGCGTGAACGCAACAGGCCGACTCAAGCCCTCGGACACAGGGGAACTCGTCGCACGCCCGACGCGGCGCACCCAGGCCGAACGTCGGGCCCAGACACGCGAGGCGCTGATGGCCGCGGCCGTCGAGCACATCAACGCCGTTGGTGCGGCAGCGGTCACGACCCAGCAGATCGCGGCCAGTGCCGGGCTGACGCGGGGCGCCGTGCAACACCAGTTCGGAACCCCGGAGGACCTGTACCTCGCCGTGGTCACCCACGGCTGGGAGCAGGTGGCCGCAGCCCACCGGTCGGCGCCCAGCATCGAGACGCCGCTCGAGCAGCGTATTATCGGCTGGGCGCACACGCTGCACGCCGCCTACGACTGCGACGCCGCCCGGGCCGCCATCGAGATGCTGGTCCACCACCGCAACAGCGCCACCTTCATGGCCGGTCAGCTCCCAGCGCTACAGGAAGCCGAAGGCGTTGTTGACCGGATCTGGGCCGACTCGTTCGCCGACACACAGTTGCCCGCCGCAGACCTGATCCGCATCCGTCGAACGGCACGGTCATGCGTGATAGGCAGTTTGGTGCGGCGCATCAGCGATCCAACCGATACCGCAGACCCGGCCGAGGACCTCGTCCGGCTGCTGACCGCATTGCTCGCCCCGACCGCCTGAGCGGCCCTCCGGCGCCAACTCCAGCCTGAATCGTGGCACCGGGGCACCGCCCAGCACCGGGTCCCTGTTGCGAACATCAGCCGGTGATGAGGTCGGCGACGAAGGGGACCGTGCCTGCCAAGGATGCGTCCAAAGTGCTGCTGTAGTCCATGGGCCGTGACCGGCTCACCGTTGCCCCCCAGGACGGCCTCACGTACGGCAGAGTGGTGGCAAATGGGACGTCGGACTCCCGTCAGCTCGTGGCCCATGGAGAACGGCCGGTCGAAAGGCGACTCCGGCATGCCTATGCACCCACGGTCTCGGCGAGACCGGGCAGGCTGGCGAGCGCGAGCGCGAGGGCGCATCAGTCGCCGCAGTTCCACCCGCGGCTCATGCTGGAACTCGAACGCGGCGTCGAGCGGGTTTTCGGTCGCGCGGCAAGCGAGATGCGGCGGTCCGCCCCCGCCCCTTGGGGCGCTGCCTGCTCACCTGTCACGACGGAGCAAGAGACCGGGCTAACGGTGGACACATAGCCGATCGGGCTCTAGCCTCATTTATTCATGCATGCATGAATGAATCGGAGTGGGTATATGGCGGTTCTTCCGACGAGGCTAGAACTGAAGTCGAGGAGGGCCGAGGCACGACTTGCACCGACCCATGAATGGAAGGCACGTCGCCCCATGCACTCGACCGGCAACTGCTCGTTGGCGCGTGGAGGACCTATGCCCTTGCGACACAACCCACTCATGAGCGGGCTCGTCAGGCCGGCGCAACCGTGACGGCGACTCATCGGACGACACCCGATCCGCAGCGCCGAGCCGCAGAATCGGTTCAGCTCGACAGCGAGATCGACCTCGTCTTCGTCCACGGATTGGCCGGCGACGCCACGACCTGGGGCCCGGTGGCAGCAAGGTTGCCACCTACCGTGCACTGGCTCT
Organism: Streptomyces humidus; assembly: GCF_014649655.1. Classification (GTDB taxonomy): domain Bacteria; phylum Actinomycetota; class Actinomycetes; order Streptomycetales; family Streptomycetaceae; genus Streptomyces; species Streptomyces humidus. The sequence goes on along the minus strand of NZ_BMTL01000090.1, from coordinate 1,534 downwards.
CCGTGGATCTTCCCGGACATGGAAAGCGACGCGGCGACGACGGCCCCTTCACCGTGGCGAGATTCGCAGACGCTGTGCTTGATGACATCGAGCAGGCAGCGAACCTCGATCGAGAGAGCGAACGGCCACTTCTGCTGGTCGGACATTCCCTCGGCGGGGCCGTATGCGTCGAGGTCGCAGCCGCTACCGTTGGGCGGCCTGTACACGTCCTCGCGATTGACTCGCTCCTGAACAATGAGCTCTACGCCGCCCAAGGCGCTCTCAAGTTGATGACCTACCGATCGCTTTTGAAGGTGGCCTACAAGCCTTTCCTGGCCGCCGTGCTGCGGAAGTCCTACACGAAACACACGCCCGACTCCATCAAGCGACGCACCGCTCAGGACTTCGCCGACCTTCCCGCGACGGTCTTCATTCAAGCGTTCTTGTCCCTCGCCGAGTGGGACCGTGCCGGGCGCTTGGCTCGTTGCGGTTCCAACGTTGGCATCACCGCATTCCCTGCCACGGACAGTCCGCCGACAGCTCAGTCGATCGAAACATCTCGCGTCGCAGTCAGGCCCGTCGCGTATGGAGGCCACTTTTACGTCTTGATGCTGCCGGACGTCGTCGCCGGCTTGCTGTTGGACTTCATCGCGCAACTACCTGCCACCCCGACGAATCTCGGTTGAACCACTAGCCTCGGTCTCAGACCCCTGCCGTCTTGTCCTGCCCGCGAAGCGGGCAGGACAAGACCAGAAGCGGTGACTACGAGCCGGGCTCGGGCGCCGGCCGCAGCGCGACCAGCGGGGTTCTTTTGCGGCCGGGCCGGCCGCGAAGCTGGTCGTTCTCGACGGTGTGAGCTGCCCCGAGTTTCGTAGAGTCCGGTGATCTTGTTTCAGGCGGACTGCGGGGTGGCTTCCTGTTGTCGCCACCAGTCGCGTTCGTACTCGGCGGGCGGTACGTAGTCGAGGGCGGAGTGGAGCCGTTCCTCGTTGTACCAGGTGACCCATTGGAAGATCGCCCGCTCGACCTGGTCGACGTCCCGCCACGGTCCTTGCATCTCGATCAGCTCGGCCTTGAAGGTGCCGTTCAGCGCCTCGGCCATCGCGTTGTCGTAGCTGTCCGCGACCGAGCCGACCGACGCGGAGGCGCCGATCTCGGCGAGCCGGTCGGTATACCGAATCGACACGTATTGGGCGAGTTCAACCGGTGGTTGCAACACCGGGCTGTTGTAGCGAGCGTAGCTGTTCCTCGAATACCTCGGCTGGTGTCCGCCAACCGAGGACTTTGCGGGGCCGGTTGTTGATCGCCAGCGCGACGGCTTCGAGGTCCGCGGACGACCACCGGGAGAGATCTGTCCCCTTCGGGAAATACTGACGCAGCAGCCCGTTCGTGTTCTCGTTCGTCGGTCGTTGCCAGGGCGAGTGCGGATCGGCGAAGAACACCTTCGTCCCGGTGTCGTATAAAACTGCCGATCATCGTTGACACCTGGGTCTCCGATCACTACGGAGATCCACATGCCGAAGTCCACCCCCACCGCCGCACCGCTTGACCGTGA
>NZ_BMTL01000089.1 GCF_014649655.1 Streptomyces humidus | reverse complement strand
GCACCGACTTCTCCCACCCCGTCCTCTTCGACCACCCGGCCGACCACGTCCCAGGCATGCTGCTGCTCGAAGCCGCCCGCCAGAGCGCCCACGCAGCCACCCACCCCCGACCAGGACTCCCGACCAGCCTCGACGCCACCTTCACCCAATACGTCGAACTCGACACCCCCTGCTGGATCGACCGCACACCCACCGAAAACCACAAAAACACCCACCACCTCATCCACGTCCAAGCCCTGCAGAACGACACCCCCGCCTTCACCGCAACCATCGCACTCACCTCACCCTGACCACACCACCCACCACCACAACCCACCCACCCAACCAAGCAACCCACCCAAGCAACCCACCCAACCCACCAGAACAGCATCCCGCAGCCACAGCCACAGCCACACCAACGACGACCCCCGCCATACACGGCACCGAAATCGATGGGATGGCTAGGTAGGTGAGTCGGGGAGGCGATTGTCGTTCAGTGCGGGAGGCGCCTTCGTGCGCGAGGCCGATGTCGCCCAGTTTTGATGGGCACTTGGAGCCTTGCGGTGGAACGATCGGCGTGCTTCTCCCGCTGGGGGCCCAATGCACATATCTGTGACCAAGGTCGAGCTGTACGCGGCGATCCGCCGTGACCACCGTGCCGGCCTGTCGCTGCGGGCACGCACATCCGCGAGGCGATGGACCGCCTCCTGGCCGGGCAGGCCACCGCCCCCAACGGGAGTCTCACCATCGCGGCCCTCGCCGTCGAGGCCGACGTCCACCGCGTGGCGCTGATGAAGCGGCACGCGGATCTGAAGAACGAATTCTACGAGCGGGTACGCACCGAAGCGCAGCAGGGATCCCCGAGGCGGAGCGCCGACTGCGCGAGTCCGTGGTCAAGCTCAAGGAGACCGTCTCGAACCAGCGAAGGGAGATCAAGGAACTGCGGGAGGTGGCCACCCGGCTCAGCCTCGCCGCTGCGGTGCTCACCGACCGGCAAAGCCAGTCGGCGCCCCGCTCCAGGTCCCGGACAACGTCGTTGCCTTCCGTCCACCCGAGGAATGACGCTGCGGACCCGCTCGAAGGCGATGCCCAGGTGGCGCCAGGCGCATCAGGCCAAAGCCCTGATCAGCCAGTATCGCCGACGATGCGACCACTGCACATGATCTCGACGGTGCTTCGGTCGTGCACCGTTCCTTTGCGTGTCTGGATGTCGGGCGGCGGTCACGCAGCCGCGTTCAACAGATCGGCGAGGATGCCGGGCCGTTCCAGCGCGATGAAGTGGCCCGCTCCCGGCACCTGCGTGAAATCGGCGGCAGGCAGCAGCTCCTTGTCGGCCTCCCGGTCCGACGTCCGGGACCAGTCCTTTTCCCCGTAGACGAGGTGGACGGGTGCCTTGACATCGGGGTAGCGCGAGCGGGCCGCGATGAGGCTGGGCAGGCTCTGGTACACGGCCCGGGCGACGGTCGGGTAGCCGGGGCGGCTGCCCACCTGAAGGAGCTCTTCCACGTAGTCCTCCCGCAAAGCGGTCTTGTCGCCGAGGCCGCCCTGAAGGATCTTGCGGAGGGCGGCCTTGGGTTCCACCCCGGCGATCACCGGGCCCACTCCCGGCGTGAGGACACCGCTGACAACCACGCGGGCGAGGAGACTCGACCGGGCGATTCCGTCTCGGTAGTCGTACGTGTTGACCGCGACGACGCGCCGTACCCGCTCCGGGAGATCGACCGCGGTGGTCAGGGCGAGCACCGCTCCCATGGACTCCCCGACCAACGTCACGTCGTGGAGGTCCAGTTCGGTGAGGAGCCGCTTGACGCCCGCGCGCATGGACGGCTCGTCGTACGAGGCGCCGGGCACGATCTCCGAGTAGCCCATCCCCGGCAGGTCCAGGGCGTACACGGTGTACTGGTCCGCGATCAGGGGGATGAGGTGGCGGAAGTGCTCGGCCTGCGTGCGTACGGTGTGCAGCAGGACCACGGGAGCACCGGTGCCCGCCATGAGGTAGCGCAGGGTTCCCTCACGGCTGTGGCGTCCTGCGCGCGGGGCGATGGTGTGGCTGGTGGTCCCCGGAATGTGAATCGTGGGACGTGACTCTGGGCTGGGCATCTCGCTGGCTCCCCTTGTGTGAACTGCTGCGGACAGGTGATTCGGATACGGCCAACCCGAAGGGGACGTGACCACGGCCCAGCCCTTGGATCACTGAGAAACCGACCGGTTTCCATCATCGTAAACCGATCGGTTTCCGCACGCAAGGCGGAGGTTGCCATCCGCAGCAACAGGGTCAGCGCGCAGGAGAGACGCGAAAGTGTCATCCGCGCAGCGGTCGCCGAGTTCGCGCACAAGTTGCGGCACCCGCGAACGCCCCAGATGCAGGTATAGGGTTACGCCGCCGCGGCAGCGGCCGAGACCCAGGGCGACGCGGTGACGTGGTCCGGGCTCGGCCGGATGAGGCTCTGGGGGACCGTGCACCCGGCGTTGGGTGCTGACGTCGACGAGGCGACGGCCTTCCTGGCGCGCGGCACGCTCGTCAATACCCTTACGTCCATCAAGCTCCCCTCCGATGACCGGGAGTCAGGGACATGAAGCCATCAGCCCGGGGAGCGCACGGTCACGGCACTGCTCGAAAAGGGATGCGTCAGCGCATACCTGCCGCGCCGAGCAGGGTGGCCACCGTGGGCGCGACGAGTCCGGTCGGTTTGTCGGCGCCGATCCCGGCGCGGGCACTGGCGCCATCGAAGACCAAGATGAGCTGCCGGGCCAGCAGGTCGGGATCGCTCGCCCCGCCCCGTTCGGCCTCGGCGCGGAAGAAGACTGTCAGGTTCGCCTTGACCCGGTGGGCCACCCGGCTCGCGGGGTGACTCTGGTCTTTGAGCTCGATCTGAGCAGCCAGGTATCGGCAGCCTTGGTAGTCGGGCGCACCCGCCTGCTCCTCCAACCGGTCGAAGACGTGCAGGATCCGCTCGCGAGGTGACCGACCGTCGTCCGCCGCGGGCAGGAGGGTCGCCACGAAGGCGGAGGAGCGCTCCTCCAGACTCGCCGCGAGCAGGTCGTCCTTGCTCTCGAACAGCTGGTACAGGGAACGCTTCGACACCCCGGCCGCCCTGCACACCGCGTCGACGCCGATGCCGACGCCGTCTCGGTAGGTGAGCGTGGCCGCTGCCTCCAGCAGCCGCTCTCTGGCACTTGGCTTCACTTCGGTGGTCATACCGCGAGGTTAACTCGATGTGGACAAATTGAAAACCGATCGGTTTACGACGCTTTGCCGGGGCGGTCTTCGCGCCGCCCACGGGCCGGGCGGTCATGTGAGTACGGTTCCACTACGCCGGGGCGGCGGCCTCCTCGGAGCTTCGTCTGCGCGGGACGCGGTGCAGCCCCTGGCGGCCGCCCATCACCCCTGAAGCCGGAGAGTGCGGCCTCGATGAGGCCGACGGCCATCCTCACCCAGCCCCTGGCCGGGCCCGCGCCCACTGGGCGCCGTTGTAGAGGATCGAGCGGATACCGCCGGTGTCCTGCCGCAGTGGCTCGAACTCTGCGAGGAAGCAGTAGCAGACGGGCAGCACCTAGAGCGATCCCGGAGATCGCGATGGCGCACACCGGGTACAGCAGCGGCAGACAGGAGGCGCACATCCCCATGAGGCCGGCCGCGCCCGCCAGACCGGTGTGACCATCGGCCCCGGAAATGCAGCCCATCGTGGATCTGACGCCGTGTTGACGGAAGGTGCCCGCTACCTGCGAGGCGCGGATCCCCGGTGGATGCAGGCTCAGTGGGCGATCACGGGCTCGCCCTCCGACGGCGCCAGGGCCGAATTCGGCATCAGGAACGCCGCGAGCACCGCACCGACCACGAAGATCCCGGCGCCCCACGCCAGGGTGGCCGTGTAGCTCTCGACCCCTGCCTGGGCCACGGTCAGCGCGCCCGGCTCGTGCGAGGACACGTAGTCGGTCGCGGCCGATGCGGCAACGGTGGTCAGCAGTGCGGTGCTGATCGAACCGCCCACCTGCTGGCTGGTGTTGATGAGCGCCGAGGCGACGCCCGCGTCCTCGTGGTGCACGCCTGCCGTCGCGCCCTGGAACGCGGTGGTCATCACCCCACCGATGCCGAGACCCAACAGGATCATGCCCGGCATGATGTTGGCGCCGTAGCTACTGTCCAGCGTGAGTCGGGTCAGCAGGGCCATGCCGGATGCGGAGACCAGGAAGCCGGCGCTGATCACGATCCTCGGGCCGACCCTGGGCAGCAGCAGCGAAGGCACCATGGTCGACGAGGCGACGATACCGCCGACCATCGACAGGAAGGACAGCCCGGCCTGGATCGGCGAGTAGCCGATGCCGGCCTCCAGGTAGTAGGTCAGGAACAGGAAGATCGAGAACATTCCCATGCCGAGGACGAACACGGCGAGGAAGGAGCCTCCGCGGGTCCGGTCCAGGGCTTCGGCGTAGTCGCGTGACGTCCGGTTCGTGATCATCCGAGACCGAGGAGTGCCAGGGGGCGGCGAGGGTCGCGAGCGTTGCGGCGGAGGCTGGCCGCGATGTTCTTCACTCCGGCCGTGCGGAGGGCTCCGATGGCAAGGTTGCGCCAGGTGGCCATCGCACGGGGCGCGTTGCCGGTCCGCAGCTGGGAGGCGTCCTCGGCGAAGGTGGTGTCGCGGACATGGTGCAGGGCCTCGATCTTCCAGTGATCGCGGACGAGTTCGGCGAGCTGGGCCGCGGTGACCTGCTCGGCGGTCAAGCTGGTGACGGCGCAGACCGTCATGACGGTGGTCCTGCCGGTCTTGCGATCAGTGCGCCGGCGCTTGATCTGGACGGCCTGGCGGGCTCCGGGGAAGAGGAGGCTGTTCACGGTGGCGACCTTGATCCGGCGGATCTCAGACCGGCCGTGACCGATGCCCTGGGTGCGTCCCTGGAGCGGAATGTCCTTCCAGGGAAGGGACTTGAGCTGGCGCCGCAGCTTCTTCTGGTTGCCCTTGACGATCACGATGTAATGAGCGCCCCGGGCGAGGAGGTAGTCGGCGTGCTCGCGCTGGGTGTGCATCGCGTCGCTGGTGACCACGGTGCCGGCCAGGTCGGCGACGGTGTCCAGCAGCGGCTGGAAGCACGTAATCTCGTTGGTCTTCTCGCCGACGTCCAGCTGGGCCAGGACCAGGGAAGTGGCGTGTTCCAGTGCGGCGAGCAGGTGGATCTTGCGGCCCTTCGCTTTGGCCGTGCCGCGCAGGCTCTTGCCGTCCACGGCCAGACCGCGCAGCCCGGTCGCCTTCGGTCGGCGGTCGGCAAGCCAGTTCCCGACAGCCAGGTCCAGCGCGTCGCCGTCGATGCGGGCCAGCAGTCGGCGGACCGTGGTCTCGGCGGGAAGGACCCGCCTCGGCAGAAGCGGATCAAGGTCGGCACCGACCTGTTCCAGCACATACTCAGGGGCATCGGCGATCAACTCGCCGACCGCCAGCAGCGAGGTCGCTCCGGCCAGCACCGCGCACGCAGTGAGAGCAAGCACGACGGCCAGGCGGTGGCGCACCCCGCGTGGGTCACGCGGGTCCGGCACCTCGGCCAGCCGCTCCAGCAGGCCCGGGACCTCCTCACGTCCGACCTGCGGATTCTCGCGCAGTTGGTCAAGGGCAGGCGAGATCAGAGAGATTATGCGCCGGCAGGCACGGTCTTCCACTTGGATCACGGGACGTAGCTTGGACTCAACTGGTCGTCGCAACACCAGCTTCCTGTAGTGATAGTAGGTGCTCGTTGAGGGCTTCGGCGGGGGTCTTCCAGGCGAGGGTCTTG
>NZ_BMTL01000088.1 GCF_014649655.1 Streptomyces humidus | reverse complement strand
GGCGCGCGGTGATGCGGCCGCTGGGGACGCCCGCCACCCGGCAGGCCGGTCGCAGCCGCTCGGGGGGAGCGCTCCGGCCCGTCGGCGGGCGGGTGGGAGAGGCTCGGCGGATGGTGTCCGTGCTTCTCCCCGGCCCTGGGCGGGCATCGCGTGCCCCGGGGGCCGGTTCTCAACGGACCAGGTCGACGGCCCTGGTGGCGAGCATGTGCACGACGTCGTCGTGGAGTTCGGGGTGCAGGACGGCCAGGCAGAGGCCGCTCGCCACCAGTGCCATGCCGAGGAACTCCCAGAGCTCGCTCCTGGGTCGCCCGGCGTCCGTACGGCCCGCCGCGCCGGCCGGTGTCCGGCGGGTGTCGTCGAGCTCTCTCTCGTGCGCGAGGTGTGTCATGCCGCCAGCATGGACGTCCCGGCCTGCCGCCGGCCATCCGGCGGTCGACGGATGCACCCCCGCCGAGTGGCCGGAGCCGCCCGCGCGCACAGTGGGACCGAGGACGGCACCGCCACCAAGCCGTGCCACGCCCCCCTCGCCGTCCCGCCGTCCCGCCGTCCCGCCGTCCCGCCGTCCGGCGACGCCCGTACCGGACGAAGGGCCTCCGGTGAAGGTGCGTCCCCGGACGGGAAGCGGGCGGACGAGCCGGGCGGAGCGCCGTCAGAGGCGACGGGCCGCGCGCAGCCCCTGCGCGTAGTAGCCGTCGCCGTCGAGCCGTGACGTGCCGCCCTTGTCCCCCATGGTGGGGCCGTCGGCGCTCTTGCGGCTGGAGAGGAAACGCGGGTGGTCGGCGGTGTCCAGGCCGAGGTAGATGCCGATGTGGCCGCTCCGGCCGCCGGGCTGTTCCCGTGTGCTGAAGTAGACCAGGTCGCCGGGCTGGAGCTGCTGGACGGCGGCGGGCCGACGGTCGGTGAGGGGGATCACGGGCACGCCGAGCCGTGCGCGGGCGATCGCTTCGGCCGTGCGCGGCAGCCCGCTGCCCGCCGGGTCGTCCCTGCTGTTCAGCGGGAACCCCGAGCGGTATCCGTACACCAGCCGGACATAGCCGGAGCTGTCGACCGAGCGCGAACGGTCCTTCTCGGGGCGGCGGGTGACCGCGTCGGGGAAGGTCCAGGGGATGCCCAGGTAGTCGTAGAAGTCCGAGCCCACGCGCCGCTTCCCCTGCCGGGCCCGCCCGGGGCCGCCGGCGGCGCGGGGTGTGTAGCGGGCGGCGCCGCTGTAGGTGACTCCCGCTGCCGTCGTCCGGGCCGGGGCGCCGGCGACGTACTCGAAGGCCGTGGCGAGGATGTCCGGGTCGCGGCTGCCGAGCCGGGACCCGAGCCAGGTCGTGAACCAGTCGCTCTGCTCCGCGCCGCGGGCCCACGCCCTGGGCAGCAGCCGCACCCAGCTCCTGGTGACGACCCGGGCATCCGTCGCGCGCGGCTCCGCGAAGGCCCTGCTGGGCCCGGTCAGCACGGCCGTACGGGCGCCGTCGGTGAACGTGGCGACGACGGCGCCGTGCCGGTCGCGGGCGACCGTGCGGGCGGGGTTGCCGATCCGCTCGAAGTACAGCGGGCCGGTCCTGGCCCGGCTCACGGCACCCGGAGCTGCCGGTCCTGCCGGTGCTGCCGCCGGACGGTCGGTGCGGTGCCTGAGCTGAAGGGTCAGCGCGCAGCTCGCCGCGAGCAGGACGGCTGCCACCAGGAACAGGGCCGCGTTCCTGGTCAGGGGGAACCCGGGGACGGTGGGCAGGAGGCGTTTCACTGGTCGACTCCGATGGGGGGTGAGGAGAGAGGGCGCCCCATGCGTGTCGGGGCGGGGGGCGCTCACGTCGTGGGCAGGGCGCCCAGCAGCAGCCCGGACACCAGGATCACGTAGGTGGCGAAGGTGACCGCGCCGGTGGAGAGGACCGTCGCCGTCCTGGGCTGCCTCTCGAGCTGGTAGGCGATGAGCCCGGGGACGATGAAACCGAGGGCCTGATGGGCGAACAGCAGGGGGAACTGCTGCTGGAGCAACAGGGAGAGCCCGGCCTGGAGCAGGACACCGGTGAGCACGACGGCGGCGAACAGCCGCTTGCCGTAGAGGATCACGAAGCGCTGGAGCAGCTTGGTCAGCAGGTAGGTCAGGCCCGCGACGGCCGCGACCATGGCCGCGCGGCGCAGATCGTCGACGAGGGTGAGGGCGAGCCAGCCGGGGGTGATCATGCCGCCCGGTGAGAGGTTCGTGGTCAGGTAGCACAGGAGGGAGAACACCAGGCCGAGTGCGATGCCGATGGCGGCGATCTGCGGGGTGACCACTGCGGGGATCAACGGAACTCTCCATGGGCGAAGTCGTGGTGGGCGCCGGGCGTTGTGGGGGTGTCGCTCTGGTCGGCGGGGTCGGCGTCGGGGTTGTCGGGCGGGAGTGCCGCGAGCCGCTCCAGGAGGAGTTCGCCCTGGCCGTGGATGTTGCCGATGGCGACGAGCGAGGAGTCCGGCCCGAGGTGAGCCAGCAGGTCGGCGGTGAGCCGGGCGGGGTCGCGGCGGTCGCCGCCGAGATCGACGACGTTCCCGGTCCAGTGGGCGGGTATGGCGTCGGCGGCCGACCTGGTGGGGTGGCCGATGAGGAAGACCGTGTCCGGATCCAGCTGCGGGATGAGCGCGCCCATCTGCCCGTTGCGCTCGACACGGTCGGGACGGCAGTTGACGACGACGTGCAACGGACGCCGGATCGCGCCCAGTTCGAGCAGCTGCGTGATGTTCATCAGGGTCGACTCGGGGTCGTTGGCGGCGAAGACGTTGGCGAACCGGAGCCGCTTTCCGTCAGGGGTGCGGTACCGCTCGACGGAGAGCACTCCCGGGTCCGGCGGCGCCTCGTACATTCCCTTCAGCGCGGTCGCGCGGTCGACGCCGAGCAGTTCGGCGACCGCGAGTGCGATGGCGACGTTCTCCTTGAAGGTGAACCAGCCGAAACCGCGCAGTTCCTCGTCGGTGACGGTCTCCGGGTCGGCGTAGACCAGCTCGCAGTTCCGGGCGTCGGCCTCCTCCTGGAGGATGTGGAAGCGGTCCTTCTCCGCGGTGACACAGACGCCGCCCTCCGGCAGGGACCGGCACAGGGAGCGGGCCACGTCGTCCAGCGTCGGTCCCATCTCGGCGAGATGGTCCTCACGGACGTTGCAGAGCACGCCGATGGTGGAGCGGATCAGCTTGGCCTGGTTGATCTCCTGGAGAGCCGGCATGACGGCCATGCACTCCATGACCAGCACATCGGGCCGGTAGGCGGCGGCCCGGCGGACGATGCCGATCTGCTCCACCACGTTGGCGATGCCGAACTTGCGGTAGACCGGCTCTTCGGTGGCGTCGGGGTGGATGAACCGGGCGGCGGTGCCCGTGGTCTTGGCTACGGTCACCAGGCCGCTGCCGCGCAGCGCGCCGGCGCACAGCCGGGTGATGGAGGACTTGCCGCGAATGCCGTTGACCAGCACCCGGGTGGGTATGGCGGCGACGTTCGCGTCATGGCGGCGCTGTTCGACGATGCCCGCGACGAGCAGGCCGGCGCAGCACGTCGCAAGGACGCAGTACAGGAAGAGCACGGCGGGTCAGCTCCTGGGTCCGGGGCCGGACGGGGATGTGGAGGCGGAGGTGGCGGGCGCGCCGTCCGGGGAACCGGGCGCGGGCGGTGCGTCGGTGCGGGGCAGCCGCTGTCTGATCAGTTCGAGGCTGCGGGCGAGGGATCCCACCTCGTCGTGGTAGCGCGGGTAGAGCACCGTTCGGCGGTCTCCGCCCGCCAGCGCCTGGGCGCCCTTGGCGACTTCCCGCAGCGGACGCACGACGACGAGGTACAGCCAGCCGAGGCAGAACGCCCCCGCGGTCACGCCCAGCAGACCGACGAGCATGATCCGCCGCTGCGCCTCGTACTCGGGCAGGCCGATCCAGAACACCGGCCTGATCGAGGCGACCTTCCAGCCGAGTGCGTTCGCGACGCCCGGCTTGTCGTTGAACGGCGCCACCGCGGCGACCGCCGGATCCCTCCAGCCGAGCAGCAGCTCGGCTGAGCCCCTGGTCGTGCGAAGGGCCGCCAGCCGGGCCCGCAGCCGGCCGTCGGAGACCCGTCCGAAGGCCACGAACCCCTTGTTGGACGCGATGACCCGATGCCCGGCGTCCACCAGCCACACCGAGCCGAGGCCGGGCCGGCTGAGGATGCCGGCCAGGTACTGCACCTTGAACTCGCCCACGACATAGCGGCGTCCGGACCTCGTCGGCGCGCCCTTGACCGGCTGGGCGGCCACGGCGGCGAGCACCGGTTCCGTGCCGGAGGTGTTCGTCTGCTCGACCCCGGGCCTGACGCGGTCCCGCTTCGGGGTGCGGGGTTCGTCGCCGGCGCGGGCGAGGATCTCGCCGGCGCCGTCGACGACGTACAGGGAGCGGTACCGGCCGTGCTGCTCCAGGGAACTGTCGAGAGTCCTGCGCGTCTGCTCCGGCCGGGAGGCGTCGATCACGGTGGCGAGACGGGCGAGGTCCTGGTATCCGTCGTTGATGCCCCTGCGCACGCGATCCGCCGTCGTCTCGGTGCGTTCCCGCTGGTCGTCGGAGATCAGCCGCGGCACGACGCCGGCCGGATGCGGCCAGGTGCTGCCGAGCGTCAGCAGCATCGACGCCGGCCAGGCCAGGAGAGCGAACGCGCACACCGCGAGCACCGTGCGCAGTCCGAGCCGACGGCGGCCCTCGCCCGTCCCGGGCGAAGCACGCCGCCCGGCCGGTGGCTGCGCGACCGTCTCCTGCGACGTTCCTCCCCCGCCGCCGAGTTGACGGCGCAGCGCCTCCAGCGCGGCGCCGATCCGGGAGGGTTCCCCGAAGCGGGACACGCGGACGGGAACCGAGAGGTCGCCCGAGGCGAGCCTCCGCGCTTCGCGGCGCAACCGCAGCAGGGGCCGCTGCAGCACCAGGTGGAGGGCGGCGGTGACCCCGGCCGCCAGGGCCAGCAGCACGGCCGCGGCGACGAGGGCGAGACGAAGGTCACCGGTCCCGGCCCCCTGGCTCCGGGTCCGCACCGTCGTGACGACCGTCAGCCCGAGGGCGCTGCTCGGACTCTCCTTCGCGGCGGGCGCCCGGGCCACTCCGGCGTACCCGACGGCGGTGCGGGCGCTGCCGTCCGCCGCCCCGACGAGACTGCCGCTCGGACCGTCGAAGCCACCGGCGGCGGTGTCCGACGGTCCCTTGCTCCGCGCCTCGCGGGCGGCGGTGGCGGCCAGCGCCCTGGCCCGGTCGGTGCCGGATCCCGGGCCGGCCGAGACAAGGGTGGCCCCGTCACGGTCCACGACCTCGAGCGTGTGGTTCCTGCCGACGGAGATGCCCGGCGGCTTCAGACTCTGGGACGCGACGAGCAACTCCGGCCTGCCGCCCTGCGACAGCGTCGCGAAGACCAGCAGCCGGGTGATGCCCGAGTCGTCCCGCACCAGTCTCGGAGGCGGGTTCGCCGGCAGCCCGCGCAGGCTCACCTTCCCGAGCGGTACGGCCTCGCCCTGCGCGGCGAGCAGCCGACCGGTGGCCAGGTCGACGACGGCGGTGCCGCGCCACTTGCGGGAGGGACGGTCGAGGCGGGTCAGCGTGGCGTCCGCCGGTACGGGCCGGGAGCCACCGAAGTCCGCGGCCGCCGCCCGCAGATCGGAGACGCTCTCGTCGACGGCGCCCTGCAGCGCGACCGCCCCGTCCTCGGCGATGTGCTGCTGGGAGCTGAGGACGGCCTCGGGAACGCCCCGTTCGGCATCGCTCCCGATGGCGAACACCGTCAGGCCCGCGACGAGCGCCAGCAGAACCGGCAGGGCCGCGAGCGGCGGGCGCACACCCCCCAGCACGGCCATGTCCGCCCGACGCCGGGCCGGGCCCCGCGTGGATATCGGAGATCGAGTGGTGGTCAAGAAGCATCCTTTCCGAGCTCTGCGGATGTCGCGTGAAGCAATGAACAGAAGTTCTCGACCTGGCTGACGACGGGAATGCCTCACCCGTTTATCGGGGACGTGTGACGGTACTCACACGCCGACGAAAAAGCGCCGCTCCACACCGCGCGGGAAGAATTACGCAAACGTTCTGACCTGCTGTTTCGCGAAGAATCGACACAGGATTCAATGGCCGGAACGTTCAGTCCGTCACGTCTGCGGAAATGGAGAATTCACGCTTCATGAACCGCGACCGCATGGCGATGCGCCGTTTTCCGACGGAGCGGCAATTGCCCGCAAGAATCATTGTGCATTTCATCTGCATTGCCTATCCCGCAGTCGGCTGCTCCACCCCCGCCGATCGGCGGGGCCGGTCGGCCGAAGGACCCGGTCCGCGGGGCGGGCCGGGTCCTTCGGCGCGTTCCGATCAACCCCGCGGGCGGCAGTCGTAGAGGACGAAGTCGCCCCTGGTGCGCCGGCCGTAGACCCCGGAGCGGACGCGCTCGCAGTGGGACCTCACCCACGTCGTGGCGGGGGTGGTGGGGCCCAGGTGGGTGAGCAGCGCGAAGCGGAGCCGGTGAGCGGCGACCAGGCCGCCGAGCTGCGGGACGCTGGGGAAGGGGGTCTTCCCGGTGAACCCGCCCATGACGAGCACGGGTTGGGCCTGAGCGCGCAGCAGACGCTCCGCGGGATAGGCGGCCTGGGTCGCGAGCAGGTACTTCTCGCCCCTGCGGTGCGCGATGAGGTAGCCCAGCAGGGCGGTGTCGCGGGTGCTGGGCCGGTCGAGCTCGGCCCGGCGGGGAGCGGACGGGCCGTGGCCGGCCTCGCGGTAGGCCTCGCCGACGGG
>NZ_BMTL01000087.1 GCF_014649655.1 Streptomyces humidus | reverse complement strand
CCTCCACGGACGCACCGGATCTACCTCACCCACCCCAGCACTATGCCTGACCAGCACAAACCCAGCCCCCACACTCGGTTTCGAGAACCCTTCTCAGGGCGTCTAGGGCTTGCTCCGGTCGAGGGAGGTTCGCCGGGCGCCGGCTGGTGAGGACCCTCGTGCCGACGCTCAATGTGGCGATGCGGTGCGCCTGCGCTGCCGGGACTCCGCGGCCTGTCCGGTCGGCTGTCCGGCGGAATCAGCACGTCGCGTACGGTTTGCCGCTCCGCGTGCCTGCAAGCCCAGTCCTTGACCCGTCTGACCTGCGCGTCAGCCCAACTCGGCTGAGTCCGACGAACCCATCCGAGCACGCCTGGCGGCCAAAGCCCTCGCTCAGCGTACGGTACCTACCGCGCACCAATGACCACAATGGATGAAAATGGTAGAAACATATGCCAAAACTGCGGAGGCGTGGCGATGCGCGGCAACGCCGAGAACGAAGAGGGGTCCGTCGAGGACTACGACGACGAACACGGTGAGGAACTCGACGCCGAGGACAGTGACGAGTACGCCGATCCCGAGGTTGACGACGAGGAGTCGGCATCGTTCGAAGAGGAGCCGGCGTCCTACGACGAGGAGGACGCAGCCGGTGCGAGCCCTGACGTCTTCCTCGACGTTCCGATCCTGAAGGTCGACGAGATCGACCTGGACGTCGAGGATCTGCGGGCGCATGTCTCGCTGCAGGCCGAGGTGCTGGATCTGCTCAAACTGAATGTGGGCGCCGACGTCTCGCTCGGCCGGGTGCACCTGGGCATCTCGGGCGTCGAGGCCCAGGCCCAGCTCAAGGTGCGCCTCCACCACGTCGCACAGATCATCGACCGAGTGCTCACCACGCTCGACCGCAACCCGGAGATCCTTCACGAGCTGGCGCGTGGAGTCGGGTCCGCCGTGCAGGATGTCGGCGTCGGAGCACGTCACGCCGTCGGGGAGCTGGGTACGGGTGCCGGAAGGGCTGTCCAGGAGGTCGGATGGGGCGCCGGATCCGCCGTACAGGATGTCGGTCAGGGAGCCGGGAGGGCCGTTCAGGACGTGGGGCAGGGAGCCGGGGCTGCTGTCCAGGACGTGGGCCGGGGCGTCGGCTCCGTGGCACAGGATGTAGGTCAGGGAGCCGGGAGGGCCGTTCAGGACGTGGGCGGTGGTGCCGGGCGCGCGGTGGAGGATGTCGGCCATGAGACGAGCCGGACCGTCGGAAGCGCCAGCGAGGTGGTGGGCGGCATCGCCGGGAGCGTGGCCGGACAGGCCGCGGGTGTGACGGAAGCGGCGGGTGACGCGGTACGGGCCGGCGGCTCCGTCGCGCACACAGCGGAGACCGTCGACGTCACTGCGGATCGGACCGAGCCGGCCGAGCCGCGTGCGGCGCGCAAGGGCGCGGAGGGAGAGCGGGGCCGGGCCGGCCGGAGTCAAGGCGGCACCCGTACGCGCCGGACACGCGGAGACGACGGGAAGCTGCCGCCGAGGTCCGGTCGCCTACGTACCGCCAAGGAGCCGGAGGAGCCACCCTGAACGCGAGGGGCGGGCGCCGGGAGCCCGGTGGGGGACATCATGTTCCGTTCGACGGTCCACGCCGAACGGCTCCGCTTCACGCAGGAACCCCAGACAGTCGTCCGCTTCCCCGGCACCGGGAAGCGAGAGTCGACGAGCCACAGCGACCGGACCCACCTACCGGACTCGGTCATCCCCGGTCGGGAATACCAGGACGTCACCGTCGCCTACCACCTTGCGACCCGGCTCACCAGGGAACCGGAGGCCGGGCGGAGCGGAGACGACGACACGGACGAGATTCGCAGTGACAACGGTCGCGGAGTCGGCGACATGGTGTCTTTCCGCTTCGGGCGAGACCGGCCGGTGGTGGGACCGAAGTCGGAGGAGGTCCGGGAGCGGGCTCCGCGGCGTCGGTAGTGACTTGGCCTCGACGACCTTGCGCGCGGAGCGTGCGAAGCACCACAACGACGACCCTCCACGCCGACTCATGATGATGCGGTTACGGGCGCCCCTCGCACCGGCCCAGACAACAAAGAACCCCCGGGTGCTCGACCTGGGGGTTGCTCTCTGGAGCGGGTGACGAGAATCGAACTCGCGCTCTCAGCTTGGGAACCTAGGGACATTCATGGAGGTTTCTGATGCTGACCTGGGCGAACGGCCTCGGTGAGGCAGCCTTGTGACCGACTGCTTTCACCCTGGTTCCCCGCTGTTCCCCGCTCGATGTGGTGCGCTTGTGGTGCGGTTCCCGTCGGCGCTTGGGTTCAGCCCAGTGGCCTGTGCAAGCGTCTCAAGGTGTTGCTTCGCTGAGCCGACGAGTCGGCTGATGTCGTCACGGGTCTGCGCTCTCACCTCGTCCAGCTCGGCCCTGCTGTCCACCTTGGTCAGCGCCGTGATGCCCGTAAGTACGTCTCCCGCAGTCCGGCTCAACCTCTCGCCGTCGGTCAGCATCTGCATCCGGAAGAGGGCCTCCTGGGCGTTGGAGCGCAGGTCGTAGGCGCGGATACGCACGGCGTCGCGGTCCTCCGGTGGTGGCTGCTCGTGCTCGCAGAACCAGAGACGAACCAGGCAGCGACGATAGTTGACCTACGCGCCGGCATACGCGGAGTAGGCATCGAGTCGCTCCTGCCGAAGCTTCTCGCGGCGGGTGAACTGATTACTCCTGTCGGTGGTGCGCTGCTGAAACGCCAGAGTGATCCCCGACCCAAGTAGGGTTCCAAGAAATCACGCTTCGCCGCCGTCGGTGGGCTGCTGGCCCAACTTTGCTGCCAAGTTGGCGATGTCCACGACACATCACCGATGCCGAGGGTATGACCTTCTGATCCGTAGCTCTACAGAGATCGGTCATTGGAGGTCATACGGGCTGCGGGGAGGACTGTGAGGGCCGGTGTTGGGCGCTGGCGGTTGCTGGGGTTGCTGTACTTCGTTGCTGTACCGCAGCGAGGCGCCGTCGCTCCTCCTGGTCCCGGGCCGTTGTCAGTGCCGCTTGCTAGTTTGCATGGTGGAGTGAGACCGGTCAGAGAACCTTCGAGGTCCGCGGTCAAGGGGGGTGGGCATAAATGTCCCCGGGAGCCACCTCGGGACTATGTTTCAGGCCGTAGATCCCCACCCCCCTCATCCTCCTCCTTGACGGAGCTGTCGGCACCGCCTGATGCCCAAGACGCTCTCCAACTGTGTCGCTCGTGCTGCCCTCAGAGGCGTTGTGCGTTCTGCAACCGTTCGACCTGCCGGCTGACCAGATCGTCGGGGAAGGACGCGCTGCCTCCGACGTTCAGCTTTTGGAACGTCACGATGGTGTTCCCAGCCCGCACGACGGTGAACTGCTCTTTACGGTCCCCTGGTTGCTCAGGGCCCATGGGGATGGTCTCGTGGAAGCGCACGGCTTCATCCCCAACGCCCGGTGCCTGTTCCATCGTCAGCCTGGCCTTGAACTTCCCCACCCAGCCTGTGCCCTCATATGAGCGGCAGGACGCAAGTGCCTGCTTGAGCTGTGTGAAGGCTTGCTTGGCCTTCCCATCTTCGTAAGCTGCAAGCGTCGAGCCGCCACCCCAAATGTCGCCCTTCCAGTTGAAGATCTGTAGGACGACGACAGACGCGCGTTCCCCGTTGCGGATGTCGAGCATGGTCTGGCACGCGCGATTGGCCACCGGCGGGAAAGAGCGCTGCCCCTTCTCGGGCTCGAGGTCCCTCACTGAGAGGCCGCCCTCAGGCGCGCCCGCAACCTCGCCGTCTTTGAAGGTGAGCGTCCGCAACTCTGCACGCGTCAGCGGTGCCGCGACGGCCTTCTCCGATGCGGTCGCCCGCGGCCCCACCGAGTCCGGCGGCGCATCTGAACCTGTGGAGCACCCGGAAGCCATCAGGAACCCGGCAACCACAAGGCCGACTGCCGATATGGGCCGCAGCTTGCGGACGAGCATAAATGTCCCCCAAGGGCAGTGAGAGTGAGGACACTGACGGTAGCCGCGCTGGGTGGTTCGGTACCAGGGACTTTCCATGAGACAGAGTCCTACCGATCGCGTTCGGCCGGTGGCGTCGGCTCGGTCCTTAGCTTGGGAATCGTGGGTGTTCTGGTGGCGGTTGCACCTGCCTGCGGCAGAGCGGTGGGACCGCCAGGCACCGAGGGCGCACGCTTTCCAACTGTGGTGGTGGGGTGGTGGGGTGTGTGCAGGGGGGTTCACCTGGGTTCATGGGCGGCTGGCCGAGGGAGCGGCTACCGGCTTCGGTCTCATCTGAACGGCCGTGAACGGGGCTGAATGAGACGGAAACTGAGACGGAGCCTGCGCATAACTCGGGTGACGGTTGGCTGCGGTCGGCGCTAGCGTGCGGCGGTGATCAGCAATGAGGGAGTACGCCTGGGTGCGGAGGCCGCACATCGCCTGGCACAGACAGGCTTCTATGAGTTCGAGGCGGGGCTGAAGGAGGCCGAGTTCACGCGCATCGAGCGTGAGTACGGCTTCGAGTTCGCGGACGATCACCGAGCATTCCTTGCGGCCGGGCTCCCGGTCAACGTCCCTCCTGAGGAAGGGCAGACCTGGTCCAGACCCTGGCCTGAGTGGCGGGGCGGTGACCTGGACAGCTTGCGTCGACAGCTCGACGGGCCGGTCGAGGGGGTTCTGTTCGACGTTGAGCACAACGGGTTCTGGCACGAGAGCTGGGGTGAGTGTCCAGCTGATGGGACGGTGGCACTGGCAACAGCGCGGCATCAACTGGCGGCGGTGCCGCTACTGGTGCCCGTGTATGCCCACCGATACCTGCCGGCCGGCCGGGGAAGCTTCGGGCACCCAGTGCTCTCGGTGTGGCAGACCGACGTCATCTATTACGGCCTGGACCTGGTCGACTACATGCACCAGGAGTTCGACGAGGCTCGGGGCGAGGTCGACGAGAGCTGGAACCCGCGGGCGACGGTCCCCTTCTGGAAGGACTTACTCTGACTCTTCGGGGAGCCTGCGCGTACGGCGGGCGCTCTCAGCTTGGGAAGCTCGGGTTTCTTGGCGGCGGTTGCTGTGCTGACCTGCGGCGGAGTCACGTTGGAGCCCTGGTGGCACCGTAGGTAACTTCCCGCTGTTCCCCGCGGTTCCCCGCAGGATCTGGCACGCGAATGGCACGGTCCCTCTGCGTCAACGCACCCCGGCCGAGCTGGGCGCCTCGGTGTTTGAGCCTCAGCCGACGACAGTTAGCCAGGATGGCGGGTCAGCCGACCGTGCAGGCGCGCGTGTGCCTCGCTGTACCCCCGCCAGCCTGAGCCACGCTGCCGGCCGTCGATCAGGGCAAGCCCCGACGACGGAAGCGCGCGGCTGGCCACCTTGCGTGATGACCTCTTCGTCCCGAAGTAACTTGAGTGGGGGCTGTGCCTTGGGTTGGGACGTCTCCAACTCACGGCACGAAAACGGGCCACCGACTCCGTCGGCGGCCCGTCACGAAACTTCGAGGTTAGCCAGCCCATTTGCGGCTATCTGGCGTGCGTCACCTGTGGCGGTCGGTGTGGGCGCGTCGGGCGAAGGTCATGTTGACGTGCCTGGCCAGCTTGATAGCACCGCGGATCAGGTCGCGGACGGTGGCCAGGACGGCAGGGGTGTTATGGGCCCTGACAACACGCGTGCCGTGACCGCGCATTCATGACGCCGCCCGTGAATACCACCGCCCGACAACGGTTTCAGGCTATGCCGGAGCCGTAAATCGGCCAAGCCTTGACTGCCGCAGCGCCCTCGTAGAAAATCCCTTCGAGCTCTCGGTGACGGGGAGCGGAGATAGGGGGAACGTGAAAAAGTTTGGGAAGTCAATACTTTTCGGCATTTCGGGCGCTGCGCTTGCGGTTTCCGGCTTTGCCGGCCCGGCGGCGGCCTATGGCCCTCAGAGCGGAACCGGTTCCGGCGATATCGTTATTGAGGCCAGTGACGGCCTCATAACTGGGCAGCCCGTCATCCACAAGAGAGGTGACGGCGTCAACCCGCCAGCGGAGCTGGGTAACCCCTCCGAGTGGGGCGTGGTAAAGCTGGAAATCAAAGATTCAGCCGCTCAACTGAAAGGGAATACCTGCGAGGACGTGACTCATGGCACGTGGTGCTATGGGTACGATCTGGTGTCGGCTGGAAAGAAGTGCTACTCGAACTACATCGCGGATGTGAAGCACAAGTCGACAGTCAGGGTCCAGAACGTCGACCATTCAAGTGGCTGGGTGGCGAAGGGGGGGACTTCCTACGCCAACTCAACACAAGGTGCGGCATGGACCTGCTATGCATATTACGATAATGCGTAAATGCGTCCACTATGATGAGGGTTGATCTCCCTCGGGTGGGGCATTGCTCCGGGCGCGCACAGGCCCGGAGCAATGCCGCATTAGGGCCGGAAAGGGAGAAAATGAACTTTTGGGGTGCTCGGGCTGCGTCGCTTGCCGTGCCACTCGGGATTGGCTTGTTGCTTGGTCTGACGGGGCCTGTCGCTGAGCATTGGGGCGGCAGTCCGGGTGTGGCCGTGGGCGCCGTTTTCACCGGTGGGTGGCCGTGGGCCTGTTACGCGTTTCTGGTGGGTTATTTCCGCCGGTCTAAAATCGAATCGGTTGTTCTTGCATCTCTGGGGCTGGCTATCGGTGTCGTGACCTACTACCTGACTAAGGGAACCCTGGCCTCCCTGGAGGGACTGGATTCCTCAGGTGCGGGATCATCCGGAATTGCCCTCTGGGGTGTGCTGGCATTCTTCTTCGGAGCACCCCTTGGGCTCCTGGGGAACGTCGCACAAGTGCCGGGTATCGGCGGCCTGGGCTTCCGGCTGCTTGTTCCCTTGGTGGCTTTTTATGAGACTTCCATGCGTCTGGAGACGGAGTCGCGCGGGCCGAGCCAGGTTGTTCTGGGTACCTGGACCACCGTTCGGTTCACGGCTGTTGCCGTTGCGGTCGCTCTGGTGGGCCACACGGTCTGGGGTTGGTGGAGGTCTCGCCGCACTCGTTCCGCCGGGGTGGGCATTGGCTAAGGGTTGTCCCGTAACCCCCAGGAGTTGCGCCACGGCCCTTTGGCCACGAGGGTCTCAGGGCTTGGCCGTGGCTCCCTGAGGCACTGCAATCACGCTGCTGGGTGCTGGACGACTCCCGCCGCTGGTCCACCACGTCGTCCACTTCATCCAGGGCCGGATCGCGACTTCCGCTGGGCGCGTAGGCCGGTGACCGGTCAGCGCGTAGTGGCAGATGTGCG
>NZ_BMTL01000086.1 GCF_014649655.1 Streptomyces humidus | reverse complement strand
GGCGCGCGGTGATGCGGCCGCTGGGGACGCCCGCCACCCGGCAGGCCGGTCGCAGCCGCTCGGGGGGAGCGCTCCGGCCCGTCGGCGGGCGGGTGGGCGAGGCTCGGCGGATGGTGTCGGCCGGTTCTCGTGCGGTGGGATCGGTCCGTGGGCGCCCGAGTCCCGCCGAACGGTCGGCGTGGCGCTGTTCCGCCGGTCGGCGGGGCGGACCCGGCCGGTCGGCGGGGGGGCCAACGAAGCCTGCCGGATGGTCCGCCTCCTGACGGCACCGAAGGATTTTCCGTATGACACAGATACAGCCGCCCCAGGAGACACCGGCACCGCAGGAGAACTCACCTCCACGGCCCCGAACCTCGCCCGAGTCCGCCGGGCAGGCCCCGGGCGGTCCCTCGACGGGACGCCTGGTCGGGGTGGATCTGGCCCGCGCGCTGGCGGTGTTCGGCATGTACGTCGTGCACATCGGCCCCCCGCTGTCCGCCACGCACGGCGTCGCCAGCTGGATCCGGTACATTTCGGACGGTCACTCGTCGGTCCTGTTCGCCACCCTCGCCGGGTTCTCGCTGATGCTGATCGCGGGGCGCTTCGAGCCGAAGACCGGCCTGGCCGGCCGGCAGGCGAAAGCCCGGATCGCGATCCGCGCCGTGATCCTGCTGGCGCTGGGCACCGTGATGGCGATGGAGTACGGGGGAGTGATCATCCTTGGCTTCTACGGCGTCTACTTCCTCCTCGCCCTGCCCCTGGTGCGACTGAGCGCAGGGACCCTCGCGACGATCGCGGCGGGGCTCGCGCTCGTCACTCCGCAACTGGCGTTCGTCCTGACAACGCGGCTGAGCGACTCCGTCCAGCAGAGCATCAACGCCTACGACCCGCTCCGCCACCTCAGCGAGGTGGGAGTGCTGGATCTGCTGCTCACCGGTTTCTACCCGGCGCTCACATGGATGCCGTTCGTGATCGCCGGCATGGCGCTGGCGCGCATGGACCTGTCGGCGGCCGCCGTCCAGCGGCGCCTGGCGGCGCTCGGCGCCGGCCTCGTCGTGGGGGCTTACGGCTTGTCCCTGCTGCTGGCGGGCAAGGACGCGTTGAGGAGTACGGCTGAGGACATGTCGTCGTCCGGTGGCTCCGGGGCGGCGTCCATGGGCAGCGGGTCCATGGAGCCCCAGCGGTCGTTCTCGGAACTGATGGCCGCCGGGCCGCACAGCGGCACCACGTTCGACATCATCGGCAGCGTCGGCGTTGCGATCCTCGTGATCGTGGGCGCGACGGTGCTGATGGACCGCCTGCCGCGACTGCGCCGCCTGGCAAAACCGGTCATCGCCGTGGGCACCATGTCCCTGACCGCCTACGTCGGTCACTTCGTCGCACAGTCCGTGCTGTCCACGCCCGCCGGGACCGGCACCCAGCAGTCCTGGGTGCCGCTGCTCATGTACGTCCTCGGGGCGATCGTGTTCGCCACTGTCTGGTCCCGCTTCTTCCGCCGCGGCCCTCTGGAGCACCTGCTCAACACCGCCACCAGTCCCGCCAAACACGTCCGGTGAGGTCCGGTCGGGGTGGCTTGGCTTCCTGCCCCATCCCGGCCTGAACGGTCTGCCGAAGCCCGCAGGGGGATCGCCCTTGCGGGCTTCGGCTGTTGTTCTTGGCCGACTGATGTCGGGGGATGCGTGGGCAGGGTGCCGGCGCGGCCTGGGGGCGATCGTCAGCACCGGCAGGCGCGCAGGGAGCGTTGATCACGACGTGGCGTACGTGTGCGTCAGCTCGCGCCTGGCGCACGGTGCACCGCGCGCACGATCCCCGCACCACTCGGCGCCGCAGGCAGTCTCCAGGGTGCTGCCGTCGAGGGAGCTGACGGAGAAGACGGTGCGATCCACGTGGGGAGGCAGCCGGGACAGGCAGGCAAAGAGCGACTCGGTGTCCCCTTCGCCCGAGGGCGTACTCCACCCTGAGGCCGGCGATGTGCTCGACGGGCTCGTCCGGGTCGCGGGGGCTGTCGGCGAGCAGAACGTCGAGGAACCGGCCGTGGCGGTACAGCACGGCGCATCCGGCAGATGCCCGACGCCACCATCCCGCCACCCGGCACGGCCGGCGGCACCGGCGAGCCCATGGTCAGGCCCGTCTCAGTCGCGGGGGCGTCCCGTCGAGGTCAGGAGCTGCTTCGCCGCGAGCTGCGCGTACAGCTCGTCCTCGGCCACCAGTTCCTCGTGGGTGCCGACCGCGCGGACCGTGCCCGCGTCCATGACGACGATGCGGTCGGCGTCCGTGACCGTGGACAGGCGATGCGCCACCACCAGCACGGTCGTCTCGCGTGCCGCCTCGGCGATGACATCCCGCACCGCTCGCTCGTTGACCGCGTCGAGCTGCGAGGTCGCCTCGTCCAGGAGCAGCAGCCGGGGCCTGCGCAGCAGCGCGCGGGCGATCGCGACGCGCTGGCGTTCGCCGCCGGACAGTTTCGAGCCGCGGTGCCCGACCTGGGTGTCCAGGCCGTGCGGGAGACGCTCGACGAGGGCGGCGAGCCCGGTGCGGGCGAGGATCTCGCGCAGGTCGTCGTCGGTCGCGCCGGGCGCGGCGAAGACCAGGTTCTCGCGCAGCGTGCCGGCCAGCACCGGCGCGTCCTGCTCGACGTACCCGATGACGGACCGCAGCTCGGACAGCGGCCACTTGGTCACGTCCTTGCCGTCGACCAGGACGCGGCCGCCGGTCGCTTCGTAGAACCGCTCGACGAGCGCGAAGACCGTCGACTTGCCCGCGCCGGAGGGACCGACGATGGCCGTCATCCCGCCGCCCGGCACCTCGAAGTCCACCCGCCGGTGGATGTCCGGCAGCCCGGACCCGTGGCGGAAGGACACCTGCTCGAAGCGGACCGAGGCCGGACGCGGCAGCGGCTCTCCCGGCAGCGGCTCTCCCGCCGCCGGACGCACCGGCGGGCGGCGCCGGTCCTGCGGCTCCGTCGCCAGGCCGTCCACCTGCGCGATCCGGGCGATCGCAGCCGCGCCCTCCTGGTAGTGGGACGCGGCGTCGACCAGCCTGTACACCGGCTCCAGCAGGTAGAAGAGGTACAGCAGGAACGCGATGAGCGTGGACACGGGTATCTCCCCGGACGCCACGCGAGACCCGCCGACGGCGAGCACCGCGAGGAACGCCAGCTGGACGGCGAGGTTGTCCGCCGAGCCCAGCAAGGCCTCCCACTTCGCGCTGCGCACGCCGTGTCGCCACGCCCTGCGCGCCGCCGCCTCGACGCGAGCGGTCTCCCGCTCCTCGGCGCCGGACGCCTTCACGGTACGGAATGCCCCGAAGACCCGCTCCAGGCCCGTGGACATCTCCCCGACAGCCGCCTGCGAACGCTCGGCGGCCTGCCCGATCTTCGGCATCACCAGCGCGGCAGCCACACCGACGACCGCGACCACGCCGAGCGTGACGCCGAGCAGGACGGCATCGAGGAAAGCCATCACCGCGACCGCCGCGACCAGCGTCACCGCCCCCGTCGCGGCGGAGACCACCGCCTGGGTGCTGACCGCCCGCAGCAGCGTGGTGTCGGAGGTCACCCGGGACATCAGATCACCCGGCTGCATCCGGTCCACCTCCGCGAGGCGCAGCCGCAGCAACCGTCCGATGAGGCTGCGGCGGGCGGCGAGCACCACCGACTCCGCGGTCCGTTCCAGCACGAAGGCGCCGAACGCCTCGGCCGTCGTGCTCAGCAGGACCAGCAGGGTCAGTGCCAGCAGGACGGCGCCGATCGTGCCACCGGACGAGAGCCGGTCCACCAGCGTCTTCGTGGCCAGCGGCTGCAGCAGCCCGCCGGCGGCCCCGGCCAGCGCGCACAGCAGACCGAGCCCGACGGCCCACCGGTGCGGACGGACGTACCCGTACAGCGCCTTGAGCGTCTCGCGGGTACGCGGGGACCCGGCACCCGTCGCCTTCGGGGCGGATGCGGTGTTCACAGGATTCCTTTCCTACGTGGTCGGCCGCGCGAGCGGGTGCACAACGGCATCACGGCGATCAGGGCGTACGACGGCCAGGCGGAGGCCGCCCGTCACCGACGCCATGCCAGGGAGCGCACGGTGTGCCATGCCACCGGTCGGGAAGCCCGGATCTCCGATCGCCGGCTCAGTGGACCAGTGAGGCCGCCCGCGTGGCGAAGATGTGCACCACCGCTTCGTAGAACTCGGGACGGGCGACGAACAGGACACCGGCGCCCGCCGCCAGCGTCAGGCCGAGAAGTTCCAGCCGCCCGCCTCTGCCACGTGTGACGTCACGTCCCCGCGCGTCGATGCCGGCCGGCGCCCCCAGGGCGGTCTCGGGCTCCGTGTTACGAGCATGCTGTGTCATGGCCCCCAGCCTGGACGTCCGGCCGCTCTCCGCATATCCGGCGACTGTCGGGACCGCCCCCGCCGAGTGGCTGGAGAAGACCGGCCTGGGGTAGGAGCCGTCGGGGCCGCGAGGCAGACGCGCCGCACGCACGGCAGCGCCGCGTGGCAGGGCGGCACCGTGAACCACGCAGCACCGCCGGGAACATCAACTCCGTCTGGCGACGACCGGTGAGTCCGGCTCGTCGGTCTCCGGGGAGTCAGGTCCGCCGGCAGCTGACGGGGGCGGGCCGGTCAGGGACCGGGCGATGGCCACGGAGCCGCCGCCGTGGAGCAGGATGCTGCCGAGCACCGTGAGGGTCATGGCGTACAGGGCGGTGTCGGCGTACGGCCCGTCCGGCAGAGCGTTGAAGGCGAGCAGGCCGAACACGATGGAGGTGGTGCCGCGTGGTCCGAGCGCGCCGACCATGAGCCTCTCGCGCCAGGTGAACTTCGAGCCGAGGAAGGCGAGCATGATCGGAAGGATGCGCACGACGGTGAGCGCTGCGGCGCAGAGCACGACGGTGGGCCAGTGGACGCCCTCCTCCATGGCGAGCACCACGGCGTTGCCGAAGAAGAACCACATGCACATCGTCGCCATCGAGTTGGTGTCCTCGATGAGCTGGAAGTCCGAGGCGTGGGGGGCCGAGGCGCCCCGTCGGCGGACCGGTGCCTGCCTGATGTAGCGGAAGGCGATCCCGCACACGAACGAGGCCACGAAGCCGTTGCCGTCCATCGCCGTGGTCAC
The DNA here is from genome assembly GCF_014649655.1 of Streptomyces humidus. GTDB lineage: Bacteria > Actinomycetota > Actinomycetes > Streptomycetales > Streptomycetaceae > Streptomyces > Streptomyces humidus. The sequence goes on along the minus strand of NZ_BMTL01000086.1, from coordinate 2,131 downwards.
GGTGTAGGTGAGCAGCGGTGTGACCAGCACGACGACGCGGCGGGACTGCTCCGTCATCCACTCCGCGCGGTCGGCCAGGTTGATCAGCCATGCGACCAGCGCCCCCACCACGAAGCCGGCCACGAGGGCCTTCAGTGCGAACGGCACGGCAGTGCCGAGGGCCTGCATGGGCGTGCGGGTGACGGTGTTGGTGCCGACGAGGATCAGTGCGAACAGGAAGAGGGGCGAGACGATGCCGTCGTTGTAGCCGCTCTCCACGTTGAGCACGCTGCGCACCTTCGCCGGGATGCGCCGGTCGCGGACCAGCGTCTCGGCCGGGGCGAAGTCGGTCGGGACGACGATGCACGCGATGAGCAGCAGCAGCGCGACCGGCAGGCCGGGCAGCAGCAGCGTGCCCAGCAGCACCATCGTGATCAGGCTCAGTGGCAGGGCCACCAGCAGTGCCCGCGCGGCGGAGCCGGGGTCGTCGCCGAACAGTCGCCCGCCCGGCAGCTCGGTGGCGTCGACGAAGAGCAGGACGGCCAGGATGACCTCGGCCACATGCTGAGCGACCTCGGAGTTCAACGTGGCGGCGATATGGCTGTGCGTGAACACCCCAGTGACCACGCCTGCGAGCACCAGCACCAGAGGAGCCCGCACATGCCGCTGTTCCAGCCGGCCGGCGACCAGCGACCAGCCGGCCACCACCGTGGTGATCACAATCAGGACAGAGATCATTTGAATCCGCTTCAGAACTCGGAACAGACCGGCGGCCGCCCCGCACCGGGACCTCTACAAGGGCGTCTGCCGTCTGCCGGCGTCAGCACGGGCAGACGGTACAACGGACGAGGCCCGGCACACAGCACCGGGCCTTACATCTGGCTCCGGCATACGACCGCCGGAGCACGAGGAGCCGCTGAGCTGTCAGAGCGGGGGCTGGGCCCTGGGTGGTCAGAGACGGCGGGCCGCGCGCAGCCCCTGGCAGGTTCGTGGTCAGGGAGCACAGGAGGGAGAACACCAGACCGAGTGCGATGCCGATGGCGGTGATCTGCGGGGTCACTGCTGCGGGGATCAACGGGACTCTCCATGGAAGGAGTTGTGGTGGGCGCCGGGCGACGGGGGGTGTCACCCGGGTCGGCGGGGTCGGCGTCGGGGTTGTCGGGCGGGAGTGCCGCGAGCCGCTCCAGGAGGAGTTCGCCCTGGCCGTGGATGTTGCCGATGGCGACGAGCGAGGAGTCCGGCCCGAGGTGAGCCAGCAGATCGGTGGTGAGCCGGTCGGGGTCGCGGCGGTCGCCGCCGAGATCGACGACGTTCCCGGTCCAGTGGGCGGGCACGGCGTCGGCGGCGGATCTGGTGGGGTGACCGATGAGGAAGACCGTGTCCGGGTCCAGCTGGGGGATGAGCGCGCCCATCTGCCCGTTGCGCTCGACACGGTTGCCGCGAATGCCGTTGACCAGCACCCGGGTGGGTATGGCGGCGACGTTCGCGTCATGGCGGCGCTGTTCGACGATGCCTGCGACGAGCAGGCCGGCGCAGCACGTCGCAAGGACGCAGTACAGGAAGAGCACGGCGGGTCAGCTCCTGGGTCCGGGGCCGGACGGGGATGTGGAGGCGGAGGTGGCGGGCGCGCCGTCCGGGGAACCGGGCGCGGGCGGTGCGTCGGCCCGGGGGAGGCGCTGTCTGATCAGTTCGAGGCTGCGGGCGAGGGATCCCACCTCGTCGTGGTGGCGCGGATGCCCTGCGCGCGGCAGTCGTAGAGGACGAAGTCGCCCCTGGTGCGCCGGCCGTAGGCCCCGGAGCGGACGCGCTCGCAGTGGGACCTCACCCACGTCGTGGCGGGGGTGGTGGGGCGCAGGTGGGTGAGCAGCACGTAGCGGAGTTGGTGAGCGGCGATCAGGCCGCCGAGCTGCGGGGCGCTGGGGAAGGGGGTCTTCCCGGTGAACCCGCCCATGACGAGCACGGGTTGGGCCTGAGCGCGCAGCAGACGCTCCGCGGGGTAGGCGGCCTGGGTCGCGAGGAGGTACTTCTCGCCCTTGCGGTGGGCGATGAGGTAGTCCAGCAGGGCGGTGTCGCGGGTGCTGGGCCGGTCGAGCTCGGCCCGGCGGGGAGCGGACGGGCCGTGGCCGGCCTCGCGGTAGGCCTCGCCGACGGG
>NZ_BMTL01000085.1 GCF_014649655.1 Streptomyces humidus | reverse complement strand
CCCGCGGAGCGGGACCTCCAGCGCTGCGCGCTGGACAGCGAAAGCCGGCGCGTTGCGCCGGCTGGGCGCCCGCTCCGCGGGCGCAGGCGTGGCAAGCCACGCCTGTCAGTCTCCGCTTCGCTTCAACTGACATGTAACAGGCCCGCGTTGCGGTCCTGTTACGGCGGCAAGCCGCCGGTCGAGCCGCTTCGCGCCTCGACGCAGGTCCGCTTCGCTCCCCTGCTTGAGGCAGGCTCTTCGAGCCTGCTAAAAGGCTCGCTGGCGCGAGCCTGGCTGGCTGCAAAGGCGCGGCGTGCGGTGCCTGTCTTCTTTCCTTCCCAGGTACTTGACGGACCGTCACGCATTCCTGACGGTCCGTCATTTTTGAGTGTCTATTGTCCCATACTGCTGGTGGCGGGATGGGGGTCTTCGGGGTTCAGGTGCAGGGGCTGTCATGTATGAGGCACGCTCGGTTGTAGCGTGTGATGGCCTCGCATCTTGAGGTCTTGCATCATAATTTCTCTGTAGAGACTCTACCCTGAGGGCTCACTGCCCCCGTAGATCGAAAGGCGGGATCTCATGCCGAGGAAGCAGCGGCTCCGTCCTCATCAGGTCGAGGCAGTTGACGCGGTGGTCCGCGCGCTCGGGTCTTCGGTGAGCGGAGAGCTCGCGGACGCGGCGGTGCGTGCGCAGGTGATTGCGCCTCCGGGAGCTGGCAAGAGCCTGATCGCGGTTTTTACGGCGCAGGGGCTCCGTGCCGAACGGGTGTTGGTTCTGGTGCCCACGCTCGACCTGCTGGGTCAGATGGTGGGTGTATGGCGTGCTGGTGGGCGTGGTGGTCGGTTGTTCGGGGTGTGCTCTGAGCGCGAGAAGGCTGCTGTGGGGGTGCGGTGCACTACGGATGCGGGTGAGTTGGCGGGGTGGCTCGCGGGTGGGGGCCGGGTGACGGTGTTCGCCACGTATGCGGCGGCTGGTCTGGGGGTGCTGGAGCGTGCTCATGCGGCCGGTGCCGGGCGTTGGGATCTGATGGTGGTGGATGAGGCGCACCGGACGGCGGGGGTGTTGGGGAAACCGTGGGCTGTAGTGCATGACGATCGGCGGCTGCCGGCGGTGCGGCGGTTGTACATGACGGCGACTCCGCGGTTGTGGGAGGTCCCCGGGCAGGAGGGGGGCACCGATGGGGCGGGGCAGCTGGTGGCGTCGATGGACGATGAGGAGATCTTCGGGCCGGTGGTGTACCGGCTGACGATGTCGGAGGCGATCGAGCGGGGGCTGATCGCGCAGTACCAGGTGGTCTGCGTGGATATTGCTGATCCGCAGCTGTCGGTGGTGCGGTTGGTGGGTGCGGAAGCGTTCACGGATGAGGTGCGGGGGGTGCGGTTGGCGGCCTTGCAGACGGCGGTTTTGAAGACTGCTGCGGAGCACCGGCTGCGGCGGGTGCTGACGTTTCATCACCGCACGAGTGAGGCGGAGGCTTTCGCGGGCGGGCTGGGACAGGTGGCCGCAGCGCTGTGGGAGGCCGATGCGGGATCGTTCGCGGAGCCGGAGGCGGTGTGGGCGGACTGGCTGTGCGGGGAGCATCGGGCGGTACACCGGCGGCAGGTGCTGGAGACCTTTTCCGCGGGGGTGGTCCAGGATGCCGTGATGGAGTTGTGTGTGCTGTCGTCGGCGCGTGTGCTCGGCGAGGGGGTCGATACCGCGGCGTGTGATGCGGTGGTGTTCGTGGATGCGCGGGGCTCGACGCCCGATGTGGTGCAGGCGGTGGGCCGGGCGCTGCGGATGCAGCCCGGAGAGAGCAAGGTGGCCTCGCTGGTGGTTCCGGTGTTCCTGGAGCCGGGTGAGGAGCCGGACGAGATGCTGGCCTCGCGGTCGTACACGCATCTGGTGAAGGTGCTGACCGCGCTGCGGGCTCACGATACCGAGGCCGTCGAGCAGCTCGCCGTCCCTCAGTCCCCCAGCCGGCAGGCTGCCTCGGCCGCGGGCGGGAGGACGGCGGGTGGGGTGGTCAGCGGGGCGGCGCAGGGGCTGCTGCGGTTCTCCACGGCCCGTGATCCGGCGCAGCTGGCAGCGTTCATCAGGGCACGTGTGTTGCGGCCCGAGGGCGAGTACTGGCGGCGGGGGCTGCAGGCCGCGATCGCTTACGCCGTCGATCACGGACACCTGCGGGTCCCCTACGGATATACCGCTCCCGATGGTTTCGCGCTTGGGGTGTGGATCGCCAAGCAGCGCGTCGCCTACCGCCAGGGCACCCTGGCCAAAGAACGGGTGAGGGAACTGGATGCGGCCGGGATGGTGTGGTCTCATCTCGAGGTGGCCTTCTCCGAGGGCCTGGCCGCCGCGCGCGGCTGGGCGGAGGAACACGGGCACCTCCTCACCCCCACCGAGGCAACCTGGCAAGGCTATCCCGTGGGGATCTGGCTGCGTGACCAGCGTGCCGCCGCGCGACGGGAACGAGCGGCTCAGAACTGGCCTGCCGAGGGCCTGGCACCGGGACAGCGTGACGGTACGCGGCGGTGGCGGGAACTGGAAAAGATCGACGCCGCTTGGTGCCCCGCCTGGGACATCGCCTGGCAGCGGTGCTTCCACCTCGCCCGCACCTATGTCAACGGAGGCGGGGAACTGCCCGCTGGGCCTGGGGAGCTCGTCGTCCAGGGCGAGGACCTCGGGCGGTGGACCGGCGCCCAGCGCACCGTTGCCGTATGGGACGGTCTGCTGCCCGCGCAGCAGTGGCTGCTCACGGAGGTGCTGCGCCTGACGCCGGACCAGCCTCAGACAGGACCTGCGTCAGGCGAGCAGAGAGCCGTGAGCCGGACGCGGGCGCAGATGTGGGCCGACAATCTAGCCGCCGCTCTCCAGTATCGCCAGCGGGAAGGACATCTGAACGTTCCGCGCCAGCACGTGGAAACCGTGGACGGAGACGACCGTGCACTGGGAGTGTTCATCGCCAACTGCCGGGCCCGCAAGCACCGCCTGGCCGCTGAACGGGTGCAGGAGCTCAGTGCCGTCGGAATGAAGTGGGTTTGAGGAATCGCGTGCGGAGGCCGCCGAGCTGAGGCGCTGACCTCCGACGACGTACGACAACTGGGCACGCCGGCGCGCCGCATGGCTGGGCATCCTGCTGACCGACCAACTCGGCCTGCTGGACGACCTCGTCGAACACGACGGCCGCCCCATCCGGCTGCCCCTGGGTGAATTCATCAGCACCGACCTCGACCTGATCGTGCTCGGCGAGATCGCCGACCACTGGCAAGACCTACACGCCCACTTCGGCAACACTCTCCTCACAGGCCTCACCGGTGACATGCTCTCCCCCGCCACGGACACGGCCTGGGAGTACCTTGCGCTGGTCGCCGACCGCCACCCCCAGCTCACGCAGGAACTCGCCGCGGCCGTCGACCAGCAACCCGATCTCCTCACCCACGACACCGTGCTCGCCTGGTACGCCCACACCCACCGCGGCGAGCCGCACCTGCTGCACGCCCTGATCGACAACCTCCGGCCGGGCGACAACGGAAGCCGGGACGTCGCACCCCTGCTGCTGGCCGACCCCCTGGTCCTCGGCCTCGACCCGGCGACCGTGCAACGCGCACTGCACGCCGAACTGGGTCCACGACGCAGCGGTTACCCGCTCCCCGCCTCCGGCGCGTTCCTCGCCCTGGTCGCCGGGTTCCCCGACGACACAGCCGTCGCCGACGCCTGGGAGGCCCTCCAGCGCGAGCGCGACCTGCACGGACACGTCGAGGTGGACGTGTCGGTGTACTACCCGCTGGCCTACGCAGCCGTCGAGACCGCCGACTTCGTGGATCAGGTATCCCGCGACAGCGAACGGATCTCCAGCCACTTCACCAACGACGTCGACCCACCGTTCGCTCAAGCCGTCATCCGCCGCCTGGAACGTGACCCGGAAGCACGCACCCGGGCCGACGCCGCCATCACCAGCACGGACACCTCCGATGCCCGGGCCGCCCAGCTCGCCTCCCTCAGCAGCGCGGCCACCGCTCTGCCCCCGGACGTCGCGGACAACCTGCGCCAGCGGCTCCACCGGCAGCAAGGCCTTCAGCTGCCCGACGCCGTACACGACTTCGTCACCGCCACAGACGTCCCCGTCCCCGCTCTCCTGCTGCGCATCCTGCAGTCAGGAACAGGGACATGACTCAACGCCAGACCGCACACCCCCTCCGCAACCACACCCCTTCATCCTTCTGACCTGCATAAACAGCAAGAAGCCCATAGGGATTCCCAAGACATCCACGACATTCCAGCTCCGTCGCGGGATCGCAGGCCACGGCACCACGACATCTGGCCAGAGGTACACGATCCGTAGTCACCACTGGTCAGATGCCACACCATCGACCGCCGAGAAAATCCAGCTCAGCACCGAGACCCCAGGTCATTTGCCGAAGTAATGCTCCTCGAAGTACCCGAACCGGCGGCTGCCGAGCCAGGCCCGATGGGTGACGTCGCTGTCGGCGAGAACCGTGAAGGTGCTCTTCCCCAGCCGGATCCGCGTCTCATGGATCCGCACCCAGGGCCGGAACCACCAGCTGGTCGTGGTGATCCCGTACATGACCACGATGTCGTCCTCACACCATGTGACCAGGTAGCAGAGCCTCGACAGAAGCCAGGTCCGGACGGTGAGCTCGACCTTCCGCTCTTTGTCATCGGCCTCTTCGTGCTCGATCGGGGCGAGCCGTGCGCAGTGCCTCGTCGACTGCCACTTCGGTTCACCGAGCAGGGATTCGACGTAGTCGTGCCGGACACCCGGGGCGATCTTGCGGAGACGGGTGGTGACGTAGCGCCGGCGGCCGACGGTACGGCGCCACCCCTCGGTCAGTGCCTTGGTGAGGGTCCAACTGGCGACCGGCACTCCCGCCAGCGTCCAGAGGTTGAGGGTGGTGCTGTACCACGGCTCGGGATCGGACTTCATCGCTGAAGAATGCCGTACCCCACTGGCACGCAGAACCGCGGTCTCCCCAAGGCCAGGCGGCCGCCCAAGTGGAGCGCGGCGGGCATAAGTTGGAGCTCGCAAGCTGATCATCTTTTTGGGGGTGGGACGTGGCAGGTCGGGATCTGCGGGCACTTTTCAGCACGAACGACCGGGGCCTTCAGGCCGTGGAGGCGTTCACGAACCGGCAGCTGCAGTGGGAGCTGGTCGCGGCCGCACTGTCCGAGCATCTGCGTCTGATCACCGAGTCCGCGTTCGATGTCGAGGACCTGGAGCGCCAGCGTCACAACGTGATGGTGTTCCACGGGCTCGGGGGAATCGGCAGGACGACCTTGTCCCGCAAGCTGGAGGCAGCGCTCCCCGGGGCCGATCAGCGGCCTGCCCAGTGGGGTGAGCCCGCCTGGTTCGGACAGCGGATCCTGCCTGTACGCATCGACCTGGCTCGCTCCGCCGGAACGTCCTTCGAGGACGTCATCCTCACGATCCGTGCGGCGCTGGCCGAACTGGGCCGCCCGCTGCCCGCCTTCGACATGGCCCTTCGCCGTTACTGCGAGACCCAGCACCCCGGTGAAGCTGGAGGAGTACCTGCGCCGCGGTGGCCTTCTCCGTCCGAGGCGGCGCGGGTCAAGTGGGGTTCAGCGGACTGATGCCGGTACCCGCGTACAGCTCAGGTTCCAGCGACAGGACCGTGAGCGGCTCTCCCGCCTTCACCGCGTGCCAGGCGATCGCAGCAGCGTGAGCCACCGGCCAGTACACGTTTCTCCAGTCCATTGCATCCACAGCATGAGCTGCGGTGAACGGAACGTTCTCCGCGAACCGCAGAGATGCCGCGTGCTTGCCTGCGCCCGCAACCTGCCGTTCGGCAGCGAGCACGGAGAGGGAAGGGATGATGACACGACCGCTGCCTCGCGAGGCCTCGATGTAGAGGCCCGTGAAGAAGGAGTCCGCGCGGTACAGGGCTGCCAGAGCCGTGTGGTCCAGGACGGCCGTCAGGTTCATGCCGCGGCGCCGCCCTGATGGGCGCGGATCTTCGCCCAGGCATCTTGGCCGACCTGCTGAACCTGCTCGGTGTACTCAATGCCGAGCTCACGGGCGGCCTCGACCGCACGCTGCTCCCGCTCGGCTTCCGTGAGCTCGCGGGTGGCGAGCTCTTCCAGCAGCTCGGTGATGGTGGTGCCGCGCTCGTCGGCGAGGATACGCAGCCGGTTGCGCACTTCCTCGCTGGTCTTGATGCTCGTCGGCTTGCTCATGCCGAGAATTCTACCGCCGGTAGAACCGCCGGGGCAGTGTCGTCGAGTCGACGGCGCTGCCCCCGCCTGGATGATCTATCAGTCCATGTACGCCATGGCGATGCGCCTTCCTCGATCGTCCAAGTCGTCGGTCAGCTGGTAGCTCCAACCGGCCTCACGCAGTACCTCTCCTTCTGTCGCTTCGGTGGTGAGAGTCCGCCCGTGCGCCGGGCCGTACATCAAGATCACTGTTGTCATGGCGCGAACCGTAGGAGGCTCTGTCTCCTAGCGTCGCGGGCACGGCGGCGCACCACGTCCCCGCCGCCATCCCCGGTCGGCCCGCCCGGAGCTGGCCTACGAGGCGGCCGGCTCGGTGCGTTTGAACAGAGCTAGTGCTGTGACTAGGAAGGTCACGGGGTTGACGGTCGGAGCGGTTGGATATGGCGTGTCGTCCGATCCGAAGCTTGGGGGTGCGGTGGCTGAACCTGTCCGTGTGCGCAGGTTGACCGACCAAGAAGGGCTGAAGCTGCAGCAGATCGTGCGCCGGGGCAGCACCAGCTCGGTGCGATACCCGCGCGCGATGATGCTGCTCGCCTCGGCCGGCGGCAACCGGATGCCCGTGATCGCCAGGCTGCTGCAAGCCGACGAGGACACCGTCCGCGACGTGATCCATCGGTTCAACGAGATCGGCCTGGCCTGCCTGGACCCTAATTCCTCTGTAACAGCTCCGGCTGAGCTCCTCACAGCTCTGCCGGACGGTTCGAGCGCGGGACTGTGACGCCTTCCTGGACCCCGGCCGACGAGGCCTCCACCGAGAGGGGCGCCAGTCCCGTGACTCACGGGCAGATTCCGCGAGCTGAGTGCGGGAATCGGAAGTCGCGCGTCAGTCAATCCACGCCTCGCCGTGTCGATGCCGGTCCAACCCCACAGCTGAGAACTCATCCTCGCCGGCGCTTGCCACTACGCCCAACCGCCGCAGCGCTTGAGAGATCGGGCTGCCGGCTGGCGGGAAGGGCTGGCCCTCCTCCACATGGAGCGAGCGGGCCCATCACGATGGTGCCGCCATCCCACACGGCAGCCCGCTGCTCGCCCACGCCGCCGAAGTACTCAGCTTCCACGTAGGCCACCGGCCCACCGGCTGACCAGGCAGCGAGGGTCTTCTCGAACCCTCCTGGCAACCGCCAGAACCCCAACGCGCCTACGCCGCTCCCGTCTGCGACGGAATCGAACAGGGCGTCCGTCATCGGCATCAGCGACAAGCCCTGTCCGATCGACGCCAGCCGAGCGGCAGGCAGGTCCCGCGCCACACCCCGCAGCGCCTCCCCTTCAGCGATCACTGCTTGCAGGTCGTAACCCATCCCAACGCCCCCTCCAGATCGGAGGCCCCATCTTGTCCCAGACGGCAAAGGCGGACCCGCGCGGTACTCCCTCCCAGGACCACCACACCCCCAGTGGGTTCTCGCCGGAGCACCGTCCAGATCCCTCGAACCCGCTGGTTTCCGAGTTTGGCCGTGGCGCTGTCCCCGAAGGGCTGGTCACCCGGCGCCAGTTACGGGACATGGGCCTCAGAGGGCTTCTCGAAACCGAGTGTGGAGCTGGGGGTTCCGTACGGGTGTGCTGTTCAGGTGATTGTGGCCGCGCGGGGGCATGAAGGCAGGGCCT
>NZ_BMTL01000084.1 GCF_014649655.1 Streptomyces humidus | reverse complement strand
ACACCATGGTCATCGGCCACCGACCAGCGCGAGTACCCGAGCCTTCACTCACACCAGACCCGTGACCTGCGCAATCACGATGCACGCAACTCATTGGGCTGTTTGACCTGCCCGGTGCTCGCCTGCCCGGTGAGGGCGGAAGCGGCTCCCTGTCGGGCCTCCTTGGTGGGTGCAACGCTGGCCAGACGACTGTTGGCTTCGGTGTCGTTGTCGAAGCACTCCATGGTGCCGTCCTCGTCGACCTCCGCGCAGATCTGGGCTCCTTCCCAGCCTCCGGCTGGATCGATCTTCTTGCCCTTGTAGTACATGTCCACCTGCAAGGTGGGGTCGGCCGCGGCGTGCACCGTGGCCTCCTCCTCAGGTGAGAGCACGCCGGTGATCACGGACGGCTCGGTTCTGCCACGGCGGCAGGGGCTGTGCTGGCGGCGAGAGCGATGGCGGTGGCGATTATGAGATGGCGAATGCGCATGGGTGATCTCCCTGTACATGAGTCTTGTGAGGCGCAGCGCGGAGCGGGGTGGCCAGAACGAGGCGACTATTCCCCCAGTCACTCTCCCGCGGCACGCACCAAGGGGCGCACGCTCGAGAAAAGTTGTTGTCGCGGATACTGAGTCAACAGCGGCAGACCTATAGATCCCCGCCGGACCCGGTAGAGCGCAATACGAGCACTGTGGCGAAACCGGACGCGATTTAACCGGTCATGCCGGCACCAGGAAGTTCACTGGGACCCGCATATGGGCATGGCCGTACAGCAGCCTTACCGTGTTCCCCCGAAACACAATTCCCCCCAAATGAGTGCCGAACATGACGCTGCCGTCCCGCTAGACATGAGTGCAGCGCACATGCAGACGAGGACGTTGGCTACTGCCCCGTCAGGCTCAGGCCACTGTAGTTGCAACCGCTACGGCGGTGGCACTACCGAGGTTTCCCCTGGCCAAAATCGCGCCTCCGGGCGCGGCCAAGCGGAAGCCTCGCCCCGCATGGTTCCAGCAAGCGCTTGCAGCAGTGTGCCAAGAAAGCGGAGTGCGCCTACTCGCAGAGCGTCTTGATCAGGTTGTCTTGATTCTGACGGGGTGAACGGGTCGTGACTCAGTCTGTTCAATTCCCGGCGGGAGACGATCAGTTACGATGACCGCTGCGTTGAGTAAACGGTGTACTTCTTGGTGGGAAGTATCCATCCAACAAACTGCACAAAGCCGTACGGGTTTGCATACCTGGTCGGCTGCAGACGTGTTCACCGAGTTCGTGTCCGACCTGAAGCACCCCGCACGGGAAGACCCTGCCAGTGGCACCAGATGCTGAGCCGTGTCACAGGAGCGGCTGTGGAGTCTGTCCAGTCAACTGCTGTCCCGGACCTTGGAGAACTTTTGAGGCTAAGACCTAGAGCGCACCCGTTCCTCGCACTGCCGGCCGCCGCGTTGGCGGTCGTCGGCCTGATGCCGGCCGCCGCGCCGGCGCTCGCTGCCGAGGCAATCCCCAAACCCTCTCCCGAACCGTCCGTCCGATCCGGGCCGTCGGCGCGGGTCGACGATCCGGGCAAGCGGCTCGGCACAGGCTGGCAGGCGTCGCAGGACCGGGCGGTGACAAGTGCGGCCGATACCGACGGCCTGAATATCCTGGTCGCTGATTCGGCGAAGGCATATGCCTGGATGACCGTCGCCTCCTTGTCGGAGCCGACGATGCCGGCGGACACGTGGATCGGGAACCAGTGCGTTATGGACGCCGATCACATCGCCGCCGTGTACGCTCCCCGCTCGTTCACCAACAAGCCCGACCTGATGCAGGGCGGCGCATTCGCCGCCATCGTCAACACTGCCACCGGCCATGTGGTGAAACTGCCGTTCACCGCATCGCTCGCCTACTTCGACCCTCCTGCAACACGGTCACGCATACCGCAGCGTTCACAGCGTTCCGCGACATGAATGACCCTGCGAAGACGATGACTCGGGTAGTGACCGTCAACACGGCTGGCGAGACGATCGGTTCGGCGGTGACCACGGGCGAGATCACCAGTGCAGTTCCGGTCGGAGACGGAGCGATCGGTGGACGCGGGCATGCCCTGGTCCACATCGACATGGCGGGCAGGACGAAGACGCTCGCCACCACCGACGGCGTGCCGTTCGGCATCCGGCCCACCGCGAACGGGCACGTCGCCTTCCTCGACCACCAGGACAAGTCCGCAGCACACGCCAAACTGTGGCGAGGGCAGGGCAAGCCGTCAGTGATCGTCTCCGGCGAACTCGGCAACTTCGACCTGCGGCAAGGAGTCGAGGGGAGGGTGTTCCTAACCGGCGAACCATCCGCCGCTCACCTCAAGGACACGGGCGTCACACGCATCGACGCCCCCGTGAACACGGACGTATCCACCCTGGGACGCCTCGCTGTCGACCCCGTCCTGACTCCTGGTGTCCGTCGCGGGCTGACGCGGGTCAAGGACGCGGGCCAGAACTTCACGAAGAGCAGTCCAGGGCCAGAGGGCACCACGGAAGGCGCGCCAGACACGATGGGCGGCGAGCAGCCGACCACCGTGACGTCCACGGCCACTGCTACTCAGGCGAAGCTCACCCAATCGGTAGCAGAGCCCACGGCCGCCGGGGGGAGTACATCCATCTCCCCCGCGCTCACCGGCGCCAGCAACTCTCCCCGCCTCAAAGCCGACTCTCGGGCTCACGACCCGGTTGACACCGACCGCTGGTGTTCGGTGCCCCGCAACGATGTCAACTCCCAGGCGTTGCAGCCCACCCCGAACCAAGTCGAGTGGGCCGTCGACATGGCCGTGCGGGGTGAACTGCGCTCGAACCGGATCACACAGGGCGGCTGGCGCAACCAGACCGGGCTGGGCACCATCGACCCGCAGGGACTCTTCCCCCGTCCCTCTCTGACCGGCGGTGGCCGCATCCCTGCGAACGTCCTGCTCGGCGTGATGGCCCAGGAGTCAAACCTCTGGCAGTCCGAACCCGGTGTGGTGCCCGGCCAGATGGGCAGCCCACTGGCCGCCTACGCCGGCTTCTACGGCCACAAGGGCGACGACCCGGCTGCCTACTGGAAGATCAACTGGGCGAAGTCCGACTGCGGATACGGCGTGGGACAGGTCACCGACGGCATGCGGCTGGCGGGGCACGAGAAGGAGGGCGAGACCGCTCTGCCTGTGGCCACCCAGCGCGCGATCGCCCTGGACTACTCTGTCAACGTCGCCGCCTCCCTCTACATCCTCGCGGACAAGTGGAACGAGGTGCACCAACCGACGCAGAAGATCACCGTCAACAATGACGATTCAGCCAGACCCGAGAACTGGTTCGCCGCCCTGTGGAACTACAACCTCGGCTTCAACCCCCGCAGCGCCGAATCGGCTAACGGCAACTGGGGCCTGGGGTGGTACAACAACCCCGCCAACCCGATGTATCCCCCGTCCCGGTCGGCCTTCATGAACACCGACATCGACCCGTTGGCCTCCAAGAACGCTGCTCATCCACAGGATTGGCCGTACGAGGAGAAGGTACTGGGCTGGGCGGCCTGGTCCATGGACACAGGCTATTCCTATGCCACCTCCGGCCGGCAGGACTGGCCGGGCGAGTCCGGCTTCTCCTCGGCTGGCTTCCGCCCCGCCTACTGGAACGGCACGGTCGCCCCTGTCAACATGCAGGGCAGCGCAAAGTACAACCGGGCACACGCCACGCCATCGCGGGATACGTTCTGCAATGCCAAGAACAACTGCAACTCCGCCCGCCCGCCCGACTGCCCCGACGCCGCCTGTTACGCCCAGTACTGGTGGCACGAATCGAACGCCACCTGGAAGAGCGACTGCGCCACCAGTTGCGGCTTCGAGAACATCAAGTACCAGACCCTGTCCGCCGAACCGGGCCGCGGTACCCGGCTCCAGTACGGCACGCCCATCTGTGCCGCCGACAGCAACAACGGTCTCCCTGCGGGCGCGCTGATCGTGAACTCCATGCCTGACAACACGAACACCTACAGCTCGTGCGGCACGACGAGCAACGACAACGGAAGCTTCCAGTTCACGTTCAACTCCGACGGCTCGGTCGGCCCCGGACTCGGGCAGTACGAGGCCAAAGGTGACCTGTACCAAATAGGCGGTGGATACAACGGCCACTTCTGGTACGCCCACACCCGCAGCGCCGCCCACCTCGGCGGTGACAACGGGGTTCTGACCGTCAACGGCACCTGGACCCTCGACCAGAACCTGAACAGCTGGGCCCGTGTGCTCGTGCACCTGCCCGACACAGGCGCCCACACCCAACAGGCCCACTACACCATCCACGGCGTGGCGGGCGGGGACCGGGAGCGCTACCTCAACACTCACTACGGTGCAAACACCTGGGTCGAACTCGGTGTCTACCACTTCACCGGGACTCCCAAAGTGGAGCTCACGAACACCACTGCCGACGGCACCGCCGACGACGATGTGGCGTACACCTCAGTCGCTTTCCAGAAGCTACCGGGCAAGCCGAAGCACATGGTCGTCACCATGGGCGACTCCTACACCTCCGGCGAAGGCGCGGGCAGCTACTCGCCCGAGTCCGACAGAGACCACGGCAAGCGGACCTGGAACGCCTGCCGGCGTAGCGCCAACTCGTGGGGCCGCAAGCTGCTCCTGCCCGGATACAGCACACCTCTCGGCAGTCTCTCGGACAGCCACACCACCTCGGTCGACTTCCAGAGCGTCACCTGCTCCGGCGCAACAACGTCGCAGCTCACGACGGGAGACCCCAACTCATGGGGGTGGATGGGGAACTATCACGAGAAGACGCAGGTCGACTCCGGTGTCCTCAGCCCCGACACGACACTGGTCATGCTGACCATCGGCGGAAACGACGGCGGTAACTTCACCAACGCTGTCAAGAACTGCTACGTGATCGGCGTATGCGACAGAAAAGACTACACGGGAAAAATAGACCAAGCGGTCACCGATACCGAAACCGTGATCGACGAGATCTCCAATGCGGCACCGAACGCGCAGATCGTTCTCATGGGCTACCCCCACATCGTCGGCGAAAGTCAGTGTTGGGCGGGCGACTTCGATACTCTGAACTACCTGGCTGACTACACTCGCGACAAGCAAAAGGCCAAGGTCGACGAGCTGAAGAGGAGCGGCACGAAGGTGGCGTTCGCCGATCCAATCCCCGCGTTCAAGGGTCATGGGCTGTGTGACAGCGACGAATGGATCAACGGGGTGGTGGCAGGTCCCAATGGGGACGGTGACTTCCACGACGGAGATCCCGCCAACCAGGCTCCCTGCATCCCCAAGCCGGGGCAGAACATCTGCCTCAGCCTCGAATCTTTCCACCCGAAGAATGCGGGAACGACAGGCTACGCACAGGTCATGGGCCAGGCTCTGGCCGACATCGGATACAAGGGCAGCTAGTGCAGTCCCTTCACGGGCGTGGTCGGGTGGTCATGGCACGGCTGGAGCGTGCCATGACCACCGGCTGTCTGACCGTCCTGGTCGTGCTGATTGTCGTGCTCAGCACCGTACTCGGCATGTTGTGGTACTGGTCACGGCACACCGACAAGGTCAATGCCGAGCACCGCCAGCAGGCTCTGCTGGCGCTCGACGACCAGCTCCGCCGAACGAAGAACGAGACCATACGTGCCCTCGGCAATGAAGGCTCGGCTGATCCTGACGCACTCACAGCTGTTATCCACCAGCACACCGGTGCTCCAGTGATCTCCTACGATGCCTTCCGTCACACGTTCAGGGCCCGCGTGGTCAAACGGGTCGAGTACGAGTCCAGGTCACTCTTCGGCATCAGCCAGGGCGTGATCGGCAGATGCCTCGAATACACCTACGCCCCGGCGAAAGGCCACGGTTGGACGTCGACGATCTCCGTCGTGAAGTACGACACCTGTGGCCCCTCTGTCTCGATCGGCAGCGGCGCCCGGACAGCCGGCCAGCGTGTCGCTGCTTTGGAAGCGTCGGAGCTGAACCTCACAGGAGTACGGAGGGCTCTCGCGCCCTACCGACGGTTCCTCACGGTCAGCGCCGTCACGAGGACCGGTAGCACGGTGACGGTATCGGTCGTGGTGTCGGAAGAGACCACCCGGCAGTGTTACCGGATCACGCGTAACGGTTCGCAGGTCTTCTCCGTACCCGTTCAAACCTGCCAGGACTGAGCTTGGCGTTTAGCTTGACTCTGTCGGGGATCTTGGAATTTCCCGGTGTGGCAGCATGGTCGACGGGGATGATCGGGGTAGTTCCGCCGACCGATGCAGCTGTCGAGGTGCCCGTTGTCCCTGCGCCCCCTTTCCGTTGAGCACGTTCCGCCCAGGGTCCCGGCAAAGTCGTTGGTCATCCGGTCAGGAGAAGGTTGACGGGGCGGTCGGTGTCGCGGGCGTGATGGCGTAGGGCGGCGGCGATGTTGTGGTGGCCGTGGAGGCGGAGGAGGGTGATCGCGGTGTTGCGGAGGCCGGCCATGACGCGCGGTGCGTTGCCGGTGCGGACCTGGGAGCGGTCCTCACCGAAGGTGACGTCACGGACCCAGTGCAGTCGGTTCTCGATCTCCCAGTGCGACTGCACCCATGCGGCCAGGACCTCTGCGGGCGCGGTGCGTGCGTCCGCGCTGGTGACCAGGTAGACGATCTCGACGGTTCGCTTGCCCTTGCGGGTGACGGTGCGTCGCAGCTGGGCGACCTGCGCGGCTCCGGTGAAGTCGATCCAGGCGGGGACGTCGACGGCCTTGACCGTGCGGGTGGCGCGGCGTCCGTGGCCCCGGTCAGTCCTGCTGGCTGCGGGTATCCGGGCCCAGGGCAGGGCCTTCAGCCGGGCGTACAAGGTCTTCTGATTGGCCTTCACGGTCAGGACGTAGTCGGCACCGGCCTCGATGACGAGGGTCGCGGTGTCGTGCTGGGTGTGGAGCGCGTCCATCGTGACCACCGCTCCGTCCAGGTCAAGGACTCCCAGCAGGTCCCGGGCCGCGGGGATCTCGTTGCTTTTCTCCCGCACGGCGACCTGGCCGAGTACCGCTCCCGAGCCGTGGGCGAGCGCGGCCACCAGATGCGGGGCCGCGGCGTCACCGTCGCGTGCGCCCCGCACGGTCTTGCCATCGATCGCGATCACCCGGCGGCCCGCAACCCGTGCGCTCCTTGTCGCTGCCCATGCCCCCAGGAGGGTGTCGAGACGGTCCGCGTCGAGCCGCGCGAACAGGCGCCGCAGCGTCGACTCGTCCATCGCACCCCGCTCCAGACCCAGCCGCCTCAAGGCCACCGCCCCGGCGTCCTGGGCCCACTCGCCGATCGCTGTGAACCCTCTGGCCCCGGCCACCACCGCACACACCGCAACCGCGATCAGGGCCGCCACCGGATGACGAACCCCACGCCGCCGACGCGGACCAGGCATCCGCCCCAACACCTCGACGAGCAGTTCTTGATTCGGGACGGGAGTGCGGACAGGCGCGGGGATGCGAGACGATGACATGGCGCGGGCGTTGTTCTCTCGGGCGGACGGACGGCGTAGGAACCTCCATCCAACCCGACCGGAACACGCCCGCGTACCTCAACCACCGGCAAAGCCCCACGTCACAGCACCATCAGGCGACTTTGCCGGAGCCCTGCCCTGGCCCCAGCCCCGAGCGCCGGGTGGGGAAAACCAAATTCCGCCAGCACGAGTGCGGCGTCTCGTAGCTGTTCGCAATCGGACTCTACGCTTCCGTAGGTAATTTTCGGTCGACCCACACCACGACTTCATAGAATCGCTTAGATAACTCATGGGTTGCGAGCGGAAACGTGCAACCATTTCACGCCAACGAGCGTGAGAGAGAAGTTATCTCCTGTTACGTGTAGCCGATCTGTGCATAAGGTGACTGTCGTGCTCGGCGGGCGTGACCACCCGCTCAAACACTTCAGTGAGCGACCGGGGGGGGAACTGAGTCGCTACGGGGAAGGGGGAGTTCGTCGTGCCTCGATGTCGGCAGCCACCTGCAACGTCGAATCGGTCCTGTGTGCCGAGGCCCTCGGCCCTGGGCGAATTCCAGGGGTCGTTGCAACACAGTGATCAACTGGCTGTGGCCAGGAGCTTAGCGAGGCGCTCGGCTGGGGTTTCCCAGCCGAGCGTTTTGC
>NZ_BMTL01000083.1 GCF_014649655.1 Streptomyces humidus | reverse complement strand
TGGAGTTGCTCACGGTGGAGCGGGAGTGGCCGCAGACGGGCCGTGCGCGGCGGGCGGGTGTGTCGTCGTTCGGCATCAGCGGCACCAACGCCCACGTCATCCTCGAACAGGCCCCTGACGCGCCGACGGAGACCGACGAGGACAGGGCGGGCGACGGGAGCCACGGGACCGTCGATCGTGTCCTCTTCCCGTTCTCCGCCGCCGAACCGCAGGCCCTGCGTGCCCAGGCCGAGCGCCTGGCGAGCCTTCTGGCGTCGGACACCGAGCTGTCGCTCCGTGACGTCGGCATGTCCCTGGCGACGACGCGTTCCGCACTGGAGCACCGTGCCGTGGTGGTGGCCGCCGACCGTCAGCAGGCCCTGGACGGTCTCCGCGCGGTGGCCGGGCGACGGCCCGACGGGCGGGTGATCAGCGGCACGGCGGTCGCCGGCGGCGGACGCACGGCCGTGCTCTTCGCGGGCCAGGGATCCCAACGACTCTGCATGGGAAGGGAATTGTGCGAGACGTACCCCGTCTTCGCCGAGGCCTTCGACGCCGTGTGCGCCCACCTGGACACCGAACTCCCGCGTCCGTTGCGTGAGGTGATGTTCGGCGACGACGCGGACGTGCTGAACCGTACGGAGTTCGCGCAGCCCGCGCTCTTCGCTCTTGAGGTCGCTCTGTTCCGGTTGCTGGAGTCGTGGGGTGTCCGGCCGGACGTGCTGCTGGGCCACTCCATCGGTGAGCTGGCCGCCGCGCATGTGGCGGGTGTGTGGTCGCTGGCGGACGCGTGCCGTCTGGTGGCGGCGCGCGGCCGGCTGATGCAGGCGCTCCCGTCGGGCGGTGCGATGGTCGCGCTCCAGGCCACGGAGGACGAGGTGATCCCTCTGCTGGCGGGCCGGGAGACCGAGGCCGGCATCGCTGCCGTCAACGGGCCGGAGGCGACCGTGGTCGCGGGCGCCGAGGCGGCCGTCGAGGAGATCGCGGACCACTTCCGCGGCCAGGGCCGCAAGGTCACCGCGTTGCGGGTCAGCCACGCGTTCCACTCCCCGCTGATGGAACCCATGCTCGCCGAGTTCCGTGAAGTGGCGGAGGGCCTGGCGTACGGTCGCCCGCAGCTGACCATCGTCTCGGCGCTCACCGGCGACCTCGCCGACCCCGACCGGCTGATGACGCCCGACCACTGGGTGCGGCACGTCCGCCACGCCGTGCGGTTCGCCGACGCGGTCAGCCGGGTGAGCGCCGAAGGAGTATGTCACTGGCTGGAGTTGGGGCCGGACGGCACGCTCACCGCGCTTGCGCGGGAAGTGGCGCACACCGACCCCGCCGAGCAGATGCTCTTCGTGCCTGCGCTGCGCAAGGACCGTGACGAAGGCGCGACGCTGCTGACCGCCCTGGCCGAGCTGTACGTCCGCGGCACCGAACCGCGTTGGTCCGCCGTGTTCGCGGGAAGCGGCGCACGCCGGACCGACCTGCCGACGTACGCCTTCCAGCGGCGGCGCTTCTGGCCGGCCGCCCCGACCGCCACGGCCGGTGACGCGACCGGTCTCGGACTGACCTCCACCGGCCACCCCCTGCTCACCGCCGAAGTGGCGCTGGCCGAAGGCGGCGGAGCCCTGCTCACCGGCAGGCTCTCCCTCACGACCCACCCGTGGCTGCGCGACCACGCGGTGTCGGGCATGGTCCTCTTCCCGGGCACGGGCTTCGTGGAACTGGCCTTCCAGGCAGGACTCCGCGTGGGCTGCGCGCACCTCGCGGACCTGACGATCGAGACGCCGCTCGTGCTCACCGAGGCCGGCGCCGTACGCGTCCAGGTCGCGGTCGGCAGCCCGGACGCGTCGGGACGGCGGACCGTGTCCGTCCACTCCCGGGCCGACTCCGCCGAGGCCGAGGCCGCGGGATGGGTGCGGCATGCCGGCGGCTTCCTCGACGCGGACCACACCGACGAGACGGACCGTGTCGGCGGCGGGGAACCCTTCGAGAACTGGCCGCCCGCGGAGGCGAGCCCCGTCCCGCTGCACGGCTTCTACGACCGTCTCGCGGACGAGGGGTACACGTACGGCCCCGTGTTCCAGGGCCTGCGTGCCGTCTGGAGGCAGGGCGAGGACGTCTACGCCGAGGTCCGGCTGCCCGTCGGCCTGCGGGACGAGGCGGGGCGGCACGGCCTGCACCCGGCCCTGCTGGACGCCGCGCTGCACGCCTGGCTCGCCGCGGAACGCGCCCGGGCGGACGCTTCCGGCGGTGCACCCGCCGGTGGCGGAGTGCGGCTGCCGTTCTCGTGGAGCGGCGCCTCGCTGACCGCACTCGGCGCGTCCGAGGTGCGGGTGCGGCTGTCGCCGGTGGACGAGGACACGATCACGCTGACCGTCGCCGACACCGCGGGCCGTGGAGTGGCCCGCGTCGACGCTCTGACGCTGCGCGAGCTGAGCGGGGACGCATCGGCGCCCGCCGCCGACGGTCCGGCCGCGCTGCGTGACGCGCTGTTCCGGCTCGACTGGAGCACACTGCCCGTGCCGTCCGGCCCCCTCCCCGACCAGGACGGACAGTGGGCCGTCGTCGGACCGGAGATCGCCGGGCTGCACGACGCGCCGGCCGGTCACTACGCCGACGTCACGGCACTGGCCGAGGCGGTCGCCGCGGGGACGCCGCTGCCGGGGGCGGTGCTCGTTGCCTGCGGTCCGTCCGCGGTCGGGGGACCGGCGACGTCGCCGGAACGGGACGGCACCGTCCTCCCGGAGTACGACACCGCTCCCTCGGAGACCGTGGACGCCACCAGGACGGTGCTGCACCATGTCCTCTCCGTCGTGCAGGGCTGGCTGGCGGACGACCGTTTCGGCGCCGCCAGGCTGGTGCTGGTGACCCGGGGAGCGGTGCCCGCCGACGGCGACCGTGCGCTCACCGATCCGGTGGCCGCCTCCGTCTGGGGGCTCGTCCGCTCAGCGCAGTCGGAGCACCCCGGACGCCTGGTTCTGCTCGACCTCGCCCCCGACGCATCCGTCCCCGCCGTCCCCGCCGTCCCCTCCGTCCCCGCAGGCCGGTTCCCGGTCGCCGAGGACGCCGGCGGTGCCGCGGCCGAGCCCGGCCCGGCCCTCCTCCTCGCCTCCGCCCTCGCCTCCGGCGAACCGCAGCTGGCCCTGCGGGACGGTGTCGCACTCGTGCCCCGGCTGGCCCCGGCCGGCACCGGCGGCGCGCTGCTTCCGCCGCCCGGCGAGCCCGTGTGGCGGCTGGACGTCACCACACCCGGCACCCTCGACAGCCTGGCCCTCGTCGGCTGCCCCGAGGTCACCGGCCCGCTCGCCCCCGGCGAGGTGCGGGTGGCGATGCGGGCCACCGGCGTCAACTTCCGTGACGTCCTGGTCTGCCTGGGGATGCTCGACCGCGAGGTGCCCGGCCGCGAGGGCGCGGGCCTGGTCCTGGAGACCGGCCCGGGCGTTACGGGGCTCGCCCCCGGCGACCGGGTGCTCGGCCTCTTCTCCGGGGCGTACGGCCCGGTCGCGGTGACCGACCACCGTCTGCTCACCCGTCAGCCGGACGACTGGTCCTTCACCGAGGCCGCCGCGGCGCCCATCGTCTTCCTCAGCGCCTACCACGGCCTGGTGGACCTGGCGGACCTGCGCCCCGGCGAGGCCGTCCTCGTCCACGCGGGCACCGGCGGCGTCGGCATGGCCGCCGTCCAGCTCGCCCGGCACCTGGGCGCCGAGGTCTTCGCCACCGCCGCCCCCGCCAAGTGGGAGACCCTGCGGGCCATGGGCCTGGACGACGACCACATCGCGTCGTCGCGCGACCAGGACTTCGAGGAGAAGTTCCTGCGGGCGACCGCCGGCCGCGGCATGGACGTCGTCCTCAACTCCCTGGCCCGGGAACTGATCGACGCGTCGTTCCGGCTGCTGCCGCGCGGCGGACGCTTCATCGAGATGGGCAAGACCGACCTGCGCGACGCGCGGACCGTCGCCGCCGAACACCCGGGCGTGGTCTACCAGGCGTTCGACCTCAGGGACGTCGACCCCGACCACACCGCCGACATGCTCACGGCCGTACTCGCCATGTTCGAACAGCGGGCACTGCGTCCGCTCCCGGTCACCACCTGGGACGTACGGCGGGCCCCGGAGGCGTTCCGGTACCTCAGCCAGGCACGGCACACCGGCAAGATCGTCCTCACCGTCCCCGAGCTGCCCGTCGACCTCGCCACCGTCCCCGAACCGCCCGCCGACCTCGCCCGCACCGGGGAGGACGCGCGCGAGGGACGCACCGCGGAGCACATCCGCCCCCACGGCACCGTCCTGATCACCGGCGGCACCGGCACCCTCGGCGGACTGTTCGCGCGGCACCTGGTGACCCGCCACGGAGTCCGGCATCTGCTGCTCACCAGCCGCAGCGGCCCCGACGCTCCCGGCGCCGCCGCACTCGCCGCGGAACTGACCGGACTCGGCGCCACCGTCACGGTCACCGCCTGCGACATCGCCGACCGCGACGCCCTGGCCGGACTGCTCGCCGAGATCCCCGCCGAGAGTCCGCTGACCGCCGTGGTCCACGCGGCCGGCATCCTCGACGACGGCATCCTGGACGCCCTGACGCCCGACCGCGTCGACCGCGTCCTGCGTCCGAAGGCCCAGGCAGCATGGAATCTCCACGAACTGACCCGCGGCCTGCCCCTGTCGGCGTTCGTCCTCTTCTCCTCCGTGGCCGCCACCTTCGGCAGCCAGGGACAGGCCAACTACGCCGCCGCCAACGCGTTCCTCGACACCCTGGCCCAGCGCCGCCGAGCCCAGGGACTGCCCGCGCTCTCCCTGGCATGGGGCCTGTGGGACACCGACGACGGCATGGCGGGCACCCTCGGCACCGCCGATCTCCGGCGCATCGGCAGCATGGGTCTCGCCCCGCTCCCGGCGGACGAGGGCCTGGCGCTGTTCGACGCGGCCCTCGCCGCCGACCAGGCGCTGCTGCTGCCCACCCGCCTCGACCTGGCCGGGCTGGAACGCCGCGGCGCCGAACCGCCCACCCTGCTGAAGGCGCTGGCCCGGACTCCGGTCCGGCGGGCCGCGGCCGGCACCACCGCCACCCCGGCCGACAGCCAGGACGACGGAGACGGTACGCCGGTGTCGTTCACCGAGCAGCTGCGACCGCTCCCCGCCGAGGAACGGGAACGGGCCGCCCTCGATCTGGTCCGCACCCACACCGCGGCGGTCCTCGGGCACTCCGACCCCGAAGCCGTCGACGCCGACCGGCCGTTCAAGTCGCTGGGCTTCGACTCGCTCACCGCGGTCGAGATGCGCAACCGGCTCGGCACGGCCACCGGACTCACCCTGAGGGCCACGCTGGTCTTCAGCTACCCGACGCCCGCGGTCCTCGCCCGCCACCTGCTGGAACAGTGCGCACCACAGGACGAAAGTCCGGCCGACGTCCTCCTCGCCGAACTCGGCAGGCTCGAGTCGGTCATGGCCGACGCGCACCGCGCGACCGCCGGCACGGAGAGCGACGGCGCGCTGAACGACGAGGTGACCGCCCGACTGCGCGAACTGCTGACCCGGTGGACGGGCGGCACCGACGGCACGGACGGCTCCTCGACGGCCGTCGTCGGACTCGAATCCGCGACGGACGACGAGATGTTCGACCTCATCGACAAAGAGCTGGGCATTTCCTGACCCCGACCGACCCCCCCGGACCGCTCAGGACCCGAAGTCTCCGGACCCCCTCGGGGCTCCTCCTAGGAAGTGGCATCGAATGGCGAGCAACGAAGAGAAGCTGCGGGACTACCTCAAACTGGTCACGGCCGACCTTCGTCAGACACGCAAACGTCTGCAGGACCTCGAGGAGCAGCAGCAGGAACCCGTCGCGATCGTCGCCATCGGCTGCCGCCTCCCCGACGGGGCCGACAGCCCCGAGGCCCTGTGGCGGCTCCTGGCCTCCGGCACCGACGCCGTCACCCCGTTCCCCGCCGACCGCGGCTGGGACCTCGACGCGCTGTACGACCCGGACCCCGACCGGCCCGGCACCTCCTACGTCCGTGAGGGCGGCTTCCTGCACGAGGCGCCACTGTTCGACGCGGAGTTCTTCGAGATCTCCCCCCGCGAGGCCCAGGCCATGGACCCGCAGCAACGGCTGCTCCTGGAGACCTCCTGGGAGACCGTGGAACGCGCGGGCATCCTCCCGGCCTCCCTGCGCGGCTCGGCGACCGGCGTGTTCGTCGGCGCCATCGCCCAGGACTACCTGCCGCGCTCCCCCGACTCCCAGGCCGACCTCGGCGGCCACCTGCTCACCGGCAGCACCACCAGCGTCGCCTCCGGCCGCATCGCCTACTCCTTCGGCCTCGAGGGGCCCGCCGTCACGGTCGACACGGCCTGCTCGTCGTCGCTGGTGGCCCTCCACCTCGCCGTACGGTCCCTGCGCTCGGGCGAGTGCGACCTGGCCCTCGGCGGCGGCGTGACCGTCATGTCCGGTCCCGAGATGTTCGTCGACTTCGGACGCCAGCGCGCGCTCGCCGCAGACGGCCGCTGCAAGGCGTTCGCCGCCGCCGCCAACGGCTTCGGGCCCGCCGAGGGCGTCGGCATGCTGCTCCTGGAACGCCTCTCCGACGCCCGCCGCAACGGTCACCCCGTCCTCGCCGTCATCCGGGGCAGCGCCGTCAACCAGGACGGCGCGTCCAACGGACTGACCGCTCCCAACGGCCCCGCCCAGGAACGGGTCATCCGCGCCGCGCTCGCCGACGCCGGTCTGTCCGCCGGCGACGTCGACGCCATCGAGGCCCACGGCACGGGCACCCCTCTCGGCGACCCCATCGAGGCGGAAGCGCTGCTGGCCACCTACGGCGCCGCGCGAGCCGAGGACCGTCCGCTGTGGCTCGGCTCGGTGAAGTCCAACATCGGGCACACCCAGGCAGCCGCCGGCGTCGCCGGGGTCATCAAGCTCGTGCTGGCCATGCGGCACGGCCTGCTTCCCCGCACCCTGCACGCCGACGAGCCGTCCCGGCACATCGACTGGACCGCCGCCGGCCTGCGCCTGCTCACCCGGGAACACGCCTGGCCCCGGGACGGCGACCGGCCCCGCCGCGCGGCCGTCTCCTCCTTCGGCATCAGCGGCACCAACGCCCACATGATCGTCGAAGAGGCGCCCGCGCCCGCGCCGGCGTCGCTCGACGGAGAGGGCCTGGTCGAGCAGGCACACCCGAACGCCGTCCCCACCGTCGGCCCGGAGCAGCCGACCGGCAACCGCCTCCTGCCCTGGACGGTCTCCGCCCGCAGCCGCGCCGCACTGCACGCACAGGCCGCACGCCTGCTCGCCCACCTCGACGATCGGCCGCACCCCGACCCGGTGGCCATCGGCCGCGCCCTCGTCACGACCCGGTCCACCTTCGAACACCGGGCCGTGCTCACCGGCCGGACCCTCGACGACCTCCGCAGCGGCCTCGCCGCACTCGCCGCCGGTGAGCCCCACCCTCACACCGTCACGGGAGCCGTCCGGCCCGGCGGACGACTGGCCGTCCTGTTCACCGGCCAGGGCTCGCAACGTCTCGGTATGGGGCGAGAGTTGTACGAGGCGTATCCCGTCTTCGCGGAGGCTTTCGACGCGGTGGACGCGGAGCTGCCGTTCGGGCTGCGGGAGATCGTCTTCGGTGAGGACGCGGAGCTGCTGGACCGGACGGAGTTCGCGCAGCCGGCTCTGTTCGCTCTTGAGGTGGCGTTGTTCCGGTTGCTGGAGTCGTGGGGTGTCCGTCCGGACGTGCTGGCCGGTCATTCCATCGGTGAGATCGCGGCGGCGTATGTGGCGGGTGTGTGGTCGTTGGCGGATGCGTGTCGTCTGGTGGTGGCGCGTGGCCGGTTGATGCAGGCGTTGCCGTCGGGTGGGGCGATGGCCGCGGTGGAGGCGTCCGAGGACGAGGTGCTGCCGCTGCTGGGTGAGGAGGTGGGGCTTGCTGCGGTCAACGGGCCGCGGGCGGTGGTGGTTTCGGGTGCGGCGTCGGCGGTCGAGGAGATCGCGGACCGCTTCCGTGGTCAGGGCCGGAAGGTGACGGCGTTGCGGGTGAGCCATGCCTTCCACTCCCCGCTGATGGAACCGATGCTGGCGGACTTCCGGGCCGTGGCGGAGACCCTCACCTACAGCGCCCCGCGCATCGTCGTCGTCTCCACCGTCACCGGCCTCCCGGCCGAACCCGACGAACTCACCTCCCCCGACTACTGGGTGCGTCACGTCCGCCAACCGGTCCGCTTCGCCGACGGCCTACGTGCCCTTGCGGAACGCAAGGTCGGCCGACTGCTGGAACTGGGCCCCGACGGTCAGTTGACCGCCCTGGCCCAGAGCTGCCTCGACGGGGGCTCCGAGGTCTTCGCCATCGCCCTGCGCAAGGACCGCCCGGAGCCCGAGAGTCTGCTCGCGGCCCTCGCCGAGCTCCACGTCAGCGGTCTTCCGGTCCGCTGGGAGACGGCGTTCCCGCTCGACGCCGACCCGGCCGGCTCCGATCTGGAGCAAGTCCCCCTGCCGACGTACGCGTTCCAGCGGCGCCGCTTCTGGTCCCGGGACACGGGATCGACGCCCGGCGATCTGGGTGCGGTGGGGTTGGGTGCGGCGGGGCATCCGTTGTTGGGTGCGGCGGTGGAGTTGGCCGGTGGTGATGGGCTGGTGTTGACGGGGCG
>NZ_BMTL01000082.1 GCF_014649655.1 Streptomyces humidus | reverse complement strand
GTGCGTTGGTGCGGTCGCGGTCGTTGTTCGAGCATCGGGCGGTGGTCTGGGGTTCGGAGCGGGCGGAGTTGCTGCGGGCGTTGGAGGCGGTCGCTTGTGGTGAGGAGGCGCTCAACGTGGTCACGGGGGCGGTACGGCGTGATGCGCGCACGGCGTTCCTGTTCGCGGGGCAGGGCTCTCAACGGCTGGGTATGGGGCGGGAGTTGTACGAGGCGTATCCCGTCTTCGCGGACGCCTTCGACGCCGTGTGCGCCCACCTGGACACCGGTCTGCCGCGCCCGCTGAGGGAGGTGGTGTTCGGCGATGACGTCGAGGTTCTGAACCGTACGGAGTTCGCCCAGCCGGCTCTGTTCGCTCTTGAGGTGGCGCTGTTCCGGCTGTTGGAGTCGTGGGGTGTCCGGCCGGACGTGCTGGCTGGTCATTCCATCGGTGAGCTGGCTGCCGCGTATGTGGCGGGTGTGTGGTCGTTGGCGGATGCGTGTCGTCTGGTGGTGGCGCGGGGCCGGTTGATGCAGGCGTTGCCGTCGGGCGGGGCGATGGCCGCGGTTGAGGCGTCCGAGGACGAGGTGCTTCCCCTCCTCGGGGACGAGGTGGGTGTCGCGGCGGTCAACGGGCCGCGGGCGGTGGTGGTTTCGGGCGCGGTCGAGTGGGTCGAGGAGATCGCGGACCATTTCCGTGGCCTGGGCCGCAAGGTGACGGCGTTGCGGGTGAGTCATGCCTTCCATTCGCCGTTGATGGAGCCGATGCTGGCGGACTTCCGCAAGGTGGCGGAGTCGCTGTCGTACGGGCAGCCGCGGGTCCGGATCGTGTCGACGGTGACGGGGGAGGCGGCGTCGGCCGAGGAGTTGATGTCGGCGGACTACTGGGTGGCTCATGTGCGGCGACCGGTGCGGTTCGCCGACGCTGTGCGGGTTCTCGCGGGGCAGGGTGTCGGCCGCTGTGCCGAACTCGGTCCGGACGGCACCCTGACCGCTCTCGCGCAGGCGTCCCTCGACGACGCCGGGTCCACGGTGCTGGTGCCGGTGCTGCGCAAGGACCGGCCCGAGGCGTCGAGTGCCCTCGCCGCCCTCGCGGCCCTGTTCGTCCACGGCGCCGACGCCGACTGGGGCGCCGTCCTCCCCGCCGGCGCCGCCCGTGTCGTCGAGCTGCCGACGTACGCCTTCCAGCGGAAACGGTTCTGGCCACAGCCGTCGCACAGCCCCGGCGGTCTGGCCGCCGCCGGGCTGGAAGCGGCAGCGCACCCACTGCTGGGCGCCGCCGTGGAACTCGCCGACGGGGGAGCGGTGCTGACCGGGCGCCTCTCGCTGAGTTCACACCCGTGGCTGCGGGACCACGACATCCTGGGCGCGGTGGTCTTCCCGGGTACGGGCTGGGCCGAGCTGGCGCTGCGCGCCGGAGACCAGGTGGGTTGCACCCGGGTCGAGGAGCTGACGATCGCGGTGCCCCTGCTGGTGCCGGAGCAGGGCACGGTCCGCCTGCGGATCAGCGTCGGCGTGGCCGACGACTCGGGACGGCGCTCCCTGGAGATGCACGCACGCCCCGAGGAGGCCCCGGACGACACTCCGTGGATTCTGCACGCCGACGGTGTGCTGGCTGTGGACCAGGCGGCTGAAGCACCCCGCGACGTGCCGTCCGGCCTCGTCGAGTGGCCGCCGCCGGGTGCCGAGCCCCGCCCCGTGGCCGACGTGTACGAGCGGTTCACCGCCGCCGGGCTGGCATACGGCCCGGTGTTCCAGGGACTGAGCCGCGTGTGGCGGCGTGGCGAGGAGGTGTTCGCCGAGGTCGCCCTGCCGGAGGAGCACGAGGCGCTCGCGGGCCGCTTCGGGGTGCACCCCGCTCTGCTCGACTCCGCTCTGCACGCCGTCCTGTTCGGTCCCCTCGGCGAGGAGGGGGGCCCGCGGCTGCCGTTCTCGTGGCGTGGGCTGTCGTTGCACGCCGGAGGGGCGCGGGCCCTGCGGGTGCGGCTGGTTCCGGCCGGACCCGACGCGGTGTCCCTGTACCTGGCCGACCCGTCCGGCGGCATGATCGCCGTGGTCGAGTCGCTGGCCCTGCGCGAGGCGCCCGCCGGAATGGTGGGCGGTCCGGCCCAGGCCACCCCGGCCGGGACCTACCGGATCGACTGGACCTCATTGCCCGCCCCGGCCCAAGCCTCCGCCCCCGCCTCTGCCTCGGCCTCCGCCCCCGCCTCTGCCTCGGCCCCGGCGTCGACCCCGGCTCCGGCCGACGACGCCGCGCCCGGGGAAGGCCGCACGGTGGTGCTGACGGACCACGCGGCCCCTGACGACCACCCGTACGCCGTGCACCCCGTCGTCCCCGCCCGTACCTGGGCGGAGCTGACGAGGGCCGTGCACGACGGCGATCCCGTCCCCAGGACGGTCCTGGTGCCGTGGAGCGGTCCCGAGGACGCCTCGCTGAGCGGGTCCTCCGCCGCCGCCCATGCCGTCACCGCCGCAGCGCTCGCCTTCGCACAGGACTGGCTCGCGGCCGACGAACTCGCCGAGGCGCGGCTCGTCGTCGTCACCCGAGGCGCGGTGGCAGCGCGGCCCGAGGAGGAGTCGGATCCGGCACTGTCCGCCCTGTGGGGTCTGGTGCGCTCGGCCCGCACGGAGAACCCCGGCCGTTTCGCGCTGGCCGACCTGGACGGCGGCCCCGCATCCTGGGACACCCTGGTCGCGCTTCTCACCGGACCGGGCCTGCCCGCCGACGAGGCCGAACTGGCCGTTCGCGGGGACGAGATACTCGTTCCGAGACTGGTGTCCGCACCCCTGCCCGCCACCTCCACCACCGACGCAGGACCCGGCGACGGGGGAACCGGCGAAGGGGGAACCGGCGACGGGGATGACACCGTGCGCCTCGCGGACGGCACCGTCCTCGTCACCGGAGGCACCGGCGGACTGGGCGCCCTGGTCGCGCGTCACCTGGTCACCGAGCACGGCGTACGCCACCTGCTGCTCGCGGGCCGACGCGGCCCCGAGGCGCCGGGCGCGGCACAGCTCACCGCCGAACTCACGGGTCTCGGCGCCGACGTCACCGTCACGGCCTGTGACGTGGCCGACCGGCCGGCACTCGAGAACCTGCTGGCGTCGGTTCCGGCCGACCGCCCGCTGACCGGAGTGATCCACACCGCCGGTGTCGTGGACGACGGCGTGCTGACGTCCCTCAGCGAGGAACGGCTGCTCACGGTGCTGCGTCCCAAGGCGGACGCGACCGAACACCTCGACGCGCTCACCCGTGACCTGGACCTGGCCGCGTTCGTGCTGTTCTCCTCGGTCTCCGGCACCTTCGGCGGTGCCGGACAGGCCAACTACGCAGCGGCCAACGCGTACATGGACGCCATCGCCCGGTGCCGCCGGGATCTCGGCCTGCCCGCGGTCTCGCTCGCCTGGGGTCCCTGGGCTCCCGGAACGGGTATGACGGCCGAGCTCACCGAAGCGGACCTGCACCGCATGGCGCGCGGCGGCGTCAGGCCGCTCGCCGCCGAGCAGGGCCTCGCGGTCCTCGACGCCGTGCTCGGCGACGCCGAGCCCTCCTTCCTGCTCGCCGTCGACCTCGACCTCCCTGCACTGCGCGAACTGCCGGAAACCCCGGCTCTGTTGCGGCAACTGGTGCGCGGCCGGGCCCGGCGCGCCGCGCACACCGGAGGTCACGGCGCCAGCGGCGACGAACTGCGCAGCCGGCTGCCGGCCCTGCCCTCCGCGGAACGCGAACCGTTCCTGTTGGAGCTGGTGTGCGGTCTGGTGGCCCAGGTGCTCGGCCACGCGTCCGCCGCCGACGTGGAACCCGGCCAGGCGTTCAGGACCCTCGGCTTCGACTCACTGACCTCGGTCGAACTGCGCAACCGCGTCAACGCGGCGACCGGGCTGCGACTGCCGGCCACGCTGGTCTTCGACCACCCCTCGCCCGTCGCGCTCGCCCGGCACCTGCTGACTGCCCTGGTCGGCGACGCGGCCGAGGCCCACGGCACGGCACGGCCCGCCGGGGAGGGCGTGGACGACGACCCGGTGGTCATCGTGGGCATGGCCTGCCGGTTCCCCGGTGGCGTCGAGTCGCCCGAGGACCTCTGGCGACTGGTCAGCGAGGGCGGCGACGCGATCGGTGACTTCCCGACGGACCGCGGCTGGGACATGGAGGCCCTGTACGACCCCGAGCCCGGCCGGCTCGGTACGACCTATGTCCGCCGGGGAGGCTTCCTCTACGACGCCGCGTCCTTCGACGCCGGACTCTTCGGGATCTCGCCGCGTGAGGCGCTGGCGATGGACCCCCAGCAGCGGCTGCTGCTGGAAGTGTCCTGGGAGGTGCTGGAACGGGCGGGCGTCGACCCGACCGCGCTGCGCGGCAGCCGTACCGGGGTGTTCGCCGGTGTCATGGGGCAGGACTACAACTCCTGCCTGCGCGAGGGCGAGCACGACTCCGAAGGCTATTTGCTCACCGGGAACACCAGCAGCGTCCACTCCGGCCGTATCGCCTACACCTTCGGCCTGGAGGGCCCGGCGATGACGGTCGACACCGCATGCTCCTCCTCCCTGGTCACCCTTCACCTGGCCGCCCAGTCGCTGCGGGCCGGTGAGTGCGATCTCGCCCTGACCGGCGGCGTCATGGTGATGTCCACACCGGACACCTTCGTCGACTTCAGCATGCAGCGCGGCCTCGCCTTCGACGGCCGCTGCAAGTCCTTCGGCGCCGGAGCCGACGGCACGGCCTGGTCCGAGGGCATCGGCATGCTGGTGCTCGAGAGGCTGTCGGACGCGCGCCGCAACGGCCACCGGGTGCTGGCGACGGTGGCGGGTTCCGCCGTCAACCAGGACGGCGCCTCCAATGGCCTGACCGCGCCCAACGGCCCCTCGCAGGAGCGGGTGATCCGGCAGGCCCTGGCGGGCGCCGGGCTGAAGCCCGCTGATGTGGACGCGGTGGAGGCGCACGGCACGGGCACCCCCCTGGGTGACCCGATCGAGGCGCAGGCGCTGCTGGCCACCTACGGCCAGGACCGCGAACAGCCCCTCTTCCTCGGCTCGTTGAAGTCGAACGTCGGCCACACGCAGGCGGCTGCGGGCGTGGGCGGTGTGATCAAGATGGTGATGGCGATGCGGCACGGAGTGCTGCCGCGCACCCTGCACGCCGAGGAGCCGTCGCCGTTCGTCGACTGGACGGCCGGCGACATCACCCTGCTGACGGAGAACGTGGAGTGGCCGGAGCCGCAGGGCCGTCCCCGGCGCGCCGGTGTGTCGTCCTTCGGCATCAGCGGCACCAACGCCCACGTCATCATCGAGCAGACTCCCGAATCCCTCCCCGCGACCCGCGACACCGGCAGCCCCGAACCGGTCACGGCGGCGGAGGAACTGCCGCTCACCCCGGTCGCGTTGTCCGCCGCGTCCGAGGGCGCCCTGCGCGGCCAGGCCGAACGGCTGTGGGCCCGGGTCGACGCCGATCCCGGACTGCGCCTGAGCGACCTGGGCCTCTCGGCGTCGCTCCGCCCCTGGCTGGAGCACCGCGCCACGGTCCTGGCCGCCGACCGCGCCGAACTGCTGCGCGGACTGCGCGCACTGGCGGTCGGCGAGCACGACGCCTCCGTCCTCACGGGCACGTCCGGCCGCTCGGGCCGACGGCCGGCCTTCCTGTTCGCGGGCCAGGGCTCACAACGTCTCGGTATGGGACGGGAGTTGTATGAGGCGTATCCGGTTTTCGCGGAGGCTTTCGACGCGGTTTGCGCGCACCTGGACACCGGACTGCCGCGCCCGTTGAGGGAGGTCGTGTTCGGTGAGGACGCGGAGCTGCTGAACCGGACCGAGTTCGCGCAACCCGCCCTGTTCGCTCTGGAAGTTGCCCTGTTCCGGCTGCTGGAGTCGTGGGGTGTGCGGCCGGACGTGCTGGCGGGGCATTCCATCGGTGAGTTGGCCGCCGCGTATGTGGCGGGTGTGTGGTCGTTGGCGGATGCGTGTCGTCTGGTGGTGGCGCGTGGCCGGTTGATGCAGGCGTTGCCGT
This sequence comes from Streptomyces humidus, assembly GCF_014649655.1. Taxonomy (GTDB): domain Bacteria; phylum Actinomycetota; class Actinomycetes; order Streptomycetales; family Streptomycetaceae; genus Streptomyces; species Streptomyces humidus. The sequence goes on along the minus strand of NZ_BMTL01000082.1, from coordinate 3,624 downwards.
CCGGTGGGGCGATGGCCGCGGTCGAGGCGTGCGAGGACGAGGTGCTTCCCCTCCTCGGGGACGAGGTGGGTGTCGCGGCGGTCAACGGGCCGCGGGCAGTGGTGGTTTCGGGCGCGGCGCAGGCCGTCGAGGAGATCACGGATCACTTCCGTGGCCAAGGCCGCAAGGTGACCGCGTTGCGAGTCAGCCATGCCTTCCACTCGCCGTTGATGGAGCCGATGCTGGCGGACTTCCGCAAGGTGGCGGAGTCGCTGTCGTACGGGCAGCCACGGATCCGGATCGTGTCGACGGTGACCGGGGAGGCGGCGTCGGCCGAGGAGTTGATGTCGGCGGACTACTGGGTGGCTCATGTGCGCAGGCCGGTGCGGTTCGCCGACGCCGTGCGGGTTCTCGCGGAGCAGGGTGTGTCGCGGTTCGTGGAGCTGGGCGCGGACGGGACCCTGACCGCGCTGGCCCAGAGCGGTCTCGACGGCGAGGACCGGGGCCTTCTGCTGACCCCCACCCTGCGCAAGGACCGCGCCGAGGCCCACTCCCTCCTCACCGCGGTCGTGGGGCTTCGCCTGCACGGCGGGCAGGTGGACTGGAGCGCCTTCTACGCTCCGACCGGGGCGACCCTGGTGGACCTGCCGAACTACGCCTTCGAACGCGAGCGCTTCTGGCCCGACGGCGCCAGACTGGGCGGTCCGTCCGCAGCGGGCGCTCCCGGCCGCGCGGACGCCGGGTTCTGGACCGCCGTCGAGCGGGGCGACGCCCGTACGCTGGCAGACTCGCTCGGCGTGGCGCAGGACGCGCTGGACGGGCTGTTGCCGGCGCTGTCGTCGTGGTGGCGGGGACAGCAGGAGCAGTCCCGGGTCGACGACTGGCTCTACTCCATGAACTGGCAGCCGCTCGGCGCGGTGTCCGGCGGTGTGCTGCCGGGACGCTGGCTGGCCGTACTGCCCGCCGTGCTGCGCGACGACGCGTGGAGCGATGCCGTGCTGGAGGGGCTTGCGGCGTACGGAGCCGAACTCGTACCGGTCGTGTACGAGCCCGGCGCCGACCGGGCCGTGCTGGCCGCGCTCCTCACTTCGGCAGGTGCGGATGAGCCGGTCGCCGGTGTCCTGTCCTTCCTGGCGCTGTCCGAACCGCAGGACGGGCCCACCGCCGACGGTGCGGCCGACGGCGACGCCGACGCCGACGCCGACGCCGACGCCGACGCCGGTGACGGTGACGGTGACGGTGTTCCGGCCGGGCCCGCCGCCACCGCCGTACTCGTACAGGCGCTGGGCGACGCCGGCATCGCCGCCCCGGTGTGGGCGCTCACCAGGGGCGCGGTCTCGGTGAACCGGTCCGACACGGCGCCCGACCCCGCACAGGGCGCGGTGTGGGGGCTGGGCCGGGTCGCGGCGCTGGAGCACCCGGAGGGCTGGGGAGGCCTGGTCGATCTTCCACAGCTCGTCGACCGGCGAACGACGGGCCGCCTCGCCGGCGTGCTCCTGGGCCGCTCGGGAGAGGACCAGGTCGCGATCCGGGCGACCGGTGTCTTCGGGCGGCGGCTCGGCCGCACGGCGCCCGGTGAACTCGGCGCGGGCTGGCGCCCCCGCGGCACGGTGCTGATCACGGGCGGTACGGGCGCGCTGGGCGCCCGGGTGGCGCGCTGGGCCGCCGCCCAGGGGGCCGAGCACCTCGTCCTGATCAGCCGGCGCGGCCTCGACGCACCCGGCGCGCCGGACCTGCGCGACGAACTCGCGGCCTCCGGTGTCCGGGTGACCGTGGCCGCCTGCGACGCGGCCGACCGGGACGCGCTCGCCGCGCTGCTGGCCGAGCACCCGGTGGACGCGGTCGTGCACACGGCGGGCGTCCTCGACGACGGGCTCGTGGAGACGCTCACTCCGGAGCGCTTCGCGGCCGTGCTGCGCGCCAAGGCCGTCGCGGGCCGCAACCTCGACGTGCTGACCCGGGACCGGGAACTGTCGGCGTTCGTGCTGTTCTCCTCCTTCGCGGGCTCCGTGGGCTCGCCGGGCCAGGGCAACTACGCCGCCGCCAACGCCTACCTGGACACCCTCGCCGAGCGGCGCAGGGCGGCCGGGCTCGCCGCCACGTCCCTGGCCTGGGGACCGTGGGCGCAGGACGGCATGGCGGCCGACGACGGTGTCGAGGAGTACCTGCGCCGCCGGGGCCTGACCGGACTGGACCCCGAGCCGGCCCTGACGGCGATGGAGCGACTGGTGGGCGCCGGCGATCCGGCCGCCGTCGTGGCACGGGTCGACTGGACGCGCTTCGCCCGTGCCTTCACCGCCGGACGGGGTACCGCCCTGCTGGGGCAGATCCCGGAGGCAGAGGCCGCGCTGCGGGACGCCGCGCCGGGAGCGGACGCCGACGCGCTGCGGCAGCGGCTCGGCGGACTCGGCGCCGACGAACGCACAGCGGCGCTCGTGCAGTTGGTGCGGGAGCAGGCCGCCATGGTGCTGGGACACGCCAGGCCCGAAGCGGTCGATCCGAGCCGTGCCTTCCGGGAGGCCGGATTCGACTCGCTGACCGCGGTGGAGTTGCGCAACCGGCTCGGCGCGGCCGTCGGGCTCCGGCTGCCGGCGACATTGGTGTTCGACTACCCGGCGCCCGCGGACATCGCCCGGTATCTGGAGGGCGAACTCGTCGGTTCGGGCGACGATCCGGCCGCGGGCTCCGGCCTCGTCGCCGAGATCGACCGGCTGGCGGAGGCCCTCGCCGCCCGCGCCGGGGACGGCGGCGAGACCGGCCGGGAGATCACCGCGAGGCTGCGGGGGCTGCTGGCGACGTGGACCGGCGCCGACGCCGCCGACGAGGCGGAAGACGCGATCGCGGAACTGGACGGGGCGTCGGACGACGAGATGTTCGACCTGATCGACAAGGAATTCGGGGTCTGACCACCCGGCCCGGGCGACGGGCCCGTTCACGGCTTTTTCGCGAGGAAGTGGAGCACGATGGCGAACAATGAAGAGAAGCTGCGGGACTACCTGAAAAGGGTGACGGCGGATCTCCGTCAGACCCGCAAGCGTCTTCATGACGTCGAGACGAGCCGCCAGGAGCCCGTCGCGATCGTCGGCCTCGGCTGCCGCTTTCCCGGTGGAGCGGACACGCCCGAGGCGTTCTGGCGGCTCCTCGCGGAGGGCCGTGACACCGTCGCGGACTTCCCCGCCGACCGCGGCTGGGATCTCGACGGCGTCTTCGACGCGGCGGGCGGCGTCGGCACCACGTACGCCCGCCAGGGAGCCTTCCTCTACGACGCACCGCTGTTCGACTCCACGTTCTTCGACATATCGCCCCGCGAGGCCACCACCATGGACCCCCAGCAGCGGCTGTTGCTGGAGACATCCTGGGAGGCGCTGGAACGCGCCGGCGTCGATCCGGCCACGCTGCGCGGCAGCCGCACCGGGGTGTTCACCGGGACCAACGGCCAGGACTACCTCGCGCTCATGCTCAACCGGCCGGAGGAGTCCGACGGCCACCTGACCACGGGGATCACCGCGTCGGTGTTGTCGGGGCGGGTGTCGTACGTGCTCGGCCTCGAGGGTCCGGCGGTGACGGTGGACACGGCGTGTTCGTCGTCGTTGGTGGCGTTGCATCTGGCGGTGCAGTCGTTGCGTGCGGGTGAGTGTGATCTGG
>NZ_BMTL01000081.1 GCF_014649655.1 Streptomyces humidus | reverse complement strand
CCAACGCCATCTCACACTCACCCGCACGCACCGCCCCCACCGCCAGATGCAACGCCACCAGAGCCGACGAACACGCCGTGTCCACCGTCACCGCCGGACCCTCCAGCCCGAGCGTGTAGGACACCCGCCCGGAGACGATGCTCGACGCGTTGCCGGTGCCGAGATGGCCGCCGACGTCCTCGCCGGAGGCGACGAGGAGGGGGACGTAGTCGTTGCCGTTGGTGCCGGCGAAGACGCCGGTGCGGGAGCCGCGCAGCGTCGTCGGGTCGATCCCGGCCCGCTCGAACGCCTCCCACGCCAGCTCCAGCAGCAGCCGCTGCTGCGGATCCATCGCCAGTGCCTCACGCGGCGAGATCCCGAAGAAGGCGGGGTCGAACGAGGCCATGTCCCGCAGGAATCCGCCTTCCCGGGCGGTGCAGGTGCCGGGATGGTCGGGGTCGGGGTGGTAGAGGCCGTCGACGTCCCAGCCGCGGTCGGCCGGGAACGGTGCGATGGCGTCGGCGCCGTCGGCGAGCAGCCGCCAGTAGGCCTCGGGGGTGTCGCCCCCGCCCGGGAAGCGGCAGCTCATCGCGGTGATGACGACCGGGTCGTCGGTGACGGAGGCGGGTTCGGCCGTGGACCGCGTGGTGGCGGGCAGGCGGTCTTCCCCGGGTGCCGTTCCGAGTTCGCCGAGCAGCATCCGCGCCAGGTCGGCGCAGTTCGGGAAGTCGAACACCAGCGTGGCCGGGAGCCTCATCCCGGTGATCTTGTTCATGCCGTTGCGCAGTTCGACGGCGCTGAGGGAGTCGAAGCCGAGGTCGCTGAAGGCGCGGGTCGGCTCGACCGCCTCGGGCCCGGGGTAGCCGAGCACGGTGGCCACGTAGCCGCGGACGACGTCGAGGACGGCGTCCGCCCGTTCGTCGGCGGCGAGGCCGGCGAGGTGGCGGCGGAGCGCGGGCTGGTCGGTGCCGTCGTCGCCGCCGCCGAATGAGTCGCCGGACGCCGGGCCGGAGGCGGTGGCACGGGCCGGTGCGAGTGCGCGCCGGGCGTCGGGCAGTTCACGCAGGAGGGCGCTGGGCCGGGAGCCGGTGAAAGCGGGCGCGAACCGGTCCCAGCCGATGTCGGTCACGGCGAGGTGGGTCTCGCCGTGGTCGATGGCCTGCTGGAGGGCCTGGCAGGCCAGCTCGGGCCGCATGTCGTAGACGCCGTAGCGGCGCAGGCGGTCGCCGACCGCGCCGTCGCCCATGCCGCCGTCGGCCCAGTGTCCCCAGGCGACGGCCGTGGCGGGCAGGCCGCGGGAGCGGCGCTGCTGGGCGAGGGCGTCCAGGAAGGCGTTGCCGGGGGCGTAGTTGCCGAGGCCGGGGCCGCTGATGGTGCCGGACGTGGAGGAGAACAGGACGAAGGCGGACAGGTCGAGCCCGGCGGTGAGTTCGTGCAGGTTCACCGCGGCCGTGGTCTTGGTGCGCAGCACCGGCTGCATGCGGCCGGGGTCGAGTGCGTCGATGACGCCGTCGTCGAGGGAGCCGGCGATGTGCAGCACGGCGTCGAGGGGGTGTTCCTCGGGGATCGATCCGATCAGCTCGCGCAGGGCGTCGCGGTCGGCGACGTCGCAGGCGGCGAGCGTGACGCGGCCGGCGCCGAGCGCGGTCAGCTCCGCCGACAGTTCGACGGCGCCGGGCGCCTCGGCGCCCCGGCGGCTGGTGAGCAGCAGGTGGTCGGCGCCGAGGGAGGCGAGCCAGCGGGAGATGTGTCCGCCGACCGCGCCGGTGCCGCCGGTGATCAGGACGGTGCCGCGGGGACGCCAGGTCTCACCGGGTGGAGTGGCGCCGTCGAGCGGGGCGCGCAGCAGGCGGCGGCCGTAGGCGCCGGAGGCGCGGACGGCGGTCTGGTCCTCGCCGTCGGGCCGGGCGAGCAGGGCGCACAGCCGGTCGCCCGCCCGGCGGTCCAGGGTGGCGGGCAGGTCGATCAGGCCGCCCCAGCGGTCGGAGTGCTCGAGGGCCGCGACCCGGCCGAAGCCCCAGACGAGGGCCTGCGGTGCGCTCAGCACGGTCTCCGAGGCGGTGAGGGCGACGGCGCCCCGGGTGGCGCACCACAGGGGCGCGCTGACTCCGGCGTCGCCGAGGGCCTGGACGAGCGTGAGTGTGCCGGCGAGCCCGGCGGGCACCGCCGGGTGGTCGGGGTGCGGGGTCTCGTCCAGGGCGAGGAGCGAGAGCACTCCGCCGAGGTCGGCGGGTTCCAGGGCGGGTTCGCCGTCCGTGGGGGCGAGCGCGGCGGTCAGCAGGCCGGTCAGTCCCGCGCGGTCGGCGTCGGGCGCCGCGCCGTCGACGGTGACGGCCCGGACGGTGACGCCGTGGTCGGTCAGCGTCCGCCGGGTGGCGTCGGCCAGGGGGTGGCCGGCGGCGGGCAGGACGAGGAGCCAGGTGCCGGACGGGGGCGCGGCAGCGGTGTCCTGGGTGAGCGGGGTCCAGCCGACGGTGTAGCGCCAGCTGTCGACGGTGGAGTGCTCCTTGCTGGTGCGCCGCCAGGCGGACAGCGCGGGCAGCACTTCGCGCAGCGGCGCGTCGCCGCCGAGGTCGAGGGCGGCGGTGAGGGAGGCGAGGTCTTCTTCGTCCACCGTCCGCCAGAAGCGGCTCTCCGCCTCGTCCGATGCCGGGACGGCGTCCTCCGCGGCGGGCTCCGCGTCCCGGAGTTCGGGCCAGAACCGCAGCCGCTGGAAGGCGTAGGTCGGGAGGTCGACCCGGCGGGCGCCGGTTCCGGCGAAGACGGTGTGCCAGTCGACGGCGACGCCCTGGACGTGGGCCTCGGCGAGGGAGGTCAGGAAGCGGTCCAGGCCGCCCTGGTCGCGGCGGAGGGTGCCCAGGACGACGGCGTCGACGTCGGCGTCCTCGATGGTGTCGCGGAGGCCGAAGGCGACGACGGGGTGGGGTCCGACCTCGATGAAGGAGCGGTGTCCGGCGGCGAGCAGGCCGCGGACGGCGTCCTCGAAGCGGACGGTCTCCCGCAGGTTGGTGTACCAGTAGGCGGCGTCCGCGACGGTGTCGTCGTCGAGCCAGTCGCCGGTCACCGAGGAGCGGAACGGTATCCCGGCGGGCGTCGGCCGCAGTCCGGCGAGTGCGGTGAGGACCTGCTCGCGGACGGGTTCGACGTGTGTGGAATGGCTGCCGTAGTCCACGGCGACCTTGCGGGCCTGGACGCCGTCACCGGTCAGTGCGGTGAACAGCTCGTCCAGGGCGTCGGCCGCGCCGGAGACGACGACCGAGCCGGGGCCGTTGACGGCGGCCACGGAGAGCCGGTCTCCGTAGGCTTCCAGCCTGGCGCGGACCTCGTCGGCGGGGAGCGGGACGGACATCATGCCGCCGTCGCCCGCGATGGCGGTGATGGCCTTGCTGCGCAGGGCGGCGACGCGGGCGCCGTCCTCCAGGGACAGGACTCCGGCGACGACGGCCGCGGCGATCTCGCCCTGGCTGTGGCCGACGACGGCGGCCGGCTCGACGCCGTAGGAACGCCAGAGTGCGGCGAGGGAGACCATGACGGCCCACAGGACGGGCTGGACGACGTCCACCCGGTCGAGATCGGGGGCGTCCGGGCCGCCGCGCAGGGCGGCCGTCAGGGACCAGGCGACGTACGGCGCGAGCGCCTGCTCGCACTCGGCGATGCGGCGGGCGAACTGGGGTGCGGTGTCGAGGAGTTCGCGGCCCATGCCGGGCCACTGGGCGCCCTGGCCTGGGAAGACCAGCACGGGTCCGGTGCCGCGCCGGTCGAGGCCGCGGACGACGTCGCTGACCATGCGGTCCTCGACGAGGTCGCGCAGCCCTCGCACCAGGCCCTCTTCGTCGCAGGCGAGCACGACCGCCCGCTGTTCGAAGGAGGTGCGGGTGGTGGCCAGGGACAGGCCCAGGTCGGCGAGGCCGGGTGCGGGGTGCTCGCGCAGATGGGCGAGGAGACGGCCGGCCTGGGCGCGCAGCCCGCCGGTGGTGCGGGCGGACAGGGGGACCGGTACGACCGGTACAGGGACAGAGGCGGAGGCGGGGGCGGCGACTGCTTCGGCCGGCGGTTCGGTGGCGCCGTGCCGTGCGGAGCCGGCCGCGGCCTGCCCGGCAGTGTCGTGCGGCGTCGCGTCGTGCGGCGTCGCGTCGTGCGGCGTCGCGTCGTGCGGCGTCGCGTCGTGCGGCGTCGCGTCGTGCGGCGTCGCGTCGTCGGGGGCCTGCCCGATGATGACGTGCGCGTTGGTGCCGCTCATGCCGAACGAGGAGACGCCCGCGCGGCGCGGACGGTCGGTCCGCGGCCACGGCACCGGGTCGTCGAGCAGCCGTACGGTCCCCGCGGACCAGTCGACCTCGGGGGTCGGGGTCTCGGCGTACAGGGTCGCGGGGAGCAGGCCGTTGCGGAGGGCCATGACCATCTTGATCACGCCGCCGACACCGGCCGCGGCCTGGGAGTGGCCGATGTTGGACTTCAGCGAGCCCAGCCACAGGGGGCGGTCCTCGGCGCGGTCCTGGCCGTAGACGGCGATCAGCGCCTGGGCCTCGATCGGGTCGCCCAGCGTCGTGCCGGTGCCGTGCGCCTCCACGGCGTCGACGTCGGCGGGCTCGAGCCCGGCGCCGGCCAGCGCGGCACGGATGACCCGGGCCTGCGAGGGTCCGTTGGGCGCGGTCAGCCCGTTGGAGGCGCCGTCCTGGTTGAGGGCGCTGCCCTGGACGACGGCGAGGACCGGGTGTCCGCTCCGCCGGGCGTCGGACAGCCGCTCGAGCACGATCATGCCGACGCCTTCGGCCCAGCTCGCTCCGTCCGCGGCCGCGGAGAACGGCTTGCAGCGGCCGTCCTCGGCGAGGGCCCGCTGCCGGCTGAACTCGATGAGGGAGCCCGGCGTCGACATGACGGTGACACCGCCGGCCAGCGCGAGATCGCACTCGCCCTGCCGCAGCGACTGCGCCGCGAGGTGGAGGGCGACCAGGGACGAGGAGCAGGCGGTGTCGACGGACAGCGCGGGGCCCTCCAGCCCCAGGGTGTAGGCGATGCGGCCGGACAGGACGCTCGGCGAGTTGCCGGTGCCGATGTAGCCCTCGTAGCTCTCCTTGGCCGCGCCGAGGATGCCGATGTAGTCCTGGTAGGTGACGCCGGCGAAGACACCGGTGAGGCTGCCGCGCCGGGACGCCGGGTCGATGCCCGCCCGTTCCAGTGCCTCCCACGACGTCTCCAGCAGCAGCCGCTGCTGGGGGTCCATCGCCGTCGCCTCGCGCGGGGAGATGCCGAAGAAGCCGGGGTCGAACTGGCTGGCGTCGTGCAGGAATCCGCCCTCGCGGGCATAGCAGGTGCCCGGATGGTCCGGGTCCGGGTGGTAGAGCGCAGCGAGGTCCCAGCCCCGGTCGGCCGGGAGCGGGGAGATGCCGTCGCCGCGGTTCGCGACGAGGTCCCACAGTTCCTCGGGGCTGGTGATGCCGCCCGGATAGCGGCAGGCCATGCCGACGACCACGATCGGATCGTCGTCGGGCCGGGTCCGCCGGGCCGCGGGCGCGGCTGCGTCCGCCCGGGCTCCGAACAGTTCCTCGTCGAGGTGCGCGGCGAGCGCGAGGGGTGTCGGGTGGTCGAAGACCAGGGTGGCCGGCAGCAGGACGCCCAGGTCGGCGCCGAGCCGGTTGCGCAGTTCCACCGCGGTGACGGAGGCGAAGCCGAGGTCCTTGAAGACGCGGGAGGGCTCCACCTCGTCGAGGTCGACGTAGTCGAGCACGGCGGCCACCTTGCGCCGCACCAGGTCGAGCAGCACGCGCTGACGCTCGGCGGCGGACCGCCGGGCGAGCCGGTCCAGGAGGCTCGCTTCCTCGGCCGCGGCGCCGGAGTCGGCGGTACGACGGCGTCCGGGCCGCGCCGGGGCGGCGGAACGTGCGGCCTCGGCGAGGGCGCCGGGGTCGCGGGCCGCGTCCGTGCCGTCGTCCGCGGCGCCCGGGTCGGCGCGGTCCGCCACGGCAGCCGGGTCCGTACGGTCCCCGGTGGTCGTGGGGACCTGGGCGGGCGTGGCCGGCGCGGGCGTGGCCGGGGAGACGGGACGCAGACGCAGCGACTCGACGGTGAGGACCGGCTGCCCGGAGGCGTCGGCGGCCCGGAGGGTCACCGCGTCCTCGCCGCACCGGGCCAGCCGGACGCGCAGCGTCGCGGCGCCGTCGGCGAGCAGGGTCGCGCGCTGCCATGCGAACAGCAGCAGCCCCTCCCCCAGTCCCTCCGGCAGGCCGAGGCCGAGCGGATGCAGCGCCGCGTCGAGCAGGGCCGGGTGCAGTCCGAAGCGCCGGGCCTGTTCGCGCGTCTCCCCGTCGAGGGCGACCTCGGCGTACACGTCGTCGCCGTGCCGCCAAACGGCGGTGAGGGCGCGGAACGACGGGCCGTACTCCAGACCGGCGTCGGCCGCCAGACGTTCGTACAGGTCCGCGACGACGACCGGTTCGGCTCCGGCCGGGGGCCAGACGGCGAAGTCGGCTCCTTCGTCCGCGTGGGCGTCCCGCTCCGCGGCCCCGCGGCCGGGCGCGAGCAGGCCGGCCGCGTGCCGGGTCCACTCGACGTCGTCGGACCGCGAGTCGTCGGAGTGCGGGCCGTCCGGGCGCGAGTAGACGGTGAGGGCACGGGTGCCCCTGGCGTCCGGCTCGTCGACACGGACCTGAAGCCGCACCGCACCGCGCTCGGGCACCGTCAGGGGCGCCTCCAGGGCGAGTTCGCGGACCTCGTCGCAGCCGACCTGGTCGCCCGCGCGGACGGCGAGCTCCAGGAAGGCGGTGCTGGGCACCACGGCGGCCCCGTCGATCCGGTGGTCGGCCAGCCACGGATGCGAGCGCAGCGACAGCCGGCCGGTCAGCACGACCGCGTCGCCGCCCGCGACCGGCACCGCGGCGGTGAGCAGCGGATGACCGGTGGCGTCGAGCCCCAGCGAGGAGGCGTCGCCCGCCGCGACGGGCACCTCCAGCCAGTAGCGCCTGCGCTGGAAGGCATAGGTGGGCAGGGGGACGCGCCGTGCCCCGGACAGCGCCGGCAGGGCTGCCGTCCAGTTCACGTCGACGCCCGCGGTGAACAGGGCGGAGACGGCCGTGAGCAGGGTCCGCCGCTCGGGACGGTCGGGCCGCAGCACGGGCGCCTGCAGAGCGTCCGTGGCGGGCAGGCACGACTGGACGAGCGTGGTCAGGGTGCTGTCGGGGCCGAGTTCCACCCAGCGGGAGACGTTCAGGTCGGCGAGGGTGCGGACGCCGTCGGCGAAGCGGACCGCGTCGCGCACGTGGCGCACCCAGTACTCCGGGGAGGTGACCTCCTCGGCGGTGGCGGGGGCGCCGGTGGCGTCGGAGACGAGGGGGATGTCCGGCGCGGCGTACGTGATGCTCTCGGCGACGGCGCGGAAGCCGGCGAGCATGGGTTCCATCAGCGGGGAGTGGAAGGCATGGCTCACCCGCAGCCGCCGGGTGCGCCTGCCCAGCGCCGCGACGGCCGCGGCGATCTCGCTCACCGCGTGTTCGGTACCCGAGACCACCACGGAGAGCGGCCCGTTGACGGCGGCGATGCCGGCCTCGGCCTCCCGGCCCGCCAGCAACGCCAGCACCTCGTCCTCCGGCGCCTGGAGCGACACCATCGCCCCGCCTTCGGGCAGGGCCTGCATCAGCCGGCCGCGCGCCGCCACCAGACGGCACGCGTCCGCCAACGACCACACACCCGCCACATGCGCGGCGGCCAGCTCACCGATGGAGTGGCCCAGCAGCACGTCCGGCCGGACACCCCACGACTCCAGCAACCGGAACAGAGCGACCTCAAGAGCGAAGAGCGCGGGCTGCGCGAACTCCGTACGGTTCAGCACGTCCGCGTCGTCGCCGAACACCACCTCACGCAACGGACGCGGGAGTTCGGTGTCCAGGTGGGCGCACACGGCGTCGAAGGCGTCCGCGAAGACCGGATACTCCTCGTACAACTCGCTTCCCATCCGCGGGCGTTGCGAGCCCTGCCCGGCGAAGAGGAACGCCGTGCGGCCGTCCTGGAGCACCGAGCCGACGACGGCGCCGTCGGCCGGCTCGCCGTCCGCGACCGTCCGCAGCGCGCGCAGCAGGTCCTCGCGGTTCTCGCCCCACACCACGGCCCGGTGCTCGAACGCCGAGCGGGAGCAGACGAGGGAGGCTGCCACGTCGACCGCCGTCGTGCCGGGGCGGCCGGCGACGTGGTCGGCCAGCCTCGAGGCCTGGGCGCGCAGCGCGCTCCGGCTGCGACCGGAGACCGTCCAGGGCACCAGGGCGGTCGGCTCGGGCCCGGCCCCGTCCACATGCTCCTCGGAGGAGGGCTCCACGAGAGCCGGTCCCTCGGGGGCGGTCAGGTCCGGGGCAGGCTGTTCCAGGACGACGTGGGCGTTGGTGCCGGACACGCCGAACGCCGACACGCCCGCTCGCCGGGGACGGTTCCGGGGCTGCGGCCACTCGGTGTTCTCCGTCAGCAGCCTCACCTGGCCGGCCGTCCAGTCGACGTGGCTCGACGGCCGCTCGGCGTGCAGGGTGCGCGGCAGCAGGCCGTGGTTCATGGCCAGCACCATCTTGATGACCCCGGCGACACCGGCGGCGGCCTGGGTGTGACCGATGTTCGACTTCAAGGAGCCCAGCCACAGAGGCTGTTCACGGTCCTGGCCGTAGGCGGCGAGGAGTGCCTGCGCCTCGATGGGGTCACCCAGTCTCGTGCCCGTGCCGTGCGCCTCCACGGCGTCGACGTCGGCGGGCTCGAGCCCGGCCCCGGCCAGCGCCTGACGGATGACCCGTTGCTGGGCGGGCCCGTTGGGCGCGGTCAGGCCGTTGCTGGCGCCGTCCTGGTTGACGGCGGTGCCGGCCACCACGGCCAGCACCCGGTGCCCGTTGCGGCGGGCGTCGGAGAGACGCTCCACGACGAGCACGCCCACGCCCTCGGCCCATCCGGTGCCGTCGGCCTCCTCGGAGAACGCCTTGCACCGGCCGTCCGCCGCCAGCCCGCCCTGGGAGCTGAACTCGACGAACGCCCCGGGGTCGGCCAGCACGGTCACACCGCCGGCCAGCGCCAGGTCGCACTCACCGGAGCGCAGCGACTGCGCCGCGAGGTGCAGCGCCACGAGGGAGGACGAGCAGGCGGTGTCCACGGTCATGGCCGGGCCTTCGAAGCCGAAGGTGTAGGCGACGCGGCCGGAGACCACGCTGCCGGCGACCCCCGTCAGCAGTTGCCCGCCGAGCCCCTCCGGCACCTCACGGAGTCCGGCGCCGTATCCGGAGCTGCCGGCGCCGACGAACACGCCCGTGCGGCTGCCGTGCAGCGAGCCCGGCCTGATGTCCGCGTGTTCGAGGGCTTCCCAGGACGTCTCCAGCAGCAGCCGTTGCTGCGGGTCGACGGCGAGAGCCTCGCGGGGCGAGATGCCGAAGAAGAGGGCGTCGAACTGTCCGGCGTCATGGAGGAATCCGCCCGCGCGGGTGTGACTGTGGCTCCGGCCGCCGTCCAGGGGATCGTGAAGGGCGTCGAGATCCCAGCCGCGGTCGGTGGGGAACTCGCGGATCGCGTCGGCGCCTTGGGTGACCAGCCGCCAGAGGTCGTCCGGGCCCTCGACCCGGCCCGGCAGCCGGCAGGCCATGCCGACGATGACGACCGGGTCGTCCGTCGTGGCCGTCACGGCCGGGACGGTCGGCGGCGCGTCGGTCGCGCGGTCTGCGGCGCCGTCGGCGAACAGCTCCTGTCGCAGGAGGCGTGCGAGAGCCGTCGGCGTCGGATGGTCGAAGACGAGGGTGCTGGGGAGTTTCAGCCCGGTCTCGGCGGCGAGCCGGTTGCGCAGCTCGACGGCCGTGAGGGAGTCGAAGCCCAGATCCCGGAAGGACCGTGTGGCCTCCACCGCCGCGGTGTCGGCGTGGCCGAGCACCGCGGTGACGCCGGCGAGGACCGATTCCAGCAGGGCACGGTCGCGTTCGGTCGCGGGCAGTCCGGCGAGACGGTCGCGCAGCGCCGAGCCGGCCGGCTCACCGGCAGGGGAATCCGGGCTCCCGGCGTCTGCGGGGGCGGTGTGTGCTTCGGGGAGTGCGGTCAGCAGCGCGCTGGGACGCACGCTCGTGTACGCGGGAGCGAACCGCCCCCACTCCACGTCCGCCACGAC
>NZ_BMTL01000080.1 GCF_014649655.1 Streptomyces humidus | reverse complement strand
CGGCAGGCCGCCTCCGGTGATCACAACCGGCGCGAGACACCACTGTTCGCCGCGAGCATCGCACGCCACGCCCAGGCACGGACCTCGTGATGTCCACGAAGCCCGACGCGCATTCCACGCCTGCGTCGCCCCGCGAAATGGCCCGTGCCTTCACCCCGGCCCTCACCGATCTGGTGGAGGACCCCCTGTACAGCGAGGTGTGGGCCGATCCCGCGCTCGGTCCCCGGGAGCGCAGCATTGCAACCGTCGCCGCGGTCGTGGCGCTCTACCGCCCCGAAGAGCTGCCCGCGCAACTGCGGCGCGCCGTCGACAACGGCGTGACATCGGCCGAACTCGGGGCGATCATCACGCACATCGCGTTCTACGCGGGCTTCCCCGCGGCCATCAGCGCCTCGGCCATCGCGGCCCGCACGCTCCTGGACTGAGAACGCACACGCCGCGTCCCACGGGCCACCGCCCGCTGCCGTCCATCCCCGTACGTCGAGGGCCGCTTCCGCGCGTCCCGCGCAGCAGGAGTCCCGATGACGACAGACGAGAGCCGGACGGTTGGCCCGTGGGCCCGGAAGCCTGCCTCCTGCCAGGCGCTCCGCTCCAGCGACGACGGCCGACCGACGTCGTTCAGCGTGGAGATGACCGGCATCGGACCGGTGATCCAGCACCACGCCGGCGAGGGATCAGGGACCTTTCGGCCGCGGACAACGGCGACGGCACGTTGACCTGTACCAACAAGGTCACCAGCCATCCGGCGACCGATTCCACGGCCTTGAACAAGGTCAACGGCGTCACCTTCGAGCAGGCCGCGGCCGCCCGGCAGGCCGCCTCCGGAAACCGCTGCCGACGCGAGATCCCCGACTTCGCCGCCGGCATCGAACGCCACGCACTCGCCCGGAGCTGACGATGACCACGCAGCCGGCAGGCCGCCTCGACGCCCCCTCGCCTCGGGAGATGGCCCGCGCTTTCCCCCCTGCTCTCACCGACCGGGTGGAGGACCCGCTCTACAGCCAGGTGTGGGCCGATCTCACCCTCAGTCCCCGGGACCGCGGCAGCGCCACCATCGCCGCGGCCGTGGCGCTCCACCGCCCCGAGGAACTGCCCGCGCAGCTGCGGCGCGCCGTCGCCAACGGCGTGACGCGGGCCGAACTCGGCGCGCTCATCACGCAGATCGCGTTCTACGCGGGCTTCCCAGCAGCCATCTCGGCGTCGGCCATCGCGGCACCGACGCTTCCGGACCGACCGCGGCAGACGGCACGGTACGGGGCCGTAGGCCCACCTCCATACCCCCTCGATCCGACGATCGCGTTCGCGTGTTCCGCACAACAGGAGTCCCGATGACGACAGTGGAGGGCCGGGTGGTCCCACCGCCCCGGCGGTGGGGTCCCTGGCCGGCGTTCAGCCTTCAGGCCTCGGTGGTGGTCTTCTTCCTCGCGGGGGCCAGCGCGCCCACCCCGCTCTACGCCACGTACCAGCAGGAGTGGCACTTCTCGCCGATCACCACCACGGTGATCTTCGGTGTGTACGCGGTGGCCGTCCTGCTGGCGCTCCTCGTCGTGGGCTCGCTGTCGGACCATGTGGGCCGCAGGCCCGTGATCTTCGGCTCCATCGCCGTCCAGGCGGCGGCCGTCGTGGTCTTCGCGGGCGCTGACGGCGTGCCCGCTCTGCTGTGCGCCAGGATCCTCCAGGGACTCGCGACGGGCACGGCCGTGGGAGCCGTCGGCGCCGGCATGATCGACATCCGGCGTTCCGCGGGAACCCTCGCCAACGCGGTGGCGCCGGCTGCCGGGACCGCCATGGGCGCCCTGGGTTCGGGGCTGCTGGTGGCCTACGCTCCGCAGCCCACTCGTCTCGTCTACCACATCCTTCTCGGTATCTACGTCCTGCAGGCCGTCGGGGTGGTCCTGATGGCGGAGACGGCGGCCCGCGCACCGGGCGCACTGCGCTCCCTGCGCGTGACCTGGACCGTGCCGGCGCAGGCGCGCGGCCCGCTCCTGCGCGTCGCTCCGGTCGTCCTGGCCGTCTGGGCCCTGGCGGGGTTCTACGGCTCGCTGGGCCCGGCACTGGTCCGTCGCGTCGTCACCGGTGAAGGAGCACTCCTGGGCGGTCTGGCGCTGTTCACTCTCACGGCCTGCGGAGCGCTGACCGTCCTGGTGCTGAGGTCCGCCGCACCACGTACCACCATGCAGATCGGCACCGTGGCCCTCATCGCCGGCGTGGCCCTGACCCTGATGGCGATCACGGTCGGATCGGCGGGGCTGTTCTTCACCGGCACAGCGGTCGCGGGCGTCGGGTTCGGAGCCGGCTTCCAGGGTGGCGTGCGTACCGTCATCCCCCTTGCCGAGCCGCACCAGAGGTCGGGGCTCCTGTCGGTCATGTACGTGATCTCGTATCTGGGTTTCGGTCTTCCGACGGTCGTGGCCGGAGCGATCGTCGTGTACGGCGGTGGAGTGGCGCGGGCCGCCTACGCGTACGGGACCGCCGTGATGCTTCTCGCGCTGCTGGCTCTCATCAGCACGTTCGAGTCCTCGCGGGCGAGAGGTCCTGCCGTGCAGGAAGCCGTGTCGGGGCGTGCGCCCGGCGGCCGTGACGTGGCCGTCGACGTGTGCGCCGACGCGTGCCGCGCAGGCGCCCTTTCCGGGCACGGTCCTGCGCCGAAGGTCAGCACCCTGGCACACAAAGGAGACGAACACCGATGACGCAAGCCGTGCCCTCTCTCGCACCCCGGATCGTCGTCGGTGTGGATGGCTCCTCGTCCGCGAAACGGGCTCTGGCCTGGGCGCATTTCATGGCGCGGACGACAGGGAGTGTCCTGGAGGTCGTGACGGTCTGGCAGAACCCCCCTTCCTGGACCGGCGTCGCGGACGACTGGGACCCCGTCGCGGAGGCGCGAGCCATGCTCACCGCCTGTTGCGCCGAGGTGCTCGGTGACGACCAGCCGTCGGATATTCGGCTCACGGTGCTCGAAGGGCCCGCCACGGCCGCTCTCCTCTCCGCCGGCGCGGGGGCGAGGATGCTCGTCCTCGGAAGCCGGGGCCACGGCGGGTTCGCGGGGCTCCTGCTGGGTTCGGTCAGCGCCGCGTGTGCGGAGCACGCAGCCTGCCCCACTCTGATCGTCCATGGCGACGACCTGCCACCCGGTCCGACTCCCGCCTCGCTGCCGGAGGTTCACGGGGTGCACCACCCGGACGACGCCGGATGCCGTGCGGCTTCTCCCGCCGGTCGGCCCACACACAAGCCAGGGGAAGAAGGAGCACGATGACCACCGACGACGACCACGGCACCGGTTCCGAAGACCGGACGCCGGAGCAACACCCCTACCCGCATCCCGCCGCCGGATGGGGCGCCGCCAAGAGCGTCGGGCAGTTCCTGATGCGGGAGCACAGTCTGGTGGCCGGCACACGCGCCATCCAGCGCATGAACCACGAGAACGGCGGGTTCGACTGCCCGGGGTGCGCCTGGCCCGACGACCGCAAGGGCCTGCACCTCGACATATGCGAGAACGGCATCAAGCACGTCACCTGGGAGATGACCCGCAAGCGGGTCGACCGGGAGTTCTTCGGGGCGCACACCGTGTCGGAGCTGATGGAGTGGTCGGACTTCGACCTTGAGAACCAGGGGCGGCTGACCGAGCCGATGGTCTACGACGCGGCGATCGACCGGTACGTGCCCATCGGGTGGGACGAGGCGTTCGCCATGGTCGGTGAGACGCTGCGCGCTCTCGAGGACCCGAACCAGGCCGCCTTCTACACGTCGGGACGGCTGAGCAACGAGGGTACGTTCCTGTATCAGTTGCTGGCCCGGGAGTTGGGCACGAACAACCTGCCGGACTGCTCCAACATGTGCCATGAGGCGAGCGGACGGGCTCTCCAGGCATCCATCGGAACCGGTAAGGGCACCGTCGACCTGAGCGACTGGGAGTCCACGGACGCACTGTTCGTCTTCGGTGTGAACGCCGCCTCCAACGCCCCGAGAATGCTGACCTCACTGGCCGAGGCCCACCGGCGCGGGGCACAGATCGTGCACGTGAACCCCATGATCGAGGCCGCCGCGGGCAGCACCATCGTCCCGCACGAGTTCATGGAGATGGCCCGCTTCCGTGCCACCCCGACCAGCACCCTGAACCTGCAACCGCGCATCGGCGGAGACATGGCCCTGCTGCGCGGCATGGCCAAGGCCGTCCTGGACGCCGCACGTGCCGACCCCTCGGCCGTCGACCAGGCCTTCATCGAGCAGCACACCAGCGGCTTCGAGGCCTATCGCGCGGTGTGCGAGGCGACATCGTGGGAGACCATCGAGCGTCAGTCCGGAGTCAGCCGTGACGAGATCGCCAAGGCGGCCGGCATCTATCTGGCCTCGGAGCGCACCATCATCAGCTGGTGCCTCGGGCTGACCCAGCACGAACACGGCGTGGACACCGTCCGGGAGATCGTCAACCTCCTCCTGCTGCGCGGAAACCTGGGCCGCGAGGGCGCCGGCCCGTCACCGGTGCGGGGCCACAGCAACGTCCAGGGCAACCGCACCTGTGGCATCGACCACCGGCCCTCTCCCGCGTTCCTCGACCGCCTGGGCGAGGCATGCGGCTTCACCCCACCCCGAGACCACGGTCTGGACACCGTGGGCGCGATCGAGGCCATGAACCGCGGCGAGGTGAAGGTCTTCGTCTGTCTGGGCGGCAACTTCGCCCTGGCCGCCCCCGACACTCCGTACACGTATGCCGGTCTGCGGAACTGCGACCTGACGGTCCAGGTCAGCACCAAGCTGAACCGCAGCCATCTCGTGCACGGCCGCCGAGCGCTGATCCTTCCCTGCCTCGGCCGAACCGAGAAGGATCAGCAGCGGAGCGGTCTGCAGAGCGTGTCCGTCGAGGACGCGATGAGCATGGTGCACCTGTCCCGAGGAATGAAGCGGCCCGCGTCCCCCGCCCTGCGGTCCGAACCGGCGATCATCGCCGGGATGGCCCGCGCCGCACTCCCCGGCAGTTCCACGCCCTGGGAGGACTACGCGGACGACTACGACCGCATCCGGGACACGATGGCCCAGGCCCTGGAGGGGTTCGAGGACTTCAACCGGCGCGTACGCCGGCCGCTCGGATTCCGCCTCCATCAGCCCGCCCGGGAGCGGGTGTTCGTCACCTCCTCAGGACGTGCGGAGTTCTCGCACGCCGAGCTGCCCGACGTCCTTCCGGCCACCGGCACGCTGGTCCTGGCCACGATCCGGTCGCACGACCAGTGGAACACCACGATCTACTCCGACAACGACCGGTACCGCGGCATCAAGAATCTCCGCACGCTCGTCTTCATGAACACCGACGACATGCGGGAGCGCGGAATCCGTGCGTTCGGCCCGGTGGACATCGTCTCCACCGCCAAGGACGGCACCGAACGAGGCCTCAACGGCTTCCTCGCCGTCCCCTACGACATCCCGCAGGGCTGCGCGGCGGGCTACATGCCCGAGATGAACGTCCTGTGCGCCATCGGCGACTACAGCACACAGAGCGACCAGCCCCTCATGAAACACGTCAAGATCACCGTCACTCCGGCAGCAACGGCCGCCGTGCGACCGGATGCGGCCTGACGAGACGTCAGATTCCCCTCCCCGACGGGGACCGGATCGGAAGTCACTGACCCCTCCGGCCTCCTCTCCCTCACACCGAACGCACCCTCCGGAAGTCGCCTTGTCCACCCCGTCCCCCCGCGCCACGGCTGAAACGGCACCCCTCGGTCTGGCCGCCTTCGGTACGGCCACCTTCATGCTGAGCTTCTTCCACGTCGGCGTCGATCCCGCCCTCACGCGCGCCGTGTTCCCTCTCGCCTTCTTCTTCGGCGGTGTCTTCCAACTGATCGCCGGTGCTGCGGAGTTCAGGCAAGGATCCACGTTCGGCGGGGCAGCCTTCTGCTCCTACGGCGCCTTCTGGATGGCCTACGCCCTCTACGGCCGGTTCGTCGCAGGCACCCTGCCGGCGGACCAAGCGTACGTGGCCACCGGTCTGTTCATCCTGCCGTGGGCCGTGCTGACGCTGTACCTGACCATCGCCACGCTCCGGATCACAGGTGCGCTGCTGGCGACCATCACGTTCACGCTCCTGTCCCTGGCGCAGTTCGCGCAGTCCGACACCGCGGCCCGCGTCGGCGGTGTCTTCGGGTTCGCCACCGCCGCCCTCGCCTGGTACGCGTCGTTCGCCGGTCTCATCGACAGCGCCTGGGGCCGACACTTCAGCCCCACCATGGCCGACCCCGGAGCACGTCTGGAGCACCTCGACCACAGACGGGTACGTCCCGTATCGCTCACGTCCTGCATCGGCGAACGCGCACCGCGCACCGAGCACGCCGCCTGAGCGGCGACAGAACAGTAACTCCACATACGAGGCAGATGAGATGAACACCATGATGAAAGCCGTTGTCGTGCGGTACCCCGGACCGCCTGACGTCCTGAAGTGGGCCGACGTGGATGCGCCGCGGCCCGGACCCGGCGAAGTCGTCATCGAGGTCGGGGCCAGTGGCGTCAACAATGCCGACCTCCTCCAACGCCAGGGGCTCTACCCGGTCCCGCCGGACGACTCGCCTCTCCTGGGTCTGGAGTGCTCGGGAACGATCAGCGCCCTCGGCAGCGAAGTCGACGGCTGGGCTGTCGGGGACGAGGTGTGCGCCCTGCTCAACGGCGGCGGTTACGCCCAGGCCGTTGCCGTGCCTTCGACCCAGCTGTTGGCGAAACCGGCGGAGCTGTCGTTCGAGGAAGCGGCCTCCCTGCCCGAAGCCGCCTGCACCGTGTACGCGAACATCGGCATGCTCGCCCGTCTGCAGCCCGGTGAGACGTTCCTGGTCCACGGCGGAACCAGCGGTATCGGAAGCCTGGCCGTTCAATGGGCCAAGGCTCTCGGTGCCCACGTACTGACCACGGCGGGAACACCGCACAAGGTGGCCCAGGCCGCCTCGCTCGGAGCCGATGCCGCGATCAACTACCGCGAGGAGGACTTCGCCGTCGCCGTCCGGGAGGCGACGGACGGGCGCGGTGCGGATGTCATTCTGGACATGGTCGGAGCGCCCTATCTGGCCCGCAACGTACGCAGCCTGGCCCGGGACGGGCGCATCGTGATGATCGGTGGGGACATGTCGTCCACGGTCCTCGGCATCGGTGAACTGATGGCGAAACGCGGATCCGTGGCGGCTACGACGCTGAGGTCCCGCAGCCGCAGCCAGAAAGCGGAGATTGTCGACGCAGTGCGTAAGCATCTGTGGCCGATGGTGGCCGACGGCCGGATCCGTCCGGTTGTCGGACACATCGTGCCCATGGACGAGGCATCGCGGGCCCATCAGCTCTTGGCGGAGGGAAACGTGGTGGGCAAAGTGGTGATGACGCCATGACCCCCCTTGTGGTTTTCCCTTTCACGGCCTCGCGGCCCCCGGCTGTGCGGCAGGCGTGGTGACCCGTATGCCACGGCGCGGCGTTCTGCGCTCCACCGGTGACGTGTTCCGACGCACCATGCCCGCGATCGTCATCACTGTGATCGTCGGCGTCGCGGCCGGTCTCTTTGCCGGCTCCTACAGCTTCAACCTCGCCCATCCGACACCGCACCGCGTACCGGTGGGGACACTGAAGTACGACCACGTCAACGAGCGGTTCATCACCGCCTGGGACGACCGCCTCAACACGGAACTGGCCGTGCGCGTCTACCCGGACGATGCCTCCGCGCTGCGCGCCGTCGATGCCCAGGAGGTCTTCGCACTGGTGCGGAACGAGACGGGTTCGGACCGTGATGTGGCGCTGCAACTGGTCCCCGCCGCGGGTGCCTCGGTGGCCCGCGTCCTGCAGCAACAGGCTCCCGCTGCCGCTCGATCGGTCGGTGTGTCGCTGCACACCACCGAGCTGCGTCCCTTGCAGGCAGGGGACCCCCAGGGCCTCGCCCTCTTCTACATGACCCTGGCTGCGGTCGTTCTCGGTTTCATCGGTGCCGCCCAGCTGAGCGCGCACGCCGCTCAGCTGCGTCTCCATGAGAGGGTCCTGGCCATCGCCTGCTACTCGGCGCTCGGCGCCCTGGCGATCTGTGCGGTCGTCGACTGGATGCTGCACGTCCTCGACCTGCCTGTCGTCGAGTCATGGGCGATCCTTGCCTTCACGATGTTCACGTGCGGGCTGGTGTTCACCGCGTTCCACGTACTCGTCGGCCGATGGGCGATCCTTCCGACCTGGCTCCTGCTGGTCATGGTCGGCAATCCGGCCTCGGGCGGAGCCGTGTCGTCGACGTTGTTGCCCGAACCGACGCGATCGCTTGGCCGCTGGTTGCCCCCTGGGGCGTCGGTCAGCGCCCAGCACACAGCTGTCTACTTCAACGATCACCAGTACGTCACGCCTTTTCTGACCCTGGCAGTGTGGTGCACAGCCGCGGCCACGACCTCCTGGGTCTGGCGCCGGAGACGCTGTCCCGCCCCCTCTACCGAAGGTGTTCAAGCCGGTCATACCGGATGATCCATCGAGTCGAGGGTGGAGAAGGCGGAGTGCTGTAGTGGCCGACACCAACGACCACGGGCCCCGGGTCCGCAGGTGACACCCCGATCACGCGGGCAGCGGCGGTACTCGGAGGAGTGGAGTACGGGACGAGGATCCTGGTCGAGTACGAGACGCTCGACAAGCAGGGCAACGGTGCCCTGCTGCGGCGCGAGGGCAGCGCTCGGCGTTCCTGCGGGCCGGCTGAAGGCGGATCCGCGAGAGAAGGAGATCGCCCGGCCTGGAGCCGGAAAGGCCAAGCTCCGCAGCGAGTTGGGCAAAGTCCGCACCGTCATCGAGGTGCGGGGAAGACTCTCCGCGCTGCTGGATCGACTCCCCACGGGCAGCGACGAGACGGACGGGCGAGAAGCGGTGACGGCCACCATGACGCCGCCGCAGTCGGCAGCTGGAGGGGTCTTCGAGGCCGCCAGCATCGAGGCCCTGGAACCCCCCTCGTCCCTGGTGGGATGGGTACAGGCATGCGCCGAGCCCGGTCGGCCCGAGCCGGGCGACATCGTGCAGGCAGCACCGCGCAAGTTTCCCGCCCCGGCGCGGCCGAAGCGGGAGCGCCAGCGGCATCCGTGGGCCCTGACGGCGGGCGAGTAGGTGAAGGTCCCGGCTGTATTGCGGTCGAGCGAGTTCGTCGACACGTGCCTGCCGAGATCTGCGTGGTGCTGCCCGCCCGAGGTGTCTGCCTGCGCCTGGAGGCGACGCTGTACCGGATCCTGCGCAAGCGCGGCAGCGAGGTCCGTGAACGGCGCCGGAAGGTTACGCATCCGCCGCGAAAGAAGCCCGAGCTGATTGCCACCGCACCGAACCGGGTGTGGTCGTGCCGAGCAGCCCCGTCTCCATCGTGCCGAGGCTCGGGATGGGCTCTGTATGCCTGTCCCGAGCGGGCACCCTCGCAGGGCTGTGGTCATGTGACGGACACCGGCTCAAGGCCGGCACGGCCACATCGCGGTCATCCGCGGCGGTGCACTGGCGTGCCACTCACCGGCCGACGCCTGTCGCACCCCGGTCAGTGATCGTCCCAGTGGTCTCCGTGCGCAGCGTGCCGATGTCCGTCATGCACATAGTCGACGTGGTCGCCGTGCGGCACGGCCACGTGCCCGCAGCCCTTGTGGTGCTCGTGCGGATGCTCGCCATGCGGTTCGTGCCCGTCCTTCGTGCACTCGTACGTCTGCTCGCCCACGGGCCGATGGAAATGACCGTCGTGTGCGTAGTCGACGTGTCCCTCATGAGTGAAGGACATATGACCGCATCCTTCGCCGTGCGTGTGGTCAGCATGTTCGTGCGTCGAAGCCATGTCGTACCTTTCATGTGCCGCGGATGAACGCACCGCGAGCTGGAGCCCGATGAGAGCCCAGGGGAAAAAGCGGCTGCCGGGTGTGCGGCCGCTATCGAGCCGCCGCACACCCGGCACGATCGGACTGTGCCGCACCAGACTGCGCAGCTGCCCGGTATTGTCATATCGGTCCCGTTCAGGACCAGAGGTCCAGCCGGTCTGCCGGTCGCGGGGACGCACGTCACTTGCCGACGCGTGCCTGGGCGTGGCGTGCGATGCTCGCGGCGAACAGTGGTGTCTCGCGCCGGTTGTGATCACCGGAGGCGGCCTGCCT
>NZ_BMTL01000079.1 GCF_014649655.1 Streptomyces humidus | reverse complement strand
CAGCGGCCACCATAAACAGCGACGATCCCGGCAGCGGAGGCCAGGGCCAGATCACGGAGCGTACGCACACTCACCGTATTCGAGCGTCACGCTCTGCTATGAAGTGGCGGCTATTACGCGTACCTCCTCCGCCCACCTCTGACACCCGGCCCACCCGGGAAGGGCCGAGGTCCGGCCGGTCGCGCCGGCAGCGGCACCGCCCGCCGTCAACTAGGCGGGCGGGTCGGGGGGTTGTCGGCGGTGACGCCCTCGGCCGTGGCCGCGTCGGCGAGGGCCGCGGCAGCGGCCTCTTCCGCCTGGGCCTTGTCGCTGGCGGCCTGGGCGGCCATGTCGTCCGAGGGCCTCTCGCGGGTGGCCGGTGACTGGGGCAGCGCCTCGGTGAAGGCGCGGGACATGCCCTGGAGCGCGGAGGTGATCTCGCTGGGGATCACCCAGAAGTTGTTGCCCGGACCCTGCGCGAGCTGGGGCAGCGTCTGGAGGTACTGGTAGGCGAGCAGCTTGGGGTCGGGGTCGTTGCGATGTACGGCCTGGAAGACCTCGTCGATGGCTCGGGACTGGCCCTCGGCCTGGAGGATCGCGGCGGTGCGGTTGCCCTCCGCACGCAGGACGGCTGCCTGTTTGTCGCCTTCGGCGGTGAGGA
Organism: Streptomyces humidus; assembly: GCF_014649655.1. GTDB lineage: Bacteria > Actinomycetota > Actinomycetes > Streptomycetales > Streptomycetaceae > Streptomyces > Streptomyces humidus. The sequence goes on along the minus strand of NZ_BMTL01000079.1, from coordinate 9,724 downwards.
TCTGCGACTGGCGCTGCCCCTCGGCGCCGAGGATCGCGGCCCGTTTGTCCCGCTCGGCCCGCATCTGCTTCTGCATGGCGTCCTTGATCGTCTGCGGAGGGTCGATGGCCTTGATCTCCACCCGGTTGACCCTCAGCCCCCACTTGCCGGTCGCCTCGTCCAGCACACCACGGAGCTGGCTGTTGATGGTGTCCCGGGAGGTGAGCGTCTTTTCGAGATCCATCGATCCCACGACGTTGCGCAAGGTGGTGACGGTGAGCTGTTCGACCGCCTGAAGGAAATTCGCGATCTCGTAGAAAGCCGCTCGCGGGTCGGTGACCTGGAAGTACAGAACGGTGTCGATCTCGACGACCAGGTTGTCCTCGGTGATGACGGGCTGCGGTTTGAAGGACACGACCTGTTCCCGCAGATCGATCACCGGATACACGCGGTCGATGTAAGGGATGACGAGGCTGAGACCGGGATTCAGGGTCCGGTGGTAGCGGCCCAGCCGCTCGACGTTGCGAGCGCGCGCCTGGGGCACGATACGGACCGCCCGCACCACGGTGAATACCACGATCAGCGCGACGATCAGGCCGGCGATGAGGAGGGCCGAGATTTCCATGGTTTCAGTCCCGGGGGTAGACGATCGCGGTGGCGCCGCTGATCTCCATGACGTCGACGGTCTTTCCAGGAGGAATCACCAGCGTCTCGTCATAGGCGCGGGCCGTCCACTCCTCACCGTCGATCCGGACCCTGCCGCCCAGGCCCGTCACCTCCGAGACGACGTAGGCGCCCCTGCCGACCAGCGCGTCCACGCCGAACCGCTGCGCCGGGGGCTGTAGGACGTTGCGGAGCGCGATGGGGCGCACGAAGATCACGGTGACCGTGGCGACGACGGTGAACACCACGAACTGCAACGGCAGCGGCAGCCCGACCGCGGCGGACCCGGCGGTGACCAGAGCGGCCGCACTCAGCATTCCGAGCGCGGCGGTCAGGGTGAAGATCTCCGCCGCGGCCAGCACCGCCGCGACGATCAACCAGATCAGCCATGGATCCATTGCGCGCCTCTTCTGACCGGTGGGGGTGCGGAAGGGCCTGACTCCCACCATTGCACCCCGATACGGGACAGCCGGATACCCCTGGGAAGGAATCCCTGCCGTACGACCGGAGATACCCGGTGCGATATGCACCTCAGCAGCCTTTTTCTACCTTTTTCAGCAATCTTACCCATGGCGGAAGACCGGCGCCGGGCTGTCCGGGGCGGGCGGACGTTCTCACGAGAGGCTGCCGTACCCGTACGCGCGGAACGGGACCTCCGACGCCGTCGACGGCTTACGCGTCGGCAGGAACGGCTCCCTCGGACGGCTCCCTCGGACGGCTCCCTCACCAAGGTCGCCGCGGCTGCCGGACTGCCTCCCTTGCCGGAGTCCGGCACGCAGGGCGCAGCCGCGGCGCGGAGAGACCGCCGTCGCGGCCCGGCGTCCCGGAGACCCCTCTCCGGGACGCCGAACCCCCGTGCCGGCGTGACATCGTCAGCGGGCCAGAACGCCCCTGACCGGCTCGGTCACGGAGCACGGGTACCCGTACTGGCGGGCGAAGGCGTTCTGCGGTCCCCCTCCGGCGCCGGGTCGGCCGGGCCGGGCAGCCCGCCGGGACCGGCTCCCGGGACCGGGTGTCCGGAGGCCGGGGGCACGGAGGCCGGGTGCACAGAGGCGGGGTGCACAGAGGCGGGGTGCACGGAGGCCGATTCCGTGCTCTCGCCCAGGAAGCCGCCCGACTGGTGCTGCCACAGCTTGGCGTAGGCGCCGTTCGCCGCGAGCAGCTCCTCGTGGGCGCCCTGCTCGACGACCCTTCCGCGGTCGAGGACGACGAGACGGTCCATGCCGGCGACGGTGCTCAGCCGGTGCGCGACCACAAGGGCCGTACGTCCGTCCATCAACCGCCACAGGGCGTCCTGGACGAGGAGCTCGCTCTCCGAGTCCAGCGCGCTGGTCGCCTCGTCGAGCAGCAGGATCGGGGCGTCACGCAGAATGGCCCTGGCGAGGGCGACGCGCTGGCGCTGACCGCCCGAGAGTTTCACTCCCCGCTCCCCCACCAGGGTGGCGAAGCCGTCGGGGAGTTGGTCGGCGAACTCCGTGACGTGCGCGGCCTCGGCCGCGGCGCGGATCTCCTCGCCGGTGGCGCCGGGCCGGGCGAAGGCGATGTTGTCCCGAAGGCTGCGGTGGAACATGGCGGGTTCCTGCGGGACATAGGCGATCAGTGAGCGCAGGTCGGTCTGGCGCAGCCGGCTGATGTCCTGCCCGCCGATCAGGATGCGTCCGCCGTCGATGTCCGACATCCGCAGCAGGAGCCGGGTGAGCGTGGTCTTGCCTCCGCCGGACCTGCCGACCAGACCGATCCGTGCCCCGGTCGGCACGTCCAGGTCGAGTGCCCGGAAGATCGGCTTCGCGCCCGCGTGGGCGAACGTCACCGCCTCGAAGCGGATGCCCGTGTCCCGCGGCGCGAGCGGTTCGGGTTCCTTCGGGTCGAGCACGGTGGGCGGATCCAGCAGCAGCTCGGTGAACTGCGCGGCCTCGGTCATCGAGCTTTCCAGGCGCCGGTAGATCTGGTTGAACTCGAACATGATCTGGGTCGCGTTGGAGTAGTAGGTGAAAGCGACGACGACCTCCTCCACTCCCTGGCCCGGGCCGCCGAGGGCGATGGCGACCAACAGGCCCAGCACGTTGGTCAGCACGGACATGGGGGCGATCAGGACGTCGACGCGCAGATTGCCGTAGTCCCACGATCTCAGCGTCAGGCGGCGGGAGTCCGCGACACGGCTGCGGTGTTCGTCGGCCTCCCGTCGCTCGGCCGCGAACGCCCGGATGGTCTCCATGTTCACGAGGCTGTCGGCGACGTGGCCGGAGACCCGGGCGATCGCCGCCTCGCGGTCGTTGACGAGCCGCTGCCGGCGACGGATCAGAGGTGTCGCGGCTCCCACGGTCAGCACGATCATCACCAGAAGGCCGACGACGAGCATGGGCTCGTAGCTCCACAGCACCACGGCGCCGAACACCAGGGGGACGACACTTCCCACGATCCGGTACGTCACCGTGTCGACGAAGTCCTCGAAGCGCTTGCCGAAGCTCAGCACCCGTTTGGTCAGGGAGCCGGCGAAGTTGTCGTGGAAGAACGCCGCGTCCTTGGCGAGGAGTTCGTCCATGCCGCTCACGTACAGGTGTTCCATACCGAGGGCGTCCACACGGTTGAGGCAGTGCTGCCCGACCCGCCACACGGCCTCGGCGAGCAGCAGCGTCACACCGAAGCCCAGCACGTACGGCAGCGCCGAGGCGAGGGTGAGACCGGCGTCCCCGGCGGCCTGTCCTGCCAGTTTGGCGATCAGCAGGGGGGCGACGTAGCGGATGCCGATGTTGCCCACGGCCGGCAGCAGCAGCGCGGGCAGGGCCAGTCGTCGTAGTCGAAGCAGTTCCCGTCCGTAGCGGCGCAGTGCCAGAACGACCGCGCTCCTGCCCGGCGTCGGCCCTTGCGTATCTGTTGTCCCCATCACGCTCCCGGAAGTTCGGAAGTCGGAAGTGTCCCGTCGAAGGAGGCCCCCAGTCCAGGCATTTACGGCGGACCGGCGATAACCGGACATCGCGCGCTCGGCGTACGCAGCGGACGTGCCACCGGCGCGGAGTGCGCCGGCTCTTCCCTCGACCGGGCAGGGCGCGGGCCACGCCGGCAGCGCTGCCGTGCCGTTCGCGTGCACGAGGCGCTGCCGGTCGCAGCGAGCGGCGGAGCCCTGTCAGTGGTGGGTGGCAGCATCGGACACATGACGGACACCACGGCATTCGACTGGCGGGCCTTCCTTCTCAAGTGGAGCGAGGAGTGGGCGAGTTCCCTGTCGGACGACGAGACGCGGAGCGAGGACGACGAGGCCGCGCGACGGGCCGGGTGGCTGGGGTTCCCACCCGCGTCGGAGGAGCGGATCGCGGCCATGGAGGAGCGTCTCGGCCGCCGGATGCCCCCGTCGTACCGGGAGTTCCTGAAGGTCAGCGACGGGTGGCGGCACGCGGGCGGGTTCGTGTGGCTGCTGGCGGGGACCGAGGACGCGCGCTGGCACCACGACGAGTCGGGACTCACGGAGTCGTTCGAGGAAGACCTGGACGAGGACGCCGGGCCCGAGGAGCGGCAGGAGGCGGGCATCTGGCGGCGCGGGCTGCAGCTCGACGTCGAGTCCGACATCACCTACGTCCTGATGGATCCCGAGGACGTCGGCGAGGACGGCGAGTGGGCCGTGTACACATGGTCGAGCTGGCGGGCCGCGCCCCCCGAGCGGCACGCGAACTTCCTCGAGTTCATGCGGGAGATGCACCGGGAGTTCCACTGCCTGCGGGCGCACCGGGCCGACGGGGAGCCGGTGTTCGACAACGACACGACGCGGAATCTGGACGCTCTGGTGGAGGAGGCCCGGCTGGAGGCGCTGCGCGGCGGCTGGGAGCGGGCCGGGAAGGCGCTGGACGAGGCCAAGGGGTACGGCAGACCGCGTGCCGCGGGGCTGGGCGACCAGATACGGCGCCTTCTCGGACAGACCTCCATGGTGTATTTCGACGGCTTGGCGACGGATCCGCGGTACGCGCCCGAGCTGCTGCCGCCGCTGGTCGCCGAGCACGCGGCGCACTCGTACCGGGACGACTCCACGCTGATGTTCTCTCTGCGCGGCGCCGACGACGACCTGGTGTCGCTGGCCTACGCGACGCTGGATCAGGTGAGGAGCGGCACGTACCGGTACACCGCGGCCGGACCGTTCGGGGAGGCGGTCGAGCGAGCGCGGGAGCTGGCGCGGTGGGGTGACACCGACGGGGCATGGCGGACACTGATGGATGCTCTGCCTCTGTGGGAGCCGCTGGGACCGGACCACCTGGCGCCCCTCGGGTGGGTGGCCGACCCGGTGCTCGGGCCGCTGCTGACCCCTGAGCGGGGTCGCGAGCTGCTGTCCGCACCGAGAGGAGAACAGGCGGGCGAGGCGCCTGGGCCGACGGCGGGCCTCGACCCCGACGGCCTGGCGTGGCTCGCGGAGCCGGACCCGGGCAACAACCGCACGTCCTACCGGTTCGTCCTGGTGGAAGGGGTGGAGCCGGAAGAGCTGTCCGGACGCCTCGCGGACGGGGACGGCGCCGTGCTGAGCGAACCCATGACGCTCTGGGACGCGCGCCACAGACCACCGCACAGCCGGACGGAGTTCTCGTCCTACGAGGACAGGGCGCTCATGGCGGTCGGCCGGGCCGGGACCGGCTGGTGCTTCGCCTTCGAGGGCGATCCCGCCCCGTTCGACCGACGGCGGTTCGTCTCCCCGGCCGCGGCTGCCAGCGAGGGCACCCGCGCGGTGGTGGTGTGGAGCGGCCTGAGGGCGCGGCACGGAGAGCCGTTCTTCCACCTTTCGGTGGCACGGGACGGCGCCGAGCAGTACGCGTTCACGTACGCCGGCGGAGAGATCCGGCAGAGCGGGGAGATACCGCGGGCGCTGGACCCGCACCGGTTCTTCGGGGCCCTGGCGGACGGGGCCGAGGCGGAACGGCCGCTGCTGGAAGCGGTGACCGGGGAGTTCGGCGTCCGTCTCCCTCGTCACGCCCTCACGAACGGGCGACTGCACACGTTCCGCTCCCGCTCGTGGACGCGGCCGCCCAGGGACGGCGAGACGTACGCGGTGATCCGCATGCACCTGGAGGAGCCACGCCCCGCGGCCGGCGGGCGGACAGGAGACGACGGACCGGGGCAGAGCTAGACATTGGTTCCGATGTGGCTCGGTGGTCGCAGTCGCTCGGTGACCTGGTGATGCGTGACGGGTGCACCGATGGTCCGGTGTGCCGGATCGCGCAGGTCATCGCGAGGCCCCGAGGGGCTCCACGGTCAGCTCTTACGCACACACGCCTGCCTAAGATGCCGAAACCCACGGTCGGTGGCGTCCGCTTGCGTCCGCGGCCCGGGGCGTCGCCGCCCGTCGCCGCCTCGCGTGCACCTGGCTCAGGAGGTTGGAAAGTGTCACGGCAGGTGCCCATGGTCGGCAAGGACGACCGGGCTGCTTTCCGCACGGTCGGCGAGGCGCGGGCGCGGGCGCGCAACGGAGCCGTGATCCGCGTGGGCCGAGACCGCTGTCCGGAGAGTCCCGCCGTCCGCGCCAGAGTGACCGGCGTCGCCGGCGGCGGCCGGGACAGCGCCGAGCTCCTTCCCGGCCAAGGGAGTTGACCAGGTCGTCGAGGACCAGGCCAACGACTGAGCCGCCCGACGGCGGCCATCAGCAGACCCAGTCCCGTCGCGGCACGCGAGGGACGACGCACACAGCCCGACCCGGAGGCCGATCATGGCTGGCAACTCGTTCCGAGCGAACCCCCGCCTCACCTGTGGGGGCGTGGTGGGCATGCGGAGCATCGCGGAGCAGGCGCACGCGCTGGTGAACGATCCGGCCGGTCGGCACGGCATGCTCACCGGACGGGCCTGCGTCGACGACGGCCACGCCAGGCGGGTGGGACCGCGGATCCGCAAGATCTACCAGCAGACCACCGCCTCAGGGCAGCAGGCCACCGGCGCCGCCGAGGCGTCCGAGTTCGGCGGCAGGCGCTGACGATGGGCGATCTTCGTGTTTCTGATGAGTTCAACGCGGTTCTGATTGCGCTGATCGGTTCTGCTCTGCCCCAGGCGAGCGAGACGGGCGCGAAGGAGAGCAGCCGGAAGCTGTTGGAATTCGGGCGTCGGATGAGGGCGCTTGAGAACGACATCAATTATTCGGTGCAGCATGTCGGCGATTCGTTGCCGGGTGATGCGGGTCGTTCTTATGTGCGGGCACTCTCGGTGCTGACGGGCGCGAACGGGGGCACGAATTATCTGCAGGAGTATCAGAAGAGTCTCCGGGATGTCGCGGCGGGGCACCGCGATCAGTCGCTGAATATTCAGGAGAGCAAGTGGCAGATCATCGCGGAGTTGATCCGTCTGGTGATCGAGCTGACGATTCTCGCGGCGACGGCGTGGATCAATCCCGCGGCTGCGGGTCAGGCGGCTGCGGCGAAGGCGCGCAGTACTACGGCCTTTCTGACGACGCTGGATCTTTTTCTGCGGCGGACTCATTTGATGCCGAGTCTGAGTGAGGCGTTGGAGGAGGCTTTTCAGACGCTGGTGGTGCGTCTGGGGCTGATGGCGTTCAATTCGCCGGACATGAAGCCGCACGGTGTGGACTGGCGTGCGATCGGGCAGAGTGCGGCGATCGGTGGAGCGGCGGGTTGGCTGTCGGGGCCGTTGCGGGGGTTCGCGGACTCGTTCAACGGTCTGTTCGGCAGGGAGATGAGCCGTGATCTGGCGAAGGATCTGCCGGGGGATCTGACGAAGGCGGGGCGGGATCTGCCGCCGGGGGTGAACGGACCGTCGGTGAATGCGCCGTCGGTGCTGGACCGGGTGTTCCAGGCGCCGCGCAGGGTGTCGGAGTTCGTCGCGGACGGTCTGACGGAGGCGTTGCCGGAGACGTTGCTGGCGATGGCGTTCTACGGGGTGCCGTTCTCGTGGAGTGCGTTCGGGACGAGTTTCTGGACCGCGGGGGTGAGCCAGTTCAGTGAGGGCTTGCTGCACCACGGGGTCGAGGAAGGTGTCACGGGTCTGCGAGAGGCGACGCGGGATGCAATGGCGGAGGGAACGGGAGGGCAGTCCTCCGATCTGGAGCGGAAGGGGGCGTCGACCGGGGAGCCCGGTTACGGGTTGAAGGCGTCGCAGACCTCGGGTGGGCTGGCGGAGGGTTCCGGCGGTGTCAACGGCCTGACCGCACTGGGGGGTCTGGCCGGTGTCACGGCGCCGGGCGTGCAGCGCATCTCCACTGTGAGCGGGGGGAACGGTGTGCACCTGGCGGACACCGAGCACTCCGCCGAAGGCACCCCGACCGGCACCAGGCGAGCCACGACCGGCACCGGGGGCACCACGCACTCCGGTGGTGAAGGCGCCGCGACCGGCACCGGGGTGCGCAACCGGGCGCCGGAGGAGGCGGACCGCGTCGTCACGACGTCCGGCGACCATGCCGTTACCCCGCAGCGGACCGAGAACGGGGTCCACGACGTCGGCACATCCGCCGACGGCGACACCGGGACCACCGGTCGGCTCCCGGCCGACGCGATGTCGCAGGCCGCCATCGCCGCGGCCCCGGTCATGGCTGCGACTTCGGGCACGGCCGGTTCCGTCCCCGCCGCTCCGGAGGCGCAGCGGTCCACGGCCGCCGATTCCCATGAGGCGGACCGCTCAGCGCCGTCGAACTCCTCGAAACCGGCTCGGACGACCGGAACCGAGCCCTCGCAGAGCGGCAACCCGACGACAGCCACCACGGGCCAGGCCGGGGACAGGACCAGCACGGCTGCGGGCACGAGGAGCGTGAACAGTCCCGCCCCCGAGGCGACCGAAGAGCCCGGGACGGCACTGCCCCCGACGGCGACTGCCCGGCCGACCGCCACCGGTTCGCCGCAGATCGCCCGCAGCGCCACGCCGCTGTCATCGGACACGGCCCGGATCGCGACCACGGCCACGACCGCGACCACGACCGCGACCGTGACTACGGACGGCAAAGAGGCGAACCGCCGGTCGACGGCCGACACGATCGCGACGCCCCTCGGGGAGGACGGCACGTCCCCGCTCGAGGCAGGGCGCCGACCGGCAACGGCATCCGACGCCACCAGCCGCGGCGACCGGACGGTCGTCGGGCCCAGGTCGGAGCCCAGGTCGGAGCCCGGGCCGAGCGCACACGCGCGGGGCGCACACTCCGCCGGTGACTCCCGAGCCGTCGCCGTTCCTCCGGCCGGCCTTCCGTACGGCACCGAGACGGATGCGCCGGACTCGGTGGCGCGGAAGCAGCAAATGCCGTCGGCGGGGGCGGGTGACCGGGTGCCGGACCCGTCTCCCGTGAATGTCGTGTCCGAGACCGATGGGATGCGTTCCGGCAGGTCTTCCGAGCCCGTCGCTCCGGTGGCTTCCGAGCCCCCGGCCACGGAGCCGGCGGGTTTTCGGCCGTTGGATCCGGATGAGGATCTCTTCGACAGGGTGAACGGGCGACTTCGTGACATGTCGCGGGGGGAGGTGAGCCGGGAGGAGTTCGAGCGGATCCGTCAGGAGATGGTCGACGAGGGCTCATGGCTGCCGGGCCTGTCGTCGGTGCAGCGAGCGAGCGAGATCGCCTACGCGGCCGTGGGGCAGGACGCGCCGCGGCTGCGTGGGGGCATGGTGCCGGGCGGGTCGCGGCGGCAGGGGCGTGGCCGGCCACCGCAGCAGGTGCCGACGGCGTCCTCCTCGCAGCAGGGGTACGCGGTGCCGACGGCGTCCTCCTCGCAGCAGGGGTACGCGGTGGCGGGGACGTCGGCTGCGGGTTCGTCGTCCCAAGCCTGGCAGTCGGTGCCGTATGCGCAGGTGCCGGGGACCTCTTCCTGGCCGGCGGTGGTGCAGGGGAGTTCGAGCAGCGGTCAGTCGGCCTACGTCTACGTGCAGCAGGGCGTCGCTTCTTCCTATCCCGCTGTCTCGTACGAGGGGCCGGCGGTGCAGCAGGTGCAGTGGATCGCCCCTGCTCAGGCTCCCGTTGTCATGGCTCAGCCCGCCGTCTCGGGAACCTACTTCCCCGCCACGGGGGCGTACGCCGGCGCCACCGTGCCCGCCACCGTTCCCGCTTCGGTTCAGGCGCCCGCAAGGAAGATCACAGCGGATGCCATGGAGCGTTTCTATGGTCAGTACGCCGGAATGTTCTCCC
>NZ_BMTL01000078.1 GCF_014649655.1 Streptomyces humidus | reverse complement strand
CGCGGGCGGTGGTGGTTTCGGGTGCGGCACCGGCGGTCGAGGAGATCGCGGACCGCTTCCGTGGCCTGGGCCGGAAGGTGACGGCGTTGCGGGTGAGCCATGCCTTCCACTCGCCGTCGATGGAGCCGATGCTCGACGACTTCCGTGAGGTCGCCGAGAGCCTGACGTACGGGCGTCCCGAACTCCCCGTCGTCTCCACGGTCACGGGGGAGGCCGCGAGCGCCGAGGAGCTGATGTCCCCGGAGCACTGGGTGCGGCACGTCCGCCGGACGGTCCGGTACACCGACGCCGTCCGCGCCCTCGCAGGGGACAAGACCACGCGCTTCGTCGAACTCGGGCCGGACGGCACCCTCACCGCCCTCGCCCGTGCGTTCCTCGACGACGACCGCAGTGTCCTGGCGTGCACGTTGCGCAAGGACGGGCCGGAGGCGGTGACGCTGCTCCATGCCGTCGCCGCGCTGCACGCGCACGGAAGCAGCCCGGACTGGACCGCGCTGCTCCCCGCCGCCAGGACGGTCGAACTGCCCACCTACGCCTTCCAGCAGCGGCGCTTCTGGCTCGACCCGGTGCCCGGCGCCGGGCGGCGCGCCGGCGGTCATCCGCTGCTCGGCGCCGCCGTGACCCTTGCGGACTCCTCGTCCGTGCTGGCCACCACCGTGCTCTCCACCCGCGCACACCCCTGGCTGGCCGACCACGCCACGGGGGGCGTCACCGTCCTGCCCGGCGCCGCCTACGTCGATTTCGCCCTGCATCTCGGCGCAGCCGTCGGCGGGCACCACGTCGTCGAACTCGCACAGGAACGACCGCTCGTACTCGACGGCGGCGGCCAGGGGCCTGTCGAGATCCAGGTCGTCCTCGACGGCCCGGACGAGGACGGCAACCGGGCGTTCGCCTGCCATTCCCGGCCCGCCCCGGCCGTCGGCGACCGGACTCAGGACGCGGCGGAAGCGGCCGACCGGCCCTGGACCCGCAACGCCCGCGGTGTCCTGGCGCAGGCCGGTGGCACGCCGGAGCTGCCCTGGCCGGACGCGCAGGACGCTGCCTGGCCGCCGCCGGGCGCCCAGGCCCTGGACCCGGACGAGGTCGACGAGATCCACGAGGCGTGGCGGGCCCGCGGGATGGACCACGGCCCCCTCTTCCGAGGTCTCACCGCGGTGTGGCGGGCCGGAGACGAGACGTACGCCGAGGTCGCCGTACCGGAGGAGCTCCGGGCCGACGCCCTGCGGGCCGCCCTGCACCCGGTGCTCCTCGACGCGGCCCTGCACGCGGCCCCCGCGCTCGGCCACCCCGCGGGATTCGCCACGACATGGCGGGACCTCACCCTGTACGCGGCCGGTGCGCAGACGCTGCGGATCAGGCTCCGGCCCCGCCCCGACGGCAGTCTGCGACTCGACCTCGCCGACGAGTCCGGCACGCCCGTCGCCACCGTCGGCGCGGTCGCCCTCACCCCCGTGGAGGAGCTGCCCGCGACCGCCACGTCCCCGGCCGACGACGCCCTGTTCGCCGTCGACTGGACCGCGCTGCCCCCGGCCGCGGCGCCCGCGCACCGGCCCGCGGTGGCCTTCCTGGGCGCCGGACCCGCCCCGGCGGACGCCGACGTCCACGCCGACCCGGACGCCTTCTTCACCGCTCTGGCCGAACCCGGCGCACCCGTGCCGGACCTGGTCCTCGCGTCCTGGGAGAGCGGTGACACGGAACCGCCCGCCGCCGTGCACGAGTCGACAGCCGCGGCTCTGGAACTGCTCCAGCGCTGGCAGGCCGAGGAACGCACGGCCGGCGCCCGGCTGGTCCTGCTCACCCGGAACGCGGTGGCCGTCCGGCCCGGCGAGCCGGTCGCCGATCTCGCGGCGGCCGCCGTACGCGGTCTGGTGCGCTCGGCGCAGTCGGAGGACCCGGGGACCTTCCTGCTCGTGGACACCGACTCCGGCACCGACCCGGAGTCGCTCCTCGCCGCCGTCTGCGAGGCGGCGCACAGCGGCGAGACGGAGATCGCCCTGCGGGCCGGACGCGCCCATGCCGCCCGCCTCGTCCGGCACCGCCCGGACGGCTCCGCGAGGCCGCTTCTCGATCCGGAGCGGACCGTGCTCGTCACCGGGGCGGGCGGCACCGTTGCCGCGGCCGTCGCCCGCCACCTGGCCTCCGCGCACGGAGCACGGCATCTGCTGCTGGCGAGCCGCCGCGGCCCCGACGCGCCCGGAGCCGCCCCCCTGCGCGCCGCCCTCGAACAGGCCGGTGCCGAGGTGACGTTCGTCGCCTGCGACGTGGCCGACCCGGCCGCGCTCGCGGCGCTCCTGGACGCCGTGCCCGAGGAACGTCCCCTCGGCGCCGTCTTCCACGCCGCCGGGGTGATCGACGACGGCGTCATCGCCGCGCTGACCCCGGACCGTCTGTCGGCCGTGCTGCGGCCCAAGGCGGACGCCGCCGCCCATCTGGAGCGGCTCACCCGTGACATGGACCTGTCGGCCTTCGTGCTCTTCTCGTCCGCCGCCGCCACCTTCGGCGGTCCCGGCCAGGGCAGCTACGCGGCCGCCAACGCCTTCCTGGAGGCGCTGGCCGCCACGCTCCGTGCGCAGGGACGGCCGGCGCTCGCCCTGGGCTGGGGCCTGTGGGCCGAGGAGAGCGCCATGACGGCCGGTCTCGGCGACGCCGACCGCACCCGGACGGCCCGTGCGGGCATCGCGCCGCTGTCCACCGCCGACGCCCTGCGCCTGCTCGACCTCGCGTCGGCACAGGACCGCCCGGTGCTCCTGCCGGTCCGGCTGGACCTGGCCACCGCCCGGGCCGCCACCACCCCCACCCCGGCGCTGCTCCGCGACCCCGCCGTCTCCGCACGCCGTACCGCCGGGGCCCCCAGGACGGGCGGACGCCTGGCCCGCACCCTCGCCGCCCTGCCGGCCACCGAGCGGCCCGGCGCCGTCCTGCGTCTCCTGCAGACGGAGATCGCCACCGTCCTCGGTCACGCCCCGGACGCTCCCGCCGCCGACCCCGAACGGGCCTTCCGCGACCTCGGACTCGACTCGCTGACCGCCGTCGAACTGCGCAACGCGCTGCAACGCCGTACCGGCCTGCGGCTCGCGGCCGGCGTCGCCTTCGACCATCCCACCCCGGCCGCGCTCGCCGCCCATCTGCTGCGCTCGCTGCCGGCCGGCGACCGATCCGCCCGGTCCGCCACCGGAACGCCCCGCGCCGCGCACGGCGGCGCCGACGACCCCATCGCCGTCGTCGGCATGGCCTGCCGGCTCCCCGGCGGCGCCGACACGCCCGAGCGGCTGTGGGACCTGCTCGCCTCCGGGGGCGACGGCCTGACCGGATTCCCCGACGACCGCGGCTGGGACCTCACCTCGCTGTACCACCCGGACCCCGACCACGAGGGCACCAGCTACACCCGCACCGGCGGCTTCCTGCCGGGCGTCGACCGGTTCGACCCCGCCTTCTTCGGCATCTCGCCGCGCGAGGCACTGGCCATGGACCCGCAGCAGCGACTGCTCCTCGAGGTGTGCTGGGAGGCCGTCGAGCGCGCCGGCCTCGACCCGCGCACCCTGCGCGGCTCCCGGACCGGCGTCTTCGCCGGCACCAACGGCCAGGACTACCCGGCCCTGCTGCGCACGTCCTCGGACGACGTCGACGGCTACCTCGGCACCGGCAACGCCGCCAGCGTCGTCTCCGGCCGCATCTCCTACACCCTCGGCCTGGAGGGCCCCGCCGTCACCGTCGACACCGCCTGCTCGTCCTCCCTGGTCGCCCTGCACTGGGCGGCCCGGGCGCTGCGCGCGGGCGAGTGCGATCTGGCGCTCGCGGGCGGCGTCACCGTGATGTCGACCCCGGCCGCGTTCCTGGAGTTCAGCCGCCAGCGCGGTCTCGCACCCGACGGACGCTGCAAGGCCTACGGCGACGGCGCCGACGGCACGGGCTGGGGCGAGGGCGCCGGGATGCTGCTGGTGGAGCGGCTGTCCGACGCCCGGCGCAACGGGCACCGGGTCCTCGCCGTGGTGCGCGGCAGCGCCGTCAACTCCGACGGCGCAAGCAACGGCCTGACCGCTCCCAACGGTCCTTCGCAGGAACGGGTGATCCGGGCCGCGCTGGCCGACGCCGGGCTCACCCCCGCCGACGTCGACGCCGTGGAGGGACACGGCACCGGCACCGTCCTCGGCGACCCCATCGAGGCCCAGGCGCTCATGGCCGCCTACGGCCAGGACCGGGAGCGGCCCCTGTGGCTGGGCTCGGTGAAGTCCAACATCGGCCACACCCAGGCCGCCGCCGGAGTCGCGGGCGTCATCAAGACGGTGCTGGCGCTGCACCACGGCGAACTGCCCCGCACCCTGCACGCCGAGCGGCCCTCCAGCCGGGTCGACTGGGCCCCCGGCGCCGTAGCCCTGCTGACCGAAGCCCGGCCCTGGCAGCGCGAGGAGGGCCGCCCCCGGCGCGCGGGCGTCTCGTCCTTCGGGTTCAGCGGCACCAACGCCCACGTCATCCTGGAAGAGGCTCCGTCGGACCCGGTCGCACCCCGCACCGGCGCGCCCGCCCGGCAGCGGCCGGTCGCCCACGCGACGACCGCCTGGCCGCTGTCCGCCCGCACCCCCGAGGCGCTGCGCGCCCAGGCCCGGAAGCTGCTGGACCACGCCGTCCGGCACCCCGAGTTCTCCGCCGCCGACCTCGGCCACTCCCTGGCGACCACCCGCCCCGTCTTCGAACACCGCGCGGTGCTGCTCGGCGCCGGACGCGACGACCTGCTCGCCGAGCTGGCCCGGCTGGCCTCCGGCGCCCCGCGGTCCGACGGGACGGGCACCGCCGCGCGCGGCGGACGCACCGCCTTCCTCTTCACCGGCCAGGGCGCCCAGCGCCCCGGCATGGGAGGCGACCTGTACGCCGCCTTCCCGGCCTTCGCCGACGCCTTCGACGAGGTGTGCGCCCACTTCGGCGCCGACGTCCTCGGCACCGCGCTGCGCGAGGCCGTCCTCGGCGACGCCGGAGCGCTGCTGGAGCGCACCGGTCACGCCCAGCCGGCCCTGTTCGCGCTGGAAGTCGCCCTGTACCGGCTCGTCCGCGGCCTCGGCGTGACCCCCGACCACCTTCTCGGCCACTCCGTCGGCTCCCTGGCCGCCGTGCATGCCGCCGGGGTCCTCTCCCTCCGCGACGCCTGCGCCCTGGTCACGGCACGCGGCCGGCTGATGGACGCCCTCCCCGCCGGCGGCGCCATGATCGCCCTCCAGGCCGCCGAGGAGGAGGTGCTGCCCCTGCTGGACGGCCGCGAACACCGGGTGAGCCTGGCCGCGGTCAACGGACCCCGCTCGGTGGTGGTCTCCGGCGAGGAGGACGCCGTCCGGGACGTCGCCGCCCGCATCGAGGAGAAGGGCCGGCGCACCAGGCGGTTGCGCGTGGGCCACGCCTTCCACTCGCCCCTGATGGAGCCCATGCTCCAGGACTTCCGCGAGGTGGCCGCCACGCTGGAGTACCACGAGCCGCTCATCCCCGTCGTCTCCGACGTCACCGGCCGGCCGGCCCGGTACGACGAACTCGCCTCGCCCGACTACTGGGTCCGGCATGTGCGTCAGGCCGTCCGCTTCCACGACGGCGTGCGCACCCTCCAGGAGGCCGGTGTCCGCCGCTACCTGGAGATCGGCCCCGACGGCACCCTCACGGCCCTGGTCGCCGACTCCGTCACCGACCCCGCCGACACCGTCGCCGTCGCCCTGCTGCGCCCCGGCCAGGACGAGACCGCAACCCTGCTCGCCGGACTCGCACACGCCCACGCCCAGGGCGTCGACCTCGACTGGAGCGCCGCCACCGGTGGCTCCGGCAGGACCGTCGACCTGCCCACCTACGCCTTCCAGCGCGAGCGCTACTGGCCCGCCACGGGCGGCCGGAGCGCGGGCGACCTGGCCGCGGCGGGCCTCGCCGACGCCGGCCACCCGCTGCTCGGCGCGCGCGTCGACCTCGCCGACGCCGGCGGCCACGTCTTCACCAGCCGGCTCTCCGTGACCGACCAGCCGTGGCTCGCCGATCACGCCGTCGGCGGCACCACCGTCCTGCCCGGCACCGCCCACCTCGATCTGGCGCTGCTCGCCGCCGAGCGCACGGGCTGCGACCGGATCACCGAACTCACCTTGGTCGAACCGCTGTTGCTGACCGCCGATCAGGCCGTCGCCCTGCAACTGCGCACCGGCGCCCCCGACGCGAACGGCAACCGTCCGCTCAGCGTGCACTCCCGGCCCGTCGACGCCCCCGCCGACCGGCCCTGGACCCTGCACGCCGACGGCATCCTCGCCCCCGGCGCCCGCCCCGGACCCGACGGCGTCCCGCTCGCCGACTGGCCGCCCGCGGGAGCCGAGGAACTGGCCGTCGACGACACCTACGACCGGCTCGCCGCGGCCGGCTTCGGCTACGGGCCCGTCTTCCAGGGGCTGAGGGCCGCCTGGCGGGTCGACGGCGACGTGTACGCGGAGATCGCCCTGCCCGATCGAGCACACGCCGACGCCGCCCGCTACGGTCTGCACCCCGCGCTGCTCGACGCCGCCCTGCACGCCACCGCCTTCCTGCCGCTGGACGAGTCCGCGCCCGGCCGGCTGCCGTACTCCTGGCGGGACGTGACCCTGCACGCCACGGGCGCCACCGCCGTAAGGGTCCGGCTCGCCCTGCGCGGCGAGGACACCGTCGCCCTCGACGTGGCCGACGCCACCGGGCGTCCCGTCGCCACCGTCGGGTCCCTCACCCTGCGCGAGATCGACCCCGAACGGCTGCGCGCCCGCCCCGACCGGGGCGCGGGCGACCTCTTCCGGCTCGCCTGGCAGCCGCAGCCGCAGCCGGTGACGGGCGACCCGTCGTACCCGGGCGGGCTCACCGTCCTCGGCGACGCCGCCGGCCGGGAGTTCGCCGCCCTGCTCGGCGCCGCCGGAGTCCCCGTCGACATCACCGAGGCCGCCGACCTCGCCGCCCTGGCGGCGGCCCTGACCGACGCCGACGCCGACGCCGACACCGTCCCCGGCGCCGTGCTCGCCGTCGTCCCCCACGACGACGGTCCGCTCGACCGGGCGGGTCACACGGCGGCCCGGCACGCCCTCGCCCTCGTCCGTCAACTGCTCGCCGAACGACGGCTGGACGCCACCCGGCTCGTCCTGGTGACCCGTGAGGCGCTCATGCCGGACGGACCTGCCGGACCCGGGGTGCGCCACCCGGCCGCAGCGTCGGCCTGGGGCCTCGTCCGCTCCGCGCAGTCCGAACACCCCGGCCGGTTCGTCCTCCTCGACACCGACACCGCACCCGCCTCGCTCGCCGCCCTGCCCGCGGCGCTGGCCCGCACCGACTCCCAACTCGCCCTGCGCGAGGGGACCGTGCACCTCCCGCGCATCACCCGTACCGACCCGGCCACCGCCCTGCGCCCCCCGCACTCCGCCCCGGGCGCGGCCTGGCGGCTGGACATGGTCCGCAAGGGCACCCTCGACGGGCTGGAACTCGTCGCCGCACCGGACGCCGAACGCGCCCTCGCCCACGGCGAGATACGGCTCTCCGTCCGCGCCGCGGGCGTCAACTTCCGCGACGTGCTCAACTCCCTCGGCATGTACCCAGGTCCGGCCCGTGACTTCGGCCTGGAGGGAGCCGGAGTGATCACCGAGGTCGGCCCCGGCGTCACCGGCCTCACCGTCGGCGACCGCGTCATGGGCATGTTCCCCGCCGCCTACGGACCCGTGGCGGTGGCCGACGCCCGCACCGTCGCCCGTATGCCCGACGGCTGGACCTTCGCCCAGGCGGCGACCGTGCCGATCGTCTTCCTCACCGCGTACTACGCCCTCGTCGACCTCGGCGGCGTGACCGAGGGCCGGACCGTCCTCGTCCACGCGGCCGCCGGCGGCGTCGGAACGGCCGCCACCCAGCTCGCCCGCCATCTCGGCGCCGAGGTGTACGCCACCGCGAGCCCCGGAAAGTGGGGCGCCCTGCGTGCCGCCGGACTGGACGACGCCCACATCGCCTCCTCCCGCGACCTGACCTTCGAGACCGCCTTCCGCGCCGCGACCGGCGGCCGCGGCGTCGACCTCGTCCTGGACTCCCTGGCGGGCGAGTTCGTCGACGCCTCCCTGCGACTGCTGGCCCCCGGCGGACGATTCCTGGAGATGGGCAAGACGGACGTCCGCGACCCCGAGGACGTCGCAGCCCGCCATCACGGCGTCCACTACCGGGCGTTCGACCTCATCGAGGCCGGACCCGACCGCATCGGCGAGATGCTCACCACCCTCGTCGGCCTCTTCGAGACCGGAGCGCTGACCGCGTTGCCGGTCACCGCGTGGGACGTGCGCCGCGCACCGGAAGCCTTCCGCCACATGTCGCAGGCCCGCCACATCGGCAAGGTCGTCCTCACCGTCCCCGCACCGCTCGACCCGCACGGCACGGTCCTCGTCACCGGTGGCACGGGCGGCCTCGGCGCCCTGCTCGCCCGCCACCTGGTCACCGAGCACGGCGTACGCCACCTGCTGCTCGCCTCACGCCGTGGAGCCGCCGCCCCCGAGGCCGCCCCGCTCGTCACGGAACTGGAGGAGCTCGGCGCCGAGGTGAGCGTCCGGGCAGCCGACGTCGCCGACCGGGACCAGGTCGCCGCCCTGCTCGCCTCCGTACCCGACGGCCATCCGCTGACCGCCGTCGTCCACGCCGCCGGCGTCCTCGACGACACCGTCGTCGGCCATCTCACCCCCGAGCGGCTGGACGCCGTGCTGCGCCCCAAGCTGGACGCCGCCGTCCACCTCCACGACCTCACCCGCCACCTCGACCTGAGCGCGTTCGTCCTCTTCTCCTCGGTCGCCGGCACCCTGGGCGCCCCCGGCCAGGCCAACTACGCGGCGGCCAACGCCTTCCTCGACGCCCTCGCCGGACACCGGCACGCACTGGGCCTGCCCGCCCTGTCCCTGCCCTGGGGGCCCTGGTCCCAGGCCACCGGAATGACCAGCGGCCTCAGCGACGCCGACGTCCGCCGCATGGAACGCGCCGGACTGCCGCCGCTCGCCCCCAAGGAGAGCCTGGCCCTCTTCACCGAGGCCCTGGACCAGCCGGTCGCCGTGTGCCTGCCGATGGCCGTGGACACGACGCGCCTCGGGGCCGAGGACCCGGCGCCCCCGCTGCTGGCCGGGCTGGCCCGGCCCCGCCGCACCGTCGCGGAGCGCACACCCGCCGCCCGGCCGGGCGGCGGGCAGGACCTCGCCGCCGAACTGACCCGGCTCGACGCCCCCCACCGGCACCGCAGGCTGGCCGAGGAGGTCTGCCGCCAGGTCGCCGCCGTCCTGGGGCACGCGTCCGCCGCCCGGATCGACCCGGAGCAGTCCTTCAAGGAACTCGGGTTCGACTCGCTCACCGCCGTCGAACTGCGCAACCGGCTCAACGCCGCCACGGGGGTGCTGCTGCCCGCCACCCTGGTCTTCGACTACCCCACCCCGGCCGTGCTCGCCGACCACCTGCACCGGGAGCACTTCGCGACCGGAACGGACCAGGTCCCGACCGCACCGGGCACGACCGCTCCCCGTCCGGGCGAACCCGACGAGGCGGCCATCCGCAAGCTGCTGACGTCCATCCCGATCACCAGGTTCCGTGAATCGGGGCTGCTGGACACGCTCATGGACCTCGCGTCGGCCCCCGCCCCCGCCGCCCGGACCGGTCAGCAGCCGCCGACCCCGGCCGACGCCGACCACGCCGTCGCCGACGTGGACGTCGACGACATGGACGTCGACGACCTCGTCCGGATGGCCCTGGGCGCCGACGACTGAGCGTGCGCTGCCCCCGTCCCAATCCGTCCAGCCGGTCTGGACCCCTGTCTGCATCGAAGCGCGAAGTGTGGAGCTGAGCATGTCCTCCGAAAAAGTCGTCGAAGCCCTCCGTGCCTCGCTCCGGGAGAACGAGCGGCTGCGCAAGCACAACCAGCGGTTGCAGGAGGCGATGACCGAGCCGGTCGCCATCGTCGCCATGGCCTGCCGCTGGCCGGGCGGAGCCGACACCCCCGAGGACTTCTGGCGGCTCCTCGCCGACGGCACGGACGCCATGACGGGCTTCCCCGCCGACCGCGGCTGGGACCTCGACGCACTGTTCGGACACGAGGGCGACGGCGGCAGCGCCGCCGCCCAGGGCGGCTTCGTCCACGCCGCCGACCGCTTCGACGCCGACTTCTTCGGCATCTCGCCGCGCGAGGCCCTCGCCATGGACCCGCAGCAGCGGCTGCTGCTGGAGGTCGCCTGGGAGACGGTCGAACGTGCCGGCATCGCCCCCGCCGCCCTGCGCGGCAGCAGCACCGGAGTCTTCGTCGGCTGCAGCAACCAGGAGTACGGCTCCGTGCTGCGCGACGTCCCCGACGGCGTCGCGGGCCACATCCTCACCGGCAACACCGGCAGTGTCGTCTCCGGACGCGTCGCCTACACCCTGGGCCTGGAAGGTCCCGCCGTCACCGTGGACACGGCCTGCTCCTCCTCCCTGGTGGCGCTGCACCTGGCGGCACACGCCCTGCGGGCGGGGGAGTGCTCGCTGGCCCTGGCGGGCGGCGTCGCCGTCATGTCCACCCCCGGCGCCTTCGTCGAGTTCAGCCGCCAGGGCGGCATGGCCACCGACGGCCGCTGCAAGCCCTTCGCGGACGCGGCGGACGGCACGGGCTGGGGCGAGGGCGCGGGCCTTCTGCTGCTGGAGCGGCTGTCGGACGCGCGGCGCAACGGTCACCGGGTGCTGGCCGTGATCCGGGGCAGCGCGGTCAACCAGGACGGCGCCTCGAACGGCCTGACCGCCCCCAACGGCCCCTCGCAGCAGCGGGTGATCCGGGCGGCCCTGGCGAGCGCGGGGCTGTCGGCCGCGGACGTGGACGCGGTGGAG
>NZ_BMTL01000077.1 GCF_014649655.1 Streptomyces humidus | reverse complement strand
GCTCGACCGACTTACGCTGCCCGTCGGTCAGCAGCCCCCGCAGATACACCTGCCCCCATCGACGCTGATCCTTGCGCGCGAACGGCTCGAACACCTCTGCCGCGAACGCCTCCAACTCACCACACCGCAGCAATCTCGTCCGGAGTCACACACTCTCAACGCCACACCGGGCCGGCAGGACACGCATCACCACACAACCGACCTGACCAAGCCCTACTAGACGCCGAGTTCCAACCGACCGGCGACGCGCTTACGCCGCACCCGGGCACCCTGGACGTCATCAAGAACCGGCGCACCAAACGCGGACAACTCAACTACGCCGGAGTGGGCATTTAGCGTGAGCGGATTGCCGCTTATGTTTCAGTAGGTGCCTCGCCAGGTCGGGCAGTGGACGTAGATCTCTGTGGTGTCGACCACGGCGAACGTTCTCCTGCCATCCGGGCTGCCCATCGGCCAGTCCTGGCTGATAGATCCCTCGGCCGAAGCGCCCGCCGCTCTGTGGGCGCTCGATCGACTCCTCCAGCTCCGACTCGAGGCGCTCACGGCGGCTGGAGCGTCGCAGAGCTGACTGTGGCGGCCCTCAGTCGTCCGCCAGTCGCTTGGCAAAGCGGGTCGAGTCCTCACCGAGGCGCGCGAGCAGGGAGGTGAGTAGAGCCACGTCCTGCGGTGACCATCCCTGGGTCACACTGTCAATCATGTGATCACCGATGCGGAACAGGTCTGCGGCGACCTCGCGACCTTCGGCGGTGAGGCTGACCAGGCGTGCGCGCTGGTCCGACGGATCGGGCAGCGCCTCGATCAGGCCGCGTGCGCTGAGGCGTGCGACCGCCTTGGTCAACGCGGGCGCGCCGAGCGAGAGTTCCTCGGCGAGCGCGCCGGGGCGGGAGGGGTTGCGGTGGGCGAGCTCCCACAGCACCCGGCTGTCGGTCTCGTTGAGACCGTGCATGCTCATGCCCATGAGTGCTTCACGGAACCGGGGCGAGGTCCACAGTCGCAAGAGGTGAGTGAGGTGACTGGTGAGCTCACGCTCGTACCCGACCGGTTCGTCGCCCTTCCTGACCTCCTTGACCATCTCCCCAGAGTACCGTCAAAAATACTTTCCACGGGATAGTATTTTCGGGTAGCCTTCGGAAGCGGCGCAGCCTTCGCGGCCGGAGGAGCCTCGGGCATCGACGAGACGAGGTTCGCGGCCGGACAGCCGGGTGGTCGCAGGGGAGAGCCGATCGAGATGGCCCGCACCACCGCCTGACTGCTGTCGGGCGAGGCGTCGTTCGCCTCGGGACCGAACCACGTCGCCGACGGCGGCTGGTTCCAGATGACCTCCGGCTGAGCCGGCGCCGCAGCCGGCTCGACACCCCACACATCCACACAGATCCACCAACGAGAAGGTACGGGCTATGGAGCAACTCTCCTTCGACGGAGACGTCATCGCCATCACGGGCGCAGGAGGCGGCCTCGGGCGCGCGTATGCCCAGGAGTTCGCCCGACGGGGTGCCCGTGTCGTGGTCAACGACCTTGGCGCCGCCCGGGGGGGCGGCGGCGCCTCCGAGGAACCGGCGCGTGAGACGGTAGCGCTCATCCGGGAGGCGGGAGGACAGGCCGTCACGCACTTCGGGGACATCTCCACGCAGGACGGCGGGGCCGACCTCATCGACACGGCCGTCTGCACCTACGGCCGCCTCGACGCGCTGGTGAACAACGCCGGGATCGCCGGCGACATCCCGCTCCTGGACTCCACCGACGCCGACTTCGAGAAGTACTGGCGCGTACATGTCATGGGTAGTGTCCATCCGATCCGGGCGGCATGGCCCCACTTCCAGGCCCAAGGTCGCGGTCGGATCGTGAACACCACCTCGGGCGCCGCGCTCTACGGGATGAGCGGCCAGTCGCCCTACGCCTCGGCCAAGGGAGCGATCCTTGGCCTGACCAAGGCGCTGGCCGTGGAAGGCGAACCGGCGGGCATCGTCGTCAACGCCGTCAGCCCGGCCGCCTTCACCCGGATGCAGGCGGACGTGGTCACCGACGAGCAATTCCTCGAGTACTCACGCAAGTCCATGCGCAGCGAACTGGTGGCGCCACTGGTGGTTATGCTCGCTCACCGTTCCTGCTCCGTATCGGGCCAGGTCTTCGACGCGTTCTCGGGACGATTCGCGCGAGTCGTCACCGGCGAAGAGGCGGGCTACTTCACGCAAGACCCCTCGGCCGAGACACTCCGCGACCACTGGGACGAGGTGCTCGGCACCGACGGCGGTCTGCTGGTTCCGCGTCAGACCCTGGAAGCCGCTCCCATGCTTCTTGAGGCGGCCCAGCGCACCGCTCAATGAGCTCTGTGCACCGTGATTTTCCAGTTCGGCGTTTGTGACGGCGAGCGGACCGGGGCTGTGCTGATGTCGGCGCCGAGGAATGGCAGTTCCGGGGGGGGTACAGGATGTCAGGAGAGCGCCGGCTGCCGCGCGGGGCGGTGGGGCCTCGGCCCCGCAGTCCGCCTTCCGCGCATCTCCTGGATGGCCCCTGACGCCCGGCAGGTCGGTCTCGGCCAGGAACCGCCGGTCCCGGGCCGTCGCGCATCGACCGCCCCGCCTGAAGTTGTTTAGGCAGGACATGATCGCGAAAGGCGTGCACCACCAGCAGCGAAGATTCTGCTGGTGAGTTGCCTCCCTTTGGCAGCCAACCACAGCCACTCAGCATCTGTTCGGCGGCTCGTCGGTCTGACTGCTAGCCGCGCCGCCCCCATCCGCGATGCGATCCAGCGTGACTTCACACCATCCTGACCAGCGGCAACACGCTCAACAGCCTGAAAGGGTGCGGATTCGACCCGGATTCGACCCGAGGGCCCCAGAATCCAAAACGAACCGTAGTTGACCTGCAGTGATGCTGATTCTTGCCGCTGTACCGAGCATCCGCCGACAGAGGGGTCTCGCAATTGAAACTAAGTGGACATTTTTGGGCGATTAACGCCACGCAGTGAGTAGTCGCACTCGCCGTCGCCCTCTCCGGCTAACCCAAGCGCGAACCGAACAGCAGCACCACCCGGGCCCCCTGCTCTGGCGACTAGAGGCTGACAGAACGGGGCTCTGACCAGCCTCTTCACAGAAGTCCTTCCGCCTGAAGGAAGCCGCCTTGCCGAGCCGCCACGACCCTCACGACCCTGATTCCAACCACGGCACGCGGGGCGACGACGCCCCGCCGACAGGGACGGGAACCCCCATGCCTCACACCACCGCCTTCGCCAGGAACCAGTGGTACGTCGCCGCCTACAGCCACGAGGTCGGGCGCGAGGAGCTGCTCGGCCGGACGGTCCTCGGTGAGCCGCTCGTCTTCTACCGCACGGAGGAGGACGGCACGCCCGTCGCGCTGCACGACCGGTGTGTGCACCGCAGGTTCCCGCTCTCCGAGAGCCGGCTCGACGGCGACCGCATCGTGTGCGGCTATCACGGCTTCACCTACGACACGACCGGCGCCTGCGTGTACGTGCCGGGCCAGAAGCGCATCCCGCGCACCGCACGGGTGACCGCCTACCCGGTCGTGGAGCAGGACTCCCTGGTGTGGGTGTGGATCGGCGACCCGGCCCTGGCCGATCCGCAGACCGTCCCGCGCGCCCGCCACCTCGACTCCCCCGGCTGGACGACCGTCCGCGGGATGGAGCCCATCGACGCCGACTACGGGCTGCTCGTCGACAACCTCCTCGACCTCTCCCACGAGACGTATCTGCACGGCGGTTACATCGGCACCCCCGAGGTCGCCGAGACGCCGATCACCACGGAGGTCGACGAGGGCGCGGGGATCGTGCGGGTCAGCCGGCACATGGACGACGCCGAGTGCCCGCCGTTCTACGCCCGCTCCACCGGCATCGAGGGGCGGATCACCCGCTGGCAGGACATCGAGTACCACGCGCCGTGCCTGTACCTGCTGCACAGCCGCATCGCGCCGGTGGGCGTCCTGCCCGAGGCCGACGGCAGCGACCCGAACGGTTTCCACACCGAGATCACCTACGCCATCACGCCGTCCGCCGACGGCAAGGTGTACGACTTCTGGATGGTCTCGCGGGACTGGGCGACGGACGACGAGGAGGTCACCGAGTTCCTGCGGGGCAACAACCACACGGTGGTCATGCAGGACGTCGACGCGCTCAATCTCCTTCAGCGCACGCTCGGTTCGGAGCGCTCCGGCTACCAGGAGCTGAGCATCAACATCGACACCGGCGGTCTGGCCGCCCGGCGCATCCTCGCCCGGCTGGTGGAGGAGGGCGACAAGCCGGTGGAGGTCCTGTGAGCACCGGCGACACGGGCGAGATCTATCGCGTCGACTGGCTGCCGGGCACGGACGTCCTGCACGGCACCTGTCACTGCGGCGCCGAGCACGCCTCGCAGGACCCGGTCGAGATGTGGGAGTGGATGCTGGGCCACCCCGAAGGACACCGGCCGCTGGGAGGCACCCCATGAGCGATGTGTACGAAGCCGAACTCGTCGTCGAGCGGCGGGAGTCCGCGGCCGAGGGCGTGCTCGCCCTCACCCTGCGCCATCCCCTGGGCGAGCCGTTGCCGGCCTGGGAGCCCGGCGCCCATGTCGACGTCGTCCTCGGGCCGGGCCTGGAGCGGCAGTACTCGCTGTGCGGCGATCCGGCAGACCGGGGCGCCTGGCGGATCGCGGTGCTGCGCGAGCCCGCAGGGCGGGGCGGATCCGCCCATGTCCACGAGCAGGTGAGGCAGGGGGACAAGGTCGGGGTGCGCGGTCCGCGCAACCACTTCGCGCTGCGCCCGGCGCCCCGGTACCGCTTCATCGCGGGGGGCATCGGGATCACCCCCGTCCTGCCGATGCTGGCGGCGGCCGAGGCGGCGGGCGCCGACTGGAGCCTGCTCTACGGGGGCCGCACCCGCGCGTCCATGGCGTTCACCGGGGAGTTGGCGGCGTACGGCGACCGGGTCACCGTCGCCCCGCAGGACGAGGTCGGGCTGCTCGACCTCGGTTCGGTCCTCGACGCGCTGCCCGGGGACGCCCTCGTCTACTGCTGTGGCCCCGGCCCGCTGCTGGACGCCGTGGAGGAGCGCTGCCCGGCCGGAGCGCTCCGGGTCGAGCGGTTCCGGGCGAAGGAGGGACCGGTCGGCGCTGACGGCGAGTTCGAGGTCGAACTGGCGCGGAGCGGGCGTGCGTTCACGGTCGCGCCGGGCGTGTCCGTGCTGGACGCCGTGCGCGCGGCGGGCGTCGAGGTGCTCTACTCCTGCACCGAGGGAACCTGCGGCACCTGTGAGACCGATGTGCTGGACGGCACACCGGAGCACCGGGACTCCGTGCTCAGCGCCGAGGAGCGGGAGGCCGGGGAGACGATGATGATCTGCGTGTCGCGGTGCCGGGGGAAGAAGCTCGTGCTGGATCTGTGACCCGGAAAGCGGGTGTGGGGCGGTGCGGGTGTGGGGCGGTGCGGGTCCGGCCCGCGTGGGCGGAGGTGTGCGCGCCGGAGCGGCCGCCGTGCCGGCCCCGCGAGACCCCGCGACGGGGGCGGCTGACGAACGGCCCGGTGAGCGGCGCCGCCGACGGTGGGCCGACGCGCCGACGGCCCTCGAGAGGCGGGACGCTGTCGGCGAACGGGCTCGCCAGCAGCGTCGAGGCGGGGAGGGGCCGTCGTGAGAGCCGGGAGGGGCCGCCGTGAGGGCGCGCCCCGGCGGCGGTCAGCCCTCCGGGGCCGGGACCACGCTGAGGTGGCTCGCGCCGCGGCGGGCGCCGCGCCCTCGGCGGGGCGCGGCCGCCGGACGTGCCTCGCGCAGCACCATGGTCAGCCGCGTGTACCCCATGTTCCGCAGGGTTCTCGGGGTCTCGCCGACGATGCGGCACTCCGTGGCGCCCCAGCGCGGGTCGGGATGCAGCAGCGGGCGGACCGCCCCGTCGTGTTCGACGGCGCACTCGCCGACCGCTCGGATCCAGTGCGGCAGCCCGTGCCGGTAGGCGGCCTCCATGATGGGGTCCTGGGCGATCTCGCGGCGGATCGCCTGCAGCACGTGGTCGTGCCCGTGCCGCTCGACGGCGGCCGCGAAGCCGGCGAGCATCGGCAGGCACCAGCCGGTCTCGTGGTCGCCGAGGACCGAGGGCGCGTCGGGATGGAACAGGACGAACCGGAGGAAGTTGTCACTCGGCAGAGCCGTCGGATGCGGACTCACGTCGCGGAAGAGTGACGCGAAAGCGGCGTTGGACAGCACCACGTCCCAGCGGTGGTCGAGAACGACGGACGGGAAGGGGACGGCCCCCAGATACGCGGCGTAGTCCTGCAGATACGCCTGGGCCTCGGGACTCTCGGGGACGGGCCGCGGTACGGACCGCTGCCCTCCTGCCTGATATGCCATCGGGAGGTCACCCCTCTTGCCTATGCGGCCTTCACGCGGCGCCCCGATCCTGGTGCCCCGACGCGCGGCATGTCAACTATCGTGGCATTCCGTGGTCGTTGACGGCTGAAATTGGCCACAGTTGTGGCGAGACCTGGATGTGAGTTCGAAACACCCGCTACTCTCCACGCAGTTCACGGCGAGCGCCCGTGTCGGCGATCGTGTGCCTGTGAGAGGGACGTGAGAGACCTAGGAGACCTGTCGGTGGCGGAGGATGGCTTCGAGGTTCCGGGCGCCGCGGCGACGGTGCTGCTGTCGGCCGTCGTCGCCCGTGTAGCCGCGCTCGCCGACCGGCTGGGCGTACCGCACGCGGAGGTCTTCGCCACGGGGCGGCTGTCCGTCGCCTCCGGGGTCCCGGAGTCCGTGGTCAAGGCCCTGCTGAGCGGGCGGCCCGCCGGGGAGCCCGACGTCCAGGCCCGCTTCCTGCAGCGCCTGGACCTGTTGCGCCGCACCCGGCTCAAGCCCAACGGCCGCAAGTACACCCAGCAGGAGATCGCCGACGGCGCCGGCATGTCGCGCCAGCAGGCCGGCGCCCTCATCAACGGCGACCGGCGTCCCACGATGGAGCACTGCGACGCCCTCCAGCGGTTCTTCCGCGTGCACGCCGGGTTCCTCACGGCCGAGGACCCGGAGGCGCTCGCGGGAGCCCTGCAGCACACCGAGCAGGAGCTGCTGCAGAAGCTCGCCGCGCGCGAGGCGGCCGCGGCCGCCGAGGACCCGCTGGAGCGGCTGCTGCAGGACCACGGCGTCCGCGGGATCGCGTGGCGGGCGGCCCAGCTGCCCACCGACCAGCACCGCGACAAGGTCGCCGAGTGGCTGGACATGCTCCTGGAGAGCGTGAAGCGGCCCGAGTCGTGATCCGGGGGAGAAGCGTGAACATCGCCAAGGAAATGCGCCGCCTCAGCGGCGAGCTGGTCTCGGAGCTGACCCTCCCGGCCCCCTCGGCGCCGGCCGACCTGTACACCGCCCTGTGCGACGGGATGAGCAGACGGCGCGGCCGTCCGGTCCACTTCCGCATGGCGTCCTTCCCCGCCGACACGGCCAGCGGTCTCTGGCTGGACATGGCCGACCAGGACCTGGTCGTCATCGAGGAACGCACCGCTCCTGACCACCAGTTGGTGATTCTCGGGCACGAGCTGTGGCACATGAAGGCGGGCCACAGCAGCCATCATGTCGAGGGCGCGGCGGTCGCGGCCCGTTCGCTCGGCGACGGAGCGGACCTCCAGGCGACCGTGCGCAGCGTCGCCGCGCGCACCCGTTTCGATCTGGCCGACGAGCGGCAGGCGGAGACGTTCGGTCTGCTGCTGGCCAGCAAGTGCCGGGCCTGGCTGCCGGGTTCGGCACCGCGTGGCCGCGGGCAGCGGGACCACCTGGCGGGCCGGATCGAGGCGTCGCTGGGGTATCTCGGACCGCAGAACTGACACTCGGCCCACGCCCACGCCCCCGCTCCCACCCTCGCCGGATCGCTGCGGAACGGGAGGCGTGCGGAACCCGCGAAGAGGGTCGACGGCCGGATTGTCAGTGGTGGGCGGCAAGCTGGGGTGTGCGCCGCCGCACGGGGGCGTACGCGCCGTCGGGGCGCGTGGGAGACGACGCCGACACGGGGAGAGCCGACCGATGCCCACAGCCGTACCGACCGACCGCGAGCGCACCGCCGTGCAGGCCTACCTGAGGCTGCTGCACACCGTCAGAGCGGCCTTCGGCGACGAGGGGGGCGGCGAGGACCCCTGCGCCTTCGGCCCACCGCACGACCGGCTGCCTCCCGTGGTCCCGCCCGGCGTGCTGGCCGAGGCGGAGCGGGCCCTGGCGGACGCCGGACTGACGGGCAACGAGGAGGAGTTCTTCCGGCTGCTGCACAGCTGGTGCCCCGGCGCGTGACCGCCGGGCCGGCGGTCTCAGCCGTGCCGGACCGTCACGGCCGTCGCCACCAGACCACGCCGGACGTTCCAGCGGCCCTCGAAGTGCCCGACCCGCCGGCCGCCCACCATCGGGCCGGGCACGAGCAGCCGGGCCCGGAAGGTCCCCTGCGAGCCCATGCCGGGTCCGGCGGGCGTGGCCGTGAGATCGATGTCGGCCTCGCTGAAGTCGAGCCACTTACGGGTGAGGGGGAACCACGCCTTGTAGACGGATTCCTTGGCGCTGAAGAGCAGCCGGTCCCAGTGCACCTCGGGTCGCTCCTCGGCCAGGCGTTCGTGCCGGGCCGCCTCGGCGGGCAGGGCGACGGCGTCCAGCACGCCCTCGGGAAGGGGGGCATGCGGTTCGGCGTCGATGCCGAGGGAGGCCAGGTCGTCGGCCCGGACGAGCGCGGCGGCGCAGTAGCCCTCGCAGTGGGTCATGCTGCCCGTCAGGCCGTCGGGCCACTGCGGCGCGCCGCGCTCGCCGGGCAGCACGGGCTGCGGGGGCACGCCGAGCTTCTCCATGGCCCGCCGGGCGCAGGCGCGTACGACGGTGAACTCACGACGGCGTTTGTCCACCGCCCTCGTCAGCAGCGCCTCCTCCTGCGGGTACAGCGGCGCGTCGCCGAACTCGCGCACGCCCTCCTCGCCGAAGGCCTCCACCGCCACCACCGACTCGGGCAACAGATCCTCGATCACCGGACCTCCGTCTCAGCGGACTCCCCGGACCCTCCGGATTTCGCGGGCTTCGCGGACTTCGTGGATGTCCCGGATTCCCCGGACGTCCCGGACGTCCCGGCCCGGTTCGCGGATTTCACTGGCTCTGCGGACTCCGCGGGCAGGATGCGCCGCAGGCGGCCCGGCGGCTGCGGACGTCCCCGCCACTCGCGCGGGTAGCCCACCGACACCTCCTCGAAGCGGACGCCGTCCTGCCAGGTGGTCCGCGGAATGTGGAGGTGGCCGTAGACCATGGCGGCGACGCGGAAGCGGCGGTGCCAGTCCGCGGTCAGCCCGGTGCCGCACCACATGGCGAACTCCGGATGCCACAGCACGTCCATGGGGTGCCGGTGCAGCGGATAGTGGTTCACGGGGACGACGGGCAGGTCGCCCGGGATCTCGGCGAGCCGGCGTTCCGTCTCGGCCACCCGGGCCCGGCACCAGGCCTCACGGGTCGGATACGGGTCGGGGTGCAGCAGATACTCGTCGTTGCAGACGATGCCGGTGCTCTCCGCGTAGGCCAGCCCCTCCGCCTTGGTCGCGCAGCCGGCCGGGAGGAACGAGTAGTCGTACAGCAGGAACAGCGGCGCGACGACCACCGGGCCGCCGGGCCCCTCCCACACCGGGTAGGGGTCCTCGGGCGTCGTCACGCCCAGATCGCGGCAGACCTCGACGAGGTGCTCGTAGCGGGCGACTCCGCGCAGCGAGACCGGGTCGGAGGGATGTGACCACAGCTCGTGGTTGCCGGGGACCCACACGACCTTGCGGAAGCGGCTCGCGAGGGTCTTCAGGGCCCAGCGGATGTCGGCGACGTTCTCCGAGACGTCGCCCGCCACCAGCAGCCAGTCCTCGTCCGTCTCCGGGGCCATGGCCTCGACCAGAGCACGGTTCTCCGGATATCCGATGTGCAGATCACTGATGGCCAGCAGTCGTCCGGCGCCACCGGCCGTCGTCGTCACCTCGAGCCCCCGCTCACTAGCCCACGCTCCGCGTTCCCACGAACACACCTGCGCCTCCACGAGAACACATCCGAGCCCGTCGTACAAGGTCCGATCCGGTCGCCCGCGGCACCGCACCCGCCCCCACCTGCGCCGCAGCGCTCCCCTACCCGACCGGGCCCCGTACGGGAACAAGATCGGAAAATCCGTAACACGCGTGTTGCACGCGGCACCCTCGAGAAGCCGTATGATCGCCCCAACACCACCGTCATGGGCGTCCCTCCACGCAGTGCGGTTCGGTGACCCACCATTCCCCCTGCCCGGGCCGGGCCTGTTTCGCCCTGCCCGCACACCGTGAAAGGCGGCCTCGCATGGTCTCTCGCGTACGCGTCTGGCTCAACCGCACGTACGCGGAGAACGTGTTCTTCACGGATCAGCTGCGACGAAATCCCAGCGACCGGGCCGTCGAGATCCATGCCACGCACGGTGACGCCGACTCCCCCGTCCTCGCCGCCGCCGACACCGCCGAGCTGGAGCCCGAGGGCCTGTCCCCGGCCGCATACGTCGAGTACGCACTCGCCCAGTGCCGGCGTCGCGGCATCGACGTGTTCGTCCCGCGACTGCACCAGGCGGCCGTCGTGGCGCACCGCGCCGACTTCGAGGCGGTCGGCACCGCACTGCTGGCGCCGCCGCCGGAGGCCGTCGCCGTCTTCCACGACAAGGTGATCGCGTACGAGGCCGTGCAGGCGATCGGGGTGCCGGTGCCGCCGTGGTTCCGGGTCCGCTCCGCGGACGAACTCGTCGCCGCGGTAGAGGAGTTGGAGGAGGCGGGGCACCGGGCCTGCTTCAAGCCGGCGTCCGGCGCGGGCGGGGTGGGCTTCCGCGTGATCACCCG
This sequence comes from Streptomyces humidus, assembly GCF_014649655.1. GTDB lineage: Bacteria > Actinomycetota > Actinomycetes > Streptomycetales > Streptomycetaceae > Streptomyces > Streptomyces humidus. The sequence goes on along the minus strand of NZ_BMTL01000077.1, from coordinate 814 downwards.
CACGCCCTTCTCGCTCGCGCACCTCACCGGCTTCCCCAGCCCGTACGTCCAACTCGACCTGGTGGTCGAAGCGTTGCGGCAAGCCGAAGAGCAGGGCGACGACCAGGTCGACTGGCTGGTCATGCCGCGGCTCGAGCAGCCGGAGGTGTCCGTGGACTGCCTCACCGGCCCCGACAACATCCTGCGGATGGCCGTCGGCCGGACGAAGAACGGCCGCCGCCGGGGCTTCACCCTGCACGAGCAGTGGCTGGAGCCCGCGCGTCTCATCGCCGAGGGCTTCGGGCTGCACTACCTCTCCAACATCCAATTCCGGATGTTCGGCGACCGGCCGGTCCTGATGGACGTCAACACCCGACCGGCCGGCGGCCTGCATCAGCTGGCTCTCTGCGGCGTCAACGCGCCCTGGGCTGCGGTGCAGTTGGCGCTCGGCGAGGACCCGGGCGAGATCGTGCCGCCGTTCCTGGGACAGGACTACACGGTCGTGTCGGGTCCCCGGCCGCTCCGCGCGGTCACACTGCCGCACCAGCGGTCCGAGGAGGCCGAGCCGTTGCTGTCGGCCTTGCCGACGCCCGCCGGGTCCATCGAGGCGGTCGCGGCGGCGGCGGTCGCGGTGACGCCCGCGACCGCGATGACGCCCGCGGACGCTGCGCAGGCCCTGCCGCTTTGACATGCTCCTCGGGCTGCAGCCCGAGGATTCTGGCCTTCTCGATCGTTGCCGTGCCGCTACGCGGCACGGGGTTCGGTCGGGAATCCGTGGCTTCCTGTTTCTTCGCGCTGTGCCGGGATCGCTCCTGGTCTTACCGGCGCTCCGCAG
>NZ_BMTL01000076.1 GCF_014649655.1 Streptomyces humidus | reverse complement strand
TCCCCATGCACCCCAGGGGCCTACCCACCCAAAACCACCATCAGTAGGCGCTCTACCTGCACTGATGCGCTAAATCACCGGCATTGCTCTGACCAGCAAGAATGAGGATTGTCGAGGTCCTTGTTCCTGCCACCGCCGGAGGCACTTCCCAGGTGAAGCGCTCTTTCGGGTCCTACCCCGCCTCCGTGTCCAGGGCGATGGCCGCCAGGTCGTCTCCCAGGCCGGTTCGGTCCTGCTCGTCGAAACGGTCCGCAAGACCGGCCTTGACCAGGCCATATCCGCGGCTCTGGCTCCGTGGCGCAAGCCGCGCGCCGTCCACGATCCCGGCAAGGCCCTCCTGGACGTCGCCCTGGCGGTCGCACTGGGCGGGAACTGCCTCGCGGACATCGCGATGCTGCGGTGCGAGCCGGCCGTCTTCGGCCCGGTCGCCTCCGACCCGACCGTCTCCCGCCTGATCGACACCCTCGCCGCCTCCGGCGAGAAAGCCCTGCGGCCCATCCGGTCCGCACGCTCCGAAGTCCGAAATTGCCATACCGACACCATGCCGGAGAGCAGGACTGTCAGCGAGGAGCCATGCGCAGCGCGCCATCCATCCGAATGACCTCGCCGTTGAGGTAGTCGTGCTCGACGATGAATCGCGCGAGCCGCGCGAACTCGTCGGGCCTCGCCAGGCGTTTCGGGAATGGCACGCCCGCTGCGAGTGTCTTCTGGAACTCCTCGTTGATGCCGGCGAGCATGGGGGTCTCGACGACGCCAGGAGCGATGGTGCACACGCGAATACCGTACTGCGCGAGGTCCCGCGCAGCGGGTAGTCCGAGACTGACCACCCCGCCCTTGGAGGAGGCGTAGGCGGCCTGACCGATCTGGCCTTCGAACGCTGCGATCGAGGCGGTGTTGATGATGACGCCGCGCGAGCCGTGCTCAAGCTCTGGGGTCTTCGCAATCTGCTCCGCAGCCAACGCGAGCACGTTATAGGTGCCGATGAGGTTGACCGAGACGACTTCGGCGTAGAGCCCAAGGTCACCCGGAGAGCCATCCTTGTTCAGGATTCGGCTCCCTGGCGCCACGCCCGCGCAGTTCACCACAGTCCGCAGCGGGCCAGTCCCGGCAGCCGCGGCCACGGCGGTGCGCACCTGCTCGGCGTCGGTCACGTCCACGCCGAGATAGGTGACACCGAGGACGGTGGGGGCGCCGGCAATCGCAGTGGGGAGGTCAAGAGCGAACACCCGCGCGCCATCCGAGGCGAGTCGCACCGCCGTCGCCGCTCCGAGCCCCGAGGCACCGCCCGTGACGATGGCCGAGGTGTCCCGAATTTCCACGGGTCTCTCCTACTTCTTGTCGAGATGGCGGGCGATCACCATTCGCTGAATCTGGTTGGTTCCTTCGAAGATCTGCATGACCTTGGCCTCACGCATGAATCGCTCGACCGGGAAGTCACGCGTGTAGCCGTAGCCCCCGAATACCTGCACGGCCTCCGTCGTCGCTTTCATCGCGTTGTCCGTGGCGACGAGTTTCGCGATGCTGGCCTCACGCGAATACGGCAGGCCGAGGTCCTTGCGTCGTGCGGCAGCCAGGTACGTCGCCCGCGCGCTCTCGACCGCGGCGGCAATGTCGGAGAGCACGAATGCCAAGCCCTGATGGTCGAAGATCCGCTTGCCAAAGGTCTCCCGCTCCTGCGCATACGCGACCGCCGCGTCCAGGGCCGCCTGTGCAAGCCCCGTAGCCACCGCCGCGATCCCAAGCCGACCGGCGTCGAGCCCCGCCAGCGCGATCTTCAAGCCGTCGCCTTCCTCGCCCAGACGTCGCTCGACCGGCACGTGCACACCGTCCAGTCGCATGGTCGCCGTCGCCGAACCGGTAAGGCCCATCTTTCGCTCCGGCGGATCCGCTGTCAGTCCCGGCGCATCGGCGGGAACGAGGAAGCAGGAGATGCCGTTGCGGTTCTCGCTCGTGCGGGCCAACACCTTGTAGAAGTCGGCATGTCCGCCATGGGTCGTCCACGCCTTCGCGCCCGTGAGGACATACTCGTCCCCGTCGCGGACCGCGCGAGTGGTCATCGCTGCCGGATCCGAGCCGGCGTGCGGCTCCGAGAGGCAATACGCCCCCAGCAGCTCCCCGCCGAGCATGTCCGGCAGCCACCGGCGCTTCTGTTCCTCGGTTCCCATGGTGTCGAGCCCGAAGCACGACAGAACGTGGACGCTCGTGCCGACGCCGACACTCGACCAGGCATAACCGATCTCCTCAACCGCCTGCAGGTAGACCTCGTACGGCTGCCCGCCCCCTCCGTACTCCTCGGCGTACGGGAGGCCGAGCACGCCTGCGCGACCCAGCACACCCAAGACTTCCCGCGGGAACGTCTCTGTCGCTTCCGCCTCGACTGCCTTCGGCGCGAGTTCCTTCGCGCAGATGTCTCGCACAAGGGCGATCAGGTCCGTGGCCTCATCGGTAGCCAACACGCGATTTGCCGGCAACGTCGTTTCCTTCCTGCTGCTGTCAGCTCCCAGCGACCAGACAGCGACTACTCGGAGGGCCATGGCCCTTCACCGCACCGAATGGGTTCCGTCCCAGGCGAGGCGGACGATCCGCTCCGCCCGTACTACCTCCTGAGGTCAGGGAAGTCGTCGTCGCGGTACTCGCCGCTCGGACGTGTTCCTTCGATCTCGTTCTCACGCTGCCGCAGTTCGACGCGCCGGATCTTGCCGGAGATGGTCTTCGGCAGCTCGAAGAACTCAAGGCGACGCACCCGGAGATACGGAGCAAGGTGCGCACGTGCGTACCGAAGGATCGACTCGGCCACTTCTGCACCCGGCGCGTGCCCAGGAGCGAGCGCGACATAGGCCTTCGGCACGGCAAGCCGGACCGGGTCCGGCGCCGGAACGACGGCTGCCTCCGCAACCGCTGGGTGCTCGATCAGCACCGACTCCAACTCGAAGGGGCTGACCTTGTAGTCGGACGCCTTGAAGACGTCGTCGGTACGTCCGATGTAGGTGATGTAGCCGTCGGCGTCCCGGTGCGCGACGTCACCGGTGTGATAGAAGCCGCCTTCCATCGCGGCCGCGTTGCGCTCGGGGTCACCTTGATATCCCGTCATCAGACTGAGCGGCGTCTGGCTGAGGTCCAGGCCGATCTCGCCCTCGCCCGGCCCGTGCACGACCGCACCATCGGTGTCGACAAGTACGACCGGCACTCCAGGGAGGGGGCGGCCCATCGAGCCTGCCTTCAGTTGCTGCCCTGGGGTATTGGCGATGGTCGCGGTCATTTCGGTCTGCCCGAAGCCGTCGCGGATCGTCAGGCCCCAGTGTCGCTCGACCTGACTGATGACCTCGGGGTTGAGTGGCTCACCGGCCGCGATCGCCTCGCGCAGGTTGCCTGGCCCGCCGCTGAGGTCGGTGCTGATCAGCATGCGCCAGACCGTCGGCGGCGCGCAGAAGGTGGTGACCCCCTCCGAGCGGATCTGCTTCAGCAGCGCTCCGGCGTCAAAGCGTGAGTAGTTGTAGACGAAGACTGTCGCCTCTGCGAGCCACGGCGCGAAGAAGTTCGACCACGCGTGCTTGGCCCATCCCGGGCTGGAGATGTTGAGGTGCACGTCTCCCGGCTGCAGCCCGAGCCAGTACATCGTCGAGAGATGGCCGATCGGGTAGGAGATGTGGGTGTGCTCCACGAGCTTGGGCCGAGTGGTCGTGCCGGAAGTGAAGTAGAGGAGGAGCTGGTCCGTACTCGCGTTGCCCGGGTGAGCAGTGGCTGCGCGTGCTGCGTCATCGGCCAGGTCGTAGGCGTCGGCATAGCGGAGCCAGCCGTCCGGCCGGGCCTCGTCCCCGACGGCGAACCGGAGATGGTCGCCGGGGACGGCCTCGAACTTGTGCGCATCCGCCGGATTGCAGATCACCGCGCGAGCCGAGCCGCGTTCGAGGCGATCGACAAGGTCGGCGGTGCCGACGGCAGTGGTCGTCGGCATGATGACGGCCCCCAGTCGAATGAGTGCCAGCATGCTTTCCCACAGCTCGACCTGATTGCCCAGCATCACGACGACACTGTCGCCTCGGCGTACGCCTTGCGCCGCCAGGTGGGCAGCCACCTTGTCGGAGCGATGCGCCATGTCATGGAACGTGTAGGACGCTCGCGAGCCGTCCTCCTCGGCCAGCACGAGGGCCGGCCGCTGGTTGCCACGCGCGATGGTGTCGAACCAGTCGAAGGCGAAATTGAAGGCCGCGCCGACGTCGGGCCAATGGAAACTCGTCGCCACCTCGTCGTAGGACGTGCGCAAACGCAGCAGGTGGTCACGGGCTTCACGAAGGGCGGCGGTGGCGTTGGGCATGGGGATCTTCGTTTCCTTGGATCGGAGAGAGTTGGTGGCCGGTCGCCGGGCCGAGTACGGGCTCCGTCCGACGACCGGCCAGGATGAGCGGAGTCCTCCTCAGACGCTCGCCGGCACGACGGCGTCCCGCATCATCCCGGTGAGCGGGTGGCAGTTGATGTACTCGAAGACCTGGTCCTTGCCGTCGGAGACCGAAACCTCGTGGTAGAGGCGAAGTTTCTCCAGACCGGCCACGACCTTGAAGAACGTGACGAAGATGCGCAGGTGCGTCGGGTGCGACTCCGCCCACCGCTCGAGCTGGTCCAGGGACCGCCAGTGTCCGATGTTGTAACTCTCGTCGAGTTCGTTGCCGTCGAGGTCGATGCTGCGGACGAAGCGGTTGCTGTAGCAGCCGAGCGTCTCGCCGTTGTCGCGCAGGAAGTCCATACCGGCTTCAAGGCTCGGAAGGATCTCGTCGAGGTAGAGGCCCCTTTCGGCCTCACCGGCGGCACGCCAGTCCTGACCCGAGCGGATCAGGGCAATGTTGTCGTGGCCGCGAACGATCACGCGCCGCCGCTGGGACGGGTCACCAGAGATGACGGTGAGCTCGTCGTTGGGCTGCATCCAGTCGTTCTGCGAGAGCGGAATGCGGTCACGCATCGAGCCCCAGTAACCGTGCTCGCTGATGTCGCCGCTGGACGTGCCCATCACGCTACCGATCCCGGGGAACTCCTCGGTGAAGGCGTAGAGCGTCTCGAACTGCTCGACACGCGGCGCGACGATCTCGCGGAAGTAGCCGAGATCCTCGGTGAGGCGCTCGTCCGAGCTCCACCAATCGTTGACCTCGTCAGAGCGCAGCCAACGGCAGTACGCCGCGGGGTCCGCCCAGTAGGCGACGGCCATCAGGTTGTGGTGGTTCTGGTTGTCGATGTGGTCGGTCAGGTCGTGGTGGAGCGGCCCGTCAGACAGGTCGAAGCTTTCAACGATGTGCCGCAGCGCGGCGAGCGCCTTCGGCCGCTGCGAATCCTCGGCGTACTGAACTCCGAAGTAGGCCATGACGACCTGCTGGAGCGACTTGTCCGCGCGGGCCACGAACATAGGGAAGGGCGGCTCGTAGCTGTCGGGGACGCGCCGCGACAGCGTGCGCGGGCACTGGAGGTGGGTGTCTATAGCGGATTCCATGATGTTCCGTCTCTTCGAGCGGGTGCCCGGTGAAAGGGGTACTGGTGGCCTTGTCGGCCGGCGGTCACCAGCCGCTGAGGGGCGAGCGGTGGACAGCGGACCGAGGGGTGGCGTCCCGGAGATCGTCGGGTGGCTCGGCCGTCCCGGGCCCGCCTTGGCGGACCCACTCGGCGATCGCGCGAGCCCGCTCGAGCGTGTTGACCTTCTGGATCCACACCGGTCGGGCGCCCGCGCGTCGTGCGGCTGCGGAGGGATTGACAACAACGACGTTGGAGAGCCCGCACTGCCACAGGCAATCGGTGCTCACCAGCTCTGCGTCGCTCCCGCTCTCGTGCGCCAGAATCTCGGCAATGCCGTCGTGATCCACATCGGGGTGCTTGCGCCGGGTGCCGCAGCAGCAACCCCGGCACATCCTGATCCGCGGACCCTGGCCGGGGCGGGAATCTGTCTTCGGGGCCGACGTCGCGGTCATGTTCGCCTCACGTGGAAGCGAACTGAGCGGAAGATCGGGCACCGACCCCGCTCCTGGCACGAGCAAGGGCCTCGGAGAGGTACCCGAAGACCCCGCCCATGATCAGCCACATCAGACCGATCTGGACCAGGGAGCCAACCCGGAAGTTCCAGATCAGCTGAGCGGGCACGTCAGAGGGAATCGGGTCGGCAACGTCAGGGATCACCCAGAACAGAGTGATCGAGCCGGCAATGGCGAGGGCCGTGGCGGCCACGACCCGAAGCCCGGGCTCAAGACGCTTCGCCCGCGCCAGGGAGGTCACCGCTGACGTGAGCACGACCGCACAGAAGATCGTTCCGAGGTACGTCACCGTCCGGGCGTCGACGGTGGCCGGGTCACCGACCGCCGGCGGATTGGCCGGGATGACGAGCGCTGGTGCGAGGGTGAATGCGGCGAACCCCAGTCCAGCGAGAGCGATCGCCGAACCGGAAGCGGAGCGCCCCGGCACTCGATCACCAAGGAAGCGACGAACGAGCGCGAAGGCGATACCGGTCAGGGTTGCGACGACCAGAACGGTAAGCAGTCCGAAACCGACCTGCTCGCCCCTGGAGACGACCACGTCGGACATGTGACCGTGATCGGCGTGATCCGCCGCCGACCAGGTGTCCTCGATCGCGATCGCAGCGCGGATGGACGGCTCGACGAGCCAGTACTGAACAGCGGCACCGGCACCGCCGGCCACGGCGCCCGCCAGGGCTCCGTGGCCGATCGTGCGGCCTACGGGCATCACGGCCATCGGAGTCGACCTGCCTTCAGTGGCACGGCACGCCGAGAGCGTGACGCGCGTCGTGGGTGGCCTCGTGCAGGTAGTGCGCAGCCCCGGACGGGATGAGAAGTCCGTTCTCCTGCAGGAGGAAAAGGACGCTCAGGAGGGCGAACGCGGCGAGCGTGATGCTGAGGACGGTGGTCACGACGGGCTCGTTCGCGACCGCAGTATTGCTGTGTGCCATGTCGTCGGTTCCTTTCGGGTCAGACCCGCGCCGGGGCGGCGGGGTCGATGGCGATCGGCTCGGTGTGGGCCTCGTGGTGGTTGCGGTTGGGCGGCTCGGCCATGACCTGAACGACCCGCTGGTCGAGGTCGGACGTGGTCATGACGCCGTGCTGGGACATGACGTCCTCAAGCGCCGTGACCCAGTGCTCGTAGTACGACCACTTCGCACCGCTCTCGGCCGCAGTGGTCTCCCAGGCCTTGATCGAGGAGATCAGCGCGCCCTGGAACTCGGACCAGGCGAACTTCAATGTCTTGTGGGCGGCGACCGCCATGGCGAACGCACGGATCTCCCACGGGAACTCGAAGCCCAGCTCACTCGGATCAGTGACGGGCATCCCGCAGATGAGCTCCTCCACCTCGCGGCGGGACCCCCCCTGTGTCGTGACACTGGAGTACGGTGCCGGAACCGTGGTCGCGGCGCTCACGACGCGACCTGAGCGACCGCACCGACACCGATCATCGAGTCGCGGGTGACGAGTTCGGCGAGCTGCGCCTCGCTCCACCCATCGGTGCCAGCCGGGCGCTGCGGAAGCACCCAGTAGCGCATCTCGCTGCTGGAGTCCCAGACGCGGACCTCGACACTCTCCGGGACGGTGAAGCCGAAGGAGTCGCTGAGAACCTTGCGGGGCTCGCGCGTGATGGCGGCACGGTACTGCGGGTCCTTGTACCAGTTCGGCGGCAGTCCGAGGACGGGCCACGGGTAGCAGGAGCAGAGGGTGCACACGATGATGTTGTGCACGTCGTCGGTGTTCTCGACGACGACCATGTCCTCGCCCTGAAGACCGCTGATGCCGAGCTGTTTGCAGGCCTCGGAGGCGTCCTCGACCAAGCGCGCCTTGAACTCCGGGTCGCTCCACGCCTTGGCCACGACCTTCGCGCCGAGCTGAGGGCCGACCTCGTGCTCGTAGATGTCGACCATGCGGTCGATGGCTTGGGTCGTCATGACGCCCTGCTCGATGAGCATGGACTCGAGCGCCTTGACTCGAGCGGCGATCTCTTCCTGGGTACGGATCTTGGCGCTCATGCGACAGCTCCTTCGGTGGGGGCGGACGATGGGGCAACGAGCTCGATGTAGGGGTCCCAGACGTCGAAATAGACGGAACCGTTGGGCTCGGCATGCTCAGCACCCCAGAGCTCTTCGTTGGTGAACCGGACGGTGTAGACGTGCTCGGGGTGCTCGCCGAGTCCGTTGCCGGCCGTGTCGGGGTAGATGAACGTGCCGTGCGCCAGGACGACCTCACCAACGGCGCCGCGGATGTAGCGGGCGCGGCGGGTGTGGCCCTTCGGAGCCGACCGGTCGACCCGGACGATGTCGCCCACCTTGAAGCGAGCAGCCTTGCCGGACTCACGCTTCGCGGTCGCACCGGCCGGGACGACCGCCTCGACGAACGCAAGCAGCTCCGGGTCGTCCTGGTGCTGCGGCAGGGGTGCTTCCGGGTTGGCCAGGTAGTGGGCGGTCCGGCGGTCGAGCTCGGCCATGTCGAGCTTGCCCAGCTTCTCGCCGAAGTGTTCGATGGTGTGCACCCAGTGCTCGTAGTACGGCGACTTCAGATAGACAGCCGGGTCGATGAGCTCGATTCCGTGGCGGAACTGGTCTACGCCGAAGAACCCCGCGCGAAAGCACATGGCGAACATCGGGAAGACGGCCTTCTCCCATTCGGTGCGGAAGACCGGTTCGTGCTCAGGAACGACGACGGGGCCGATGCCGTCGGTACCAGCGAGGTCGAAAACACCGTTCATTCGGGTCACTCCTTACTTGTGCTTGGGGTGGCTGAGCGTTCCGAGCGTCTGCTCGAAGGCGTGCGCTGCCTGCAGGACTGAGGCGTCGCTGAATCGCTTGGCGATGACCATGAGGCCGACGGGAAGGCCCTCGCTCAGGCCGGCGGGGATCGTGCAGGCCGGGTGACCGGTCACGTCGAAGGGCGCCGTATTGGCCACCATGTCCAGAGCTCGCGTGACGATCTCCTCGGCCGCCGCGTCGGCTGCGGGGATGAGGCTGGCCGTGATCGGGAGGGTCGGCATGACGATGACGTCGTACTGGTCAAGGACGGTGTCGTACGCGGCCGCGAGGACCGGCTCAAGATTGCGTGCCCTGCCGTAGCTCGCGCCGTACCCATTGCGGAGGGCGTATGTGCCACCGAGCGCCACGAGTTTGACCGTCTCCGAGAACGCGGCCGGGTTCTGGCGCCACCGCTCGCCGTAGAAAGCCATCAGGTCGGGGTCGTAAGCGCCCTTCCAGTTGAGGCCGTAAGCGTTGCCTTCCACCATCTGCCAGGTCGCTCCCTCGACCGAGATCACGTCCCAGATCGCGGCACCGTGCTTGTGCCATGGGATCGAGACTTCTTCGGCGAGGTGGCCGGCCGCAGTCAGACGCTCGATCGCAGCCCGTACGACCGCGTTGACCCCCGGGTCGGAGTTGGCCTGCTCGAACCCCTCAGTGACAACACCGATCCGCAGACCACGATCGAGTCTGTCCAGTTCAGCGACATAGTCGGCGCCGGTCACACCCGTGGGCTGACGCGGGTCGAGACCGTCGGCCCCAGCGATCACCGTGAGCATGGCCGCGGCGTCGGCGACCGTCGGAGCGATGGGACCGAGATGGTCGATCGTCTGCTCGATCGGAAAGCCGCCGGTGTAGGGCACCAGGCCGAAGGTCGGCTTGTGGCCCACCACACCGCAGAAGGCTGCCGGGATGCGGATCGACCCACCCTGGTCGCCGCCGATGGCAAGATCGACCTCACCCGCTGCGACCAGCGCCGCGCTGCCACTCGAGGAGCCGCCCGCGGTGCGGTTGGTGTCCCACGGGTTGCGGATCGGTCCGGTCTTCGCCGTGTGCGACGCGCCGGAGAAGCAGAGGTCTTCACACACGGACTTACCAGCGATGGTGGCACCGGCATCGAGCAGGCGAGCGACCGCGGTGGCGTCCACCTTCGGGACGAAGCCGCGCACCGTCTCCGAGCCGTTCATCATCGGAACGCCAGCAACAGCAACGTTGTCCTTGATCGCGACCCGGCGGCCCGCCAGCGGGCCGGACTCGGTTGTGCGAAGGTCAGTCCTGACGTACCACGCCCCCAAAGGGTTGTCAGCCGGCTCCGACCAGCTTCGCTCGGGGGCCTTGGGCGCTACCTCGCGCTCGTAGAGCTCGTCGACGACCGACCACGATCCCAGGAGACCGCTCGCAGCGGCGTGGTAGAAGTCCAGGTCGTGCTCGGCGATGCCGAGCCTCAGGTCATTGGCAAGGTCTTCGACCGCTCGGCGGGATGGCAACTCCATCGGCCGCTCTCCTCTCGGTTCGTGCGGTTCTTCGTTCCGGACGAGGTGAGACGCCTGGGGGCGTCACCGCCAAGGCGGATGCACATACGTCCTGGCCGAGGAGCAAACGGCCCCCGAAGTGCCGCGTCAATGCTGGACAGCGGCCTGGAGCACGTTTGGATTGCCACGGTCAAGGCAAGTGCAGACACGAACAATCTCGCCCCCGGAGCACCCCCGAACGGGGGTTGACGGGTTCGGGGCGAAAAGCACACGATGAGCCATGCCGGATTCGTTCCAGATCGATACTGCGAATCGACCTGTCGCAGAGCGGACGGATTACTGGCGCTCCAGCGTCTGTGATCAGTTCGTCCCTCTTGCCGTGCAGCCGACCGTCGGCGACCTGCACGGTCGCGTCGCCGGCGTGACCATCGCCGAGACCCGGCTGCGGCGGATCCGCGCGAGCCAGCATGTCTTCGAACGACGCCCGTCGGACATCAGGGCCGGCGACCTAGAGGTCCTTCACGTCTTGTCCATGGACCATGGTCACCACTGCCACATGGAGCAGGACGGGCGGACGACGACTCTGAAACCCGGCGACCTCGTGCTGTACGACAGTTCGCGACCGTTCCGGTTCGCGACATCAGGAGCCTTCCAGTTCACCATCGGGCTCCTCCCCAAGCGGCTGCTGCCGCTGCCCGAGAAGGTGCTCGTCGATCGGACGACGCGGGTCGTGCCCCTTTCGGATGGGGTCGGCGCAGCACTCGGCGCGCTGCTCACCTCACTGGCCGGCGGCAGTACGGCTCCTTCGGCCCCCAGCCAGCAGGTCGCAATTCAGCATGCCCTGGTCAGTTTGTGCGTCGCGTTCATGTCCGACGAAGGACCGGTGGGGAGCCCGCCGTCCGTGCATCTATCCCTGGCGAAGTCATTCATCGTGCGACACATCGGTGAACCGGCACTCGCTCCCGCCGACGTCGCCGTCGCTTGCGGTGTGTCCCTCAGCTACCTGCATCGCCTCTTCGCGAACGACGGGACGACCATCGTCGGCTACCTGCGCGAGCAACGACTCAAGGGGGCGCACAGAGACCTGACGACTTCGCTGGTGGACGAACCCGTCCTGCTGGTCGGTCGACGCTGGGGCATGCCCGACCCCGCCCACTTCAGCCGGGTCTTCAAGAAGCGCTTCGGAGTGACGCCCGGCGATGCACGTCGCTCCGCCCGCCCTCCGACCCCGTCGGCCGACTAGCCTCGCGCTTTCACGAGGTGGGCTGTCCAAGAGTTGATCAGAAACACAGAAAGTGCCCTTGACCTGCAATGCCGGTGATTTAGCGCATCAGTGCAGGTAGAGCGCCTACTGATGGTGGTTTTGGGTGGGTAGGCCCCTGGGGTGCATGGGGAGATCCGCCCC
>NZ_BMTL01000075.1 GCF_014649655.1 Streptomyces humidus | reverse complement strand
GTGGAGATCGGCCCGGACGCGGCGCTGACTCCGATGGTTCAGCAGACGCTGCCCGAGGCGGTCTGCTTCCCGTTGCAGCGGGCGGGTCAGGACGAGCCGTTCACCTTGCTGTCCCGGCTGGGCCAGGCGTATGAGGACGGGCTGACCGTCGACTGGACCGCGCTCATCCCCGAGGCCGCCCCCGTCGACCTGCCCACCTACCCCTTCCAACACCAACGCTACTGGCCGTCGGCCCCCGTGACGGATCCGATGTCGGTGGCCGTCGACCCGGCGGAGGCGGCCTTCTGGACGGCGGTTACCGCGGAGGACATCGCCGCCCTCGGGGAGACGCTGGGTGGTCCGCTGGACGAGGTGTGGGAGCAGGTGCTGCCGGTACTTTCGGGCTGGCGCAGGGACCAGCAGGATCGCCGGGCCCTGGACGGACTGCGCTACCGGATGTCCTGGCAGCGGCTGTCGGTGTCCACGGGACCCTTGCTCCCGGCTCGCCGCTGGCTGCTGCTCGGTCCCGCGTTGCCCGCGCTGGAGGAGGCGTTCACGGCGCGCGGCCTCAGCGTCGAGACGCTGCCGGCGGACGCGGAACCGGCCGCGCTGCGCGACGTCGCAGACAGCGGGTTGGTCGGTGGCGTGGTGGTGTTGCCGAGCATCGACCCGGCTGCCCGGGCCGCACTCGCCGAATCCGTGGTGAACGCCGGCATCCAGGCTCCGCAATGGACCCTGACCATGACTGGGGTCGCTGTCACCCACGACGAGGTGGTGGATCCCGAGGCCGCCGCGCTCTGGGGACAGGGACGTGTTCTCGCCGTCGAGGCCGCCAGGTGGTGGGGCGGCATGGTCGATGTACCGGCCGATGCCGGACCGAGGGCCTGGGCCGACGCCGTGTCCGTGCTGCTCGGCGAGGTCCACGCGCCTGGCGACGGACCGGACGTCCGCGAGAGCGAGGTGGCCCTGCGGTCCGACGGCGCCTACGCACCTCGACTCGTCCGGGTGGTGGGCCCCCCGGACACCGACTGGACACCCGCAGGCACCGTTGTCACCGTCTTCGGCCCCCACGCCGATCCCGAACTGACGGCACAGGGAGTCGGGCTGGTGACCGACCTGCTGGACCGGGGAGCTGAGCGTGTGCTGGTCGTGGGCGGTCCGGACGACATGGACGAGCGGGCCGAGCGCCTGGACTTCCTCGCGGACACCCCCGAGGACCTCGGCACCGCCGTGGGGGTTGGCCTGGACGGGGCTGGAGCGGCGGTGCTCGACGAGGCGTTCGCGTCCAGGCCGCTCACTGCGTTCGTCCTGCTCGCCTCCGCCGCATCCCTCTGGGGCGAGCCCGGCCGGTCCGCGGAGGCCATCGCGCTGTCCGCCCAGGAGAGCGTCGTACGGCGTCGGCGGGAGCAGGGCCGCCCGGGCAGCCTGGTGGCCCTGGGCTCTCTGCCCCCACGTGTTCGGCTCACCGCACTCGCGGACGCGGTGGTGACCGGCGGGGACACTGTCTTCCTCGCCGACGACGTGGACTGGGCCTCCTTCGGGCCGCGCTTCACCGAGCTTCGGGCCGGTGCCGGCGCCCTGCTCGCGGCGCTGCCCGAAGCATGGCGGCGGGAGCAAGCCGAGGAGACCCCCGGCAGGGCGGCCCCCAACCTTCGGCTGCTCCTCGCGGCTCTCGATGAGCCCGAGCGGACCCAGGCCGCGCTGGACGTGGTCCGCGAGCACGCAGCGGCGGTCCTCGGGCACGGCTCGATGGACGGACTCACCGCAGACCGCGATCTCCCGTCGATGGGCTTTGACTCCCTCATGGCCGCCGACTTCGCCACCCGGCTGAGCAAGGCGTCCGGAGTTCGGCTGCCCGCCTCGGTGATCTACGACTACACCGATCTCGGGGCCCTCGCCGCACACCTGACCGAGCGGCTGACAGACAGCGCCGGTACGGCGGAGCGGCCCGCGACCACCGGAGCGGGGACCCTCGCCGCGCTGTTTAAGCAGGCGTACGCCGAGCAGAAGTACGAGGTCGGGCAGGAACTCGTGGGCGCCGCCGCCCAGTTGCGGGAAACGTTCGACGAGGAAGGGTACGAGCGGGTCGCCACCACGCCGATCCGGATGGCCCCCGGCGACAAGGCCCCGACGATCATCTGCTTCCCGGCGTTCACCGCCGTGGGTGGACCCCAGGAGTACGCCCGGTTCGCCACCGCACTGGGCGGCTACCACGAAGTGCTGGTGGTCAACGAGCCGGGATTCGTCGCCGGGGAGCCGGTCCCCGCGTCCCTGGACGCGCTGGTTGCTCTGCACGTGGCGACGGTGCAGAAGATCGCTGCCGACGGCCCGTTCGTGATGCTCGGCAGGTCCGGCGGCGGCTGGATCGCACACGCCGTGACCCGGCGCCTGGAAGAACTCGGCGTCCGCCCCGAGGCTTTGGTGCTGCTCGACACGTACAACGGGCCCGAGCACACCGCGTCGAAGACCATGGCGACCAAACTGGTCGAGCAGATGCTGCGCCGGGACGGCCTGTTCGCTGAGATCGACGACGCCCGGCTGACCGCGATGGGCGCCTACACCCGGTTCTTCATGGGCTGGAAGCCGACGAGCGTCGAGACCGAGACGGTGTTCCTGCGCGCCGAACTCCCCTTCGACGACGAACTGGTGGGCGCCTTCGACACTCCGGAGGGCTGGCGTGCAACCTGGGACTTCCCGCACGTCCTGATCAACGTGCCCGGCGACCACTTCACGATGCTGGAGGGCCGCTCCGACACCACGGCGGACGCCCTGCGCGCCTGGCTCACCGCCCGTAGCTGACCCCGAACAGGCAACAGAACAGGATTTCCATGTCCCCTGACCCTGCTCCGACGGGCACGGCGACTCCGTCGGCAGACACTCCCCAGCAGACGTTCCCCGTGCGCCGCAGTTGCCCCTACGGGCCTCCGTCCGTCTATGCCGACCTGCGGGACGAGGCCCCCCTGACCCGGGTCCGTCTGCCCAACGGGGCCGAGGCATGGATCGTCACCGGGTACGCCGAGGTACGCGCCCTACTCACCGACTCTCGGGTCAGCGCGGAGAGCGTTCGTCCCGGTTTCCCCATTCTGCGCGCCCCCGACAAGGCCCCTGCCGGGGATGCGTCTGCGGCTGCGGCCGGTCCACCGCTGCGGATCAGCAACCGTCTCGACGAGATGGACCCGCCCGGGCACACCCGCTTCCGCAAGATGCTCATCCCCGAATTCACCCACCGTCGGGTCAAGGACCTTGCCCCGAAGATCGAAGCGGTCATCGATGGCATCCTCGACGAGGTGCTGGACCTCGACCCGCCCGTCGACCTGGTGCGAAGGTTCACGCTGGCACTGCCTGCCCGGGTGATCTGTGAACTGCTCGGCGTCCCCTACGCCGACCACGAGTTCTTCCAGCAACGTGCGTCACTCGCACTGGGCCTGGCCACGTCGGAGACGCAGGGCAGGCAGGCGTTCGCCGACGTGGTGCGCTACCTGGACGAACTGATCGCCAAGAAGATCACCGACCCGAGCGACGACCTGATCGGCCGCCTTTACAGCGCGTACGGCGAGTCGGACGGTCTCACCCACAAGGAACTCGTCGGTCTGGCTTTCCAGCTTCTGATCGCCGGACACGAGACCACGGCGAACATGATGGCGCTCGGCGTGGTGACCCTGCTGGAACACCCAGAGCGGATTCCCGAGCTACTGGCCGACCCGGGCGCCCTCGACCTGGCCGTGGAGGAGCTGCTGCGCTACCACTCCATCGCCGACATCGTGCCGCGCCGCGTCGCCAAGGAGGACATCGAGGTCGGCGGGCACACGGTCCGGGCCGGCGAAGGCCTGGTCCTGCTGCTGGGCGGGGCCAACCACGACCCGGCGGTCTTCGCCGAGCCGGGCGTCTTCGACCCGGCCCGGGGCGCCCGTCACCACGTCGCCTTCGGTTACGGCATGCACCAGTGCGTGGCCCAGAACCTGGCCCGCGCCGAACTCTCCATCGGCCTGCGCCGACTCTTTCACCGCATTCCGGGACTGCGACTCGATCGTCCCGTTGACACGCTGCGCTTCAAATACGACAGCGTCATGTTCGGCCTGCATGAACTGCCCGTCACTTGGTGAGGAACACCACATGAATGCAATCGAGATCGAGGTCGACACCGACCGGTGCGTCGGCGGAGGACAGTGCGTGATCGTCGCACCCGAGATCTTCGGCCAGGGTGACGACGGCATCGTGACGGTCCTGCGTCTGCCCCGGCCCGACGAGGTTGCCGCGGTGCGCGAAGCGGTTGTCCTCTGCCCGGGCGCGGTCCTCGCCCTGCACGGCGCGGACGAGGAGAGCGCCCCCGACGGTGGCTGACGAGCCTGAGCCGGACGAGCGGACGGCCGGCGCCGTGACGGTCACCGTCGGCGGTGAGGTGATGGTCATGCGGTACGACGACCTGATCGACGACGGCGTCGAGATCCCGCTGTACTGCCCGGTCTGCGGCCGTACTGCCGGAATCACCCTGCACGCTGAGGGCCGTACGGCCCGGCTCGCCTGTCCCTGCGGTCATGCCTGGTCCGATCCGGCGGTGGCCGCCTGCGGGGTACGGCAGTTGCTGCACCTGCGCGGCGACCGCTTCCCCGGCACCAGGGTTCGTGCCGTACTGCTCCCCCGCATCGAGGAGCCGACGGAGCCGGAGAGGCCGACCTCAGAGCCGCCGACATCCCTCCTGAAGTGGGAGGACCTGGTGCTGCGAAACTTCGGTCGACCTGCTCTGACCGGTTGCCTCGACGCGGCGGCCGGGCTCACGTCCTGGGCCCTGCCCACCGACGGCCTGCTGTACGAGCGGCTGTATCCGCCGGCCGGAGGCAATGCCGTGGACGCCCATATGACGGTCGTGTCGGTGGCCCTCGCGCTGTACAGGGCCGGGTACGGTCACGGCGTCGCCCGGCCCACCGACGTCCGGCTGGACGACGTGGCCGCCCTGCTGCGGCCCGGCTCCGAAGCGGCGTTGCGCGGCCTGCGCCCAGCCGGGCTTCCCGGCGTCGGTGGACAGTTGCGGCTCACCGACGCCCACCGCCTCCGGACGGCCTCCGACCGGGTGTGGTCCAGGTGGATGTGGGCCGCCCGGCGCGTCGTCGCTCTGAACACCACCGTGGCCGAGGCCCCGGCCGGGACCGTGGCTGAACGCCACCCGTACCTCCCGGACATCGCGGCGGGCTCCGTCTGGTATCAGCCCGTGTCCGAGCCCCCGAATGTGGGGTCAATAAGGGGTCGTTAGCGGTGTCGCCGAGGAATCGGAATCCCTAGGCTCGGAGCGGAAGAACGAAGTTCGCTTATCTCTCTTACCGCGAGTATTACTCTTATCGTAAGTTATCGGGCATTTCGACTGCCCGGGCAAAGGGAGGAATACATGGCCGACCTTGATATCAAGGGCAGCTTCCATCCAGATTTCGTCAAGGTGCGGGACGCGTTCGCCGCGAACTTCACCGAACGAGGTGACCTCGGCGCGGCGGTCTGTGTGTACCGGCACGGCGAGCGGGTGGTCGACCTGTGGGCGGGCGAGGCGGATCACACAACGGGTCGGCCGTGGACAGAGGACACGCTCCAACTGCTGTTCTCCACCACCAAAGCGGTCACCGCGACCTGCGTCCACGTACTGCGTGACCGTGGCCTGATCGACTACGACGCTCCGGTGGCCGACTACTGGCCGGAGTTCGCCGCCGAGGGCAAGGGGAACATCCCGGTGCGCTGGCTGCTGGCCCATGCGGCCGGCCTGCCCGTCCTCGACGCCTCGGTGACGCCCGAGCAAGCGTTGGCCACCCGGCCGGTGGTCGAGGCGATCGCCCGCCAGCGGCCGGTGTGGGAGCCCGGCTCCGAGCACGGGCTGCACATCCTGACCTACGGTTGGCTCGTCGGGGAGTTGGTCCGTCGGGTCTCCGGCCGGTCGATCGGCGTGTTCTTCGCCGAGGAGATCGCGGCCCCACTCGGCCTCGACTTCTGGTTGGGTCTACCCACCGAGGCCTGGCCGCGCGCCAGCCGCTCCGCGGAGCGTGACTACGACCCGACCGGGGTCGACATCGACGCGCTGCCCCAGGTGCTCAAGCCGATGCTCGCCGCGCTCTCCGACCCCGACTCTCTCACCCAGCGGGCCTATCGCGTGGTCCAGCCGCCCCTCGACTACGGCAGTCCGGAGGTCGCCCATGGTGAGGTTCCGTCGGTGAACGGCATGGCCACCGCCCGTTCCCTGGCACGGTTCTACGCCGCGCTGATCGGCGAGGTCGACGGGGTGCGGCTGCTGTCTCCGGAGACACTGGCGCTGGCCACAGCCGAGCAGTTCGACGGTATCGACCGAATCCTTCAGCTTCCCTCCCGCGTGGCCATGGGCTTCGACCTGCCCTGGAAGGAGGAGTTCACGGCCGACGTCTTCGGTGGCCCCCGCTCCTTCGGCCATGCCGGCTACGGTGGCCCGGGTGCTTTCGCGGACCCCGACAACGGGATCGGCTTCGGGTACGTGACGAGCCTGCATGCCTACAGCCTGAGGGGAAACGAGCGGGCAGGGGCGCTGGCGGAGGCGGTGCGCGCCTCGGTGTGAGGGCGGAACGGCCCATGCCGTCGGTCAGTGCTCGCACTCCAGTACCGACGACATGGTGGCCGCAAGTTCGCTGCGGCTTTTGACTTTCAGCTTTCGGTAGATTCGGGTCAGATGCTGTTCCACCGTGCTGACGGTCACGAACAGCTTGGACGCGATCTCCCGGTTGCTGTAGCCGACGGCTGCCAGCCCCGCCACCCGCAGTTCGGCCTGGCTCAGTGAAGCGACATCCGACCGGGAGGCCGGCAAGGCGGCCAGACCAACGCCGGGGACCCGCCGGGCGGCAGGTGAGGAGAGGACCTGAGGCACCGGGTCCGCGGGGTTGATGTCGCCCAGCCGCTCGCGCACGATGTTCTCGCTGCCGGTGGCCTGGGCGGCGATGAGAGCCCGACGGGTCAGCGCCCGGCCGGTCTTGGGATCGCCGAGGGAGTAGTAGGTGCGGGCCAGGTCCACCTGCACACGGGCGAGTCCCACCCGGTTGCCGAGGCCTTCCAGCAGATCGGCGATCTTCCGCAGTAACGGCAGCCGTTGCTTGGCCGACTGGGTCTGGGCGATGACGTACGAGGCCTCCAGTTTGCCGGGCGTGCCTTCCTCGCCCGGTTGCGCGAGCACTTCCTCCGCCAGGTGCACGGCTTGCTCCTGGCGGCCGAGAGCGAGGCAGGCGGCCGCCGCCCCCGCCTGCCACGAACACAGCAGGTCATCGCCTCCGCCTAGGCGTTCCTGGAGCCGCCGCATGGAGTGGAATCTCTGCAGGGCCGCGCCGGGGTTCTTGGCCATTAGGTGGTGGTGGGCGGACGCGTAGGCGTACCGCTTGCCGAAGTGCGACGAGTGGCCGCTGGGGGGGACCGGCACGCTGAGGACTTCAGCAGCGTCGTCGTGCTTGCCCTGTAGGGACAGTGCGAGGACGAGCACTCCCAACGGCAGCCCCACCAGCGCTCCCCAGTTCTGCGGCTGCACGAGCGAGGCCCGGGCGTGTGTCTCCGCCGTCGGGAGGTCGCCCTGGGCGAACGCGCTGACGGCCCGCAGAAGGTTCAGCAGCATCCGGTGGAAGGGGCTGAGGCCGTCCGTCTTTCGGGAGGAGAACAGGGAGTCCACGTAGGGAAGAGCGGGGAGTGCCGAGGAAGCGTCGCACAGCAGCCGGAGCGTCTGAAAAGCCCAGTCGAGTGTGGGGATGGTGGTCGGGTCCTCGCCGTGCCACGCCTTCGCCAGACTGTCGGCCTTTTGGGCCCGGGCCCGGTGAGTGTCGGCGGTCTCGGCGCCGGATTCGCACAAGAGCGGGAGGTCGAAGGCCAGCGGGGCCGCTCCTGACACATGCCCGGGAGGGACAGGCGGCCCGTCCTGGGGTAGTGCTCCATAGCACTTCCGCAGCAGAGCCAGCTGCATGTCGAGAAGTTGTGGGTCTTCGTCGTGGCGTTCGAGCAGCAGGGCGAGCAGGTCGCCCGTTTCCGACAAGCGGCCGTGCCAGGCCAGCATGTGTACCAGGAACAACATGGCGGACGTACGCAGTCGGTCGGCGAGGGCTTCGCTCAGCAGGTCGGTCAGGTGGGAGGAGGCCGCGCAGGTGTCGACCATCCATTTGGTGCAGGTGAGTTGGAACAGGGTCGCCGCGTATACGTTCTGTTCACCCCGGTAGCTGTGGGCGAGTTCGAGGAGGACGACCGCCGTCTGCCAGTCATTCTCGGCGGTCGCCTGTCGGGCCGCCTCACGCAGGACGGTGACTTCCCAAAGAGCGGTCGCACGACCCGTAGCGGCTATCATCCTGGCGATTTCGCAGAGGGGAGCCCCGTGTTGGTAGAGCTGGAGTGCTGCCTGGCGGGTCAGCTCGGCGCGGTGGGTGAAGCTGGGGTCCTGCAGGACGGCGGAGCGGATGCCTGCGGTGCGAAAGTGGTTGCCCACCAGTAGGCCGCTCGTCCTCAGCAGTGCGAGATCGGCGCTGATCGAGTCCGGTGGGGTGTCGCACAGGGTGCTGAGGAAGTCGGCTGGGCGGACCTCTCCCAGGACGGCCACCACACGGGTGGTGCGCCGCAGCGTGTCGGCGTGGGGGGCCGAGAGCATCAGGGCCACCGTGTCGCGCAGCACCGCCCCCTCCACGGGAGCCCAGCGCTCCGGGGGTGTGCCCCGGGAGGCGTTGCTGGTGTCGAGCGCGACAGCCCACAGAAGGCGGGCGTTCCCGCCAGTCTTCTCCAGTGCCGCGCGGACGAACTGCTCGGTGGGCTGGCTGCCGGTGACCTCGTGGATCAGCTGGCGGGCGGTCCGTTCGGTGAGCGGAGACAATTGCAGGACCAGCAGGCGAGGGACCCGCATGAGAGATGTCCCGAGTCCCTGGAGCGCACGCTGGGTGAGACCCGCGCTGCTCAGCACGATGAACACCTTCAGGCGGTTCAGCCGGTTGCAGAGGAACTTTAGGACATTGAGAGAGTGCTGGTCGACGTGATGCGCGTCGTCCACGGCGATGACCACGGGGCCTTGGGTGCCCAGGTCTCTCAGCGCCTTCTCCACTAGCAGCTGGGCCGCGCGCAGCGCGTAGGGCGGGGGCGGGAAGCGAACGGTGCCGGGATGGGACGTGACGATGCCGACGAGTTCTTCCAGTACGGCCGTATTCCCAGCGAATAGTTGTTCAATGACGCCGAAAGGGGTGTCCTGTTCGGTTGCACACCCCGACGCGTACAGGGTGACGACGTCGGCGGCGCGCGTTCTCGCCATGAATTGATTGAGCAGAAATGTGCGACCAGCCCCAGGGAAACCGCGGACTACGACTGCCGTTCCGGTGCGCCCGCAGGATGATTGGAGATGGTTCCAGAGAGTGGACGTCGCTTCTTCGTGGTTCGTCAGCAATGCAGCGTCCCTCGTGGTGGGGGGGAGAGGGGGGTAGCTCCGAGAGCTTGAGGCCATAGCGTTATTGAAAATTATAGTACTCATTCGAGGGGGGCAAGGGATGGCTGGATGATGACATCTTGTGAGATTCTTAACCTCGACCTCGATTCTTCAGCGGGGTTCGGCCGCTGATCGGCTCGTTGGTTCGCCCGTAATGTCCTCGTGTTGTTCGAGGCGGGCCGTCGCGTGACGCTGCGGGTGCGCCGGGTTCCACGGGCCCGGAGTGCTTCTGGTCGTCCTCCTTACTGGTCTTCGTCGGGGCGGTGCCCGGGTGTCAGGTGACGGCCGGGAGGTCGGTGAGCCGCTGCCAGCAGGTGGTGAACGCCATCGCCCAGGGCCAGGTGGAATCGATTCGCAGCCAGCGGCGCCGAGCGTGAGTGGTGAGGCGTGCCGGCAGATGGTAGAGGCGGAAACGCATGGTGTCGGGCTCGGCGTCCGCGAGGTCGTCGATGTCGTGCAGGGCAAGCAGCCGGACCCAGGCGTCCAGATCCGCGGCGAGATTCGCGCCCAGCATCCAACCGCGGTTCATCTCCCAGGACTTGGACGGGAGATTGTGCAGGCCCATGGCCTTGTTCGTGCGGACGCGGTCTTCCACCCCGGCGTGCGAGCGGTGCAGGGCGTCGAGGAACTGGCTCTGGTGGGAGCCGGCGATGCCCCACATGTGGCGGATGTTGGTGGCGGTGATGCTGTAGCGCCAGCCGGTCTTCTTCTCGAAGGCGGTCAGCTTCCCCAGCTGCCGCCCCGACGGTTTGACCCGGCGCACGATCAGCCGCATCCCCTGCGGCCAGCCGTCGCGGGTGTTCAGATCACTCAACTCGGCGACGAAGTAACCCTCCTGGAGATCTCCGTTCTGCTTCAGTGAGGTCTCCCAGGTGCCCTCGGGCAGCTTCGCGATGGCCCGCTCGTCGGCGTCGGTCATCTTCCACCCCACCGAGTAACGCACCGTGCGACGGGCGGTGTTCAGTGCTTCGAGGTGTTCCAGCAGGCCGTGGGTGGCCCCGGCGCCGTCCACCCGGATGAGGATCTTGGCCTGGGAGGAGTGCGGTATCTGGGCCAGCGCGGCGGCCAGGACCCGGACATGGTCGGCCACCGTGTTCGCGCCGGCGTTGCCC
This sequence comes from Streptomyces humidus, assembly GCF_014649655.1. Lineage (GTDB taxonomy): Bacteria > Actinomycetota > Actinomycetes > Streptomycetales > Streptomycetaceae > Streptomyces > Streptomyces humidus. The sequence continues at coordinate 2,522 of NZ_BMTL01000075.1, read as the reverse complement.
GGTCGCAGTTCCATCGCCAGCGATTCGCCCGTGTTCGCGCACCAGGCGGCCAGCGGGGTACCGGTAGGCCACCGGCGAGGTGTCCGCGTGAAGCGCGGACCCTTTTCCGATGGCCCCCGGCCCGAACCGCCCGTGCGGCTTTCACCGCAGGCGGCTCTCCAGCGATCTTCGTGTTTCCGTCAGCCGTCGGCGTGGATGGAGGTGTGACAGTCCCGGCAGGCCACGAGGGCTTTGCGCCGTTTCCTGAGCATCACCGTCACCCATGCCGGATGGGGCTGCCTGCGTTCTGACAGGTCTGTGAGGCTGCGGACGTGGTGGACGGTGAGGCCGTCCGTGCCGCCGCAGACCTCGCAGCGCCCGGCGAGGAGTCTGGAGACCAGCTCTCTGCGCCGGATTACCGCTCCGGTCGGGGACTTGTCGGTGATCAGAGCGGTTCTCTGCCGTCGCAGCGGAATGCCCCCGAACCGTGCGACCAGGGGTTTCCTGCCGGGACGCTCGCTGGTGACCTGCAAGCACACGCGCGGCCCGACCGGGGTGGCGACCTTGGACCGGTACTTGCGGGCCATGGCCGAGACGGTCGAGCGGTGCTTGCCGGCGAGCGTCTTGAGCAGCGAGGTCTCCATGACCCAGTGGAGCTGGGACAGTCGGAAGACGTCGCTGGCGAGCAGGTAGTACTGGACGATGCCCCGGTACTCGGCTCCGTAGGTCCTGACGATGTCCCGGACGGGGGCGGCGAACAGGTCGGAGCGGTGCGCGGGTTGGCTGCGCTTGAGGTAGCGGGAGCAGTAGGCGTTGATCACCGGGATCGGCACACGCAGTCGGATCACGCCATTGACGGACCTGCGCCCGTTGGTGACCTTCGTGCTGCTGTGCTGGACTGTGATCTCGTAGCCGAGGAACCGTGCCGCCCTGGTGCGGGCGTGGGTGATCAGGGTCTTGTCGGGGGACAGTTCGAGCTTGAGGTCGTCTCGCAGGAACTGGGCCAGACGTGCCTTGATCTCCTCGGCTTCGGCCTTGGGTCCGATGAACCCGAGCAGGGTGTCGTCCGCGTAGCGGACGTATCGGAGCCTGCGGTAGTCCGGGTCTCGTGGATCCGAGCTGGGCAGGGACCGTAGCCGCTGGCGCAGTTTCCTGAACTCGGCGTGGTCGCCTCGTTCGTGGGCTCTGCGCATCGCGTAGTACATCCGGTGGTACTCCCGGTTCGGCCGCAGGGAGCGCCCTCGGGTGTATTCCGGGATGGGTGCAGATCCAATGAGGGTGCTGTCGATCAAGCGGTGGGTATGACCTGGTCGCGGTAGCGCGTCTGGTGGTTGCGGATGAACTCCTGCTGCTGGTGCCATGTCCAGTAGGCGTCGAAGTCGCCGTTGGCGCGGACGGCACGCAGCTTGAGCACGGCTTCAGCTCCGGACAGGCCCCAGCGGGCGCCGGTGATGTCGCCCTCGGACTCGCGTCCCGTAGGCGATCCCATGTTCGTCTCCGACGTACGTAACAGCGTGATGTAGGCGCCCCACTCATCCCCTTGAACGCTCTGACCGAGCGTCGCGTCGCCGTCCAGAAGGTGCAGCGACCACACCATCAAGCCGCCACAGACGACGACACCGGCATCGGACGCCTTGCCGGTGGAGTCTTCGTTGCCTCCGCTGGAGATTGGGGTTCAGGCAATCCAGCTTTCGCCATGTCACGCGGGCCCCCTGACGCACCGCCCGCAGCGTCTCGGCACGGCCGCCAGTTTCCTGACATGCTCTTGTCCCGTCACCGTTTCCGGATCGGGTAAGTCATCAGGCCCAGGAACCTCCTTCCAAGTTCCTCCTGGCTCAGCCGGGGATACGTCAGAGCGCCTCATGGCGCACTGGTGGCCGAAGGTCTTCTTCCAGGTCGGGGCTGCGTCCTGCTTGTCCGAGTGCGCGACGACCAGGACCCCGTCCAGGTCCACGGTCACCTGAGCGCCGACGTCCGGAGCACGGTCGTCGGCCAGTTCCCAGACCCGCCTGCGTACTTCGGAACGTGCGGTGCGGATCGCGGTCAGCGCCTTCTCGCCCGAAGCGGCGAGGGTGTGGATCAGGCGGGAGACCGTTGGGTCGGAGGCGACTGGCCCGAACACGGCCGGCTCGGACCGCAGCAGTGCAATGTCGGCGAGGCAGTCCCCGCCGAGTGCGACCGCCAGTGCGAGGTCCACGAGCATCTTGCCGGGGTCGTGGACGGCTCGCGTCTCCGCCATGGGGTCAGGGCTGCGGATATCGCCTGGTCGAGGCCGATCTTGCGGACCGTTTCGACCAGCAGGACCGAACCGGCCTGCGAGACCACGGCTCGGCCGTCATCCCGGACACGGACATGGGGATAGGACCCGATAGGCTGCTTCACCTGGAAAGTGCCTCCGACAGAGGCGGGAACAAGGACCTCAGCAATCCTCATTCTCGCTGGTCAGAGCAATGCCGGTGATTTAGCGCATCAGTGCAGGTAGAGCGCCTACTGATGGTGGTTTTGGGTGGGTAGGCCCCTGGGGTGCATGGGGAGATCCGCCC
>NZ_BMTL01000074.1 GCF_014649655.1 Streptomyces humidus | reverse complement strand
GTGGAGATCGGCCCGGACGCGGCGCTGACTCCGATGGTTCAGCAGACGCTGCCCGAGGCGGTCTGCTTCCCGTTGCAGCGGGCGGGTCAGGACGAGCAGTTCACCTTGCTGTCCCGGCTGGGCCAGGCGTATGAGGACGGGCTGACCGTCGACTGGACCGCACTCATCCCCGAGGCCGCCCCCGTCGACCTGCCCACCTACCCCTTCCAACACCAACGCTACTGGCTGGAGCCGGCCGACGCGGAACGGGCTCACCCCTTCCTCACCGATGTGGTCCAACTCGCCGACGGACAAGGAGCTGTGCTGTCCGGGGCCGTGTCGCTGCGTACTCATCCATGGCTGGCCGACCACATGGTCGCCGGACGGATTCTGTTTCCCGGCACCGCGCTGCTGGAACTCGCGGGTTTCGCAGTGGATCAGGTGGGCGCGCAGGCCGTGGAGGAGGTGACGTTCGAAGCGCCGCTCGTGATACCCGAGACGGGCAGCGTCGCCCTGCAGGTGACCGTCTCCGCCCTGGACGACGGGCGGTGGAGTTTGGCCGTACACGCCCAGACTGAGGACGGCTGGACCCGGCACGCCGTGGGTACGGCCGGGTTGGCTGAGGACGCGGCCCCGACAACCCCGGGCAGTTGGCCGCCGGCCGGCGCGGACGCCGTACCGGTCGACACGCTGTACGACACGGCGGAGACTCTCGGGTTTTCCTACGGCCCCGATTTCCAGGGCGTGCGCTCGGTCTGGATGGGCGCGGGCGGTGACGTGTTCGCCGAGATCGAACTCGCCGACGGGGTCTCCCCCGAGGGATATCTGCTGCACCCCGCGCTGCTCGACAGCGCCCTGCACGCGCTGTTGTTCGCGGCAGACCCTGAGCCCGGTCGCGCCCGGCTGCCGTTCTCCTGGTCCGGGGTACGGGTGTATGCCGAAGGGGCCTCCTTCCTCCGGGTCGCCTTCGTCGTGGGGGAAGACGGCAACGCCTCGCTCGTCGCCACGGACGAGACGGGTGCGCCGGTGCTGAGTGCCGAGGAGCTGACATTCCGGCCGGTAGGCGCTCTGGCAGCCGTGTCCGCTTCGGCGGATGCCCTGTTGCGGCTGGAGTGGACCGAGGCCGAGCCCGCGGCGGCGCTGACGGAGAATTGGGGAGTGCTGGGCGAGGGGGCCGAGCTTCTCGCGGGCGGGGAGGCGTACGCCGACCTCGCGGCTCTCCTCTCGGCACCCGAGCCACCGCAGAACCTGCTGGTGCTCGCCGGTGACGGTGACGCGGATCAGGTCGTGAACGCGGTCCTCGACCTGATCCAGGCGGTGACCGACGCGCGGGTGCTTCTCGTCACCCGGGACGCCGTGGCAGCCCGCTCCGGCGACACCGTGACCGGACTCGCTCACGCCGCCGTGTGGGGTCTGGCTCGTACCGCGCGCGCCGAGTACCCGGGCCGCTTCCGCATCGTCGACATCGACGGCGCTCCGGAATCTCTTGCCCAGCTGCCCCACCTCATCGCGGCCGCCGAGCCGGAGCTTGCGGTGCGGAACGGACAGGTGCTGGTACCGCAGCTGGTCCGGGCCGTCGTGGAGAGGGGGGACTCTCCCGTCCTCACCCCCGACACCACGGTGCTGATCACTGGCGGGACCGGTGGGCTCGGAGCGCTGCTGGCCCGTCACCTCGTCACCCGTCGCGGTGTCCGTGACCTGGTCCTTGTCGGTCGCCGGGGTGAGCAGGCGCCCGGCGCCATCGAGCTCAGGACCGGACTGGAGGCCCACGGCGCGACCGTCCTGCTGGCCGCCTGCGACGTGGCGGACCCGGAGCGGCTCGCGGAGTTGCTGGCCCGCATCCCCGAAGAGCGGCCACTGGCCGTTGTGCACGCGGCCGGCATCCTCGACGACGGTGTTCTCGCCGCCCAGAGCACGGACCGGATCGCCGCCGTGCTGCGCGCCAAGGCCGACGCGGCCCGCCACCTGGACCTCCTCACCCGCGACCGTGACGTGCGTGCCTTCGTGCTCTTCTCCTCCATCTCCGGGCTGGCCGGCACCGCCGGACAGGCGGGCTACGCTGCGGCGAACACGGTCCTGGACGCCCTCGCCCAGCACCGGCACGCCCGAGGGCTGCCCGCTGTCTCCCTGGCCTGGGGGCTGTGGGAGCTGGGCATGGGCAGCAAGCTGGGCGCGGCCGACCTGGCGCGCTTCGCTCGCATGGGTGTCGCCCCCATGCCGGCCGACGCGGGCCTGAGTCTCTTCGACGACGCCCTGCACGGCGACGCGCCGCTGTACGCCCCGCTGCGGCTGGGTGCCCCGACCGCCGCGGACGAGCCGGCCTGGCTGCTGCGTGGCGTCCTGCCGGCCGCTCCCGTCCGGCGTGCGTCCGGCCGTGCGACCGCCGCGGCGCGGGTCCCGCGCGGAGCCCTGTCCGAGCGGCTGGCGGCGCTGCCCGAGGCCGAACAACTCGCCGCCGTACGGGAACTCGTCGACGAGTCGGTGGTACGCGTCCTCGGCGCGCTGGATCCGGGGGTGCTGCGCCGCGCCTCGTCCTTCAAGGAGCTGGGCTTCGACTCGCTGACGGCGGTCGAGTTCCGCAACCAGCTGAACGCGGCGTCCGGCCTCAAGCTGTCGCCGACCCTGATCTTCGATCACCCGTCGCCCGACGCCCTCGCCGCCCACCTGCGGGACGAGGCCGTGGGGAAGGCTGTGGCTGAAAAGCCCACTGCGGCGGGCCCGGCGGCCGATGACGAGCCCATCGCCATCGTGGGCATGGCCTGCCGCTACCCGGGCGGTGTCGCCTCGCCCGAGGACCTGTGGCAGTTGGTCGCCGACGGTCGGGACGCCATCGGGGACTTTCCCGTGGACCGGGACTGGAATATCGACGCCCTGTACGACCCCGAGCCCGGCAAGCCCGGCAAGACCTATACCCGGCAGGGCGGGTTCCTGCACGATGCGGCGGAGTTCGACGCGGAGTTCTTCGGGATCTCGCCGCGTGAGGCGTTGGCGATGGATCCGCAGCAGCGCCTGCTGCTGGAGACCTCGTGGGAGGCGCTGGAGCGGGCCGGTATCGACCCGACCAGCATGAAGGGCACCCGCACCGGCGTCTTCGCGGGCGTCATGTACCACGACTACGGCTCCTTCGACCCGATCCCCGAGGAGGCGGCCGGACACCTCCAGATCGGTACCTCCGGCAGTGTGGTCACCGGCCGGGTCGCCTACACCCTCGGACTTGAGGGCCCGGCCGTCTCGGTGGACACCGCATGCTCGTCCTCCCTGGTCGCCCTGCACCTCGCGGTGCAGGCCCTCAGGTCCGGCGAGTGCTCCTACGCCCTGGCGGGCGGCGCCGCGATCATGTCGAGCCCGGTCACCTTCCTGGAGTTCAGCCGACAGCAGGCACTCTCCGCCGACGGCCGCTGCAAGGCGTTCGGCGCGCGCGCCGACGGCACCGGCTGGGGCGAGGGCATCGGTATGATCCTGCTGGAGCGGCTGTCGGACGCCCGGCGCAATGGACACCGTGTGCTGGCCGTCGTCCGGGGCTCGGCGATCAACCAGGACGGCGCATCCAACGGGCTCACCGCCCCCAACGGCTCCTCCCAGCAGCGGGTGATCCGGCAGGCGCTCGCCAATGCCGGACTGAACCCGCAGGACGTGGATGCCCTCGACGCACATGGCACCGGCACGCGCCTCGGTGACCCGATTGAGGCGCAGGCGGTCATTGCGGCGTATGGGCAGGGTCGTGAGCGGCCGTTGTGGCTGGGGTCGTTGAAGTCGAACATCGGTCATACGCAGGCGGCGGCCGGTGTGGGTGGTGTCATCAAGATGGTGATGGCGATGCGCCACGGGGTGCTGCCGAAGACCCTGCACGTCGACGAGCCGACTCCGCATGTGGACTGGGCCGACGGCTCGGTCGCTCTGCTGACCGAGGCTCAGGCGTGGCCGACTGAAGGGCGCCCGCGCCGGGCGGCCGTCTCGTCCTTCGGGATGAGCGGCACGAACGCGCACGTCATCCTTGAAGAGCCCGAGCCCGAGCCCGAGCCCGAGCCCGAGCCCGAGCCGGTGGCGCAGTCGGAAACCACGGTGGACGTGGTGCCCTGGGTGCTCTCCGCCCGTAACGAGGCCGCCCTGCGTGACGGCGCCCGGCAGTTGCGGGCCGCCGCCGACACCCTCGACCCGGTCGCGGTCGGCCGCGCACTGATCACTGGACGGGCCGCGCTCGAACACCGGGCTGTCGCCGTCGGCCGCGATCGCACCGAACTCCTCGCCGCGCTCGACGAGATCGCCGACGACGAACACCACCCCGTACAGAGCGGGCTCGGACCGGTGTTCGTCTTTCCGGGCCAGGGCTCCCAGTGGGTCGGCATGGCCGTGGAGCTCCTGGATCACGCCCCCGCGTTCGCCGAGTCCATGGCGGCCTGCGAGAAGGCGCTGAGCGAGTTCGTCGACTGGTCGCTCACCGAGACCTTGCGCACCGCGGACCCGGAAGGCGTCCCGTTCGAGGGCCGCGACGACGTGATCCAGCCCGTGCTGTGGGCGGTCATGATCTCCCTTGCGGCCCTGTGGCGGTCGTACGGTGTCGAACCCGCCGCCGTGATCGGGCATTCCCAGGGCGAGATCGCCGCCGCCTGTGTGGCGGGTGGCCTGTCGCTGGTGGACGGGGCCCGCGTCGTCACGGCTCGCAGCCGGATCGTCGGCACCGCGACGGGTGGGCGCATGATGTCCGTGTGGCTCTCGGCCGACGAGACCCGCGAAGCCCTCGCCCCCTGGGACGGTCGGCTGGAGATCGCCGCCTTCAACGGGCCGCGTTCCGTGGTCGTCGCAGGCGACGAGGACGCGCTCGGCGAGTTCCAGGCGGTCTGCGAGGAACGTGGCATCCGCACCCGGCTCGTGCTCGTGCTGTATGCCTCCCACACCCGTCGCATGGACCCGCTCATGGACGTGCTGTCTCCTGCGCTGACGTCCGTCCGGCCCCAGCCGGGCACCGTACCGTTCTACTCCACGGTGACCGGCGGCCTCCTGGACACCAGCGAACTAGGCGCCGACTACTGGATACGCAACCTGCGCGAGCCGGTTCTGTTCGACCCGACCGTGCGGAGTCTGATCTCGGACGGACACACCCTGTTCATCGAATGCAGCCCGCACCCGCTCCTCACCGTCGGCGTCGAACAGATCCTGGAGGACGTGGAGCGCCCCGGAACGGCGGTGGCTTCACTGCGCCGGCAGGAAGGCGGGTTGTACCCATTCACCCGTTCCCTCGCCCAGGCGTACGAAGCTGGCGCTCCCGTGCGCTGGGAGAGCCTCCTGCCCCCCACCACGGCACACGTCGACCTGCCCACCTACCCCTTCCAGCGTGACCGCTACTGGCTGCGTACCCCCGCCGCCCTCGGCGACTTGGCCGCCGCCGGGCTCACCACCGCCAGTCACCCCTTCCTCGGCGCGGGCCTGGACCTCGCGGGGCAGGACGACACGCTCGTCCTCACCGGTCGTCTCTCCACGGACACCCACCCCTGGCTCGCCGACCACGGCGTCGGCGGCACCGTCCTCCTCCCCGGTACCGCGCTGGTGGATCTTGCCCTGCACGCCGGAAGCCTCGTCGGCTGCGGCACGCTGGAGGAACTCACGCTCACCGCGCCCCTCGTTCTCACAGGCGGTGACGGTGTGCGCGTCCAGGTCGTGGTCGGCGCCCCCGACGCGGAGCGCCGGCGGCGGGTGACCGTCCACGCCCGCCCGGCGGCCGCTGACGGCGAGTGGACCCGGCATGCCGAAGGGGCCCTGTCTGATCGTGTCGGCGCGCTGTCGGCCGCACCCGCTCTGTGGCCGCCGGTCGGCGCCGTGCCGCTGGCCGCGGCCGACGACACCGATACGTACGAGCCGCTGCTGGCCCGGGGCTTCGACTACGGCCCTGCCTTCCAAAGGCTGCGCTCCTTGTGGCGGCGCGGCGCCGAACTGTACGCCGACGTGGCCCTGCCCGACGGTGTCGTGGCGGACGGCTTCCTCGTCCACCCCGCGCTGCTCGACGCCTGCCTTCACGCGCTGCTGCTCGGCGGCGACGGCGAGAGCGGGCCCGTGCTGCCGTTCGCCTGGGGCGAGGTCCGCGTGCACCGCTCCGGCGTCCGGGCGGTACGTGCCATCCTGACCCCCGCCGAAGGGGGCACCTCGGTCCGGCTCTTCGACGGCGACGGCGCGCCCGTGGCCGAGGTGGGTCTGCTGACGGTCCGTCCGGCGCCGGACGACCTCGCGGCGCCCGGCGCCCCGCGCGGTGACGGCGAGCTGTTCGTGCTCGGCTGGACGCCGGCCGAGATACCTGCCGCAGTGCAGGACGGTCTCTGGGCGGCGCTGGGGGAGGGTACCGACCTCCCGCTCGACGGACCGGACGTGGCGCCCGCCGTACTCGTCTTGCCCCTGGGCGGCACCGACGCCACCGCCCCGGAGGCCGTGCGCACCCGTCTGGAACACGTCCTGAACACCGTACGGGGCTTTCTCGACGACGCCAGCCGTGAGGACACCACGCTCCTCGTTCTCACCCGGGGCGCCGTCACCACCGACCCGGGCCGGGAGCCCTTGACCGACCTGGCCGGTGCCGCCGTCTGGGGGCTGGTCAGGGCCGCGCAGACCGAGAACCCCGGCCGGATCGTGCTGGCCGACCTGGACGACGCCCCTGCCTCCTGGCAGGCGTTGCCCGGCCTGCTCGCGGAGGACCTTTCCCAGGCCGCCGTACGGGATGGACACGTCTTCGTCCCCGAACTGGCTCCGGCCGACGACGATGGCACATCGGCCCCGGATCCCGAGGGCACCGTCCTGATCACCGGCGCCTCCGGCACCATCGGCGGCCACGCCGCCCGGCACCTGGCCGCCCGGCACGGCGTCCGCCACTTCGTCCTGCTCAGCAGGCGGGGCGCTGAGGCCGATCCGGTTGCCCGGCTGATCGCCGACCTCACCGAACTCGGCGCGCACGCCGTCGCCGTCGCGGGTGACGTCGCCGAACGGTCGACCATCGAGCGGGCGCTCGCCCAGGTCGACCCCGCGCACCCGCTCACCGGTGTGGTCCACTCGGCCGGCGTCCTCGACGACGGCATCGTCCGAGAAATGACCCCGGACCAGATGGACCGGGTGCTGCGCCCCAAGGCGGTCGCCGCCTGGCACCTGCACGAGCTGACCCGCGAACTGGCCCCCTCGCTCCGCCTGTTCGCCCTTTTCTCCTCCGCCTCCGGTCTCTTCGGCGGCGCGGGCCAGGGCAACTACGCGGCGGCCAACGGCTATGTGGATGCTCTCGCCCAGTTGCGCCGAGACCAGGGGCTGCCGGGCTCCTCCGTGGCCTGGGGCCTGTGGCGGGAGGCCAGCAACATGACCGGCGAGCTCGGTGACACCGACCTGGCCCGCCTGGCTCGTTCCGGTATCCGGCCTCTGGACAGCGAGCGCGGCATGGAGCTGTTCGACCGCGCCCTGGCGGACGGGACACCCGCGCTCACCGTGCCCGTGGCTCTCGACTGGACGGCTCTGCGCACCCTGCGGCGGACCGGCGCCGCCGTACCGCCGCCGCTGGCCGCCCTGGCCGGCCCGGCACCAACCCGCGCCGAGAACAGCGGTGGCCTCGCCCAGCGGCTGGCCCGGACCACCCCTGCCGAGCGCGAGCGAATCCTGCTCACGCTGGTTCGCACTCAGATCGCCGAGGTCCTCGGCCACGGCGAGGCCGGCCGTGTGGAGCCGGACCGCGCGTTCAAGGAACTCGGCTTCGACTCCCTGATCGCCGTCGAGCTCCGCAACCGCCTCAACAAGGCCACCGGGCTGAGGCTTCCTGCCTCACTGGTCTTCGACTACCCCACTCCGGCGGTCCTCGCCGCCCACATCGTCGGCCGTCTGGACACCGGCAGCGCAGCCGCGGCCGACGGCCCGGGCAGCCCGCTGCTGGCCGACCTCGATCAGCTCGGTACGGTCCTGGCTCGGCTCATCCCCGCCGATGCGGAAGAAGCCGAGATCACCGCACGGCTGGAGCGCATCCTCACACTCTGGCGCGGTCGCCGCCCCGACCAGGGCACCGCCCCGGACGACGCCGACATCGACCTCGCCTCCGACGAGGAACTGTTCGGCCTGATCGACGGCGACCTCCAGCCGTGACACCCGGCCCCCGCTCTTTCATCCCCACTCACGTCACGCGGTGCTTCCCGAGGAGTACGACACATGGCCGCTGAAGACAAACTTCGCAGCTACCTCAAGCAGGCAACCAAAGACCTCGTCCAGGCCCGTCGGCGCCTCGCCGAGTTGGAAGGCACCGGCGAGGAGGCCGTCGCGGTGGTCGGCATCGGCTGCCGCTACCCCGGTGGCGTGACCAGCGGCGATGACCTGTGGGAACTGGTGCGCTCCGGCACCGACGCCATCGGCGGCTTCCCCGAGGACCGGGGCTGGGACACGGCGGCGCTCTACCACCCCGACCCCGAGAACTCCGGCACCGCCTACACCCGGCAGGGCGGCTTCCTGCACGACGCCGCCGGATTCGACAACGAGTTCTTCGGGATCTCGCCACGCGAGGCGCTGGCCATGGATCCGCAGCAGCGCCTGTTGCTGGAGACCTCCTGGGAGGCGCTGGAGCACGCGGGAATCGCCCCCCACACCCTGCGGGGCAGCCGCACCGGAGTGTTCGCGGGCGTCATGTTCCAGGAGTACGGCCCCCGCCTCGCCGATGCGCCGGAAGAAGTCGAGGCATACCTCGGCACTGGCGTCACGGGCAGCGTGGCCTCGGGCCGGGTGGCCTACGTACTGGGCCTGGAGGGTCCCGCGGTGACGGTCGACACCGCCTGTTCGTCGTCGCTGGTCGCCCTGCACCTGGCCTGCCAGTCGCTGCGCTCGGGGGACTCCTCCCTCGCGCTGGCCGGCGGCGTGGCCGTCATGTCCAGCCCCGGCATGTTCCTGGAGTTCTCCCGGCAGCGTGGTCTCGCCCCGGACGGGCGCTGCAAGGCGTTCTCCGCCGATGCCGACGGCACCGGTTTCGCCGAGGGCGCGGGTGTCCTGGTGCTGGAAAGGCTGTCGGACGCGCGGCGCAACGGTCACCGCGTCCTGGCCGTCGTCCGTGGTACGGCCGTCAACCAGGACGGGGCGTCGAACGGTCTGACGGCCCCGAACGGCCCTTCCCAGCAGCGGGTGATCCGGCAGGCGCTCGCCAACGCCCGGCTGGAGCCGGCCGACGTGGACGTGGTCGAGGCGCACGGTACGGGTACGCGGCTGGGCGATCCGATCGAGGCACAGGCGGTCATCGCGACCTACGGACAGAATCGCCAACTCCCCGTTTGGATTGGCTCGTTGAAGTCGAACATCGGCCACACGCAGGCCGCCGCCGGGGTCGGCGCCGTCATCAAGATGGTGATGGCGCTCCAGGCCGGCGTCCTGCCCAAGACCCTGCACGCCGACGAGGCGACCCCGCGGGTCGACTGGACCGAAGGCGCCGTACGGCTGCTGACGGAGCAGCAGGAGTGGATCACGCCGGATGGCCGGCCGTGCCGGGCCGGGGTCTCGTCCTTCGGGATCAGCGGCACCAACGCCCACGTCATCCTTGAACAGGCCCCGGCGGACGAGCCGCCCCGAGACGAGCCCGTCCCCGCCCTGCTTCCGTGGGTCCTGTCCGCCCGCACCCCCCGTGCCCTGCGCGCCCAGGCCGAACGCCTCCTGCCCGTCGTGGCGGACGCGGACCCCGCACAGGTCGCCCGCACCCTCGCCACAGCCCGTACGCCCTTCGAACACCGGGCGGTCGTCCTCGGCACCGGCACCGGCCGACTGACCGAGGGCCTGGCCGCCGTCGCCGCTGGCACCCATCCGCTGACCGGTCTCGCACCGGACGTCGCCCGCCCGGTGTTCGTCTTCCCCGGCCAGGGCTCGCAGTGGGCCGCCATGGCCACCGAACTCCTCGCCGAACATGAGGAGTTCGCCCGCTCGGTACGCGCCTGCGACCAGGCGCTGCACGAGTTCACCGGTTGGTCGGTCGAGGCCGTGCTGCGTCAGGACCCCGACGCGCCTTCCCTGGAACGTATCGACGTCATCCAGCCGGCGCTTTTCACCGTCATGGTGTCACTGGCCGCACTGTGGCGGTCCTACGGCATCGAACCCGCTGCGGTCGTCGGCCACTCCCAGGGTGAGGTCGCCGCCGCCCACGTCGCGGGCGCCCTGAGCCTGCGGGACGCGGCCCGCATCATCGCGCTGCGCAGCCGGGCCTGGTTGACCCTGGCCGGGCGCGGCGCCATGGCCTCGGTGTCCCTGTCCGCCGAGGACACCACCGCACGGCTCGTCCCCTGGGGCGAGAAGCTGGCCGTCGCGGCCGAGAACGCTCCCGGGCTCTGCTCGGTGGCGGGCGGCCCCGACGCCCTGACCGAGTTTCTCGACACCCTGACCCGCGAGGGGATACGGAGCAAGCGCATCCTCGGCGTCGACACCGCCGGCCACACCCCCCAGGTCGACGGGTTGCGCGACCGCCTCCTCGACGAACTGCGGCCGGTCGCCCCCGAACCGCCCCTGGTCCCCATGTACTCCACGGTCACCGGACGCCTCCTGGCTGACGACGAGCCCCTCGACACCGCCTACTGGTACCGCAATATGCGCGAACCGGTGCTCTTCAAAGCCGCCGTCACCGCCCTGCGCGCCGCGGGCCACAACACGTTCATCGAGGTCAGCCCGCACCCGGTGCTGATCCCGGCGGTTGAGGAGACCACCCAGGGCGCCGCCCGCACCGTGCCCACGCTGCGCCGTGACGAAGGCGGCACCGACCGGGTCGTGTGCTCCCTCGCCGAGGCGTTCCTCGCCGGGGCGCCGGTCGACTTCAGCGCCCTGCTGCCCGGCACCAGCCGTGCCGACCTGCCCACCTACCCCTTCCAGCACCAGCGCTATTGGCTCGCCCCGGGCGGCCCCGCGACCAGCGGCGACCTCGGCACCGCCGGGCTGGCACTCGCTGGACATCCGCTTCTCGGCGCGTTCGTCAGCCTGCCGGACTCCGAGGGCGGCGTGTTCACCGGACGGCTGTCCCTGGACACCCACCCCTGGCTCGCCGACCACGTCGTCGCCGGCGCCGTGGTCTTCCCCGCCACCGCCTGCGTCGAACTGGCCCTGCACGCCGGTGCCGCCCTGGGCTGCCCCGCCGTGGCCGAACTGACCATGGAGGCGCCGCTGGTCCTGCCCGAACAAGGCGCCGTTCGCCTGCGGGTCACTGTGAGTGCACCCGACCACGAGGGACGGCGCGGCGTGAGTCTCCACTCGGGCCCAGCGGCCGACGACGACTGGACCTGCCACCTGCGTGGCGTCCTCACCCCCGCCGTCCCCGAGCCGGTGCCCGCCCCGGCGTCCTGGCCCCCGCCCGGCGCCGAACCTGTCGACGTCCCCGCCCTGCGCGACCGCCTGGCCGCCCGCGGCTACGGCTACGGCCCGGCCTTCCACGGCCTGACCGCGCTCTGGCATGCCGGAGACGACCTGTACGCCGAGGTCACCCTCCCCGAACCCGCCGGTACCGACCCCGCCTACCGGCTCCACCCCGCTCTCCTGGACGCGGCGTTGCAATCCCTGCTCGCCGTCACGGACGAGGGCGAACCGGGCTACCGCATGCCGTTCCTGTGGACCGGCATCGCCCTCCACCGCGAGGTGGGCAGGACCCTGCGCGTCCGACTCGCCCCAGGTGGCACCGGCCCGCTGACCGACGAACTGTCCATCACCCTCACCGACCCCGACGGTCACTCCGTCGGCCGGATCGGCTCCCTCGTCATGCGCCCCGTCGACCCCGCCCGGCTGCGGCTTTCGGGCGACCCGGCCGCCCTCTACGAGACGGCCGACGCCCGTCTCACCCGACACACCCCGCCGACCGAGGCGTCCTGGCCCGCACTAGGCCCCGACCACACCGTCCTGCTCACCTACGACACCGTCAGCCGGCCGGTAGCCGAATGCCTTGCCCGCCATCTGGCCCACGGCCTCGACGTGGGACACCTGCTGCTGGCCGGCCCGGACCCCGAACCGCTGCGGGTCGTACTGGAAGCCGCGGCCGCCACCGTGACCGCCGTCCCCGGAGACCTGGCCGACCGGGACGCGGTCGACGCGCTGCTCACCACCCACGGCGTCGACATCGTGATCCACACCGCCGCGTACGACGCCACCGCCCTGGAAGAACTCACCAGGGAGCTCCCTCTTTTCGTGGCCTCCCCGGTCACGCCCACCCTGCCGGATCCCGGTGCGGCGGACCTGCTGGCCGGGCGCCGGGCGGCCGGTGCCGCCGGGCTCTCCCTCACCTGGGTCACCGGTCCGGCACCGTATGTCCTGCCCCTCTCCCCGGGCCGGATCGCGGACCTCTTCGACGACGCTCTACGCGCTGCCGCGCCCGGCCTGGTCGCCGCCGCCCTCGATCTGCCCGCACTGCGCATCGCCGCACAGCGCGGGCAGAGCGTCCCCGAGCCGCTGCGCGGCCTGGTTGTCGCGCGGACCGCGCCGACCGGCGATCCGCAGGCCCACCCGGACGCCCCCGCCTGGCGCGAACTGCTCGCCACCACCCCCGCCGACGAGCGCGAGGAACTGCTGACCGACCTCGTCCGCGGCGAGATCGCCGCCGTCCTCGGCCACCCCGACATCTCCGGCATCGACGCCGACCGCGCACTGAAGGAACTCGGCTTCGACTCGGTCAGCGTGGTCCGGCTCCGCAACCGGCTCGGCACCGCGACCGGGCTGGCCCTGCCGGCCACCATTGCCTTCGACCATCCCAACGCCGCAGCCCTCGCCCGCCATCTGAGCGAGAACCTGGCTGCCGACCACGCCCCGCAAGACGCTGAGCCGTACGACACCCCGCCTGACTCCGCGCTCGACGACAACGACGTCCGCCGGGCCCTGGCGGCCATCCCCTACGAGCGGCTGCGCTCCTCCGGACTGCTCGGCGAACTCCTCACGCTGGCCGGGACCGCCCCGGCCGCCGAGGAGCGGGACCACCGCCGCGACCAGATCGAGGAGATCGACGACATGGACCTCGACAGCCTGGTCGGCATGGTGCTCGACCGTGGGGGTGACGAGCAGTGACCACGAGCGACAACCCTCAGGAGACCACCGTGAACCGCACTCCGGACCGGCAGAACGCCTCCCCGTACCAGTCGCAGCACAAGGTCGTCAGGGCACTGCGGGAGGCGGTCAAGGAGAACGAGCGGCTGCGGGCCCGCAATCGCACCCTCGCCGAGGCCGCCGAGGAGGCGCATGCCCCCATCGCCATTGTCGGCATGGCCTGCCGCTACCCTGGCGGCGTCAGCTCCCCCGAGGAGCTGTGGCAGCTGGTCGCCGACGGCACCGACGCCGTCTCCGGCTTTCCCACCGACCGTGGCTGGGACCTGGACACCCTTTACCACCCGGATCCCGCCCACTCCGGCACCTGCTACACACGGCAGGGCGGCTTCGTGTACGATGTGGGCGGCTTCGACGCCGCATTCTTCGGGATCTCGCCGCGCGAGGCCCTCGCCATGGATCCGCAGCAGCGCCTCCTGCTGGAATCGGTGTGGGAGGCCCTGGAACGGGCCGGCATCCCGCCGAAGTCGCTGCGCGGCCGCAAGGTCGGAGTCTTCGCCGGCACCAACGGGCAGGACTACTCCGCTGGCCTGCACGACGTGCCGCGCGCCGTCGAGGGCCATCTCGGCGCCGGCGTCGCGGCCAGCGTGCTGTCCGGGCGGGTCGCCTACGTGCTGGGTCTCGAGGGCCCGGCAGTCACCGTCGACACTGCCTGCTCGTCCTCCCTGGTCGGCCTCCACATGGCCTGCCAGTCACTGCGCTCCGGCGAGTCGACGCTCGCCCTGGCCGGCGGTGTCACCGTGATGTCCGGTCCAGGCATGCTGCTGGAGTTCTCCCGGCAGCGCGGTCTCGCCCCGGACGGGCGCTGCAAGGCGTTCTCGGCCGATGCCGACGGCACCGGGTTCGCCGAAGGCGTGGGCGTGCTCGTCCTGGAGAAGCTGTCGAACGCGCGGCGCAACGGGCACCGCGTCCTGGCCGTCGTCCGTGGTACGGCCGTCAACCAGGACGGTGCATCCAACGGACTGACCGCCCCCAACGGGCTGGCCCAGCAGCGGGTGATCCGGCAGG
>NZ_BMTL01000073.1 GCF_014649655.1 Streptomyces humidus | reverse complement strand
CGCACATCTGCCACTACGCGCTGACCGGTCACCGGCCTACGCGCCCAGCGGAAGTCGCGATCCGGCCCTGGATGAAGTGGACGACGTGGTGGACCAGTGGCGGGAGTCGTCCGGCACCCAGCGGCGTGATTGCAGTGCCTCAGGGAGCCACGGCCAAGCCTGAGACCTTCGTGGCCAAAGGGCCGTGGCGCAACTCCTCGGGGTTACGGGACAACCCTTAGCAGGTCACAGCATCATCGCCCCCACACAAGCGCAGGTCAGAAAGTTGCGCTAGCTGTACCACTGGTTCCTGGCGAATGCGGTGGTGTGAGGCATGGCGTTGGGCTCCTGTCTTTGGGTCGTGGCGACATCGTCGTGACGGGCTGCAGGGGGCGCAATACGGCTTCCGTGTCACAGAAGGGTGCTTGGGAAAGCCCTGGTGAGAGTGGTGATGTGAGGCGTCGTGCTGCGGCCCGCCGACCATGGGGAGCGCCGCCGTGTCGTGTACCTGCGCTGTAGGTCGGTGTTGATCCGCGACCGTAGAATTATGGTGTATATCCGCATTGCTCATTGTCTGGCGTTTTTCCGGCGGGATGCGACTGGTGCAGCGGCAGAACTCGCATGGCTGCAGATCAAGGCTGGTCGTTGCCGCGGTGGGAGGGGGTCGGGGGCGAATTCGGGTCGAATGTGCCTTCCTCCCGCGTGTTGGGTGTGTTGTTGCAGGTCAACAGCATGATCAGGCGTCATGTGCCTGGTCGCGTGAGCGGCTGCCGACCCCGAGTGCAGAGGGGCGGATACCGGCCCGAACCGAAACCGGCCCTGCCGGAGCACCTTGTGATGCCTTGGGCCACTCCGTTGGTCGGAGACGGAGGCTGGGCGATGCAGCCCTTGATCCAACGGAATATTCGAGGGCTGCGTGTCCCAGGACGCCATCTTGCGAGTGTCCGAGGGAGGCGGGTCGTGTGCGTTCGGTCGGACCTGCCGATGCGGCTTGCGAAGCGGCGAGGCACGCGCGGTGAATGCCGACAACGTCGCGGCGGATGACGTCCACCCAGCACGGTCCGGCGCCCGTCACACGGCTCGGTCAACGTTCGGGGGCACGCTCCCGGGGGCTGGTGCTGCGCGGCGCTGACACTGCCTGGCGGCATTCCCTCGCTGTCGGTCCCTTACTCGGCGCGTTGCCCTCCGACCAGGTCCGGGCCCACTGCGGAGAAGGCAGGAGGTGCGGTCTCGCCTGAAGGTCGGAGCTGTTTCCCGGCGGCCGGGACATGGCAGACTGAAGGGGAACTCATCCGGTTCAACATCTTCTGTCGCCTCCGGGCCACTCACTCGTATAGGGCCCGACTTGGACCGTTCTCAGCAGCCGTTCCTCACTGACGTAGCCGGTGACGTACGGCCTCCCGTACGCGGCCGGGAAGAGGAGCTGGGTTTCATCGGCGCACGGTTCGACGTGCTGGCTCAGGGCCGTGGCGGCATCGTGTGTGTCGAAGGTGTGCCCGGCAGTGGCAAGAGCCGTCTCCTGGTGGAGGTACAGGTCGCTGCGGTGCGCCGTGGGCTGAGGGTGTTCCGGGGAGGCGGGGATCCCGATGGTCAGTTCGTTCCGCTCGGTCCGCTGCTGGACGGTCTGCTGACGGGCCCCGAGCCCTTGTTCGACATGGACAAGCTGCGGGGTCTCGCGGCGGCGCCCGAGCAGCGGTTCTGGCTGCTGCAGGAGTTGCAGGACCGGCTGGAAGAGGCGGCGCTCAGCACCCCGCTGGTCATCATCCTGGACGACGTCCAGTGGCTGGACGATGTGACGCTCCTCGCGCTGCGCACGCTCTCGGCCCGTCTGTCCTCCCACGCCATTCTGTGGCTGGTGGCCGTCCGCAGTGGCGCGAGGGCGGCCGGCGTGCGTATGACGTTGGACCGGCTTGATCAGTCCGGCGCCCATCGGCTCCGGCTCGGGCTGCTGGCCGACACCGCGGTTGCCCAGATCACGGAGGATGTGCTCGGGGCCCTTCCGGATCCGGCGACACTGAGCGTCGCCCGTCGTGCGGAAGGGGTGCCCCTGCTCTTGGTGGAGCTGCTCCGCAGCATGCGCGACGAACACTCGCTCGTCGTCGAGCATGGCGTGGCGCGTCTGACGGGCGGACGGCTTCCCGACCGTTTCCAGTCCTCCGTACGACAGCGTCTCGACCAGCTCTCCGAACCGACCCGGGAGATCGTGCAGGCCGCGTCCGCCGTCGGCCGCACGGTCACCGTCGACCTCCTGGCCGAACTGCTCGACAAGCCGACGGCAACGCTGATCGCACCGGTGGAGGAGGCTCTGCACGCGCATCTGCTCGTCGAACGGGACGACCGGTTGCTGTTCCGCCACGACCTGATCCGCGAAGCCGTGGAGGGCGGTCTGCCCGTGTCTGTACGCCGGGCTCTGCGACGGCATGCGGCGGACGTCCTGCTGCGGCGAGGGGCACCGTTGACCGAGGCGGCCGCCCTGATGCTGGACAGTGCGGGGCCGGGTGACCGCAGGGCCGTGGAGCTGCTGAGAGCCGCCGCGGCGGAACTCGCCACGTCCGCGCCGTCGTCAGCGGTGGAACTCAGCCGCCAGGCACTGGAACTCACCGCCGAGCAGGACCCGGACCGAGCGGCGATCATCGCCGAGACGATGCTGCTGCTCTGGCAGGCCGGACAGCCGGCCGAGGCCAGGGGACTTGCCGCTGTGGCCCTGCCCGGCAGCATGGAGCCGGAGGCCGAAGCACAGGTGCGGCTCGGCCTGGCGCGGGTGTCCGGTCAGTACGACTTCGCCGAGGCGGCCCAGCAGGCTGAGGCCGGAGCCGCTCTTCCCGGCATCCCGGCCTCGCTGCGGGCCCAGTTGCTCGCGCTGCGGTGCCTCGATCTGTCAATGGTGGGAGACTTCCAGGCGACCGCGCACGCCGTGACCGATGCCCTGGAGGCCGCCGCGCAGGCTCAGGACAAGGCCGCCGAGGCCACCGCGGTCGCCGTCGACTCGGTCGTGCAGTTCTACCGGATGGACTGGAGTGCCGCGTTCGAGTCCGCGGACCGGGCGTCGGCCCTGGCCCGCGAAGTCGGGTTCGCGCATTCGCTGTGGGTGCCGGAGGCCCTGTGGACGGCGTTCCTGCTGAACGCGGCGGGCCGCTCGGCGGAGGCGCTCGCCGAGTCCGAGGCCGGAGTGCGCGAGACCCAGCGCCAGGGCCAGGCCGCGGCCATGGGCTTGTGGATCATGAACAGGTCCAGGGTGCTGCTGGACGCGGGCCGCCTGGAGGACGCGCGGGCCGAGGCCGAGGCGGCGTCCGCGATGGCCGACGAACTGGGCATGGGCAACTTCGCCGACGCCACCGCCCTGTACACGCTGGTACGCGTCGCCCTGCACATGAACGACCTGGAGGCGGCGCGAGCTTACGCGACCGACGCGAAGCGGATGCTCAACGACCCGGCGATCCTCGTGCGCAACGTCGGCTCCTGGCTGCTGGCGCTGGTGGCGGACGCCGAGAACGATCCCGGCCGGGCCATGGCGCTGCTCGACGAATCCTTCGGGACGTTCGACCTGGACGGCCCCTCCCTGGCCAGCCCGGACGATCCGGCCGACGCACCCGTCTTCGTCCGCATGGCCCTGCGGGCGGGCGCACCGCGACGTGCCGCGGCCGCCGTCGCCGTGGCGGAGCGCCGGGCGGCCGCCAACCCGCGGTTCCCGATCCTCGCGGCGGCCGCGGCGCACGCCCGGGGACTGCTCGACAACGACCCCGTTCTCCTCGTGCGCTCCGCCGAGCTGTACGACGGTCTCTCCCGGCCGATTCCCCGGGCCTCGGCCCTCGAGGACACCGGGCGCAAGCTGGCCGCACGGCGCGGCGTCCACGGCGTACCCCATCTCGACCAGGCCCTCGACCTCTACATCCGGTCGGGTGCCGAGCGGGACGCCGCACGTGTCCGCCGTCGCCTGCGGGCCCTGGGGGCACACCGGCGCCGTACCACGTCCAAGGGCTCCGTCACGCAGTGGCCGGAGCTGACCGCCTCGGAGGTCGCGGTGATCCGCCTGGTGGCTCAGGGCCTGACGAACCGGCAGGCCGCCGAACGCCTCGCGATCTCACCGCACACCGTGAGCTCACACCTGCGGCACGCCTTCACCAAGCTCGACATCACCTCCCGGGTCGAACTCGCCCGCCTCGTGGACGCGCGCGAACACGGAGAGTGACTGCTTCGTATCCCACGACCTCCTGACGGTCGGTACGGACTCGTGTGATGCGCGCGTCCACGGTCCATTGGCACGATCGTCACCTCGGGGAAGGGGAACTGCTGCCGAGGTTGCTGTCACCCGTCAGCGCGGGGGTGAGCACGGCTCCGACAGGCGAGTACGGGCCGGAAGGGGTGTACGTGATGCGGTCAGGAGGTTTGCTGACCTGTAGCGGTCTGCGCGGCCGAGAGGCCGAACGCGAAGAACTGCAGGCCCTGATCGCCTCGGTGGCCCGCACCGGATGCGGCGGGTTGGCCCTGCTCCAGGGAGAACCGGGCATCGGCAAGACCACGCTGCTCGCCGAGGTCGTCACCATGGCCAGGGCAGCGGGATTCTCCGTCGGCCTCGGCAAGGCCGAGGAGCTGCACCGCATCGTGCCGCTCTCGTCGTTGGCGGCCTGCGTCCTGCACGGCGATCAGCCGCTGCTCTCCGGCGACGCCTTCGCGGATCTCGCACGTAATCAGGATCAGCGGATCTGGCTGGTGGAGCGCCTGGCGGAGGCGATCGAAGCCAGAGCGGGCAGTAAGCCGGTGCTGATCGCCCTCGACGACCTGCAGTGGGCCGACCCGCTGAGCCGGTTTGCCCTGAAGCAACTTCCCGCACGCCTGCGTACCTCGCCGGTTCTGTGGACGCTGGCCGGGCGACCGGATCCGGCTGGGCAGGCGGAAGAGATCGTTGCGTCCGCGGCCCGCGAACTCCCGACCGTTGCTGTGCCATTGGGACCGCTGTCCAGGGTGGCCATCCGTCAGCTGGCCGAAGACACCCTGGGGGCAGCCGTTGACGAGAGGGTACGGGACCTGCTCGACGGGGCCGGAGGAAACCCGTTTCTCGCGGTCGAGATGCTCGCGGGACTGGGTGGCACTGATTCCTCGGGTGATCTCGTGCCCTCGACGCTCGTGGTGGGTGTGCGCGGCAGACTCAGATCCCTGCAGGCCGGCACCCTGCGCTTCCTTCAGATGGGAGCCGTGCTGGGGCGCGGGTTCGGCTTCCACGCCGCCGCCGCGCTGTGCGGCCAATCGCCCGCCACGTTGATCCCGGCGCTTGAGGAGGCGCTGCACACCGGGCTTCTGGACGACGACGGCGACCAGTTGGTCTTCCGGCATGATCTGCTGCGCCAGGCCGTCTACGTCGACATCCCGCCGTCGGCCCGGAAGGCTCTGCACCGGGAGGCTGCCCGCCATCTTGTGGCCGCGGGCCATCGGCCGATCGACGCGGTGCCGCACGTCCTCAGGGGCGCCCTGCCCGGAGACGAGGAGGCTGTGGCGCTGCTGCGGCGAGCCGCTGAGGACGTGCTGCCGGTCACGCCGGACCTCGCGGCCGACCTCGTGACACGCGCCCTGGAACTGGCGCCGCCCGCCCGGCCGCTGTGGTTCGACGTAGGTGAGCAGGCCATCGTGTGCCTGACCCGGGCCGGCAGGAGCCGAGAAGCCTTGTCGACCGGAGACCGGCTGCTGGCCTGCCGCCCGCCGCTGGACGTGTTCAGTCGGCTGCAGGCCGCCCTCGGCGGAACGCTGTGGAGCATGGATCTCGCCGAGGAGCTGCGCCGCCGGGCGGAATCGGCCCTCGCCGTCACGGGCGCCGCTCCGCAGGCCGAGGCGAAGCTGACCGCCCTGCGAGCGCTGGCTCTGTCCCGGGGGGATGATCTGGTCGCGGCGCGTAAGGCCGGCGAGGCCGCGCTGCGTGCCGCCACCGCGGCCGGTGACCGGGAGGCACACGTCCTGGCTCTGTGCGGGCTCGGCGAGGTCGCGCAGAACGCGGGTGAGAGCGCCGTGGCGCTCGAGCGCTTCGCCGCGCTCAGCACCATCGATCCCGCCTTCCTTCCCGAAGAGATCGTCGCACACCTGCACATGGACGACTTCGCGTCGAGCGGACGGCTGCTTCTGCAGGCGGCGGACGACGCCGGGTCGATGCGGCAGGCCATGATGCTGTGGGCACAGGGCCAGCACGATCTGGGACTCGGCCGGCTCGACGACGCTGACGCAGGCTTCGCGACCATGGAGCGCCTGGAAGACGACGTGCAGGTACCGGTCCAGCAGGTGAACGCTCGCGTGATCCGCTCCCGGATCGCCCTGCTGCGCGGCGACCGGGAAACGGCACGGAAGCACCTGACCGCAGCGCAGGAACGACTGACGGTAAAACCGAACCCGGGCAACACGGCTGCGGTGCGCTTCCTGGAAGCCGTCCACGCGGAGACCGACGGGGACATCGAGCTTGCTGTCGACAAGATCCGACAGGTGCAGCAGGAAGGTTTCTTCATGCGCTGGCGCCTGTTGCGCGGATGGGTCGATTCCGCGATACGCACGGCCCTGTGCGGCGCGGACCACGCGCTCGCCGAGGACCTGGCCGCACAGGCCCGGGCCCACGCCGAAAGCAACCCTGGTGTGCCGACCGCCACGGGCATCGCGGCGCAGGCCCTCGGGCTCGTGAAAAATGACCCGTCCCTGCTGGAGGATTCTGTAGCGCTGCTCAAGGCGAGCCCCCGCCCACTGGCCCGCGCTGCCGCCTCCGCCGATCTCGGACGGGCACTCCTGGCAGCGGGGCGGAGACCTCAGGCAGTCGCGGCCCTGACGCAGGCCCATGATCTGTTCGCCGAGTCAGGCGCTCACGCGGCGGCGGCACGCCTGCAGCACGATCTGGACGGTGCGGGGGCCGGCAGCCGCAGGGCGGCGTGCATACAGCGCCCCGTCCAGGGATGGGGTGCTCTCACGGCCTCGGAGAAGAAGGTCGCGCGTCTGATCGCCGAGGGCCATACCAACCGGTCGGCGGCCGACCTGCTCGTCGTCTCACCGCACACGGTCAACACACACCTGACCTCAGCCTTCCGGAAGCTGACGGTCAACTCCCGGGTCCAGCTCGCCAACCTGGTCAGGGCCCTGCCTGATGCCGAGCCGACACGTCGATGAATTGGTACGTTCACGCGATGCCCCTCCAGGCCTGAACCCACTTTGCTGGGACGGCAAACCCAAACGGAGGGCACCGTCATGCCACCTGTCCCCCCACCGCCGACCATCGTGCTTGTGCATGGGGCATTCACCGACGCCTCATCCTGGGCAGGGGTCACCAGCCTCCTTCAGACCGCCGGTTCGACCGTGCGTGCTCCGGCGAACCCACTGCGCGGCCTGACGCAGGACGCTTCCTACCTCCGCAGCGTGGTGCGCGACATCGACGGCCCTGTCGTGCTGGTCGGCCACGGCTACGGCGGCGCCGTCATCACGCACGCCGCCACCGACGCCGACAACGTCCTGGCATTGTGCTACGTCGCAGCGTTCGGCCTCGATGCCGGCGAGTGCGTTCTGGACATCACGAGCCGGTTTCCCCCCATGCCGGTGGCCGACGCGACTTTCACCGCCGACTTTCCGGGGCAACTTCCCGGTCTCCCGAACAGCGAGCTCTACATCAGTGAGCGACGGTTCCCGCAGGTGTACGCCGCCGACCTGCCACCCCACGTGAAGAACGTGATGGCCGTGGCGCAGCGCCCGATCGCCCACGGTGCGCTGACCGGTAGATCGGGCCCGCCGGCCTGGGCGTCCAAGCCGTCCTGGTACGCCATCGCGACCGCCGACCGGATGCTGAACCCCACTGCTCAGCGCTTCATGGCCCAACGCATGGCGGCAACCGAGTACCTGCTGGACGGCTCGCACGCCGTCGCGCTTTCACAGCCCGACGCCGTGGTCGCGATGATCCGGGAAGCCGTCGAACAGGGCACCGGCCATGACGACAGGCACGGGCTTCGGTAACCCTTCTGAGCAGGTGAAAAAGGTGATCACACGACTTCGTGCATACGTGAGGCGCCGCCGCGTCCCGTGAAGTCGATCTTCCGAAAGGTCCGCAGTATCAACAGCCCAGGCGCCCTATAGCATGCATTCGCACGGAAGGTGCTGGTACAGGCCATCTTGACGGCAACCGCAGCGTCGGCTCACCCTTGCGACGCCGGCCCCGGTCCCAGACAGTCACTCGGTAAAGGCACCAAAATGATCTCACCGGCCGGATCGTCGGCGTGGCGGACAGCCGCCCGCCTGACCGCCGCCATCGCCTTGGTAGTGGCCGCCACAGGGTGCGGGGGCGCGACCGGCGCTGGGTCCGCCACGAGCAAGGTCACGTCCATCACGGCGCTCGACTACTACACCGACGAACCCGAACACAGCCAATGGGGCGAGACGCTCAGCGCCTGCGGCAGGACCGTCGGCGTAAAGGTCGAGCAGGCAAGCGTGCCGGGGGCGTCGCTGATCCCCAAGGTCCTGCAACAGGCGTCGTCGCGGACCCTTCCCGACCTGTTGATGCTGGACAACCCCGACCTTCAGCAGATCGCGCAGACCGGCGCGCTGACCCCGCTGGACCGGTACGGCATCGACTCCAGGGGCTTCGCCCAGGGCATCCTGTCTGCGGGCACGTACGAGGGAAAGGTGTACGGACTGGCGCCGTACGTCAGCACCGTCGCCCTCTTCTACAACAAGGACATGCTCGCCGAGGCCGGTGTCGCCGTCCCCGGGACCTGGGACGAGCTGAAGGCGGCGGCGGCCGAGCTGACCCGTCCAGGGCGCTACGGCATGGCGGTCGACGCGAACCCCACGTTCGAGAGTGCCTGGCAGTTCCTGCCCTTCCTGTGGTCCAACGGCGGGGAGGAGAGGCAACTGGACACCCCGCGGGCCGCACAGGCACTCCAGCTGTGGGTCGACCTGGTGAAGCGCGGATCCATGTCCAAGTCGGTACTGAACTGGACCCAGGCCGACGTCCACGACCAGTTCGTCGCCGGAAGGACCGCCATGATGATCAACGGCCCCTGGCGGATCCCGGCCCTGAACAAGGACAAAAACCTGCACTGGGGGGTGGCCCCCATCCCCGTCCCCCAGACGGGGCAGACCCCGGTCACCCCTCTCGGCGGGGAAGTATGGACAGTCCCGCAGAGCCCTTCCACGGCCCGCCGGGAGAAGGCCGCCCAGGTCCTCGCCTGCCTCAATGAACCCTCCAGCATGCTCGCCCTGGCCAAGCAGCACTTCACCGTCCCCTCCCGCTCCACGGTGGCCTCCCGGTACGCCGAACAGGTCCCGTCGATGGCCGCCTTCGTCAAGAGCGTGCAAGCGGCCCGCTCCCGTACCAGGGAGCTCGGCGTCAAGTGGCCCAAGGCGGCGACCGGGATATACACCGCGATCCAGTCCGCGCTGACGGGCGAGCAGACACCGGAGGAAGCCCTCAGGCATGCCCAGCAGACCGCGATCGGTGACTGACGTGGCCCGGGCACGTTTCCTGGAGCGTCTGGCCCAGTGGATGTACATCGCGCCCGCCGCGACATACCTGCTGCTGTTCTTCGGCTACCCGCTCGTCAAGAACCTCGTGATGAGTTTCCAGCAGTACACGATCACGACGTTCTACACGGGTGCCGCGCCGTTCGTGGGGATGGAGAACTACTCGAAGATCCTTTCATCGGACCTGTTCCCCAAGGCCCTGCTGACCACGTTCCTGTTCACCGCCGGCTCGGTCATCGGGCAGTTCGCACTCGGCCTGGCCTTCGCCCTGTTCTTCCAGCGCCGTTTCCCGCTCGGCGGCCTTCTGCGATCCCTGCTGCTGCTGCCGTGGCTACTGCCGCTGGTCGTCTCCGGAACCACGTGGAGGTGGCTGCTCGATCCCGACACCGGAGTCGCCAACGCAGCGCTGCGAGGCCTCCACCTCACGTCGTCCGGCGTCCCCTGGCTCACCGGCACGTCACAGGCGCTGGTTTCGGTGATCCTCGTCAACATCTGGGTCGGAATCCCCTTCAACACCGCGATCCTGTACGGCGGCCTGCAGGACATCCCCGCACACCTGTACGAAGCGGCGAAGCTGGACGGCGCCGGTTCGCTGGCATCGTTCCGCCATGTGACCTGGCCACTGCTGCGGCCCGCGGTGAGCGTCGTGCTGGTACTGGGTGCGGTCTACACGGTCAAGGTGCTCGACATCATCCTCGTAGTGACGGGCGGAGGACCGGCGGGCGCCACGGAGACCCTCGCCACCCAGTCCTACGAACTGTCCTTTCGGCAGTTCGAGTTCGGGCGCGGTGCCGCGATGAGCAACGTGCTCATCGTCCTCTCTCTCGCCTTCGCCGTCGTCCACCTGCGCGCCAGCCGTCGCGCCCAAAATGTCTGAGAGGTGAGCCCGTGAAGCGCGCACCCGGCCGTGGCTGGCCGTCCACCGTGGTCGGGATCGCCCTGCTCGCGCTGATGCTCTTTCCCGTCTACTGGATGGTGAACGCCTCCCTCCAGCCTGCGGGCAACACACTGCAGAGAACCTGGTTCCCCTCCCACCCGGACCTCAGTGGATACGTCACCGCACTGCGCGATCAGGGACGCAACCTCGTCACGAGCCTCGTCGTAGCCCTCGGCAGTGTCGTCCTCAGCCTGGGGCTTGCGGCGCCGGCGGCCTACGCGCTGACTCAGTTCCGTCTCCGCGGAGCCGATCTCGTGCTGTTCGGCATCCTGATCACCCAGATGGCGCCGGGCATCGCCGTGGCCAACGCGCTCTACGGTGCCTACAACGACCTGGGGCTGCTGAACTCCTACCTCGGACTGATCCTCGCCGACTCCACCGCCGGGGTCCCCTTCGCGATCATCATCATGCGCGCGTCCATGCGGAGCATTCCCGGAGAGATCATCGAAGCCGCGCGGGTGGACGGCGCCGGCAGGCTCCGCGTCTTCCGCTCCGTGGTGCTCCCGGTGAGCGCGAACGCGCTGATCACCGCTGCCGTCTTCACCTTCCTCTTCACCTGGAGCGACTTCCTCTTCGCTCTCACTCTGACCACCACAGAATCCGTTCGGCCGGTCACCCTGGGCATCTACCAGTACATCGGTGCCCACACGAATCAGTGGAACGCCATCACAGCCACCGCAGTCATGGCGTCCGTCCCCGCCGCCGTAATGCTCGTCGTCGCTCAGCGCTACGTAACCGACGGAGCCACCGATGGAGCCGCCAAGTGAGAGCAGCCTCCTTCCGTCGTGCGCCCCTGATCTAGCGGATTCACGCGATGTGCCGGCCTCGGCCCACTGACACGGTGTTCCAGAAAGCACACCGGTTGAAGGGCGGAGATCATGTCGCCGGATGTCCTGGAAAGAAGCGCACCCAGTAGCTTCCACACCACCGATTCGCTGCCCGTCGACCGCAGACGGGCCTACTGGCGCGAAGCCCTGTCCCAGACCTTCGGCGCCGTACACATGACCGTCCCCGACGAGGTGTACTCCGGCACGATCCGCACGGCACAGCTCGGCCGGCTCCAGGCGG
Source organism: Streptomyces humidus (assembly GCF_014649655.1). Taxonomy (GTDB): domain Bacteria; phylum Actinomycetota; class Actinomycetes; order Streptomycetales; family Streptomycetaceae; genus Streptomyces; species Streptomyces humidus. Next base: position 3,036 of record NZ_BMTL01000073.1, on the reverse strand, counting down.
TCACCGTGGACGGCGACTGCTTGACCGCCCTGCGTACGCGCCGACTTGTCGCCCAGGGCAGCGAACACGACTACGTGGTCGTCAAACTGCTGGACAGAGGAGTCGCCCGACTGGAGCAGGATGGCCGTGAAGCACTGCTCGGGCCGGGGGACATCTTCGTCTACGACATGGCGCGTCCCGTCCGGCTGAATCTTCCCCAGGCCTTCCGGACGAAGTCCCTCGTCCTGCCGCGAGACATCCTGGGCCTGAGCGAGTCCGACATGGCGCAGGTCACCGCCACTCCGCTCGGCACCGGCACGTCCCTCGGCGACCTGCTCTCGCCCTTTCTCGCCGGGCTCGTGGACGGTGCGGGAACCTACCCGCCACGTACCAGCGAACTGATGGCCCGCAACGTCGTCGATCTGCTCGGCGTCCTCGCCGACGAGGTGCTCGGCCGGTCGCACACGGACACGTCCACCGGGAACAGGGCACTGCTGCTGCGGATCCAGGCCTTCATCGACCGCCATCTCGCGGACCCTGACCTGACCCCGCGGGCCATCGCCCGAGCACACCACATATCCCTGCGCTACCTGCACAAGCTGTTCGAGAGTGAGAACGTCACCGTCGGCCGGTGGATCCAGCGGCGTCGCCTGGAGGAGTGCCGGCGAGACCTGACGCGCCACGGGAGCGGCTCCACGATCGCCGCAGTGGCCCATCGATGGGGTTTCACCAACGCCACACATTTCAGCCGTGTGTTCCGGACCGTTCACGGGATGTCCCCCCGTGAATGGCGTGAGAGCCGGGCCTCGGTGCCGTAGATCCCGTCACCCGCGCGGACCATCGATATGAGGTCCCGATGTCCGGTGCTTTCGCGTGTCATATTCCGTGCATTCCGCGAGCAGAGGCCCCCACTCTCGGATTTTAGGGTCATTCAAAGAGAATCTGCTCCTGAAGCCCTTGTTGGGGAATGAAATGAACCAGCCTCCACCGTCAGTCATAAGCATCGTGACAGTGCACATAAGCTTCCCGGACGGGCTGTCGGCCCCGCTGCCCGCGGAGCTGCACTACGACACGACCGACCCCTACGCCGTCCGGCTCTCCCTCGGCGCACCCCTGGACAGACCCGTGGACTGGGTGTTCGCCCGCTCGCTGCTCAGCGAAGGCCTGCGTCGGCCCACAGGTTCCGGGGATGTGCTGGTGATTCCCCGGCACCGCCGCCACCGGTACTCCGTGCGCATCGTCCTGAGGTCTCCCGCCGGTGCGGCGTTGATCGACATCGCGGAGTCAGAGGTCGCCTCGTTCCTGTGGCGGACGTTCTCTCTCGTGCCGCCGGGAACGGAGAACCTTCACATCGACATCGACCGTGCCCTCGCCGAGTTCACCGGCAGGCGGGACTGAAACTCACGGAGTCAGCGCCAGTGCGGGGGCGTAGCTGCCGGGGCCCTGAGAGATACACGCTGACCGGGGTGGTCAGGTGTCTGAAGGTCGCGTCCATGACGAGGACAACCCCCACGCCCGCTCGATGTCGAGGCGCTCTTCCCGGAACTGGCAGCCTTCCGGGGGACGACGACTCGGCTCCGTCCGTGGCCGGGCAGACCAGACCTGTCGGCCAGTTCCGTGGGCGGTCTCATGCTGTGGCCGGCGGACGAGCCGCAGCCGGTGTGCGACGAGGCCCACGGCTGTCGGCGTGGGCGGCGCCCGGCCGACATCCGCCGCTATCGGCAGGTTCTGGCTCCCACCTGGACCCGCGAACGGGCCTCCGGACCGACGGACGACGAACGGGAGCTCCTGAAGCGAGCTGCACCGGGAGCACCGGATCCCGGGGCATCCGAGACCGATCCACTGCCGGTGATCGGCCTCGTGCAGCTGTACCAGCGGTATGTGCGCGACCTGCGGCAGGGCCGGGCGAGTGCTATCCGCTTCGAATGTTCTGGCGTCCCTTCGACGCGCCCGGCCCGGGCCGGCCCGACCTCTTCACCTGCGCTGACGGCGGTCGTGGGAGGTCGGCGAGGCGCTCACCGCGCCGCCGCAGCCGCCGTCTGTCGGGTCCGACGGCTTCGTGCCCGAACCCTGCGTACCGCACCCGGAGCAAGTGGCCGATGCCCGGCCTTGGCGTCAGGTCCGGAGCCCGCATCCTCATCGACGTCCGTGACGGCACCGGCCTCCCGACCGCCGCCCACCTGGCCTCCTGCGCGGGCCTGGCTCCCGCGACCAGGAGTTCAGGATCCTCGATACGCGGTGAACGGCCTTCCCGACGCGGCAACGAGCAACGGAAGCGGGCCTTCTTCCTGTCGTCTTCGCCGTCCCCGCCCACCCGGCATCGAGGGCCTACTACGACAAGAGAATCGCCCGGGGCAAACACCACACCCAGGCCCTGCTCTGCCTCGCCCGCAGTCGGGCCGACGTGCTCTTTGCGATGCTCCGCGACGGGACCTTCTACGAACCGCAGCCGGCGTCCGTGGTCAGCTGACCGGCGGTTCAGCCAAGAGAACAACCCGATCGGCTTCCACATCGAACCCGAGCACCGGATGCCCGCAATCACCCTCCGGATCCATCGGTACCGGCTTGCCCAGCCGTCGCCCGATCGCCCGCTGGAAGCCGCAGAACACATCGAGTCGCTAGGCTCGTGACCTGCAACGTCGGACGCAGGGTGCTGTATGCACGGTGAGCACATCGGCGGTGCACTGACGGAAATGCGCCGCCGGTCGGCCGGTTCTACGGTGATGGCATCCGCACAGGGCGAGCAGATGCCGTATCCGAGACCGTGATCCCGGTGACCCCGGTGCTGGAACCCGCGGCGACGGCCGACCCGTTCCACCTGTTCGCCCCGCCCCCGTCCAAGGCCGGTCGACGGGTTGCCGAGGAAGGTCGGACCGGCAGTGTCCGGCGGGCCTCCCCCCCCGCACAAGCCGCCGCGGCTCCGGTGCTCCGGCCGTGGCCCTCACCACAGGAAGCACGCCATGAGTGATTCGAAGAAGGTCCTGTCCGATCTGGTCCTGTCCGCCTCGACGGAGCACGCGCCGCTCGACGCCCCCTGGGACGCGATCGACATCGCCG
>NZ_BMTL01000072.1 GCF_014649655.1 Streptomyces humidus | reverse complement strand
AGAACTCCAGACCCTTCTCGCCGCCCGGGCCGGCGCCTGTCCCACCTGCCACCGGGACATACCCACACCGATACGGACCTGACCAAGCCCTACTAGGCACCTGGGGGAGAAGTGTGCCCGGGAGTGGGGCGTCAGATTCAATGACGATGTGGATTGCTATACACTGCTTCACAGCATCCAATACCGTGTGACACGTAGTTGCCGGCATGGGAACGCTCGCCCACCCACGTACCGTCCGTCAGCGGGTGCGTGCCTCGGGTGTCTGTTCGAACCCCCGCGGGCAGGTGCCCGAGGCATCTCTGTGACTCTCAGCGCACGGAGCCGAGAGAGCTCCGGTCAGGACTCCTGGGCGCGGTAGAGACCGCGGCCGGCCCGCCGTACGCGGGAGGTGCCGACCAGACGGTCGAGAGTGCTGCGCACCGCATTGATGCTCCCGGCGTCGGTGTCGCGGCCCAGCGCTGCGGCCACGTCGCGCGCGCGGACCTCCGCGTCACCGACGCCCGCGAAGTATTCCAGGATCTGTTCGGTGAGCGCGCCGTAGCTGCGCGGTTCGTCGGCCTCCGCGCGTGAGGAGGCCGCCCGCTTCTCCTTGTGCGCGGGCTCCGCCTGTCGCGGCGTGGACTGCTTTCGCACCGCGCGGGCGGCGGGGGCGACGACCGGAGTGTCGGTCTTCGTCTGTTCGGGCTCCTCGGCTGCTCGGCGGCCGGATGGCTCGGCCATGAGGACCGTCAGGGCGCTCAGGGCCCGCTGGACGGAGTCGAGGTGGGCGGCCACGGCGGCCAGTTCCCTCTCCAGTGCCTGCTTCTGGATCTCCAGGCGGGCGAGGTCCTCCTGGAGGCTCTCCGCAGTGACCTCAATCTCATGCGCTGCGCGAGGTGCCGAGACCATGTCTTCCTCTCCTCCTCAACCCTCCGTACCGCGCCTCGCTGAAATCAGCTGCGGTGCCGCTCGGCTCGGACCCGGGGAGATGTGTGTGGGTGCATCGTATGTCACAGCGTACGAGGTTAGGACCCGGAAGATGCAAGGTGGTGATGCGAGGTCCCGTCGAGCCAAGTGACCACCACTGTCCCTTCACCCTTTCGAGAGCGGCACCTCAGCAGTGCGGACACCGTACAGACCGGTCAGGGCCGTGGGTGATCGGGACTCCGGGTCGGACAGGGCGGGATCGGCCGTGGTCGGCTGTGGATGCAGGTGACGACGTCGGCAAGAGCTTCTTGAAGGATGCCGATGGCTCGTGGATCGAAGTCCTGGCCCACGCCTCGTCCTCATTTCTCCTGCGTGGCCGCCCGGTTCCAGTGGCGGAGCTTGTCAGGGTTGAGGACCGCCCAGATCTGCACGACACGGTCGCCCGCGACGTCCAGGCTGATGACCGCAGCGACCTCGTCGCCGTAGCGCACCACTATTCCGGTGCGGCCGTTGACGGACTGGCAGTGCAGTGTGGTGCGGGGGCGGCCAGCCAGCAGGGTCAGCATGCTGCGGGTGACGCGCTGTGCGCCGTGGACGGGCCGGGTCAGGGTTCTGACCTTGCCGCCTCCGTCGAAGAACACAGTGGCGTCCGGTGCCAGGAGGGACGTCAGGCGGGCTGGGTTCTCCGTCACGCAGACCTGTCGGACCGCTCGCACCACACGGTCGTGTTGCCGTGGTGTCGTGGGGTGGGCCCGCCTGGTCGAAGGGCTGTGCCGGGCCCGGGCGGCGAGTTCGTCGTATTCCTGTTCCGTCTGTCCGACGACGGCGGCGACCGTCCCCGGGGCCATCCCGAACACGTCGTCGGGGACGAATGCGGCCCGCTCGGCCGGTGACAGTGTGTCCAGCGCCTCGAGGAGAGCCTGGCTCACTTCTTCCCAGGTCGTGAGGGGGCGCCGCGTCGTCCGGGCCCGTATGCGACCGCCTGGTCAGCGCCAAGCGCTCCAGACAGATGCCGCCGACGGTCGTCACCAGCCACGACCGGGGTTCGGCGATACGGATCCTGTGGTCGTCGGACAGGTCGTACCAGCGCCGGTAGGCCTCCGCCACGTCGTGGTCGGTCCTCCTGGCTCCGGCCCAGCATCCAGTCGCCACGTTGAGCAGTCGGCGTCGCTCGTCGAGCAGCTCCGCGATCGGCACCGTCTCGTCGTCCTGTACCCGGTCCATGCATCATCCTTCGCACAGCACCCGACAAGGCGGTGCCCCCCCTGATTCCGGCCGATGTCCGCCGCGGCTCCCGAGAAAGGGGCAGTCCGCTTTCGGCCGGCGGGTCGTACCGATGCACTGCTGAGCGGACAGGGACATATCATGTGACACGGTTTCCCGGTCGCGTACGTGGCGGCGCCCCCCGTGCGCCGGCGGGCCGCGGTCGCCTTCGCGGCGGTCGTCAGGGCAGAAGGCTGTCCAGGGGCGTCTCGAGATCGGACAGGGCCGCGTCCGCCACGGAGGCACCGGACCGCCGCTCGGCCGGGCTCCGCGGAAGACGACGCGGTCGTAGCCGCCGGGCTCGGTGTACTCCGTGTACGCCATCCCGAGGGCGTACCGACCCAGCCGCCGACGACGAAGATCCGGGCACCGGGACGAAGGCGGCCTTGAGCCGCTCGCTGTCTCCCACGCGGCGCAGGTACAGCACGTTGGCCAGTGTCTGCCCAGGGTACCGTCAGCCGGCGGGGGACGTCCGGTCGCCAGAAGCAGCTCGGTGTACGACATCTGGCGTCCGCCGGTGAGTTCGACCAGGCGGGCTTGTGCGTCGACGGCCGTCACGCGCGCTCCCGTCATCCGGTCGACGTCGTGCTCGCGGTACAAGTTCTCGGGATGCACGAAGACGGACTCGCGGTCCTCCTTGCCGAGCAGGTACCCCTTGGACAGCGGGGGCCGGACGTAGGGGCGCCCCGCTCGTCCCCGATGAGGACGAGCAGGCCGTCGTAGCTCTGTTGCCGGAGTTCCTCGGCGGCCTTGCCCGCGGCGAGGCCGCCCTGACGATAGCGAACCCGATTTCTCACGACATGGAGTTCCCGTCTCCCCTCGCGTGCACCGGACACTGGTGTGCCCTCGTGCGGAGAGACCGCGAGAACCCGCAGGTTGCGACACCGGCCCGCGCCGCGCATGCAGCGTGCGGGCCTGCGAGGGCGGAGCGGAGCAGCGCGACGAGGGCGCGGACGGCGTCCGTGTTCCACGACCGTGGCCGGGGCGTCCGCCGATCCGAGCCCTCGTCGCCGCCGGCGCGCTAGCGTCCTGTGTCCTGCGCCCAGTGCGCCTCGAGGGCGGCGGCCACCTCCGCGGGCCGCTCCAGCACCGTCCAGTGGTTGCAGTCAACATGGAGGACGCGGGTGGCGCGCAGGGCGGCGCCGAGTTCGTCGCCGAACTCGATCTGGCAGGCCGGGTCGCGCTCGCCCCAGAACACCAGCGCGGGTGCGGTGACGTTCGACAGGGCCGGTTCCCACTCCGTCCCCATGGTCACGGCGGACCGGTACAGCCGCAGGATGCTGTCTTTCATCGTGCCGTCGACGTGCCGGACCATCTCCTCCACCGGTTCGGCTGGCGCGTCGAAGCCGTTCACCAGGTCCTTCGCGAAGGACTCGGGGTCCAGTTCGGCCATGAACCGCTCGCCGGCGACGGGGTCCTGCCAGGTCTCGGCCAGCGGGTGCCAGACGTAGCGGGAACTGATGGGTCCGTTGCCACCGGCCCAGGTGCGCACCAGGTCGGGGCGGAGAGAGGCGACGCGGGCGGTGAGGATGCAGCCCCAGTCATGACCGACCAGGTCCACGGGCTCGCCGACGCGCTCGAGGCGTTCGACGAGCCAGTCGACGTACTCCTCCTTGCTGGAGCCGAAGCCCGTGGGGCGGGGGATGCCGAATCCGGGCAGGTCCCAGGCCTCGACGTCGGAGCGGGTCAGGTGTCGGCGTACGCCGGTGGGTGTCGGGAACGCCGTGGATGAGGATGGCGGGCATGTCGGTACATTCCTCGTGATAGGGGCCGCGGCCGGGATCCGGGGATGCTGTGCGGCCGCGGCGGGCCGGGACGACGAGCATCATCTGCTGCGCCGAATGCACCTAACATAGTGGCACATAGTGTCACGTGTGCATGCCGCTCAGTTCGGGGGAGGGAACGGGACGGCGGAGAGCCCGCGCCACGGGCGTGTGCTACTGGTCCGTGACCCACCTCCGGTCACAGGTGGGGCGCCGGACCTGTCACGTGGGGGATGTACTCGCGCTCGGCCCGCTCGCCCGCGCGTCCGACGAACGCGCCCTCCGGAGAGGCCTACGCGTCAGTGCCGAGTTCAACAACGTGCTGCAAAGCGAAGCCGATGCCGCGAAATTGCGGCAACTGAACGGAGAAGCGGTGAGCACCGCGCGAGTCCGTGTGCTGGACATCGGCATGGGCACCGGCCGTGACCCCGATGGGAGCCTCGCCGGGCGCGACGTCAGCCTGCACGCCATCGAACCCGCGCGGCCCGTGTGCGCCAGCCTGATGACCCGGCTCGCGTCCCTCCCGCCGACGCGCCCGAACGGATCACCTGCACCCTCCCCGTGTCCGGTCTGCGCGGTATCGCGGATGTCGCCGTCTGCCACCACACCCTGACGTGTCTTCATCCTTCCTCGGGCTGACGGCTCCACTCGCCGGCGCCGAAGCGCTTGTCGAGGCGTTGTCTTCCGGCGGCGACTCTCCCCGGCGGCACGCCTCCCGCGGGCGCGTACCGTCCACTCCCTGCTCGCCCGGATACCAGGGCGGCACCAGGGCGGCACGATTACCGCGGGCGCATGGTTCTAGCACACCGAGACCTTCTCGATGTGGCCGGCTTCCCGGGACGACATCGCCGCTGAGCCGGCCCAGCACGGATTCACCCCCGTGCCCGACGCGGGCGATCCCGCGGTGCTGACCGTGCGACGCGCGTAACGGCGACCCGTTGACCCCTCGACACGCTGTGACACGCAGAACGCCGTCCCGGCGGCGCTCCCAGTGTCACACTCGCGCGCCCTCACTTGTCTGTTCTTCTGCGGACCTTGCCCGGCCCTCCTCGGCCGCGGTCCGCTCCACCACCGGCAGGCACACGGCGACGGCTCGCAACGACTGATCGTCGTGACCAGCGACCGCAAGGACCCACATATGGCGACCGTCGTCCCGTACACAGCGCTGACAGGCGTCTACACCATCGACCCGGCACACAGCACCATCGGCTTCTCCGTCCGGCACGCCGTGATCGCGAACGTGCGCGGGCGCTTCGGCGCGTTCGAGGGACTGGTCAAGCTGGACGGATACCAACTCAGCCGCTCCGAAGCCTATTTGAGCGTCCAGACAGGCAGTATCGACACCAGCAGCCCTGACCGGGACACCCATCTCGCGGGTCCGGACTTCCTCGACGCCGCCACCTATCCGCTGATGCTCTTCCGCTCCTCCAGCCTCGCCGACCGCGGAGACGGCCGGTTCCGTCTGATGGGCCACCTCAGGATCAAGGACGTCGAACTCCCCCTCCACATCCACCTCGCCTTCGACGGGGCCACGCAGGACGAGAGCGGAGACCACCGTGTCGGCTTCTCCGGCACCGCCCTGGTGCGCCGCTCCGACTGGGGACTCGGCGGGAACACGCCCGACGAAACCGGCGGCGTCCTCATCAGCGACAAGGTCAGGATCAACTTCGACATCTCCGCCGTCCGCCTCTCCCGCTCGTATGCCGCCTGACCAGCCCCGCGCCACAACACCGACCGTCCGCGCGGTCCCCGCCGGCAGCGACGCCGGTGACCACAGACCGGTCCGCAACCGCGGCCGAACCGTACGCACGAAACCCAGGTGAGACCCCCCATGAATGATCAAAACCGCACCGGCCAGGACCGGTTCCGCTCGATCACGACGATGGAGGACCTGCGAGAGCACCTGCAGTGGGCCATCGAGCTGGAACACGCCACGCTGCCGCCCTACCTCACAGCCCTCTACTCGCTCGACCCCGAGCGGAACGCTCACGCCGTCGAAGTGGTCAGCAGCGTGTTCGTCGAGGAGATGATCCACCTCGCGCTGGTGGCGAACCTCCTGAACGCGGTCGGCGGGCAACCTCGCGTCGACACCCCGCAGATACTGTCGCCGCATCCGCGGCCCATGCCGCACGCCGACCCCTCCATGCAGCTTTCCCTGCTGCCGTTCGGTCAGGAGGCGGTCACCATGTTCCTCCGCCTCGAACGACCCGCCCACCCGGGCGACCCGGCCGAGGGCGACGCCTACATGACGATCGGCCAGTTCTACGACGCGATCGAGAAGGGCCTGCGACACCTGTGCGCCGAGCTCGGCGAGGAACAGGTCTTCACCGGTGATCCCGCCCGCCAGGTGGCCGCAGGACCCTTCGGGCACACCGGCGGGCGGCTGAGCCCGGTCACCGATCTCGCCTCGGCGCTCTCCGCCGTGGAGGAGATCGTGGAGCAGGGCGAGGGCGCGGCACGCGTCGACGTGTGGGACGGGGACATCGACATGTTCCACCCGCAGACCAAGGCGGTCTCGCACTACTACCGCTTCCAGGAGCTCGCACAGGGCCGGCGCTATCAGCCGGGGGACACACCGGAGACAGGGCCCACCGGCGAGACGCTCGCCGTCGACCGCGCCGGGGTGCGCCCGATGCGGCCCGACCCGCGGCTGGAGGACCATCCGCAGGGCAGTGCGATCCGCACGGCGCAGGAGGCGTTCAACATCGCGTACGGCAAGCTGCTGCAGCTTCTGGAGCAGGCGTTCAACGGCAATCCCGCGATGCTCGGGGTGTCGGTGGGCGCGATGTATGCGCTCAAGGGGCAGGCGCAGACCCTGATGTCGATGCCTGACGGCGAGGGCCTGACGGCGGGCCCGACCTTCGACTACGTCGCTCCGGAAGATCGCGGCTGACTCCCGCACACATGGTGGCCCCCTGGACCGACGGTCCAGGGGGCCACCATGTGTGCGGGAGTCAGCGCACGGTCCGAGCGGCTGCCTCTATCACCCCGGCGACGTCGGCGGGGTGGGAGACACTCACGGCGTGCGATGCCCGTACGCGCGTGATGTGGGCGTGTGCGCGCTGTGCCATGAAGATCTGGGCCTGCGCCGGGATGTTGCGGTCCTGGGTGGCGACCACGGCCCAGGACGGGATGTTCTTCCAGCCGGGCTCGGAGGCGTCGTCCGCCAGGGCGGCATTGGTGATCGGGCGCTGCGTGACGGACATGAGGTCCGTGGTGTTGCGGGGGACGTCAGCGGCGAACTGCTGGTGGAAATCGCTCGGTTCGATCGTCAGGTCCGCATCGCGGGAGCCGTCCGGGAGAGTGACCGGCACGGAGCGCAGAGCGTCGCCGAGGGTGCTGCCGGGGAACTTGCCCGACAACTCGGCGGCGCTCTCTCCCTTTTCGGGGATGAAGGCGGCGATGAACACCAGGGCCTTGACGTTGTCGGCGTCGTGGGCGGCGTCGCTGATCACCGATCCGCCGTAGGAGTGTCCGGCCAGGACCACCGGGCCGTCGATGCCGGCCAGGACCTCTTCGAGGTAGGAGGCGTCGTTGTTCAGCCCGCGCAGAGGGTTGGCCGCGGCGACGACGGGGTAGCCCTCGTGCCTCAGCCTCCTGATGACGCCGTTCCAGCTGGTGGAATCGGCGAACGCGCCGTGCACGAGCACCACCGTGGGCTTCTTCTCGCTGTCCCGTGCGGACGTGGTCCTGTCGGCGTGGGCGGGGGCGGCCGCCGTGGCGATGAGGGCGGTGGCGACGGAGGCGGTGGCCAGGAGGGAGAGCGGGGTGCGGACCCGCTGGTAGGTGGAACTGCGGTTCATGGGAGGCCCTTTCGGGAAACGGTGTGCTGTCACCTTCAAGGACCGTGTGCGTGTCGCAGGTGTGACACTTTTTTCTTTTAGTCCTTTTTGCTGGTGGAGTGATGTCTGCCGGTGATTTCCCTGTACTCCTGGACGGTGGGCTTGAGGATCTGTGTCCCCTCGCCGTAGAAGCCGCGGCTGAGCCGCGCGCGCAACCGCCGCACCCTGCCGCTCGCGTAACCGTCTCCGTCGCGTTGTCCCGGGTCGAGGGGCCGGTACTGCTCGTGCGCCGTGAGGGCATGGAGCTGGTAGGGGTCGAGGGGCTGGTGCACCTCTACGTACTCGCCGTGCGGCAGGCGCTTGATGACGCCTGCCTCGCGGCCGTGCAGGACCTTGTCGCGATCGCGGCGTTGCAGACCCAGGGCGATGCGCTTGGTCACGCGGAAAAGGACGACCGGTACGACGAACAGGGCGATGCGGACCGTCCAGGTGACCGTGTTGACCGACATGTGGAAGGTCACGGCGATGATGTCGTTCGCGGCTCCGAGCAGTGCCACCAGGTAGACGCCGAGCCATGCCACGCCGAACGCCGTGCGCACCGGCCGGTTGCGTGGCCGTTCCAGCAGGTGGTGTTCGCGGTCGTCGTCGGTGACCCAGGCCTCGATGAACGGGTAGGCGCCCATGACGAGGAAGAAGCCGAAGCCGGCGATGAGAGGGATCAGATTGTCCAGGGCCAGGGTGTGGCCCCAGAAGTTCACCTCCCACCCGGGCATGACACGCAGCAGCCCGTCGGCGATGCCCATGTACCAGTCGGGCTGGGATCCTGCGGAGACCTGATCGGCGCGATAGGGGCCGAACTCCCAGACGGGGTTGATCTGGGCGATCGCGGCGATGGTGAAGACGACCCCGGCGACCAGGCAGAAATAGCCACCCGCCTTGACCACGTGCACCTGCACCGGCGGGCCGACCACGTTTCGCTCCGTACGGCCGGGTCCCGGGTACTGAGTGTGTCGGTGCCGGTGCCCGAGGAAGGCGTGGAAGGCGACGAGCGCCAGCATCAGCGCCGGAACGACCAGGACGTGGATCACGTGGAAGCGGGGCACCAGGTCGTGGCCGGGGAACTCGCCGCCGAACAGGAACATCGACAGGTAGGTGCCGACGATCGGTACTGACAGAAGTGTCCCGTTCACCACGGCGAGCCCGGTTCCCGACAGGAGGTCGCCGGGGAGGTCGTAGCCGGTCAGACCACCCAACATGCCGAGGACGAGCAGGGCGAAACCGGCCACCCAGTTCAGCTCGCGAGGCTTGCGGAAGGCGCCGGTGAAGAACACGCGCATCAGGTGGGCCAGCAGGGAGGCGACGAAGACCAGTGCCGCCCAGTGGTGGGCCTGACGGATGAGCAGGCCGCCGCGTACGTCGAAGGAGATCTGCATCGTCGAGTCGAACGCCTCGGACACGAACTGGCCGCGCAGCGGAGCGTAACTGCCGTCGTAGACGACCTCGTTCGAGGACGGGTGGAAGTAGAACGTCAGATACACGCCGGTGACGAGCAGGACGACGAAGCTGTAGAGACAGATCTCGCCCAGCAGGAACGACCAGTGCTCCGGACGGGCCCTGCGAGTGCCGGTCGTGGTGGTAGACCCGATGCCCATCCGTGTTCTCGCCCAGTCGGCGAATTTGCCACCGCTGCGGCTGCCCGCCGTAGTGACCGGTTCGATTGCGTCGCTCATGTCATTACCACCATCTACACATCACCGGGAGCGCCTTGCGGCCGGGTCTGTGCAACGAAACGGTGCATGGCGACGAGCTGCCGCACCGGGTTTCGATGCCCTCATCAGAAGGGACCGAGAAAGTGGTGAAGGTGTGACATGACCGTAAGACGGGATCATGCCGGGGGTTGTCCGGGTCAGGACGCCTTCGCGCTGATCCGCTCGACGTCCTTACGTGCCGAGCGCCGTCGCGTCGCGCGGCGCTCGCTCTCCGTCGTGCCGCCCCAGATGCCCTCGACCTGCCCGACGTCCAGCGCCCACTGCAGGCATCGCTCCCGCACGGGGCACCGGGCGCACACGGCCTTCGCCTCGTCGATCTGGACCAGCGTCAGACCCGCGGTGCCGATGGGGAAGAACAGGTCGGGGTCGACGTCCCGGCAGGCCGCTCTCTCGCGCCAACTCATGGCAGCGCCTCCATACTCGTCGCGGATGCCTCTCATGCATCTGACCGTCCGAAGGGAGTTCCTGTGACATTCCATGGCGGAGAGCAACGCTGTGAAATACAGTGTGACAACAGACACAATGTCCTGAGCGGGGCTCCGGGCCGCCGCACCATCTGGGAGTTGTGAACGCCACGCAGGGCCCGAGGCCCCTTTCCAGCCCAGCCGTCGATCCCCGGGACCCCCTCTCCCCGGGCACCCACACCCTCGTCGTCCAGCACGGCACGGCTGCCGTCGACCAGCGCTACCGCGTCGCCGGAACCGGCCCGGTGTGCGTCGCCCACTCCGGAGGGTTGGGCATCGGCTGGGAGTCCCTGCGCGTGCCCGAGCTGGAGCGCAGCATGACCGTCGTCTACCTCGAGCCGGTCGGCACGGGCGCGTCCGGCCGGCTGGCCGACCCACGCGACTACACCCTCGCCACCTACACCCACTTCCTGCACGCGGTGATCGAGCACCTGGGCCTCGCCGAGGCGGCCCTACTGGGCCACTCCCACGGGGGCTTCGTCGCGCAGCGCTACGCCCTCGACCACCCCGAGCGCCTGGCGTCCCTCGTCCTGTACGACACCTCACCGATGACGGGAGAGGAGTTCCGGGCGGCAGCCGTGGCCGACATGCAGAGCTTCGTCCAGCGGCACGCCGACGAGCGGCCGGAAGTGGCCACCTACGTCGCCGGGCTCACCACGCGACTCGAACGGTCCGACGACGAGGGCGCGACGAAGGTGCTGCGCACCATCTCGCCCGCCTACTTCCACGACTACTGGGGCCGCGAGGAGGAGTTCGCCGTGGGGCGGGCGTCCCTGCGGATGTTCGCGGCACCGGCCTGGGGGGGGGTGGAGCCCCCGTTCGACGTCCGCGAGGAACTGCCCCGGCTCACCGCCCCGGCCCTGGTCCTGGTCGGCGGGGACGCCTTCATCTGCGGGACGCGCTGGGCGCACATGATGCACCGGCTCCTTGCCGACGCCCGGCTGGTGATCCTGCAGGAGACCGGCTATCTCGGGCACATCGAGCGTCCCGAGAAGTTCACGGCGGCCGTGCGCGACCTCCTCAACGGACGACCGTGCGGGCGTCGCTCTCGCCGATGAGGAAATGCCACAGGAGGGGATCCGCCTCCTGGGAGCCGAGATCGCGGACCGCGTCCCGGACGACCTGTTCGTAGCGGGACGCGGTACGGCGCAGCGCGGCGTGCCCCGCCGGGGTCGGCAGCACCTGCACGCCGCGCCGGTCGTGGTCGACGGCGCTCGAGATGATCAGGCCCTGTCGGCGCAGGCGTGCCGTCAGCCTGCTCGTGGCGGACTGGCTCAGGCCGAGCCCGTTGGCCACATCCCCGAGCCGCATGGGTTCGGCGCCGGCGTCCGCGGCGGAGCTCCTTGCCACGTAACGCAGGGCCTGAACTTCGCTCAACCCGAACCCGGTCTCCTCGCGCAGCCGCCGCTCCACCGTCCCCTGGACCCGGCGGTGGAGGCGGTCGAGGGCGTCCCGCCGGTCGGTCGCGCAGGACTGCGTGCCGTCGGCAGGGCTGGTGCGCACCTCGCGCATCACGTCCCCGTGCGACGTGCCGGTCATGCGGCGGCCCGGTAGGAGGGCGCGCCGTCGCGTGCGGCCGTCCCCTCGCCGGAGTACGGCGCGTCCTGGCCGGTCAGCACGCGCTCCAGGCGGTCGAGGTCTCCTGTGCGGGCGGCGGCGAAGATCGCCTGAACGAGCCGTTGATGGGAGGCCGCGTCCACGTGCTGCTGGTGCCGCCGGTTGTTCAGTCTGTCCTGCGCGCGGGAGACCTGCTGCCGTGCGTTCGCCACGGACAGGCGGAGCAGGTCGCCGATCTGGTCGTAGGAATAGCCGAACGCCTCGCGCAGCACGTACGCCGCGCGTTGGTTGGGGGTCAGGGTCTGCAGAAGCAGCAGGACGGCATGCTCCACCGAGTCCTGGCGTTCGGCCAGGGCCTCCGGTGTCATCCCGGTGTCCGTGGACTCCGGCAACCAAGGGGTGGCACTGGCCTCGCGGCGTCTGCGTGCCGACTGCAGCACGTTGATGGCGAGCCGGACGGTCGTCGTGCGGAGCAGCGCACCGGGGTCGGCGACGACGGTGCGGTCCGTGCCCTGCCAGCGCAGCCACGCCTCCTGGATGACGTCCTCGGCTTCGCCGGGATCTCGGAGGATCCGGTTGGCGATCTTGAGCAGTCCTGGCCGGACGCGGCCGAACACGAAGGCCGCGTCCGCGAGTTCGACGGGCGCGGCAGTGATGGTCACCATCACCGACTGCGGACTGTGCTGGGTTGCGATCACAGATGTGTCCACGATCGGCTCCTCTGTTGGCTGGGGAACGGCGGCTTCCCTCGCCGCCGACACCAACTTCGCGCCGACAGGGGCACTGCCGCGCCCCTGACAGACCGTGGGGGACCCCGTGGTCGTACCGTGGTCGTCACGTGGCCAGGGCCTTCCACCCCCTGGCCCGCAGGCCCCCGGGCCCGCCACCCCCTGGCCCCGGACACCCCCAGGGCCAGCCCCCGGCCCCCCACGCCTCGGGCCCCTGGCCGGGACCGGACCTCGACAGGACCTGCCCCGGACGGCCCGAGCCACGAGCCTTGGTCGGAGGAGTTCGTGGGCGCACCGCGAGGCGGGGAGGTCGCCTGTGCGGCCCGCGCGGGCTCACGACGAGGCGCGGCGCGGCACGCGGCTCACACCTCCGCCGACGACGCCGCCCCCGGGGGTCAGGCGGGGGTCGCCGCCCCGCCCGGCAGCACGGCGCCCAGCTGTTTGCGGGACCGGATCCCGAGCTTCGCGAACACCTTCCGCAAATGCCACTCGATGGTGTGCGGGCTGAGGAACAGCTGCGCGCCGATCTCGAGGTTGGTCAGCCCTTCGCCGGCCAGCCGGGCGATCTGGGCCTCCTGAGGCGTGAGCGCCTCGTCGGTGGCGGTGTCGCGCCTGCGCACCGTCTTCCCGGCGGCCTCCAGCTCCCGGCGGGCGCGCTCGGCGAAGGCCTCCGCGCCGGCCCGGTCGAGGATCTCGTGGGCGCGGGCCAGCTGGTCCCGGGCCTCGGCGCGGCGGTTCTCGCGGCTCAGCCATTCGCCGTACAGCAGCCGGGTGCGTGCGAGCGCCGTTCGCACCGGGGTGCTCTCCAGCCGGGCGATCGCCTCCCGGTACAGGGCGTCGGCCGTGTTCCCCTCACTGATCAGGGCACGCCCCGCCGCGGAGGTGCCCGTCGCCCAGGCCGTGCCACTGGCCTGGCAGATGGTCGCGAGGCGACCGGCGGCCTCGACGGCGAGGTCCCGCTGCCCGCTGCGGGCCGCCGCCTCCACCAGCTCGACCAGGGAGGAGAGGGCGAGCCCCAGCTCCTGCGGATATTCGCAGCCCTTGGCGGCGGCGGCGCAGGCCTCCTCGTACCGCCCGAGGCCGTTGTACAGCACGGCCAGCGCCCACTGGGGAGCCGTGAGCGCCTTTCCCTCGCCGCTGAGGGTCCGGTCGCCGGCGATCGTCCCGATCGCCCGCAGCGTCTCGGTCTCGCGGCCACGCCAGGGTTCGATCACCAACGCCCCGTAGTGCGCGAGGAAGTGGCTGCCGGTGGCCTCGCCGATCGTCACCGCTTCGGCGGCGAGCGAGTCCGCGTCGTCCAGATCACCGGTGAAGACGCGATTCGACAGCCGCAGCAGGAGCGCCGAGGGCAGCACGGACAGCGTTCCGGTCTCCCGTGCCAGACGGACGAGGTCGGCCGACAGGGTGCTCCAGCTGTCGAAGTCCCACACGCCGTGGGCCATGCGGCAGGCGAACGGGAGCCAGCCCAGCGACTCTTCCACCGTGAAGCCGCCGCACCGCAGCGTGTTCAATGCGCGGCGCAGAATCGGGGCGCCCGCCGCGTAGCCGTCCGTGGTGGCCAGGGCCAGGCCGTCGAGGAAGAGGTCGCTGGGTCCGGGGTGAGCCGTCGGGGGCGCGGTGCGTGCGGCCCGGGCGACCTCCTCGAGGCCGGGGCCGCTGGACAAGCGGCCCGCGGTGAGGGCCGCGTAGAACGCGTCCCGGTAGGTTTCGCGCGCGATTCCGGCGTCGAGCGGCTCGAACTCCCGGGCCGCCGTGAGCAGCAGCGGCACGGTGGCACCGGCACTGCGGGATCCGAAGGTGATCTGCCCGCGCAGCAGGCTGGCCTGGGCGTGTCGCAGATCGTCGAGCGCGCCCATCTCGGCCACGTTCAACAGCTCGAGTGCGGCGTCGAACGCTCCCGCGAGGTACTTGGCCCGGGCCGCCGCCAGCGCTCTGGTGCGGCGGCGGGAGGGATCAGGCGTGAGCTCGGCCGCTCGTTCCAGGAAGGCCGCCGACGCGGCGATGCCGCCACGCGCCTGCGCGCGGTCGGCCGAGCGGACCAGTTCGTCCGCCACGGCCTCGTCGGGCTCCGCCGCGGCGCGGGCCAGATGCCAGGCGCGGCGGTCGGGGTCGGACCGTGCGTCCGTGGCCTCGGCCAGTGCCCGGTGCGCCTCCCGGCGCTCGGCCGGTCCCGCCGCGCGGTAGACGGCAGAGCGCACCAACGGGTGCCGGAACTGGACCCGTGTGCGCACTTCCAGCAGGTTTGCTGCCACCGCGGGGGAGGCCTCGCTCATGGACACGCCGAGGATGTCGGCGGCGCGGCGGAGCAGTGAGACATCGCCGACGGGCTCGGCCGCAGCGAGCAACAGCAGCCGCCGTGTCTGCGGGGGCAGTTCCTCGACGCGCAGGCTGAAGTTGTGCTCGAGCCTGCCGATGAGTGGCCCCATCGACGGTGAGGCGTAGCCGCCCGCGAGTTCGGCCGCGGTGGTGCTGTGGGGCAGTTCCAGCAGGGCCAGCGGATTGCCGCGCGCCTCCGCGAGAACCCTGCTGCGGACCGGTTCGTCGAACCGGCCGGGAAGCACCGAGGTCAGCAGGGCGCGGGCGTCGGGCTCGCTCAGCCCCCCGAGGGTGAGCTCGGGCAGCCCTTGCAGGGCGCGTTCACCGTCCGCCTCGCGGACGGCGAAGACCAGCCCCACGCGCTCCGCCATCAGACGCCGGGCGACGAACCCGACGATCTGGGCCGAGACGCGGTCGAGCCACTGCACGTCGTCGACGAGACAGATCAGCGGCGTCTCCTCAGCGACGTCGGCGAGCAGGCTGAGGACCGCCAGCCCCACGAGGAACCGATCCGGGGGAGTGCCCGCGCTGAGCCCGAAGGCGGTCTCCAGGGCCGTCCGCTGCGGATCGGGGAGGTGCCCGAGGCGATCCAGGAAGGGCGCGCACAGCTGGTGCAGGCCCCCGAAGGCCAGCTCCATCTCCGCCTCGACACCCGCCGCGCGCACTACGGTGCAGCCCTTGGCGGTCTCGGCCACGTACTCCAGCAGGGCGGACTTGCCGATACCGGCCTCACCGCGCAGCACGAGCACTGCGCTGTGGCCATCGCGCACCTTGGCCAGATGTCGGTCCAGCACCGCTCGCTCACTCTGCCGCCCGTGCAGGAGGCCCGGATTCTTGCCTTTCATGAACACCCCCGGCTGCGAGCGTATATATCTGGTCTTCGGCCACACAACTCATCTGCGCCGCTGGTCACTTCGTGGATGAGGCTCAGGGCAGCGGCGTCGTGTCGGGCCGTGGTGGAGCCGGGGCCGGCCGGCGTGTGTTGCCGGACCGTCGGCGGTCGTGTCCGGCGTATCCGTGGCCACCGCCGTCGCATCAGCGTGTGTCCTCGAACGCCGCGGCCTCGACGATCTTGTTCACGGTGGTCAGGTAGTGGGCGGCGTCCGCGCCATCCACCAGCCGGTGGTCGTAGGAGAGCGAGAGGCGGACCGGCTCGCGGACACCGATCAACTCCTCGTCGCCGTCCTGTACGACCGCGGGCCGTCTGACCGCGGCTCCCACGCCCAGGATGGCCGCTTGGTGCGGCGGGACGATGAGGGTGTCGAAGAGGGCGCCGCGCGCTCCGGTGTCGGAGACCGTGAAGGTTGCTCCGGCCACGTCCGCAGGCGTGAGTCGGCCGGCGAGGTCGTGGCCGGTGAGGTCGTGGACGGCACGGGCGATGCCGCTGACAGTCAGATCGCCCGCGCCCCGCACCACCGGAGTCACCGGGCCCTGGCCGGTGTCGACCGTGATGCCGACGTTTGGGAAGGGTCACGGAAACAGCCATGGCCGTGTATGGCTCCTTCAGAGGGCTTCTCGAAACCGAGTGTGGAGCTGGGGGTTCCGTACGGGTGTGCTGTTCAGGTGATTGTGGCCGCGCGGGGGCATGAAGGCAGGGCCTCT
>NZ_BMTL01000071.1 GCF_014649655.1 Streptomyces humidus | reverse complement strand
CCACCCGGGAACCGGCACGCCATACCCACGACCACCACCGGATCGTCACCCACACCCACCGACGCGGGCAGCATCACCTCACCGGCGACCACACCGGAGAGCCGGCCGTCGAGGTGGCCTGCCACGGCGTCGGGGGTCGGGAAGTCGAACAGGAGAGAGGCGGGCAGGGGCAGGTCGGTCGCAGCCTTGAGCCGGTTGCGGAGGTCGACGGAGGTGAGGGAGTCGAAGCCGAGGTCCTTGAAGGTGCGGCGGGGCTCGATCTGGTCCGCCGATTCGTGGTCGAGGATGGCCGCGGCGTGGGTGCGCACCAGGTCCAGCAGAGCGCCGTGCCGGTCACGTGGGGACAGGCCCGCCAGGCGGTCGTGCAGCGGCGAGGCCACCTCGTCGATGTCCTGGACCGCGGCGACGTCGGCGTCCTCGGCGTCCGGAGCCGTCGCTGACGTCACAATTGACACGGATGCCACGGGCGTCACTGACGGCTCGGACATGTCGGATATCCCAGATGCCGCGGTCCGGCCGGCGACGGCATCGGGCAGCCAGTAGCGGCGGCGCTGGAAGGCGTAGGTCGGCAGTGCGGTGGGCCGGGCACGGTGCGCCGCGAAGCAGGGGGTCCAGTCGACGGGGAGGCCGCGGGTGTGCAGGCCCGCGAGGGCCGCGAGGAAGGCCGTCGTTTCGGGGCGGTCCTTGCGGACGGCGGGAACGGCGAACGTCTCCTCGTCCCTCAGGCTCTGTTCGGCGAGAGCCGTCAGGGTGCCGTCCGGACCGAGTTCCAGGAAGCGGCGGGCGCCCTGTTCCTCCAGCGTCCGGATGCCGTCGGCGAACCGCACGGGCCGGCGGACGTGCCGCGTCCAGTAGTCGGGAGACGCCAGTTCCTCGGCCGTCGCAAGGCGGCCGGTGACGTCGGAGACGATCGGGAGGGCGGGCTGCCCGTAGGACACGTCGGCGAGTACGGCGCGGAACTCGTCCAGCATCGGGTCCATGAGCGGCGAGTGGAAGGCGTGGCTGACGCGCAGGATCGTCACCTTGCGGTCGCGGGCCCTGAAGTACGCGCCGACCTGCTCGACTGCTCCGGCCGTGCCCGATACGACCACCGCACGGGGGCCGTTGACCGCGGCGATGCCCACCTCGTCGTTCAGCAGGGGGAGCGCCTCGTCCTCGGTCGCCTCCACCGCGGCCATCGCGCCGCCCGCCGGGAGGGCCTGCATCAGCCGTCCCCGCGCGACGACGACACGGCAGGCGTCGGCCAGCGACCAGAGGCCGGCCACATGCGCCGCGGCGATCTCACCGACGGAGTGGCCGAACACGACGTCGGGGCGCACGCCGAAGGACTCGGCGAGGCGGAAGAGGGCGACTTCGAGGGCGAACAGGGCGGGCTGGGTGAATTCGGTCCGGTTCAGCCGCTCCTCGGCGGCGGCGTCCTGTGGTTCGCCGAACGCCACCTCCTTCAGGTCGAAGGGGAGTTCGGCGTCGACGGCGTCGAAGGCCTCGGTGAAGACGGGATAGGCGTCGTACAACTCCCGTCCCATACCGAGTCGTTGGGATCCCTGGCCTGCGAAGAGGAAGGCCGTGCGGGTGGGTCCCGCGGTGCCGGTGGAGTCGTCGGCGGTGCTGTCCGAGGCGGTCGGAGGCGTCGTCGGGGACGGCTGACAGGCGCCGATGACGACGTCGTTCGACGGGGTGCCGGCCACGAGGGCGGTCAGGCCGCGGAGCAGCTCGTCGCGGTGCCTGCCGACGACGACGGCACGGTGTTCGAAGCGGGTCCTGGTCTCCGCCAGGGAGTGGGCGATTTCGGCCGGGTGCGCGGCGGGGTGGGTCTCCAGGCGGGTGAGCAGTCGGCGGGCCTGGCCGCGCAGCGCCTTGCGGGTGCGGGCGGAGATGATCCACGGAAGCGGTACGCGGGCGGCCTCCGGGTCGGCTTCCGGCTCGGCACGAGTCGTCGGCGTCTCGGCGTCCGGCGTCCGGGCGTCCGGCGTCCGGGCGTCGGCGGGTGCGGGGACGGGCCACTCCTCCAGCACGACATGGCAGTTGGTGCCGCCCATCCCGAAGGAGCTGACGCCGGCCCGCCGGGGCCCGTCCTGGTCGGTCCAGGGCCGGGGCTCGCCGGCGACACGCAGATTGAGGGCGTCGAGCGGGATGGCGGGGTTGGGCTTCTGGTAGTTGAGGCTGGCGGGGATCCGGCGGTGGCTGAGGGAGAGGACGGTCTTGACGAGACCGGCGATGCCGGCCGCGCCCTCCAGGTGGCCGATGTTGGTCTTGACGGAGCCGACGAGCAGGGGGGCTCCGGCGGGGCGGGCGCCGCCGACGACCTCCCCGAGGGCAGCGGCCTCGATGGGGTCGCCGAGCCGGGTGCCGGTGCCGTGCAGTTCGACGTACTGGACGTCGGCGGGATTCACGGCGGCCTGGCGGTAGGCGAGGCGCAGCACGTCCTCCTGCGCCTCGCGCAGCGGTGCGGTCAGTCCGTCGCCGCCACCGTCGTTGTTGGTGGCACTGCCGCGGATGACGCAGTGGATGCGATCGCCGTCGGCGAGGGCCCGGGCGAGAGGCTTGAGGAGGACCAGCGCGCCGCCTTCGCCGCGTACATAGCCGTTGGCGCGGGCGTCGAAGGTGTAGCAGCGGCCGTCCGGGGAGAGTGCGCCGAAACCGGCGGAGGCGAGGTCGCTGTCGGGGGCGAGGGTGAGGTTGACGCCGCCGGCCAGGGCGAGTTCGGACTCGCCGCGCCGCAGGCTCTCGCAGGCCAGGTGGACGGCGACCAGGGAGGACGACTGGCCGGCGTCCACCGTCAGGCTGGGGCCGCGCAGGCCGAGGACGTAGGAGAGGCGGTTGGCGATGATGCCCCGGTTGAGGCCGCTGAGGGTGTACCGGCCGACGGTCTCGGGGCCGAGACGGCGCGCGAGGGAGGCGTAGTCGTCCCAGATGGCGCCGACGAAGACTCCGGTGCGGCTGCCGCGCAGGCGCGCGGGGACGAAGGCTGCCTCTTCCAGGGCCTCCCAGCCGAGTTCGAGGACCAGGCGCTGCTGGGGGTCCATGGCCGCGGCCTCGCGCGGCGAGATGGCGAAGAAGCCGGGGTCGAAGCGGTCGACGTGGTCGAGATAGGCGCCGCGGCGGACGGTTCCCGGGGCGGCCGGGCCGGATTCCGCGAGCGCGTCCCGGCGGCTGTGGGGGGTTTCGGTGACGGCGCTCTCGCCCTCGATCAGCAGGCGCCAGAAAGCGGCCGGATCGGGCGCCTGGGGAAAGCGGCAGGAAATTCCCACGACCGCCACGGCGTTGTTCAGCGCCGTCGCGTGCCGGGGTTCCGACGAGATATGGGCCGTCTTCTCCGGAAGGAGTGTGGTCCCCTGAAGAGGCGCCTCTTCCTGAAGGTGCTCGGGTCCCTGAAAGAATTCCGACGCGCTTACCCGTGCCTGTGCGTCTTCTGGCAACACGGCCACTGCCTCCGCCCTACGGATCCGGCTCAATTTCCGGCCGCGGATTCCGGCCGGATCCGACTTCCCGCGCGACCTGCGAGACGATCGATGTGTGCGATGCGATCGATGGTTCCGGTGTTCGTCATACTGGCGGCTGCCGTGGGACCAGTCCCGCGCGCAGCTCTTGGTCTAGGGAGACTTCTACTTCTTCGGCCCTGGTCAGCGGCCTTCAGTGCCTGCGGTGGGCGACCATCTGGAGGCCGCCGCGGGGCTGCAGGGTGATGTCGCTCGCGACCCGGACGGGCCCCTTGTCGACGGGTTCGAACTCCCAGTGGCG
Organism: Streptomyces humidus; assembly: GCF_014649655.1. GTDB lineage: Bacteria > Actinomycetota > Actinomycetes > Streptomycetales > Streptomycetaceae > Streptomyces > Streptomyces humidus. The sequence goes on along the minus strand of NZ_BMTL01000071.1, from coordinate 13,070 downwards.
GCTGAGGGTCGCCAGGGCCATGACGCCTTCCATCTGAGCGAAGACGTTCCCGATGCACTGCCGGGGTCCGGCCCCGAAGGGGAGGTATGCCAGCCTGGGGCGGCCCGCCTCCTTGGCGTGGCCCGCCAGCGGGTCGGACGGGTCGGGCTCGGGGAGGAACCGCTGCGGGGCGAACCGCTCCGGCTCGGGCCACCAGGCAGGATCGCGGTGCAGGACGTAGGGGCTGCAGATGACCACGCTGTTGCGGGGGATGTGGTAGCCGTTGGCCGTGTAGTCCTCCAGTGAGCGCCTGACGAGGTTCCAGGCCGGCGGATACAGGCGCAGCGCCTCGGAGTACACGGCGTCGGTGTACTTCAGGTCGGGCAGGTCCTCGACGGTGGGCAGCCTGTCTCCGAGGACCTCGTCGATCTCCGTGTGCAGCCGCTCGCGTGTCTCGGGGTTGGTGCCGAGCAGCTGGTACGCCCAGGTCAGAGCGCCCGAGGAGGTCTCGTGACCGGCCATCAGCAGGGTGACGGCCTCGTCGCGCACCTCCAGGTCGCTGAGGTGTTCGCCGGTGTCGGCGTCGGTGACGGTCAGCAGGACGGACAGCAGGTCCGCACCGTCCCCGGAACCCTGGCGCCGTTCCTCGATCATGGCGTAGACGATGTCGTCGATGTTCCTCAGGCCGCGCTTGAGCTGGCGGTTGGCGGGCAGGGGGAGGCGCAGCAGGATCTTGCCGAAGGGGCTCAGCTCCCAGCGCAGCGGACCGCCTTCGCGGGGGAAGGCGGTGCGGATGCTCTCGGCGGCCTCGCTTTCCAGGGAGACGTCGAAGAGGGTGCGGGTGACCATGCCGAGAGCGAGTTCGTACATGGACTCGTGGAAATTGAACTTCTCACCGTCGGTGAACTTCGCGGAGGCCTCTTCGGCGATGGCGGCGAAACTGGAGCCGTATCCGGCGATGCGCTTGCGGTGGAAGACGGGCTGGATGAGCCGTCGCTGCCTGCGGTGGTAGGTGCCGACGCTGGTCACCAGGCCCTTGCCGAGGACGTTGCGGCCCAGGATGGTCTCGAGGTTGGCGCTCCAGTCGTCGGGGCCGGGGCCGGTCTTCTTGGTGTCTTTGTCGAAGCGGCGGCTGGAGGCGACGATGACGTCCTGGACGACGTCGAAATCGCTGAGGAGGAAGACCTCGTCCTTTCCCATCGGAATGCGGACGACCGGGCCGTGCTTGTCGCGCAGGCGGGACATGTAGCCCGGGATGTTGCGGACGACCTCGCGCATCTCCTTCAGCCCCAGGGAGTCCGGCGTGGGTATGGACTCGGTCGGCGCAGTTGACCCGGAAGTCGTTTGAACGTCGGTCACGGATGTCTCCTGGTCTGCGGAGGCTGACAGGGCTCGGTGCGCCGGGCGACGGTGGGCGGAGCGGAATTCCTGCGGCCTCGGCGAAAGGGCGGATACGCCCGGTGGAGCTGGCGCCCGACGCTAGCACCGGGGAGGCGGAGGGCCGTCGGCTGCCGCCGACTTCTAGGGAATTCCAGCGTGTTGGCGCGATGCGGCCGGTGTCGGCGGGCGTGTGGCGGGGGTCGCCCGTACGCTGTGCGGGTGCCGGACCGCCTCGGCGTGAGGGCGACCGGGCACGTGTTCCGTACGGCCCCCAGCGGACGGAGAACCATGACGAGCGGTGAACTCCCCCTTCCGGAACGGCGTCCGCAGCACGCCGCCGACGGGCCGGCCGGAAGTGAGGACACCCCACACGGCTCGGCCGCCCGCACCGGCTCCGGGCCGCCTCTGCTGCTGACCGTCCTGGTGGACCTCGGCATCCCCGTCGGCCTGTACTACGGGCTGACGGCGGCGGGGGTGAGCGATGTGCTCGCGCTGACCGCGGGGGCCGTGGTGCCCGCGGTGGCGACGCTGGCGCGGTTCGCCAGGACGCGGCGGGTGGACGTGCTCGGCGCGTTCGTGACGACGATGCTGGTGCTCAGCATCGTCGTGTCGCTGGCCGGGGGGAGCGCGCGGCTGCTGCTGGTGCGCGACGGCTGGCTGACGGCGGTGGCCGGGCTGGGCTTCCTGGTGTCCCTGCGCGGCCGGCGGCCGCTCGCGTTCGGCTTCTCCCGCCGGCTGCTGGAGCGGCGCACAGCCGGTGGGCGGGACTGGGACGAACTGTGGGAGGAGGAGCCCCGGTTCCGGCGGATCTGGCGGGTCACCACGGTGATCTGGGGCGTCGGGCTGCTGGTGGACTCCGGGATCCGGACGCTGATGGCGTACACGCTGCCGGTGCATGTGGTGCCCGCGCTCAACGGCGCCCAGTACGGCGTCTTCACGCTGGCGATGCTGGTGATCGTCAACATCTACCACGCACGCGCCGGGCTGTGGTCCGTTCTGTCGCCGCAGCCCGGCACACCCATGGCCGGCGGCCGGGACCCCGGGTCCGGCCCTCACTCACGAGGATGACCCACGTGTTGCACACTCAGCTGGGCCGGACGGGGCTGCGCGTCAGCAGGCTGGTCCTCGGCACCGTGAACTTCGGCGGCCGGGTGGAGGAGCCCGAGGCGCACCGTCTGATGGATCACGCGCTGGCCGAGGGCGTCAACTTCGTCGACACGGCCAACACCTATGGCTGGCGCGTGTACAAGGGCCACACGGAGGAAGTCATCGGCAGATGGCTGGCCGGGAGTCCTTCCCGGCGCGACGAGGTCGTCGTCGCCACCAAGGTCGGCGATCCGATGGGCGACGGCCTCAACGCGCACGGGCTCTCGGCCCGCAACATCGTCGCCTCCTGCGAGGCGTCGCTGAGGCGGCTCGGCACGGACTGGATCGACCTCTACCAGATGCACCACATCGACCGGTCCGTGCGGTGGGACGAGGTGTGGCAGGCGATGGACCTCCTCGTCGCCCAGGGCAAGGTGCGCTATGTCGGCTCGTCCAACTTCGCCGGCTGGGACATCGCGTCCGCACAGGAGGCCGCCGGGCGTCGCAACGCCCTCGGCCTGGTGTCGGAGCAGTGCGTCTACAACCTCGTCACCCGGCATGCGGAGTTGGAGGTCATTCCCGCGGCGCGGGCCTACGGCCTCGGGGTGCTGGTGTGGTCGCCGCTGCACGGCGGGCTGCTCAGCGGCGTGCTGCGCAAGCTGCGGGAGAACGACGCGGTGAAGTCGGCCCAGGGTCGTGCCGCGGAGGCCCTCGACCGGTACCGCGGCGCCATCGACGCCTACGAGAAGCTCTGCGCCGACCACGGTCTCGATCCCGCGGAGGCGGGGCTGGCCTGGACGCTGTCGCGTCCGGGTGTGACGGCCGCGGTGATCGGTCCGCGGACGGAACAGCATGTCGACGGGGCTCTCCGCGCCCTCCGTTCCCCTCTGCCGGAGTCCTTGGCGGCCGGCCTCGAGGAGCTCTTCCCGCCCGTCGGCCGCGGCGGGCCGGCACCCGACGCCTGGCTGTCCTGACGGTCCGTGTGCGGGAGGGCCGCCGGGCGTCGCGACGCCACGGGGCCCCCTCAGAAGTCCTCTACCCCGCCTAGGCCTGCGTGGGCTGTCCCGTCCACACGGCTCCGGTCTCCACCAGGGACCGGAGCCGTGGGACCGAGCGCGGCAGGTTCACCGCGACGGCGCCGCGGACCCGGTCCTCGACGCAGTAGACCGCGGTGAACCTCCGCTCGGCGGCGCTGCCTTCGACGAGGTGGCAGCTGTCGGTCCCGGCGATCTCCCCGAACACCTGGATCTTCAGGTCGTGTTGATCGGTCCAGAAGTACGGCAGCGGCGCGACGGGCCGGGCTCCGGCGCCGGCGAGCAGGTTGCGGGCGACCGCGACGGCCTGTTCGGTCGCCTGTGTCCGGTGCTCCCAGCGTCTGCGCCGTCCCGTGCGCGGGTCGGGCCGGCCGGCGACGTCGCCCGCGGCCCACACCCCGGGCCGGGCCGCGCCCAGGCCGTCGCAGACGACGCCGTCCCCGACCGGGACCCCGCTGCCCGCCAGCCACTCGGTGTTGGTGAGCGAACCGATCGCCACCAGCACGACGTCCGCCGGCAGGTGCGTTCCGTCGGCCAGCAGGACTCCGGTGGCCGCGCCGCCCCTGCCGACCACCCCGCGCACCCGTCCGCGCCGGAAGCGCAGCCCGAGATCGCGGTGCACGGCGGCGACCAGCCCGGCCGCCTGCGGCCCGACGAGGTCGAGCAGCGGCACGGGTGCGGTGCCGACCAGTGTGACGTCCGCCCCCAGGCCGCGGGCGGCGACGGCCGCCTCCGTGCCGAGCAGACCGGCCCCGGCCACGACCAGCCGGCGTCCCTCGCCGAGGGCGTCTCTCAGGGCGAGGGCGTCTCTCAGGGCGAGGGCGTCGTCGAGGGTGCGCAGGACGTGCACACCGCTCACTCCTTCGGTGCCGGGCAGCGTCAAGGGCCGCACACCCGTCGCGATCACGACGGCGTCGGCGCGCAGGCGGCCGCCGTCGGCGAGCTCGACCGCGCGGCCGGCCGGGTCCAGACGGCAGGCGGCGGTGCCCGGGCGCACGTCGATGCCGAGCCGGTCGTAGACCTCCGGCCCGCGCAGTCGGATCCGGTCCGGCTCCCACCGGCCGGAGAGGATCTGCTTGGACAGGGGCGGCCGGTCGTACGGCGGATGGGGTTCGGCGCCGACGAGGGTGAGGCGGCCCTCGTAGCCCTGTCGTCTGAGGGTCTCCGCGGTGGTGGCGCCGGCGGCGCCCGCGCCGACGACGACGATCGCGTCCGGGCTGCTCAAGGGTTCGTCTCCATGGTCTTTTTCAGCGGCTCCCACCAGGGCCGGTTCTCCCGGTACCAGGCGACGGTCTCGGCCAGGCCGGTGGCGAAGTCCTTGCGCGGCCGGTAGCCGAGCTCGTCGCGGATCTTGGACCAGTCGACGCAGTAACGGCGGTCGTGGCCCTTGCGGTCCGTGACGTACTCGACGCGGTCCGGCCCGGCGCCGCACGCGTCGAGGAGGAGGTCGGTCAGCCGGCGGTTGGTCAGCTCGGTCCCGCCGCCGATGTTGTAGACCTCGCCGGGACGGCCGCCGGTGCGGACCAGCTCGATGCCCTGGACGTGGTCGTCGATGTGCAGCCAGTCGCGTACGTTGCCGCCGTCCCCGTACAGCGGCACCTTGCGGCCGTCGAGGAGGTGGGTGGCGAACAGCGGGACGACCTTCTCCGGGTGCTGGTGGTGGCCGTAGTTGTTGGAGCACCGGGTCACCCGCACGTCCAGGCCGTGGGTGCGGTGGTGGGCCAGGGCCAGCAGGTCGGAGGAGGCTTTCGACGCGGAGTAGGGGGAGTTGGGCAGCAGCGGGCTCTCCTCGGTCCAGGCTCCGGTGTCGACGGAGCCGTACACCTCGTCGGTGGAGACGTGGACGAAGGTGCGGATGCCGTGGCGCAGAGCCGCGTCGAGCAGGGTCTGCGTGCCCAGGACGTTGGTGCGGACGAACTCGGCGGAGCTGAGGATCGAGCGGTCCACGTGGGACTCGGCGGCGAAGTGCACCACTTCGTCGTGGGCGGCCATGAGGTCGTCGACGAGCTCCCGGTCGCAGATGTCGCCCTTGACGAAGGAGAACCCGGGACGGCCGCGCACCGGGTCCAGATTGCCCGGGTTGCCGGCGTAGGTGAGCTTGTCCAGGACGGTGACGGTGACACCGGCCGGACCGCCGGGTCCGAGCAGGGTCCGCACGTGGTGGGAACCGATGAAGCCGGCGCCGCCGGTGACCAGGATGCGTGCGGCGGGGGCGGGGTGCGGGCGGCTCATGAGGAGATCTGCACCCGCCCGTGGTCGCCTATCACCAGCCGGTGGGTGGCGGGCACGCGGGGGCCCAGGGAGACCCGGACGTTGCGGCCGACGAGGGAGCCCTCCACCCGGCGGATGCTGTCGAACCTGGACTCCCGCAGGATGATCGAGAACTCGATCTCGCTGTCGCGGATGACGCAGTCCTCCGCGATGGACGTCGACGGGCCGATGTAGGAGTTCTCGACCACGGTGCCCGGACCGATGATCGCGGGTCCCACGATGCGTGAGCCGCGGATGACGGCTCCGGCGTCGACGCGCACCCGGCCGACGATCTCGCTGGTCTCGTCGACGTCGCCGTCGACGCGGTGCTCCAGCAGGTCCAGCAGTCTGCGGTTGACGTCGAGGATGTCGGCGGCGTTGCCGGTGTCCTTCCAGTAGCCGGTGATCACGGTGGTGCGCACGTCGTGGTCGCGCTCCAGCAGCCACTGGACGGCATCGGTGATCTCCAGTTCGCCGCGCGCGGAGGGCCGGATGGCGCGCACCGCCTCGTGGATCGCGGGCCCGAAGAGGTACACGCCCACCAGTGCGAGGTCGCTGCGGGGCTGCGCGGGTTTCTCCTCCAGACGCACCAGGCGCCCGGCGTCGTCGAGTTCGGCGACGCCGAAGGCGGACGGGTCGGGCACGCGGGTGAGCAGGAGCTGGGCGTCCGGGCGGACCTTGCGGAACTCGTCCACGGAGTCGGTGATGCCGCCGAAGACGAAGTTGTCGCCGAGGAACATCACGAAGTCGTCGTCGCCGAGGAAGTCCCGGGCGATGAGCACGGCGTGGGACAGGCCCAGCGGGGCCTCCTGCCGCAGGTAGGTGACCTCGAGTCCGAAGCGGGAGCCGTCGCCGACGGCCTGCCGGATCTCGTTCTCGGTGTCGCCGACGACGATCGCGGCCTCGGTGATCCCGGCGTCCGCGATCGCCTCCAGGCCGTAGAAGAGGATGGGCTTGTTGGCGACCGGCACCAACTGCTTGGCGGAGGTGTGGGTGATCGGCCGGAGCCGGGTGCCCGCCCCGCCGGAGAGCACGAGAGCCTTCACGGTTGCGTCCCGCCTAACTGGTTCGTGGGTGAGAGGGACGGCCGTCAGGACTGCAGCTCGATCGCGCCCGAGGGGCAGATCAGCTCCGCCTCGGTCACGGCGGCGTGCAGGTCCTGCGACGGTTCGGGCAGAAGCAGTTCGACGAGACCGTCCTCGGGGTTCTGCTCGAAGACGGCGGCGGCGGCCAGCACGCACTGCCCGGCTCCGACGCAGCGCTCACGGTCCACGTTGATCTTCACGGTGTTGTCCTGTTCCTCGGGTGTCGGGACGGTTCGTGGTGCGCGCGGCCGTGGGGCCGGCGAGGGCGGTTCAGCGCACTTCCGCCAGTCGCTCCAGATCGGCCACCAGGTCGTACGGGCTGGGCATCGCGCGGGACTCGGCCCGCAGCCGCCGGGCGGCCTGCGCGGCCTGCGGCTCTCCGATGAAGCGCCGTATCCCGTCGTGGACCCTGTCCACGGTGGCGTCCCCGTGGCGCAGGTACACGCCGGCCCCGGCGCGTTCGAGCGCCCGGCCGCGCTGTTCGTGATCGGCGATCAGGGTGGAGAGCATCATCTGGGGCACTCCGGCGACCATGGCGGTGGCGAAGGTGCCGTAGCCGCCGTGGTGGATGACGGCCGAGCAGCTCGGCAGCAGGGTGCTCAGGGCGACCGAGTGGACGGCCCGCGCGTTGTCGGGCAGGGCGCCGAGCTGTTCGACCTGGGCGGGCAGCAGGGCGGCGACCACCTCCACGTCCTCGTCCGCGAGGGCGTCGAGGATCTTCGGTACGGAGACGTAGTCCCCGCCGTACGCCTCGGTGTTGGAGGCGCCGAGGCTGACGCAGACCCGGGGCCGCTCGGGCGGCTCGCGCAGCCAGTCCCACACCACCGCGCGGCCGTTGTAGGGGATGTACCGCATGGGCAGTTCGCGGGACGCCGACGGGATCGACAGGGACGGCGGGAGGGTGCTGATGGTGGCCCCGCCGTGCAGCATCTCCTCGTCGCAGGAGAACCCGAACGGCTCCGACCTCGCCGCGAGCCAGTCGGCGAGCGGGTCGACGCGCTCGGACTCGGGCTGCTCCCGCATCAGTTCCAGGTACGTCTGCCGGCTGCGGCCCCACACGTCGGAGCACCACATCAGGCGGGCGTGCGCGGCTCCGCTGATCCGGGCGGCGATGGCTCCGGCGTACGCCAGCGGGTCCCGGATCACCAGGTCGGGCCGCCAGCCCTGGGCGAACGCGGCCAGGTCGTCGATCATGGAGTCGTTGTAGGGGGCGAACGCGTAGGGGACGCTCAGCGCGAAGCGCTCCTTCAGCTCCGGCCAGTCCACCTGGTCGCGTTCGCAGCGGCTCCAGTTCGCGGTCGCGTAGTCCTGCGACTCCCGGTAGGCGGACATGTCCTGGTGGACGCCGTGGTCGGCGCCGACGGGAACGGCGGTGAGTCCCGCGCGGGTGATGGTCTCCACGGCCGCGGGATGGCTTGCCACCCGCACGTCGTGACCGGCGGCGCTGAGTGCCCACGCCAGCGGGGTCATGAAGTACACATGGGATTTCTCGGACAGGCTGACGAACAGGACGCGCATCATGCTCCCTCGGTCGGTCGGGCCTGTGCCGGGCCCGCGGTGTGCGATGGCAGTGCCGTGGCGACCCAGTCGGCGAGGGCGGCCGCCGTGGTGGCGGCGTGGGACTCCATCATCGTGAAGTGGTTGCCGGGAACCTCCAGCACCCGGTCCGCGCCCTCCCAGGAGCTCTGCCACTCCCCCGGCGCGAGCGGCGGCCGCCCTGCCACGGTGACGGGCGGTTCGCCGGGCCGCACCAGCAGCACGGGCACGGACAGCGCGCCCGGGTCCCACTCGCCGATCATCCGGATGTACCAGCTCATGGCCGAGAGCCGGTCGGCGTCCATGTGGGCGAACATCGACTCCCGGTCGAACATCCCGCCCAGCATCTCGGCCGAGAAGCGGGTGAACGGCGAGTCGGCGCGCGGCATGTAGGTGTCGAGCAGCGCCACCCCCAACGGCGGATGCCCCGACCGCTCCAGACTGCGGGCGGCGGCGAGGGCCAGGATGCCGCCGGACGACGAGCCGGTCAGGACGAACGGCCTGCCGTCCGCGCAGCGCAGCACCCACTCGGCCTGTGCCCTGGCCACCACGTCCAGCGTGGCGGGCAGCGGCTCGTCGCGCCCGAAGCCGGGCGTGGGGAGCGCCCACACGTCCTGCCGGCCGCGAAAAGCGGCGGCGAACCGCGCGTACTGGTGGACACCGGCCAGCGCCACGTAGGAGCTGAAGCAGATCAGCGCGGGACCGTCGTCGCCGGTGGCCAGCCGCAGCCCGGACGACCCGCTGGAGAGCGCGGACGGGGACTCGGCGACCGGGCGCAGTTCGGCGACCGCCTGCAGCAGGGCGAAGCCGTCGTCGATACGGCCCTGTTCGCAGGCGGTGCGGAACAGGGCGCCCACGGTGTCCTGCGGACGGGCGGCGCTCCGGGCCGTCTCGTCGTCGCTGCGGGCCGTGTCCGGGGCGTCCGCCCCGTCGAGGGCCGCTCCCGCGAACCGTTCGGCCAGATCGGCGGCGAGCGCGTGCGGGGTGTCGAGGTCGAACACGAGGGTCGGGGGCAGCCGGAAGCCGGTCAGGGACCCGAGCCGGTTGCGCAGTTCGACGGCGGTCAGCGAGTCGAAGCCGAGTTCCGCGAAGTGGCGGTCGGGCAGCACGTCGTCCGTCGAGTCGTGCCCGAGGACGGCGGCGACCTGGTCGCGGACCGTGTCCAGCAGCACGGCGAGCCGCTGCGGGCCGGCGAGACCCGCGAGCCGGCCGGACAGCGACCGTCCGCCGTCCGCCGGCCCGGCCGAGGCCGCGGCGCGCCGCGCCGTGCGGGGCACGGCAGCCGAGGACTGCCTCGCGACGGCGATCAGGGCCGCGCCGGGAGCGGTGACGGCGGCGTCGAAGAGGGTGAGGCCGGCCTCGGCGGTCAGCGGCAGCATGCCGTTCCTGGCCATCCGCTTCCGGTCGGCCGCTCCGAGCCCCGCCGTCATGCCGCCTTCGGCCTCCCACAGTCCCCAGGCGATCGAGGTGGCGGGCAGTCCGTGCGCCCGCCGGTGCAGGGCGAGTCCGTCGAGGAAGGCGTTCGCCGCGGCGTAGGCGCCCTGGCCCGCGGCGCCGAAGGCGCCCGCAGCGGAGGAGAACACCACGAACGCCGACAGGTCCCGGTCCCGCGTCAACCGGTGCAGATGCCAGGCCGCGTCGGCCTTGGGCCGCAGGACGGCGTCGGCCTGGGCGTCGGTCAGCGAGGTCAGGGTCGCGTCCTCGACGACGCCGGCGACGTGCACGACGGCGGTCAGCGGGTGCTCGTCGGGCACGCGGGCCAGCAGATCCTCCAGTCGGCCGGGGTCGGCGACGTCGCAGGCGACGAGTGTCGTCTCGGCTCCCTGTGCGGCCAGTTCGGCGGCCAGGGCGTCGGCACCCGGCGCGTCCGTTCCGCGCCGGGACGCCAGCAGCAGCCGGCGTACTCCGTGCGCGGTGACCAGGTGCCGTGCCACCAGCGTGCCGAGGGCTCCGGTGGCTCCGGTGACGAGGACGGTGCCCGCGGACGCGAAGGGGGTCCCGGGCGCGGCGGCGTCGACGGGGGCCGGACCCGGTGCGGTGAGGTGGGGTACGAGGAGTGCTCCGTCCCGGACGGCGGACTGCGGGAGGGCGGTGGCGATCGCGGCCGTGACGGCGCAGGGTGAGTCCTCGTCCGCCGTGGGAGACGTGGCGAGGTCGAGGATCCGCACGCGGTCGGGGTGCTCCAGCTGGGCGGACCGCACGAGCCCCCACAGGGCGGCGCCGGCGAGGTCGCCGACGTCCTCCGCCTCGGTGGTGGCGAGGGCTCCGCGCGTGACCAGGACCAGCCGGGAGCCGGCGAAGCGGTCGTCGCCGACCCACTGCCGGACGAGGCCGGCCGCCGTGGCCAGCACCTCCCGCGTGGCCTGTGGGACGGTCCCGGCGGAGGCGGCGCAGGCGGTGAGGACGACCTTGGGCGCGGCGGTGCCGGTGTCGACGGCCGCCGCGAGCGAGGCGAGGTCGGCGTAGCACTCCAGGTGCACGCCGGCCGCGTCGAGCGTCTCGGCCAGGCCTGCGTCGCCCTGCCCGATCAGCGCCCAGCGCGCGGTCCCGGGGGCCGGGGCGGCGGGCTGCGGATCGGCACGCCGCCAGCTCTGCACCAGCAGGGACGGCGCGGTGTCCGTCGTCCCGCCCTGGCCGGGCTCGTGGATCTCACCGGCGGCGACCCTGCGCAGGAGCAACCCCTGCGCCGTGGCCACCGGCCGGCCGTCGGGGTCGGCGACGGTCACCGTGTACTCGTCGGGGCGGTCGGTGGGCGCGAGATGGACGCGCAGCGTGCTCGCCCCGGTCGCGTGGAGGGAGAAGCCGCTCCAGGCGAAGGGCAGGGTCGCCGCCGCGTCCCGGTCGCCGGACGCGTCCAGGGCCCTGACGAGCAGGGTCTGCACGGCGGCGTCCAGCAGGGCCGGGTGCAGCCCGTAGCGGGCCGCCTCGGCCCGGTGGGACTCCGGCAGCGCCACCTCCGCGAACAGGTCCCGGTCCCGCCGCCACACGCGGCCTAGGCCCTGGAACGCCGGCCCGTAGTCGAACCCGCCGGCGGCGAACAGCTCGTACCAGTCGCCCTCCCCCGGTGTCTCGGGTACGACGGGGACGGCGTCCGGCGGCGGCCAGGTACCGGCGTTCCGCGGCGCCGGGCCGGGCTCCTCGGCGAGCAGCCCTCGGGCGTGGCGGTCCCACGGCCGGCCGGCAGCCGCGTCGGCGGGCCGCGCGTGCACGCTGAACGGCCGCCGCCCGTCGTCGTCCGGTGCCCCGAGGGCGAGTTGGAGCTGTACGGCGCCGCGGTCGGGCAGCACCAGCGGGGTCTCCAGGGTCAGCTCGGCGACATGGCCGAGGCCGACCTGGTCACCGGCGTGCACGGCCAGCTCGAGGTAGGCGGTGGCGGGCAGGACGGCACGGCCCAGCACCCGGTGGTCGCCGAGCCAGGCATGCCCCCGCGCCGACAGCCGCCCGCTGAGGACGAGCCCTCCGGTGTCGGCGACCCTGACGGCGGCCGACAGCAGCGGATGCCCGGCGTTCTCCAGCCCGGCGGCGGTGACGTCCCCGGCGTGGGCGGCGGCGTCCAGCCAGTAGCGGCGGCGCTGGAAGGCGTAGGTGGGCAGCGACACCGGCGACGTACTCGGCAGGTGAGCGGTCCAGTCGGCGTCGGCGCCGTGGACGAACAGGGCCGCGAGGGCGGCGAGGGCACTCGACGCCTCGGACCGGTCCTTGCGCAGCACCGGCGTCAGCACCGTGGACCCGGCGTCGTCGAGGGACGCCTGCGCGAGAGCGGTCAGGGTGCCGTCCGGACCGAGTTCGACACAACGGCCGACACCCTGCCCCGCGAGAACCCGCACAGCGTCGGCGAACCGCACCGGCCGCCGCACATGAGCCACCCAGTAGTCCGCCGACATCAACTCCTCGGCCGACGCCGCCTCCCCCGTCACCGTCGACACGATCCGGACCCGCGGCTGCCCGTACGACAGCGACTCCGCCACCTTGCGGAAGTCCGCCAGCATCGGCTCCATCAACGGCGAATGGAAGGCATGACTCACCCGCAACGCCGTCACCTTGCGGCCCAGGCCACGGAAATGCTCCGCGATCTCCTCGACCCACTCGACCGCACCCGAAACCACCACCGCCCGCGGCCCGTTGACCGCCGCGACACCCACCTCGTCACCGAGGAGGGGAAGCACCTCGTCCTCGGACGCCTCGACCGCGGCCATCGCCCCACCCGACGGGAGCGCCTGCATCAACCGGCCCCGCGCCACCACCAGACGACACGCATCCGCCAACGACCACACACCCGCCACATGCGCGGCCGCGATCTCACCGATGGAATGACCGGCCAGGACGTCCGGCCGGACACCCCACGACTCCAGCAGCCGGAACAGCGCCACCTCAAGAGCGAACAGGGCGGGTTGCGCGAACTCCGTACGGTTCAGCAGCTCCGCGTCCTCACCGAAGACGATCTCCCGCAGCCCGAAAGGCAGTTCCGCGTCCACTGCGTCGAAGGCGTCTGCGAAGACGGGATACGCCTCGTACAACTCCCGCCCCATACCCAGACGTTGCGAGCCCTGCCCCGCGAACAGGAACGCCGTGCGCGCATCACGCCGTACCGCCCCCGTGACCACGTTGAGCGCCTCGTCACCGCAAGCGACCGCCTCCAACGCCCGCAGCAACTCCGCCCGCTCCGAACCCCAGACCACCGCCCGATGCTCGAACAACGACCGCGACCGCACCAACGCAC
>NZ_BMTL01000070.1 GCF_014649655.1 Streptomyces humidus | reverse complement strand
ACTGATGCGCTAAATCACCGGCATTGCTGGTCAGAGGCACTTTCTGCTTGCCTGTTCACTTGCCGGACAGCCTGCTTCATGAAAGCGCGAGGCTAACTTGGGCGGATCGGCCTGACCCCGGTGGCTGCCTCGATCCGCCCGGTTACCGGTAGTTCGTTAAATCCGGTGATGGTGTGGGTTGACTGCAGGCCGGGTTGGTCGTAGGTCGGTGGTAGGAGTCAATTGGCTTGCTGGGGGCTGAAGATGACCGCTCGCCGTCCGTGTCCGCCCGCGCCGGGGCCGTTGGAGGAGTACACGGCCCGGTTCGACGACCTCTTCTTCGGCCTGGCCCAGCGGCTGGGCTTTCGTGAGTACCTGACCGGGCTGCTGGCGCCACGGGAGCGGAACAAGACGATCACCTGTCTGGCAGGGGCAGAACCGGTGGCCGGTGCGGGGACGCCGGGGGTACAGCGGCTGCAGTTCTTCCTGTCCGAGTCGCCGTGGGAGGCCGAGCTGATCAACGACCGGCGGCTTGAGCTGCTACGCGAGCAGCCGGCGACCGCACCGCACGACGACGGGGTCATCGTGGTCGACGACTCCGGGGACCGCAAGGACGGCACGGCGACCGCGCACGTGGGCCGGCAGTGGCTGGGCCGGTTGGGCAAGACGGACAACGGCATCGTCACGGTGACCGCGGTGTGGACCGACGGCCGCGTGTACTACCCGCTGCATGCGACTCCCTACCCCCCTCACCACTTGCCCGCGGCCGGTCCGATCCGGCCTTCCGTACGAAACCGCAGCCGGCCGCTGCCCTCGCGGCCCGCGGGGGGGGGGGGGGCGGCGGGCTTCGGCTGCCGGGCGGTGGTCGCCGACTGCGCCTACTTGAGTCAGCGATGACTGGTACCTCGCACTGCGCGAGGCCAGCCTGGCCTAGGTGGTGGCCCTCAAACCGCACCGCGGCACCTGGGCCCCAGCCGACCAGCCGCACACCCCCATCGAAGCCGGCCACGCCCTGACCTGGCGCGACGCCAAGCATCCGGGCGACTGGACGCCCATGGAGCGTCACTTCCGCGACGGGCACACCGAGACCTGGTGGGCCGCCGATGCCCGCCTGGGCGGCTACGGACCCGACTCACCCTGCCGGCTGGTCGTGGCCACCACCGACCCGGCTACGTTGCCGGAGAAGGCCACTTGGTACCTGGGCCACCAACCTGCCCCACCCCGACGCTCTCCACGCCACCACCAGCCCGCACCCGCCGGCTGCCCTCGCCGAGATCGTCCGTCTCTACGGCCTGCGGCCGTGGATCGAGCAGAGCTACAAACAGGTCAAGGACGAACCCGGCTGGGCAGACTTCCAAGTCCGCTCCGACCGCGCCATTCGCCGCCACCAGACCCTGGTCAACTGCGCTTTCTCCTTCTGCTGGGACCAATGGTTCGCCCCACCTGGACGCCACCGCGCCGGACCCGTGCCCCGACGAGGGGCCGGAGAGAGGGGGGCCGGCTCCGTCCCACCAGCCCCAACGGCCCTGCTGGCCAAGGGCGTTACGGGCCATCCGTTCCTGGCTCACCCCTGCCGTCACCCTCAACCGATGGTGGCGAGCCTGGACGGACACCGACCCGCCCTCCGAACTCCAGGCACTGATCGATGCGGTCACCACCGGACACGGCATTGACCTCTACCTCCGGATTTAACGAACTACCGGTAGTGGCCGCGTGCGGACGCGGTGAGTAACGCAGGCGCCTGCTCTCTGCCCGGTGGTGGTGTACTTCGTCCTGGGGCTGGCGCTGTTCTCGCCCGCTCCGTATCTCAAGCTGGCGAAGCCGCTTCACGCAGAGGCTTCCCGTCCGCGGAGTGATCGGGAGGTCGAGTCGCCCTTTCCCAAGGCCGCGCCACCCTCGGGTGAAGTCAAAGTCCCCAGCCGCGGCAGTCACACAGCGATCATCCCACTCAGATGCCCGACGCTACGAAGCTGCGAAGCTGGCCTACTTCGTCTCGTTCGGGTGGCTCGTGTGCACCTGCTCCAGGAAGACCGTGCGCTCGTGGACGTAGAACCAGATGCGTGCGGTGCCCTTCGCAGTCGGTTTGTGCTGCCACCTCTCATGGGTCGCGCCGCCACGCTCGATGACGCCGAGCTCACCTTTGAGCCGATAGTTCGTCGGCGTCGTGGACAGTGGCGTCCGCGTGAGGAAGTCCCAGGTCTCCGTCATGGAGTTGCGGATCGTCGCGACGAGGTCGCGCCATCCCTTCTGCGCGTCGGCTGTGGCGAAGCGGATCTCGTACTCGATCTTCTTCGGAGGGCGAGGGACCAGCTCGCCCTTCCTGGCGGCCGCCACGGTTAGGGACGCTCCACGGTCTCATCGTCGTCGAGCCACTCCAGACCGGCGCTGCCGCTGCTGAGCCCGGCCGCGACGGCGGTGGCCGTCTCCTTCCAGGAGGTCAGCTCTGCGATCGCGAGGTGCGGCTGGTCGGTGGAAAACGACGCGCGCGCCGCATCGACGAGGTCCTGCGCGCAGGACTCCCGGTCGGCCGGCGACAGCGCGAGCATCCAAGGAAAGGCCTTGGACATCCGCTCGGCGAGCGAGCCGCGGTCGTCGAGGGTGACGGTGATGAGCTGCGCGGCAAAGTTCAGCAAGCGGGCACGGCCCTCGGCCTCGCGCTGCGACATCAGGACCAGAGCCTCGCCGTCGCGCCGTGTCACCGTCACGGGGTGGTCCTCGGCCTCGGCGAAGACCTCGGCAGAGCGCTTGCTCAGGTCCGAGGAGCGCCGAGTCGCCGCGGGGAGGTCTGCTGCGATGGTCATGGATCCATAGTATTCGGAACGTATTCGGAAGTCCAGTGGAGGCCGCGGAGTGCGTGCGCCAGATTCGACCTCCGGATGCGGTCCGAAGTCAGATCTCAGCCTTCCTTGATGCTTGAGTCAGACCCGAACTCACAGCCGGTCGATCGTCGAGATGGGGAGCGCACTTACAGAACTGCTTACCTTGCGCCTGCCGAAAAACTCATCCGTCTTGGTGAGGGCTGGTGTACGGGTGGTGTCGAGCTCGGGCGCTTGGGCGGGCGCTCTGGCACCTGGTGAGTGCCCCGGCAGGATGATCTGTCGTGCTGCTTCGACTTGCCTATCGGGGTGTGGCGAACGTGTTCGCCCTGCTGCGGCTGCTGCCGGTGAGCAACCAGGACAAGGACGCGGAGATCCTCGCGCTGCGTCATCAGATCACGGTGCTGGAACGCCAGCTCGGCCGGGATCGGGTGCGGTTCGCCCCGAGTGACCGGGTGTTCCTGGCCGCGCTGCTGCACCGGCTCCCGCGCGGTGTGCTGCGCCGGGCTCGGCTGCTGGTGCGCCCGGACACTGTGCTGCGCTGGCACCGTGACCTGGTCCCGCGCCGCCACGCGGCCCGTTCCCGGCCGGGGCGTGCGGGACGGCCACGCACGGTGCGCTCGATCCGCGCTCTCATCCTGCGTCTGGCGAGGGAGAATTCCGGGTGGGGGTATCGGCGCATCCACGGTGAGCTGCTGGTCCTGGGCGTGCAGGTGGCCGCCTCCACGGTGTGGGAGATCCTGAAAGAGGCGGGGATCGACCCGGTACCCGAGCGGGATTCCAGCACCTGGACGGACTTTCCGCGCTCCCAGGCCGATGCCCTGCTGGCCTGCGACTTCTTCGAGACCATCACTCTGTCCGGGACGCGGCTGTACGTGTTCGCCGTGCTCGAGCACGCCAGCCGGCGCATCCGGGTCCTGGGCGCCACCGCACACCCGACCGCCTCCTGGGTGACACAGGCCGCAAAGAACCTGGTCATGCACCTCGAGGACACCGGCTGCCGGGCCCGGTTCATGATCCGCGACCGCGACGGGGAGTACCCCGCCCTGTTCGACACCGTCCTTGATGATGCGGGGATCGAGGTCGTACTCAGCGGGATCCGGATGCCGCGGATGAGAGCGCTCATGGAACGCTGGGTGCAGACCTGCCGGCACGAGCTGCTGGACGGCACCCTGATCTGGAACCAGCACCATCTGCTCCACGCCCTGCGCGAGTTCGAATAGCACTACAACTCCCACCGGCCCCCAGGGCATCGCCAACGCCCGACCACTGCACGCCTTGCCCCCACCGATCACCGATTCGGAGCAGCTCACCCACCTCGACATGCGCCGACGTGACCACCTCGGCGGCACCCTCCACGAGTACCGACATACGGCCTGAACTACACGGACGAGATTCTCGGCAGGGACAGGGTTCCGGATCGCCACCGCAGACCGTCAGAGGTCGAAGCCCAGCAGCTCGATCTTCCAGCGCCGGATGGGCTCCTTCCGGCGCGATCACTCTTCCCGGCCGCCGGTGAACCACAGGGTCCGGACCATGTCCGCCGCGGCCCGGCGCCGGATCGGCATCCGGGCGTACACCGCCGTGAGTGACAGCAGGATGATCAGCAGCAGGTACAGCGCGACGATCGCAAGCAGGGCCCACACCAGCAGTGGTACCCAAGCGAGGAACGGCACGATTGCCGTCACGGCGACCCCTATCAATTGCAGAGCAATCTCCGCATTGACGGGGCGGCTTACCGCAACGGACAACACATGGAGGGCGCCCGACGCCCATGCCCATGCTCAGGCATCGGGCCGCTTCACCATGCCACCCCCCCATCCAGAGAGGTCTCCTCAGCGTACCCAACTTCAGCAGGTGACATGTCCTGGCCACCGGCGCCGCCCTCGGTGTCGGAGCGCTCGGCGCCACGGCACCTTCGGCCGCGGCCGCCCCGGCGGGTTACCGCGGCGCGGGCAGGCGTGAGGAGACGCGGACGCTCGACGAGCTCTACCAGGCGGCGCTCGCGGAGGGCGGCAAGCTCGTCGTCTACGCCGGCGGCGACACCCCCACCCAGCAGGACGGCACCAAGGCGGCCTTCAAGGCCCGCTTCCCAGACATCGACCTGACGCTGATCGTGGACTACAGCAAGTACCACGACGTCCGCGTCGACAACCAGTTCGCCACCGACACCCTCGTTCCGGATGTCGTGCAGTTCCAGACCCTTCAGGACTTCCCCCGCTGGAAGGAAGGGCCGTCTGCTCCCTTACAAGCCCGCCGGGTTCTCGAAGGTCTACGACAAGTTCAAGGACCCCCAGGGCGCGTGGGTGGCCACGGGAGCGCTTGCCTTCAGCTTCCTGTACAGCACGGCGACGGTCGGTTCCGGCATACGGCTCACCCCGCGCGACCTGGTCGACCCCACGTGGAAGGGCAAGATCGCCTCGTCGTACCCGCACGACGACGACGCGGTCCTCTACCTCTACACCCTGTACGTCCAGAAGTACGGCTGGGACTGGGTGGCCGAACTCGCCGCACAGGACGTGCAGTTCGCGCGAGGCAGCAACTCCCCGGGCGACGCCGTCTTCGGCGGACAGAAGGCGATCGGCGTCGGTACCGCGGGCTCGGCCGTCCCGTCGACGTCGTCTCCGGTGCGGTTCGTGGTCGACGACGGAGTCCCGTTCATGTCCTGGGGGCAGCGCACCGCGATCCTCAAGCAGGCCAAGAACACCACCGCCGCCAAGCTCTTCCTCAACTGGCAGCTGTCGACGGAGATGCAGGACGGATCCTGGAACGGCTGGTCCGTCCGCACCGACATCAGTCCGCCGACCGGTCTGAAGAAGATCTGGGAGTACCCGAACGGGAACCTGGACGGCTTCCCCCGCTTCATGGCCGACCGCGCCGCGGTCGAACGCTGGAAGCAGACCTTCGCCCTGTACTTCGGCGAGGTCAAGGGCGACCCCACGCCCGGCTCACTCGGGCTGCACCCGGGGGCGTAGAGGCGGGCGGGGGCGTCGGCCGGTGCTCCGAAGCGGCGACCGGATGACCGGCGCCCCCGCTCTTCACGAGACTCCTGCCGGTGACGGATGGGCTCGGACGCCCTGTACGAGTGGATCACCACCCAGGGGGTGTGTCGTGACCGCCCGCACTCCGACACCCCGCCTCCGTCGTGGACCTGTGGATCTGCGAAGCCGCCCGCAGCGGTCTCTTCAAGGCATGCAGGTGCGGCAGATCGGCGGTACGGACCTGGGTGATCCAGGTCTCGAGCGCGTCGGCATTGTCTGGGTGAGGCTTCAGGAGCTGGGCGAAGTCCCCGCGCCAGCTCGTCGACGGGGAGGGGGAGCACGGCGCGGAAGGGGACGGCGGTGACCGTCCAGTCGCCGGACGTAGCGGCTTCTGCCGGAGTGGCTGCGCGCGCCCGGGGGCCGAGGTGGGCGGTCAGACCTCGGAAGGTCTGGGGCCACGAGAGTTGCTGAGCACGAGGTTCGGGGTGCCGGCGTCACCGGATGCCTTCTCTGCCATGCCGAAAACGTAGCCCGTCGAGTTCCGGTGGGAATGGGTTTCGGTTGCGAGTTTCGGTTGGTGTCGCCGGGCGTGTCGACCCGGTCGCCGAGCGGGCTCGAGACGGTCCACCGAAAACGACCAGTTGTGGTCGGTTGTGGGATCTCCACAACCGAGTAGCGGCACTGTCCACGCGGGACCTTGCGGTCGTGCGCGGGCTCATCCAGAGTGCGTACCCTCGTGTGAGGTTCACCGATCGGAGAGACGTATGCGGACCGAGCGCGGCAGCCAACCGGTGGCGGTCGTCACGGGTGCGGGAAGCTCTGACGGGATCGGCTTCGCGTGTGCCCGTCGCCTGGCCGAGGACTACGCCGTGGTGGTTGCCTCCACCACGGAACGCATCCACGACCGCGCGAAGCAGTTGGGCGGTGGACGTTTCGACGCTGTCGGCTTCGCCGGCGATCTGACCGTTTCGGCGAACGCCGACGCCCTGATAGCCCTCGCCCTCGAGGCTTTCGGGCGAGTCGACGTGCTGGTGAACAACGCCGGCATGGTGTCCGTGTCTGGTGCTGAGGAAGCAACCTCTGTCGGGTCCACCACGGACGAGGACTGGCGAGCGACCGTCTCACGCAACCTCGACACGACGTTCTACGTCTCGCGAGCGGCGATACCCGTCCTCACCGAGGGCGTGGGGCGGATCGTCAACATGTCGTCGGTGTCGGGTCCGTTGATGGCCTACCCGGACGACGCCGGGTACCACGCGTCGAAGGCCGCCATCGTCGGACTGACCAGGTCCATCGCGGTGGACCTGGCACCGCGAGGTATCACCTGCAACGCGGTGGCGCCCGGGTGGATCGCCACAGCCTCGTCGACGCCTCGCGAGCTGTCCATGGGTGAGGCGACGCCGATGGGTCGTCCTGGCCACCCGGAGGAGGTTGCGGCGGTCGTCGCGTTCCTTGCGTCGCCTGCCGCGTCCTACCTGACGGGCCAGTTGATCGTCGTCGACGGTGGCAACTCGATCGCGGAGGAGCGAGGTGCGTCCGTCACACCGTTCCGGCTGGGGGAGTCATGAGGCGACCCTGGGAGCCGTTGCGTTGATCACCTCGTAGGCCGTGTGCGTGGCGGCGTTCCCGCGGAGGTGTTCTGGATGTTGGCGCCGCGGTGACTCGCCGGGGCTAGCTCCGTTCTCCGCAGGTCACCCATTCGGGAAGATCAACTGATCGCAGCGGGTCAGCCACCGATCAGCGCAGCGGTCCGAGTTGCAGAACCTGCCGAAGCACGATCACCTGAGGACCGTGATCAAGCTCGGAGGCTGTGCAAAAGAGTGACCCGCGAAGTACGGGGCTAGCTCGACTGGTTGGCGAGGTTGGCGATGCCCGCGATGAGGATGTCCAGGGCGAGCTCGAACGCTCGGTCGGACCGTTGGCGACCGGAGCCGGCCTGCTGGATCGCCGTGATCAGAGCGGGGCTGCGGGCCTGGTCCACCGCCCAGCCCTCGTCGGGCGCTGCGAGGTCGAGGGCGGCACCGAGGACGATGCTGTCGCACATCGTGATCACGTCGAGGAGCTGCCCGTCCGGCACCCCAGTGGCCCTCAAGGTCTCGGCGAGCTCGTCGTACATGCCCATGACCTCCGGAGACGACACGGTGTAGGAGGTCACGAGTGGGATCAGGCGCTGATGAGCGGCGAAGCACTCGCGATACCGACGAAGCCGCGAACGGACGGTCTGGTCCCATGGCCCTGGTGCGCCGGCCTCGACACCGCCCTCGCGGAACACCAAGGAGCGCATCGCCTCGACGATCTCGCCCTTGCTGGAGAGGTGGTTGTAGAGCGACGAGGGCCGCACTCCGAGGGCGTCCGCGACCTGGGCGATCGTGAACTCGCCCGTGCGGTCGACCAGCCGGAGCGCGGCCGTGGCGATGGCGTCCTTGGACAACAACGGCGTACGGGGCCTACCCACGGTTTCCTCTCAGTCCGTTTTCTCGACGGATCCCTTGACATGTGATGTGTACCGCATCGATTCTAAAACGAATCCCATTCGTTTGCAGCTTCGAGGTCGCCATGTCTGCACTCCCCAGCTCCACCTCCTCGGTCTCGGAACCATCCTCGCCCGCGTCGGGCTCGACCGCGCTCCGTCCGGACTCCATCGGCGCTGTCGGCGTGACGGCCACCGTCGTCTCGGCGGCCGCACCCCTGACGGCCATGGCCGGCGTGGCACCGATCGCGCTGGCGATCGGCGGTGTCGGCGTGCCGGGCGCCTACCTGCTGGCCGGGGTCGTGCTGAGTGTCTTCGCCATCGGCTTCACCGCGATGGCGGCGCAGATCAGGCGGACCGGCGGCTTCTTCGTCTACATCGGGCACGCGTTCGGCGGCACCGCCGGGTTCGCGGCAGCCGTGCTGGCGATCGTGTCCTACAACCTGCTCCAGATCGGCGTCTACGGTCTCTTCGGCATCCAGACCCAGGCGGCGCTCGACGACCTCTTCGGCGTGACCGCTCCGTGGTGGGTGATCTCGGCGATCGCGGTGGTGGCGGTGTTCATCCTGGGCGCGCTCGGGATCGACGTCGGGGCGAAGGTACTCGTCGTGCTGATCACCCTGGAGTCGGCGATCCTGGTGATCATGGGCCTGGCCATCATCGCCCAGGGCGGCGCAGGTGGGCTCGGGGGCGCGTCGTTCGAACCGGGCAACATCTTCAACAGCGGGGTGTTGGCGGTCCTCGGGATCTGCTTCGCCGCGTTCATGGGCTTCGAGTCCACAGCGTTGTACCGCGCCGAGACGCGCGATCCCGCCCGGACGATCCCGCGGGCGACGTACGCCGCTGTCGGGTTCATGGCGTTGTTCTTCTGCTTCATCACCTGGACCGTGGTGCAGGCGTTCGGCGAGGCTGACATCCAGGCCGCGGGCGGTGAGATGGGTCCCAGGCTCTTCTTCGTCACCATGGACCAGTACGTCGGCGCGTGGGCGGTGCACGCCATGTACGTCCTGATCGTGACCAGTGTCTACGCATCGCAGTTGGCCTTCCACAACGCGATCAACCGGTACGTGTTCGGGATGGCGGAGAGCGGCATCCTGGCGAGGGTGTTCGCCCGCACCAACCGCGCCGGCAGCCCGGGGTTCGCGGGTGGGGTGCAGAGCCTGCTTGCCCTGGCCGTCGTGCTCTCCTTCGCTGCACTGGGCCTCGACCCGTTGCAGGACCTGCTGATCAAGGTGAACACTCCCGGCGTCATCGGCATCATCGTGCTGCAGATGCTCGCTGCGGCCGCGGCGGTGGCGTTCTTCGTACGCCGCCGGGGCATGCCGCGACGGGGGTTCCTGATCTCGACCTCGGTGGCCGCGGCCGGGGTGATGGCCTGGGTCATCTACGAGGTGGTCAGGCACCTCGACGTGCTCACCGGCGCGCCGCAGGCAACCAACGTCGTGCTGGTGGCAGTTGTGCCCGTCGTGCTGCTGGCCGGCGTCGTCGGTGGCCTCGTGCTGCGCAGCGTCCGACCCGAGACGATCGCCCTGCTGGCCCACGACGACGCCGAAGTGGAGCTGCCCAAGTGATGGACCTCATCATCTCCGCCGACCGGATCAGGACCCTGGCAGACGCCGATGAAGCTGCCACCGCGGTGGCGATCCGCGGGGGCCGGATCGCCGCCGTGGGCACCCGAGAAGACGTCTCGCGCTGGCGGGGACCGGCGACCCGGGTCGTCGACCTCGGCGCCGCGACGGTCACTCCGGGGCTCATCGACGCGCACATCCATCCGGTGCTGGGCGCCCAGCTGACCCGTGGCGTCGCGCTCTCCGGACTAGACCTCGACGGCGTACGCCGGGAGCTGGCCGTGCACGCGGCCACTGTTGAGCCCGACGCCTGGGTGCTGGGCTGGGGCCTGGACCCCAACGTAGTGCGCGGTCGGACCCTCACCGCGGCGGACATCGACGACGTCCTCGGTGGGCGGCCGGCTCTGATCCGGCTCTTCGACGGCCACTCGGCGCTCGCGTCCAGCCGGGCGCTCGAGGTCGCGGGCGTCGACGGTCCCAGAGCCTTCGACCAGCGGTCGGAGGTCGTGTGCGGGTCCGACGGCAGGCCGACCGGGCTGCTGCTGGAGTCGGCCGCGATCGCGCTCGTGGACGACGCGGTCCCCACGCCCACGGTCGGGGAGCTCGCGGAACGCACCTACGAGACGTTGAACCGGATGGCCGCACTCGGGATCACCGCGGCTCACGCGCTCGAGCACGCGCCGCAGGCCTCGGCGGTGTACGACCTCATCGAGGCCGAAGGTGAGCTGCCGGTGCGGCTGCGCTGCTCGCCCTGGGTCCAACCCGGCACCAGTGAGCGCGACTGGGAGGCGGTCGCCGCACTGCAGGGAACCGGCGGTCGGCGCTGGCACGTGCGGGGCGCGAAGCTGTTCATCGACGGCACCGTCGACAACGGCACCGCCTGGCTCACCGAGCCGGACACCCTCGGTGAGTCGATGTCGCCGTACTGGCCTGATCCGGAGGAGTACTCCCGCGCGATCGCCTGGTTCGACGCCCACGACCTGCCGACGACCACGCACGCGATCGGCGACCAGGGAGTCCGGTTCGTGCTGCAGGCACTCGAACGGACACGCGGTCGCGCACGGCACCGGATCGAGCACGTCGAGACGATCCCGGACGACCTGGTTGATGCGTTCGCCACGCTGCCGGTCACCGCCAGCATGCAGCCCACGCACTGCACCGATTACACCGCGCCCGACGGCAGCGACAACTGGTCGACCCGGCTTGGTCCGCTGCGGGCCGCACGTGGCTGGCGGATCCGCGACCTGCGCGACGCCGGCGTCCGGGTCGCGCTCGGGTCGGACTGGCCGATCGCGGACTTCGATCCGCGCGGCATCCTCGCGGCAGCCCAGCTTCGCCGCAGGGGCGGAGCGCCCGAGCGGGTGCCGCTGCAGCCGGACCAGGCGATCACCGCGCGGATGGCACTCGAGGGCTACACGACCCATGCGGCCTGGTCGGTGGGCGAGGAGGGCGAGGCCGGCACCATCGAGGTCGGCAAGCGTGCGGATCTGACGGCTTTCGCCGTGGATCCGCTGCACGCGCCGCCGGACGAGCTGGTCGAGGCTCCGATCATCCTGACGGTGGCAGATGGCGCGGTCACCCACGAGCGGACGGAGTCAGTGAGATGACGACCGGGATGGACTTCTTCGACGCCGTCACCCTTCCCACGCCACGTGTCGACGAGGCGTGGGCTCGCAGGGTCGTTCGGGATTCTTTCGGTATCGACGCCGTTGCCCACCAGCTGGGTAGCAACCAGGACGCCAACTTCCTCATCCGGACACCCAACGGTGAACCGGTCGCGGTGCTCAAGGTGACGAATCCGGCATTCGTGGCCGCCGAGATCTCGGTCCAGGACGATGCTACCGACCGAATAGCAGCTGCATGTCCGGACCTGAGGATCGCCCAGGTGCTGCGCGGTGATGATGGAGTCGCCCAGCGCACGACGGTCGACACTCCGGACGGCCCAGCGGTAGCGCGGCTGATCCGGTTCCTGGACGGCGGCACGCTCTTCGACCAGGGCTACCTGGATCCGCGGAGCGTGGCCCGGTTGGGCGAGGTCGCAGCCAAGGTCGACCTGGCGCTGGCTGGGCTCACCGACAACGCGCATGACCGGGTCCTCCAGTGGGACCTGCAGTACGCAGACCGCACGGTTGCCGCGCTGGGCTCGTCGCTGCCCGCGGCTCGGCGTGACCGGATCGAGAGCGCTGCGGCCAGGGCCTGGGACCTCGTGGCACCGCTCGTTCCGGACCTGCCTGTGCAGGTCGTGCACCTCGACCTCACCGACGACAACACCGTGCTCGGCGCAGACAGTGTCGTCGACGGGGTGATCGACTTCAGCGACGTGACTCGAACGTGGACCGTCTGCGAGCTCGCGATCGCGATCTCCTCGGTCCTGCACCACCCGGGCGCGGAGCCGGCCAGCGTGCTGCCCGCGGTGCGGGCGTACCACTCTCTGCGTCCGCTGTCGGAAGCCGAAGTGGAGGCGCTCTGGCCGCTCGTGGTCCTGCGTGCCGCGGTCCTGGTCGTCAGTGGCTGCCACCAGGTGGCCGTCGACGGTGACAACGATTATGCGGAGACGCGCCTCGTCAGGGAGTGGCGCATCGCGGACCAGGCGCTCTCGGTCCCGCCCGAGGTGATGACCGCTCTGATCCGCGACACCTTGGGCCTGGGGTGGGCGGGTGACGAAGCAGCGGGTCCCCTCCCGGACGGAGTCCTGCTCGCCCTCCCTGACGCGGCGGTGCTGGACCTCTCCCCGCAGTCCTCGTTGCTGGACGACGGAGCATGGGAGAACGCCGAGATCGCCGAGGTGCTCGCCGCGGATCGATTGGCGGCCGGGCATCGAGCCGTGGTGACGAAGTTCGGCGAGGCCCGCCTTGCCGGAAGTCGCGCGCTCGTACAGGAGTCTCCAGCCTCGGTCGCGACCGGTATCGACCTCTGGACGGCCGGATCCGAGGAACTCAGTGCGCCGTGGGACTGCGAGGTGTCTTCCGACGAGTCCGGCATCGTGCTGCGTGCAGACCACATAGAAGTGGTGGCGCGCGGTGTCACCGCTCGCGCCATGGGGGCCGTCGTCGCCGGCACGGTCGTGGCCACGACCGTGCCGCGCAGTCGAACCCGGATCACGGCGGGCCGCCGGGCCGGAGGCGTACCCGAGGGAGTGGCCGCGCCGTACGCACGGGGATGGCTGGCCACGCTCGCCGACCCAGCTCCTCTGCTCGGGCTGCCCACGACGAGCGCCGGTCACACCGGCAGCAGCGCAGCGGAGTCCGTGCTCGAGCAACGCGAACGCGCGCTGGCCGAAGTCCAGGAGCACTACTACCGGGAGCCGCCCCGGATCGAACGCGGCTGGCGCCACTTCCTCATCACCGAGGAGGGACGTCCGCTGCTGGACATGATCAACAACGTCGCGGTGGTCGGGCACTCTCACCCGCATATCGCCAGAACCGCTGAACGCCAGCTACGGCTGCTGAACACGAACTCCCGGTTCAACTACGAGGCGATCGCCTCGTTCGGCGCCCGGCTCGCGGACCTCGCGCCTGATCCGTTGGACACCGTCTTCCTGGTGAACTCCGGCTCCGAGGCGACCGACCTGGCGATTCGGCTCGCGCTCGTTGCCACCGGCCGATCCGACATGGTTGCGATGAGCGAGGCCTACCACGGATGGACGTATGCATCGGATGCGGTCTCGACCTCCGTCGCCGACAACCCGAACGCACTGCAGAGCAGGCCGAGCTGGGTGCACACCGTCGCAGCGCCCAACCCGTATCGCGGCCAGCATCGAGGCAGCGATGCCAGCCGGTACGGACCCGAAGCGGCCGCGGCCATCGACAAGCTCGCCGCGTCCGGACAAGCGCCGGCCGGCTTCATCGGCGAGACCTACTACGGCAACGCCGGCGGGATGCCGCTGCCCGAGGGATACCTCGCCGCCGTGTACGCCGCGGTGCGCCGCCACGGTGGCCTGGCCATCGCCGACGAGATTCAGGTCGGCTACGGCCGGCTCGGTCACTGGTTCTGGGGATTCGAGCAACAAGCCGTCGTACCCGACATCATCGCCGTGGCGAAGGCCGTGGGGAACGGCGTTCCCGTCGGCGCCGTCATCACCAGCCGCGCCGTGGCCGACAAATACCGCGATGCCGGCTACTTCTTCTCCTCCACCGGAGGCAGCCCGCTGTCCTCGCGCATCGGTCTCGCCGTGCTCGACATCATCCGTGACGAGGACCTGCAGGGAAACGCTCGCGACGTCGGGGGTCATCTCAAGGCGCGTCTCGAAGAGCTGGCGCAGCGACACGAGATCATCGGAGCGGTCCACGGCCATGGCCTCTACCTGGGCGTAGAGCTGGTACGCGACCGGACCACCCTCGAGCCGGCGTCGAGTGAGGCAAACGCCATCTGCGATCGGATGCTCGACCTGGGTGTCGTGATCCAGCCGACGAGTGACCGGATGAACGTATTCAAGGTGAAGCCGCCCCTGTGCATCGACCGGTCCGCTGCCGACTTCTTCGTCGACACCCTCGACCGGGTGTTGTCGGAGGGGTGGTGATCAAGCGTGCGACTCACGCCGAGTGAGCGGAACAGGCTGCTGATCTTCACCACGGCAGCCCTCGCGCCGCGCCGGCTGGCGCGAGGGCTTCGACTCAACGTGCCCGAGGCCACCGGTCACATCGGCGGCACGGTTTGTGAAGCCGCCCGCGACGGACGTCGTTGAGTTGACGAAGCGCACTGCTCGCAACGGAAGGAACTGGATGAGCCCGACAGCACTTTCAGGTGGCCAGGAGGAGGAAATCGTGCTGACGGAACATCTGAATGCCCAATACGAGATGTCGGTCGACGCCGTGGACTTTCTGGGCGGCGAAGTAGACCGGAACTATCGAATCGAAACATCGGCCGGCGTAACCTTCCTGGCCAAAGTTCAGAAGGACAAGGACCTCCGCACCCTCCAGTGGCAGGAGGCGATCCTTGTGCATCTTGCTAGCAGGGACGCCGGTGTCTCGATGCCTACGATTGTTCCGACGTCGGACGGGCGGCTGCACTCTCGGTACTCGCTCAAAGCCAACACGGCCATCGTCTCGGTCCACAACTGGCTCTCGGGTACTGAGCTGATCAAGCTGCCGAGCCATTCGGACTCATTGTTGACGGACATCGGTGCGAAGAGCGCGAGTATCACCCGCGCGCTCGAGGGTTTCGACGCGCCGGCACTCCACCAGTCCCATCACTGGGATGTAACTCGGTCGGACAGGGCCATCCGTTCCTGTCTTGACGACCACCCGCAGCTCGCCGGTGAGCCCTACGTGCGAACCGTGTTGGAGTGGTTCAATGAGGTGCAGTCCAAGCTGACCGAGCTACCACGGGCACTGGTGCATCACGACCTGAACGACAACAACCTTCTCGTCGACACCAATGATGGACAGCAGCACGTGAGCGGGGTACTGGACTTCAACGACGCTCTCTTCAGCGTTCGTGTTGCTGAGCCGGCGATTGCAGGTGCCTACGCCATGCTCCGCAAGGAGGATCCGTTGCGGGCGCTCGGACTCGTCGTTGCGGGGTACCAGCAGGTGCAGTCGCTGTCGGCCGACGAGCTTGAGGTCGTCTATCCCCTCGCGGTTGCACGCCTCTGTGTCCAGGTCCTGACGTTGACCGCCCGCTCGCAGAGCAACCCGACTGAGTACGGGACCCGGCGCATGGAGCACACGCTTCCCGCCCTCGGGCGTCTCCTCGAGATCGAGCCCGCCGCGGCGACCACCTACTTGCGCGAGGCACGCGGCGACGTCGCCCAGGCGAAGGTGATCTAGATGCCAACGCACACGCCCGTCCAAGAAGCCGAGGTCGCCTCGGCGGCCGGTGTTGAAAGGTACCTCCGGTGACAACTCAACCGCGCTACATGGCGAACGCGTTCAACGGCGACGAGAGCGAGCTGGAGCCTGACCTTCAAACCTTGAGCCGACGTCGCGAGCGGGTGCTCGCACCCAGCTACCGACTCTTCTACCGCCGACCGGTCGCGCCGGTCCGAGCGGAAGGCGTCTGGCTCTTCGATGCAGAGGGTCGCCGCTACCTGGACGCATACAATAATGTCCCTGCCGTTGGACACAGCAACCCACACGTTCACCGGCTGGTGAGCAAGCAACTGGCGACGATCAACACCCACACCCGCTATCTGACCGCGAGCGTCATCGACTACTCCGAGCGTCTGCTCGACCTCTTCCCGGCACCGCTCACCAAGGTGGTGTATACGTGCACAGGGAGCGAGGCGGTCGACCTCGCGCTTCGGATCGCCCGGTACGAGACCGGGCAGCTGGGCGTGATCTGCACCTCGAACGCCTATCACGGCACCACTGCCGCCGCCGCCGAGATTTCGCCCAGTCTGGGACCCAACAACTCGATCGGTCCGAATGTGGTGCTCGTCGAGGCGCCGGACCTATGTCGCGAGGACCCAGCGGAGGCCGGCGAGCGTTTCGCGCGGCGGGTCCGCGATGCGATCGCCGAGCTCGCCGCACGCGGCCTGGGACTTGCCGCCATGATCGTCGACTCGGTGATGTCCAGTGATGGGGTGCAGTCCCGTCCCGGTGGGCTTCTCGCACCGGCCGCAACGGTGGTGCGGGACGCCGGCGGACTGTGGATAGCCGACGAGGTCCAGTCAGGGTTCGGGCGACTCGGGCACGGTTGGTGGGGCTTCACCCAGCATTACCTCGAACCCGACCTCGTGGTCCTTGGCAAGCCCATGGGCAACGGCATCCCCATCGCTGCAGTCGTGGGAACCGAGCAGGCGCTGGATCGCTTCGGCCGCGACATCCGCTACTTCAACACCTTCGCTGGCAACCCGGTCAGCATCGCGGCAGCGACTGCCGTCCTCGACGTGATCGAGCGCGACGACCTGATCGACAACGCCAGACAGACCGGCGAACACCTCCTGGCCGGATTGCGTCGAATCGCCGAGCACCACCCGTCCATGGCACACGTCCGGGGAAGCGGCCTGTTCATCGCAGCAGAGTTCGTGACCGACCCCGACAGCTTGCAGCCGGATCCGGCCCAGGCATCAGACATAGTGAATCGCCTCCGGGAGCGCGGTGTGCTCATCAGTGTCTCCGGCCCTGCGGAGAACGTCCTGAAGATCAGGCCGCCGCTGCCCTTCGACCCGACTCACGCTGACCACCTACTCGCCGCCATGGACGTGGTGTTGGCCTGACATCGCGCCCCGCGCACCCTAGTGCTGCTGACCGGTCAGCGGCCCCAACCACCCATCAGCACGACAAACGAGGAGTAGTCCCATGCAAGCCGTCCTGTTCTCCGGCAACCACGGACGGGTTGACGTGACCGACTTGCAACTCGATCCCCCCGGAGGTACGCGTCCAGATCGCGGCCACCTGCGGCACGCTGCAGCGTCGCGATGAACCTCGTCGCCCCCGGCGGAGTCCTCCAGGACGCTACGTCACGCATCCGGCAGTCCGGCGAGCAGATCTACCACTACCAGGGCGTCTCCTCCTTCGCGGAGGAAGCCATCGTGCCGGCCACAGGTGCGATCCGGATCCGCAAGGACGCGCCCCTCGACGTGGTCTGCCGGATCGGCATCTCGCGCTCGACAACTGACTCTGCCCACGAACGACTCAACAATCCACGGAGATACAGATGCCCAGCCCCAGCTTCCAGGTCGTGAACCCGGCAACGGGCGAGGAGAGCGCACCTCACCCGTTCATCACCGACACAGAGCTCGAAGCGGTCCTCAGCACTGCTCGCGACATCCAGCGCGAGTGGGCTTCGTGGGCCGCTCCCGCCCGAGCCAAGATTCTCAACGACGTAGCCAGGTACCACCGCAACAACCTAGAGGAACTCGCCACCATCGCGGTCCGTGAGATGGGCAAGCCCATCACGCAGGCTCGTGCCGAGGTCGAGTTCAGCGCGGACATCTACGACTACTACGCCGACAACGGCACGGCGTTCCTGGCAGACGAGCCGATCGCAGTCTCCGGCAGCGGCTCCGCGCTGATCCGCAAGCAGCCGATCGGCACAGTGCTCGGCATCATGCCCTGGAACTTCCCCTACTACCAGGTGGCCCGTTTCGCCGCGCCCGCCCTCATGGCTGGCAACAGCGTGCTGCTCAAGCCCGCTCCTCAGTGCCCTGACTCATCCGCCTCGATCGCGTACGCCTTCTCCGTCGCACCCCAAGGGGTCTTCACGAGGATCCTCGCCTCGGAATCCGCCATCGCCAACCTCATCGAAGACACCCGTGTCGCCGGTGTCAGCTTCACCGGTTCAGAACGAGCGGGCGCGATCGTCGGAGGCCTGGCCGGTGCTGCAGTGAAGAAGACTGTCCTCGAGCTCGGGGGCTCCGATCCCTTCCTGGTTCTCGACGTCACCTCCGTGGACACAGTCGTAGAAGCCGCCGTCGAAGCTCGCCTCGACAACAGCGGCCAGTCTTGCAATGGCGCGAAACGCATCATCGTCATCGACCGGCACTATGACGACTTCGTGCGCCAGTTCGTCGAACGCCTCAGCGAGATCACGCCCGCAGATCCGATGCTCGACGACACCGTCCTTGGCCCACTGTCGTCTGCCGACGCCGCCGAGAGGCTCGCAGCCCAGGTACAGCGCGCGATCGCCAACGGAGCAACCGCTTTGCTGGCGCCTGAGCGACGGCGCGCGTTCCATGGTTGCGGGGTGCTGGCCGATGTGACCGCAGACAACCCGGTCCACCGCGAAGAGCTCTTCGGGCCGGTCGCGGTCCTGTATCGGGCGGCCGACGAGGGCCACGCTGTCGAGATCGCCAACGACACGCCCTTCGGCCTGGGCTCGTACGTCTATACCGACGACCTGAACCAGGCAAATCGCGTCGCCAACGCTCTCGACACCGGGATGGTCTACATCAACGGGGTCGGCCAGGACGCTGTCGAACTGCCCTTCGGTGGCACGAAGCGATCAGGCGTTGGAAGGGAGTTGGGGTCACTCGGCATTCGCGAGTTCGTCAACCACCAACTGATCCGAACCGTCACGTACTAGGTGTATTGACCCGCAGGGTTGTTCACACGGCTGATGGGTGGCTGGCCGCCGAGTGCGGTGTGGCAGCGATGGTGGTTGTAGGTGTGCAGGAAG
>NZ_BMTL01000069.1 GCF_014649655.1 Streptomyces humidus | reverse complement strand
TGCTCGACGGCACCCTCACCGCCGAACCCACCCCGCAGGGCGGATACACGACGGAGCTACGGGCCCCCACCCGGCCCGCCTGAGCACCACCCGCCCGACGCAGCTCGGCGCTGCTTCGCGGAACGCGACCTGGGCCCCGTACCTATCGGCCAAGGAGCTGACAATGGCCCCCTTCCACAGGGCTCCTACCTTGTGGAGGCACCGGACAGATCCCCACCGGTCACCTCGCCGACCGAACCGACCGCAAACCCCTCATCGTCACCGGCCTGGGCGGGTCTGTGTAGCGAACGGTGGAACTCAGTCGGATTTGTTCAGCGGCGTACGGCGGTGAGCCGGCCGTCGAAGGTGATGTCGAAGGCTTGGAGTGCGACTTTCCAGCGCATGGTCCAGCGTTTGCGTCCTGTGCCGGTCGGGTCCAGACTCACAACGGCCAGATAGACGCATTTGAGGGCGGCCTGGTCGGTGGGGAAGTGTCCCCGGGCCCGGACGGCCTTGCGGATCCGTGCGTTGATGCTCTCGATCGCGTTGGTGATGCAGACGATCTTGCGGATCTTGACGTCGAACCGGAGGAAGGGCACGAACTCCGCCCAGGCCGCCTCCCAGAGCCGGACGATCGCCGGATACTTCCCGCCCCAGGCGTCGGTGAACTCCACGAACCGCTCCAGCGCGGCCTCCTCGGTCGGCGCGGTGCAGACGGGCCTGAGCGCCTTCGCGATCTTCTCCCAGTCCTGCCGGCCTCGATGTCACTCGCCACGTCAGTCATCAACTGTCGCTTCCAGCTCAGGAGTTACACCACTCACCGTACAGACCCCTTCCTGGCGACAAGCCAGATCCGGCTCTGCGTACACCCACGCCGGTCGGCCCGCGGCGTGCGGTTCACAGCCCCGAAGCCTCCATCGGCCGCACCCCTTCGGGATCACAGAGCCCAGCGCCGCATCTCTCTACAGGGAACGGGCCCCCGCCGCCGTAAGCACACCGGTCAGCCGCCCGGGCGCGGGGCACGATCTGCGCATGCCGCGCAGCAACAACGATAAGCACCCTTTGCACTACGTAGCGGACGGAGACTGGCCGGAGGCCATCCTGGCCCACGACGCTCCGCTGAGCGCCCACTGCGGGCTGCTCCTCGCCAGCGACCTGAGCCGCACCATGCGCTCCCGCAAGCTCTCGCTTCGCGGACTGGCCGACGTGGCCTGTGTCGCGCATTCCACCGTCGCCCGAGTCCTCAGCGGCGAGGTTCTGCCAGACATCGGCACCCTGACACGACTGGAGGAGGCACTCGACCATCAGCTCTGGCCCGGACCCGCAGCGATTCGCGCTTCGGTATCAGCCAGGCGTCAGGTGATCTGACCCGACGGGCTCCGCCGCGAAAGCCCAGCGGCAGTCAAACCGACACCCGTAATTACCTCGGCTCCACGTTGGCGACGGAACGGACAAACCGAGCCTCCGCTCCGCGCAGACCGAGACGAACACTAACCAGCCCTACACAGAAAACCGCAGGTCACACCCTTCGCAACGCCCCACCCCCCGTACTGCACACCTCCGCTCCGCCCCGATCCGCTACGCTGTTCACGTCAGCGGTCAGGTCGCGCAAGATGTCCGCCCGGGAAACCGTCGCGAGCACCAGCGCACCCCCACTGACCAGCGGGCTTGTAAGCCTCGGCTGAAGATCCACTCGCTGGGTTTTCTCCAGGGTTCTCTGCAGGCCCCGGCCTTCGTAGCTCAGGGGATAGAGCACCGCTCTCCTAAAGCGGGTGTCGCAGGTTCGAATCCTGCCGGGGGCACCAGGCAAAAGGCCCCGGACCGATCATGGTCCGGGGCCTTTGACATCCACTTTTGACATCAACGCGGGCGGTCACTCACAGCCTGAGCATGCCTGCGAGAGCCGCGTCCCTCGTACCACTCCCGGCAAGTATCAGTCGTCGATGCCGGCACACCAGCAGGTCTCACGATCAGGGACCACCAGGGCGAGCGGCACATCGACACCGTCACGCCACCCAAGCGCCACGAAGTGCTCTCGCAGGAAAGCGTCAGCCGCGGTCAGGGCTGCCCATCGGCTGTCGCAGCTCTGCGCTGCCTGCTGGTCGGTGCCGTCGCAACCGCGCCCCATCCACGTCCACGAAGATCGCCCCGGCACGCGGCTGACTTCTGCGCTTCCCCCGTACCTCTCTATGAAAATCGTCTCCGGCAAGGATTCCCCGGCGGCACCCGTTTGGGGCCACTTCTTCCGAGCCGCCTGCCGGGAGATCCCCCAGGCGACCCCAAGCTGGCCATAGCTAGCCCCCATTCCGCCAGCAGTCTGCGCCGTGTCCGCTGCAAGCTCCTGAACAGCTTCTTGCATGTACCGCAGCACACGCAGGTGAGCAAGCTGCCAGTCAGCGTACTGAGTCACGCCTGCCGGAGCGGTGTGGTCGTTGTCCATACACTCTCGACTCCGCGCAGACATTCGACGCGCCAGAGCGTTGGCTACGGACCGCATCTGGTCGAGCAGCTCGGCGATTTCAAGATCGCCAGGTTCGCGCCAGGCCGGGTCACGCAGCTTGGCGGCGTCGCCTACTGACACATCGTTACCAACGGTTTCCTGTTGCTCCACAGCGACAACCATAGTTGTCACTCGACGGCAACCAGGGTTGCCGGTTCGGACCAGTGATCGCACTCCTGTGGCTGCTTGCCAGTCGGCTCCTCTCTTCCACCTCCGAGGAAGTGGCGCATAGCCGCAGGTCAGACGGATATGACTCCACTGGTTGACCTCAGCCCTCTGCTGGAACAAGTAGCGCCGATCCGTGAATCGACTTGCGCGGCTAAGTAGGTCCTCCTTCAAAGTCGGCGCCACCAGAAGCGCACAGCACCCACATGGGTGCGGCGCTACGTCGTGCGTTTCGATAAAGAGGAGGTCTCGTGACCAGCCGCGTAGACGACCACCAAGCGACGTCAACTAATGGGCAGCATCCGAACTCTGATGTGACTACCTCAACAAGTCCCATCTTCGATCTCCGTTGCGGTGGTGTCCGTGTGACTGTGGAGCGGATCCCATACAGGCTGCTGGCGCTCATCAGCACCGCATCGGCTCTCACACTAGGAGCGGGGAGCTGGTTCGTTCGCTGATCATGCGACCACAGTTGTCGCGCTCTACCAGATC
This sequence comes from Streptomyces humidus, assembly GCF_014649655.1. Lineage (GTDB taxonomy): Bacteria > Actinomycetota > Actinomycetes > Streptomycetales > Streptomycetaceae > Streptomyces > Streptomyces humidus. The sequence continues at coordinate 16,141 of NZ_BMTL01000069.1, read as the reverse complement.
ACGCGTCTGAACCTCGACAGACACGAGCGGAAGCCCCCGAGCCTGAAGAGGCCGGGGGCTTCCCAGTAGACATCGGAGGCGGTTACTGACGGCGACGCCTCCTGAGCAGCCGATCCATGTGGCTCATGGCCTCTCGCTGGGTGTCCTGGACGACGTGGGTGTAGACGTCCATGGTGATGCTGATCTGCGAGTGACCGAGGATCTCCATCACGACGCGTGGCGCGACTCCGGCGGCCGTGAGGAGAGTGGCTGTGCCGTGCCGGGCGTCATGCAACCGGATGACGCGAAGGCCGGCGGACTCGGCGACACGAGTGAAGGAGCGGTAGACGTTCCGCGGCTCGACCTGACGGCCGGTACGGGTGGTGAAGACGTAACCCGACTCCTGCCAGGTCTCCCCCGCTCGGACCCGAGCCGCCGCCTGCCGCATCCGATGCCAGCGCAAGGGAGCGATGCAGAGCGCGGGCAGCGGGACGACACGACGGCGGCGGCTCTTGGGATCGTCGTCGTAGAGGACGCCGCGACGACGCTGGGTCTGCTGGCGGACGTAGAGGACCCGGTTGTCGAGGTCGAGGTCAGACCAGCGGAGACCGATGATCTCGCCCCGACGCAGGCCCATGGCGATAGCGAGCACGAAGGCCGCGTAGAGCGGATCCTTGCGAGAGGCGGCAAGGAAGTCGAGCGTCTCGTCGAGGCTCCAGGGCTGCAACTCCCGATTGGCCGTGCGCGGCGGCTCGACGAGCTTGGCGACGTTGCGCGCGATGAGCTCCTCGCGGCAGGCCGACGTCAGCGCCGAACGCAGAACTCGGTGCGACTCCTTGGCGGTCGCGGCAGTGGTCTCCTTCTCCAGGCGGACGAGGAAGCGGCGGACGTCGGCGACGCCGAGGGATTCGAGCCGCTTGGCACCGAGGAGAGGCACCAGGTAGAGGCGGACGTGCGCTTCGTACTTGTCGAAGGTGCTGAGCTTCCGGCGGGGCTTGATGACGTTGTCCAGCCAGTACGGCAGCCACTCGGAGAGCTTCGCCGACTTGGTGGGCACGGGCACGCCCTGGTCCACCTTGTCGAGCAGCTCCCGGCGCTTGGCGTCGCACTCGGCCCACGTCTTGCCGTAGGCGAACTTGCGGGCGCGGGTGCCGTCCGGCTGGAGCACGTAGACCGCGCACTGAAAGCGGCCGTCCTTGCGCTTGGTGATGGTGCCCGCGCCGTTCGGGTTGCGCTTGCGCTGACTGGCCATCAGGCAGCCTCCTCGATCTGGCCGAGGACGAAGTCCGTGACGGCGTGGGCAGGGATGCGGCGAGCGCCGTCGATCTTGATGGAGACGAGGCGGTGCGACCGGATCAGGTCGTAGACCTTGGAACGCCCGAGCTTGAGCCGTGCCATGACCTCCGGCACGGTCAGGAGTTCGGCGGTGACGGTGACCGTGGTCATGCTGCGGTTCCTTCCTCGGTGAAGTTGTCGCGCAGGGCGTCGCGGGCGGTCTCGCGGTTGGTCTGGAGGTCGCGGGCGATGGTGGCGGCGAGGGCGGCTTCGCCGGGGGTGTGGCCGTGGCCGGCGTACTGCCAGTCGGTCAGGACGAGGACGGTGTCCGGCTCGCGGTCGTCGAGGCCGAGGACGGAAGCCTCTTGTGCGGCGCGGTAGTCGGCGCGTTCCTGGCGGAGGGCACCGAGGGTGGTGGAGTACGTGCGCGACTTGGACGAGAAGTGGCCGCGGAAGCCGAGCATGTGGGCCCAGGCCCAGAGGCGTCGGTCCGGGTAGAGGGCATCCAGTTCGCGGCAGGCGGTGATGAGGCGCCGGGTGTGCTCGGGGACGCCGTAGCGGTCGAGTTCGGCGAGTTCGCCGATGCGGCGGTCAAGAGTGCCGGTGTTCTCGGCGGCTTTGGTGGCGTACTTGGCCACATAGGAGGCGACGGCCTGTTCGGTGATGTCGGAGCCGTCTCCGAAGGCCTTGACCGGGCGGACGTCGAGCTGTCGGCCCCATCGGAACGTCCGGGCGGGCTGGTCTTCGGCGGCCGGGACAGAGACCGAGGTATAGGAGTGCGCGACGGCGGCACGGATCGCGCCGGTGAGGAGGTCGACCGTGGCCCAGGCGGGCGGCGGTGTGCCGGGTCCGTCGGGACCGTCGAGGCGTACGACGGCGTGGAAGTGCAGGGCACCGCGCTTCTGGAACTCGGCGACCTTGCCGTACGAGACGCGGAGATGGTCGGCGAGTTCGCGGCGGGGCAGGCCAGCGCGGGCGGCGATTTCGCGGCGCAGGCGGGTGGTGAAGCGCTGCCAGAGCTGTCCGGCGTGGTTGTTGAAAAGGACAGCGCCCGCGTAGTCGTAGCGGTCCGGGTCGAGGGCTGAGCCCAGCTCGGGAGCGTCAGGGGCGTGGAGGGTGCCACAGCGGCAAGGGCCGCCGTGGTCGGGGCGGTTGTGGACCGGCCCGAAGGAGGGAGCGGTCAGGGTGGTGAAGACGCGCGGGTAGTCGCGTACGGCGGCGGGGATGTCGCGCCGGTCGTCTCCGGCGAGGCCGGCGCGGATCAGGTGGTAGGTGTCGCCCGCGTAGGTCCAGGCGCAGGAGGGGCAACGGGAGGCACGGCGGTTGCCGCAGGCGAGGCGGAGGCGTCCGCCCGGCTCGTTCTCGGTGGAGTAGTGGTGCAGCGTCTCGCCGGTGGTCTTGTCCTTGGTGAGGGTCCAGCCTGTGAGGTGGATCGGGTCGGAGCAGCCGCCGGTGCGGCGGATCTGGTCTTCCCAACGGGTGTAGTCGGAGGCCGAGGCCACCCGGAGGATGTCTCCGAGGGTGATCGGGTCGATCAGCTGGGCGGGCGTGGGCGTCTTCTGTGCCGCAGGTGAGGCCCGGTGGGCCATGCTGGGGGTTCCTTCCGGTTGCGAGATCGATCGGTGGGGACGGCTCCCGGGCGGCGGATGCTTGGCGGTATCGAGGCCGCCCGGGGGCCGGTCAGCGACGTTTGGCGTCGGCAGTGACCAGGGAGCGCAGGACGACGGCGCAGACGGCGACGGACGCGCCGGTGATGGCGACGGCCAGGAGCAGCGAGACCAGGACGGCGCCGACGACCAGGACGACGGCGGTGCCGGCGCCGACGAGGGCGAGGACTGCACTGGGGGTGAGCTGGACCGTCGGGCGGGTCGATGCGACCGGGGCTACGGGCGCCGACGGCGGGACCGGGATGCCCGGGGTGACGGTGGTCGGCTCGACGACGGCGGGCGGGGTGACGAGCCCGGTCGGGGTGGGCATGGTGGGGATCTTCGGGCGGAGCATGGCAGGGCTCCCTACTTGGTGATGGCGGTGTCGATGACGGGGGCGAGGAGGCTGTCGGCGATGAGGTAGCCGCCGAGGAGCAGCACCAGGACCAGCCAGAGCGGCGGGCGGAAGAGCTTGCAGCCGAGGTAGCCGACGGCGGCGAGGGCGAACCAGAGGGGGACCTGCATGACGGGTGTCTCCTAGCGGACGCGGCAGCGGTGGGTGCGGGCGGCGAGCTGGGCGGCGGTCTGGCTGGAGTAGTCGGCGGACCAGCCGCAGCGGTCGGTGGTGCAGACGGCGGCGTGCGTGGTGCGGCCGTGGCGGTCGCGGTGGGTGCCGATCTGTACGGGGCCGATGCGCATCACGGAGTGGAAGTGGTCGCGTGCGGGCATGGCGGTCAGTCCTTCCGGGTGGTGGTGGGGTCGGGGAAGGTGGCTCGGATGGCGGCGGCGGCCGGGCTGGGGGTGCGCTGGGCGGCTTCCTCGGCGAGCAGGTGGGCGAGGTAGGGGCGGTCGGCGGCGGTCATCTCGCGGGCGCTGTCGAGGTAGTCGGCGGCGGTCAGGTCGGCGGGGTCGGAGGTCATCGGTCGTTCCTTTCCGGGTCAGGTGAGGTGGGCGGCGATGGCGTCGGCGAGGTGGGGCGGGACGCCGAGGCGGGCGCGCAGGGTGTCGGTGTCGATCGGGGCGCCGGTGCGGTCGCGATAGTCGGCGGCGACCTTGCGGGCGTGGTCGACGAGGACGGCGGGCACCGCGGGGGCCGGATCGGCGGGCGGAAGCGCCGGCGGCTCCTCCACCGGGGCCGAGGCAGTGGCCGGGGTGGGCTCCGGGGCAGGCATGGGTTCGGGGTGCGGTTCGTGGTCGTCGGTGAGGTCGGGTTCCGGGGCCGGGACGGGTGCCGGCGGAGTCGGTGGGTGGTGGTCGTCGGTGAGGTCGGGTTCCGGGGCCGGGACGGGTGCCGGCGGAGTCGGTGGGTGGTGGTCGGCGGAGTGGGCGAGGAGGGTGCCGCCGAGGAAGGCGAGGGCGGGCCATCCGGCGATGCCCAGGCGGAGCAGGGCGGGCGGGGCGGCCAGGTCGAGGAATCCGGCGGTGGCGACGTTGGCGCCGAGGGAGGCGAACAGGGCGATGAGGAACCAGCACCAGGCCAGCCGGGACGGACCCTCACTGCGCAGGCGTCGCCAGGCGGCAACCAGGAGCAGGTCCACGCTCACGGGGTAGGCCCAGGCCTTCCAGCCGTCCTGTCCGGCAGCGGCGGCCAGGTCGTGCAGGTGGGCGAAGGACAGGGCACCGGCGATGACGGCTTGGATCAGGACGGCGTCGACGCGCAGGCCGTGGCGGGCGGCCATCAGGACTCCTCACCGGTCGGCGGCTCGGGGAGCGAGGCGACCAGGGAGGGGCTGACGACGTCGACGAAGTCGAGGTCGGCGCCGCTGGTGTCGGCGTAGAGGGCGAGCTGACCGAGCAACAGGACGGTGCGGGCGAAATCCTCGCAGTCGGGGCACATGACGCGGGTTCTCCCTTCATCAGGCATGGCAGGGGTAGGGACTTGGCGCGAGGGACGGTCACGCCGGCCGATGGGACGAGCGAGAGATCAGGCGGTGGCCGGAGAAGGCTTGGCCGACGGCACGGGAGCGGCGGTGGGTCCGGCGAGGGCGGGCCGGAACGGTGCCAGTTCGGGCAGGGCCGGGGTGCGGTCGGCGTGCCGGTTGCAGGTGTTCACTGCCTGGCGGAGCGAGGTGTGCGGAGCCCGGATGCGGTGCCAGCCGCCGGAGGAGTCACCCGCAATCGCAATCCCCCGCATCTCGGCGGGGATCTGGATGGCGGCGAGGACGGCGTCCGGGGAGATGTCGCCGAAAGCCATGTTGGCGCTGGTCTCGTCGTTGACGCGGTGGGCGGTGCGGCCTGTGAGCTGGGCGCGGAGCATGGTGATGCCCTTGCCGAGTTCGGAGCCGAAGCGCTGCCCGCAGATCTCCAGGTAGATGCCGGCCGCGCGGCCGAGCTGGGCGAGGCGGACCAGCGCGGTGATGATCCGGTCCCGCCGCTTCTCCTCCTCCTTGCTCGCGAACAGGGCCAGTTCGGCGACCTCGTCGACCAGGACCACGACCGGCACGGGCCGCAGATGTTCGGGCAGGTCCCAGATGTCGGCGGCGATCTCCGCGTCCGGCACGTCGACCGTGATCCGCTGCTGGGCACGGATGAGCTGATAGACGTCTGCCATCCGAGTCACGAGCGCGTCGAGGAGGTCGGCGGCGGTGTCGGGGTTGTCGGCGAGCGCGGAGAAGCGGCGAGCCAGCGGGAACAGCTCGACCCCCTGTTTGCAGTCGATGCCGACCAGGGCGACATCCATCGGGGCGAGTCCGACGACCAGGTTGCGCTGGTAGACGGACTTGCCGGATTCCGTGGCTCCGAGGGTGAGGGCGTGCGGGACGGCCCGGTAGTCGCGGTAGTGCACCGAGCCGTCCTGCCGCAGGGCGACGGGAACCCGCATGGGCCGGGTCTCGGTCGTGGCGGGCATCTGCACCCGCTTGAGGACGTCGTAGCCGGTCATCCGCACCTCCACCACGCCGGACCGCAGCTCACGCGAGGTGACGCCGTACATCGAGAAGGAGTGGCGCAGTCGGTCCGAGGCGGCGGCGACGTCGAAGGCGTCCTGTCCGGGGCGCAGCTTGAGCCGTAGGACCAGGCCGGTGCGAGTCGGCCGCAGCCGCAGGATGCGCGGTGGACGGGACTCCGGCATAGGGCGGTTGGTGGCCCGTGCCAGGGCGAGCCGCCATCTCGCGGGCGGGACGGTCAGCCCGCAGGCGTCCATGACGGAGGCGTAGCGGACCAGAACCCGCAGCGTGGCCAGGATGATCCCGAAGGCCAGCCAGTACCAGGCGGGACGCCGCCACCGCAGGAGACCCGCGGCGGCGACGACCAGCACCAGAGCGACCGTGAAGCCGGTCATGATCAGGCCGCCTTCGGTCCTGCGGCGGCGTTGACGTTGGCGAGCGAGGTGACCGCGACCGCACGGAACGCGATGCCGTGCCGCTTCTGGCCGTTGAAGTCGTTCTCCCATGGCCGGGCGACCAGGCCGGTGAGCGCGACCGGCGTGCCCATGGCCAGCTCACCGCTGATCCCGGGCTCGGGGACGGTGATGGACAGGATCTCCACCTCCTCGTTCGCCGCGAACATCACGTCGACCGTCATCAGCTTCGCGCCGGACTCGATGTCCATGGCGATCTCGCCCGTGCGGCGGTCCTTGACCTTGGGCTGCGGAGTCTTGGCGACCATCACGATCGCGGCGGAGGTGTCGACGGGAATCTGACGCATGGCGGAGCACTCCTCTATAGATGCTGAACTTCGCCACTCATGTACATGAGTGACATGGAGAAGAGTGCATGACTCCTATACATGAGTCAACCCGCCGCGAAGAAGAACTCGCGACGGGCTGTAAGAAGTTGAGTGCGCGTCAGTCGTCGGCAGGGATGCGGTACTCGAAAACGAACTGATCAGCGGCCATGAGCGTGTCGCACACCTCGACCACGAGACCCGCGGTCGTACGGGCCTCCCGGATCAGGTGAACCACGGCAGCACCCGGGCTCAGCGCAAGCTCCGAGGCTTCCGCCTTCGAGGCCGGCCGCGCTTGCAGCGTCTCGACGAACTCCGCGAACTCATGTCCGTGATCTTCGAGCCGGGCATAGATACCACCACCACCGGGGTTCTCGGCGAACAGCTCCGGGATCTCCTTCACGACGTCCCACGGCAGGTAGGACGTGGCGGTCTCGACCGGAACGCCGTTGCGGAAGTAGAGGCGCCGACGGGCCAGCACCTGCGTGCCGGCGGGGACGCCCAGCCGCTGGGCGGCATCCTCGGGAGCCTCCATAGGCCCGATGTAGAGGACGCTGACCTTTGCGGTGGCGCCGGACTGGGCGGACTCCGCGAGGTAGGCCGCCTGCCCTCCCTGCCTGAGCGAGCGCCGGAAGCGATCGGAGGAGCGGTGCCGCACAGGAGGCCGGTTCTTCACGATCGAGCCCTTGCCGTGCCGGGTCTCGACGAGTCCACTCGCCCGCACCTCGGCCATGGCCTTACGGATGGTCCCGCCAGACACGCCGTAGCGATCCACCAGCTCGGATTCACTCGGCACCATGTCGCCAGGCTTCAGAACCCCCGCCCGGATCTGCTGCACGATCTCTTCCGCGATCTGCACGTACCGAGGCCCGGCCGTGCCCCCTCCAGCAGCAGTTCCCATAGTCCTTCTCTGCCTCCTAAGCTCCTCTACATGAGTCAACCACAGGAAGCGACACCGCCTCCCCTGCACTCCGTGTCAGTAGCCGGAGTGGTGGTGCGCGAAGACGGCCGCCTCCTGGCGATCCGCCGAGCCGACAACGGCACCTGGGAGCTCCCCGGCGGCATCCTCGAACTCGACGAGGCCCCGGAGGCCGGCGTGATCCGCGAGGTCCTGGAAGAGACCGGCATCCACGTCGAGGTGGACGAACTCACCGGCGTGTACAAGAACATGGTCCGAGGCGTCGTCGCCCTGGTCTTCCGCTGCAAGCCCTCCGGCGGCACGGAACGTACCTCCAGCGAGTCCACCGCCGTTTCCTGGCTCACTCCGGACGAGGTCAGCGAGCGCATGGCCGAGGTCTACGCAGTCAGGCTCCTGGACGCCTTGGACGGCAACGGGCCCCACGTGCGCAGCCACGACGGCAAGCACCTCATCCCAGCGGGATAAGACTTTCTCTCCATCATCAAGGCGGCTCGCTCCGCTCCCCGCGCGCGGCCCGGCCCCCGGCCGGGCCTGCGCTCCTGCCTCCGTCCCGCTCCAGCCCGGCCGGCGCCCGTGCCGCGCTCAGAGCGGTCAACCATGAGATGTTGAAGCAGGGGTTCATCGCGGCTGGATCGCGGCTGGGGCGGTCGGCTACACGGCTTTGCGCAGCCACTCTGGCGCGCGCTTCGAAGATCACGGCCTCAACGTTGCGCTTTACCGGGCAGGTCCACAGACTGCCCGACGCGCCGGAAGCCTACGGGGCCGTGATCACTCGCGCCGAAGCAGTCCAGCCAAAGTCGTTCTACCGCCCTCACGCCGTGTTCAGGCCCGCATGCCGCCCAAGTGCTTCCAGATCGAGTACAGGCGATCGCCGCAACTCGTCTCGGAATAGGGTGCTCTTCAATTTCCTGAGCGTATTAGCCTTGCCGCTCAACCTAAAAGTCCATTTGCCGTCCTCAAGGTCAAGTACGTGCAGCCCCCGCTTCAAGCGCACGTCTGAGTACTGACTTAGGTCGAGAATGTACGCCTCATACTTGACTCCCTGGCGGTGCTGGTCTGAGAGCGTAGCCTGAATCAGGTGCGCAAACCGGAGGTCAACGAGGCGTGCAAGAGTCTCATAGGCCGGAAGGGATTTTTGGGCAACATCGACGCGGAAGTAGGTGTACCCCTCTCCCCGAACATACGACGAAAGGTATTCGAGAGCCGAGGTCAAAGAATCGGCGTTATCTGCAGAAACATCCTGCTCTAGATCTCTCAATTTTCCTCGCGCCGCCTTACCGGCGGCATCTGCGACGTCTTCCTGTCCGACCTCCCGAGCATTTGTCCGGGATCTAGCTGCCACGATCGAAGAGGCGAAAAGGTTCAAGTAATCCCTAGGTACACCACCTGAACCGAGAATCAGCCTTCCAAGCGCTGCATCACGGGTGATACTCGACGGCTTAGCGATTCCCACGGTTTCCGTGTAGTTCGTAAGCACGGACTCCAAGAATTTCTGCGTGGCCTCAGGATCTTCCAAAGTCACGTCCAGATCGATCTTGGATGCGTCATGCGGAATTTCAATGCCGATATGCGAAGATGGCTCGAAAGGCCGCGTCAAGCGTTCAATGCTCGCAACCTTCAGCCAGCCATCGCAGTCGCGCAGCATGCTAGTCAAGTAGTCAAGCAGATACGGTTGCGCGGAGATGGGAAAAAGGTAGAAGTCATCGAGATACAGGTACAGGCGAACGATCCCCGCTCGCAGGACCGTCCGCAATCCCCTATTCAAATCAGCGATGGTTTCGCCGAGCTCTGCATCTCCTTCAGCGGCCCGGAGAGATGTGACTTTCTCGCCGAGATCCTTTAGGCGAGCGAAGGAATCACCCTGGGAAGTGCCTGCGTGCTGAATCAACGAGGTTAGTACAGTCTCCGCAATCATAAGGAAAGCGGAAGATGAGTTCATTAGCCGCAGGGTATGGGCATTCATCCACGCCGTTACGTGCCCTTCTCTCTCGGCGAGACGCTTAGCCTCAAGAAGGAGCGCGGTCTTCCCTACACCACGTCGACCGTAGACGAGGTGGTGACGTGACGCACCAATAGCGGCCAGACTAGCCCGGGGATCTTCCATGTACTTGAGACTGGGAAGTGCGTCAGATGTGCGCGACCTAGCTTCCAACAGCTGGATTAGCTGGTCAACTTTTGAAGAGGCAAGGACACTCTTTGGCGTAGAGGGCAGAGGCTTTTCAACATCGGTACGATGTGGCCTAAAGGTGACAGCGAGAGACTCATTTTCCGTATCGTGGACGGAATTTAGTTCTTGCTCAATAGGTCCAGCCAGACTCTGCGCTGCCGCTATCGAGTCTTCGTCCACCCAAACAAGAAACCACCGTTCGCCAGGAAATGACCTTTCCTCGACACGCACGATGGGGATGTCTGCATCGTCAAGTACCCGAGCGATTCGGGCTTCGTAATCACTTGCCGACATCAGATATATCCGTTCGTCAGGGCGAAAGATTCACACATCTGGACAAAGTTGGCCGCTGTTGCTGAAAGTGCACGAGCATCGTTTTCCCAATCGGATTCGTTGATTGGGTAGACGTCATAATCAGCCTGATTACGCAGCAGGCGGGCATCCACGAGTTCGGCCTCTCGCACGGCCGGGCTGTCGATGCCCGCCGGGAGATTCCGCGGAAGAATGTTATGGCGCTCGTGATCGTCACCTTTAATTTCCGCGAACGCGATGGCGCGAGCCGCTTGATACATTGCGTAGTAGAAACGACTGATGGCCGATCTGTATTGTGTTGCAAAAAGTAGAGCATCACCCGCTCGGAGATGCCCTCCCGCTAGAAGCAAACGATCCGAGACGATCTGCTGCAGCAGTTGAGCCGTGGGGAACGGATATTTGCTGCCACCTACTGGAAGTGCTGATATTGTCGCACTCTTGCTGGTGGAAATGTGCAATAGCATTTGATCGGCAAGCGTGACTGTTGGCATGTAATCTGCGCTACCCCCCTGCGGAACCCTGGCCAGCGCCACAAGGTTAGTCGGCCCCGACAACGTTCCACACTACCCACCAAGCGATTGGCTCACCCAGTGTTTGCGGGATGGCTTGTAGCAGGTGCGTGCGTCACAGGGATCCCCACGTCGTTCAACGAGCGCCTGCACTCGCCGCACCACCCCAGCCGAGGGCTCGCGCACCGTCCGTCACGGGCCGGCCGTCGCGGCTTGCTCTGGTCGACGACACAAGCCAGCAGCGTGGCTGAGGCCGGTGGGGGTGCAGCGAGGCATACGCGTGCGTGATCGGTCGACGCAACCGCCGTCGTGGCTGACTGTCGTCGGCTGAGGCTCAGACACTCCGGGATCCAGCTCCGCCAAGGGACGTTCGAGGCGAAGGGACCGTGCCATTCGCGTGCCAGATCGTGCGGGGAACCACGGGGAACAGCGGGGACTGGCCCCAGGTGCGGCCAGGGATCCAACACCACTCCGCCGCAGGTCAGCGCAGCAACCGCAGCCAAAGACCCAAGCTTCCCAAGCTGAGGGCTCAGGCACCGTCGTTACGGGTCGGCCGTCCCGGCTTGCTCTGGTCGACGACACCGGCAGCGTGGCGGAGGCCGGTGGGGGTGCAGCGAGACATACGCGTGCGTGATCGATCAGCGCACCCGACGCCGTGGCTGGCTGTCGTCGGCTGAATTTCGTGCGTATGGCTCCCACGGCGCGGCCGTGACGCAGAGGTGTAGGTGGGGCTCCCATGCATCCGCCTGGAGCAGCACGGCACGCATGCCCAACTGTCACGACTGACGGTTATTGGGCAGGCCAGGACGGTAACGTGACGGCCGTCACATCTGGATGGGAGCGGCATGGCATTTATTTCAAAGAAGAGCCCAGAGGACCAGGCGCAGGCGGCCGCAGAGAAGGAGCGCAAGCGCAAGGAGGCAGAGGAGAAGCAGCAGACCGAGCGACTCGAACGCGACCGACGGGCGTTCCTGGCCACACCCGTAGGTCAGGCACGCCAGTGCTTCGAGCAGGGGGACCTTCTATATCAATGCTCGCTCAACGTCATGAGCCAGCAAGCGATCATCGTCAAAATGGTTGGTAGCACGACCACCAAGCAAACGACAGATCCCGTAGTCGTCCTCAACGCCGTATGCCGAGAGGGGTGGGAGCTAGTGAACGGTTCCTTCGTCTTCGTGGAGCAGGGACAGCAGAGCCGCGACAAGTTCATGTCGTCCGGTCAAAACGTCGCAATCAAGGGTGAAACCCTGGGCTACTACCTCTTCAAACGCTGCGAAGCGAACCGACACGAAGCATGACCGTCCGCCGGAAGGTGACGTTGCGCTACTGGATGAAGAGCTACGGCTCAGAAGGTTCTGACTGCCTATCCGTGGACTCGTCTCGCCTGATCCGCCACGGGTAGGGCCGTGACATGCGGCGTTGCTCAGGGCCCAACAGGCCTCCAGAACCGTTGCAGTGCCGAGACTTGAACCGGCCGTCACGGCTCTTCTGGTCAACGACACCGGCAGCGTGGCTGAGTCCGGATAGGGTGCGGCGAGGCACACGCGTGCGTGGTCGGTCGGCGCACCCGCCGTCGTGGCTGGCTGTCGTCGGCTGAGGTTCAGGCCTTCGGAGAAGGGCGGCTTTCTGCTGCGGGGCGCGCAGTCTCAGCGGTGGCCGGCATAACGCGGCGGGGAGGGGAACCGAGTCGTGCTCGGACTCCCCTCCCCGGTTGAGACGGAGGGTCGTCGGCGGCAGGTGTTGCTTGCGACCAACGTTTCAGAAGCGGTGCGGTTCGCTCATCCCTAGGAGGTGACCGCGGCTGGTTGCGACGCGGAGCACGTCCCGGAGAATCCCGGTCAGTTCACCGGTCAACCGGCGTAGGTCCTCCGGGTCCGTGTTCTGGTCGTCGAGGGTGTTCGAGGCGTGCTCCAACAGCATGGCCGCCGTGTCGAGTTGCTCCGCTTCGATGTTGTCCGCCAGGCGGGACATGTAGCCGCCCTTGTCATCCGTGCTCAGGTAGCAGGGCTTGCCCTCCGGGCCCGACCACGGGAGAAGGCGCAGTTCGTTTTGTGTTGTCACTCTGGCGTCTGCCTCTCGTCGGACGTGTGGTGGGTGGTGAAGACTGCGTCGGCTCGATCCCCTGGGAAGACCAGAAGGGCCGCCTCGACCACTCGGCCGGTGGGGTCGGTCGCGACGCGCGTGATCGCCAGAACCGGCGTGACGGAGTTGGTTCGCAGGGTCGATGACTCGTCCGGCGTCGGCGGGCGGGCGCAGACCGTTTCCCGGACAGCGGCCGGCGGAGGGCCGAGTACGGCGAATCTTCTGGCTGCCTCCGGGCACGAGGGTTCGTCGTCGAGCACTCCGGCCGGCGCCAGGTCGCGGGGGATGTAGATACGGGCCAGTCCGTGCGGTGACTCCCCCTCGTGGCTGACGCAGAAGAACTCCGCGAGAGGGCTGCCCGTCGGCACCCTCAGCAAGGTGGTCAGGTGTCCGTCGGCCTGGACCGTGGCGGTGCGGACGGTGACGCGTAGGGCCGCTTCGGCGGCGGTCCACGGGTCCAGCGTCCCCCAGCCGCCGACGTACATGATCCGGCGGAGGGGGCGGCGGACGAAGTTGCCCTTGCCGTGGATCTTCTCGACGAGGCCCTCGCCCTGGAGCACCGCGAGGGCACTCCGCAGCGTCGCTGTGCTGACCTTGTACTGGTCGGCCAAGCCGGTTTCGGACGGGAGTCGTTCGCCGGGCTTGAGGTGGCCGGTCGTGATCTGGTGCCGGAGATCGTCGGCGATGTCGTGGTGGCGAGGAGACATGGACCGGATCACCGCCGCCTCATCATCCGCACGGCAGCGAGCCGGGTTCGCGTGTGTATGGTCAGCAACTCGCCCGAGTCGAAGAGGATTTGCTTCGCGCCCTGGGCGAGCTGGAAGAGGTCCTGCACCCGGCAGGCCCGGCCTCCGAGTTGGATGATGTCGCCGCGCTGCACGGTGGCCGCGGTCACCTCGACGTTGGATGCCAGCGTGCCGCCGGGTGCCCGTTCCCTCACCGCTGCACCTCCGAAGGCATTGTGTGCCCGGACATCGGATGGCACGGGCAGTCGCACGCCTCGTAGATCACCGGGAGGTCGACCGGCGCCGAGGCCGGGGAGGACTCCGCGCAGGCGTGGTGGGTGCCGATCCGGCATGGGGCCGATCGGTAGGGGACGGCCGAGGTGTCCGTGACGCGGGTCTGTCGACGGGGGTGCATCAGCGAGCCCCCACCAGGGTCGACCACGCGTCGGCCGGCAGATACGGAGCGACGACCACTTCGCGCGTTCTTACGCGCTTCTCCCAAGCCAGCACATACGGGCGGACGAGTGCGATGTCCTCACCCCTCAGCGTTGACCGGTGGTCCACGTCGTCGGAGGCACGCCGGCGGACGACCGTCGTCCTGTCCGGAGACAGGTAGGCGGCGGGAGCAGCCGACGGCCCGGAGGCCGTTAAGGGGCGGCGGTGCCTGCCCCCGGGGAAGTGCCGCTCTCTGGTGAGCGAGACGGCACGGCGGATACGGTTGAGCACGCTGCTCAGCTCCTATCGCTGATGGCCCGGTCCCCCGACATCGCCCGTCGTGGGGACCGCTTTGCGTACGACCGCCCAGAGGGTGCGGCCGTTCATGCTGGTGGCGAGGAGGCCGAAGCGGTCGGCTTCCGCCACCACGTCCAGGACCTCCCGCCATGACTCGGCGGAGAGCGCGTCCGGCACCTCCGCCTCCACCGACGTGTGCCGGGGGTGTTCCTCCACTCGCGTGAGCAGCCCGAGGGCGGACAGCCGGGCGGCGAGGGCCGCCGCGCTAACTCCCGAAGCGGGCACAGGGCAGCCTCCGTCACCAGCGATCACTTTGAGTGAAGCTAGTTAACTAGATTAGAGCTAGTGGACTAGATTTTCCATATGCCTGAGCAGCCGCCCTATCTCCGCATCGCCGACGAACTCCGGCGGCGGATCGCGGAGCACGTGTGGGAGCCGGGAGACCGCCTGCCCTCCCGCGCCCAGATCGGCGAAGAGTGTGGCGTGGGCGAGAACGTCGTGCGCCGGGCGCAGGAGTTGCTGATCTCCCAGGGTGTGTTGGAGGGCCGCGCCGGTTCCGGCACGTACGTCGCCGAGCCCCGGCAGCGCGTGCGGGTGGTCCGTTCCTCGGCGCGCGAGCAGCCCAACGGGTCGCCTTTCCGCGTGGACATGAGGGCCGTCGGCAGGCAAGGGGACTGGGAGAGCCGGACCGACGCCAAGGTGCCGGCACCGGCGGAGATCGCGGCACGGCTGGGCATCGGCGAGGGCGAGCTGTGCGTCCGTACGACGTACGAGTTCCTGGCGGACGGCAGGCCCGTGCAGCTGTCGACGAGTTGGGAGCCGTACGACCTCACGGCCGGCACGCTCGTCGTCCTGCCCGAGGGAGGGCCGCACGCCGGGGCGGGCGTCGTGAACCGCATGGCCGCGATCGGCATCACCGTCGGCCACGCCGTGGAGCAGCCGGAGCCGCGGCAGGCAACCGCCGAGGAGGCGTCGCTACTCGGCATCCAGAAGGCCGCTCTTGTCACGCACATCCGACGGACGTACTACAGCGACGACGGGCGGCCCGTGGAGACGGCGGACATCGTGGTGCCCGCGGCTCACTGCGAGATCGTCTACGAGATCCCGATCAACCGGTAGCCCCGCTTGGAGTCCGCCCTATGGCCGAGAACGCCGCTTCCTGTCCCGAATGCAGCCATCCCATGAAGTCCGGCGGTCTCTTGCTCTCCAAGCGAGACGAAGACGGTCGGAGGACCTGCCGGTCTCTGTGGCGGTGCCCCGATCGGCACACATGGTGGCGGTGGGCGGACCGGCCGGAGGAACCGTTGGAGGTCTGCCCAGTTCCGGAGCTGTTTCGGTGACATCCAACGTTGACATCAACGAGGCCGGACGGCAGCACACAGCAGCACCCCCACGCGACCGCCGGACCAGCCGACAACGACCCCAGGGGCGGGTGTAGATCGAACTCCTAAAGCGGGTGTCGCAGGTTCGAATCCTGCCGGGGGCACAAGAAAAGGGCCAGCTCAGGAGGGTTTCCTCCCAGGCTGGCCCTTCGTCGTGTCCGGGGTTGTGCCACACGCGTGCCACTGCGGCTGTGTGGAGGCCGGATCCTCTAGTCCGAGACGGCCTCTCCCCCACCCTCACGGATCATCGCTCCGAGCCGATCAGCGATGGCCCGATCACGGTCGCTGGTCATGTGCTGGTAGATCAGCGCGGCGCGCGAGCTGCTGTGGCCCATGCGGGTCATCAGCTCACGGGTGCTGGCACCGGCAGTCGAGGCCAGCGTGTTGCCGGTGTGGCGGAGATCGTGAAAGTGGAGTTCCGACGTGACGCCCGCCGCTTTCCTGGCCGCCACCCAATCGTCGCGGAAATTGCTACGCCGAAGTTGGCCGCCCTGCGGGCCGACGAAGACGTGTCCGTCGCGGCTGGGCGCGGCGAACTGTTCCAGGTGGCCCGTCACGTCGTCGAGCAGCTCGGCGGGGAACGAGATGGCACGTACCCCGGCAGCGGACTTCGGTGCTTTGTCGAAGAGGCGGCCGTTCTGCAACTCGGCCTGAGACGCCATCCGCTTTCCGAACGTGATCGTTTGGTTCGGGCTGGGTGGGCATGAATTCCGGCTGGCGGCGGGAGAGATGGGCGTGGTTCGTCCGTTC
>NZ_BMTL01000068.1 GCF_014649655.1 Streptomyces humidus | reverse complement strand
CAGGTACCACGCGCACTTCGGTCCGGACTATCCAGCTTGACCACGTGTGCCCAGCTCACATCCCGAAGCGCACCAGATCAGGGCCGGGAATCCACACGGCTCCGGCCGCCTCGGCCGCCTCGAACTCCTCGCGGTGCAGGTAGTCGACGTCGGGGTGGTCGCAGCCGAAGTAGCACAGCAGGGTGCCGGTCGACCGGGTGTGGTGGCGGTCGAGGACCGCGCCGCGGAAGGGCGCCAGACCGGTGCCCGCGCTGACCAGGATCACCGGCACCGACTCGTCTTGCGGCAGGCGGAAGGACTCACTGCACGGCAGCACCCGGGCCTGGAGGATGTCGCCGGCGTTGACGGTCTGGAGGTAGTGCGAGCCGATGCCGTGGAACGTGCCCTCGCCGCCGCGGTGGGGCGCGGCGAGCAGCGACACCATCAGATCGACCTCGCCGGGTGCCGCCGCGGCGGACGAGGAGATCGAGTAGTGGCGCGGGCGCAGCACGGGCAGCAGTTCCAGGAAGCGTTCGAAGGGCAGCTCGCAGGCCCGATAGCGCTCCAGCAGGTCCAGGACACTGTGTCCGGCGGCGGTCACCCGCTCGCGGAAGGCCTCCGGGTCCGCCGCGGCGAGTTCGGCCAGGGGGCGCTTCTCGGGCGGGCAGGCGGTGTGCTCGGCGAGCACGGCGACCTGCTCCCGGGTGGCGGCATCCTGCAGTTCCACGAAGTCGGTCAGCAGGCGGCGCACGGTCAGCGGCCGGTCGACGGGCAGGGCGCCCCGGCTGCGGCGGCGGGCACGCAGTCGCACGGTGCGGTCCAGATCGAGGCCGAAGCGGTCGGCCACCCGCTGGACGAGGTCGTGCGGGTTGCTCGGCAGGACGGCGATGTGGTCGCCGGTGCGGTAGGTGACGCCCTCGGGCAGCCGCAGCTTGAGGAAACGCTTGGAGCGGCCCAGCTCATGCTCCATGTCGACCAGTTCGTAGGCGTCGAGCACCTCCATCGGCTGCACGCCGTGCCGTGCCGCGAGCCCGCCGATGACCGAGTCGGTGGTGTCCTGCAGCTCGTACAGGCCCGTCTCCTGGTCGGCGGCCGGCTCGGTCTCCTGTATGTCTGCGGCGGTCCCGTACTGCTCCAGCAGGGCGGTCCACAACTCGCCGGTCCAGCGGTCGACGGTGCCGGCGAAGTCACCGGCGGCGTCCGCGGCGCCGCGCTCCAGCAGTGAGGTGGCGCCCGCCGCGGCAAGCCGCTCGTCGATGAGGGTGGGGACACGCTGGTAGGTGGCGGCCCAGTTGCGGTCGCCAACACCGAGTACGGCGTACCGCAGGCCGTCGAGCGCACCGGGCTCCAGCCCCTCCAGCCAGGCGACGAACTCCGTGGCGTCGTCGGTGGGGCGGCCGTTGTAGGAAGCCGCCACGATCACCACCGGCCCGCCACCCGCTGAAAGCTTGCCCACGGCGTCGTTGAGGGACGCAACAGACGGGGTGAACCCGCGCTCGTCGCCGTCCTCGGCCAGGTCGCTGGCGATGCCCGCGCAGGTACCCAGGTTGGAGCCGTGCAGCAGAGTCAGCGCGGTCCCCGTGGCGCGCCGGACGGCGGGCCGGTCCCGGTCGGCGGGAGCGCTGCCCGCGGCGAGGGCCACGGCGGCGGGCAGGCGCCGCTCCCCGCTGCTGCGCCGGGCCAGGTTCAGCGTGAACTCGTCGGGCTTGAGGGTGAGGGACTGCTTGATCTTCAGCTGGTAGTTGGTGTGGTCGATCAGGCGGTAGCGGTGGATGACCAGCGCGAGGACCAGGGTGGCCTCGTGCAGAGCGAACTGGCGGCCGATGCAGGCGCGTTCGCCGTTGCCGAACGGCTTGAACAGATGGACCGGGCGCTCCTCCTCCCGCTCGGGCAGGAACCGGTCGGGGTCGAACAGCTCGACGTTCTCGCCCCAGGCGGGGTCGCGGTGCAGCTGGGGGATGAGGATCTGGATCGACTCGCCCTTGCGCACGGCGTACTTCCCGCCGATGACCGTGTCCTCCAGCGGCTCCACCGCGAAGGCGGGCGCCGTCGGCCACAGCCGCAGACTCTCGTTGAGGACCTGGCGGATGTACGTCAGCTTCCCGATGTCGCCGTAGTCGGGCTCGGGGGCGTCCGAGTCGCCCCACAGGGCGTCGACCTCGGCCTGGGCCCGGGCGAGGACCTCGGGGTGCTTGGTCAGGTAGTAGAGGGCGAACGACAGGGCCCCGCTGGTGGTCTCGTGGCCGGCGATGAGGAACGTGATCGCCTGGTAGCGGATGTTGACGTCGTCCAGCGGCTCGCCCGTCACCGCGTCACGGGTGTGCAGCATCCGCCCGAGCAGGTCGTCGGTGCTGGTGTCTCCGGACGCCCGGCGCTGCCGGATCACCTCGTCGACCAGGCCCTCCATCAAGGCCACGTCCTCGCGGAACTGCTCCGCCTGCTTCCACTTGAACAGCTCCGCGCCCGGGATCGACTCCCCCTTGTCCTGGGCGAAGCCGAGCGCCCGCGACAGGGCGGTGACGAAGGGGTGCGGCTCGTCGCGGCTGAAGGACTCGAAGTCGTAGCCGAAGCCGCACAGGCCGATCGTGTCGAGCGTCAGCCGTGTCATGTCGTCGGCGACGTCCACGGGCTCCGAACCCGCCGCCCGGTCCCACTTCCCGATCAGCTCCCGGGCCACCTGGAGCATCGTCGCGTGATAACCGCGCATCGCGCCGAGCGAGAAGGCCGGCATCAGCACGTCGTGCGCCTTGCGCCAGTTGGGCTCGTCGTTGAACGCGGTGAACAGCCCGTCGCCACCGATGCCCCGGAGGATCACGAGGTCGGGGTGCACGTTCTTGCGGAACCGGCTCTCGTCCGCCAGCTCGGTGACCAGGTCGAGGCCGGAGGCGAAGTTGATCTCGTCGCCGAAGACGCGGAGCTTGAACAGCGGCCCCAGCTCCCTGGCCTCCTTCATCACATAGAGCAGACCGTCGGCACCGCTGGGGATGTCGAACGCGTGGCCGACCAGGGGCAGGGCGGGACGCTGGGGAATCGGTTCGGTTCCACGCAGGGTCTCGTGAGTCATGAGCTTGCCTTTCGTTCCGCGCAGGCTGTCGCTGGCCAGAACCATACACACGACATTGTCGTCCGACAATGTCGCTCGATTGTGGCACCTGACACGGTCGACTGAGGGAACATTCGGAGGCCTTGAAACGTCAGGCCGGACCAAGGCCGGGGGAAACACCTCTCCACCCACCGGCCCGCCACAAGGCACGAAGCCCCTCCCGCGACTCCACCGTCGCCGGAGGGCCTTCTCAGACCTTTGCCAGACCGCGTCGATGTCCAGACCCGTTCGATCGAGCCGTGGCCCTGGGCCGGCGTCAGCGGGCATCAGGGGGTGAGAACAAACCGGATCGGGCCGCCGATCTTCTTCCCCAGCCGGGTGACGGCGTCGGCGGCCTCGGCCAGCGGGATGTGCGCAGCGACGGACGGGGCCAGATCGATCCGTCCGGCGGAGGCCAGGCCGATGAGCTGTTCCACGTGCTCGAACCCGGAGCCGTAGTGGCCGCGGATCTGGTTGCCCCGGAAACCGGACCCGGTGCTGTCATGGACGACGATCGACTCCGGAGTGAGCCCTGCGAGAACCAGGATTGCGCCGGCCCCCAGCGCGGCAGCCGCCTGAGCGCGAGCGGCCGGCACGCCGGCGAAGTGGGTGGGGGCGCGGCGGCGCAGGCTGAACGCCGCCGTGGGCGGCTCCGGCAGCCCGGTCGTGCTGCTCCACGGTTTTCCGCAGACGCAGCCGATGTGGCGGCACGAGGCCGCCGACCACACCGTCATATGTCCCGACCTGCGCGGCTACGGCGCCAGCGCCAAGCCCGCCGACAGCGACCCGGAAACCTACTCCAAGCGGACCACGGCCGGGGACGTCGTGCGCCTCGCCCAGATGATCCAGGCGTCCACCGAGCCTTCTTCGTACACTTCCTCGACGCCTGGACCAAGGCGCCGGACGCGATCCCCGCCGACGTCCGCTGCCACTACCTCGCCGCGTCCGCGGCGGCCGTGCCAGAACGCCTGGGCCGGCGACCTTCGCCACCGCACAGCCCCCTGCGGCCACTCCATGGCCGAAGAGGACCCCGAACTGATCGCCGACGAGATCCGGTCCCTGGCCGACCGCTGAACCCGGCCCGCTCCCGTCTCCGCTTCCTCCTCCCGGACGGGACGGCGGGAGCTGCGTCCCTGGCCCGTGACGATGGGCGGAGTCGGCCCGAGAAGCCGACCGGGCGGTGTCAGCCGCGGGCCGGCGCGTACCGGGCCTCCATCACGGCCACGGGCCTCGTCGACGACATGCTCGATGGCCGCGGTCCAGGGTCCAGCGCGGTAGGAACACGTAGTTGGAGATCATGCCCAAGAACTGGGTGGCGGCCAGTTCCTGCTCGTCCAGCACGACCGTGCCCGCGTTTGCCTCCAGATGCCGGCGCGCCGAATCAAAGTAGGACGACTTGCCGCGGTTGAACTGCGACTCGGCCAGTTCCGCCGAGCCCACCCGACATCGCCCGAGCAGTCCGCTGCCCAGCTGGTCGCGGCACCGGCCGGGAAGTCGTCTCCACGCTGCTCCGCCGCCTCGTCGGCGTACCGACCAGCACAGCCCACCAAGCCGCGCCGGAAGTGCGTGCCCGCGCCCACGTCCCAGCCGACATCCACGCGCCGAACCCAGTTGGAGCGCTCACTGAACGAACTGCTGCGCACGTACGAACCGGGGAGATCGCCGGAGCGGCGGCGCGGCGGATCGGGGGGGTGAAAGTGCACGTCAAGGTCGGAAATGTCGTGCGGTCCCACTCGCCCTGAACCCGCACTGACGATCGCGATGGGTCATGCCGCTGAACGGCCGCCTGCGGACCACGACCAGTTCGACGGGCACCGAGTATGTGGTGCTGGTGTCCCCGCCGCCGGAGCCTGGCCCGCCGGTGTCCGGGACATATCGGCTCGGCCGGTGATGCCGGCAGCAAGCAGCACGAGTCAGGTGGCTGGTGCCCACTTTCGGTGCAGGTAGGTGTGGTGCCCAGACGGTGAGGCGGTGACGAGGACAGCCGGCCAACTCCCTGGGACGGTACGGGGCTCTATCGCGCCTGAGGGCAGGCGTGCGCTGACAGGGCCGTCGGTGCGAGAGCCGATCGGCCTCCCCGGCATCGGGGAGGCGCGGACGCAGGTGGTCGCCTCGCTGGATGCCGGCGTCCGGCGGCTCGCCGGCGACACTCCGGCTTGCCCGGAAGGGGAAGCGTTCACGCAAAGCGAGTCGACCAACTTAATCAAACGACATTGTCGTATGACAATGTCGGCTGTATGTTGGCTTCATGCCGCCGCGTCCTGCGGGCACAAAGGCAGACCCGTGATCACCAAGGCCTGCCTTCCCCAGTGCGTTACCGGGGTCATGGCGACCTCGCGGCCCTGCCCATCGACATCCAAGAAATCGAGGTCACACCATGCCCACCATGCTCGCCGGACGTCTCCACCTGGACACTCAGACGTTTGCAGTGGAGGAGGTGGCCATCCCCGTTCCCGGCCCTGGAGAGGTGCTGGTCGAAGTCAGGGCCGCCGGAGTCTGTCTGTCCGACGTCCACTTGATCGACGGTAGCCTCAGCTCGTCCTTCCCTGTTGACGAGGTGGTCCGCTCGCGTGCGGTCACCCTCGGGCACGAGGTCGCGGGCGTTGTCCACACCCTCGGCCCGGACCTGATGGGCGATTGGGCCCCCGGCATGCGTGTCGCTCTGCAGGCTGGGCAGGCGTGCGGCCAGTGCGACGACTGCATGCGGCGCTCATCGTGCCGGATGCCGCTGACCCGTGGAGTCGACTACGACGGCGGCTGGGCCGAGTACGCGATCGCCCGCGAGGACACGCTCGCCCCGATCCCCGACCACTTGCCGTTCGACCAGGCCGCGATCATCCCCGACGCGGTCTCCACCCCCTACGCCGCGATTGTCGAGACGGGTGCTGTCCGCCCGGCGCAGGCCGTCGGCATCTGGGGCGCGGGCGGCCTGGGCGCGCACGGCATCCGGCTCGCCCGCCTGGCCGGGGCAACCCCCGTCATCGCCATCGACCCGCTGCCGAAGGCCCGCGAGCGCGCCCTCGCCTTCGGCGCCGACTTCACGCTCGACCCTGCCGCGGCGGACTTCGCCGCTGCCGTGGACCTCGCCACTGGTGGCCGTGGCCTGGACGCCGCCTTCGACTTCGCCGGCGTCCCCGTGGTCCGTGAGCAGGCCGCAGCCGTCCTGGGCCCCGGCGGGGTGCTGGTACTGGCTGGACTCACCCCCAAGCCCCTCACCGTCACCGACAGCACAGAGTTCTGCTTCCGCGGCAACCAGATCCGTGGCCACTACGGCTCCGGACCTGAACACGTGACCCAGCTCATCGGCCTGGCTTCCACCGGCCGGCTCGACCTGGCCCCCTCCATCACCGCCCACATCCCGCTGGCCGAAGCCGCCGACGCCGTCAGCCGGCTGGAGAAGAAGATCGGCGACCCGATCCGGTTCGTGCTCACCCCTTGAGCGTCTGCCCTACGTGCTGAGCGGGGGCCCGGACGATCGGAGCACAGGGTCAGTGGTGCCCAGAGCTCCACGTACCCAGTGCTCACCGCCGTCCGATGGCTACACGGATGAGCCGCAGAAGAGGAATGAGCCTGTGCCCGTTCCCTCCCCAGCGAGTGCCCGGATGGTGTCAGGCGGGTCGGCGATGGCGGACCAAGCCGCGCGCCGACGTCTCCTCAAGGTCCGGATTCGGCGCGCGTCTCAGCCCCTGTTGCCCCGGGGCCGCACCCGCACCCGCACCCGCACCCGCACCGAGCGTCGGATCATCAAGGTTCGTGTCCTGCGCCGCTGGG
Organism: Streptomyces humidus; assembly: GCF_014649655.1. Taxonomy (GTDB): domain Bacteria; phylum Actinomycetota; class Actinomycetes; order Streptomycetales; family Streptomycetaceae; genus Streptomyces; species Streptomyces humidus. The sequence continues at coordinate 14,482 of NZ_BMTL01000068.1, read as the reverse complement.
GACCAGCCCGCATCGCGGGCCTGCTGCGGCTGGTGCCCTCGACCGTGCACCGCGTGCTGACCCGCTACGGCCTGGCCCGCCTCACGCATCTGGACCGGGCAACCGGCCGTGTCATACGCCGCTACGAACGCCAACGGCCAGGCGAACTGGTCCACGTCGACATCAAGAAACTCGGCAACATCCCCGACGGCGGCGGACACAAGGTCCTGGGCCGGCAGACAGGCCGAAAGACCCGCTCGAACGTCGGCTACAGCTACTTGCACACCGCCGTCGACGACCACTCCCGCCTGGCCTACAGCGAGATCCACACCGACGAGAAGAAGGAGACAGCCACCAGCTTCTGGAAGCGGGCCCACGCTTTCTTCGCCGAGTGCGGGATCACCGTCGAGCGGGTCCTGACCGACAACGGCGCCTGCTACCGCTCACACGACTGGCGAGACGAGCTGGCCCGGGCCGGGATCACGCACAAGCGCACCCGGCCCTACCGGCCCCAGACCAATGGCAAGGTCGAACGCTTCAACCGCACGCTGCTGGACGAGTGGGCCTACGCCCGCCCCTACCGCTCGGAGCAGGAACGACGCGACGCCTTCCCCGGCTGGCTCCACACCTACAATCACCACCGCGGACACACCGCGCTGAAAGGGCAACCACCCGCCAGCCGCGTCCCCAACCTCACGGGTCAGTACACCTAGCACGGACGGCGCCGTCTCGCGGCCGGGCAGGGAGGGCGGCACGAGCGCCAGCACCCGGGGCATAGCCGAGTTGGCCGAGGCGGGCACGCTCATCGCCTCGGAGCTCGTGAGCAACGCGATCCGCCACACCTCGTGCCGCATGATCCGGGTATCCGTCCGGCGCATCACGAACGATCCCGTACGGATCGGCGTCACCGACACATTCCATGCCCTGCACCTCCCCCGCCGCCGGGGGTGGGCACGGGGACCTCTTCGACGTGCCTGTCGGAGCCACGGAACGGTCGGCGCCGTCGCACGCGAGGCTCGGCGGCGCGTACCGCCGCCTCCTCGACGGCGGGGGAGCGAGCCCGTGGGGCCCGTCAGCGAGACATCGCCACCGTATCGGGTCGCCTGACGACCGAATCATAGTTGGTCGATCGTCCAAGACGCCGGTTAGCATGGAGTGAGCATTTCACTCTTGATGAAACGGTGGACCGAATGTCTCGCATGGCAGCGAAGGACCGACGGGAAGAACTCATCGCCGCGGCGTTCCGTGTCATGGTCCGCGACGGAGTCGTCAAGACCACGACACGCGCTGTCGTCAACGAGGCGAAGATGCCGCTGGGCGTTTTCCACTACTGCTTCAACTCACGTGAGGAACTCCTGCAGGAGGTCATCACCCGCATCACGGACAGCGGCGTGGCCAAGGCCCGGAACGTGTTCGAAGGGGAGGGAGACCTCGGCGCACGCATCGCCAGGAGCCTCTACACCTTCTGGGAGGGGGTCGAGCTCAGCCCGGGAGAGCATCAGGTGGGGTACGAACTCACTCACTACGCGTTGCGCCAGGAGGGCTTTGAGGATCTGGCTCGCCGGCAGTACGCGCATTACCTGGAAGTCCACGAGCAGCTCCTGGCTGAAGCCGCCGAGAGCGCGGGCATCACGTGGACGGTGCCCCTTCCCGTTCTGGCCCGCTACCTCAACGCGGTGCTGGACGGCGTCACGCTGTGCTGGCTGGCCGACCGCAACAGCGAGAACACCCGTGAGGTGCTCCGCCTGACCGGCGAGCACCTCATGAGCCTCGCCGCCAAGGACGCGTGAGGTGAGGCGCCGGTGAGCGCACGCTCATAGACACTGGCCGCCTCCTCATCGGATGGCGGCCGCACCAGGAAGTCGGGTGGGTGCGGCGGCCGCAGCAGCCGTACCCACCCGACGTGGCTTCCTGGGGTCAGCGCGTCATGTCAGTCGAACAGGTCGGGCTGGTCTGCGGTGATCTGGTCCCACAGGGGGCGGAACTGGAACCAGCCCGGCAGGGGGCCGGAGATCTGGTCGCGCACCGTCCGCGCCGTCTCCGGATCGATGAGCTTCGGCTCACCGGCGGCCATGGCCAGCAGCTGGGCCTGGCAGGAACGTTCCATGGTGATGAAGTACCAGGCCGCCTCGGCGACGGAGGACCCGACCGTCAGCAGCCCGTGGTTCTGCAGAACGACGGCCTTGCCCTCGCCCAGCGCCTCACCGATGCGCCGGCCTTCCTCGGTGTCGTTCACCACGCCGCGGTAGTCGGAGTAGATGCCGTGGTCCTCGTAGAAGGCGCAGGCGTCCTGGGTGATCGGCTCGAGCGGGACGCCGAGGCTGGAGAAGGCCTTGCCGTGCAGGGAGTGGGTGTGTGCGGCCGCGACCACGTCCGGCCGGGCCCGGTGCACCTCGGAGTGGATGCAGAACGCGGCGTTGTTGACCGGGCGCTTGCCCTGAAGGAGCTTGCCGTCATGGTCGACGAGGATCAGGTCGCGGACGCGGATCTGGCTGAACGACATCCCGAAGGGGTTGACCCAGAAGGCCGAGGGGTTCTCCGGGTCGCGGGCCGTGATGTGTCCGGCCACGCCTTCGGAGAACCCGAAGCGGGCGAACAGGCGGAAGGCGGCCGCGAGTTCCTGCTTGCGGACCTGACGCTCCTCCTCGACGCTCAGGTTCTGCGGGGGCAGCGGCAGGGTGACGCCCTCGGGCATGGCGCCGACGGACATGTGCGGGGCGGCGGCTGTCGTGGTCATCGGGATCTGGCCTTTCGTGATCGGGTGGGCGATGGCGCGGTTACTTGCCCCGGCGGCGCAGGCGGTTGCCGTACATGAGGTCCACCAGGCGCAGGATGGACCGGTAGGCCGAGGGGTCGAACGGGAGCATGTGGAGGTCGCGGCGGGTCGGGAAGCGGTTCACGCTGACGGCCTGGAGCCTGGTGTACTTGCGGATTCCTTCGGCGCCGTGCCGTACGCCGAGGCCCGATTCCTTCCAGCCGCCCATGGGCAGGCCGAAGGCCATGTAGTTGGTCTGGGCGTCGTTGATGGTGACGCAGCCTGCCTCGAGACGCTCCGCGAGGTGTCGGGCGCGCTTCATGTTCGAGCTGATGATGGAGGCCTGCAGGCCGTAGGTGCTGTCGTTGACGAGCCGGACGGCCTCCTCGGCGTTTGCGACCTTCATCACGGGCAGGGTGGGTCCGAAGGTCTCCTCACGCATGCATGTCATCGTGTGGTCGACATCGACGAGCAGCGTGGGTTCGAAGAACCGGCCCGGGCCGGGGGCGGTGTGGCCCCCCACGAGGACGCGCGCTCCTCGGCCCACGGCGTCCTTGACGTGGTCCTCGACGATCGACATCTGGGGCGGGAAGGTCATGGCGCCCACATCGGTGCTGCCCAGCCCTGCCGACCTGCCGGAGGTGACCTCCTCGAACCGCCGGCGCAGCCTGGCGACGAACGCGTCGTACACCGGCTCCTCGACGTAGACGCGCTCCACCGAGGTGCACATCTGCCCCCCGTTGCACAGAGCGCCGTGCAGGGTGACGTTCACCGCCCGCTCCAGCGAGGCATCGGCCAGCACGATCAGGGCATCCTTGCCGCCGAGTTCGAGTGAGCAGGGGACGAGCCGCTCGCCCGCCCGCGCGGCGACGGCCCGGCCGGTCTTCGTGGATCCGGTGAACATCACGAAGTCGGCGGTGTCGACCAGGGCCTGGCCGGTGGCGCCGGCGCCGGTCACGACCTGGAAGACGTCCTTGGGCCAGCCGCACTCACGGGTCATCTTCTCCATGAGCAGCGCGGTCAGCGGTGTGTACTCGGAAGGTTTGAGGACGACCGCGTTGCCGGCGGCCAGGGCCGGAATGGCGTCACCGAAGGAGTTGATCAACGGGTTGTTCCAGGGTCCGATGACTCCGACCACGCCGAGGGGGACCCGCCGGGTGTACATGCTGCGGCCGAGTACGAACGGTGAGAGCGAGCGGATCTTCGTGTCGGCGAGGTAGTGCCGTGCGCGCTTGGCCCAGTGGGCGAAGGCGCTGACGCCGTAGACGATCTCGACGATCGCGTCCTCTTGGGTCTTGCCGTTCTCCGCGACGATGGAGTCGATGATCTCCTGCCGGTGAGTCAGCAGCCACCGACGGCCGCGTGTGAAGAATTCCGCACGGCTTCGGGCGCTCAGTTCGGCCCAGCCCGGCTGTGCCTGCCGGGCTCGTGCGACCGCTTGCTCCACGTCCTGCGCCGACGCGTCTGCGACGTGGCCGACCACTGCTCCGGTGGCCGGGTTGTCCACTGCGATGTGTGCGTCCGCCCGGGCGCCGTCGGGCGTGAGCGATCGAGTCTGAGCCACGGAAAAACTCCTGCCGGAACGTTGACTTCGGTTTGCCCAGAATGAGACGGTCACCCGTGCAAGTCAAGCGTCTTGTACAGATGACCAACTTGTTGTGCGGCAGCGACATCACGCCCCAGGACCGTCACCAAGGAGCGGCTGGAATGAAACGGACGACATCGGTCGCGCTGAGCGGTTTCGGCGTTCCCGAGTCACTGCGCTGGCATCAGGGAGCTCTGTGGTTCTCCGACCTGGCACACGGCACGGTGCACCGCTGGGACGGCACGGGAGAGGCCGAGACGGTCCTCAAGGTTCCCGGCCGGGCCGGCGGACTCGGCTGGCTCCCGGACGGGCGCATGCTCGTCGCCTCCATGGACGGAGGCGTCGTGTACCGGCTGGAAACAGACGGCGAGCTCGTCGAGCACGCGGATCTACGGCACCTTGTCGGCGGCCCGGTCAACGACATGCTCGTCGACCCGCACGGACGTGCGTACGTGGGCAACTTCGGCTTTGACTACCATGCGTTCGCCCGCGAGCACGCCAACGCCATGCTCTACGCGCCGCCCGGCCCGGCGAAGGCACCGATCGCGTGCCTGGCCGCGGACGGGACCCTGCTCGGGGTGACGGAGCCGGTGCTCTTCCCCAACGGGTGCGTCCTGACGGCCGACGGCACGACCATGGTGGCGGCCGAAACCCTGGCCATGAAGCTCACCGCCTTCCCCGTGCTCCCCGACGGCACGCTCGGACAGCCGCGCCCCTGGGCCCCGCTGATCTCGCCGTTCCTGTGGCGCGCGGTGAACCATCCGGGGTTTCTCGGCCGGATCACCCGCAGGATCTCGGCGCTGCTGGACCACCCGGCCATCGCCAAGCGCTCCGCCTCACCGATCGCGCCCGACGGCATCGCCTGGCACGGCGACGGCGAGACGATGTGGATCGCGAACGCACTGCGCGGCGAATGCGTGCGTGTGGCCGAGGGCGGCCGCGTCCTCGACCGGGTGGCGACGAGCCAGAACACCCTGAGCTGCCTGGTCGCAGGTCAGGACGGGCGCACCCTGTTCGCGGCGACCGTGCCGACCGACGATCCCGTCCGTGCCGCAGAGCTGAACGGCGGCCGCATCGAGATGCTCCGGCTGTGAATCACGCGGTAACGACCGAGGGCCATCTCGTGTCGGACAGTTGACTTGGACACTCGACCAGGAGACTCTGTTGGCCATGAGAGAAGTGTCTGAAAACAGCCGGGTCCTTCTCGTCACCGGCGCGGCCTCCGGCATCGGGGCCGCGATCGCGCAGCTGGCGGTCGCACGCGGTCACCGCGTGATGCTGTCCGATGTCAACGAGCAGGCCGTACAGGCCAGGGCGCTCAGTCTGGGCGGCCGGGCCGCCGGCTGTGTCCTGGACATCCGGGATCCGGCGGCGTGGGTCAAAGCGTTCGACGCGACGCAGGCCGCGTTCGGAGCCGTCGACGTGCTGGTCAACAACGCCGGCATCACCCACACCGGCCACGCACGTGACCTCGGCCCCCAACAGCACCGCGACATCCTGGAGGTCAACCTGCTCGGCGCCATCACCGGCACCTGCACGGCGATCGAGCGGATGACCGCCCAGGGCCGCGGCCACATCATCACCGTCTGCAGCATGACGTCGTTCCTCCCGCTGCCCGGATACGCGACGTACTGCGGCTCGAAGCACGGGCTGCGGGCCTTTCACCACAGCGTGGCCCTGGAGGAACGTGACGGGCCACTGGACTTCACGATCATTCATCCTCCGTCCACGCGCACGGACATGCTTGAGCAGGAACTGGCCGACCCCGCTTGCGCCATCTCCTTCGCCGAGAAGTCCTACGCACCGGGGGAGATCGCCAAGACCGTCGTCGACGCGATCGTCTCCAAGCCGGTCGAGGTGGTGTTCCCTCCCCTGGGCGGACGTGTCCAGCGGATCGCCGGCGTCTTCCCCCGCCTGATGCGGTGGGTGATCCCGCTCGCCGAGGCCAAGGGAAGAAGGCAACGAGAGCGGATCATCGCCCCCACGGGCCGTCACCGGTCCGATGCGGCGCGGCCTTCGGACGGCTCGACCGTCTGACGCGGTTCCCGGCCGCCGCTTACCGGGCCGGTCCACCGAACTACCGAGAAAGGGTGCGGATGTGAGCGCACATGTGGCGTCCTGGCCGGACGTGAAATCGGCCGCCTCCGCCATGGCCGGCTTCAGCGGGGCCCGGATGGCCCAACTGGAGCGGGCCACCCAGCACTTGGATCCGCCGTTCGCCGTGGTGGACGTCGATGCCTTCGACGCCAACGCGAGCGATCTGGTGCACCGCACGGGCGGTCGCGCCACGATCCGCCTGGCCAGCAAGTCGGTCCGCAGCCGCGACCTGATCCAGCGCGTCCTGAAGCGCCAGGGCTACCGGGGCATTCTCGCCTTCACCCTGCCCGAAGCCCTGTGGCTGGCCGAGGACCACGAGGACGTGGTCATCGGCTACCCGACCGCGGACCGCACCGCGTTGCAGCAGCTGGCCAAGGACGAGCGGGCGGCCTCACGTATCACCCTCATGATCGACTCCGTCGCCCAGCTGGACTTCATCGACGAGGCCGTCGGTGCCGCCCGCCCCCGGCTGCGGCTGTGCATCGATCTGGACGCCTCCCTGGAACTGGCCGGCGGGCGCATCCACCTGGGCCCGTACCGCTCCCCCGTGCACACCCCGCAGCAGGCGTCCGCGCTTGCCCGGGCGATCCAGAGCCGTCAGGGGTTCCACCTGGCCGGGGTCATGTCCTACGAAGGACAGATCGCCGGCATGGGGGACAACCAGCCCGGATCCCCTCTCAAGCGCGCCGCGCTGCGCGCCATGCAGCGTCTGTCGGCACGTGAACTGGCCGACCGGCGCGCCGCCGCGATCGCCGCGATCGAGACCGTCGCCCCGCTGGAGTTCGTCAACGGCGGCGGCACCGGCTCCGTGGAGCAGACCTCGGCCGAGCACGTCATCACCGAGATCGGCGCCGGTTCGGGCCTGTACGGACCGGGGTTGTTCGACTTCTACCGGCGCTTTTGTCCCCGGCCCGCCGCCTACTTCGTCATGCCGGTCGTACGCCGTCCCACGGACAGGATCGCCACCGTACTCGGGGGCGGTTGGGTCGCCTCCGGCCCGCCCGGCCGCGACCGCCTGCCCACCCTCAGCTGGCCCCGGGGCCTGCGGATGAACCCGCTGGAGGGAGCGGGGGAAGTGCAGACACCGGTGCTCGGTCCGGCAGCTCACGGGCTGCGCCTCGGCGACCACGTGTGGTTCCGGCACGCCAAAGCCGGCGAACTGTGCGAGCGGGTGAACACCCTCCACCTGGTGTCCGGCAGCGACATCGTCGGCCAGGTCCCCACCTACCGGGGTGAAGGACACGCCTTCCTCTGACCCCTCTCCCCCATCCGCGGCCCACCTTCTCCCGGAGGCCCGATGCTCCCCGACTTCAACCCACCCGCTCCTGCCCTTGCCAGACCCCTCAGCCCGGCCACCGCCCAAGGACCGGTCGAACCCGTCTCGCGCCGCTGGGCCAGTCTGTACGGCCTGGTGTGGTTCGGCTTCTGGATGGCAAACCTCGTCCCCCTCCAGCTGCTGCTCCCCCAGCAGCTGGAGGCGATCGATCCGGCCTCGAAGGTCTACGACTTCGCCGTCGTCAACGGTGTCTCCGGGCTGGTCGCACTCTTCGCCCTGCCTCTGTGCGGTGCCCTGTGCGACCGTTCCCGCAGCCGCTTCGGCCGGCGCAGACTCTGGCTCACGGCGGGCGCTGTCGCCTTCGCCGCCGGGCTGATCGTCACCGGCGCGCAGACCACCGTGGCCGGCGTGGTCGTGGCGTGGGCGGCCAGCATGATCGGTCTCAGCGCAGCCACCGCCGGGCTCACCGCCATCATCGCCGACCGTGTTCCCGAAGGTCAGCGCGGCATGATCTCCAGCGCCATCTACGGTCCCCAGGCTTTCGGCGTGGTCGTCGGCATCGCCCTCGTGTCGGTCTTCGGACTCTCCCCCATGTCCGGGTTCGCCGTCATCGCGGCCTTGCTGATCGTCTGTCTGGTGCCGTTCCTGGCCGCCCATCGCGACATCGCCTTCACCGTCGAGGCGCCGCTCAGCATCGCGGAACTGCTCGCGTCGATGGGCAGCTCGCTCAGGAACCGGGAATTCGCCTGGGCCTTCGGCGGACGGCTCCTGGTCAATCTGGCGAACTCGCTGGGCACGTGTTACACGCTCTACTTCCTCAGCGACGGCCTCAACGTCCCCGATCCGGCCGGCACCCTGCTGGTCTGCACCGTTCTTTATCTCCTGGCCGGCCTTGTGGCCACCGCCGCCGCCGGTGTGCTGTCCGACCGCCTCGGCCGGCGACGGATCTTCGTCGCCCTGGCGGCGCTGCTCCAGGCTGCTTCCGGCTTCCTGCTGGCGAGTGCCCCAAGCCTCACCGTCATGATGGTGGCATCCGCTCTCATGGGCGGCGGCTTCGGTGCGTACATGGCCGTCGACCAGGCTCTGATCACACAGGTGCTCCCCGACGCCGAGAGCCGGGCCAAGGACCTCGGCATCATGAACATCGGCGCCATCGTTCCCCCGGCGATCGCCCCGCTGATCGCCGGAGCGATCATCAGTTCACAGCACGGCTACCCACTTCTTTTCGCGCTCGTAGGTGCGGCCGCCGCCGTCGGAGCGGTCCTCGTCTACCGCATCCGTTCCGTCCGCTAGACACGCGCATGGCACCACCGCCCAGCTCACCGCATGGCACCACCGCCCAGCTCACCGAGGGGAGAAGAGGGACATGGCAACGACCCGCTACGGCGCGCACGCGGGCAAGGACCGCGCGAAGGGGAGTGTGTGGCGGAACTGGGCCGGGAACGTCACGGCCCGCCCGGTGAGGGAGGTCGCACCCGCCTCGGTCGATGAGCTCTGCGCCGTTGTGCGCGAGGCCGCCGAGGACGGCCTGCCGGTGAAGCCCGTCGGCAGCGGCCACTCGTTCACCGCCGCTGCCGCGGCCGAGGGCGTGCTGATACGGCCTGACCGCCTGAGGGGCATTCGCTCCATCGACCGGGAGGCCAAAACCGTGACCGTGGAAGCGGGCACACGGCTCAGGGACCTGAACGTCGCCCTGGCCCGGGAAGGCCTGTCGCTCACCAACATGGGCGACATCATGGAGCAGACCGTCGCCGGCGCGACCAGTACGGGCACCCATGGCACGGGCCGCAGCTCGGCCGCGATCGCGGCCCAGATACGCGGCCTTGAACTGGTGACGGCGGACGGCTCGTTGCTCACGTGCTCCGAGAAGGAGAACCCGGACGTGTTCGCCGCTGCACGCATCGGGCTGGGCGCGCTCGGGGTCGTCAGTGCCCTCACGTTCGCCGTGGAACCGCTGTTCCTTCTCACCGCGCACGACGAACCGATGACCTTCGACAGGGTCACCACGACCTTCGACGAACTCCACGCGGCCAACGAGCACTTCGAGTTCTACTGGTTCCCGCACACCGACAACTGCCACACCCTGCGCAACAACCGCAGCACAGGTCCGCTCGCCCCGACGGGCCGGTTCAGAGGCTGGTTCGAGGACGAGTTTCTCTCCAACGGTGTTTTCCAGGCCGTCAACTCGCTGGGGCGGGCCGTGCCCGCCGCCGTCCCGGCCATGGCGAGGGCGTCGAGCCGGGCTCTTTCCGCCCGCACCTACACGGACATCCCCTACAAGGTCTTCACCTCCCCACGCCGCGTGAAGATGATCGAGATGGAGTACGCCCTCCCGCGCGAGGCACTGATCGACGCCCTGCGCGAGGTGAAGGCCATGGTCGACCGTTCTGATCTGCGGATCAGCTTTCCCGTCGAAGTGCGTACGGCACCCGCGGACGACATCACCCTCTCCACGGCGTCGGGCCGGGAGAGCGGATACATCGCCGTCCACACCTACCGGGGCATGCCCTTCGGTGAGTACTTCGCCTCGGCGGAGCGCATCTTCACCGCGCACGGCGGACGCCCGCACTGGGGCAAGCTGCACACACGTGACGCCGACTACTTCGCGGCGGCGTATCCACGCTTCGGTGAATTCACCGCAACTCGTGACCGACTCGATCCCGACCGGCGCTTCACCAACGCATACCTGCGACGAGTCCTGGGCGACTGACCCGGCCCTGTCCACAGCTCTCATTACAGAAAGGTGGGAGTCAAACCCATGTCCTCCACACAGCTGACTTCGGTGGCAGATCTTCCCGCCATCGAGGACTTCATCACATTCGACGATTTCTCACGCGACTTCGTGGAAGCGGCACGGGAGTTGCGGGGCCGAGAAGGAACCGACTTTCTCCGGGGCCCGATGAACAGTCTCGTCGTGCTCCGCAACAAAGACGCCAGAACGCTTGCCGCGAATCCGGCGCTGGGCAACGTGCCCGCGGACATCGTCCTGTGGATGGCCACCGAAGCGGATCTCGGCTCCGGGCCCGTGACCAAACCGGATCCCGAACAGACCGAAGGGTACGGCAGGTTCCTGCAAAACCAGGTGTTCACCTCCAACCCTCCGCTGCATCAGCCGTACCGCAATCTCCTGGTCCGGCAACTGATGCCCCGGAACATCCTCCGTTTCGCCCCCTCCGCCGCACGCCTCGCACAGGAACTTGTCGAGGAGTGCGCCGGGCGCGACCGGACCGACTTCTCCCGGGAGTTCGCCGGGCGGTTCGTCACCCGCTTCTGGGCCGAGCAACTCGGGCTGAGCAGCAACCAGGCGGCGCACGTCCAGCACCTCATGGAGGAGATGAGCCTGACGTTCCTGCTCACCCGCACGCCCGAGCAGTCGCAGCGCCTGTTCTCCGCAGCGGCGACGTACATGGACGTCGTCGGAGAAGCCGTCCGGAAGGCCTGGTCGGACGGAGGCAACGCGCTTCTCGACGACATGGCGGCCGAACTCGCCACGATCGACATGGAAGGCAAGCCCAAGGACATCGGCTCGCTGGTGGCCTCGAACTTCTTCGACGGCTTCCACACGATCGGTGTGGCGATCGAGAACGTGGTCTTCCGCATGCTGAGCGACGAAACGGCCCTGGAACAAGTCCGTGCCGACCCGGCGCTGGTCACCAGTGCCTTCTACGAGGGCACACGTCTGGAGTCCCCGCTGATGCTCAGTCAGCGACTGACGCTGCAGGACCTCGAGTACAACGGCGTCTTTGTCCCCGCCGGCACACCGGTCGTCATGATGTGGGCCGCGGCCAATCGCGATCCTGAGGTCTTCGACGACCCCGACAGCTACCGGCTGACCCGGCCAATCCAGCACGGCGCGACCTTCGGCGGCGGTGCCCACCTGTGCCCAGGCAGGAACGTGGCCCGGATGCTCACCGAGATCGCCGTGACCGCGCTGACCGCGCCCGATGTCGATATCGCACTGGCCGGGGACGATCACGAATGGGCGGCCCACACCATGATGCGGCAGCTGACGGCGTTGCCGGTCACCATCCGACGGGCGCACCCGTGAACACCGTCGTCATCGTCGGTGCGGGACAGGCCGGCTCGGAACTGGCCGTGGCACTGCGGCAGAACGGTTTCAGCGACCGGATCCTGCTCGTCGGGGCCGAACCCCACCTGCCCTACCAGCGCCCGCCGCTGTCCAAGGCGTTCCTGCACGGCAAAGTCGAGCAGGAGGCACTGCGGATTCGCGCTCTTAACGCCTACACCAACGCCGGCATCGAAGTCGAACTCGACACTGCCGCGGTCGGGATCGACCGCCGGACACGATCCGTCGCCCTGGCCGACGGGCGCACGCTGCGCTACGGCAAGCTGGCTCTCACCACCGGTGGCAGTCCGCGTCCTGTCCGATTCGGCTCCGGCCACATCGCAGGCAGGACTCTGCACACCCTCGACGACGCGATCGCGCTGCGGCAGCAACTGCACTCCGGTGGCACCCTGCTGATCGTCGGCGGCGGATTCATCGGCCTGGAGACGGCGGCCGCCGCGGCCGACATGGGGATCGCGGTGACGCTCGTAGAGGCCCAGCCGCGAGTCCTGGCCCGGACGTGCCTACCGGCCGTCTCCGCCTTCGTCGAACGCGAGCACCGCGATCACGGTGTCGATCTGCGCACAGGCGTGTGGGTCCGCAGCGTCGCCCGGCGCGACGGAGCCCTCCTCGCGGAGCTCAGCGATGACACCGTCGTCAGAGCCGACCTGATCCTGACCGGCGTGGGGATCGCTGCGAACGACACCCTCGCCGCCACCGCGGGGCTGGCCGTCGACGACGGTGTCCTGGTCGACGCCGTGGCCCGGACCGAGGACCCCGACATCGTCGCCGCCGGCGACTGCACACGGCAGCGGAACGGTTTCCTCGGCCGCAGCGTACGCCTCGAATCCGTTCAGAACGCCACCGACCAGGCCAGAATCGCGGCCCGCACCCTGTGCGGAAAACCGACCGAGCGCTTCACGGCGCCCTGGTTCTGGTCCGATCAGTACGACCACAAGATCCAGATGGCCGGCCTGCCGCAGACCGGCGACACAGAAGTCGTCCGCGGCGACCCGTCATCGAACTCCTTCAGCGTGGTGTATCTGCGCAACGGCATCATCACCGGCCTGCACGCGGTCAACCGGCCGCGGGATTTCACGGCCGCCCGGCAACTCGTCACGGCGCGGGCCGCCATGACCGGGGACGAAGCCGCCTTGGAAGACCTCCCGCTGTCCGAACTGATGAAGCGACACCAATACACCGCAGAAAGGCGTGCCTGACGTGCCAGTGATCAGATTCATCGAGGCCGACGGAACACCGCACCCCGTAGAGGCCGCCGTCGGCCAGAGCCTCAAGCAAGCGGCACTCGACCATCTCGTGCCCGGCATCATCGGCGACTGCGGCGGCTGCGCTTCCTGCGGAACCTGTCACGCCTACATCGACGAGAAGCACCTGCCGCTCCTTGCTCCGGCTGACGAAAACGAGGAGATGATCCTCGAGGGCGTACCGGCATCACGCACCTCCAACAGCCGCCTCACCTGCCAAATCCCTGTGACAGCCGACATGGCCGGGATGGAGGTACACATTCCTGACACCCAGTTCTGAGGAACGGGCCATGTGACGGGCCATGTCTGTGGTGCCAGGGTGGCTCGGCCGGCTCGATGCCGGGCTCACCGAGCTGAGTAAGCGGCTCGACGAGCGGCGCACCGACGTCGACCAGGAGAGTCGAGAGTCACAGGGCGAGCAAAAAAGACGATACGGCCCCCGAAGAGTCCGGCGCGTAGAAGCCCTCATCCCCTGCAGGCACGGACGAACACGCCCCTGTTCCTGTCCCCAACCAGGGGACAACGCGGGGGGGGACCTGTCCCCGGGTGGTGGACACCTCTGAGCCCGGCCCCGGCAGGAGCCGGGGAGGAGGGATCTCTTATGGTGATGAAGGTCTACTCGCCCGAGTTCAAGGCGGACGCCGTCGCGCTGTACCTGTCGGACCCGAGCCACACCTTCGAGGGCATCGGCAAGGACCTGGGCATCAGCCAGGAGACGCTGCGCAAGGCGACGAAGTTTTTCGCCGCCGAGATGAACTGGTGAACCGCTTCAAGTTCATTGAGGACCACCACCGCGCCTGGGGCGTGAAGCGGTTGTGTCACCTGCTGGAGGTCGCCCGCTCCAGCTTCGACAAATGGCGGGCTGGCCGCCAGGCCCGCGCCGCGCGTGAGCGGGCGGACGCCGCGCTCGCCGAGCGGATCAGGGCCGTGCACGCCGAGTGGGACGGCACCTACGGTCGGCACCGGCTCACCGCCGAGCTGCGCGACGGCAGTGAGCGCGTGAACCACAAGCGCGTCGGACGGGTCATGCGCAAGTACGGCATCGCCGGGCTGCGGCTGCGCAAGCGCCAAATCACCACCGTGCCCTAACCGTCCGCCACGCCCGTGCCGGACCTGTTCCGGCGCGACTTCACCGCCACGGCACCGAACACCAAGTACGTCGGCGACATCACCTACCTGCCGGTAGGCGACGGAGAGTTTCTGTATCTGGAGACCGTGAGCGACTGCTTCTCACGCCGTCTGGTGGGCTGGTCGATCGCCAACCACATGCGCACCTCGCTGGTCGCCGACGCGCTCAGAGCAGCCGCCGCGACCCGCAGCAACCTGGCCGGAGCCGTATTCCACAGCGATCACGGAGCGCAACTTGGACTCAACTGGTCGTCGCAACACCAGCTTCCTGTAGTGATAGTAGGTGCTCGTTGAGGGCTTCGGCGGGGGTCTTCCAGGCGAGGGTCTTGCG
>NZ_BMTL01000067.1 GCF_014649655.1 Streptomyces humidus | reverse complement strand
TCGAGTTCGACCAGGTCGTGGCCACCCCGCACCTCGGCGCGTCCACCGACGAGGCGCAGGAGAAGGCCGGCATCGCCGTCGCCCGCTCGGTGCGCCTGGCCCTGACCGGGCGGCCCGTGCCGGACGCGGTGAACCAGGTGATCCGCCGGCCCACCACCCAAGGGACCCCGCCCCAGCCCGTACCCCAGGCAGCATGAGGAGACGGAGCCACATGAGACACGTCAGAAGGCGGTGACGGTGCGGTACATCATCAGCCGCGCGTTCCAGGACGATCCCCGGTTGCACCGGCTCCGCCCGGCCCACCGGGCGTACTGGCGCAGGCTCATGCATCAGGACGTGCTGCTCGGCGGGGGAGTCTGGGAGGACGGACGCAGGGAGGTGCTCGTGGTCAAGGCGCAGGACCGGGCCGCGGTGCACCAGTTGCTCGGCGCGGACCCCTACACCCAGGAGCGGCTGGCGCTGGACGTCATGGTCCAGGGCATGGACGATCTGCTCGGAGCGGAGGAGCGAGCAGAGTGCGCCATCCCGGCCGCCGGTGGCGCCGAACCGGCCGGGCGGCTCAGCGCCCACGAGCTGAGGGTCGCCCGGATGATGCTGGACGGACTGACCAACCGGCAGATCGCCGAGCACTTCATGGTGTCGCCGCGCGCGGTGGAACAGCACATCACCCGCATCTACCGCAAGCTGTCGATCAGCCGCCGCGCGCAGCTGGCGGTCGCCCTGCGCGGCGAGCGGCTGCTGGCGAGCTGAGGGGGAACACGCCGGACGGCGGCCCGGACACCGGGCCGCCGTCTCCCCTCTCGCCTGCGCCTTCGCTCTCACACTCCCCAGGCGCCCTCCTCTCCCGCCGCCCGCCGCCCGCCGCCCGCCGCACCGGTACGGGGCCCGCGCCCGCGCCCGCCGTGCCGGCACCGGCCGCCGCGGCAGCAAGCGCCGTCTCACCCGCGCCCTCCCGGCAGACGCCGTCTCAGCACCGGCCGGCCGGCGCCCCGGTGGCGAGCGGCCTGAGCCGGCGCAGCACCTCTTCCTCCCCGAGCGACTGGGCCACCTGGAACAGGTCCGGGCTGCGGCGGCTGCCCGTGAGGCACACCCGCACAACGTTGGCCACGTCCCGGATCGAGCCCCGGTAGGCGCCGGGATCTGCCCGGTGGCTGCGCACGTCCGGGGCGAAACCGTGCCGCTCGGCCACCGTGCGCAGCACGGCGAACCAGTCCTGTGCCGGACCCGCGTGCCGGTAGCACGCCGCCAGGTCCGCGGCGAGGGCGGACACCGCCGGGCCGGGCAGGCCCCCGAACCGGTCGTCGCCCGGCCGGTCCACCGTCTCGTGCAGCTCGGGGAAGCAGAAGCCGTAGGCGGCCGTGAACTCCTGCCAGCACGCGAGGTCCTTGCGGGGTGTGCCGTTGCCGCGCCGGGCCATCTCGAACGAGGCCAGCGCGAGATCCGGGTGCTTGCGCAGGACGGCGAGCAACTCGGGCGCATACCCGGCCGCCCAGTCGCCGAGCTGCGCGAGGGCCTCCGCGGGCGCCAGCGAGGCGATGTACTCGCGGCTCAGGGAACGCAGCTTGAGCAGGTCCACCATCGGGCCGGCGGCCCCCATCTCCGCCAGCCGCAGGGGCTCGGCGAGCGCCCGGCCGGTCGGCAGCCCGGCGACACGGCTGTTGGCCAGCCCGCGCAGGTAGTGTGCGACCGCCGCCGCCGGATACCCGGCCGCCTCGTAGAACCCGGCCGCCGACTCGGGGTCCTTGCGCTTGCTCAGCTTGCGCCGACTGGAGCCGTCCAGCTTCATCAGCGGCGCGATGTGGGCGTACTCGGGCGTGCGGAAACCGAGCGCGCGGTGCAGCTGGTGGTGCAGCGGCAGCGACGAGATCCACTCCTCGCCGCGCACCACGAGGTTCACCCGCATCAGATGGTCGTCCACCACGTGGGCCAGGTGGTAGGTGGGCAGCCGGCGGCCCTCGGCGTCCGCGGACTTCAGCACCACCACGTCGTTGCCGTTGTCCAGCATCGTCAGCGCCCCGCGCACCAGGTCGCAAAAGCGCACCCGGCCCGGCAGACCGGCGGGGCAGCGCAGCCGGACGGTGTACGGCTCCCCGGCCGCGATCCGCTCCCCGGCCTCCCGCACGGACAGCGAACGGCAGCGGGCCCACTTGCCGTAGTAGCCGAGCGGGGAGCGCGACCGCCGCTGTTCCCCGGCGTTCTCCTCCAGCCGTTCGGGGGAGCAGAAGCACGGGTAGGCCCGCTGCTCGCGAACCAGTTCCCGCACGTACGACAGGTAGATGTCCGCACGGTCCGACTGCCGGTAGGGGCCCCAGCGGCCCTCCTGTTCACCCTCGTCCGGTTCCAGACCGAAGTAGCGGAAGATCCGGGCGAACTCCTCCGCGGCGCCCGCCACTTCACGGTCCTTGTCGGTGTCCTCGATCCGCACCAAATACACCCCGCCGGAACGCCGGGCGAGATCCCGGGCCAGCGTCGCCACGTACAGGCCGCCCAGGTGCATCGAGCCGGTGGGACTGGGCGCGAACCGGGTCACCCGGGCGCCGGGCGGCAGCTCCCGCGGCGTGTAGTGCTCCTCCCAGTGAGCGGGCGGGAGCAGGTCGGCGGGGAACCAGGAGTCGATGATGGCACGGTCCTGCATGGCTCATCCCTTCCGTCGCGACGATTCGGTACGGCGGCCGGCTGGGCCACTGCCCCGTCGGGACGTCGACGTTAGGGCGCTGCGGCCGGGCCGGAGCCGTCCGGCGGCACGGGGGATGTGGGAACCCGAACCCCCGGCCCGTCCGAACGCCCCTTCGCGCCGGTCCCCGGGTGAGGCTTGACCCACGTGGACGCCGACGAGGGAGGAGACACCGTGCTGCGCGTGCTGCTGCTCGGGTTCGGAGCGCTGGCGGTGGGGACCGACGCCTATGTGACGGCGGGACTGCTGCCCGCGGTCGGCAGGGACCTGCACGAGCCGGCCTCCGTGACGGGCCAGCTCGTGACGGTCTTCATGCTCTGCTACGCCCTGCTCGCCCCGCTCGTGGGCGCGGCCCTCGCACGATGGGGCATCCGGCAGGTCCTCGTCGCGGCGCTGTCCCTGTTCTGCCTGGCCAACGCCGCCTCCGCCCTGGCGCCCTCGCTGGCCGCGCTGGTGGCGGCGCGCGGCACGGCCGGGGTGGCCGCCGGGGTGTTCATGCCGGTGGCGGCGACCGCCGCCGCCGCGCTCACCGGTCCCGAGCGGCGGGGCCGCGCGCTGACGGTGGTGCTCGGCGGGCTGAGTTCGGGCACCGTGCTCGGGGTGCCGGGCGGGCTGCTCCTGGCCCAGCACGCGGGCTGGCGGGCGGCGCTGTGGCTGGTCACCGCGATCGGCGTGGTGTCGCTGGCCGGTTCGGTGCTGCTGCTGCCGGCGGTGTCCGGTGCCGCGATGCCCGGACTGCGCGAGCGCGGCGCCCAGCTGACGGACCGAAGGGTCGGGATCGCGGTGCTGACGACGTTCCTGCAGACCGTGGCCAGCCTGGGCCTGTACACCTACCTGGTGCCGGTGCTCGACGCGTCCGGTGTCGCCGCGCACCGGACGGCGCTGTGGCTGTGGGGCGCCGGAGGGGTCGCGGGAAGCTTCCTGGCCGGGCCGCTGCTGGACCGCACCGGCCGCTCCGGTGCCCAGGTGGCGGTGCTGCTCGCCGCACTGGCCCTGTGCCTGGCCCCGCTCGGGCTGCTGAGCGGCACGGCCGTACTGCCGCTGCTGGTGCTGTGGGGCGCGGCCGGCTGGGCGTTCGTGGTGCCGCAGCAGCACCGGCTGCTGGGACTGCGGCCCTCCGGTGGCGCGGCCGTTCTCGCGCTGAACAGCTCCGCCACCTATCTCGGCGGCTCGGCCGGCGCCGCACTCGGCGGGGCCGTGCTGTCGGCCGGGATCGCGCCGGGCCGGCTGCCGCCGCTCGCCGCGGCCGTGGCCGCCGCGGCCTGCGGGCTGCACCTCCTCGGCCGCCGGCTCCTGCCCAGCGCGCCCCACCCAGCCCCGGACCGACGTCCGCGCCCGGGGTCCGAGCGAAACGGAGACTCCCATGAAGTTCGGCGCTAACCTGCCCAACTACGGTCCGGCCACCACTGCGGGGAGCATGCAGGACTGGGCCCGGCGGCTGGAGGAGATGGGCTACCACCAGCTGATGGTGTCCGACCACGTGGCGCCCACGCCCGAGGTGGAGCACCTGTTCCCCGCCCCGTTCTACGACCCGTTCACCGTGCTCGCCTGGCTCGCGGGCATCACGAGCCGCGTGCGCATCGGGACGACCGTGACCATCCTGCCGTACCGGCACCCCTTGCTGGTGGCCCGTCAGGTGGCGAACATCGACCAGCTCAGCGGGGGCCGGTTCGTGTTCGGGGCCGCCGCGGGCTGGGCGGCGGGCGAGTTCGCCGCCCTCGGGGTGCCGTACGCCCGCCGGGGGGCTCGCAGCGACGAGTACCTGCGGGTGATGAAGGCGTTCTGGACGCGGGACGTCGTCGCGCACGACGGGGAGTTCGTCAGGTTCGGTCCCGTGCACACCGGTCCCCGTCCGGCGCAGCCGTCGGGACCGCCGGTGTGGATCGGCGGGCACAGCGCGGGCGCCCTGCGGCGGGCCGCGCGCTACGGCGACGCCTGGCACCCGACCTCCGTCACCGCCGACTGGCTGGTGCACATCGGTCTGCCCGCGCTGCGCGACACCGCCAAGCGGCTGAACCTGCCGGCGCCCGCGCTCGCGCCGCGGATCAAGCTGCGGCTGACCGGCCGGCCGCTGCCCGCCGGGCGGGTGCTCGGTGAGGGCAGCCTGGAGCAGATCCACGACGACCTCGTCCTGCTCGACCGGCTGGGAGCCGACACGGTCGTCCTCGACCCCACCTTCCCCGGCCAGCGGCGTGACGCCGACCGCGACGCCGCCGACCTCGCCGCGTTCGAGCGACTGGCGAAGGAGGTGATCGACCTGGAACACGGACGCCTGCGCTGACGTTGCGCCAGGCATGGGCATGGACAAGGGTGCTGCGGCGGCCAAGCCGTACGGCAGCGAACTCGATCTGCGCAAGCTGCGGGTTCTGGTGGAGCTGGACCGGCGGGGCACGGTCAGCGCGGTGGCGGCCGCGTTGCATCTGACTCCGTCGGCCGTCTCCCAGCAACTCGCCGGTCTGGCGAAGGAGTTGGGCGTACCGCTGACCGAGCCGATGGGGCGCCGGCTGCGGCTCACGGGCGCGGCGAAGGTGGTGCTGCGGCACGCCGAGGAGATCTTCGGGAGCATCGACCGGTTGCACCGCGCTCTGGCCGAGCACTGCGGCGGTGAACGCGGCGAGGTGTCGGTGTCGGGGTTCGGCACCACCCTCTCGCCGCTCATCCTGCCGGCCGCCGGCATCCTCAAGCGGCGCCTGCCCGAGCTGCGCACGACGCTGGCGGAGGTCGATCCGCCCGTCAGCTTCGAGCTGCTGGAGCTGGGCCGCACGGACGTGGTCATCGCCGTCGAGTCGCCGGCCGCGCCCGCCCTCGACTCCCGCTTCGACAAGCGGCCCCTGATGACGGAGGTGTTCGACGTGGCACTGCCCGAGGAGCATCCGCTGGCACAGGCGCCCTCGCTGACCCTCGGGGAGCTGGCCGACGAGGCGTGGATCTTCGCCACCGTCGGCATGTGCCAGGAGATCCCCCTCGCGGCCTGCGCGGCCGCCGGCTTCACCCCGCAGGCCACCCACGTCATCGGCGACTGGGACGCCACCTTCGCCGCCGTCCGGCAGGGCCTGGGCATCTGCCTGGTGCCCCGGCTGGCCCGCCGGTCCTCCCAGCCCGGCGTCACGGTGCGGCGGTTCGACGACGCGCCCTGGCGCCGGGTGTTCGCCGCCGTACGGCCCGGCAGCGCAGGTGTGCCCCAGATCGAGGCGGTCCTGGAGGCCCTGAGCGAGGCGGCGCGGGCAGCTGAATCGGAGCTGGAAGGGTCACCCAAGCCGTGATCTCATAGGAACGCGGCCCATTCGACCGAAGTATCGAATGCTTCAGTCTGCCTTCACGTTCATCGGAAAGATTACTTGCTGGACCCCGGGCGGTGGCACGGGCGACGCTCTTGGTGCGGGCCGGCGGACGAGTTCCGCCCCCCGTCTCCCCCCTGTCGCCCCTGTCTTCCGCTGAATGTGAGGGTCCGCCATGAAATCCGGCGCGCTGCTGCGACTGTCCGGCCTGAGCCTGCTGTGGGGTTCGGTCTTCCTCTGGATCAAGATCTCCGGGTACGGGTTCTCGCCTGTGGAGATGGTCTTCGTGCGGCTCGTCCTCGGGGCCGCCGTCCTGATGGCCATCGGCCTGTCCCGGGGGCAGCGCCCGCCCCGCGACCGCAGACTCCTGGGACACATGGCCGTGGCCGCGCTGCTCGGCAACGCCGTCCCCTGGCTGCTGTTCGCCCAGGGCGAGGTGACCGGCTCCAGCAACGTCGCCGGCATCATCAGCGGCACCGGCCCGGTCTGGACGCTCGGCGCGGCCGTGCTGCTCGGCTCCGAGAAGCGGCTGGGCGCCGCCCGCATCCTGGGCATGGCCGTCGGTCTGCTCGGCGTGGTCCTGGTGGCCGCTCCCTGGAGTCCCGGCACCCACGTCTCCACCAGCAGCGTCATCTGCTTCGTCCTCGGCGCCGTCAGCTTCGGCAGCAGCTTCGCCTACGTCGGCCGCTTCCTCGCCGGCCGCGGCATCCCCGTCTTCATGCTGGCGGGCGGGCAGCTGACCATCGCCGCCGTGCTCACCCTGTTCGCCGTGCCGTTCATCGGCCTGGAGCCCGTCGAGTGGCGCACCGACTCCGTGATCGCGCTGATCATCCTCGGCGTGGTGTGCACCGGCTTCGCCGTCCTGCTCAACACGGTCATCATCACCAAGGACGGCCCCGCGGCCGCGGCCACCGTCATCTACCTGATGACCGTCGTGTCCGTCGTCCTCGGCGCCGCCTTCCTCGGCGAGTCCCTCGGCTGGAGCGTCCTGCTCGGCACCGCCGCCGTGCTCGTCGCGATCGCACTGCTGCGCCGCAAGCCCGTGGACAAGCCCGCGCAGCAGGCCGTGGCCACCCCCGCCGGCGCCACCCCCGCCGGCGCCCCCGCACCGGCGAAGGGGCTGACCGCCGGCGCCCAGTGAGGCCCGCGGTCCTCACCGCACGCACCACCCCTGGACGGGACTCGGCGGGCCGGTGACACCACCGGGCCGCCGAGTCCCGTCGGCCGTAACCGTGCCGGGAGCCCGCTCGCCTCCCGGCTCCGTCCTCCCGGCTCCGCCCCCTCGCTCGTCCACCGCCGCCCGGAACGGGACCGCCACCCCGAACGGAACCGGCGCCCGCGCCCTGCACACGCTGAGGTGACCCCATGCCGTACGTCGTCGAACGCACCTTCCACCCCGCCGACTCCCGCCTGCACCAGGCCTGGCCCGCCCACGTCGCACACCTGCGCTCGCTGTCCGGCCGCGGCATCCTCGTCGGCGGCGGCCTCGCCGGCACGGGAAACGGGGACATCCTGGTGATCGCCGTGTCCGACGAGGTCTCCCTGCACCGCATCCTGCGCGGCGACCCCCTGGTCCGCCAGGGGCTGATCGCCCGGACCAGGATCCGCTCCTGGAACGTCGAGTACGGCCACAGCGCGCTCACCGGACGCGAGCCCGAGGAGCCCGGGGCCGCCCCCGACGCGCTGCTCACCCCGCACGAGTCGCGCATCGCCCGCATGGTCCTCTCCGGCATGACCAACCAGCAGATCGCCGAGCGGCTGAACGTATCCTGCCGGGCCGTGGAACAGCACCTCACCCGCATGTACCGGAAACTGTCGATCAGCCGCCGGGCCCAGCTCGCCGCCGCCCTGGGCGCCACCGTCCCCCGCTTCGGAATTCCGCAGCAGGAGCGGCTCACTGCGTGATTCCGTAGTGCCGCACATCGCCCTCCCCACCTAGCGTTCCAGGCGTCGGGAAAGCCCGCGATCGAACATCCCGGCACGGCTGAAGCCGTCTCGGGAAAGTCCCGAAAAGCCTCGGAAAAACGCCTCGGAAAAGGGGAAAGATGTCCTTGCAATCTGCGGAACGCCTCGGGGTCGTCGTTCCTTCCGGCAACGCCGCCGCCGAACCGGAGATCGGCAGCCTCGTCCGGCCCGCCATGAACGTGCACACCTCCCGCTTCCCGGTCCTGCCGGGGCGGACCCTGCGCGAGCGGCTGGACGCCTACAACGAGGGCCTCGACGAGGTCGTCGCCGGATTCGGCGGCCTGAAGCTCGGCGCGGTCGTCGTGGCGTGCAGCGGCTCGCACTACCTGCTCGGCCCCGACGGCGACCGGGCCCTGTGCGAGAAGCTCGCGGACGCGGGCGGCCGGCCCGTCGCCTCCTCCACCCTCGCCACCCTCGACACCTGCGCCGACCTCGGCGTCCGGGACATCGTCCTGGTCTCGCCGTACGAGCCCTGGCTGACCGACCTGTCCCGCACCTTCTGGGAGCAGGCCGGCCTCACCGTCTCGCGGGTCGTCCCGATCCGGGCCGGCGACCGCTTCTCCCCCTACGACGTCTCCACCGACGACCTGGTCCGCCAGGTCGCCGAGGCCGGCCTCGGCGACGACCAGGCCCTGCTGCTCACCGGCACCGGGATGTTCACCTTCGACGCCCTGCGCCAGATCGGCGAGGGCAACGACCGCGTCCTGCTCACCTCCAACATCTGCTCGGCCCGCTGGGCGCTGAAGCAGACGGGCCTGCCGGCCGACCCCGCGGAGGAGACGGGCCTGCTGCGCCGGCTCGCCGCCCGCACAGGCGGGACGGCATGAGCGTGCGCCGCCGCCCGGTGGTCGTCGTCGGCGCCGGACCGGTCGGGCTCACCGCGGCCCTGGTCCTGGCCCGGGGCGGCGTGCCGGTCACCGTCCTGGAATCCTCCCGGGACCTGTCCACGGCCTCCCGCGCCTCCACCTTCCACCCCTCCACCCTGGACCTGCTCGACGAACTGGGCGTCGCGGCCCCCCTGCGCGCCGCGGGCCGGGAGGTGCACGAGATCCAGTGGCGCGACCTGGGACAGCGGGTCCTGCACCGCATCGGCTACGACGCCCTGAACGGCCGTACCGCGCACCCCTACCGGGTGCATGCCGAGCAGTCACGGCTCACCCCGCTGCTGCTGGCGGCGCTCGAGGAGTACCCGCACGCGGAAGTGTGCTTCACCAGCACCGTCTTCGACGTGCGGCCCCGGACGGACGCCGTACGGCTGTGGCTCGACGGGCCCACCGGGCTGCGCACGCCGCTGGACGCCGAGTACGTGGTGGCCGCCGACGGCAGCCGCAGCACGGTCCGCGCCGCCCTCCAACTGCCCTCCCGGGCCACCGAATACCCCTCGTACGCCCTGCGCGTGGTGACGCACACGGCCCTCGACGGGCTGCTGCCCGACCTCGCACCCCTGGCCTACGTCCGTGACAGCCGGCAGTCCTTCAGCATCCTGGGCATGCCCGACCACTGGCGGCTCATCTTCCGCATGCCGGCGCACCTGCCGCGCCGCCAGGCCGTGGAGCGGGCGCAGGTGAGCGCCCTGCTGCGGCGGGCCCTGCCCTCCTGCGCCGGGGACGTCGAGATCGCCGACGCGCACACCTACCGGCTCGCCGCCTTCGTCCTGCCCGACTACCAGGCGGGCCGGGTGCTGTTCGCCGGGGACGCCGCGCACCTCACCTCCACCGCAGGCGGCATGAACATGAACTGCGGACTGCACGACGCCGTCGCCTGGGGACGGGCGCTGACCCGGCTGCACCACGGCACGGCCGACGAACGGGTTCTCGCCTCGGTCGCCGCCGAACGGCGCCGGGCGGTGACGGACAAGGTGATCCCGCGCAGCGAGGCCCGCACGGCCGGCCTGGACGACCCGGCCCGTCTGCGCGGCGCCCTGGAGAGCATCGGCCGCATCGCGGCCGACCCGCAGCGCACCGCCGACTACCTCGTCAAGGCCTCGCTCCTGGACTGCGCCCCCCGGCCGCAGCTCACCCACTGACCCACCGACCCGCCCCACCCCCCTTTCACCCCGCCCCACCCCCTTCACCCCGCCCATCCCGTGTCTTCCCCTGCCCGTTTTCAGCCGAGAGGACGGAAGCGCCATGCGCATCTGGTTCCACAAACACACCGTGGAGGGACGGCTGCCACTGCTCGACCAGTGGTATCGCGAGCATCTGGACGCGATCGCCGCCCCCGGCACCGTCATCGACATCAAGACGCTGCCGGCCGACACCTACCCCGACAACACCCCCTTCGGACTGGTCGGCCACCACGCCGCCCAGGTCCTGTTCAGCGAACACTTCGCGCACTCGGCCCTCCAGGCCGAACGCGCCGGCTACGACGCCTGGATCACGGCGGCGGGCCAGGACCCCGGCCTGCGCGACGCCCGCCACCTGGCCGCCGTACCGACGCTGGGCTACGGCGAGACGGCGTTCTTCCTGTCGGCCCTGACCGGACACCGCTTCGGCCTGCTCGGCTTCATGCCGCCGCTGGAGGAGCCCATCCGGGCCAACGTCTCCCGGTACGGCCTGGAGCGGTCCATGGCCGCCTACGAGGTCGTACCGGGCGGCTGGGACGGCGTCCACCGCGCCCTCGACGGCGACGGCGACCAGTTCCTCACCGCGTACACCGAGGCCGCCGCCCGCGCCCGCAAGGCCGGCGCCGAGATCATCATCCCCGCCGAGGGCATCCCCAACGAGATCTTCTGGCACCTCGGCGTCCGCGAACTGCACGGCATGCCCGTGGTCGACCCGGCCGGCCTCGCCGTGAAGTTCGCCGAACTCACCGTGACCCTGCGCGACCTGCGCATCTTCTCCCGTTCCGACGCCGGCTACTGGTTCCACCGCCCACCCGCCGAGATCTCCCAGCACCTCGAGAAGGTCTTCCTCGGCTCGATCCTCCAAGGAGCGTGATCCGCATGACCATCCAGCCGACCATCGGCCCCGCCCCCGTCAGCACCCCCGCAGGAGCCCCGCTGCACCGCCCCCGCCGGCTGCGCCGCACCCCGCACCTGCGCCGCCTCACCGCCGAGACCCAGGTCCACGCGAGCAACCTGATCCAGCCCCTGTTCCTGCGCGAGGGCCTCACCGCGCCCCGGGAGATCCCCTCCATGCCGGGCGTCTTCCAGCACACCCGCGACACCCTGCGCAAGGCGGCCGTCGAGGCCGTCAGCGCCGGCGTCGGCGGAGTGATGCTGTTCGGCATCCCGCAGGAGAAGGACGAGCGGGGCAGCGGCGCGGTCGACCCCGACGGCATCCTCCAGGTCGCGCTGCGCGACGTGGCCGCCGAGGTCGGCGACGCCACCGTCGTCATCGGCGACATCAACCTCGACGAGTACACGACCCACGGCCACACCGGCGTCCTGGGCCCCGACGGAGACGTCGACAACGACGCCAGCGTCGAGCTGTACGGCCAGGCGGCCGTCGTGCAGGCCGAAGCCGGCGCCCACATCGTCGCCCCCAGCGGCATGATGGACGGCCAGGTCGCACACATCCGGGCGGCCCTCGACGCGGCCGGCCACCAGAACGTCGCCATCCTCGGCTACTCGGCCAAGTACGCCTCCCACTTCTACGGCCCCTTCCGCGACGCCGTCGAGTCCTCCCTCCAGGGCAACCGCCGCACCTACCAGCAGAACCCCGGCAACATCCGCGAGTCCCTGCGCGAGGTCGCCCTCGACATGGCCGAGGGCGCCGACATGGTGATGGTCAAGCCCGCCTTGGCCTACCTCGACATCGTCCGGCTGATCGCCGACCACGTCGACGTGCCCGTCTCCGCCTACCAGGTCTCCGGCGAGTACTCGATGATCGAAGCCGCCGCCGCCCGGGGCTGGCTGGAGCGCGACGGCTCCATCGTGGAGAGCCTCACCTCGATCCACCGGGCCGGCGCCTCCCAGATCATCACGTACTGGGCCACCGAGTTCGCGCCCCGCCTGGGCTGACCCGCCCCCGCCACGCCCGGCCCCCCCGGGCCGGGCGCCCGCCCCACGTCATCCATCGAGGTGTAAGGAACGTGCGACGAACAACACCGGACGACAACCGGTTCCTCGCGGTGGGCATCAGTCACGCCACCGCCCCCCTTGACCTGCTCGAACAGCTCTACGAGAGCCCCAAGCCGCTCGACGACCTGGCCCAGCGCATCGCCGACGCCGACGGCCTGTCCGCCTCGCTGATCCTGTCCACCTGCAACCGGCTCGAGGTCTACGCCGAGGCCGCCCCCGACACCGACCCGGTGCCCGTCCTCGACGCGCTCATCGCCGACCACACCGGCGTCGACGCCCGGGAACTGGCCCCCTACCAGTACGTGCGCCACGACGACGACGCCCTGCGCCACCTGTTCCAGGTCGCCTCCGGCCTCGACTCGGTCGTGCTCGGCGAGGACCAGATCCTCGGCCAGGTCAAGGAGGCCCTCGAGCGCGCCCAGCGCGTCGGCGCGACCAGCAAGACCCTCAACCAGGCCGTCCAGGCCGCGCTGCGCACCGGTAAGCGGGCCCGCAACGAGACCGGACTGAACGAGGCCGGCCGCTCCCTGGCCACCGCCGGCCTGGCGTTCTTCGAACGCCTGGTCGGCTCACTCGACGGGAAGACCGCCCTGGTCATCGGCGCCGGCTCGTTCGGCGGGGTCGTCCTCGCCGCGCTGCGCCGCTCCGGCCTGAGCCGGGTGCACATGGCCAACCGCACCCCGGAGAAGGCCCAGCGCCTCGCCGAGACCGCCGACGGCCGGGGCTACCCGCTGCAGGACATACCCCGCCTGCTGACCGAGGTCGACGTGGTCGTCAGCTGCACGGCCGCCACCGAACCCCTGCTGCGTGCCCGCCAGGTCGCCGACGCCATGGCCCCGCGCGGCGGACGCGACCTGTACCTGCTCGACCTCTCCCTGCCGCGCAACATCGAACCCGAAGCCGGCCAGGTCCCCGGAGCCACCCTCGTCGACCTCCAGCGCATCGCAGAAGAAGGCGGCGACGACGAACTGTCCGTGGCCAGCGTCGAGAGCGCGCACCGGATCGTCGACACCGAGGTCGAGGCCCTGAAGGCCGCCCGCCGCGCCGCCCGGGCCACCCCTGCCCTCTCCGCGCTGCGCGCCACCGCCGCCGAGGCCACCGAAGCCGAACTCGCCCGGCTCGGCAAGCGGCTGGAAGCCATGGACGGCGAAACCCTCCAGGAGGTCTCCCGCACCGTCCGGCGCATCGTCGACAAGGTGCTCCACCAGCCCACCGTCCGCGCCCGCGAACTGGCCGGACGCTCCGACGGCGACGTCTACGTCGACGCCCTGCACGTCCTGTTCGCCCCGCACCCCGCCCCCGCCCCCGCCCAGGAGGTCATGGCATGAGCGCGATCTCAGCCCTGTGGAACGCCGACTCGATCGCCGTCGTCGGCGCCACGGAACGCCCCGGAGCGCTGGGCCGCAAGCCGATGGACTTCCTGCTGCGCCACGGCTACAAGGGCCGCATCCTGCCGATCAACCCACGAGGCGGGGAAATCCTCGGCGTCCCCGCGTACGCCTCGCTCAAGGAGGCGCCCGGCCCGATAGACCTGGCGCTGATCATGGTGGGCGCGGACCGCGTCGCCGGCGCCGTCGACGACTGCGTCGAGGCCGACATACCGCTCGCCATCATCGCCTCCTCCGGCTTCGCGGAAACCGGGGCCGACGGGGCCGCCCTCCAGGACGAGATCGTCGCCCGGGCCCGCGCGGGCGGACTGCGCCTGATCGGACCGAACTGCATCGGCGCCGTCAGCTTCAACAACCGTGTCCTGGCCACCTTCAGCCCCCTGTTCGGCGCCGAAAGCGTCCCCTTCGAACCCGGCACCCTCGGGTTCGTCAGCCAGAGCGGCGCCCTGGGCTTCGGCGCGGCGAGCCTCGCCCTCCAGCGCGGACTGCGCCCCGGCTGGGTGGTGAGCACCGGCAACGACGCCGACGTCACCGCGCTGGAGGTGCTGCGCGAGCTGGCCCAGGAGCCCGAGTGCCAGGGACTGCTCGGCTACCTGGAGGACGTGCCCGACCTGGACACCCTGCGAGCCCTGAGCGCGTCCGGCAAACCGGTGGCACTGCTGAAGTCCGGGCGCACCGAAGCCGGCGGCCGGGCCGCAGCCTCCCACACCGGCGCCCTCGCCACCGACGACCGCGTGCTCGACGCGGCGCTGCACCAGCTGGGCATCGCCCGGGTCGACGACATCGACGAACTCCTCGACGCCGCGGCCGCGTTCGAGGTCCCGTTGCGGCCGAAGGGCCCGCGCGTCGCCGTGGTCACCACCTCCGGCGGCTCCGGCATCCTCGCCGCCGACGCCATCGAGGACTCCGGTCTCCAGCTGAGCCGGCTGTCACCGCAGAGCATCGCCGCGCTCACCGAGATCGTGCCGCCCTTCGGCGCGGTGGACAACCCCGTCGACATCACCGCGACCGTGCTCAGCGACCCCACCCTGTTCGACCGGTCGCTGGACGTGCTGCTCGCGGACGACTCCGTCGACATCATCATCGCCTGCTTCTGCGTCATGGCCGGACCCGACGTGCAGAAGGCGGTCACCGCCCTGTCCAAGGCAGCCCGCAAGGGCGGCAAGCCGATCCTGGTGGCCCGCACCGGCGCCGACTTCCTCGCCCCGGACGCCCCCGCCATGCTCCGCGACGCCCAACTGCCCGACTACCCGACGCCGGCCCGCGCGCTGAAGGCCGCCGCCGCACTGTGGCAGGTCAGCCGGCCCCGCCCGGACACCCACCGCGACGCGGTCACGGCGCCGCTTCCCGCGCCCGCGCCGCAGGCCACCGAGCCGCAGCTGAAGCAGCTGCTCGCCACCGCCGGGATCACCGTGCCCAAGGGCCGCACCGCCCGCGACGCCGACGACGCAGCCGCGCTGGTGCGGGAACTGGGCGGCCGCGCCGTGCTGAAGGCCGTCGTGCCCGGCCTGCTGCACAAGTCGGAGGCGGGCGGCGTCCGGGTGGGCGTCACCGAACAGCAGGCGCCGGCCGCCTTCGCCGACCTGGCCGCGCTCGGCGGCGAGGTGCTCGTCGAGGAACTGGCCCCGGACGGGATCGAGGCGCTGGTGGGCGTCCGCACCAGCCCGCTGGGAACCGTCCTGACCGTGGGACTCGGCGGCATCTTCACCGAAGTCCTCGACGACGTCGCGCACCGCGTACTGCCGCTGCCCGACGGCGAGGCCGAGCGCATGATCTCCGAACTGCGCGCCGCCGCCCTGCTGCGCGGGGCGCGCGGCACGGCGGAACTCGACACCGCGGCACTGGCCGACCTGCTGTACCGGCTGTCCGACGCGATCCGCGACTGGCCGGGCGAGTTCGAGCTGGACCTCAACCCGGTGCGGGTGCTGCCGCACGGCGCGATCGTCCTGGACTCCGCGTTCAGCGCCGCAGACACCCCGGCCCACTGACGGACGGCCTCCCGGCCGCCCCCACCGGGCGGGGCCGGTGGCCCCCCCCGCCACCGGCCCCGCCCGACCCCCCACCCTCCGTTCTCCTCTTCCGACTGCGAAAGGCACCGACCGATGTCCTCATCCCCAGCACCCGCCGCCCTCGACGCTCCCGCCGGCGCCGCCTCGGCCTCGCTGTTCGAACGGGCCGCGACGGTCATCCCCGGTGGCGTCAACTCCCCTGTGCGGGCATTCGGTTCCGTCGGCGGCACCCCCGTCTTCATGGCCTCCGCGCAGGGCCCGTACCTCTACGACGTCGAAGGCCGGGAGTACGTCGACCTGATCTGCTCCTGGGGCCCGATGATCCTCGGCCACCGGCACCCGGCGGTCCTCGACGCGGTCGGCGCCGCACTCGCCGCGGGCACCTCGTTCGGCACCGCGACCGAGGGGGAGATCGCCCTCGCCGAGGAGATCGTCGACCGCGTCGCCCCCGTGGAGAAGGTCCGGCTGGTCACCTCCGGCACCGAGGCCACCATGTCCGCGATCCGGCTGGCCCGCGGCTTCACCGGCCGATCCAAGATCGTCAAGTTCGCGGGGTGCTACCACGGCCACGTCGACGCGCTGCTGGCCGCGGCGGGCTCCGGCCTGGCCACCTTCGCCCTGCCGGACACCCCGGGCGTCACCGGCGCCCAGGCCGCCGACACCCTCGTCCTGCCGTACAACGACCTGACCGCGCTCGAGCGCGTCTTCGCCGAGCGCGGCTCGGAGATAGCGTGCGTGATCACCGAGGCCGCGCCGGGCAACATGGGCGCCGTCCCGCCACTGCCCGGCTTCAACGCCGGCCTGAAGGACCTGTGCCGGCGCCACGGCGCCCTCTTCATCTCCGACGAGGTCATGACCGGCTTCCGCGCCGGCCGCGCCGGCTGGTACGACCGGGACGGCGTGGCGGCGGACCTGTTCACCTACGGCAAGGTGATGGGCGGCGGCTTCCCCGCCGCCGCCTTCGGCGGCCGGGCAGACGTCATGGCCCACCTCGCCCCGGCCGGCCCCGTCTACCAGGCGGGCACCCTCGCGGGCAACCCGGTGGCCACCGCCGCCGGCCTGGCGACCCTGCGCCACTGCACCGACGCGGTCTACGAGCGCCTGGACGCGGTGTCCGCCACGATCGGGACCGAAGTGTCCGCGGCGCTCTCCGCCGAGGGCGTCGCCCACGTGCTGCAGTACTCCGGGACGATGTTCTCGGTGTTCTTCTCCCAGCGGCCGGTCCGCGACTACGACGACGTCAGGGCGAGCGAGGCCTTCCGCTACCGGGCCTTCTTCCACGAGATGCTGCGCCAGGGCGTCTACCTGCCGCCGTCGCCGTTCGAAGCGTGGTTCGTGTCCGCCTCGCACGACGACCGGGCCGTGGACCGCGTCGTGTCGGCCCTTCCGCAGGCCGCCAAGGCCGCCGCGGCCGCCGTGCCCCCGGCGGCGTGAGCAGGTCCGGACGCGCGGACGCCGCCGGAGCCGGACCCCGTCCGGCTCCGGCGGCGCACACCGGGAGCATCACATCAAACGCGCCGAACACACCGAACGCGCCGAAGGGGAACCGGCCTTCAGCCGGCCAGCTCGATCCCCACGCGGACGTTGCCGCGCACGGCCCGCGAGTACGGGCAGCGGGCATGAGCCCGGTCCACCAACTCCCGCGCCGTCTGCGCGGCCACTCCCGGCATCCGCACCGTCAGATCGGCGCTGATCCCGTAACCGGAGTCGTCACGCTCGAGGTGCACCCGGGCCGTGACGGCCGGCTCCTCGTCGAGTGGCACCCGCGCCTCACGTGCGGACAACCGCAGCGCGCTGTGGAAGCAAGCCGCGTACCCCGCGGCGAACAGCTGCTCCGGATTGGTCCGCTCCCCGGAGCCGCCCACCTCCTTGGGCGCGTCCAGTCCCAGTTCCAGCACGCCGTCCGAGGAGCTGACCCGGCCCTTGCGGCCGTCTCCCGACGACGTGACCTCAGCCGTGTAGAGAACCGTCACGATTCCTGCCCTTTCTCATCCGGGAAGCAAGAGGAAAAACACTCGCAAGATAGGGAAGAAATCAGAGGCGAAACAATACGGAATCCCGAAGCGGAAATCGCGAACTGATTCGTGAACACTCATCAGAATAGACTCGTCCGACCCGCACCCGAGAAATCAGAAAAGTCACTGGAAAGGAGATGAGCCTCATGGGGCCACTCAACGGTGTACGTGTGGTCGAGCTGGCGAGCGGCGCACCCTGCGCCTTCGCCGCCACGCTCCTCGCAGACCTGGGCGCCGACGTCGTCCGCATCGACCGCCCGGGCGCCGGCACGTTCGGGCCCGCCGACCCCCTCGGCCGCTCCCGCCGCTCGGTCACGGCCGACCTGAAGAACCCGGACGGCATACGCAGGGTGCGCGCCCTGGTGGACTGCGCCGACGTGCTGCTCGAAGGCCTGCGCCCGGGGGCATGCGAGCGCCTGGGCCTGGGCCCGGAGTCCTTCGACGGCTCCAACCCCCGGCTCGTCTACGCCAGGGTCTCCGGCTGGGGCCAGAGCGGACCCTGGGCGCAGCGCTCCGGGCACGACATCAGCTTCCTCGCCCTGGCCGGAGCACTCGACAGCGACGCGGACGCCGCCGGCTCCCCGTCGCCTCCCTCGACGTATCTGTCCACCTTCGCGGGCGGCGGTCTGCTCCAGGTCCTCGGCGTGCTGGCGGCGCTGCACGAGCGCTCGTACAGCGGGCGCGGCCAGGTGGTCGACGCGGCCATGGTCGACGGAGCGGCCCTGCTGGAGGTGATGGTCCGCCAGTGGAGGGAGAACCCGGGCAACGTCACGGTGACCGACGCGCCGTTCTACACCACTTACGCATGCCAGGACGGCGGGCACGTGGCGGTCGGCGCGATCGAGCCGCGGTTCTACGACGCTCTCTGCGCGCAGCTCGGCCTGGACGCCGCCGACCTGCCCGACCGCGCCGACCAGGCGAACTGGCCGGCCCTGCGCGACCGGATCGCCGAAGCGTTGCGAACCCGCCCCCGGGACCACTGGGCCAAGGTGTTCGCCGACCAGGACGCGTGTGTGGTGCCCGTCCTCACCCCTGAGGAAGCCGCGGAGCACCCCGCCCTGCGCGAGCGCGCGACGTTCACCGAGGTGGCCGGCCGTCCCCAGCCGTCCCCCGCCCCCCGCTTCTCCCGGACGCCGCCCCCCGCGTCCCGCCCGGCCCCCGCCCCTGGCGCCGACACCGACGTCGTACCGGAGGACTGGAGGCGAGAGGACCGCCCGCGCTCCGCGTGAGGGCATTCCGCCGAAGCAGACCCCCGGGACGGACCCGGACGGGCCCGCGGCACAGCACCCGCGGGAGCGAAGAGCCGCAGGCCCGGCCGGCCCGGCACCCCTGGACGGCCTGACACGGGCACAGGCGGGTCAGGATTCGCGCGCGGGCGGCGAGCAGCGCGCGGGCACTCTCCTTGCAGGTGCCGCACACCGCGGCGAAGCCGGCCAGGAGCTTCTCGCCGGGCAGCCGTCGGCCATGGAGAACGTTGCGTAGGGCGCTGCGCGATAGGAGGCCCGCGAGGCGGTCAGCTGACGCAGGCTCGACCCGACGGCGGCCGCCCGGACCTTCTTCATGGCCCGGGCCAGCCCCGCCCGGGTGGTGATCTGGCGCCCGGTACGTACGCGGCCGACTTCCGGCCGGGCCTGTGGCGTACGGCGGTCTCGGCCGCCGTACGCCACAGGCCCGCGCGGCCTCCTCCTCGTCGGTGCCCGCGCCTGCCTCCGGCAGACGCGGTCTCGGCGGCCGGGCCGGCCACCTGCCGGGTACGGGCCTCGAACCCGACCTGAGCGCCCGCATCAGCGCACCGCGCGCTCGCATGCCGCCACCGTCGTGCCGGTGGGGAGTTCGCGCACGTCACAGCCACAGCACGCCATAGGCCTGCAGAGCGTAGCGGTCCGCAGCCCGGTTGACGCGCGATGGTGGCACTGGGCCGCCTGCCGGGCGGCCCTCGCCTGGAGAGAACGGATATGCACCATGGCCACGCCCGCACCGACCCCGTTGCAGGACTATCCGATGCCGGTGTGGGACTCCTCTGAAGAGGGCCTGTGCTCGAAGTGCTCGGTCAGGTGCAAGCGTTAAGGGGTCGGCGCGAATCCGCTCTGCCGCCCCTGCTTCCTGCTGTTTTCGCGACTGCGTGGGGTGGGACCGCCCGGCAGAAGGGCTACAACGTCTGAGCGCGGTCCTACATGGCGCAGAACGGTGCGATCTGGGCCGGCCGAGGTTGTCATGCCTGCAAGGTGGCGGTGGTCCTCTGCCGTCAGCGTGCTCCTCTTGCAGTCACGCAGTATCCCCGTTCTGGTCGGCTTCCGCTGCGTGCAGGGGGAGAAGCATGACGGCGAAGTTCGGGGAGTCCGGGAAGGGCTGACGGTTCCCGACCTTCTTGTAACCCCACTGCTCGTAGAGAGCTTGCACCTTGGAGTGGTCGGGATCCACGAGGAGCACGGCCAGGGCCTCAGGGCGGCCGCCGATAACTGATCGTTTCATGGCTTCGTCGATCTCCAGGAACAGTGTTTGTCGGCCGGTTCCGGAGGCGGTTCGTGATCACCGGCTTCACGAATGTCGAGGAGAAATGACGGCACTGACGGGGGGCATCGCTGAGCTGGGCCGGAGGCTGCTGATATCGACCAGCGGCTTCAGAGGTGCCCAACCGCTACTCGTCGGCGGGAGATGACTGCGTCTGGCTCCAGATGCGGTGGGAGTCCGGTGCGGGGTATGCGGTGTCGGTGGAGGTGGCGTCCCAGAGGCGTGTGGTGCGAAGGCGGGTGTCGAAGGAGGGCCAGCCGGGGTCGCCGGTGGCGGCGAAGGAGGTCCATGCGGTGCGGATCTGGTGGCACAGGGGGGCGAAGTCGGCAGGGGGCGGGGCGCCGAGGAAGCGGGCGGCGTAGCGGGTGTGAGGCTGGCCGAAGACGAACGGGATGTCGATGCCGTGGGCGGCGCCGATCGGGCCTTGCCAGGCGAAGTCGTAGAGCCAGGTGCGGCCGCCGGTTCGGGCGTGTGCTTCGGCGGTGAAGGTGGTCGGCATGCGGACCAAGGCGTCGGACATGAGGGTGGTGAACAGTTCGGCGGTGGTGCTGTCGGGGTAGGCGGCGCGGTAGGCGAGTGCGGCATTGGGTGCGAGGCCGAAGCGGGTGGCGGTGGCCGCGAGATCGATCTGGGCCGGGTCGGCCGTGGGTGGGAAGCCGCGGTATTCGTCGTGAGTGAAGCCGCAGAGCAGGTCGATATGGCGGGCCCGCCCGTCGGCGAGGGCCTGCCAGGGAGGGGCGGTGACCAGGTCTTCGTCGATGACTGGGGCGAATGCACTACCGGGGCGTCCGCCGGTCAGCTGTCTGTCCGCCACCTCCAGGAGGGCTTGAGGGGGCAGTGCGGCCAGGCCGTCCCGGGTGGGCGTGGTGCCGACGGCTGCTGCGAGCCGTTCGGTGACCTGTTGGGCGTGAGGCGCGCTGAGGTAGCCGGTGGGAAGGCTTTGCACGATGCACCGCCGGAACAGGCCGGCGGCTGCTGGCATGGCGGCGAGCAGGGCAGCGGAGGCGCCGCCTGCGGATTGGCCGAAGGCGGTGACGTTGTCGGGGTCGCCGCCGAAGGCGGCGATGTTGTCCTGGACCCAGGTCAGTGCGGCGAGCTGGTCCAGCAGGCCGCGGTTGTCGGGAGTGCCAGGCAGGTGGCCGAAGCCCTCGAAGCCGGTGCGATAGTTGAAGGTCACGACGACCACTCCGGATCCGGCAAGAACGGAGCCGTCGTAGTGCGGCATCGATGAGGCACCGTATGACCACTGGCCGCCGTAGATCCACACCATCACGGGCATGCGTGTGGCTCCGGGGGACGCGGTCCAGACGTTCACCGTCAGGCAGTCCAGGCCGTCGCCGGGCTGCCACACGGCCGGAACTTGCGGTGCTGGCGGTCGTTGCGGCGGCGCGCTGCCGAAGGCGTCAGCGTCCCGCACTCCGTCCCAGGCCGCTACAGGCTGGGGCGGCATGAAACGCCGCGCGCCGTCGGGTGCCGCGGCGTACGGGATGCCCTTGAACGAGACGATGCTGTCGTGGGTGCGGCCGCGGACCAGGCCTTGCTGCGTCTTGATCGTGTCGTGCATGTGTTTCCTCCCGGGAGAGCCATCACGGACCTGCTCTGACTGCGAATGTGGCGTTGTCAGCGGCGTTTTGCGTCAGCTCAGCGACTGCCATGGGCCGGCAGGGCCGTCCTTGGCAAGCTTGGCGAGCAGACTGTGCAAGGTCTGCTGCTCGTTCGAGGTGAGCGGGCTGAAGAACGCGGCGGAGACCTGCTCGCTAAGCCTGTCGACTTCCCGGACCTTGTCCAGGCCGGCCGGGAGGATGTGCACCTCGATGGCACGGCGGTCGCTGGCGTGCGGCCGACGCTCCGCCAGCCCCATCGCCTCAAGCTCGTTCACCAGGGTGACCATGACGGGCTTGAACACCCGCAGCCGGTCGCTCAGCCTGGCCTGAATCATCGGGCCGTGCTGAATTTGAGTGAGAACGCCCAGGTGCTGCGGATTCAGTCCGACCTGAGCCACGACCTGCTCGTAGGCCTCACGCGCGTGGGCGGCGACCCAGTTCATCAGGAAGCCAGTCCACCTGGTCAGGGCCTCGGGAGGCCCCTCCAGACCTTCATCCCAGAGTTCATTAACGCTCATAACGTTAATGAACGTAACGTTCTTTCGCGGCCGAAGTCAACCGCGCAATCGCGGCACGGGCAGCCGCCTATTCTCAGGGCAGCTGCCCGTGGAAGGGGAGCGGTGGCAGGGGTCAGCCAGCCGTGGCTGGCTCCACGGCACGTGCGCGGGCCTGGGCGAGGCGGTAGGAGCCGGTGCCGGTTTCGATGATGGTGCCGTTGAAGGTGAGGCGGTCGACGATGGCTGAACCGCCCCGGGTTCGGTAGAGATCTCAGGTTGTGGTTGTGACCTGGGGTTTCGTGAGTTCGGTGTAGTAGGTGGCTTCGTATTCGACCGGTGGGACGTGGCCTATCTCACCGTGGAGCCTGCGGTGGTTGTACCAGTCAACATATTCAGCGGTGGCGAGTTCGACCTCGGACAGCGTCTTCCAGGGCCGCCGGGGTTTGATCAGCTCGGTCTTGAACAGACCGATCGTGCTCTCCATCAGGGCATTGTCGTAGGCATCTCCGGCTGATCCGATCGAGGCGGCGATGCCGGCGGCGTCCAGGTGCTCGGCGAGCCGGAAACTCGTGTATTGGGCGGATTCAATCGGTCGTCGCAACACCTTCGTGAGCTGGGGGTTTGTGATGGGTGTAGGGAATCGGCAGCGGGCGGTGCGGGAGTATCGCGGGC
>NZ_BMTL01000066.1 GCF_014649655.1 Streptomyces humidus | reverse complement strand
AGGTCGCCCGCCGCGCCGCCTGCGGCATCCCGGACGATGCCGGGCACGTGGAGAAGTGGCAGCTGGCGCTGGACATGCTCGATGAGACCCGTTCCTGGGGACTCGAGGTGCCGCTGGCCGTCGGCCACCAACGCCGCGTCGGCGCTCTGGGCCGACAGCGTGCGGTGCGGGAGTTGGGTGTGGCGACAGGGCGGTCGGTGATTGTCGTGTCGTCATCGGACTGCCATCGAAAGGCAACCTTCTTCGCCCAGCGGCGGACGTCCTGACCGGTGTGGGCGGAGAGGTTGTCCTGGATGATGTAGATCCAGGCCCGCAGGGCGCGGAACAGGAAGGGGATGAACTTCACCAACTTCCTGCCTGCGATCAGCAAGAAGGCCCTGAAGAAGATCAGCGGGGAGGTCCGCTCCTGGCGGCTGCACCTACGGATCGGCCTCACCTTCGCCGAACTGGCCCGCAGGATCAACCCGATCGTGCGCGGCTGGATGCAGTACTACGGAGCGTTCTACCGCTCCGAACTGCTGCCCCCCTACGGCGTATCAGTGCCTGCCTGATGCGCTGGATCCGCAAGAAGTACAAGCGATTTCGGTCGTTCAAGGCAGCCCACAAGTGCTGGCAGCGCATCACCAGCCGGCATCCCAGGCTTTTCGCCCACTGGGCACGGACACCGTGTTTCTGGTGATCAGAGTGACAAGAGCGGAGTGACGGGAGACTGTCACGCTCCGTTCTGCGGGAGCCCGAGGGTGAGACTCCCTCGGGCCACCCGACCCCTACTCCGGTGCCACTCGCGCAATGTGCAGTGCCAGGTAGGCGATCTCCTCGTTCGGTGGCTCCTCGCCGTAGGCCTGCCGCACATACGCGGCGACACGGCTGGCCGCGCCCACCGCACGCGGGTAGCGGCCCGCGAGCTGCTTGTAGAGGAAGTCGTCCTCGCTGGTCAGGAGTTTCCCGCTGAACAGCCGTTCAGCGAAGTACTGCAGGTGGCTGATGAAACGAGCCCGGTGCAGATCATCCTCGTCGAACCGGGCCGACGTGGTGTGGGTGACGATCTGCATGACCGAGTTC
Organism: Streptomyces humidus; assembly: GCF_014649655.1. Taxonomy (GTDB): domain Bacteria; phylum Actinomycetota; class Actinomycetes; order Streptomycetales; family Streptomycetaceae; genus Streptomyces; species Streptomyces humidus. The sequence goes on along the minus strand of NZ_BMTL01000066.1, from coordinate 23,796 downwards.
AGCAGCTGAACGACGCGCATCGGGTCGGCGTGCTTGGTCCCTGTGTCCGCATTGATCAGGTGGAACGCGACGTTGGCCGCCTCGTCCTCGGGCAGCTCCACGCCCAGTCGTTCCCGCAGCAGTTCCACACTCCGCACCCCGACCGCCCACTGTCCCGGGTAGAGCGTGCGCATCTCCCAGGTGAACCGGTTGGCGACCCGCAGTCCTTGTCTGGTCCGTTCGGCCGCGAAGTGGAGGTGGTCGGTAAGGGCCAGGTAGATGTGCGGGTCGAGGTCGAGTCCGTTCTCTCCGGCCAGCGCGACGATCTCCCGGGTGAGCTCGATGTAACCGGGCGGTATCGCGGCCAGGAGCTCGGTGAGGTGCTGACGGTCGTCGTCGGGCAGCGGGACGAAGACCCGGTCGGGCGCGTCCGGCGGCACCTCGTCCCCCGGCTTGTGCCCGAAGCCGATGCCCTTGCCGAGCAGCACCCGCTCCACCCCGGCGTCGTCCTGCACGAGCACGACGCTGGAGTTGAGCACCTTCTTGATGGTCTGGCGAGACGGCACTGTCTGCATCCTCAATGGGGTGAAAGCTGGCGGGACCGCCGGACCCGCACCGGAACGGCCGGGACGGGCAGGGCGGGGGCGGGTCCGGTTCAGGACAGGTCGGTGCCGTTCGTCGCGATGACCTTTCGGTACCAGTCGAAGGAGTCCTTGCGGTAGCGGTTGAGGCTGCCGTTGCCCTCGTCGTCCTGGTCGACGTAGATGAATCCGTAGCGCTTCGACATCTGCGAGGTGGACGAGCTGATCAGGTCGATCGGCGCCCAGCTGGTGTACCCCATCAGGTCCACGCCTTCGTCGACGGCCTGGATCATCTGCGCGAAGTGGGCCCGGAAGTACTCGATCCGGTACGGGTCGTGCACCTTCCCGTCCGCTGTCAGCTCGTCCCGCATGCCGAGGCCGTTCTCGACGATGAACAGCGGGAGGCCGTAGCGGTCGTAGAGGGAGATCAGCGCGATCCGCAGGCCGACGGGGTCGATCTGCCAGCCCCACTCGGTGGAGTCGAGGTACGGGTTCTTCACGCCGAGGATGGTGTTGCCGGGGGTGCGCTCGGCGTCGGGGCTGACGGATTCCGTCGAGGAGTTGTAGTAGGAGAAGGAGATGAAGTCCGCGGTGTGCGCGGCCAGCAGCTCCTCGTCGCCGTCCTGGAAGGGGACGGTGACGCCCTGGCGTTCCAGGGCGCGCAGGGCCAGCCGGGGGTAGGCGCCGCCGGCCTGCACATCGGTGCAGAGGTAGAGCAGGCGCTCCTTGAGCTGGGTGGCGGCGACGTCCTCGGGCCGGCAGGTGTTGGGGTAGGTCAGGAGCATGGTCAGCATGCAGCCCATGCGGGCGTCCGGGACGAGCTCGCGCAGCAGCGCGGTGACGCGGGCGCCGGCCACGAACTGGTGGTGCAGGGCCGTGTAGCAGGCCTGGTCCAGGCTGCCCTCGACGGTGTCCGGGATGATGCCGCCCGAGGTGAACGGGTGGCGCAGGATGCCGTCGATCTCGTTGAACGTCAGCCACAGCTTCACGTACTCGCCGAACTCCGAGAAGCAGACCCGGGCGAAGCGCTCGAACAGCTCGATCGTGGAGCGCTCGACCCAGCAGTTGTTCTTCAGGGCAAGGTGCAGCGGTGGGTCGTAGTGGGAGAGGGTGACCAGCGGTTCGATGCCGAGACGGCGCATCTCCCGGAACATCGCCCGGTAGTGGTCGATGCCGGCCCGGAGCGGTTCCGTTTCCTCCCCGGTCGGGAAGAGCCGGGTCCAGGGGATCGACACGCGCAGCGTCCTGAATCCCATTTCGGCGAAGAGCGCCAGGTCCTCGGGGTAGCGGTGGTAGAAGTCGATGCCGCGCCGCTTGGGGTACCGGGAGTCGTCGGTGTCGGCGATCGCCTTCTCGACGCTCTCCCTGGTCCAGGTGTGGAAGGCGGCGTACTCGGTGGGGGACAGGTGCGGCTTGTAGGCGGCGACGTCGGACACGGCGGGACCTCGGCCGTCCTCCCGCCAGGCGCCTTCGACCTGGTTGGCGGCCACGGCGCCGCCCCAGAGGAAGTGGTCAGGCAGTGGCATCGGAGAGTTCCTTCTTGCGGAGGGTGGCGAGCGGGGCGTCGGCCTCGACGGGGCCGGCGGCGATGTCGGAGAGGGCGTGTTCGGCGGAGTTGAGGACCACGAGCGGCGTGGTCAGGGAGTAGCCTGCGGCCCTGACCGCCTCGATGTCCACGTCCACTACGGGTTGTCCCGCGGTGACGGTGTCGCCCTGGGCGACATGCGCGGTGAAGTGCTCACCGGCGAGCTTCACCGTGTCCATCCCGATGTGTATCAGGACCTCGGCGCCCGACGCCGTGGTGATGCCGATGGCGTGCTTGGAGGGGAGCAGCGAGGTGACGGTGCCGTCCACCGGCGCGACGAACCTGCCGGAGGCAGGCTCGATCGCCACGCCCTCACCCAGCACGCCCGAGCTGAACACCTGGTCGCCGACCTCGGAGAGCGGAACCACGACGCCGCTGACCGGGGTGATCAGCAGCTCGCTGCCGCCCGGCGTCCCGGCGGGCACGGATCCGGCGTCCGCCTGACGGGACTCCTGCGAGGCGGCCGCGGGAGTGGAGTCCTTCCAGGTCAGTGCCGAGATGACGAAGGAGACCCCGAAGGCGACCAGCAGGCCCACGACCGCGTTGATGATGTTGGACGAGTCGCCGGGGCTGACGAACATCGACATGCTGGCCAGGCCGGGACCGACCACCGCGTGCGAGGAGACGTGGGTGATGCCGACGTAGGCGCCGCCGCTGAACGCGCCGGCGACCACCGCCATCAGGGTCCGCTTGTTCTGGAGGGTGACGCCGTACAGCGCGGGCTCGGTGATGCCGAAGAGCGCGGATACACCGGCGGAGAGGGAGGTGGCGCGCAGCGCCTGCTTCTTCGTGCGCAGGGCGACGGCCAGGGTCGCGCCCGCCTCGCTCATGTTGTGCGCCAGCGAGGCCGGGTTGTAGAGCATCTCGGAGCCGGTCGCGTTCATGGTGTTGATCGTCGGAGGGATGAACGCCTTGTGCATACCGACCGAGATCACGAAGGGCAGCAGGGAGGCGAGCAGTGCGACCGCGACCCAGCCGAGCGTGGAGTGCATCCACAGCATCGCCGAGGTGAGCTGAGTGCCCATGCCGTAGCCGAGGGGGCCCAGCGCCAGCATCGTCACGGGCACGACGATCAGGAAGCACATCATCGGCACGAAGAACACCCGGATCGGCCCCGGTGTGTACTTGTTGAAGAACCGCTCGACGACGGCCAGGAACAGGACCGCGAGAATCGCGGGGAATACCTGTGCGTTGTAAGGCACGTTCGTGACAGGAATCCCGAACATCGAGATTCCGCCGTCCCGCGTGATCAGCTCGGTGAATCCGGGATGGAGCAGCACCCCGACGGTACCGAGTGCGACCGGCCGGTTCACATTCAGCTTCCTCGCCGACGTGTAGGCGACGAAAAGCGGCAGGAAAGTGAAGACCGCGGTCGGAATGGCGGCGAAGAGGAGGTACGTCGGATTGGTGGCCGACACCCATTTGACCGTCGTCAGCAGAAGCAGCAGCGACTTCAGCACGCCCGCGCCGGCGATGGCCGGGATCACCGGAGTGAACACGCTCACCACGAAGTCCATCACCGTGCCGCCGGCCCGCTTCCAGGTCCAGGGCGCCCCGGTGGCGGGTCCCGTCTCCCCGTTCCCGTCTCCGGTCCGATCGCCGAGCAGCTTGCTCAGGGCGTTGTAGAAGTCGATGACCTTGCTGCCGACGACGACCTGCGTCTGGGGCGGGCCGACCACGACACCGACCACACCCGGGATGTCCTTCAGCGTCTTCGCGTCCACCTTCGTGTCGTCCGCCAGGGCGAAACGCAGCCGGGTCGAGCAGTGCTGCAGGGCGGAGACGTTCTGCGCACCGCCCAAGGCGTCGAGAACCGCTTTCGCGCTCCCGTTCACGTCCATACCAATACTCCTAGCGTCTTTGGCCCGGTGGGCGACTGACTCGGGAAGCAGGGTGTTTTCGGGCAACAAAAAAGGACCCGGCGGCCGACGCGCACGATGACGCGTCTTTCGCTCGGATCCTGCCTGCATGACCAGTCACATGTCCTGGCGACAGGGTGCAGGACGGGGGGAGGGGTGTCAACAGAGCGGGAGGCACCAGCGCGGGACTTCTCGATGTTCGGGGCCGATGGCGTCGGCGAACAAATCGTCAAGGGCCTTGCGGTTCAGCTCGGTTGATTCCGCGGCCGCCGGGGCCCGGCCGGCCCGGGGGCCTTGCCGGCGCGGGGACGTCCTGCGCGAGGTGTGACCCGTGACCGTATGGCCTGGGTCACAGTTGCGTGCGACACGTCCCACGCCTTACCTTGACTGCCGCCGCCGACGGATCGTCGCCTGTCAGACAACCGGTGGTTCTCCAGCAACTGTTCGGCATCCTTGAGCGGTCCACGGGACGGACCGCCGACAGGCCCCTGGTCGATGCGGCGCAATGCATCTCTGACCTGCGGTACTCCTTCGTCCGACCTCCCAACACCGGCAGCTCGGGGGTGGCCCCGACCGGGCATGCGCGCCGCTTGCCCTCAGCCTGACGAGCCGCGCCCCGGCTCTGGATCGTCCTGGGGTCTCTCCTGGGGCAGCCGCTCGCCGACCGCGAGGTCGCCCACCTCACGTCGTCCGGACGGCCGACGAGGGCCCGGAACCGGCAGACCGGTACATTCTCGAGAAAGGGTCTGATATGCCCACCCGCACTGTGACCGTCGGTTCCGCCGTCGGTCTGCACGCCCGCCCCGCAGCACTCATCGCGGCGGCGGCGAGCGAGTACGACGCCGACATCACCCTCGCGAAGCCGGGCGAGGAGCCGGTCGACGCAGCCTCGGCGCTGCTGATCATGACGCTCGGCGCCCAGCAGGGCGACACCGTCGAGGTGGCCGGCGAGGATCCGGCGGCGATCGACGCGATCGCCGACCTGATCGCACGAGACCTGGATGCCTGAGGGGCAGCGATGACCACGACGTCGAACACCCTCAGAGGCACGCCCGTGGTGCCCGGTGTCGCCTACGGCCCGGTGGCCCGCGTCAGCACCGAGATTCCCCTCAGCGCCGTCGACGCCTACGGCCTCCGCCCGCCCGGCGACCCCGAGGAACTCCTCGCCGAGTACGACAGCGCCGTGGGGATGGTGACCGACTCGTTGCACGCCCGCTCCGTCAACGCGTCCGGGAGTGCGGCCGAGGTCCTCGTCGCGACCGCCGCTCTCGCCAGGGACAAGGGACTGCGTCGTGCCGTACGCAAGCGGCTCGAAGCCGGCGATCCGCTGCTGACGGCGGTCTCCGGGGCCGTGGGGGAGTTCACCGCTCTCTTCACCAGGGCGGGCGGTCTCATGGCCGAGCGGGTCACCGACCTGGAGGACATCGGGCGGCGGATCACCGCCCGGATCGTGGGTGTGGAGGAGCCGGGGCTGGTGCTCCCCGCCGAACCCGGCGTCCTCGTCGCCGAGGATCTGGCGCCGGCCGACACGGCCGGTCTGGACCCGGTGCGCGTCCTGGCTCTGGTCACCGAGAGGGGCGGCCCCACCAGCCACACCGCGATCATCGCCCGGCAGTTGGGGCTGCCCTGCGTCGTCGGAGCGTCCGGCGTCACCTCGATCGCGGACGGCACACGGGTCCTGGTCGACGCCGCGTCGGGAACCATCGAGTCAGAGCCCGATGAGACCCACGCGAACCGGCGCGTCGTGCAGGACCGCGCGTGGCGTGAGCGGCTGGCGACCTGGTCCGGCCCCGCGAGGACTGCCGACGGGGCGGCGGTCAAGCTGCTCGCCAACGTGGCCGACGGCCGGTCCGCCCGGGCCGCGGCCCCGACGCCCGTCCAGGGCGCCGGGCTGTTCAGGACCGAGCTCTGCTTCCTCGGCCGCGAGACCGAGCCCGATGTCGAGACGCAGGCGGCGATCTACGCGGAGGTGCTGACGTCCTTCGACGCCGGACGGACCGTGGTGATCCGGACTCTCGACGCGGGTTCCGACAAGCCCATTCCCTACGCCACGTCGGCGGGTGAGGACAACCCCGCCCTGGGAGTACGGGGGCTGCGTCTTTCGTTCGGCAACCCGGGCCTCCTGGAAAGGCAGTTGGACGCCGTCGCGCTCGCCGCCGCGACGACGGGGACCTCGCCGTGGGTGATGGCGCCCATGGTCGCGACCGTCGACGAGGCGGCCGGCTTCGCGGCCAGGGTCCGTTCCCGCGGGCTCATCGCCGGCATCATGGTCGAGACACCCGCGGCGGCGCTGCTGGCCGACCGGATCCTCGAAGCCGTCGACTTCGTGTCGATCGGCACCAACGACCTCACCCAGTACGCCATGGCCGCCGACCGCCTGGCCGCGGATCTGGCGCACCTCACCGACCCCTGGCAGCCGGCGGTCCTGCGGCTGGTCGCGATGACCGCCGAAGCCGGCCGGCGGCTCGGCAAGCCCGTGGGGGTGTGCGGCGAAGCAGCCGCCGACCCGCTCCTCGCCGCCGTCCTGGTGGGACTCGGGGTCACCTCCCTGTCCATGGCGCCCGCGGCCGTGCCGGCCGTCGGCGTCCAGTTGGAGAGCGTCACCGTCGAGGAGTGCCGAGAGGCGGCCGAGAACGTCCTGGAGGCCGTCGATCCGCAAGAAGCGCGAGAATTCGCGCGCGCGGTGCTCACGCCGTCGTGACCGCGGACCCGGGCAGCAGGGGCCGGCTGCCCGCCGTCGGCGGTCTTCCGCACCTTCCATGGACGCCGCCGGTCCGTTGACAAAGGAGAAATATCAGCCGACGATACTCGGCCATATGGGAGTCCTCGTCGCCAAGAGCCGCAACGAATGGGCCCAGGTCATCACCGAGAGCTTCGTGCCGCTGTCACTCGGCTCCGCGTCCGGGTCCTTCCGGGGTTCGGTGCGCTCCAGCGCGCTGGGGTCCGCGGCCACGCTCAGCGAGGTGCGCACGCACGGGCCGTCCGTCGTTCTGCGGTCGGCACGCCTGGTGCGCGTCGAGCCGCGTGACGACTACCTCTTCTCCCTCCACCTGTACGGGGAGGGAGCCGTGTTCCAGGACGGGCGCCAGGCGCGGCTGCCGTGCGGTGGCGGAGCGCTGTACGACACCGCGCGGCCGTACGAGCTGCGGTTCCCGACCGACACGAGGCAGCTGGTGCTGCAGATGTCCCGGGAGCAGCTGCACGACCGGGTGGGGCGGGTGGAGGACATGCGCGGACGCGCACTGCCGGGGGACCATCCCACGGTCCGGGTCCTGGCCGCCTGCCTGCGGGAACTGGCCGACACCAGCGATGACCTCACCGGCGGCCAGCGAGCAGAACTGGGCCTCACGGCCCTCGACCTGATGGCCACCGCACTGCGCGCGGTGGCCGGTGCAGGTTCCGGTGTGCCCGCGGGGAGAGGAGCCCTGCTGGCCATGATGCAGGCGTTCGTCCGCGAGCACCTGGCCGAGCCCTGGCTGACGCCGGAGGTCATCGCCCGGCACCACCGCGTGTCCCTGCGCTACACGGTCGACCTGTTCGCGACGGACGGCACCTCGCCCGCGGCCTTCATCCGTGCCGAGCGCCTGCGTACCGCACACCGCATCCTTGTCGATCCCCGATACGCCACCCTCACGGTGTCCGCCGCCGCTGCCCGCTGCGGCTTCAGCGACCGCACCACCTTCACCCGCGCCTTCGTACGCGCCTACGGCCGGACGCCTGCCGAGCTGCGACGAGACGTCGCGGCACTCTCGGCGGACAGCTGACGCCGTCCTGCGCACGCCCCGCGGAAAACGCCGCAGGCCGGTGCGCGCAACGCCGCAGCCCCGTCGGCGCGGCCCCCTAACGTCAGGGCACTTCATCACGCCCACCCGCCAGGAGGTCCGCAGTGCCGACCACGTACCGTGTCGCCGCCGTCCAGGCAGAGCCTGTGTGGCTCGACGCCGACGCCACCGTGGAGAAGACCATCGCCCTCATCGAGGAGGCCGCCGCCCGGGATGTGGCTCTGGTGGCGTTCCCCGAGACCTGGATCCCGGGCTACCCCCTCTTCCTGTGGCTCGGACCGGTCGCCGGCCAGATGCCCTTCATCGCCCGCTACCACGCGAACTCCCCGACCGTCGACGGCAGGCACATCACCGCCGTCCGGCAGGCCGCCCGCCGCACCGGCGTCACCGTCGCCCTGGGCTACAGCGAGAAGGACCACGGCAGCCTCTACATGGCGCAGACCCTCATCGCGCCGGACGGCGGCGTGCTCCTGCACCGCCGCAAGCTCAAGGCCACCCACGTCGAGCGCAGCCTCTTCGGCGAGAGCGACGGCAGCCACCTCAAGGTCGTCGACACCCCGCTCGGCAGAGTGGGCGCCCTGAACTGCTGGGAACACGTCCAGCCGCTGAACAGGTATGCGATGTACGCGCAGCACGAACAGGTGCACATCGCCGCCTGGCCGGCGTTCGGCCTCTACAAGGGCATCGCCTACGCCCTCGGCGCCGAGGTCAACATGGCTGTCACGCAGACCTACGCCCTCGAAGGCGGCTGCTACGTCATCGCCCCCACACAGGTGATCAGCGAGCGTGGTGTCGAGATCTTCGCGACCACCGACGAACAGCGCGCCCTGCTCTCCACCGGCGCCGGCAGTTCGCGTGTCTACGGCCCCGACGGCAGGCCCCTCGGCGAGCCGTTGGCCGAGGACGCCGAAGGCCTCCTCATCGTGGACATCGACCTCTCACTGATCGACCTGGCCAAGAACGCCGCCGATCCCGCCGGCCACTACGCCAGGGCCGACGCCACCCGTCTGCTGCACGACGACCGGCCCACCGCCGCCGTGGTACGGCCCGGCCAGGTCGTGGGACCGTATTTCCCGGACCTGGACGAGCCCGTCGTCGAGGCACAGACCGACTGAAGGCGAGTCCGGCGCCCGTCGCACCGGTGACGGGCCGCACGCCCTGATCACGGAAGGCCCTCACGTCGTCGAACCCGTGGCCGGCGAACCGGTCGCCGACCACGCGCTCCGGCTCTCCGGCGGCTACCGGCCGACGGTATGGCGTACCGGGAACACCGCCCACCCCGTCCGCTGAGCGAACGTTCCCCACAGCCCGCGCGGCAGGTACAGCGAGACCGCGATGGCCACCGCGCCGACGACGACCAGGTACCAGACGCCGCTCTGCGCGAAGTACTTGTCGAGCAGGAAGTACGCGAGCGCCCCGATGACGGGTCCTTCGACTGTGCCGATACCGCCGATGATCACCATGAACACCATGAGGGCGGAGTACTGGACGCCGAAGATCTGCGTGGGGGAGGCGACACCCAGGCTGTTCACGCAGATCACCGCGCCTGCCGCGGCGCATCCGGCCGCCGCGGCGATGTACACGGTCCGCTTGCCCCGGGTGACGTCGACGCCGAGCGAGCCGGCTGCCGTGTCGTCGTCGCGGATGGCCTGGAGGCCGAGCCCGAGACGGCTGCGGAGCATCGCGTACGTGCCGAGCACCGCCGCCGCCATGACGGCCAGCGCCAGCCAGTAGGTGAAGGCGCGCCGCAGGACCGGGTCGGCGGTGACATCGGAAAGGCTGCGTCCGCTCGCGGCGCCGAGTGAGTCGAAGCGGACCACGATCAGCCGGACCACCTCCGCGATCACCCAGGTGCCGACGGCGAAGTAGCCGCCGCGCAGCCGGAACGCCAGATACGACAGCGGCCAGGCGAGCAGCGCCACGAGCGCGGAGACGACGAGCGTGCCCGCGTAGACGTTCACACCGTGGTCGTTGACCACGAAGAGAAGGTAGGCGCCCAGGCCGATGAAGGCCTGCTGCCCCATGGACATCATGCCCGCGTAGCCGGTGAGCAGGTTCCACATCGAGGCGAGTGCCACCAGGTAGCAGAGTTTGACCAGTTGGCCCGTGACGCCGGAGTCGACCAGGTAGGGCAGGGCGGCCATCGCCAGCAGCACGGCGGCCGTCCCGGTCAGGCCGAGGACCGTCGCGCGGCGGCTTCGGTGGACGGCAGGCAGCGCTGTCGCCTCGGTGCCGGGGACTGTCTGTGCGGTCATGCGAGCACACTCCTGCCGAACATGCCCTGCGGGCGGAACACCAGAACGAGGAGGAAGACGACGTGTCCCGCGAGCAGGGGCAGGTCGGGGGAGATCTGGGCGCCCACGGACTGGGCCACACCCAGGACCATGCCGCCCGCGAGCGTGCCCCACAGCGAGCCGAGGCCGCCGATGATGACCGTCTCGAAGGCGAACAGCACGGTGAGCTGGCCCTCGTAGGGCGTCACGCCCCCCTGGCGCATGGTGTAGAGGACGCCCGCCAGCGCGACGGTCCCGAAGGCGATGACGGTGGTCAGCGCGTACACGCGGCGGTTGTCGACGCCCATCAGCCGGACCACCGCCCGGTCGTCGGCGGTCGCCCGCACGATACGGCCGGGTTGGGTCCGGTGCAGGAAGAGCTGCAGCACCGTCAGTACCGCGACCGCCGCCAGCAGGGTGATCAGCGGAAACCAGCCGATCGACAGATCTCCGCCCACATGGATGCTCGCCGTGCCGAGGGAGCCGACAGACAGGGGCTGGGCGTCATTGCTGAACACCTGCACGAGAACGTTCGGGATGACCACGGAGATGCCGAAGGTCACGAGCATCGGGGCGAGTTCGCCGAGACCCATCGCCCGGTCCAGCATCGAACGCTGGACGAGGTAGCCGAGGGCGCCCACCGCGACCATCGAGACGACGATGGTCAGCGGGACCGGGACGCCGTAATGGGCCGCGGTCACCGAGGCGACGTAGCCGCCGAGGATCATCAGGTCGCCGTGGGCGAGGTTGGCGATCCGCATCACCCCGAAGACGAGGGACAGACCGGCGGCGGCCATGGCGAAGATCCCGCCGAGCAGCATGCCTTGTACGACGACGCTGAGCCAGGTCATGGGGAGATCGCCTCCGTGTGGGCACCGGTGCCGAAGTAGGCGGCGGTGACCTGTTCGCGGGTGAGGTCGGCGGCTGGGCCGGTCAGCACGATGCGGCCCTCCAGCACGCACGCGATCCGGTCGGCCACCGCGAAGGTGCGGCCCAGGTCCTGCTCGACGAGGACGACCGTGGTGCCCTCGGCGCGGATGCCGGGCAGCGCGGTGTACAGCTGGTCGACGACCAGCGGGGCGAGCCCCAGGGACACCTCGTCGAGCAGCAGCAGTCGCGGGTTGCCCATCAGAGCGCGCCCGATGGCGACGGCCTGCTGCTCCCCGCCGGAAAGCCTGGCCGCCTTGCGGGCCCGGCGGTCGGCGACTAGCGGCAACGTCTCGTAGACCTTGGCCAGATCCCAGGGGCCCTGCCGTCCGGTGGCGGCGCCCACCTGGAGGTTCTCCTGGACGGTGAGGGAGGGGAACAGACGCCGGCCTTCCGGAACCAGGCCGATGCCCTTGCGGGCGCGCTGGATGTCGGGGGCGCCGGTGACGTCCTCGCCGGCGTAGCGAACCGTGCCGCGGGACGGCTTGAGGGAGCCGGCGATGGTCCGCAGCAGGGTCGACTTGCCGGCGCCGTTGGCGCCGACGAGTGCCAGCAGCTCGCCCTCGGCGACCTCGACGTCGATGCCGAACAGCGCCTGGAAGTCGCCGTATCCGGCGTCTACGGACTGTACGGCCAGCAAGGGGGTGCTCATGCGGCCGCACCTCCCAGATAGACCTCGGCGACCTCGGCACCGGCCAGCACCTCATGCGGATCGCCGTCGGCCCGGATCCGGCCGGAGGCGAGGCACACCAGCCGGTCCACCACCTGGACCAGCGCTTTGACGACGTGCTCGATCCACAGGATCGTCAGGCCGGACTCCTTCAACGACAGGACGGTGGCGACCAGTTCCTCGGCCTCGCCCTCGGTGAGACCGCCGGCGATCTCGTCCAGGAGCAGCACCTCGGGGGCGGTGGCCAGGGCTCGCGCCAGCTCCAGACGTTTGCGGGCGAGCAGCGGCAGAGCCCCGGCGGACTTGTTCGCCAGCGGGAGCAGGCCGGTGACCTCCAGAGAGCGCAGCGCGAGTTCGCGGGCGTGGCCGCCGCGCAGCCCCGCACCCCGCTCGGCGCCGACCAGCGCGTTCTCGAACACGGTGAGGTCGACGAAGGGACGTGGGATCTGAAAGGAGCGGCCGATGCCGAGTCTGCAGCGTTCGGCGGCCGAGACGCGGGTGACGTCCCGGCCGGCGAGCCGCACGGTACCGGCCGAGGCGCGCTCCACGCCCGAGACGGCGCTCAGCAGGGTGGACTTACCGGCCCCGTTCGGGCCGACGATGCCGACGGCCTGCCCCTTGGGGACGGCCAGGTCCACGTCCTCCAGGACCCGCAACTCGCCGAAGCTGACGGCCAGATGCTCGACCCTGAGCAGCGGGGCCGTCACAGTGCTCTCGCCTTGCCGTCGAGCTTCACCTCGGGCAGCAGCGCGTTGCCGACCACCTTCAGGTCATAGGTGTTGCCACTGCCCCTGGTCCACTGGGTGCCGACCATCGGGATCGCGGCGACGTTCTTGACCGGGTTGGCCTTGCCGCCTCCCGTCCAGGTGATGTGCCCGAGCACCGTGTCCAGCGAGGTCCGGCCGATCTGCGCGGCGACCGCCTCCCGGTCCTTGGGGTTCGCGTGCCGCAGTACATGGTTGGCCACCTCGAACAGTGCGTGGTTGGGACCGAGGCCCTGGTTCCAGGAACGCCCTTTGGAAAGAGGGGACTTCTCGTAGCCGGCGGCGAGCTGTGCCGCGCTCTGACCGGTGAGGGTCGAGGTGAACGGGTACTGCGGCACCCACCAGCTCGCGGTGACCAGCCCGTCGCCCAGACCGTTCGGCAGGGAGGCGACGGACGACTCGAAGAGAATGGCCTTGGCGATCGTGGCAACCTTCGGCTTGAACCCCTGCTGCGCGGCCTGCGTCCAGAAGGTCGCGAAGTCCGGCGGCGTCGGTACCCCGGCGAGGATGTCGACGCCCTCCTTCTTGAACTTCGCGATGATCGAGGAGAAGTCCTTGGTGCCGTCCTCGTAGGCGCCCGGATCGAAGAAGGTGAACCCCTTGGTCGCCGGCTGCGCGCGGTAACCGGTGCTCCGGTCGCGGAACGCGTTGCCGTCCGAGTCGTTCGGCCACAGCACGCCGACCTTCCGGTTGGTGTCGAACAGCCGCCAGGTGTCGCTCTCGACGCTGCTGAGGCTCTCGACACCGTCGAAGAAGTGGTACGTGTACGTGAACGTCTTCTTGTCCGAGCCGCCCCGCCCGTAGAAGTACGACTGCCAGGGCTCGATCGTGGAGATGCAGGGCACGCCTTCGCTCTCGCACTTGTCGGCCACCGGGTGGACGGTCTCCGGGGTGCAGGTGACCAGGACCAGGTCTACCTGCTCCTGCGAGATCAGCTCTTCCGCGACCGTGGAGGCCTGCTGCGGATCGGAGCCGGTGTCCCGGTCCAGGATCTTCACCTCGTACTTCTTGCCGTCGTGGGTGATCCCCTTGGCGAAGAAGTCCCGGGCCTGCTTCAGGATGTAGGCGTCGGATTCGGCGAAGGCCGCGTAGGCGCCGGTGCGGGGACTGATGTATCCGATCTTGACGGTGTTGCCGGAAGAGCTCGCCGAGCCCTTCAGCCCGGTGCCACAGGCGGACAGCAGCGGTACGGCGCCCGCGGCGGCGGCGCCGAGGCCGATGCCTCTCAGGACGGCTCGGCGAGAGGGCTGGTTCGCGTGGCTGTGCATGGCGGCTCCCGTGGGCCTTCGGCCGCAGTGGCGGGGCTGCGCTGCGGCGGGTGGAGAACGTGGCGGCGAACGTAGGCCCACCCGGAGCGCCTGGGCAGGGCCCGGATTCGATATGAGAGACCCCCGCATAAAGATCTTGTGAGCAGGACGCCTCCGGGACGGCAGCCGAGTCTCGGAATCCGAAACCGCCGCGTTCACGAGCCCGTAATTCGGCCGTTACTGTCCGGTCATGCAGACCGCCCTCGCCCGGCTTGCCGCCGGAGACGTCACGAGCGCCGAACTCACCGAGGCGTGCCTCGCCCGGGCCGCGCAGACGAGCGACCTCGGCGCCTTCGTCACCCTCGACGCCGACCGAGCGCTGCGGGCCGCCCGGTCCGCCGACCGGTGCGGACCGCAGGGCCCGCTGCACGGGCTGCCGCTGGCGGTGAAGGACAACATCCACGTCGCGGGTCTCCCCAACACGGCCGGCTCCAAGGCGCTGGCCGACTTCATTCCGGAACGGGACGCGACGGTGGTGTCCCGGCTGCGGGCCGCCGGGGCGGTGGTCCTGGGCAAGACGAACATGCACGAGTTCGCGTTCGGCGCGACCAGCGCTCGCGGCCCGTACGGCGCCGCCCGCAACCCCGTCGATCCGGCCCGCTTCGCCGGGGGCAGCAGCGGCGGAACCGCGACCGCCATCGCCTCCGGCGCCGCGCCGGCCGGGCTCGGCACGGACACCGGCGGCTCCGTCCGCGTTCCCGCTGCTCTCACCGGCATCGCGGGACTGCGCCCCACCACGGGGCGTTACCCGGACGACGGAGTCACACCGTTGTCCTGGACCCGTGACACCGTGGGACCGATGGCCCCGACCGTCGCCGGCCTGGTCGTCCTCGACGGCGTCCTGGCCGCCGACGCGACCCCGGTGATCCCGCCGCACCCGGGGGAGGTCGTCCTCGCCGTCCCGGCGCACCATTTCACCGAGCTGCTCCACCCGCGCACCGCCGCGGTCTGGGAGGCCGGCCTCGATGCCCTGGCCGAGGCGGGCGTCACGCTTGTGCCCGTACGGCTGCCCGAGGTCGAGACCGCCGAGGACCTGATCGGCTTTCCGGTCACGCTGTACGAGGCCGCCCGTCAGCTGCCCCGCTATCTTCGCGAGACCGCCGGCCGTGAACCGGCGGACTGCCTCCCCCTGGTCACCGCACCGGACGTCCGCACCGCGCTGGCCGAATTCGTCCTCGACGGTGCTCCAGGAGCCGTGAGCGATGTGCGGTACGAAGAAGCGCTGCGGTCCCGCGAGCGCGTGCTCGTCGACGGTTACGCCCGGATCTTCCGCACCGCCGACGCCGTGTTCTTCCCCACCACGCCCCTGCCCGCCGGGCTGATCGCCACGGAGGCCGAGCAGGTGGCGCTGCACGGGAGCCTCCGGCCCACCTTCCGCACCTACATTCGCAACACCGGTCCGGGAAGCGTCGCGGGTCTTCCCGGCGTCACCGTGCCGGCCGCACTGGCGGGCCCCGGACTGCCGGTCGGGCTGGCCCTCGACGGCGCGCGCCACGCCGACCGCCGGCTCCTGGGAATCGCTCTGCTGGTCGAACGCCTCCTCACCGCGGCAGGATGATGCGGAGAGAAGAGCGGGGGTCCCGCACGACCTGGCCCGAGCCAGTACGCCGCTCCCGACCGCGGCCATTTCCGACGCCGCGCATGCGCCTGGCACCGGACGGGATCCGCGTGACAGCGCTTCGCCGACGAACCTCCGCAGGGTGACGGGAAGGACGACCATGACCGCCGAAGAGCCGCCGGCCGCCGCCAAGCCATCCGTCCAGACCCTCGACCGCGGTCTGCGGTTGCTGGAGGTGATCGCCCTGTCGGACGTACCGCTGACACTCCCCGAGCTGAGCCAGCAGATGCGGCTGCACCGCTCGATCGTCTACCGGTTGCTGCGCACCCTTCAGGACCACCACCTGGTGGCCCACACCGCGCACGGCTACGTCGTCGGCACGCGTGCGCAGTCCCTGGGCCGGCGTACGCTGCCCATGCTCCAGCGGATCGCCAAGCCCGAGATCGCCAAGCTCGCTGCGAACGTCGGCCTGACCTCCTTCTTCGCCGTCAGGGACGTCGAGGAAGCGGTCACACTCGTCTCCGTGGAAGTCGAGAGCACCCGTTCGCGCACCGTCTACAGCCCCGGCGACCGCCATCCGCTGACACTGGGCAGTCCCGGCATCGCGATGCTCGCCGCCGAGCCGCCCCGGCCCGGTGAACGTCCCGAGGTGACCCGGGCACGCGCCTGCGGATACGCCACCACGCGCAACGAGGTCCTGCCAGGCTTCGCCACGGTCTCAGCGCCTGTCGTGTCCGCCCCCGGGCACGCCGTCGCGGCGGTCTGCATCCTGTACACCGTCGAGCGTCCCGGGCCGCCGCAGGTCGACGCCGTCGTGGACACCGCCCGGGTGATCACGGGGCGGCTGCGCGCGGAACTGTCCTCCGGCGCGGTACTGCCCGGCGTGGACTGACCTGCCACGGGAACGGAACGCGTTTCGCAATGAGAACGCGCCGGTGTCCGGGGGAGGCCCTCGCCCCCTAGCGTCCCCCTTGTCAGAAAGGGGAGCCGCGATGACCGCAGGCACAACGACCGGGACCGTCAAGGAGCAGGCATTCGATGTCCTGCGCCGATACGGACTCACCACGCTCTTCAGCAATCCGGGATCCACGGAAGTCGGTTTCCTGGCCGACCTGCCCGCCGACATCGAGTTCGTCCTCGGTCTGCACGAGGGCTCCGTGGTCGGGATGGCCACCGGACACGCTCTCGCCACCGGCAGCCCCGCCCTCGTGCTGCTGCACACCACGGCCGGTTACGGCAACGCGGTCAGCGCGCTGGCCACCGCGCGGGCCAACCGGGCGCCGCTAGTCGTCGTCGTGGGTCAGCAGGACCGCAGACACTTGGCCCACGAGCCGTTCCTGGCAGGGAAGTTGGAAGGGCTGGCGGGGGAGTACCCGGTCTGGCAGCACACCCCGGCCCGCCCGCAGGACGTACCCGGCGCGCTCGCCCGTGCCTGGCACGAGGCCCGGGAGGGCCGCGGCCCCGCCGTGGTCGTCGTCCCGATGGACGACTGGGCCGCACCGGCCGAGGAGGGCCTGCCGACGGCGGCTCCCCTCGCTGTGGACGGGAGGCGCACGGCATCCGACGGCGCCGTCGAGTCGCTGGCCGCGTTCCTCAGCGAAGCCGAAGCGCCCTGCCTGGTCGCAGGCGCCGGGAACGACTCGCCGGAGGGCTGGCGGGCGCTGACGGAACTGGCCGAGCGCCTGCGGTGCCCGGTGTTCCAGGAGGCGTTCGGGGCCCGCGCGGGCTTCCCCCAGGACCATCCCCTGTTCGCCGGGCACCTGCCGGCGGTGCGGTCCGCGCTGCGCACCGCGCTGGCGCCGTACGACGCCGTCCTCGTCGTCGGAGCGGCCGCCTTCCGGCAGTACCCCTACGCGCCGGGCGACTTCACCGAGCCCGGCACCCGCGTCGCGCTCGTCACCGACGATCCGGAGGAGGCCCACCGCAGCCCCGGCGAGCTCGTTCTGCTAGCCGAACCGGGCGACACCGTGCGCCGGCTGCTCCCGCTGCTCTCCGCCCGGGACCGCATCGTGCCGATGCCACCGCGCGTGCTGCCCGCGCCACCGCGGGAGACCGAACCCCTGCGCGCCGCGCACGTGCTGGCCGCTCTCGCCGAACGCCTCACTCCCGAAACGGTCGTCGTGGAGGAGACCCCCTCCAGCCGCCCGGCCCTGCACGCCCTGCTGCCCGCCCGCGCCCCCCTCGGCTTCCTCAGCGCCGCCATGGGCGGCCTCGGTTTCGCGATGCCCGCGGCGATCGGCCTGCGCCGGGCGACGCCCGACCGGCCGGTGGTCGCCGTCCTCGGCGACGGCTCCTCGCTCTACTCGATCCAGTCCCTGTGGAGCGCGGCCCACTACGGCGTGGGGGTGCTCTTCGTGGTCCTCGCCAACGGCCGCTACGCGATCATGGACCGCCTCTCCGAGCGCGAGGGCGCCGCCGCACCCGCCTGGCCGGCCTTCACCGAGCTGAGCGTGTCGACCCTCGCGCGGGGCCTCGGCTGCCCGGCTGAGCGGGTCGAGGACCACGCGAGCCTGCTGTCCGCGCTGGACAAGGTCCTGCCCGGGCTCGCGGAGCGGCGGGAACCGCTCGTCCTGGAGGTCGCCGTCGAGGCCGACCCCGAATACCCCTCCTGAACCCACACCGACTGTGACACCGACTGTGAAGGGACACCGCGTGAAGGTCGTCATCATCGGAGGCGCCGGTGGCATCGGCTCCTCCGCCGCTTTCAACCTGCTGTCGGCACAGGGGACGTACGAGATCGTTCTCGTCGACACCCGGCCGAACATGATCACCAGCCACACCATGGACCTGGAGAACGCCCTCGGCCTCGCCACGACCGCGGACGTCGTGCGCGGCGGTACGCCCGAGGACGCCGTCGACGCGGACGTCGTCGTGCTCAGCGCGGCCGTCCCGCTGCGGCTGAACTCCTCGCGCTCGGTCTTCCTCGCCGACAACGCGCGCATCGTGGCCGACTGCCTGCGTCCGCTGCGCGAGGCGGGCGACGCATTCGGCGGCGTCGTGCTGCTGCTGACCAACCCCGTCGACCCCCTGACGACCTGGACCCACCGTCAGGACTGGCTGCCCCGGCACCGGCTGATCGGCTACACCCTCAACGACAGCCTCCGGCTGCGCACCGGCATCGCCCTGGCCCTCGGCGTCCCGGCGAAGGACGTCGACGCCTGGATGCTCGGCGAGCACGGCGAGGGCCAGGTGCCGCTGTACAGCCGCGTCACCGTTCGCGGCGAGCCCGTCGAGCTCACGACGGAACAGCGTCACAAGGCCGAGGAGTACGCCGACACCTGGTACACCAAGCACGTCGCCCTCGACTCCGGCCGCACCTCGACCTGGACGACGGGCCTCGGGACCGCCCGGCTCATCGAGGCGATGGCGACCGGCTCGGACACGGTGCTGCCCGCCTCGGTGGTCCTGGAAGGCGAGTACGGCGTGCACGGTGTCAGCCTCACCGTGCCCGTGCGACTGGGGCCGAAGGGCGTCACGCACATCGAGCGCTGGGATCTGCCCGGTCACGAACTCGACGGCATGGGCAAAGCCGCGGCCCGTGTCGAGACGGCGGTTTCCGAGCTGCCGGTCGACACGACCAGGCACACCTCCTGACCCGCACCAGACCCCCTTCGCGCCAAGACTCGAGGAGCCGCTCCCATGACCATCACGAGAGAACTGCTGATCGGCGGCAAGGACGTGCCCGCCGCCTCAGGACGCACCACCCAGGACGTCAACCCGTACACCGGTGAGGTGTACGCGACCGTGGCCGCCGCCGGTCCCGAGGACGTGAAGCGGGCCGTGGACGCGGCCGAGGCCGCGTTCGAGGAGTGGGCGGCCCTCTCCCCCTTCGCCCGCCGCGCCGTCTTCCTCAAGGCGGCGGACCTGCTGGACGCCCGGGGCGAGCAGGTGGCCGACGTGATGGCGCAGGAGGCGGGCGGTACCCGGCCGTGGGCGTACTTCAACGTGGCGCTCGCCGCGAACATCCTGCGCGAGGCGGCCGCCGCGATCACCGCGCCGCGCGGTGAGGTCCTCAGTGCCCAGGAACAAGGCGCGCTGGGCCTGGCGATCCGCGAACCCCTGGGCGTGATAGCGGCGTTCGCCCCGTGGAACGCTCCCGTCATCCTCGGTGTGCGGGCCGTCGCGGCGCCCCTGGCGGCGGGCAACACGGTCGTCGTCAAGCCCAGCGAGGACGCGCCGATCGCCTGCGGACTGCTCGTTGCGGACGTCCTGCGGGAGGCGGGCCTGCCCGACGGGGTGCTCAACGTCGTGACCAACGACCGTGAGGACGCAGCTGCGATCGCCGAGGCGCTGATCGCCGATCCGCGGGTGCGAGCGGTCAACTTCACCGGTTCCACCGGCGTCGGCCGCGTCATCGGCGCGCTGGCGGCCCGTCACCTCAAGCCCGCGGTACTGGAGTTGGGCGGTAAGAACGCGGTGCTCGTGCTGGATGACGCCGATGTCGACTACGCGGTGAACGCCGTCACCTTCAGCGTGTTCATGAATGCCGGACAGATCTGCATGTCCGGCGACCGTGTACTCGTCCACCAGTCGCTGGCCGAGGAGTTCACGCGGAAGTTCACCGCTAAGGCGGAATCCCTGCGGGCCGGCGATCCCGCCCACCCGCACACCGTGGTCGGGCCGCTGGTCAGCGCGGACGCCGCCCAGCGCGTCGCGGGGCTGGTGAAGGACGCCGTGGCCAAGGGAGCGAAGGTCCTCGTGGGCGGGGGCGAGCCGGAGGGCGCCGTGCATCCGGCGACCGTGCTCACCGATGTGTCCGAGGACGCCCGCCTGCACCTCACGGAGAGCTTCGGGCCCGTCTGTGTGCTGCGGACCTTCCAATCCGACGACGAGGCCGTCGCCGCGGCCAACGACACCGACAACGGGCTGACCTGCGGCATCATCACGGAGAACGCCACCCACGGCCTGCGGGTCGCTCGTCGGATCCGCACCGGCATCGTGCACGTCAACGACCAGTCGGTAGCCGACGAGCCGCAGGCGCCCTTCGGCGGCGTCAAGGCCTCCGGATACGGGCGCTTCGGCGGACGCTGGGGCATCGAGGCGTTCTCCAACACCCGCTGGGTCACCATCGCCACCCAGCAGGCGCACTACCCCTTCTGACGGCGGGGCTGTGTTCGGCCCCCGGTGGGTTCGGGGCTCTCTCTGCGGGTTCGGCACTTGGTGATGGCGTGTCCGACAGCGACGTAGGGCACGGATTTCTCCCTTGCACAGATCACGGACGTGGGTGATTTCGGCGTCGGCGGGGCCGAACACGCTGATGCCGTAGCGGGGACCGATGCGGCGGTTTCCAGCGCGGAACTCCAGTTCCGGCTCGTGCAGCACTGGGGTTTTCATTGCGGCAGCTCCCACAGCCCTTCGACCAGACCGTTCACGCTCGGTTTCGGCGCTGGTTCTTGAGGGATCCACACGCTTTCGTCGATGGTGGCGTCGCAGCCGAGCTGCAGGAGCTGGGCGAATCGGATGCGCTCATCGCGGCTTCTGAACAGGGTGTCGTCGCCTTGCAGGTAGTCGGGCCGGGCGCGTACGAGCTGGTGGACGGCGTTGTTGCGTTCCAGCAGGCGAGTTCCGGCACCGTGGCACCGGCCTCGTACCCTGCGCGCAGGGACAGCGCGACCTTGTACCGTTCGGCGGCCCGGGCTGCCGCGCGTATCCGCAGGGTCTGCTGGGTGGTGCGCAGGGTGCCGCCGGCCTCGATCAGCAGGCGCCGGGCACCGCGCCTCGACTCTCCCGCCGCTGCGGCGAGTTCGGTGAGCGTTGCGCCGCGCTGCTCGTACAGGGTGCGCAGGTGGGCCGCGAGACGCTGGCGGGCTTGTGGGTTCTGCCGCATCCGGCGGGTCTGCCAGGAGCTGCGCATGACGGTCCCGGCGTCGTGCAGCCGGTTGAGGACGGTGCCGTAGGACAGGCCGCTGGCGGCGACGAGTTCGTCGACCGTGGCACCGGCCTCGTACTGCTTGCGCAGGGCCTGGGGCATCACCGCCTCGCTCGTGCCGGGGGTGAGTGGGGGATGTGGGTTCATGCGACGGACTCCCATTCGCTGAGGGCTTCGGCATGGGCAGCGGCCAGCTCGTCGTAACTGCGCTGGTCCGATGGGGTGATGAGGATCAGCCGGCCGTCGCTGGCGACCCGCCAGTCGGCGGCAGCACCGCCGGTGACTGGGTTGAGGACCCGTCCGTCCGGGGCGTGCCACGCAGGCGGGATCTCGTCCGGGCGCGGCACGGGTACCAGGACCTGGCGGCCGTCGCGGACGATCACGAGAGCCTTGCTGCGGTGCTCCGCAAGCCGGTCCATTGCCTTCTGGTAGGCCGCCCGCTCGGCCGCGTGCAGGGCCTTGCGCCGGGCCGCGACGCCCCAGGTGCCGTGTTGCTCGGCGACCTTGTCCCAGCCCTGTGCCGGCGCTGTGGTGTGGCCGTTGTCGGCGTCCGGGAGGCGGATACCGAAGCCCTCCAGAGCACGTGGTGCGAGGGCCCAGGTCTCACCGGTGTGCTTCACGAGGCCCTGGTCGGCGAGGCGTTTCGGGGTCCGGTAGGTGGTGGCGCGGGAAACCGAAGAGGTACCGACGAGCTCGCCGACGGTCTGGTCGGGGCGCTGGTGGAGGGCACTGATGATCACGAGGGCGGCGCTGCCGAGGGCGTGGTGGGCGAAGGCGTCGTGGCCCATCAGATGGCCGAGGACGGTGTAGTTGATGTCGGCCGTCGTGGCCGTCTCAGGGGTGGTCCACTCCTCAAGTGCCGGGTCGGGGGGGAACTGAGTGGACCGGAAACGAGACAACAGAGCCGGGCCACCGCAGTCGGGGATCTTGCTGCCGCCGTCGCCCAGGTACCAGGTCGAGCCCTCCCGGCCATGACCCACCCGCAGACGCCGCAGCCAGCCACACGGCTTGAGGACTGTTTTGTAGACGACCCGGAGCGTTGTCCGGGAGATCCCGGCTTCCTCCGCGGTCTGCCGCTCACTTGCGCGGGGCAGGGGGCCGCCCGCGATCTCGGCGAAGTTCAGGTGCGCCCGCAGTACCCGCAGCGCGGTCCGCCCCCGCTCCCCGTGCCACGGTGTCGTTTCGATCCGGTCCCGCAATGCGGCGAGGACTTCGTACGCGTCGTGCCGGGAGCTCACCTGATCACCGACGCCACCGGCATCCCACTCGCTGTCACCTTGACCGGCGGCAATCGCAACGACGTCACCCAGCTCGTCCCGCTACTCGAAGCCGTGCCGCCGGTACGTGGCAAGCGCGGCCGCCCCGGGCGTCGACCGGGCATCGTGCTCGGTGACCGCGGCTACGACCACGACAAGTACCGGCGCCTCGTCCGGGCCCTCGGCGTGAAGCCGGTGATCGCCCGGCGCGGCACCGATCACGGCTCCGGACTCGGCACTCAACGCTGGGTCGTGGAGCGTGCGTTCGCCCATCTGCACTGGTTCCGCCGACTGCGGATCCGCTGGGAGATCCGCGACGACATCCACGAAGCCTTCCTCACCCTCGGCTGCGCGCTCATCTGCTGGCGGCGGTTCGTTTCCCTACCCTGACAGCATCGGGACCCAGTAGCTCATCACCTGGTGCAGACGCTGGCGGTGGTCCGCAATCCAGTCGTCCGGCGGGACGAGCGGGACCCGCACGGTGACCATGGATCCGCCCTCGTCCTCCACGACCACCTCCGGACAGTCACGCTCGCCGGTGAGCTGGATGAAGATGGACGGCCCGCTGCTCATCTCCATCCAGGCGATGTCTTCGCCGGCGTCGAGCCGGTCCAGCGCGTCAGCCCAGTTCTCCAGCCTCGAAACGTACAGCGCCAGGTCGATACGGCCGGACACGAAGGGCGTCTTGACGACGATCTCGGCGTCGAGTCCGGCGGTCCACCTGGGGTCACGTCCCAGAACGTTGACCCTGACGCTGTTCCCCTCGTCATCCGCGAGGGAGATCAGCTCCCTCGGGGGACTGTCGCCCATAGCTGCCCTTTCGTCGACGATCAGTGACAGATCCTCGCCTGGTCGGAGGGCGACTTCCACTCATTTTGTTAGCGGTCCTAAAACCACGGGTGGTGTCCGGAACCGACCTCCATCGGCGCCAGCAAGGTCCCCAGGATGGCCGTCCTGGAGGCCCTCGCATGCCTGACCCCGAGCGGAGGCAGGCGTCTCCGTCGCAGCTCAACCCAGGTCGAAACAGAGCCCCGCCGGAGTGGTCCACGCTTGATCGACACCGGTCAACTCAGGTCCCCCCAGAGGCTTGTTGCAGAGGTCGTTGCCTCTGACTGCCTCCGCGCGACCCGGGTCGAACCGGGGTCGAATCAGAGCGGTTTGCTCTGACTGCCTCCGTACGCCTCCGCAACCCGCCCTAAGGGCTGTCCCGCAAATGATCTACGAGTCGTCTCGGGCATGGTTGGCCGCAAATGTGACCCGCTTACCTATCCGGCGAGGGCGAGGTTGTGCATCCGTGCGATGCCGAGCATGGCGTGGTGGACGCCGTCCCCCTTCAAACGGCAGTCGCGGAGGATCTTCCAGGTCTTCATACGGGCGAAGACGTGC
>NZ_BMTL01000065.1 GCF_014649655.1 Streptomyces humidus | reverse complement strand
CCAACGCCATCTCACACTCACCCGCACGCACCGCCCCCACCGCCAGATGCAACGCCACCAGAGCCGACGAACACGCCGTGTCCACCGTCACCGCCGGCCCCTCCAGCCCGAGCGTGTAGGACACCCGCCCGGACATCACGCTGGCGGTGTTGCCCGTGCCGAGGTGGCCCGCGACCTCGTCGGCCGTGGCGGGGTCGAGGGGGCGGGAGGCGTAGTCCTGGTAGTTGGTGCCGGCGAAGACGCCGGTGCGAGAGCCGCGCAGCGTCGTCGGGTCGATCCCGGCCCGCTCGAACGCCTCCCACGCCAGCTCCAGCAGCAGCCGCTGCTGCGGATCCATCGCCAGCGCCTCACGCGGCGAGATCCCGAAGAAGGCGGCGTCGAAGTCGGCGACGCGGTCGAGGAATCCGCCGCCGCGGGTGCTGGCGCGGCCGGGGACGCCCGGCTCGGGGTCGTAGAGGGCGTCGACGTCCCAGCCCCGGTCGTCGGGCCATGCGGTGATGGCGTCGGCACCGTCGGCGAGCAGCCGCCAGTAGGCCTCGGGGGTGTCGGCCCCGCCGGGGAAGCGGCAGCTCGTCGCGGTGATGACGACCGGGTCGTCGTCGGCGGCGCGCGGCGGCGGAGGTACGGCGTCCGGGGTGTTCCCGGTGGCCGGGGAGAGGCCGGCGCGGAGGTGTTCGGCGAGAGCGCCGGGGGTGGGGTAGTCGAAGACGAGGGTGGCGGGCAGCGGGCGGCCGACGGCGGCGCTGAGGGCGTTGCGCAGCTCCACCGCCGTGAGCGAGTCGAAGCCGAGTTCCCGGAAGGAGCGGGTGGGTTCGACGTCCTGCGGGCCGGTGTGGCCGAGGACGGCGGCGGCATGGGCGCGGACGAGTTCCCCGAAGGCGGCCCGCTGTTCGGGTTCGGGGAGTGCGGCCAGTCGCCGGGTGAGGTCGCCGGCGTCGTGGGGGTCGCCGTCGCCGTGCCGGGGGTCGTGCTCCGGGCCGCGTCGGGCGGTCAGGGCGCGCCGGGCGTCGGGCAGGTCGTCCAGGAAGGGACGGGGCCGGGCGCTGGTGTAGGCGTGGGCGAACAGGTCCCAGTCGATGTCGGTGACGGCGAGGGTCGTGTCGTCGTGGTCGAGGGCCTGTTGCAGGGCCGCGAGGGCGAGGTCGGGGTTCATGGGGCGTACGCCGTGCCGCTGGAGGCGTTCGCCGACGGAGCCCTCGGCCATGCCGCCGTGGGCCCAGGGTCCCCAGGCGATGGCCGTGGCGGGCAGGCCGCGGGAGCGGCGCTGCTGGGCGAGGGCGTCCAGGAGGGCGTTGCCGGGGGCGTAGTTGGCGTGGCCCGGGGCGCCGATCGTCCCCGCGGTGGAGGAGAAGAGGACGAACGCCGAGAGGTCGAGTCCGCTCGTGAGGGCGTCGAGGTTGCGGGCGCCGCCGACCTTGACGCGCAGGACTTCGGCGAGCAGGTCGGGGGTGAGGGTGGTGATGACGCCGTCCCGCAGGACGGCGGCGGTGTGGAAGACGGCGGTGAGGGGCCGTTCGGCGGGCACGGTGGCCAGCAGGGCGGCGAGTTCGTCGCGGTCGGCGACGTCGCAGGCGGCGATGTCGACGTGTCCGGCGCCGAGTGCGGTGAGTTCGGTGCGGAGTTCGGCGGCGCCGGGGGCTTCGGCGCCGGTGCGGCTGACCAGGAGGAGGCCGGGGGCGCCCTGCCGGGCGAGTCTGCGGGCGACCTGGCGGCCGAGCGCACCGGTGCCGCCGGTGACGAGGACGGTGCCGGTGGGTGCCCAGTCCCGGCCGTCGCCGAGGCCGCCGGTGGCCGCGCGGGTGAGGCGGCGGGCGAGGAGGCCGGTGTCGCGGAGCGCGAGCTGGTCCTCCTGGCCGACGCCGGCGAGGGCGGCGGTGAGGTGTTGCGCGGCGACGGCGTCGAGGGTGGCGGGCAGGTCGAGGAGACCGCCCCAGCGCTGGGGCTGTTCGAGGGCGACGACGCGGCCGAAGCCCCAGACGAGGGCCTGGTCGGGGGCGTCGACGGTCTCGGTCGCGCCGGTGGCCACGGCGCCGCGGGTGGCGAACCAGACGGGTGCCTGGCCGCCGAGGTCGTCGAGAGCCTGGACGAGGGAGACGGTGGCGGCGAAGCCGCGGGGCAGGCCGGACAGTCCGGCGTGCTCCTCGTCGTCGAGGGCGAGGAGCGACAGGACGGCCTGTGGCCCGTCGGGGCCGGTGGCGCGCAGGGCTTCGGCGATGCTGTCGCGGCCGTCGTGCGGGGCGACCGCGAGGGTGACCGGGGTGGCGCCCGCGCGGGCGAGGGCGTCGACGACGACGGCGGCGAGGGCGTGGGCGGGATGGTCCGGGTCCTGGTGGGCGGCGGGCAGGGCGACGAGCCAGCTGCCGCGCAGGACGGGCGCCGGGGCGGCGGGCAGGGGCTTCCAGGTGACGCGGTACCGCCAGGCGTCCACGGTGGCGTTCTCGCGGCTGCGCCTGCGGTAGTCGCTCAGGGCGGGCAGGACCGTGGCGAGGGTGTCGTGGTCGAGGTGGAGGGCGGCGGCGAGCGGCGCCGTCTCGCCGTTCTCGACGGTCTCCCAGAACCGGGCGTCGAGATCCGTGCCGGCGGCCGGCTCGGGGGCGGTGAGCTGGGCGGGGGCGGGCCAGTAGGTGCGGCGTTGGAAGGCGTAGGTGGGCAGGTCGACGCGGGTGTGGGGGCCGGCCGGCGCCGTGCGGTCGGCGGGGACGGCGCCGCGCACGCTCAGCTCGGCCAGGGAGGCGAGGAAGCGGCGGGGACCGCCTTCGCCGCGGCGCAGTGTCCCGGTGACGACGGTGCCGGTGCGGCCGTCCTCGTCGAGGGTGTCGCGGACGGCGGCGGTGAGCACGGGGTGCGGGCTGGACTCGACGAAGGCGCGGAAGTCCTGTGCGGCGAGGGCCTGTACGGCGTCGGCGAAACGGACGGTGCGGCGCAGGTTGTCGTACCAGTAGGCGGCGTCGAGGTGTTCGGTGTCGAGCCAGTCGCAGGTGACGGTGGAGAAGAACGGCACGGCCGAGGTGCGGGGCCGGACGGCGGCGAGGTCGGTGAGGAGCCGCTCGTGGATCTCCTCGACCTGCGCGGAGTGGGAGGCGTAGTCGACGGGGATCTGCCGGGCCTGCACGCCGTCGGCGGTGAGGCTTGCGCACAGGTCGCGTACGGCGTCGGCGTCGCCGGAGACCACCACGGAGGCGGGCCCGTTGACGGCGGCGACCGACAGCCGGCCCTCGCGGCGCGCCAGCCGTTCGCGGACGTCGGTGACCGGCAGCAGTACCGAGGCCATGCCGCCGCGCCCTGCGAGGGCGGTGATGGCCTTGCTGCGCAGGACGACCACGCGGGCCGCGTCGTCCAGGGTGAGGCCGCCGGCGACGCAGGCGGCCGCGATCTCGCCCTGGCTGTGGCCGACCACGGCGTCCGGGCGCAGGCCCCGGGACTGCCACAGCCGGGCCAGCGCCACCATGGTCACGAACAGCAGCGGCTGGACGACGTCCACGCGGTCGGAACCGGGGGCGCCGTCGGCGCCGCGCAGCACGGCTTCGACGGACCAGTCCACCCAGCGCTCGACGGCGGTGGCGCAGGCGGTGAAGTGGTCGCGGAACTCCGGTTCGCGGTCGAGGAGTTCGGTGGCCATGCCGGGCCACTGCGGGCCCTGGCCGGGGAAGACGAGGACGGTACGGCCGTCGACGTCGGCCACGCCCTGGACGAGGCCGGCAGCCGGGGAGCCCGCCGCCAGCGACTCCAGGCCGCGCAGCAGTTCGGCGCGGTCGTCGGCGAGCAGGACCGCGCGGTGTTCGAACGCGGACCGGGTGGCCGCCAGCGACCAGGCGAGGTCGTGCGGCGCAACCGTCTCGTCGGTGCGCAGCCGGGCGTGCAGGGCGGCGGCCTGCGCACGCAGCGCGGTGGCGCTGCGCCCGGAGACGGCGTAGGCCAGCGTGGTGCGCGGCGGCGCGGCGGGCGGCCCGGCGGGGGGCGCCGGGGAGGCCGGTTCGGGGACGGGCTGTTCGAGGATGACGTGGGCGTTGGTGCCGCTGACGCCGAAGGAGGACACACCGGCCGTGCGCGGCCGGTCGGAGGCGGGCCAGGGGCGGGTCTCGGTGAGGAGTTCGACACTGCCGGCCGTCCAGTCGACGTGGGTGGTGGGCCGGTCGACGTGCAGGGTGCGGGGCAGCAGTCCGTGCCGCATGGCCAGGACCATCTTCATGACCCCGGCGACCCCGGCGGCGGCCTGGGTGTGCCCGATGTTGGACTTCACCGAGCCGAGCCACAGCGGCGATTCGCGGTCCTGCCCGTACGTGGCGAGCAGGGCCTGGGCCTCGATCGGGTCGCCCAGCGTCGTGCCGGTGCCGTGCGCCTCCACGGCGTCCACGTCGGCGGTGGACAGCTGCGCGTCGGCGAGGGCCTGCCAGATGACGCGTTGCTGGGAGGGGCCGTTGGGGGCGGTCAGGCCGTTGGACGCGCCGTCCTGGTTGACGGCGCTGCCCCGCACGACGGCGAGCACCGGGTGTCCGAGGCGGCGGGCGTCGGCCAGCCGCTCCACCAGCAGCATGCCGGCGCCCTCGGCCCAGCCGGTGCCGTCCGCGGCCTCGGCGAACGCCTTGCACCGCCCGTCGGGGGCGAGGCCCCGCTGTCTGCTGAACTCCATGAAGAGGCCGGGTGTGGACAGCACGGTGACGCCGCCGGCGAGCGCCAGATCGCACTCCCGCGACCGCAGTGCCCGTACGGCGAGGTGCAGGGCGACCAGGGAGGAGGAGCAGGCGGTGTCGACGGTGACGGCGGGGCCCTCCAGGCCGAGGGTGTAGGAGATGCGGCCGGAGACGACGCTGGCGGCGTTGCCGGTGCCGACGTGTCCTTCCAGGCTCTCCCGGGAGGAGAGCAGCAGTGCCGTGTAGTCCTGGCCGTTGGTGCCGGCGAAGACGCCGGTGCGCGAGCCTCGCACGGCCGAGGGATCGATGCCGGCCCGCTCGAACGCCTCCCAGGAGATCTCCAGGAGCAGCCGCTGCTGCGGGTCCATCGCCATCGCCTCGCGCGGCGAGATGCCGAAGAAGGAGGCGTCGAAGTCGCCGGCTCGGGCGAGGGCGCCACCGGAGGTGCTGTAGGTCTTTCCGGGGCGGCCGGGTTCGGGATCGTAGTGGTCGGCGAGGTTCCAGCCGCGGTCGGCGGGCCACTCGGTGACGGCGTCGCCGCCGGAGGCGAGCAGCCGCCACAGTTCCTCGGGCGTGTCGGCGCCGCCGGGGAAGCGGCAGCTCATCGCGACGATGGCGACCGGTTCGCGGGAGGCGGACTCGGCCTCCCGCAGCCTTGTGCGGGTCTCGTGGAGGTCCCCGGTGACCTTCTTGAGGTAGCTGAGGAGCTTCTCCTGCTCGTTCACGCGTACTCCCCCACCTGGCAGGTCGTGTCGGTCGTGGCGGTGGCCGTGGTCGTGATGCCGGTTGTGCCGGTGGCCGTGGCGCCGGTCGGGCCGGCCGGGGCGGTCATGAGATGCCCAGGTCGTTGTCGATGAGGGCGAAGATCTCCTCGGCGCCTGCGGAATCGATCCGTTCCTGGAGGCCGCCCCCGCCGTCGTCCGTCCGCTCGGCGGAGGGTTCGCCCCGGCCGTTGCAGCGGGTGGCGAGCGCCAGCAGGCGGGAGGCGATGCGGCCGCGCCGCGCGTCGTCCTCGGCGAGCCCGGCGAGCGCGGCCTCCAACTGGTCGAGGGCGTCCAGCGCGGGCGCTCCGTCGGCTTCGGCCACGGTCAGCGACCGCAGATGGCGGGCCAGGACGCGCGGCGTGGGCTGGTCGAACAGGAGGGTGGCGGGCAGTCGGAGCCCGGCCGCGACGCCGAGCCGGTTGCGCAGTTCCACCGCCATCAGCGAGTCGAAGCCGAGTTCGCTGAAGGCCCGGTCGGCGTCGACGGCCTCGGCGGAGGCGTGTCCGAGCACGGTGGCGACATGGCCGCGGACCAGTTGGATCAGCAGTCGCTCCTGCTCGGCCTCGGCGAGCCCGGCGAGCCGGGTGCGCAGCGCGCCGCTCTCCGCCCCGGCGTCGCCGTTGCCCTCCCGTGCCTGCCGCGACAGGGCCTGGGCTTCGGGCAGTTCGGCGAGGAGCGGCGCGGGCCGCACGGCGGTGAAGCCGGGCACGAAGCGGTCCCAGATCAGGTCCGCGACGGTCAGCGCGGCGTCTGCGTGGGCCACCGCCCGGTCCAGGGCGGTGAGCGCGGTGTCCGGGTCGAGCGGGACGATCCCGCCGCCTCGCAGGCGCGCCTCCGCGTCGGGTCCGCCGGCCGCCATTCCGCCGCCGGCCCACGGGCCCCAGGCCACGGAGGTGGCGGGCAGGCCCTCGGCGCGACGCCGCGCGGCGAGCGCGTCGAGGTAGGCGTTGGCGGCGGCGTAGTTGCCTTGGCCCGCGGAGCCGACCGTGCCGGCGAAGGAGGAGAACAGGACGAACGCCGACAGTTCGCGGTCGCGGGTGAGCAGGTCGAGGTTGCGGGCGGCGGCGAGCTTCGGCCGCAGCACCGCTTCCAGCCGCCCGGGGGTGAGCGACTGGAGCAGTCCGTCGTCCAGGACCCCGGCCGCGTGCACCACGGCGTCGACCGGGTGCTCGGCCAGCAGTGCGGCCAGGGCGTCGGGGTCGGCGGCGTCGCAGGCGACCGGCGTGACGGTCGTACCGTGTGCGGCCAGTTCGGCGCGCAGCGCCTCGGCCCCCTCGGCGTCGGGGCCGCGGCGGCCGGCCAGCACCAGGTGCCGGGCGCCGCGTTCGGCGAGCCGGCGGGCCACCCGGGCGCCGAGTGCTCCGGTGCCGCCGGTGATCAGCACGGTCTCGCCCGCGCAGTTCCACTCGGGTGCGTCGGCGTCGGACGGCCGGGCGTGGACGAGGCGGCGGGCGAAGGCTCCGGCGGCCCGTACGGCGGTCTGGTCCTCTCCCGTGGCGCCGGAGAGCAGGGCCGCGAGCCGTTCGGCGGTCCGCCCGTCGAGGGTGGCGGGGAGGTCGACGAGACCGCCCCAGCGTTGCGGCTGTTCCAGCGCGGCGACCCTGCCCAGGCCCCAGGTGGCGGCCTGGGTGGGCGAGGTCACGCTCTCCCGGTCGGTGGCGGCGACGGCGCCGACGGTGGCGGCCCACAGCGGGGCGCCGATCTCCAGGTCGCCGAGCGCCTGGGTCAGGGCGAGCAGCGCTGCCAGGCCGGCGGGGGTGGCCGCGCGGTCCTCGGCGGCCACGGGCTCCTCGTCGAGCGCCAGCAGTGACAACACGCCTCGTACGGCGTCCGGTTCGGGTAGCTTGCGCAGGTCCTCGGCGAGGGCGGCCCGGTCGCTGAGGGCGCAGTCCACGAGGAGCGGCACGACCTGGGCGCCGTGCGCGGTCAGGCCCTCGGCGAGAGCCTCCGTCCAGGGGTCGTCGGCCCGGGAGGCGGGCAGGGCCAGCAGCCAGGCGCCCGAGAGCACCGGCGGCGGGCCGTCCGGCACCGGACGCCAGAGCACCGTGTAGGCGCTGGAGTCGAGTGCGGAACGCTCACGGCGTCGGCGCCGCCAGGACGACAGCGCGGGCAGCAGTTCGCTGAGCGGGGTGTCGTCGCCGAGGTCGGGGCGCTCGGTCAGCCCGCCGAGATCGCCGCCCTCGACAGCGGCCCAGAACTCGTCGTCGACGCGGTCTCCCCCGCCCGGCGCCGCGGTCGCGGCGGGCAGGGCGGCCGCGAGCCAGTAGGGGGCGCGCTGGAAGGCGTACGTGGGCAGGTCCACCGTGCGGGCCGGACCGGTCAGCCCGGTCTGCGCGGCGGCGAGGCCGCGCACGTGCAGGGCCCCGGCGGCCAGCAGGGCGGCGACGGGCTCCGGCCGGCCGCGGCGCAGCACGGGGACGGCCACGGCGGCGCGGGCCGGTTCCTGCGGGTCGTGGTGCGTGGGCTCCCCCAGGCTGTCGAGGGTCATCGCGGTCAGCGAGCCGTCGGGCCCGAGTTCCACGAAGGTGCCGACGCCGTCCTGGCGCAGGCGGCGGACGCCGTCAGCGAAGCGCACGGTCTGCCGCACATGCCGCACCCAGTGTTCCGGCGAGGTCAGTTCGGCCTCGGTGGCCCGGTCGCCCGTCACGTTGGAGACGATCGGGAGCGCGGGGGCGTCGTAGCGCACGCCTCGCGCGACCTCTTCGAACTCCGCAAGCATCGCGTCCATATGCGCCGAGTGAAACGCATGGCTGACCCGCAAACGCCTAGTCTTTCGGCCCAGGGCGGCGAAATGCCGGCCGATGTCGGACACGGCGTCCTCGTCACCGGAGACCACCACCGCGGCGGGCCCGTTGACGGCGGCGATCGCGATGTGCTGCTCGCGTCCGGCGAGCAGCGGCGCGACCTCGTCCTCGGATGCCTGCAGGGCGGTCATCGCGCCGCCCTCGGGCAGCGCCTCCATCAGCCGGCCGCGGGCCGCGACCAGAGCGCACGCGTCGGGCAGCGAGAGCACTCCGCAGACGTGTGCGGCGGACAGTTCGCCGATGGAGTGGCCCATCAGCGCGTCCGGCGCGACCCCCCACGAGCGCACCAGTTCGTACAGCGCCACGTGGACGGCGAACAGCGCGGGCTGGGTGTGGGCGGTGCGGTCCAGCAGGCCGGCCCGCTCCGTGCCCTCGGGGGCGAGGACGACGTCGGCAAGCGGCACGTCGAGGTGCGGGGCGAACGCGTCGCAGACGCGGTGGAAGGCCTCGGCGTACACCGGGAACCGTTCGATGAGTTCGCGGCCCATGCCGGGCCGCTGCGAGCCCTGGCCGCTGAACAGGAACGCCGTGCGGCCTCGCGGTCCGGTGCGTCCGCGGACCACCGCGGCGGTGTCCTCGTCGCGGCCGAGTGCGGCCAGCGCGGACAGGAGCTGGGCCCGGTCCTCGGCGACGACGACGGCCCGGTGCTCGAAGGCCGCACGGCCGGTGGCCAGGGAGTGCGCCACGTCGGCGGGGGTCGGCCCGGGGTCGGCGGTGAGCCGGGCGCGCAGCCGGTCGGCCTGTCCGCGCAGGGCGGCGGCCGACCGTCCGCTCAGCGGCCAGGCGACCGGCCCCGCGGCCGGCGGCTCGACGGGGGACTGTGTCCCCACGCCCTCCTCCAGGACGACGTGGGCGTTGGTGCCGCTGATGCCGAACGAGGAGACGGCGGCGCGGCGCGGGCGTCCGGTTCGCGGCCAGGGAGTCGGCTCGGCGAGCAGTTCGATCCGTCCGGCCGTCCAGTCGACGTGGGTGGTGGGCCGGGTGAGGTGCAGGGTGCGCGGCAGGGTTCCGTGCCGCATCGCCAGCACGGTCTTGATGACGCCGGCCACCCCGGCGGCGGCCTGGGTGTGTCCGATGTTGGACTTCACCGAGCCGAGCCACAGGGGCTGTTCACGGTCCTGCCCGTAGGTGGCGAGCAGGGCCTGGGCCTCGATGGGGTCGCCGAGTTCGGTGCCGGTGCCGTGCGCCTCCACCGCGTCGACGTCGGCGGGGGTGAGCCCGCCCGCCGCCAGCGCGGCGCGGATGACGCGCTGCTGCGAGGGACCGTTGGGCGCGGTCAGTCCGTTGCTGGCGCCGTCCGAGTTGACGGCGCTGCCCCGGACCACGGCGAGCACCGGGTGACCGTGGCGACGGGCGTCGGAGAGCCGCTCCAGCAGGAGGATGCCGGCGCCCTCGCCCCAGCCGGTGCCGTCGGCGTCGTCCGAGAAGGCCTTGCAGCGGTGGTCGCCGGCGAGACCGCCCTGCCGGTCGAACTCGGCGAACGCGCCCGGCGTGGCCATCACCGTCACACCGCCCGCGAGCGCCAGGTCGCACTCGCCGGAGCGCAGCGACTGGGCGGCCCAGTGCAGGGCCACCAGGGAGGACGAGCAGGCGGTGTCCACGGTGACCGCCGGGCCCTCCAGGCCGAGCGCATAGGCGACGCGGCCGGAGGCCACGCTCGCGGCGTGCCCGGTCAGGAGCTGTCCCCGCGCGTCCTCGGGGACGTCGTGCGCGGCCGACCCGTAGCCCTGGTAGTTCGTGCCGACGAACACTCCGGTACGGGATCCGTGCAGGCCGCGCGGGTCGATCGCGGCCCGCTCCAGCGCCTCCCAGGAGATCTCCAGCAGGATGCGCTGCTGGGGGTCCATGGACACCGCCTCACGCGGCGAGATCCCGAAGAAGTCCGCATCGAACTCGGCGGCGTCGTACAGGAATCCGCCCTGGACGCCGTCCGCGTGCCAGCCGCGGTCGGCGGGCGGCGACCCGATCGCGTCGACGCCGTCGGCGAGCAGCCGCCAGAAGTCCTCGGGGCCGCGCACGCCGCCGGGGAACCGGCAGCCGAGGCCCACGATCGCGATGCGCGTGTCGTCGTCGGCCGGGCCGGCGGCCCGTGCGGCGGTGACCGTCGCGGCGGTCGCGGCGCCCGCGGGCCGGGTGTCGAGGAGTTCGGCGCCGATGTGGCGTGCGAGCGCCCGCGGCGAGGGGTAGTCGAACACGAGGGTCGCCGGCAGTCGCAGCCCGGTGGCCGCGTTGAGGCGGTTGCGCAGTTCGACGGCGGTGAGCGAGTCGATGCCGAGGCCGCGGAAGTCGCGGCCGGCCTCGACGGCGTCGGGGCCGGCGTGGCCCAGCACCAGGGCGGTCTGGGCGCGTACGAGGTCCAGGACCGCCGTCTCCCGCTCGGGCTGTGCGAGGGCCGCGAGGCGGGCCCGCTCGTTCTGCCCGGCGGCGCCGTCCGCCGTGGCCGCCGTGCGGCGCGCCGGGGCGACGGCCAGACCGCGCAGCATGGCGGGCAGCGCCGTCACCGCCTGCCGGTCCCGCAGGACGCGCCGGTCGAGGGCGAGGGGCACGAGGACGGGTTCGGGCCGCCGCAGGGCCGCGTCCAGGGCGCCGAGCCCCTCCGCGGGAGCGAGCGGCCGCATACCGCCGCGGGCCATGCGGCGCAGGTCCGCCTCGGTCAGCTCGGCGGTCATGCCCGCGCCGGGCGCCCACGGGCCCCAGGCGAGCGCGGTCGCGGGCAGGCCGGCGGAGCGGCGGGTGACGGCGAAGGCGTCGAGGAAGGCGTTGGCGGCCGCGTAGTTGGCCTGGCCCGCGCCGCCGAACATCCCCGCGACCGAGGAGAAGACCACGAACGCGGACAGGTCGGCGTGGCGGGTCAGCTCGTGCAGGTGCGTCACCGCGTCCGTCTTCGGCCGCAGGACCTCGGCCAGCCGCTCGGGGGTGAGAGAGGCCACCACGCCGTCGTCCAGGACACCGGCCGCGTGCACGACGGCGGTCAGCGGGTGCGGGGCCGGGACGGCCGCGAGGACGGCGGCGAGCCGGTCCCGGTCGGCCACGTCCAGAGCGGTCACCTCGACCTCGGCGCCCAGGGCGGCCAGTTCGGCGACGAGTTCGCGGGCGCCGGGGGCTTCGGGGCCTCGGCGGCCGGCCAGCAGCAGATGCCTGACGCGGTGCTCGGTGACCAGGTGGCGGGCCACCAGGGCGCCCAGGCCACCGGTGCCGCCGGTGACCAGCACGGTCCCCTCCGGGTCGAGCGGCGCGGGGACGGTGAGGACCACCTTGCCCACGTGCCGGGCCTGCGACAGGTGACGGAACGCCTCGGGGGCCTGCCGCACGTCCCAGCAGGTGACCGGAAGGGGGGTGAGCACCCCCTCCTCGAACAGGGCGACCAGCTCGGACAGCAGCTGACCGATCCGCTCCGGACCGGCGTCCCACAGGTCGAAGGCGCGGTACGTCACGTCCGGGTGCTCGGCGGCGACGGTCCGGGCGTCCCGGACGTCGGTCTTGCCCATCTCCAGGAAGCGGCCGCCGCGCGGCAGCAGCCTCAGCGACGCGTCGACGAACTCCCCGGCGAGCGAGTCCAGTACGACGTCCATGCCGTGTCCGCCGGTCGTGGCGAGGAAGGCCGTCTCGAAGTCCGTGTCGCGGGAGGAGGCGATGTGCCGGTCGTCCAGCCCGAGAGCGCGCAGCGTGTCCTGTTTGCCGGGACCGGCCGTGCCGAACACCTCGGCGCCCCGGTGACGTGCCAGTTGCAGGGCGGCCATGCCCACGCCGCCGGCCGCCGCGTGCACCAGCACCTTCTCGCCGGCCCGCAGGCCGGCGAGGTCGCCGAGGGCGTAGTGCGCGGTCAGGAACACGAGCGGCGCCGCGGCGGCCTGCGCGAACGTCCAGCCGGCCGGGATCCGGGCCACCGTGCGGGCGTCCGCCACGGCCAGCGGCCCGAACGAGCCGGAGAACAGGCCCATCACGCGGTCACCGACGGCCAGCCCGGTGACTTCGGGACCGACCTCGGTGACCACACCGGCGCCCTCCAGGCCGAAGTCCGTCGCGTCACCGGGGTACATGCCGAGCGCGTTCAGCACATCACGGAAGTTCACGCCCGCGGCGCGCACCGCGACGCGGACGTGGCCCGGCGTCAGTCCGGCTTCCGCCTCCGGGGCCGGCCGCAGGGCCAGTCCCTCCAGGGTGCCCTGCTCCTCGACGGTCAGCCGCCAGGCCTGCTCGCCCGTGGGCGGTTCGAGGTCGCGGCCGGTCGTGGCCCGGGCCAGACGCGGGGTGAAGGCGGTGCCGGCGCGCACGGCGATCTCGGGTTCGCCGCAGGCCAGCACGGCGGGGACGAGCGCCCATGACGCGTCGGCGCCGTCCACGTCGACCAGGGCGAACCGTCCCGGGTTCTCCGCGCGGGCCGCCCGCACCAGGCCCCACACGGCGGCCAGGGCGGGATCGGGCGCCGTCGCGTCGAGCGTGACCGCGCCTTCGGTGACCACGACGAGCCGGGCGCCGTCGAAGCGCTCCTCCGCCAGCCAGGCGCGCACCAGTTCCAGCACGTCGGCGGTGGCCTTGTGCGCCGCCTTTGCGGGGTCGCCGGCCGTGCGTGCCACGCCTATCAGCACGTCCTCTCCCGCGTCGGCCCCGGTCTCCGGAAGCGAAGTCGGCAGAGACGCGGGCGCGGACGCCGGAGGAGGCGCCGGAAGGTCCGAAGCGGTCGTGTCCGAAGCGGTCGTGTCCGGGGCGCCGTCGGCGGTCGTGCCGAGCGGGAGCGGCGTCCAGTCCACGCGGTGCAGCAGTTCGGCGTGCGGGACTCTCGTGGTCCCGTCGGCCGGTGCGGTGAGGGCGCGCAGGGTGAGGGATCCGACGGTGGCGACCGGTGCGCCCGAGGGGTCGGCCAGGTCGAGGGCGACCGAGCCGTTGCCGGTCGTCCGCAGGCGGGCGCGCAGCCGTGACGCACCGGTGGCGTGCAGGGTGACTCCGGTCCACGAGAAGGGCAGGCCGGGGGCGGGTTCCTGCCCCGCCGTGCCGCCGGTGGCCGTGGGGGCGGCTCCGAGGGCGTGCAGCACCGAGTCCAGGAGGGCGGGGTGGACGCCGTAGCGGCCGGCGTCCGCGGCGGACTCGTCGGGGAGGGCCGCCTCGGCGAACAGGTCGTCGCCGTGCTGCCGGACGGAGCTCAGTCCGCGGAACAACGGCCCGTACGACAGGCCGGTTTGCGCCAGCCGCTCGTAGAGGGTGTCCGTGGGGATCGCGGCGGCGCCGGCGGGCGGTCGCGCGTCCGTCTCCGGGTCCGGCGCGGCGGCCTCGGGCAGCAGGGTGCCGCTCGCGTGCCGGGTCCACGGCTCGTCGTCGGGTCCGTCGGCGTCGGAGCCCTCCGCGGGACGGGAGTACACGGCGATCTCACGGCGGCCGGCGGGGTCCGGGGCGCCGACGGCGACCTGGAGCTCGGCGGCTCCCCGGTCGGGCAGCACCAGCGGCGTCTGCAGGGTGAGTTCCTCCACCTGACCGCAGCCCACGCGGTCCGCCGCGTGGAGGGCGAGTTCCAGGAAGGCCGTGCCGGGCAGCAGCACGGAACCGGAGACGACGTGTTCGGCCAGCCACGGCTGGAGCCGGGTGGAGAGCCGTCCGGTGAAGAGCGCGGCCCCGCTGTCCGCGAGGGTGACGGCGGCGCCGAGCAGCGGATGACCGGCGGCGGACAGACCGGCCGAGCGGAGGTCGCCGAAGTGGCCGCCGGCCGGGCGCGGCCAGTAGCGGCTGTGCTGGAAGGCGTAGGTGGGCAGCGCGGCGGGGCGCTCGGCCGGGAAGAACGCGGGCCAGGCGACCTCGCAGCCGTCGGCGAAGAGGGTCGCGGTCGCCGCGAGCAGGGCCGCGGGCTCGGGGCGGTCGGGGCGCAGGGCCGGGACCGCGACCGCGGCCGGTTCGCCGTCGGCGAGCGAGGCATGGGCCAGCGCGGTGACGGTGCCGTCGGGGCCCAGCTCCAGGAAGCGGGTGACGCCCTCGGACTCCAGGGCGGCCACCGCGTCGGCGAAGCGGACCGACCGGCGTGCGTGACGGACCCAGTACTCCGGGGAGCACAGCTCGTCGGCCGTGGCGGGCTCGCCGGTGACGGTCGAGACGAGGGGCAGGTGCGGACGCGCGTACGTCAGGCTCTGCGCGACCTTGCGGAAGGCGTCCAGCATCGGTTCCATCAGCGGTGAGTGGAAGGCGTGGCTCACCCGCAGCTCCGTGACCTTGCGGTCCTGGGCGCGGAAGCGGTCCGCGACCTCCTCGACGGCTTCGCGGACACCCGCGACGACCACCGACCGGGGGCCGTTGACGGCGGCGACGGCGACCCGGGTGTCGTCGAGGAACGGCAGGACTTCTTCCTCGGTGGCCCGCAGTGCCGCCATCGCCCCGCCCTCGGGCAGGGCCTGCATCAGCCGGCCCCGTGCCACCACCAGGGCGCACGCGTCCGCCAGCGACCACACCCCCGCCACGTGGGCCGCCGCGATCTCACCGACGGAATGACCCGCCAGGACGTCCGGGCGGACACCCCACGACTCCAGCAGCCGGAACAGGGCGACTTCCAGCGCGAACAGCGCGGGCTGGGCGAACTCGGTACGGCCGAGCCGCTCGGCGTCGTCCCCGAACACGATCTCCCGCAGCGGGCGGGGGAGTTCCGCGTCGACCTGCGCGCACACGGCGTCGAAGGCGTCCGCGAAGACCGGGTAGGTCTCGTACAGCTCCCTTCCCATGCGCGGTCGCTGAGCGCCCTGGCCCGCGAAGAGGAACGCCGTGCGTCCGTCGGGCCGGGCCCTGCCGGTGACTCCTCCGGTGACGCCGCCGGTGACGCTCTCGCCCCGGACCAGGGACGTGAGGGCGGACACCAGTTCCGCACGGTCGGCGCCCAGGACGACCGCGCGGTGCTCGAGCGCGGTGCGGGTGGTGGCGAGGGCGAGGCCGAGACTCGCGGCGGTGAGGCCGGGCCGGGCCTCGACGTGGGCGAGGAGCCGCTCGGCCTGCTCGCGCAGGGCGTTCCCGGACGCGCCGGAGATCACCCAGGGCACCGGGACGCCGGTCCCCGCGGCGCGCTCGGCGTCCGCTTCGGCGCCGGGCGGCGCGAGGGGCGTCGGCGCGGTCTCACGCGGCTGCTCGACGGTTGCGGCGTCCTCGTCGTCCGCGGGCTGTTCGACGATGACGTGGGCGTTGGTGCCGGAGACGCCGAACGCGGAGATCCCGGCGCGGCGCGGCCGCTCGCCGTCCGGCCAGGTCATGCCCTCGTCGAGCAGCCGCACGGCGCCCGCGGACCAGTCGACATGCGTGCTGGGGACTTCGGCGTGCAGGGTGGGCGGCAGCACCCCGTGCCGCATCGCCATGATCATCTTGATGACGCCGGCGACACCGGCGGCGGCCTGGGCGTGGCCGATGTTGGACTTCAACGAGCCGAGCCGCAGGGGTTGTTCACGGTCCTGGCCGTAGGCCGCCAGCAGCGCCTGGGCCTCGATCGGGTCGCCCAGGGTCGTACCGGTGCCGTGTGCCTCCACCGCGTCGACCTCGGCCGGGGTCAGGCCGGCGTCGGCCAGGGCGGCGCGGATGACCCGCTGCTGGGCCGGCCCGTTGGGGGCGGTCAGGCCGTTGCTGGCGCCGTCCTGGTTGACGGCGGAACCGGCGACCACGGCGAGCACCGGGTGTCCGTTGCGCCGGGCGTCGGAGAGCCGCTCCACGACGAGCACTCCGACGCCCTCGGCCCAGCCGGTGCCGTCGGCCTCGTCGGAGAAGGCCTTGCAGCGGCCGTCCGCGGCCAGCCCGCGCTGCCGGCTGAACTCCAGGAAGGCGCCCGGGGTCGACATGACGGTGACGCCGCCGGCGAGGGCGAGGTCGCACTCGCCCGCCCGCAGCGCCTGCACCGCCAGGTGCAGGGCGACGAGCGAGGACGAGCAGGCGGTGTCGACGGTGAGGGTCGGTCCTTCGAGGCCGAGGACGTAGGCGATGCGGCCGGAGACCACGGCGGCGGCGTTGCCGGTTCCGAGGTAGCCGTCACCGGCGTCGGGTGTGCTGAGCAGCAGGGCGGGATAGTCCTGGCCGTTGGAGCCCATGAACACTCCGGTACGGGTGCCGCGCAGGCCGCCGGGGGCGATGGCGGCGCGTTCCAGCGCCTCCCACGAGGTCTCCAGCAGCAGCCGCTGCTGGGGGTCCATGGCGACGGCCTCGCGCGGCGAGATGCCGAAGAACGCGGGGTCGAAGTCGCCGGCGCCGGTGAGGAATCCGCCGTGCCGGGTGTAGCTGGCGCCGGGACGCCCCGGTTCGGGGTGGTAGAGCGCGTCGAGGTCCCAGCCGCGGTCGTCGGGGAACGGGGTGATCGCGTCCCGTCCGGTGGCGACGAGGTCCCACAGCTCGTCGGGTCCGGTCACGCCGCCGGGCAGGCGGCAGCCCATGCCGACGACGACGACCGGGTCGTGGGCCGTGCGCTCGCGGACCGCCGCGCCGCCCGTGGGGCCGGGGTGTCCGCCCGGGGACGTGTCGAACAGCTCGCCGTGCACGTGGGAGGCGAGTTCGAGGGGTGTGGGGTGGTCGAAGACCAGCGTGGCGGGCAGGGCCAGGCCGGTCTCGGCGCGGAGGCGGTCGCGCAGTTCGACGGCGGTCAGGGAGTCGAAGCCCGAGTCGCGGAAGGCGCGCCGGGTCTCCAGCAGCCCCGCGTCGGCGTGGCCGAGGACGGCGGCGGCGTGGGTGCGGATCAGGTCCAGGAGCACGCGGGTGCGTTCGGCGGCAGGGCGGCCCGCCAGCCGGCCGCGCAGGGCCGCGCCCGCTCCGCCGTCGTCCGTTTCGGTCGGCCCGGTGCGCAGCGCGTCCCGCGCCTCGGGCAGGCCGTCGAGCAGCGGGGCGGGGCGGGTGCTGGTGAAGCCTGGGGCGAACCGGGACCAGTCGACGTCGGCGACGACCTGGCCGGTGACGCCCTGCTGGAGGACGCGGCGGAGCGCGGCGAGCGCCGTGTCCGGGTCGAGGGCGGCGAGGCCGCGTCGGCGCAGGTACTCCTCGGCGCCGCCCTCGGCGGCCATGCCGCCCTCGGCCCAGGGACCCCAGGCGACGGAGGTGGCGGCGGCGCCGCGGGCGCGCCGCTGTTCGGCCAGGCCGTCGAGGTAGGCGTTGGCGGCGGCGTAGGCGGTCTGGCCTCCGCTGCCCCACACGCCGGCGATGGAGGAGAACAGCACGAACGCGTCGAGCGGGCGGTCGCCCTGTTCCCGCAGCACCGCGTCGAGGTGGGCGGCGCCGTGTGCCTTCGCGGCGAGAACCGCGCGGAGGCGGTCGGCGTCGAGCTCGGACAGCGGCAGGGTGTCGGTGACGCCGGCGGCGTGGACGACGGCGTCCACGGTGTGGCGGGCCAGCAGCCGCTCGACGGCCGCACGGTCGGCGATGTCGCAGGCCTCGATCGTCACGCGGGCGCCGAGCGCGGTGAGGGCGGCCGTCAGCTCGGCGGCGCCGGGTGCGCCGGTGCCGCGCCGGCCGGTCAGGACGAGGTGCTCGGCGCCCTGTTCGGCGGCCCAGCGGGCGACCCGGGCGCCCAGCGCGCCGGTGCCGCCGGTGATCAGGACGGTGCCGCGGGGCTGCCAGCCGCTCGTGCCGGTCTGCGCGGCGTCCGGTTCCTCGGCGTGCAGCAGACGGCGTACGAAGACGCCGGAGGAGCGCACGGCGATCTGGTCCTCGTCGCCGGGCCGGGCCAGCACGGCGGCGAGCCGCGCCGCGGCCCGCCGGTCGAGGGCGGGCGGCAGGTCGACGAGGCCGCCCCACCGGCCGCCCAGCTCCAGTGCGGCCACCCGGCCCAAGCCCCACAGCGCGGCCCCGGCCGGGTCGGGGGCGGCGTCGGAGCGTGCGGTGGCCACGGCTCCGCGGGTGGCGAGCCACAGCGGTGCGCTCACCTCGGCGTCACCGAGCGCCTGCACGAGCCGTACCGTGCGCAGCAGTGTGTCGGCCGGGGGCGCGTCCGCGTCCTCGACGGGCAGGGCGAGGACGCCGGCGAAGTCGCCGAGGGAGGCGATACGGGCGGCGAGTCCGGCGCGCTCCTCGTCCGGGGCGTGCTCGCAGAGCACGGTTTCGGCGCCGCCTGCCGCCAGCGCCCCGGTCACGGCTCCGGCCAGGGAGCCGTCGGCCGTTCCGGCGGGCGCGACGACCAGCCAGCGGCCGGTGAGCGGGCCGGCGTCGGCCGGATCGAGGGGATGCCAGGCGACGCGGTATCGGAGCCGGTCGACCCGTCCGGCCTCACGTCGTCCGCGCCACCACGACGACAGCGCGGGCACGAGGGGGCGTACCAGCCCCTCGTCGACGTCCAGGGTGTCGGCGAGCGCGGCGATGTCCTCGTCCTCGACGGCAGTCCAGAAGCCCGAGTCCCCGGGGCCGGTGCCGTCCGCGGGGCCGACCGCGGCGGGGAGCGGAGTGGGCTCCAGCCAGTAGCGTTCCCGGTGGAAGGCGTACGTCGGCAGGTCCACGGTCCCGGCCCCGGTGCCCGCGAAGACGGCCGGCCAGTCGACCGGCGCGCCGTGGGCGAACGCTCCGGCGACCGCCGCCATCAGCGCGGCGGGCTCGGGCCGGTCCTTGCGCAGGGCGGGCACGGCGGGCGGCGCGTCGCCCTCGAAGCAGTCCTGGACGAGGGCGGTGAGGGTGCCGTCGGGTCCCAGCTCGACGAAGCGGGCCACCCGGCGTTTCACCAGCAGGCGTATCCCGTCGGCGAACCGGACGGACTCGCGGACGTGCCGGACCCAGTAGTCCGGGGAGCACAGGTCGGCCGGGCGGGCGGTCTCGCCGGTCACGTCGGAGACGATCGTCAGCCGGGGCGGGTGATAGGCGAGGGTCTCGGCGACCGCCCGGAACTCCTGGAGCATGGGCTCCATCAGCGGGGAGTGGAAGGCGTGGCTGACCCGCAGGGCCGTCACCTTGCGGCCCAGGGAGCGCACGTGCGCGGCCGTCTCCTCCACGGCGTCGGCGGCACCGGAGATCACCACCGCGCGGGGGCCGTTGACGGCGGCGATGGCGACCCGGTCGTTCAGCAGGGGCAGCACCTCCTCCTCGGTGGCCCGGAGCGCGGCCATCGCACCGCCCGGTGGCAGGGCCTGCATCAGACGGCCGCGCGCCGCCACCA
Organism: Streptomyces humidus; assembly: GCF_014649655.1. Lineage (GTDB taxonomy): Bacteria > Actinomycetota > Actinomycetes > Streptomycetales > Streptomycetaceae > Streptomyces > Streptomyces humidus. The sequence goes on along the minus strand of NZ_BMTL01000065.1, from coordinate 6,200 downwards.
GCCGGCAGGCGTCCGCGAGGGACCACACGCCGGCGACGTGGGCGGCCGCCAGCTCGCCGACGGAGTGGCCCAGCAGGAACTTCGCGGTGACGCCCCACGACTCCAGCAGCCGGTAGAGGGCCACTTCGAGCGCGAACAGCGCGGGCTGCGCGTACTCGGTGCGGTTCAGCCGGTCCGCGTCCTCGCCGAAGACGATCTCCCGCAGACCGAAGGGCAGTTCGGCGTCCACCGCGTCGAAGGCCGCCGCGAAGACGGGGTGGGTCTCGTACAGCTCACGGCCCATGCCGAGCCGCTGGGAGCCCTGGCCCGCGAACAGGAAGGCGGTGGCCCCGCGCACGGTGCGGCCCCGGACGGTCGCGGTCCCCTCGGAGCCCTCGGCGAGCGCGGTCAGTTCGCGTACGGCGGTGTCGTGGTCGGTGGCGAGGACGATCGCCCGGTGTTCCAGGGCGGCCCGGGTGGTGGCGAGGGCGTGGCCGACGTCCAGCGGGCGCGGCGGTCCGTCCGGGTTCCTCAGCCGGCCCAGCAGCCGGGCGGCCTGCGCCCGCAGCGCGTCCGCACTGCGCGCGGACAGCGGCCACGGCACGACGGGCAGGGTCCGGGGCTCGGCGGCGGGGGCCTCGGGCTCCTCCGGCACGGCGGCGGGGGCCTGCTCGATGACGGCGTGGGCGTTGGTGCCGCTGATGCCGAACGAGGACACACCGGCGCGACGCGGGCGGTCCGCCGCCGGCCAGTCGACGGACTCGGTGAGCAGACGCACGGCCCCGGCCGACCAGTCGACGTGCCGGGACGGCTCGGAGACGTGCAGGGTGCGCGGGAGCACGCCGTGCCGCATCGCCTCGACCATCTTGATGATGCTGCCGACGCCGGCGGCGGACTGGGTGTGCCCGATGTTCGACTTCAGGGACCCCAGCCACAGCGGCTGTTCACGGCCCTGGCCGTAGGCGGCGAGCAGTGCCTGCGCCTCGATCGGGTCGCCGAGCGAGGTACCGGTCCCGTGCGCGTCGACGGCGTCGACCTCGGCGGGGGTGAGTCCCGCGTCGGCCAGGGCCGCACGGATGACCCGCTGCTGGGAGGGGCCGTTGGGGGCGGTGAGGCCGTTGGAGGCGCCGTCGGAGTTGATCGCCGTGCCGCGGACCACGGCCAGGACGGGGTGGCCCAGGCGGCGGGCGTCCGAGAGCCGCTCCACGAGCAGCATGCCGGCGCCCTCGGCCCAGCCGGTGCCGTCGGCGTCGTCGGAGAACGCCTTGCAGCGGCCGTCGGCGGCCAGGCCGCGCTGCCGGCTGAACTCGTAGAACATCGCCGGGGTGGCCATCACGGCCACCCCGCCCGCGAGCGCGAGGTCGCATTCGCCGCGGCGCAGTGCCCGGCACGCCCAGTGCAGAGCGACGAGCGAGGAGGAGCAGGCCGTGTCGACCGTGACGGCGGGCCCTTCCAGGCCGAGGGTGTAGGCGATGCGGCCGGAGGCCACCGAGGTGGCGTTGCCCGCCAGCAACAGGCCCTGCACCCCGTCCGGGAACTCGCTCACGCCGGCCCCGTATCCGGAGGTGGCGGCGCCGACGAAGACGCCGGTGCTGCTGCCGCGCACCGAGGCGGGGGCGATCCCTGCCCGCTCGAACGCCTCCCAGGAGATCTCCAGCAGCAGCCGCTGCTGGGGATCCATCGCCAGCGCCTCACGCGGGGAGATCCCGAAGAAGTCGGCGTCGAAACGGGACGCCTCGTGCAGGAAGCCGCCGCCGAGCGCGTAGAACGTGCCCGGGTTGTCGGGGTCGGGGTCGTAGCCCGCCTCGACGTCCCAGCCGCGGTCGGCGGGGAAGCCGGAGACGGCGTCCCCGCCCTCCTCGACGAGCCGCCACAGCTCCTCCGGGCTCTCCACCCCGCCGGGGTAGCGGCAGCTCATCGCCACGATCGCGACCGGTTCCCGATCGCGCTCCTCCACCTCGCGCAACTGCCGGCGGGTCTGCCGCAGTTCGGCGGTCAACCGCTTGAGGTACTCGACGTACTTGTCGTCCGTCTTGCCGTTTTCAGCCACCAACGCCACATCCCTGAGCCGATGCCGACGGTTTCCCGCGGCTGATCACGACATCCCGAGTTCTTTGTCGATCAGGTCGAACAGCTCGTCCGCCGTGTCGACGGAGTCGAGTTCCCCGTCGTCGACGTCGGCGAGTGCCGCTCCGGGAGCCCCGGAGCCGGTGCCGTTGTCGTGTCCGGCACCGCCGCCCGCAGTTGTCCTGTCCTGCCACTTCGCCGTCAGCCGCTGCAGCCGGGAAGTGATCGTCGCGTGGTCGTCCCCGTCGGCGGCGGCAGCGCCGAGCGCGGCCTCCAGCCGGTCCAGTTCGACCAGGAGCGTCGCCGCCGTCACGGCCGCGCCCGGGCTCTCGCCCGCACCGGTGCCGGACGCCTCCGGCACGGTGATCTCCTCCAGCAGTCGCGCCGCCAGGGCCGTCGGCGTCGGATGGTCGAACACCGACGTGGCCGGAAGCCGCAGCCTGGTGACCGCGTTGAGCCGGTTGCGCAGTTCGACCGCGGTGAGCGAGTCGAAGCCCAGCTCCTTGAACGCCTCGTCCGGTTCGATCTCGTCCGCCGAGGCGTGGCCGAGGGTCGCCGCCGCCTGGTCGCAGACCAGGTCGACGAGGTGCTGCTCCCGGTCGGCCGGCGCGAGCGCCGCCAGCCGGGCGGCGAGGTCCTCGCGCTCCGCACCGGCCCCGGCCGCCGTCCGAGCCGCCCGCCGCGCCGGCGCCCGCACCAGGCCGCGCAGCAGCGGCGGCACGGCCTCGGCGTGCGCCCGCAGCGTCTGGAGGTCGAGGTTGACCGGCAGCAGGAGAGCCCGGTGCGCGGGGGCCTCGGGAGACACGAGCCCGGCGGTGTCGAGGAGTCCGAGTCCCTGCTCGGCGGTGAGCGGTCGCATGCCGCCGCGTGCCATGCGGCGCAGATCCGCTTCGGTCAGCTCGGCCGTCATGCCCGCCCCCGGAGCCCAGGGACCCCAGCCGAGGGAGACCGCGGGCAGCCCCGACGCACGGCGGCGGGCGGCGAACGCGTCCAGGAAGGCGTTGGCTGCCGCGTAGTTGGCCTGCCCCGCACTGCCGAACGTGCCCGCGACGGAGGAGAAGACGACGAACGCGGACAGGTCCGCGTCGCGGGTCAGCTCGTCCAGATGCGTCACCGCGTCCACCTTCGGCCGCATCACGCTCGCCAGCCGCTCCGCGGTGAGGGAAGACACCACACCGTCGTCGACGACACCCGCGGTGTGGACCACGGCGGTCAGCGGATGCCCCGCCGGAACAGCATCCAGCAGAGCGGCGAGCTGGTCGCGGTCGCCCACGTCCACAGCCGCCACCTCCACCCGCGCACCCAACCCACCAAGTTCCGCGACCAGTTCACGAGCGCCCGGAGCGTCCAGACCACGCCGGCTGGCCAGCAGCAGACGCCCCACACCGTGCCCGGTGACCAGATGGCGGGCCACCAGAGCGCCCAGACCACCGGTACCGCCGGTCACCAGCACGGTCCCCTCCGGGTCCAGCGGCGCCGGAACCGTCAGAACCACCTTGCCCACATGCCGGGCCTGCGACAGATACCGGAACGCCTCCGCAGCCCTGCGCACATCCCAACACGTGACGGGCAACGGCTCGAGCTTCCCCGCCTCGAACATGGCGACCAGCTCCGCCAGCATCTCCCCGATCCGCCCCGGACCGGCGTCCCACAGGTCGAACGCCCGGTATGCCACTCCGGAGTGCTCGGCGGCCACGGTCTGCGGTTCGCGGACGTCGGTCTTGCCCATCTCCAGGAACCGGCCACCCCGCGGCAGCAGACGCAACGACGCGTCCACGAACTCACCCGCCAGCGAGTCCAGCACCACATCCACACCACGACCACCGGTCGCCGCGAGGAATGCGTCCTCGAAGCCCAGATCACGCGAGGAGGCGATATGCCCCTCGTCCAGACCCATGGCCCGCAACGCACCCCACTTGCCGGCACTCGCCGTACCGAACACCTCCGCACCCAGACACCCCGCCAACTGCACCGCCGCCATACCCACACCACCCGCAGCCGCATGCACCAGCACCGACTCACCCGACCGCACCGCACCCAGATCCGTGAGCGCGTAATACGCCGTCAAGAACACGATCGGCACCGACGCCGCCTGCGCGAACGACCACCCCTCCGGCACCCGCGCCACCGTCCGCGCATCCGCCACCGCCACCGGCCCGAAGGAACCGGGGAACATGCCGAACACCCGGTCACCGACGGTCAGCCCCGACACACCCGGACCGACCTCGGTCACCACACCCGCACCCTCGCCGCCCAGCAGGCCCGCCTCACCCGGGTACATGCCCAGGGCGTTGAGGACGTCGCGGAAGTTGACGCCCGCCGCGCGTACGGAGATACGGACCTGTCCCGCCGTCAACTCGGCCGCCGCCTCGGGGAAGGGGGCCAGGGTCAGGTTGTCCAGCGTGCCCTTCTCCGCGCTGCCCAGGTGCCAGGCCGGCTCGCCGGCCGGCAGCGGGAGTCCGTCGGCGGCGGGAACACGGCCAAGGCGGGGTGCGTGCGGCACGCCGTCGCGAAGGGCGAGCTCCGGTTCGCCGATGCCGAGGGCCCGGGCGAGGACGGCGCGAGAGGCTTCCGTGCCGTCGGTGTCGACCAGGGCGAACCGGTCGGGCGCTTCGGCACGCGCTGCCCGCACCAGGCCCCACACCGCGGCCAGGGCGGGATCGGGCGCCGTCGCGTCGAGGGTGACCGCCCCCTCGGTGACGATCACCAGGCGGGACTCCTCGAACCTCTCTTCGGCCAGCCAGTGCCGTACGGCGTCCAGGACGCGGCCGGTGGCGGCACGGGCGGCGGCCGCCATGTCACCGTCCGCGCCGCCCGGAGCGGCGCCCGCGGCGAACAGCACGGTCGCGGGGACGGGGGCGGGCAGCTCGGCCAGGGTCGGGTACGACGCCGCGCCGGATACGAGGCCGACGGCGCCGACCGCCGCGAGGGCGCCCGCCTTGAACTCGTCCTGCCCGGGAGGGGACACCTTCGTCCAGTCCACCTGGAAGAGGCTGTCGCGATGGCCGCCTGCCCCGGCGTGAGCGGCCAGGTCCGCGGAGACCTGGCGCAGCAGCAGCGACTCGACGGAGGCGACCCGGCCGCCCGACGGGTCGGCCAGCTGCAGGGCGACGGCCTCCGGACCGGCCTGCACCATCCTTACGCGCAGGGCCCTCGCGCCGGACGCCCGCAACGACACGCCGCTCCAGGAGAACGGCAGCCGTCCCTGGCCGGCGTCGGCCAGCGAGACGAACATCATCGCGTGCAGGGCGGAGTCCAGGAGCGCCGGGTGGACGCCGAAGTCCTCCGCGAGCCGATCGTGCCCGTCGGGCAGCCCGACCTCGGCGAACACCTCCTCACCGCGCCGCCAGACGGCGCGCAGCCCCTGGAAGACCGGTCCGTAGGCGAATCCCGCCTCGGCGAAGCGGTCGTAGAAGCCCTCCATGGGGACGGGCTCGGCGTTCGGCGGGGGCCATTCGGTGAGGTCGGCGACGGCGGTGTCGGGTGCCTGGTCGGCGGTCAGTGAGCCGCTGGCGTTCAGCGTCCACGGATCGGTGTCCAGGGCGTCTTCGGCGCGGGAGTACACCTCCACGGTGCGTGTGTCCGACTCGTCGGGTGCGCCCACCCTGACCTGGACGATCCGTCCGGCGCGCTCGGGCACGACGAGGGGGGCGGCGATGGTCAGTTCCTCTACGCGGTCGTAGCCGAGCTGTCCGGCTGCGCACAGGGCGAGTTCGAGGAATCCGGTGCCCGGGAAGAGGACCGTGCCGGTCACGGCGTGGTCGCGCAGCCACGGGTGCGTCCTGAGCGAGAGCCGTCCGGTGAACAGCGCCTCCTCGCTGCCGGCCACGCGCACGGCGGCCCCGAGCAGCGGGTGCCCGGACGAGCCGACGCCCGCCGAACCGAGGTCGCCGAGGGTGACGCCGGTGAAGTCGGGCCAGTAGCGACGGCGTTGGAAGGAGTACGTCGGCAGGTTCGGGACCGGTGCCCGGTCGCCGCCTGTGAGTGCGCCCCAGTCGGCGTCGGCGCCGTGCACGAACAGGGCCGCGAGGGCGGCGAGGGCACTCGACGCCTCGGACCGGTCCTTGCGCAGCACCGGCACCAGCACCGTGGACCCGGCGTCGTCGAGGGACGCCTGCGCGAGAGCGGTCAGGGTGCCGTCCGGACCGAGTTCG
>NZ_BMTL01000064.1 GCF_014649655.1 Streptomyces humidus | reverse complement strand
CCGCCTTCTCCTGGACCCGCAACCCCGACCTCCAGCTCAGCGACCAGTTCGGCGGCCCCCACGGCGACTACTACAACGACATCGACGCCGTGCCGGCGGGCGCACGTCCCGTCAGCCTCTCGCTGCGCAGCGGCTCCCGCGTCGACCGGATGAGCCTCACCCTGAGCAACGGCGTCACTCTGGCGCACGGCGGCTCCGGCGGCACCGAGTCCTCCCTCACCCTCGCCGCCGGCGAGCATGTGACGGCCGCCCAGCTCTGCCAGGGCCAGAAGGACGGCCGCACCCGGATCTTCTACGCCAGGTTCACCACCGACCAGGGGCGCAGCCTGGCCGGCGGGACCACCACCTCCGACTGCGTGACGCGCACCGCGCCCACGGGATGGCAGCTCGCCGGGTTCCACGGCCGCGCGGGCGACGAGGTCGACAAGATCGGCTTCATCTACACCCGGCGCTGAACGACCCCGCGCCCGTGGCGACCTGGGCGGGACCGCTCCCGCTCCGGGCGCCACGGGCGTCAGCCCTTCGCCGAGTCCAGTGCCGACTGGAGCGACCTGCGGTAGCCGTCGCTGGTGTAGGTGGCCCCGGAGACCGTGTCGATGTCGGCGCTCTGGGCGGTGAGGGTCTCCCTGGTCAGCTCCGGGACGGCGTAGGAGTTGATCTGCTGGTCCCGCGGGTTGTCCTGGGGGTACTCGACCGCGCTGACGTCCGTGATCTTCCCGTTCGTCAGGGTGACGCGGACCTGGACCGGGCCGTACCGGGTCTGCACCGAGTCCCCGGTGACGTGCCGGGTCCCCGTGGCCGACCCGCCGGACCCACTGGACCCAGCGGTCCCGCCCGAGCCGCCGGATCCGCCCGAGCCGCTCGACGCGCTCGAACTGGCGACGGGCGCCGGAGTGGCCGCCAGTCCCGCGACGGACGGCGTGGTGTGCGGCTTCAGCGACAGCAGCAGCACCATCCCGGAGGCGGTGGCGGCGCCCGCCAGCACGATGCGGCGCAGCGGACTCTTCTTCCTCAACGTGTGCAAGACGGCCTCACAGCTCGAAGGACTCGTGGTGGATACGGCGGTCCGCGACCCCGGCGGCGCGCAGCGCCTCGTACACGTCCTGCGCGAACCCGTGCGGGCCGCACAGGTACACGTCGTGCGCCTCCAGGTCGGGAACGGCGGCCCGCAGGGAGGCGGCCGTGAGGTCCGGACGCCGGCCGTGCCGGCCGTTCAGCGCGTACAGCACCTTCGCCCCGCGCCACCGGGCGACCGCCTCCAGCTCCCCGCCCAGGGCGAGATCCTCGGCGGTCCGCGCGCGGTAGAGGAGGGTGACGTCGCCGGGCAGCGTCTCGAACAGGGCCCGCAGCGGGGTGATGCCGACGCCGCCCGCGATCAGCAGGGACTTGTGCGCGGTCTGCCGGTCGGCCGTCAGCGCCCCGTAGGGCCCTTCCGCCCACACCCGGGTGCCGGGCCGCAGCAGGGCCACGGCGGCACTGTGGTCGCCGAGCGCCTTGACGGTGATCCGCAGCAGGTCCGGGCGCGGCGGCGCGGACAGCGAGTACGGGGTGGACGTCCCGCGCATGCCCTCCGTGAGGAACCGCCAGCGCAGGAACTGTCCCGGCCGCGCGCCCATCTCGTCCAGTCGCCGGCCCCGGACGACGACGGAGTACACGCCCGGCGCCTCCCGGTGCACGGAGTCCACCCGCAGCCGGTGACGCAGGTTGAGCCGCACCGGGGCCAGGACGCGGAACCACACCACCAGGGCCGCGGCGCCCAGGTACAGCGCGTACCAGGCTGCCTGGGCGGGGCGGCTGCCGACGAAGTCGGACCCCAGGGCGAGCTGGTGTCCGAAGGAGAGGAAGACCGCGGCGTACGTGAGCAGGTGCACGTAGTACCAGAACTCGTGGCTGACCCGGCGGCGCACCGCGCGGGCCGAGATCAGCCCGACCGCGAACAGCATGACCGTGCCGGCGGTGGCCTTGAGCATCTCCGGGTAGTCCAGGACCACGGTGACCGCCTCGCGCACGACCGAGGAGCGGTCCTGGGCGGCGTACCCGAGAACGATGAGCACGACGTGCGCGACCAGCAGACAGACCGTGTAGCGGCCGGCCCGCGCGTGCCAGCGCGCCACCCGGTCCGACCCGATCCGCTGCTCCAGGAGCGGGACGCGCGCCATCAGGGCGACCAGGACGGCACAGGCGTACCCGCACAGCAGCCCCGCGATCCGCCCGGCTCCGGTCAGCCAGCCGGCCGCGCCCACGACCGACCCCGTGTCGTGCCACCACAGGGCGACGACGGCGGCGGCCCCGCCCCACAGGACGGCGAGCACCGGGCCGGCGGGGGAGCGCCCCGGCGCGGGAGGCGCGGGGGCGACCTGTCGTCGCTCGTACACCGTCGTCATGCGCGTGTTCCCTTCGGCTGTCCGTACGCCCTCTCGGCGGTCCCGGACGCCACTGTGCCGACGCAACTTCTGAGCCCGCTCTCAGCGCACCCCGCGTCGGCACGGCTGCGTCGCAGGTGGGAGGGGGTGTTCGCCGCTCGGAGCCGACCGGGGACAGAGCGCACTCACAGTGAACTCAGAGGTCGCGAGGAGCCTCCGGCACCGGCGAGGCCGCATCCTGGTAGCTGAGATGAACACTTCCCGCCCCCGCGGCCCCGGCCGCCCCGCCCTGACCCGGACCGACGGCACGCCCATCCGGGTCCTCGTCGTCGACGACGACCCCGACCTCGCCGAAGTCCTCTCCGGAGCCCTGCGCTACGAGGGCTGGGAGGTGCGGACGGCGGGCGACGGCGTCTCGGCCGTCGCCGAGGCGCGCGACCTGCTGCCCGACGCCGTCGTCCTCGACGTCATGCTCCCGGACACCGACGGCTTCACCGTGCTGCGCTCGCTGCACGCCGTGCGGTCCGACGTGTGCGTGCTCTTCCTGACCGCACGGGACGCGGTCGAGGACCGCATCGCGGGCATCACCGCGGGCGGCGACGACTACGTGACCAAACCGTTCAGCCTGGAGGAGGTCGTGGCCCGGCTGCGCGGACTGCTGCGCCGGGCGGGCATGGCCCGGCAGCTGGAGGACGGGCCGCGGCTGACCGTCGGCGACCTCACGATGGACGAGGAGGCCCGCGAGGTCACCCGCGGCGGCGAACTCGTCGAGCTGTCCCCGACGGAGTTCGAGCTGCTGCGCCTGCTCATGCACAACCCGCGGCGCGTGCTCAGCAAGGCGCAGATCCTGGACCGGGTGTGGTCCTACGACTTCGGCGGGCAGGCCCACGTCGTCGAGCTGTACATCTCCTACCTGCGCAAGAAGGTGGACGCGGGCCGCCCGCCCATGATCCACACGGTGCGGGGCGCCGGATACGTGCTCAAGCCGGCGGCCCGGTGAAGGCGCTCGTGCGGAGGGTGAAGCGGTGGCTTTCGCGCGTGCCCCTGCTGCCGCACACGCTGCGCGCACGGCTCACCGCCGGACTCGTCGTGCTGCTCGCGGTGAGCTGCGCGGCCGTCGGGGTGGCGGCGGTGGTGGAGCTGAACGGCTTCCTCACCGGCCGACTCGACCAGCAGCTGCGCGCGGCGGGCGAGCGGTTCCCGGCCAGCCTGGAGCACGGCGGGCCGCAGCCGTCCGACCACGACGGCGACGAGGACGGCGACACCCGCCGGCAGGCCGCCGGAACCTTCGGCGCGCGGCTGGTCGACGGCGCCGTCACCAACGCCGCGGTGGTGGCGTCCGGCCATGACGCGGGCACGGTGACCGTCACGCTCGGCGCGCGGGACGCGAAGAAGCTCGCCACGCTGCCGGCCGACGGCCGGGGCCGGACCACCGAGCTGTCCTCGCTCGGCGACTACCGCATGATGGCCGTCCACGGCAGGGACGGCGACATCCTGGTCACCGGGCTGCCCATGGAGTCCGTGGAGGCCGCCGTCCACCGGTTGGTACTGGTCGCCGCGATCGTCTTCGGCGCGGCGCTCGCCGTCGCCGGAGTCGCCGGGGCGCTGTGGGTGCGCTGGTCGCTGCGCCCGCTCAGCCGGGTGGCGGCGACCGCCTCCCGGGTCAGTGAACTGCCGCTCTCCAGCGGCGAGGTGGCGCTTCCGCCCCGCGTGCGGGAGAGCGACTCGCGCAGCGAGGTGGGCCGCTTCGCCGGCGCCTTCGACGCGATGCTCGGCCATGTCGAGGACGCCCTGACCAAGCGGCACGCGAGCGAGGAACGGCTGCGCAGTTTCGCCGCCGACGCCAGTCACGAACTGCGCACGCCCGTGGCGTCGATCCGCGGTCACGCGGAACTGGCGCTGCTGCACCCCGACCCGGTGCCGCACAAGGTGGTGCGGGCCCTGGAGCGGATCGAGGCCGAAGCGGCCCGCATGGGCGAGGTGGTCGACGATCTGCTGCTGCTCGCCCGTCTCGACGCGGGCCGCCCCCTGGAGCGCCGTCCCGTCGACCTGACGCGTCTGGTGCTGGACGCGGTGACCGACGCGCATGCCGCGGGTCCCGGACACCGCTGGGCGCTGGAGCTGTCCGAGGAGCCGGTGACGGTGACGGGCGACGCCCACCGGCTGCACCAGGCACTGGCCAACCTGCTGGCCAACGCGCGTCTGCACACCCCCGTGGGCAGCACGGTGACGGTCTCGCTGAAGACCGTCCCCCCGACGGGGGCCGAAGCCGGGCAGCCGGCCGGGCCCGCGGACGGGGGCACGGCCAGGGGCGCGGCCACGGACACCACGACGGGCAGCGCGTCGGGCACGACCGCGGGCAGGACGGCGGGCAGGACCGCGGGCGGCACGGTGCTGCTGGAGGTCCACGACGACGGGCCTGGCGTCGCCGCCGACATCCGGCCCAAGGTCTTCGAACGCTTCACCCGCGCGGACCGCCGCCGCACCGGGGACATGGGCGGCGGCGCCGGCACCGGCCTCGGACTCTCGATCGTGGCGGCGGTGGCGGAGGCCCACGGCGGCAGCGTCACCCTCGTCAGCGAACCGGGCTCGACCACGTTCACCGTCCGGCTCCCCGCCGACGGCGAGTGATCCGTACCACCCTGCCCGGCACGCAACCTCCCCCGCACGCACCCTCCCGCACGCGCCGTCCCGCCCCCGCGCGCCGAGCCGCGCCTGAAGGCCGGCTTCCCGTCCCGGCTGCGCGTCGACGGGGTGCTGCCCGAAGGGACGGGCCACGTCGTCGCGACTCGGCGGACGTCGTCGTCGACCCGTCCGCCTGACGTCTTCGCCCAACTCTGCCCCCGGGCCCACGGCCTGGGGGTTCTTCCTGTGCTGTCCATTTCGGCGAAAGCCGCGCGACGCTCCGATAACATGTTCGACCTCGCGACGAACGCCCCCTGCCCGCCCTTCGCGGACCCGTCCCGCCCGCCCGCGGGACGAGCGAGCCGGCCCGCCGAACTTCACACACTGGTCAGAGAATTGATATCGATGCCTCCGCGGATGTCCGCGCGAATAAAGAGCAGCAGTGCGTTCGCCGAGCGGCGTCGGCCACGGGTGACGGCGATGGCCGCGGCGGGCGTGGTGGTCCTCGGGTTCCTCCTGGCGCTGGAGTTCGTCGCCCGCCACCTGGGTCTGCCGGGCCCGCTCACCTCACAGGTGCGAGAGGTGATATTCCCGCCCAAATCGGGTGGACTGCTGTACGCCAGCATGGCGTTGATGCTGGTGGTCCTGCCCTGGCGGCAGAGATTCGTCGCACTCGGCGCCGCGCTCGGCATCGACCTCGTCGTCTTCGTCGTCCGATGGGCGGCCGACGTCGAGGTGACCGAGGGTCACCCCTTCGGCAACGGGGCCCTGCTGGTGACGCTCGGCTGCGCGGTGGTCGCCGTCACACGCCGCACCGGTCGCGAGCGCGTCCTGTTGCTGAAGGGCGTCGGGCTGGCCCTGCTGCTGATGGCCGGCCGCAAGACCGGGGACACCTGGCTGCTCATCACCTCGAAGACGCGCCCGATGGTGCTCGACCAGTACGTCGCGACCGCCGACCACGCCCTGGGCAACCCGTCGTGGCTGGTGGGCCGGATGGTCACGGCCACCGGCCCGATCGGCTTCAACGTCCTCGACTTCGTCTACGGCCAGCTCCCGGTCGCCGCGGTCGTCGTCGCGCTCTACCAGCTGCGCAACGTGGCGGCCGAGCGCCGCTTCCCGACGCACTACCTGGTCCGCACCTTCCTGGCGATCGGCGTCCTCGGACCGGCCTTCTACATGATCTTCCCGGTGGTGGGGCCCGTCTTCGCCTACGGCAACGGCAGCGAGCACTGGGTGGACGTCAGCCTGTGGGCGCAGTCGCACCCCAGCGTGCAGTGGGCGGTGGCCGACCTGTGGCCGAACACGCCGTCGCCGGTCGGCGTCCCGCGCCACATGCCGTTCGACGGGGTCACCCCGCGCAACTGCATGCCCAGTCTGCACACGGCGTGGGCCGTCGCGATCTTCATCCACACCCGGAAGGGCCCGAGGGCCCTGCGCTTCGCGGGGGCGTTCTGGCTGATCGCGACCCTCGCGGCGACGCTGGGATTCGGCTACCACTACGGCGCGGACCTGATCGCCGGCGTCGTCTTCACCCTCACGATCGAGGGCGCCCTGCGCGCGTACGACCGTGGCTGGGACCGCTCGGGCGTCCGGCTGGTCGTGCACGGCGCCACGGTCTTCACCGCGCTGCTGGTGTCGTACCGCTTCCTGCCTCTGGAGATGGCCCGGCACGCGTGGTTCTACGGCCCCCTCCTGGTGCTGGCGATGGTCTCCGTCGTCTATGCCTATGTGCGGACCACGGCGGACTGGGAGCCGAGCGCCGCACCGGCCCGGCAGCCGGAACCGCTGCCCGAACCGGCCTGAGCCCGGCCTCCACGCTCACGACCCCTCCGCGCGTCACCGATTCCCACGGTGACGCGCGGATCCGTGTGTCGTTCGCGGCGCCGGGCGCCCGGTCACCAGGAGCCGTACGGCTGCGAGGGCTGTGAGGACTGCGGGGACTGCGGGGACTGAGGGGCGTAAGCGGACTGCGGGGAGTAGGGGGCCTGGGGGGAGGGGAAGGCCTGCGGGGAGTGGGAGGACTGCGGGGAGTGGGAGGGGTGCCGAGCCGCGAAGTCCGCACCGGCGTCGTACGGCGCGGGCGCCGCCTGGTCTTCGTCACCGAGCATCATGTCTGGATCGAACATGACGACGACGGCCGCGATCAGGAGGACGACCAGCGGGCCGGCGAGCATCAGCAGGAGGAACGACATCAGGCCGGTGGACGACTGCCTGGCGAAGGAACCGCCGTCGAGGCGGACGGAGACCGCGGCCATGCCGGTGTAGTGCATGCCGGTGACGGCCACCCCCATGACCAGGCTCGCTCCCAGGCTGGACCACAGGTTGCGGATGGACACCGCCGCCCACAGCGCGGCCGTGGCGGCCGCGACGGCGATCCCGACGGACAGCGCCACGGTTCCCGTCGCGTAGTGGAGACTGCCGTCGGTGTGCATGGCGGCCATGCCGAGATAGTGCATGGCCGCGACCCCGAGCCCGGTGATCGTGCCCGCCAGGCCGAGGTTCACCGGTGAGCCGCCCCGGTAGCCGACCAGGAACACACCGATGGCGACGACGACGATCGCGATGCCGAGGCTGAGGACGGTCTTCGTCGTGTCGTAGCTGACCAGGGCGCCCTGGACGCTGAAGCCGATCATGGCGATGAAGTGCATCGTCCAGATGCCGCAGCCTATCGACACCGCGCCCAGCGTCAGCCATCTCGCCTTGTGCTCAGGACGCCGCAGGGAGCGCGTCGTGCATCGCAGGCCGAGTGCCGCGCCGAGACAGGCCATCAGATAGGCCGCGACCGGGGTCGTGGCACCGTAGTAGAAGTTGGAGACGGTGGCGGTCATCGACCTTCCCTTCCTGTGGGTGGGGGCGGCAGCCGGGCCGATCGGTCCGGCGTACGCATCCGCCCGCGCGCGCCGGGAGGGCCCGGTCACGGCGCGGGCGGCCCCTTCCGACCGGCAGGGCAGGGGGACCCGGCGGCCAGATCAAGCCAACCTGGCGAATTGTGCGCGATTCAATCACGTCGTGGCCACTCTTTCTCCACAATGCGGGCGATCGTCTGCCGAATCGATACTTCTGCACCGGGTGCCGCACAGCGGTTCACCCGGTGCCGTCGCTCTGCTCGCGGCGACACCGGGCCACGTGGCCACCGGGCCACCGGGACGGACAGCCGGGCGGACGGATCCGTCGCGCGGTTCACCCGTCGGGCTCACCCGTGTCGCGCGCCCGGCGACGCGGGGATCTTCTGGTGTCCATGGCCAACACCGACGGTGAGCCGCTCTCGGACCGGGAGCGCAGCGAACTGGACGATCTGCGGCATCGCATGACCGCCCTGGAGAACGGCATGCACCCGCGTGCGGCACGGCATCATCCGCTGCGCTCCACGGGTTCCGTCCTGCTGATCCTCTTCGCTGCCCTGCTGTCGCTGCTGTCCGTCGTCGCGGTCTGGGCCAACAGCATCGTGCGGGACACGGACCGCTACGTCGCCACGGTGGGGCCGCTGGCCTCCGACCCGGATGTGCAGAAGGCGGTCACCAACCGGGTCACCGACGTGGTGCTGGCGAAGATCGACGTGGACGCGCTGGTCAAACAGCTCCAGGACGCCGTCGCGGCGAAGGGCGTCCCGCCGAAGGCGGCCCAACTGGTCGGGAACCTGGACGCCCCGATCACCAGCGGCCTGAAGCAGCTGGTCAGCGGCACCGTGGAGCGGGTGGTCAGCAGCAGCGCCTTCGAGACGGTCTGGGTGCAGGCCAACCGCAGAGCGCACACCGCCTTGGACAAGGCGCTGACAGGCGAAGCCGACGGCGCGATCTCGCTGAAGAACAACGAGGTGGCCATCAACGTGGGGCCGCTCGTGGCCCAGGTCAAACAACGGCTGGTCAGCGCCGGCCTCGGAGTGGCCGCGAACATCCCGGAGGTCCGGACGGACTTCGTGGTCTTCCAGTCGAAGGAGATCGGCACGATCAAGACCTATCTGCGGGTGCTGCAGATCATGGGCAGCTGGCTGCCCCTCATCGCCCTGCTGGTCGCCGCCGCGGGGGTGTACACCGCCTTCAACCGACGGCACGCGCTGATGGGGGCCGCGCTGGCGGTGTTCGCGGCCATGCTGGTCCTCGGCATCACGCTCACCGTCTTCCGCGACGTGTATCTCGACCGACTGCCGCCGGGCACCTCCACGGCCGCCGCCGGAGCGGTGTACGACGCGCTGATCAAGTTCCTGCGCGCCGCCGTACGGGCGCTCGGCGCGGCCGCCCTCGTCACCGCCGCCGGCGCTTTCCTCAGCGGCCCGTCCCGGCCCGCCGTCCTGGTCCGCAAGGGCTGCCGCAGGGGCATCGGCGCCCTGCGGGACGTGTCGGTGTCGAGCGGGCTCCGGCTGGGGGCGGTCGGGCGGTTCGTGCACCGCTTCAAGCGGTGGATCGGCGCCGCGATCCTGGTGATCGCCGCGATCGTCCTGTTCACCTGGACCTACCCGACCACCATGGTCGTGGTGTGGACGACGGTCATCGTGCTGGCGGGCTTCGCGATCCGCGAATTCCTGGACCCCGGGCCCGCACCGGAGGCCGCCGGCCCCCGGGCCACCCCCGCTCCCTGACCCGGCCCCGCTTCCTGACCCGGCCGGGGCTTCGCCGGCCGCCGTCCGGTCAGGGCCGCCCGGCGGCGCCCATCTCCGCGGCGAAGGCCACCGGTTCGCTGTCGAACCCCCGGACCATCGGGTGGAACTCCCATGTTCCCGAGGCGTCCCTGGTGAACTCCGCGACGGTCCCGGCGGTGGATCCCGCGAGCTGCGCGAAGTCGTCCTTCAGCAGCTCCCTGTACCCCTCCACGACCAGGACCCCGGCGTTCGAGAGGTCGCCGAAGGTCTTGGGGCCCGTGTTCTGGTGGATCACCACCCCCACGACGACACGGGCGAAGGAGGCGGCGAGCCGGTCGAGTTCGAGGGTCATGGCCTCGACGTAGCCGAGACCCTGGCCCGTCCGGCTGTGCCGGCTCATGTTGATGGTGCCGTCGGGCGAGCGGCTGTCGTAGTGGACGACGTACACCGGCGGCCCGTACGGGGCGTCCGCGGAGTAGGTCGCCGCGATGATGTCGAGATGGTGGGGCGGCTGGTCGAAGCGGCTCGGATCCCACTTCAGCCGCACCTCGACCTTCACCGGCCCCTTGTTGCCGCTGCTCACCCGACTGCCGCCTCTCCCTTGCCGAGCCATCGACGGGTCGACGAGGCCCGCAAGTCAAGTATGGCTCGTCCGCGCGCTGTTGAAGCCCTCGGGGCTCCCCTCGGCACGGCAGAGCCTGTCTGCCGTCCACACGCTGTGGAGGACGGCGTGCCCTGCGGGGCGTCCCGCTCCTTCGCGGTCTCCCGCGCCGGACCGCAGCGGGCGGCGCCGGACCCGCAGCGGGGATCCCGGGCCACGCGCGCCGGGGCAGCCGTCGTCCCGCACGACGCCGATCAGCGAGAACGGCCAATCCGCCGCCCGACCTGCTCCGGATTACGCGGAGACCGCAGAGCGCGGTGGCGGGAGGAGCGGCGATGGAGCGGATGCCGAGGGAAGCGGGGCCCGGCCCGGAGCACCTGGCACGGTACGGGCTGCGGACGGCCGTGGTGGGCTCGGGAGTGGCGGGGCTGACCGCCGCGTACCTCCTGGGCCGGACCCGGCACGTCACCCTGTACGAGGCCGACGACCGGCTCGGCGGGCACGCCCACACCCACGAGCTGACCTCCCCGCGCGACGGACGGGTGCACCGCGTCGACTCCGGGTTCATCGTGCACAACCGGCGCACCTACCCGTACCTGCTGCGGCTCTTCGACGAACTCGGCGTCACCACGCAGGAGTCGGAGATGAGCATGTCGGTGCGGTGCGAGGGGTGCGGGCTGGAGTACGCCGGGGCCCGCGGGCCGGCCGGGCTGTTCGCACAGCGCCGCAACCTCGTGCACGGCCGCTATCTGCGGCTGCTGGCCGAGGTGCCCGCCTTCCACCGGGCGGCCCGGCGGCTGCTGGCACAGGGCCGTGAGGGGACGCTCACGCTGGGGGAGTTCCTGGACCGTGAGGGCTTCTCGGCCTACTTCCGCTCCCACTTCGTGACGCCGGTGGTGTCGGCCGTGTGGTCCTGCGACGCCGGTACCGCCCAGCGTTGTCCGGCCGCCTACCTGTTCCGCTTCCTGGAGCGCCACGGGCTGCTGTCGGTGAGCGGCTCGCCGGTGTGGCGCACGGTCAGCGGCGGATCGCGGGAGTACGTCGACCGGATCGCGGAGCACATCGGCGAGATCCGCGCCGCCACCCCCGTGCGGGCCGTACGACGCCATGCCGACGGCGCCGAGGTGACCACCGCGGACGGCGCCACGGAGTCGTACGACTCCGTGGTGATCGCGGTCCATCCGGACCAGGCGCTGCGGCTGCTGGCGGACCCGACCGAGCGGGAGCGTGAGGTGCTGGGCGCGTTCCGCTACTCCCGCAACACCACGCTCCTGCACACCGACACCCGGCTGCTGCCGAGCGCCCCCAGGGCCCGCGCCTCCTGGAACTACCTGATGCCGGCGTGCGACGCCGGAGGCGACCGGGTGCGGGTCAGCTACGACATGAACCGGCTGCAACGCCTGGACGCCGACGAGAGATACGTCGTCACGCTGGGCGGGGAGGACCGGGTCGAACCCGGCCGGGTGCTGGCCCGCATGGTCTACGAACACCCCCTCTACACCCCCGAGTCGGTGGCCGCGCAGCAGCGTCTGCCCGAACTGAGGAGCCCTGTCTGCGCGTTCGCCGGCGCGTACCACGGCTGGGGTTTCCACGAGGACGGCTGCCGTTCCGGCGTCGAGGCCGCGGCCGCTCTGGGAGCGCGCTGGTGAACGCCGTGCCCGCGCTCTACTCCTGCCGGATCGCGCACGTGCGGACCGGGCCCCGGCGGTACGCGCTGCGGCACCGCACGTACCTGTGGCTCGTCGATCCCGACCACCCGCCCCGACTCCCTTTCCCGCTGCGGCCGTTGGCCCGCTTCGACCCGCGCGACCACTTCGCCGGGGACCGGCCCTCGATCCGGACGGGCCTGGACGCCTACCTCGCGGCACAGGGCGTGCGCCTGGACGGCGGCCGGGTGCTGATGCTCACCCACGCGCGCGTGCTCGGGCACGTGTTCAACCCGCTCACCCTGTACTGGTGCCACGGCCCGGACGGCGACCTGCGCTGTGTGGTCGCCGAGGTGCACAACACCTACGGCGGACGGCACTCCTACCTGCTGCGGCCGGACGCGACGGGATCGGCCGGCGCCGACAAGGATTTCTACGTCTCGCCGTTCTTCCCCGTCGACGGCCGGTACCGCATGCGGCTGCCGCCGCCCGGGGAGCGGCTCGACCTGACCGTGCACCTGGACCGCGAGGACGGCCGGGCCTTCACCGCGACCGTTCGCGGCGACCGCCGCGCGGCGACCGCCGCGGCCCTGCTGCGGCTGGCCCTGCGCCACCCCTGGTCCACCCTCGCCGTGTCGGCCGCGATCCGCGTCCACGGCGCCCGTCTTTACCTGCGGGGACTGCCCGTGCAGCCCCGCCCCGATCACCGCACCACGGAGAAAGCGACATGACGACAGCACCGTCCCGTACGACCCCCGGGGGACATGCCGTTCCCGCCGGCCCGACCGACCCGGAGGCGGGCGCCGTCGTCGCCGAGGGCGCTCCCGGGAGGCACGGGGCTCCCGCCGGGCAGGCCGCCTCCGGGAGTACGGCGCCGGGGAAGTGCCCCGCCCCCCGTGGCCGCACCGGCTCCGACACGCCCCGGACCCCGGCGGGCCGCCCCGCGACCGAGGCCGGCGCCGCCGCTCCGGCCGCTCTCACCGCCCCGGCCGATCCCGCCCGCTGGCCCGACATCGTCACCGTGCCCCCGGCCTCCCGGCCCCGCACCGCGGTGACGGCGGCGCTCGTGCGGCGGGCCCTGCGGGGGCTGCCCCTACGGGTCAGGTTCGCCGGTTCCGGCACGGAGGGGCTGGGCGGACCGCTGCTGGAGGTGCACGACCCGGCCGCGTTCCACGCCCGGATCGGCGCCGGCGGGCTGGTCGGGTTCGGGGAGTCCTACATGGCCGGCGAGTGGGACGCCCCCGACCTGGTCGCCGCCCTCACCGTGCTCGCCGGGAACGCCGCCGGCCTGATCCCCGCCCCGCTGCAACGACTGCGCGGCCTGTGGGCGCCGCGCCACCCGCAGGAGGAACGCAACACCCCCGACGGCTCCCGCACCAACATCAGCCGCCACTACGACCTCTCCAACGACCTGTTCGCCCTCTTCCTCGACGACACCCTCAGCTACTCCTCCGCCGTGTTCCGGGGCTTCCCGGCCGGGTGGG
This sequence comes from Streptomyces humidus, assembly GCF_014649655.1. Classification (GTDB taxonomy): domain Bacteria; phylum Actinomycetota; class Actinomycetes; order Streptomycetales; family Streptomycetaceae; genus Streptomyces; species Streptomyces humidus. The sequence continues at coordinate 13,982 of NZ_BMTL01000064.1, read as the reverse complement.
ACCTGCTCCCCGCCGCCCAGCACCGCAAGATCGACCGCCTCCTCGACCTCGCCGGCGTCGGCGAGGGCACCCGGCTCCTGGAGATCGGCACCGGCTGGGGCGAGCTGGCCCTGCGCGCCGCCGCCCGCGGCGCGCGGGTCACCTCGCTCACCCTCTCCCGGGAACAGCGGGCCCTGGCCCGGGAACGGGTGCGCGCCGCGGGTCTCGAGGACCGCGTCCGCATCGAGCTGTGCGACTACCGCGAGGCACGCGGGGAGTACGACGCCGTCGTCAGCGTGGAGATGATCGAGGCGGTCGGCGCGGAGTTCTGGCCCGAGTACTTCCGCACCCTGGACGCACGGCTCTCCCCGGGCGGCCGGGTGGCGCTCCAGGCCATCACGATGCCGCACGAGCGGATGCTCGCCACCCGGGACACCTTCACCTGGATCCACAAGTACGTCTTCCCGGGAGGGTTCATCCCGTCCACGACGGCGATCGAGGAGACCGCCCGCGACCACACCCGGCTGCGCGTCGCCCGCCGTGACGCGTTCGGCGCCCACTACGCCGAGACGCTGCGCCTGTGGCGCGAGAGGTTCACCGAGCGCGCCGACGACGTCGAGGCGCTCGGCTTCGACGAGACCTTCCGCCGGCTGTGGAACTTCTACCTGGCCTACTCCGAGGCCGGCTTCCGGTCCGGCTATCTGGACGTGCAGCAGTACCTGTTCACCAAGGAGAACCCCGTCCGATGACCACCACCGCCCCCGCAGCGGCTCCCGGCGCCGCCCACCTGCTCGCCGCCCTGCTCCACGACGCCCTCGGCGGCCCGTCCCCGGTGCGGCTGCGCGCCTGGGACGGCAGCGAGTCCGGTCCGGCCGACGCCCCCGTGGTCGTCGTGCGGTCCCGGCGCGCACTGCGCCGCCTGCTGTGGCAGCCCGGCGAACTCGGTCTCGCGCAGGCGTACGTCACCGGCGAACTCGACGTCGAGGGCGACCTCGCGCACGGGCTGCGAACGCTCTGGGCCGCGCACCGGGAGCGGGGCCCGCGCCCGCCCCGGCGCACGCCCGCCGACCGGGCCCGTGCCCTCGCCGCCGCCGTACGCCTCGGGGCGGTGGGCCCGCGTCCGGCCGCTCCCGCCTCCCAGGCCCGGCTGCGCGGCGGCCTGCACAGCCGGGCCCGCGACCGGGCCGCGATCAGTCACCACTACGACCTGTCCAACGAGTTCTACGCCCTGCTCCTCGACGACACCATGGCCTACTCCTGCGGCTACTGGGCGGGCGGGAAGGGCGACTTCACCGCCGCCGACGCCCAGCGGGCCAAGCTGGAGCTGATCTGCCGCAAGCTCGCGCTGAAGCCCGGGGCCCGGCTGCTGGACGTCGGGTGCGGCTGGGGCTCGCTCACCCTGCATGCGGCGCAACGGCACGGGGCCCTGGTCACCGCCGTCACGCTGGCCCGCGAGCAGGCGGCGTACGTGCGCGGCCAGGTGCGCGAGCGCGGGCTGACCGAGCGGGTGGAGGTGGTCTGCCAGGACTACCGGGACATCCGGGGCGGGGCCTACGACGCCGTGTCCACCGTCGAGATGGGCGAGCACGTCGGCGACGCCGGGTACCCGGCGTTCGCCGCCGCCCTGCACCGGCTCGTCCGGCCGGGCGGCCGGGTCCTGGTGCAGCAGATGTCGCGGGGGCGCAACGCCCCCGGCGGCGGGGCCTTCATCGAGGCGTACATCGCCCCCGACATGCACATGCGGCCCCTCGGCGAGACCGTCGCCCTGCTGGAGGAGGCGGGCCTGGAGGTCCGGCACACCGAGTCGCTGCGCGAGCACTACGTCCGCACCGTCGAGGGATGGCACCGCACCCTGGAGGAGCGCTGGGAGCGGTTCGCGGAGCTGGCGGGCGAGGAGACCGCGAGGGTGTGGCGGCTGTACCTGGCCGGCGCTGCCCTGGCCTTCGAGGAGGGCCGGATGGGCGTCGACCAGATCCTGGCGGTGCGGCCGGGGCCCGGCGGCGCGAGCGGCATGCCGGCGACGACGGACGCCTGGTACGAGGGGCTGGAGAAGCCGTGAGCGGATTCCCGTGGGGCGCGTTCGCGGTCAACCTCGCCTGGTCCGCCGCGGCCGCGCTCGCCGTCATGCTCGTCACCTTCGCGCTCGCGGTGCGCGTGGGCCTGCACCGCATCGTGGACGTCGCCTGGGGGCTCGGCTTCACGGCGGTGGCCGCCGTGACCTGCGCCGCCTCCGCCGGGGAGGGGGATCCCGTACGACGGCTGCTGGTGACGGCCCTGACGGCGGCCTGGGGCCTGCGGCTGGCCGTGCACATCGCCCGCCGGGGGCGGGGCCACGGCGAGGACCCGCGTTACGAGGCGATGCTGGCCAAGGCGCCCGGCAGCCGGAACGCCTACGCGCTGCGGATGGTCTACCTGCTGCAGGGCGCCCTGGTGTGGCTGGTGTCCCTGCCCGTGCAGGCCGCGCAGTACGTCTCCGGCCCGCCGTCGGCCCTCGTCGGGGCCGGCGTCGCGCTGTGGGCGGTCGGCCTCGGCTTCGAGGCGGTCGGGGACGCCCAGCTCGCCCGTTTCAGGGCCGATCCCGCGACCAGGGGCCGGATCATGGACCGGGGGCTGTGGGCGTGGACCCGGCACCCCAACTACTTCGGCGACTTCTGCGTGTGGTGGGGCCTCTACCTCCTGACCTGCGACTCGTCGGCGGCCGCGGCCGTGTCCGTCGTCTCCCCGCTGGTGATGAGCCTGCTGCTGACCCGGGGAAGCGGAAAGCGGCTGCTGGAACGGCACATGGCCGACCGGCCCGGCTACGCCGAGTACGCGGCCCGCACCAGCGGCTTCTTCCCCCGCCCGCCGAGGCGACGCCGGGACGCGGACACCGAGCCACGGTGACGGCGGGGGCCGCAGCGAGCCCCGGAGCGCCGGCACGCGGCCACCCCGCCGGCCCCGCCCCCTGCTCCGGGCTCGTCCCGTTCCCCGGGCTCGGCTGAGGGTTCCTCTTCGCCGAGCCGCTCCTGATCAGGACGGGGTCCCGTCAGCCTTCTCGTGCCGGCGGCGGTCTACGTCGTCACCGATCTCCCGGGCCCAGGCGTCGACGGCGGGCCAGTCCCGGTAGTCGCCATAACGCAGCCCCATGGCCTGGAACTTCACGCGCCCGGTCCGTGTCAGGTGCTCCGGTTCGATGACCCCTGAGAACAGACGGTGGCCACGGGGACGCAGTCGGTCGGCCAAACCGCCGATCACATGGCTCTCTTCCTTCGCCACCAGTGCCTTCCACGGACCGCGCAGGGCAGCCGGCATCCCCACGCTGAAGAGCCACACGCCACGCCCCGCGAGGAGAGCGGCGTTCGTGTGCACGAAGGCCAGGGCCTGGGGCAGCCATGCCATGTCGTGGACCGCGCTGCCTACGACGAAGACGTCGTACGCGCTCGGATCACCCACGGCCTCGACCGGAAGCGCTTCAGCTCTGATGCCCCGATCTGCCAGCCGGGCCGCAAGATGGGCCGCGATGCTCCTGGTCGACCCATGGGCACCGGCGTACACGACCACCACATGCGGTCTGCCCGATCCCTGGAAAGGAGGCGGAGTCACGCTCATGGCCACCAGTCTCGTCCGCCACATGTCATGCGGCGACTCACGCTGCCTCAGGCTGACGTGCGCTGCGATCGTGCTCAGTGCGGACCGGAGAGAGAACCGCAGGGCGCCACCGGAGCGGCGCCCTGCGGGACGAGCGGTCAGGCGGTGGGCATCAGGACGCTGTCGATGATGTAGACGTTGGCGTTGGCGGTCTTGACGTTGCCGCAGACGACCTTGGCGGAGTCGTTGACGGTGTAGGACTCGCCGGAGCCGGAGGTGGTGACCTTCGACTTCTCCAGCGTGTCGAAGGAGCCGTTCTCCAGGTCCTTCGGGGTGAGCTTCTGGCCCACGACGTGGTAGGTGAGGATCTTCGTCAGCTGGGCCTTGTCGTTGAGGACCTTGTCCAGGGTGGCCTTGGGGATCTTGGCGAAGGCGTCGTTGGTCGGGGCGAACACGGTGATGTTCTGGGCGGTGTTGAGGGTGTCGACGAGTCCGGCCTTCTTCACCGCGGCCACCAGCGTGGACAGGGCGGGGTTGTTGGAGGCGGCGGTGGCGACCGGCGCCTGGGCCATGCCGTCGAAGGAGCCCGCGCCGCTCGCGGGCACCGCCGAACAGGCCGGACCGAACGGCTTGTCCGCCATGGCGGCGCTGCCGGAGTCGCCCATGCTGTCGTCCGACGCGGAAGCGGACGCCGGCGCCTTCGACGAGGAGTCCGACGTGGTGGAGTCGCTGCCGCTGTCGGAGCAGGCGCTCAGGGCCAGGGGCAGGACGGTGGCGGCGGCCAGGGTGACGGCGGCACGGCGGATACGGGTGTTCATGGTGATTCCTCCACTGAGACAGGTGCGGCTGAGCCGCGTTCATGAGGGAAAGGTGGCTTTCGGGGGTCAGTCGACGGTGACGACCACGGAGTGCTGTCCGTCGGCGCCGTCGGGGATGGTCCGGGCACGCTTCTCGCTCTGCACCCGGCCGGTGCGGTCGGTGGCGCGGACGGTGAGGGTGTGGCCGCCCTTGGTCGCCTGCCAGGGGCAGGTCCACTGGCGCCAGGTGTCGCGGGAGTCCTCGGCCGCGAGGCGGGCCGGCCGCCAGGGGCCGTCGTCTATGCGGACCTCGACCTTGTCGATGCCGCGGTGCTGGGCCCAGGCGACTCCGGCGATCATGACCGTGCCGGCCCGGGGCCGCGCGAACGGCTTGGGCGTGTCGATCCGTGACTGGGTCTTGACCGGCGCCTGGCGGGCCCAGCCGCGTTCGACCCAGTAGGGGTCGTAGGAGTCGAACGTGGTGAGCTCGATGTCCTCGATCCACTTGCAGGCGGAGACGAAGCCGTACAGGCCCGGCACGACCATGCGGACGGGGAAGCCGTGGGCGAAGGGCAGGGGTTCGCCGTTCATGCCGACGGCGAGGAGGGCGTCCCGGCCGTCCATGAGGTCCTCGACCGGGCTGCCGATGGTCATGCCGTCCACCGAGCGGGCGACCAGCTGATCGGCCGGGCCCCCCTTCGACGGCGGCTTCACTCCGCACTCGGCCAGCAGGTCCGCCAGGCGTACGCCGATCCAGCGGGCGTTGCCGACGTAGGGGCCGCCGACCTCGTTGGAGACGCAGGTGAGCGTGATGTCGCGCTCGATCAGCTCGCGCCGCAGCAGGTCGTCGAAGGTCAGCGTGAGGGGCCTGCCGACCCCCCTGCCGTGGATGCGCAGCCGCCAGGCCGTCGCGTCCACCTTCGGCACCACCAGGGCGGTGTCGACGCGGTAGAAGTCGGCGTTCGGCGTGGTGAAGGAGCTGATGCCGGGGATCCGGGGGGCGGCGCCCCGCGGCACGGCGGGGGCGGCGGAGGCGGGCCGGGGCAGGACGAGTCGGTCGCGGTAGGCGACCGCGCCCTCCCCCCGGGAGGCGTTCAGCGTCCGGCCGAGCAGACCGGCTCCCGCCGACGCCAGGGCGGCGGCCCCCGCCACGACCACGAACCCCCGCCGATCCCATTCCGCCCCGCCCGCCACGGCCGCGGTGTCGCGCCGGTCCCGCTCGCCACCGGTGCCGGCCGAGGCCGCGGTTGCGTGCCGGTCCGTTTCCGCACCGGCGTCCGCCGCGGCCACGGACCCGCGCCGGACTCCTTCCGCGCCGGGCCGCGCCGGGCCCTCCGTTCCTGACGCGGGCTTCCGGGGAGCGAGGCGGCCCGTCAGGACGTACAGCAGGACGGCTCCCACGACGGCGCCGGCGACCGAGGGCAGCGCATCGGCCACGCCGGTCGAGTCGGGCCTGCCGGTCGCCGCGAGCGCGCCGACCGCTCCGAACAGCAGCACGCCCGCCGCCCCGGCGCGCCGGAACCGCAGCGCGGCCGTGCCCAGCCCCAGCGCGCACAGCGCCAGCACCGCGAGGATCCCCAGCTGCAGAACCAGCTTGTCGTCGGTCCCGAAGTTGCGGATCGCCCAGTCCTTGACCGCCGAGGGCGTCCGGTCGATCGCCGCGCCGCCCACCGCGACGACGGGGCTCGCCTGCGGGCGGACCGCCACGGACACGAGTTCCGCGACGGCGAGCGCGGTGAAGCCCGCGAGTGCGCCACCGAGCGCACCCAGCAGCGGACGCGTCGGGCCGCTCCGGCCGTGTGGTTCCTTCTCGTTCTCCGTCACGCGGGGAATCCGGTTCCGGCGGCCGGGCGGATTGGTCGATCCCACGATCGGATGAATTTCCTTTTCCGGCCAATCCGCCCACGTCCCGGCTACGGATTACACGGATCAAACGGATCACACGGATCACACGCGGGGTCCCGCACACCCGGGCGCGCCGCCGGGCAGGCAGGAGCGGCACGGACGACGACGCTGCCCGCGGTCCCTGCGGCGGAATCCGTGCGGCGGAAGGGGAGGGGGAGGCGTTCGGCGTGCTCGTGCGACGGCATGCGCCGACGCCGACGCGGCTCGCGACGGTCGGTTTGGCCACCGCCCGGTGAGGGGCGGTGGCCATGGCCGTTTCCGGGCCCCGCGCGACGCGCGGCCGTCAGCCCGGGAAAGGGATCAGCCCGGGAAGGGCATCAGCGCGAGCGGCGCGGAGGTGGGCTGCTTCGAGCCGCCGTCGGGTTCGACGGTGACGCCCATCCCCGACGCCCCGTCCAGCGCGCCGCGCATCAGGACGGTCTGGTCGCTGCGGCGCGGGTCCATCAGACCGGCGGACCGCATGGTGCCGTGGTCGTCGAACCACAGCTGGTAGACCTTCCCGCCGGACGGACGCGCCAGCCCGGAGACCACGAACACGGCCTTGTCCAGGCTGCGCGAGACGACGACGCTGCCGGTGGCCCCGGCGGCCAGCTCGCCGCTCCGGCTCCTGGCGTCCGGCGCGGCCAGCACGGCGGCGATCTCGTCCGCCCCGCGCTCGGCGCGCCGCGCCTGGTCCACCGCGTCCTCGGCCCGCTGGTGCTGCCAGACGGCGGTCCCGCCGAGTGCCGCGGCCGCCGTCAGGCAGGCGGCGAGCGCCCACCGGGACAGCAGGCGGGCTCGCAGCCGGGCAACGCCCGAGCGGGTCGGCTCCGGTCCGCCGGGAGGCTCCTGGCGGACCGTGGCGATCCGGCGCAGCACCCGCTCACGCAGCACCGGAAGAGGCGTCGTGGAGACGGCGAGGCCCAGCCGGGCCGCGGTCGCGCACAGTTCGGCGGTCTCCTGTGCGCACGGCTCGCAGTCCGCGAGGTGACGTTCGAACGCCTCGTGTTCCTCGTCGGACAGGGCGTGCAGAGCGTAGGCCCCGGTCATGCGGTGCAGTTCGGCGGTCGTCATGCGGTCACCCCCAGGCAGTCGCGCAGCCGGATGAGTCCGTCGCGCAGGCGGGTCTTGACGGTCCCCAGGGGAAGCGACAGAGCCTCGGCCGCCTGGCGGTAGGTCAGTCCGCGGTAGTACGCCAGGGTGACCGCCTGGCGCTGGATCTCGGTCAGCGTGCGCAGGCAGCGCCGCACCTGTTCCCGCTCCAGCCGGGCTTCGACCTGCTCGGTCACCTCGTCGAACTCGGGCGTCCGCTCCAGGAGGGCGGCCCGGTGGTCCCGGATCACCGCGGCCTCCACCGAGCGCACCCGGTCCACCGCGCGGCGGTGCGCCAGCGTGAGGATCCAGTTGATGGCCGTCCCGCGGTCGGTGCGGTAGCGGGGAGCGGTCCGCCACACCTCCACCAGCACGTCCTGCGCGACCTCCTCGGACTGCGCGCGGTCGCGCACGACGGCCCGCACGACACCCAGGACCGAGCCCGCGACGGCGTCGTAGACGTGGGCGAACGCCTCCTCGTCGCCCAGAGCCACCCTGCCCAGCAGCTCTTGCAGGTCGGGCTCCTTCGATGGATTTCTGCCGATATGTACTGCTTCTTTCACCGAGGGCCTCCGCGGTCGGGACATGTCCGGGCGTAATCCGTTCCTGCCGAACCGGCGGATTGGTTGCGGTTCCGGTGACATCGCGGGCGACGGACGGCGTCCTGGCGGCGCACGACGACGGTGGCCGCCAGGACGGAACATGTTCCCTCAGCCGCGGCAGGACCGCAGGCGGTGGCGCCCGCGGCCCGGCTCGGGCGTCGGGGTCAGGACGGGTCGCCGTACTGGAGACCGCGGCCGTTGGTGCCGACGTAGACGCGGCCGTAGGTGTCGGGGTCGCCGGTGACGATGCCGAGGGAGGCGAAGTTGCCCCACTGGTGGGCGTCGTCGTTGACGCGGAGCCAGGTGGCGCCCTTGTCGGTGGAGCGGAAGACCCCGGCGACGTTCTTCACGGTCCCGATCAGGTACAGGGCCTGGTAGGAGGCGCCCGGCGCGGCCTTGCCGAAGCCGAGGGCCGAGGCGGACTGCACCGTGCCGAGCGCGGTGAAGGCGCGGCCGCCGTCGGTGGAGTGCAGCAGCCCCTCGGCTCCGCCGGCGATCCACAGGTCACCGGCGACGCCGGGGACGGCCGCGAGCCGGCCGGCGGGCAGGCCGGCGGCACGGGCGGTGAAGGTCGCGCCGCCGTCGGTGCTCGCGTACAGCGTGCCGCCGGTCAGCGAGTAGAAGGTCGTCGCCGAGGAGCGGTCGGCGACGACCACGGCGCCGGCGCCCAGGCCGCCGGCCTTCTGCCAGCTCGCCCCCTTGTCGGTCGAGCGGTACGGAGCCTGACCGGCCTCGGTCCAGACGATGGACGAGCCGTCCGCCGAGAGCGCGATGTGGCCGCTGTCGGCGCTGCCCACCGGCTCCGCCCGGAAGCCGTTCCAGCTGCGGCCGCCGTCGGTGGAGTACGCGCCGTCCTGCTCACCGGCCCGGCCCACGCGGACCATCGTCGAGGGGGCGGACTGGGCGAAGTCGATGTCGGTGCTGTGGTACATCGTCGGGTTGCTCAGCCGCCCGGCCGGCACCGTGGTCAGGGAGTCGTACCGGAAACCGCCCTGGTCGCCCATGGAGGTGACGAGGGTGGCGCCGCCGGGCGGGGCGACCGCGTCCGCCAGCGCGGTCTCCTCGAGACCCCTGGCCCCCACCGTCCAGTGGCTGGCGCCGCCGCTGTCGGAGGCGGTGACGTCCTTGCTGCGCCAGATGCCGCTGCCGGTGCCGTACAGCACATGCCCGGAGTCGAAAGGATCGATGGCCAGCGCGGTCATCCAGTGCCCGACGCCGGTACCGACGTACGGAGCGGCGGAGGCGTCCCGCACCGACTTCGAGGCCAGTGCCTTCCAGGTCGTGCCGCCGTCGGTGGTGCGGTAGACCTCGTCCTCGGGCCACCAGCGGTCGAGGGTGGTGACCATCACCGTGGACGGCTTTCGCGGGTCGACGGCCAGACCGGCGAACCCGTACTTGCCCTGGGACGGGGAGACGTCCTTCCACACCCCGCGGTCCGGCGTGTACTTCCACACCGAACCCGCCGTCACGTCGTTGGGGCCTGGCGTGTCGGTATAGGTGAGGTACAGCGAGCCGTCACCGGAGAGCACGCCGTGCTGCGGCAGCCGGCCGGTGGGCTGCCCGGAGACGGCCTGCCAGGTGCCGCCGCCGTCGGTGGAGCGGTACAGGGAGGTGGACTTGTCGGCGACGCCGACGTAGACCGTCCTGCTGCCGGCCGGGCCGAACGTCACGAAGGAGATGCCCCCGCCGCTGCTCGCCCCGTTCTTGACGGGGAACGAGGAGACCTGACTCCATGTCACGCCGTAGTCGGTGCTGCGCCACAGGCCGTTCTTGCGGGTGCCCAGCAGCAGGGTGCCGTGGTGCGCGGGGTCGATCACCAGCCGTTCGCCCGCGCCGCGGCCGGGCTCGTTGCCGCCCAGCTTGAAGGGCAGTTCGGTGCGCTGGAAGGTGCGGCCCCGGTCCGTGGAACGCAGCATCGCGCCGTTGCCGGCCCACTCGTTGGTGTAGGTGCCCGCCCCGAGGTAGAGCCGGTCGGGGTCGACGGGGTCGGTGGCCAGCGAGTCGATGCCCAGCAGGTTCCAGTCCTTCTCGCCGACCCAGTCGGTCAGCGGGATCCACTGCTCGGCCCCGGTGTCCCAGCGATAGGCGCCGCCCATGTCGGTACGCGCGTACAGCAGGCCCTTCTCCCGGGGGTTGAACACCAGCCCGGTGACGTAACCGCCGCCCACCACCTGGGCGTTCTTCCAGGTGTACGGTCCTGCCGCGGCCGTGGTCCGCGCCTTGCCGGACCCGGTCGCCGCGGTCGCCGCCGCCTTGACCAGCTTCCACTGCTGGTTGGTGCTGCCCCGGCCGGGATACTGGGTGACCGCCGCGCCGTCGGCCTTCGAGCCGCCCCGGACGTCCAGGACCTGGCCGCTCCTGCGGGAGGTGAGGGTGACGGCGTCGGAACCGCTCACCGCGTCGATCCTCCACTCCTGGGAGGCGGAGGAACGGTCGGTCTGCTGCTCGGCGGCGGCCGACTGCGCGGCGGAACCGCCCGCTATGCCCAGAACCTTGCCGCTGTTGCGGTTCACCAGCTCGTAGTAGCCGTCCCCGGCGGGCTTCAGCCGCCACTGCTGGTTGGCGGTGTTCTGGTCGGACCACTGCTGGACACGGGTGCCGTCGGCGGTGGAGAAGCCGTCGACGTCCAGCACCTTGCCGCTGCGCACGGAGACGAGCCGGTAGTAGGCGTTGTCGTCGATCGTCGCGGCCTGTGAGTCCTCCTGCACGAACAGGAGATACGGCACGACGGCGAGAGGAGCGCCGAGCAGCACAGCGGTGGCGGTCCAGCGACGGCGGTGGCGCCCGCGGCGCCCGCCGTTCGTGGGGTTGTCCATGGGGGGTGTTTCTCCTTGCGGGCCGTTCCGGGCGAAAGACGGATCCGGCCACCGGAACTGGCCGGATCCGCTGCCTAGTTGTCACAGGCTCCGCAAAGGGTTGCCCCGAGTCCGAAAACTTTCGCGGGTCACCTCGTGGTGGGGCGGACGTCACCCGGTGTTCCCGGTGGCGTTCGGTCCCGTCCGGCTTGCCGGCCTCGGGGCCGTACCGCTGGACCCCGGACGGTCAGGCGGTCGGTCACCGGCATCGAATGATATTTCACATCAGGAGATTGACACGCTGATTCGATTGACTCACGAAGCGCCGGGTGAGATGTGAATGACATGAATGACGAAACGCTTCTCGTGCTATTCCGTTGCCGCAGAATCACTCGTTTGCCGCGCATCCGGAGGAGGGGGGCAGCGTTATCCGAACATGACGACAGCAAGGCCGCACGGCCTGCCCTTGCGAGACGCGGCAAAGGGCAAAGCGCCTGCGAACCGTGATGTGACAGCGGGAAAATACACTTACATGCCCGGAGTCACACACGCGGCGCTCGAGTCGCGTGACACCTTCCACGGAGACGGTGCGTGGGTCGATCACCGGGTCACCGACTCACTGCTCCGTGAGTTCCTCGCATTGCTGGAGGCGGCGCAGGAGGAACTCAATCGGCGGTGGAACGACCAGGAAAAGTCCGGCTCTCTCGCGGACTGCGCGTGACGGGGACGGATCTCCATGAGTTACGACTATGTCAATTCCGCCTATGCGCGGCATGAATGGCCTTCCGGCCCGTACGCCTACGGACCGTCCGCCGGCTGGCAGGGGGGCTCCGTCGACGCGCTGAACCCCGTGGTTCCCCTGGTGCCCCCCGACCCCGGCTGGGATCCGGTCGAGGATCTCGCCTACCTCCTGCAGGACGCCATCTCCCCGGAGCCGGCGGCCGCGGTGCCGCCGCCTCGCAGCGATTCGCCTTCCGGTGCCGACTTCACCGACCCGAAGGAGAACCTGGCGAAGATCACCGCTCAGCTGCCACCCCTCCGACCTTCTTCCGTCGGACACCGAAAGGCCCGAGCCCGGAAGGCCCGGCTCAAGTGGTTGCGAACCGGAAGCTTCGTCATCGTCGCATTCGTCGCCGTCATCGTGGCGATGGTCAGCGTGTTCGGCGGCATGGTCGCCTACGGGCCTCTGCAGAGCATCTCGTCCAGCACGGAGAGCGGGACGATCCCTCAGTGGCCGCTTCTCGTGTACGGGCCCTGGATGGTGGCCTCTCTCTCCATTCTGCGCACTGCCCTGCACCAGCGCCGGGCTCTGCATTCCTGGTTCATCGTCCTGCTGTTCTCCTCCGTCGCGATCATGCTGTGCGTGGCTCAGGCGGACAGGACGCTGACCGGTATCGCCCGAGCCGCTCTGCCCGCCCTCGCTTCCCTGGCGTGCTTCCAGCAACTTGTCCGGCAGATCACCTTGACCCTGCCGCCGCGGCAGTCGTCGCCCCGTCACCGCGAGTAGGGCTGCGGGCGAGGGTGTCGGGGCGCCCGGCCGCACAGGCAGAGGCGACCCCACCGCGCGGCCGCCCCGCGGCCGGCCCGCCGGGCCGGCCGCGGGGTTCTGCTCGTCGAGAGTGGAGGCCTCGGCCCGCGGGAAGGCTGCCCGCCCGCCCGGCTCGCCGAGGAGCCGTCAGTCCTCCTCGCCCTCGTCGTCGCCCTCGAAGAAGTCGCCGATCTCGTCGACCACTTCGGCCGCGACCATCCCGCCGACGACCCCGACCGCGAGTCCGGCCGCCCCCGCGGCGACGACCGTGCCCATGCCGGGGCCGGAACCGTGACGGTCCTCGTGGTGGCGGTCGTCATGACCGTGGTGGCTTCCGTGACCGTACGGGTGCGGGTCGTCGTGTCCGTGGCCGGCGTGCGAGCCGTACGAAGCCCGGTGCTCGACCAGCTGCCGGATCCAGCCGTCGACGACCGTGTTCCAGTCCTGGTGCTCGACGCCGTCGTGGGACACGGTGAACCGGGTCAACGCGTCGTGGCCGGAGGAGAGGAGGCCGCCGCGCCTGTCCGCCTCCAGGACGACCTCCATGCCGGACGGGCCGGCCAGGAAGGTCACCTCGATCTCGTTCACCTGGTGGGCGTACTGCGGTGCCGGGGTGAGCTCGAGCTCCTGGTAGAAGGGGAGTTGCTGGCCGGTCCCGCCGATACGCCCGTATTCCAGGTCCGCGGAGTGGAAGCCGAACCCGAGCCGGCCGAGCGCTTCGAGGATCGCCTCCTGCACCGGCAGCGGGGCGACGGCCAGCTGGTCCAGGTCGCCCTTGTCCTTCGCGCCGGCCACCGCCAGCTCGGTGCGGACCCCGATGACGATGCCCAGGCCCTGCCCGTGAAGCTCGGTGATCGGCGTCTCCCACGGCAGCGGCAGGCTGAAGGGAACGCTGCGCGTCTCGCCGGCGCCGAGACGGAAGCCACCGCCGACCGTGAACCGGTCGAAGACGACGGCGCCCTCGCTCTCGCCCTCCTCGTGCTCGGCCTCCACGCGGGCCACCAGTTCCAGCGTGATGTGGTCGATGTCGAAGTCGGCGCTCCCGCCCTCGAGGTGGACCTGGCCGGTCAGCGCGCCGCCGGGACGGGCCGCCCCCGGGTCGAGGACCGTGTCCACCGTGGGGCCGCCCACACCGAGCGATCCGAGCAGTCGTTTGAACACCATCGTGGCGTCCACTCCTTCAAACGTGCGTGTGTTCCATGAGGGTGGTGCTGCCGGCCCGGCGGGCATGCGGCAGCACGTCGGTCAGCGGGGCCCGTCCCGCGCACGAGCCTTCTACAGACGAGTAGAAGCATAGGGTCGTCACGGGCGGGGAAGGCCGCGGTCCGCGTCGGCATGGCGGGAAAGGCCGAAAACGGATTCCCGCGCGGCCGGTCCCTCGCGCACGGCCGAAATCGGCCCCGCCGGTCGGAGGGGGGCAGTCGGCCGACCGGCGGGGCTCCTTCCGCAGCCCGGCGGATGGCCGGGCGCCCTCGCCTCGGCAAGGTTGTCACGGTGACCGAGATCGAAAGCGCCGAGAAGACGCCCACCCCGCCCTTACCCTCACCCGGGTCCGACACGGCGAAGGAACGCCCCGCGCCGATGGCGCGGCTGGTAGGGGTGGACCTCGCCCGTGCGCTGGCCGTGTTCGGGATGTTCGCGGTGCACGTCGGCCCCTTTCCCACGCCGGGGGGCGGCGTCGGCGACTGGTTCCTGGAGCTGGCGAGCGGCCGGGCGTCCGCGCTGTTCGCCACCCTCG
>NZ_BMTL01000063.1 GCF_014649655.1 Streptomyces humidus | reverse complement strand
GTTTCCCTTTCCGGCGGTTCCGACTCTATCAGATCCTTTCGGCGCTGATTCCCCGTCAGAGGGGGGTTGCCTTCCCGGCTGTTGGGCCGTTCCGACGTCTCAAACCTTAGCGGATCCGTTCGGCAGTTCCTAATCGGACTGTCGACCCCTATTCGAATTGAATTCGGGCACGCCGAATTCGACCCCGTCGGGAGATCGTGCTGTGGTTTGATTGTGCCGCTGCTGCGGCGGAGGTGTTGCCGAAGAACCGTTACGGCTCTGTGGCAACCCGAAGAACTTTACTGACCCTGCAGGGCGGTGTCAAGCGCCCGCTGTCAAGATCTTTTCCTGGGGGTCAGTCGAGGTCGCTGAGCCTGCCGCCGGCGTCCGGCTGGGCGTGCTCCACCCTGCGCAGGAGCCTGGTCAGGACCTCGCCGAGGGTCGTGCGCTCGTCGGCGGTGAGGTCCTGCAGGAGGTCCTCCTCGAAGACCGTCGCCATGCGCATCGCCCGCAGCCACTTCTCGCGGCCCTCGGGCGTCAGTTCCACGATCACGCGCACCCGGTTGGACTCGTCCCGTTCACGGGTGACCAGCCCCTCGGCGACCATGCGGTCGATCCGGTGGGTCATCGCGGCCGGCGTCAGGCCGAGGCGCTTGGCGAGGTCGCTGGGGCCCAGGCGATAGGGGGCGCCGGAGAGCACGAGGGCCTTGAGGACCTCCCACTCGGCGTTGCTGATGCCGAGGTCGGCGGTCTGGCGGCCGTACGCGACGTTCATGCGGCGGTTGAGGCGGGAGAGCGCCGAGACGATCTTCTCGACCTGCGGGTCGAGGTCCCGGAACTCGCGCTGGTACGCGGCGATCTGCTCTTCCAGGGTCGGCTCGCCGCCGAGGCCGCTGCCGATCGTGCCGGGGGTGTCGCCCATGGACCCGAGTATCGCACGGACCACATTCGCCTTGAAGTACTTCAAGGTGTACTGTTCAACCTCGAACTTTAGCTTCGAAGTCTTCGGTCCTAAGTACTGAGGGAGTTGAAGCTTCCAGGTGTCGGCGCGCTGAGGGTGCGTCGGCGCGGTCTGAGAGAGGTGAACGTGACCAGGGCGATGGGCGCAGCGATGCGCCGGATCCACGTGGGCAACGCGCTCAGCGCGTTCGGGCTCGGTTTCACCGTCCCCTACCTGTACGTCTACGTGGCGCAGGTGCGGGGGCTGGGGGCCATGACGGCGGGGCTCGTCCTCGCCGTGTTCGCCGTGGCCGCACTGATCGTGCTGCCGTTCGCCGGCCGGGCGATCGTGCGGCGCGGTCCCCTGCCGGTCCTGCTCGCCGCCCTGATCACCGCCGCCGTCGGCTCGCTGGGGCTGGGGCTCGCCGGCGACGCCACCGCCGTCCTGACCGCCGCGGCGGCGCTCGGGGCCGGGCAGGCCGTGATGCAGCCGGCGCTGGCGACGATGATCGTGGACAGCTCGGCCTCGGAGACCCGCTCGCGGGCGTTCGCGACGCAGTTCTTCCTGCAGAACCTCGGGCTCGGCGTGGGCGGGCTGATCGGCGGGCACCTCGTCGACCCCACGCGCGTGTCCTCCTTCACGCTGCTGTTCGCCATCGAGGCGGCGATGTTCCTGCTGCTGGCCGTGGTGATGTCGACGGTGCGGCCGCCCCGCGCTCCGCGTGTGGGGGACGTCCCGCAGTCCGCGCGGGGCGGCTGGAGGCAGCTGCTCGGGAACCGGGCCATGGTGCAGCTGTGCGTGCTGGGGTTCGTGCTGTTCTTCGCCTGTTACGGGCAGTTCGAGTCGGGGCTGAGCGCGTACGGGGTCGAGGCCGCCGGGATCTCGACGTCCGCTCTGGGGACCGCGCTCGCCGCCAACACGGCGGTGATCGTCGTAGCGCAGTTCGCCGTGCTGAAGTTCGTCGAGCGCCACAAGCGGTCGCGGGTGATCGCGGCTGTGGGGCTGCTCTGGGCGGTGGCCTGGGCCGTGGCCGGGTACGCCGGGCTCGGAGACGGCAGCCGGACGATGGCGACGGCCGCGTTCGTGTCGACGTACGCGCTGTTCGGGCTGGGTGAGGCGATGCTGTCGCCGACGATCGCGCCGCTGGTGGCGGATCTCGCGCCAGCCGGCCTGGCAGGCCAGTACAACTCGGCGTTCGCCTTGGTGAAGCAGCTGGCGTTGGCGGTAGGGCCGGCGGTGGGCGGGCCGATGGGGTCCTCTCTGCACACCCCGTACATCGTGACGTTCCTGCTGTTCTCCCTCGGGATCACCTACCTTGCGCTGCGGCTGGGGCGGAGGCTGACCGCCGTCCAGGATCAGCCGTGGCTGGTGCGGAACCGGGTGGTGGCGCGGGGCGGGGCCGCTGTGGAGCCCGTGGCTGCGGAGGCCTGAGGCCCGCCCGGCCGCCCGCCGGGACCGGCCCTGTGGAGAGGCGGCCGTCGTTCTCAGGAACGACGGCCGCCTCTGTGTTTCCGCGTCTGCGTGCGCGGCGCGCCGGGGCGCGGTCAGCGGGTCGCGGTCACCAGGGCCGCGGTGAAGGGGAAAGCCGTCGTCGACTCGGGCAGGTGGGCGCGGATCGTCTCGGCGGCGCGGGTGAGGGCCTCGTCGCCTCCGGAGTCGATGAGCGAGCGGCCCCAGGGGATGGCGGAGAGGTGGCCGGCGACGTAGTCCTCCAGTGGGGGGAGGTCGACGGCCAGGGTGAGGTCACGGCGGGTCGTGGAGTGGAAGCCGGCGCGGTCGAGGGCGGCGGTCAGGCGGTCCGCGGCGTCGAAGGCGGCTCGGAAGCTCGCGGCCGCCTCCGCGCCGTCGAACAGCTCGAGGGCGCGGAGCTGGGCCAGGAAGTACGGGGAGTCGTCCAGGCGGGCCCAGACCGTGGCGGCGAAGCGGCCTCCCGGGCGGGTGACACGGGCCGTCTCCGCGAGAGCGGCGTCGAGGTCGGGGAAGAACTGGGCGCCCTGCTGGCAGAGGACGGCGTCGAAGACGGCGTCGGGGTAGGGGAGGTCGTCGGCGGGGGCGGCGGTGAACTCGATGTCCGGGTAGAGGCGTGGGTGACATGCCACGGCGATCTTGAGCATGCCCTCGTTGAGGTCCGCGCCGGCGACCCGGCCGGAGGGTCCGGCCTGTGCGGCGGCGGCGCGCGCCGCGAAGCCCGTGCCGCAGGCGAGGTCGAGGACGGAGGCGCCGGGGTAGAGGTCCACGGCGTCCACGAGTGCGGTGACGAAGGGCGCCATGAGGGGCGCGACATAGTGTTCGTAGCGCTCGGGGGCGCTTCCCTTGAGGTCAAAGCCCGTTACGTCTGCCATGGGGAGCTACTAGCACCGGGGGACGTGTTCGCCTAGGTGCCGCGCGCGGGGAATGGGTGTTCGGGGCCTTTCCCGGCCCGTTCTCCGCTCTCGGCCGGCCGGCGCTGTCGGTCGGCCGGCGCTGTCAGTCGGTCTTCTTCGGCAGGACGAACTCGCACCACACGGCCTTTCCGCCGCCCGGGGTGCGTCTGCTGCCCCAGTTGGAGGCGATGGTGGCGACGATGGCGATGCCCCGGCCCGACTCGTCGCCCGGTTCCGCACGGCGGCGGCGCGGGAGGTGGTCGTCGCCGTCGGTGACCTCGATGATCAGGCGGCGGTCGGTGCGGCGCAGGCGCAGCCGCATGGGCGGGACGCCGTGCTGGAGCGAGTTGGCGACGAGTTCGCTGGTGGCGAGGACGCCGAGGTCGTGCAGGTCGGCCGGAAAGCGCCAGCTGGTCAGGACGCCGGAGGCGAAGGCACGCGCGCGGGGGGCGGCTTCCACCCCGCCGAGGAGCTCCAGGGCCGCGTTGCGGAAGAGGTCGCCGTCGGGGCCGGTGCGCGCCGGGTGCTGCAGGACGAGGACGGCGACGTCGTCGTCGTGGTCGGCGGTGACGCCCGCGGAACGGACCAGGCGGTCGCAGACGACCTGGGGGGTGCCGGTCGCGCCGGCCAGGGCGCGTTCCAGGGCGGCGATGCCCTCGTCGAGGTCCTCGTTCCGGCGCTCCACCAGGCCGTCGGTGTAGAGGACGGCCGTAGAGCCGGGGCCGAGGGGGATCGAGCCGGAGGCGTGCATCCAGCCGCCGGTGCCGAGCGGGGGGCCGGTGGGCTCGTCGGCGCGCAGGACGGTGCCGTTGTCGTCGCGGACGAGGATGGGCAGGTGGCCCGCCGAGGCGTACACCAGCCGGCCCTCGTTGGGGTCGTGGATGGCGTACACACAGGTGGCGATCTGATTGGCGTCGATCTCCATGGCCAGGCCGTCGAGGAGCTGGAGGACCTCGTGCGGGGGCAGGTCGAGGCGGGCGTACGCCCTGACGGCCGTGCGGAGCTGGCCCATGACGGCGGCCGCACGGACGCCCCGGCCCATGACGTCGCCGATGACGAGGGCGGTGCGGCCGCCGCCGAGGGTGATGACGTCGTACCAGTCGCCGCCGACCGCGGCCTCGGTGCCGCCGGGCTGGTAGGTGGCGGCGATGCGCAGGTCGTCGGGCTCTTCGAGCTCCTGGGGGAGGAGGGAGCGCTGGAGGGTGACGGCGGTCTCGCGCTGACGTCGCTCACTGGTTCTGAGGCGTTCGGCGGCTTCGGCGTGGTCGGTGACGTCGGTGGCGAAGATCAGGACGGCGCCCTTGCCGTTGTCCTCGGCGGCCGGGGTGCAGGTGAACGTGTAGTGGCGGCCGTCGGGGGCCTTGCGGGACTTCAGGGTGCGGGGCTTGCCGCTGCGCAGGGCCTGGTCGAGGAGGGGCAGCAGGCCGAGGTCGCGGAGTTCGGGGAGGGCGTCGGCGGCGGGCTCACCGCAGGGGCGTGCGCCGAAGGCCGCCGTGTAGGCGTCGTTGACGTAGGCGAGGCGGTGGTCGGGGCCGTGCACGAGCGCGACGAGGGCCGGGACGCGGTCGAGGACCTCACGGACCGGGAGTTCGTCGACGGCGGGCACCGGGGGCGGCTCATCGGTGAGTCGTTCGGCGCGGGCCGCCGGCACGGAGCCCTCGCTCCGCCGGTCCGTGGTGGTGACCGGGTGCTCGGGTCGCGCGGCGGCGCGGCGCTGCGTTCCGGGGAGCCGGGCGCTCCAGCGCGTGAAGTTCACGAATCCTTGCCTCGTGTAGTCGTCGTCGGCCGGCTCCGGGCCCGGCGTGGGCGCCGGGGGCCGCGCCGCGGTGGCCGCACATTGTTACAGCACCCGGGGTGTGGGGCGCCTGGGAACAGTTTCGTGGGTCTTACGGGGGCGGGTGGTGGTCCGCCCCGGCTCGGGAGGGGGCTCGGAAGGGGCTCGGAAGGGGGGCTCGGGGGGCGGTGAGCAGGGAGCAGTCTGGCAGTGCGGCCGCCGTCCGGGCCGACATTCGTCAGACGTGGGGGCGGCCGGTGGAGTTCCTTGATCGGGTCAGGACGACCCCTTCGGGTCGCCGGAAGACTCGTCAGAAGGCTTTCCACCGGCAGCGAGTTCGAACTCCGCGCGGGGATGTTCGAGTGATCCCAGGGAGACGATCTCCCGCTTGAAGAGTCCGGAGAGGGTCCATTCGGCGAGCACCCGCGCCTTGCGGTTGAAGGTGGGCACGCGGCTGAGGTGGTACGCGCGGTGCATGAACCAGGCCGGATACCCCTTGAGCTTGCGCCCGTAGACGTGTGCGACGCCCTTGTGCAGGCCGAGTGAGGCGACCGAGCCGGCGTATGCGTGTGAGTACGTCTGCAGGGGTTCGCCGCGCAGGGAACGGGCGATGTTGTCGGCGAGCGTCCTGGCCTGGCGGACGGCGTGCTGCGCGTTGGGGGCGGTCTCGCTGCCGGGCTCGTCGGCCGTGACGTCGGGGACGGCCGCGGCGTCCCCGGCCGCCCACGCGTGCGTGACGCCGTCGAGGGTCAGCTCGGGGGTGCATTTCAGTCGGCCTCGCTCGGTGAGCGGGAGGTCGGTGGCGGCGAGGAGCGGGTGGGGTTTGACGCCTGCGGTCCACACGACCGTGCGGGTCGGGAAGCGGGCGCCGTCGCTGAGGACGGCGACGCGGCCCGCGCAGGACTCCAGGCGGGTGTTCAGGCGTACGTCGATGTTGCGGCGGCGCAGCTCGCTGACGGTGTAGCGGCCCAGGTCGGGGCCGACCTCGGGCAGGATCCGGTCGGAGGCCTCGACGAGGATCCACTTCAGGTCGTCGGGCTGGACGTTGTGGTAGTAGCGGGTGGTGTAGCGGGCCATGTCCTCCAGCTCGCCGAGTGCCTCCACGCCCGCGTAGCCGCCGCCGACGAAGACGAAGGTGAGGGCGGCGTCGCGGATGGCGGGGTCGCGGGTGGAGGAGGCGATGTCCATCTGCTCGATGACGTGGTTGCGCAGCCCGATGGCCTCCTCGACGGTCTTGAAGCCGATGGCGAAGTCGGCGAGGCCGGGGATGGGCAGCGTGCGGGAGACCGAGCCGGGGGCGAGGACGAGTTCGTCGTACGTCAGCTGCTGGGGGCCGGCGCCCTCTTCCTCGGTGGCGAGGGTGGTGAGGGTGGCGGTGCGTCCGGCGTGGTCGACGGCGGTGACCTCGCCGACCACGATCCGGCAGTGGGGCAGAACGCGGCGCAGGGGCACGACGACGTGCCGGGGCGAGATGTTGCCCGCGGCCGCCTCGGGGAGGAAGGGCTGGTAGGTCATGTACGAGTCGGGTGTGACGACCGTGATCTCGGCCTCGCCCCGGCCGAGTTCCTGTTTGAGCCTCCGCTGGAGCCGCAGGGCCGTGTACATCCCGACGTAGCCACCGCCGACAACGAGAATGCGCGCACGTTCCTTCACCACCCCATGACGCACCGGGCATCGGAGTTTGTCCACAGCCCCGACAATTTGTGTGACCGCGAGTCGCGCGGCTCCCGTGTCGGCCGAAACACCGGAGTGAGTGGCATACGTGCAGGTCAGAGGGCGTACGCCGGGGCGCGGGAAGGGGTGCAACCGGGACGTATGTGATCCGTACTCCGATCGGGGGGCGCACTGTGCGGAACGTGCCCCTTCTGAATTGACTCCCACTCAACTATGTTCGTATGCCGACGGGGTGTCAGGGGGAAGCGCTCTGCGGGTCTGCGACGGGCGGGTCCGCGGAGGCCGTCCCCTGTGTTCCACGCCCCGGATTCGATGGCGGGGAGAGTCTCCGGGGGGAGACGTCATTACCGGGGGATCGATCATGACCGTTCAGAACTCGCATTGGCCGACCGCGTCGGCCCTCGCACCGGGTGGCGCGATCGGCGCCGCGGTGGGCGGCGGACGAGGAGACAGCGCGCGGACGGCACCGCTGCGCGTGGACGCACAGCGCAATCTGGAGCACGTACTGCGAGCGGCGCGCGAGGTCTTCGGCGAGCTGGGCTACGGCGCGCCGATGGAGGACGTGGCGCGGCGCGCGCGGGTCGGGGTCGGCACCGTGTACCGGCGCTTCCCGAGCAAGGACGTCCTGGTGCGTCGGATAGCCGAGGAGGAGACCTCGCGGCTGACCGACCAGGCGCGGGCGGCGCTGGGCCAGGAGGACGAGCCGTGGTCGGCGCTGTCGCGCTTCCTGCGCACGTCAGTGGCGTCCGGCGCCGGGCGGCTGCTGCCGCCGCAGGTGCTGCGCGTCGGGGTCGCGGAGGACGACGCCGAGGCGGCGCCGGCCGACGCGGCGCGGGTGCCGCAACAGCGGACCCAGCCGAGCGGCGGCGACCTGCGGCTCGTCCCGGAGGGCGCCGTCACGGCCGCGGTCGACGACGCGGGGGCCGCGGCGCTGCTCGACGTCGTGGGCCGGCTCGTGGAGCGGGCCCGGGAGGCGGGCGAGTTGCGCGCCGACGTGTCGGTGTCGGACGTGCTGCTGGTCATCGCGACGGCCGCGCCGTCGCTGCCCGACCCGGCTCAGCAGGCGGCGGCCTCGGCACGGCTGCTGGACATCCTGCTGGAGGGCCTGCGCTCGCGGTCCTCCTGACCGTCCCGCGGGGGAGGCGCCCCGAACAGGCGGGTCTCGTAGGAGTGAGCGGGGGCGGGGGCAGCGGTGCCGCCGCCCCCGCCCCCGCTCTGCCGTGGCGGACATTTGAGGGCACGACGGTCGGCACGGCGGTCGTGGACCCCGACTCGGCGGGGAGGGCGGCAGTCGAACCTTCCCCGATCGGGTGAAGGGCAGTACTGGATTGCGGCCGGCCCCCACGGACGGGTGGAAGGCCCGTCGCACGGTGTGCTGACCAAAAGCCAATATGGCACTCTGACCCGGTGGTCGGGACTGGTGGGGCAGGCGGGGGCTTTCCGCGATGAGCGTTGACGGTCGGGGCGAGCAGGTACCGGGGCAGCGCGGCCGCGCACGCGGCCCGGCCGGTGAACCGGTCGCCGCTCCACAGGGCGAGCCGCCGCAGGAGACGGTTCCGGCGCAGCGCGAGTGGCGTGCCGACGACGTCCTGCCGCCGCCGCGCGAACTGCCGCCGGCCGACACCGACCTGATCGGCCGGATGCGCTCGGGCGACGACACGGCGTACGAGGAGCTCTACCGGCGCCACGCCGACGCCGTACGCCGCTACGCCCGTACCTGCTGCCGGGACGCGCACACCGCCGAAGACCTCACCGCCGAGGTCTTCGCCCGCATGCTGCAGGCGGTGCGCGGCGGCTCCGGACCCGAGTACGCCGTCCGCGCCTATCTCCTCACCTCCGTGCGGCGCGTGGCCGCCGACTGGACGCGGTCGGCGAAGCGGGAACAGCTCGTCGACGACTTCGCGGTGTTCGCCGCGCGGTCCGCCCGCGCCTCGGACGTCGCCGACGACGCCGCGCCCGTCGGCTCCTTCGGAGCGGGCCTGGAGCTGGGCGCCGACGTACGCGCGATGCACGAGGCCGAGCAGTCGATGGCCATGCAGGCCTTCCGCTCGCTGCCCGAACGCTGGCAGGCGGTGCTGTGGCACACCGAGGTCGAGGACGAGTCGCCGAGCGAGGTCGCCATGCTCTTCGGCCTCGACGCCAACGGCACGCGCGTGCTGGCGAGCCGGGCCCGCGAGGGCCTCAAGCAGGCCTACCTCCAGGCTCACGTCAGCGCCACCCTCACCGGCGACGAGGAGTGCGCCCGCTACGCCGACCAGCTGGGCACCTACGTCCGGCGCCGCCTGCGCACCCGCGCCGAACGAGGGCTGCGCAAGCATCTGGAGGGGTGCGCCAAGTGCCGGCTGGCCGCCCTGCAGATCGAGGAGGTGGCCGTCGGCATCCCCGCCGTCGTACCGGTCGCGGTCGTCGGCTGGTTCGGCGCCGCCGGGTACGCCAAGGCGCTCGCGCTCGTCGCCGGCGGGACGGGCGCGGGCGCGGCGGGCGTCGCGGGCGCGGCCGTCGCGGCGGGCGGGTCCTCCGGCGGGTCCGGCGCCGGGAGCGGTGCGGTGACCTCGGAGGGGCTGGGCGCGCCCGTGAAGGCCGGCATCGCGGCCGGGGTGGTCGCGGTGGCGGCGGCCGCGGTCGTCCTCGCGCTCGCCGGCCGGGACCACCGCGCCCAGCCGCCCGAGGCGAGACCCCCGGCCTCCGCGCCGGCGCCGGTCGCGCGGCCCGAGAAGCCCACGCCCGCGCCCACACCCACACCCACGCCCCCGCGAGCCGGGGAACCCAGGCCACGGCCTGCGGTGATCGTCCCCGCGGCGGTCCCCACGGCGCCGACGCCGGCCCCCCGGGCAGTCCCCTCTCCCACGCCGACCCCGACGCCCACGCCGTCCCCCGTCCCTACGCCCAGGTCGACGCCGGCGTCGGCGTCCGCGCCCACCCCCGCACCGAAGCCCACTCCTGCGCCCGCGTCGGCCCTCTACCGGCTGAGCGAGCTGCCGTTCGACGTCACCGGCGACGGAGCGGGGCCCGAGATCCGGCTCCACGGCAGCAGCTGGCTGTGGCGGGGGTCCGCGCTGTCCATCGCGGACCCCCGCTACGGCCACGGGGTGACCGTGGGCGGGGTCTCCTCCGTCACCGTCGATCTCGACCGGCGGTGCACCTCCTACGACGCGGTCGTCGGCGTGGACGACCTGACGGTGGAGCTCGGCAAGGTCTCCTTCGCCGTCTACGCCGGCTCCGACGGGAAGCGGCTCTGGTCGTCCGGAGTGATCGCGGGCGGCGACCCGGCCGTGCCCGTCCATGTGGACCTGACAGGCCTCACCCGGGTGCGGCTGGCGGTCGAACCGCACGGCCCGTTCGGCCCGGTGGCGCTCGCCGACTGGGCGGAGGCGGTGTTCAGCTGCTCGTAGCCGCCCGGGGACGGGGCGGGGCCGGGGCGCGCACGCTTCCCCGAGTTCGTGCAGGGCGTCCGCCACCGTCGGTCGCGAGACCCCGGCGCGCCCGGCCGCGTAGCGCTGCTCCTCGTAGCCGCCCGGGGACGGGGCGGGGGCCGAGGGCCTCGCGGGCGGCGGCCTCGGCCCGCTCGGCCCAGGCGCGCTGCGGGGCGGGCCGCGGGTGAGGGCCGCGCAGCCCGTCGGCGGCGGCCAGGAGCCGTGCCGCGCGCGCGAAGTCCCCGATCTCGGCCAGGAGGAACGCGGCGCTGTCCACGATCGCCGTGGTGACCGCCTCGGCGCAGTGGTCCGCCACCGCCTGGCGGAGCGTGTCGGCGAGCATCGGCAGACCGCTCTCCGGCCGGAACTCGGCAGCCGTGAGGTGCGCGTCCAGGACTCCCGCCAACGCCTCGACCCGCGGGGGCGGAGTGCTCTGCCCGACCGCCGCCCGGGTCTCGTCGCACAGGACCCGCGCCCGGGCGAGTTCGCCCCGGTCCAGGGCGATGCGGGCGCGCAGCAGCAGGGCGAACGCGCGCACGTCCACGACTCCGTACCGGTCGGCGGCCTCGTTCGCCTCGATGAGCAGGGCGTGCAGCGGCTCGTCGTACGGGTGTACGGCGGTCAGCTCCGTCAGGGGGCTGGACAGGGCCGCCCCCGGCGGACCACACGCAGCGGTGAGCTGCCGAACGCCTCGCCTCAACTCACCTCACCGGTTCGCCGGCGCCCTCCCCCGCGCCCCCGCGCCTCGCCCGGCCGAGGCGACCGCCGGGGCCGGCCCCTTCAGCCCCCGGACGAGACCGCCCGGCGCTGGGGAGCGATCCCCGCAGGTACCGCACGCGCGCGCGCCGGGGTGCCGGTCCAGCAGGTGCCCCTGCGGGACAGGAGACGGCGGAGCCACAGCTCGAGGGAGATCAGGTCGGCGAGTCCGTCCAGGGGGAGGGGTTCGCCCGCCGCGGCGGCCCGCAGGGCCTTGCGGACCACTCTGGCCTCGACGAGGCCGGCCTCCGCCAGGAGCGGCGCTTCGAAGAGGGTGAGGAGGGGGTCCATCGCCATGCGCAGGCCCGCCCGGGCGGCCGCGGTGGCGGAGGCCTGGGAGGGGGCGCCCCAGCCGTGCGGGAGCTCGGTGACCCCCGCGCCCTTGAGCACGGTGCGCAGGATCGCGGCGCGCGCCCCGGGTTGCACGCGCAGGGTCTCGGGAAGCGCGCGGCAGGCCCGTACGACCTGGTTGTCGAGGAACGGCGCGTGCAGGCGCTGGGAGCGGATCTCGGCGGCCTGTTCCAGGACGCGCAGGTCCATGGCGTGCCGGGTGAGAGCCGCCCGCGCGCGGTAGTCGCCCGGACGCTGGCCGGGGCCCGCGCCGGTGCGGTGCGCGGCGGCCTGCAGGCGAACCGATACTTCAGCCAGTGCCTCCCCGGTCAGCCAGCGTGCCGCCGGGCCCGCGCCGCCCCAGGTGAGCGCTGCCAGGGAGGCCCCGACGGCGCCCGAGGGGTCGTCGAAGCTGAAGCTGCGGTGCAGCAGCCGGTCGGCGAGTCCCTCCAGGCCCGTGCGGTACGGCGTGCGGGCCAGTCGGCGGGCCGCGCCGTACACGCGCGCGGGGACGAGCACGGAGCCGTCCGCCTTGGTGAGCGCTGCGACCGGACGGACGAGGTGGCGGCGCTTGCGGTCCATCAACAGGTCCGCCAGGCGGGCCGGGTGGGCGTCCAGGACCTGGCGGGCGCCGTAGCCCGTGAAGTGGTCGGCGCTGCCCGAGGCGAGGCGGGCGCGGTGGCGGGCGGCCGTGACCAGGCTCTGGCCGGGTTCGTCGGTGAGCGGGCCGTCCAGGTCGGCGTACGGCAGGGTCTCCTCGCCGCCGGCCACGACGACGTGGTGCAGGCGCGGGTCGGCCGCGAGGACGCCGGCCCGCTCCAGTTCGGCCTCGCGCCCGCCCACGGCCAGGTCGTTGAAGGTGACGGCCAGCAGCCGCTCCCCCGCGCCCGTGCCGTGGCCGAGGAGCGTGCCCGGTCTGCCGGGCAGGCCGGACGCGAGGAGGGCCAGCGTGCCGGAGGCCGGGCCGCCGGAGAGGTCCGCGCCGATGCCCGGAAGCGGCATCCCGCGCGCGGCACGCCGTTCGGCGGGTCCCATGCCGGGGACGGGGCCGGGGTCGACGTCGGGGACGTGCCGGGGCGCGGACAGTCGCGCGCGCACCGCCTCGACGAGCGCGTCGCGCACGGCGTCGACGGCGCTGTCGGGGTCGGCCGGGGGCGCGGCGACGGCGAGGGAGGCGACCGGCTCGTACCCGGCGATCTCGCGCGCCCCGGCGCGCAGGATCAGCGCATGCCCGGGCGGAATGCGACGCACGCCGTCGTACGGGGTGGAGTCGTGCAGGGCCGCCGGCACGTCGGGGGCGGCGAGGAGGGCCGCGAGGTGGCCGAAGTCGAGGTTGGCCTCGACGAGGTCGGCGAGCGGCAGCGCGGCCGTGGCGTAGGCCGTGCCGCCCGCCCAGGGGGTGTGGAACACCGGGCGCGCGCCCGCCAGATCGCCGCAGACGGTGATGCGTCGGCCGACCTGGACGATCGCCGTGTAGCTGCCCGCCCAGGCCGTCAGATGCCGAAGTGCCCCTCCGCGCGCGGCGAACAGCCCGACGCGCAGCTGTTCTTCGGTCGCGCCGCAGGTGCCGAGGACCGCGATCCGGGTCTGGGCGTCGGCACTCACGACCCGCACCTCGTCGGGGCGCCAGTCGCCGACCGCCCAGAGCGGATCGGGGTCGCCCCAGATGAGTTGGGAGCCGACGGGCTGCAAGGTCTCGCCGTCATGGCCGACTCGGCCCGCGTGGGCCGCGCCGTCGCCCTGGCGGCCGTCGTGGCCGACGGGCCCGCCGAGCGCACCCGCGGCGGCGCTGCTCCACCCCACCAACCACCGCATCGACGCCTCCACAGGCTGTGGACAACCGAGTGCACCGTACGAACGGTTCACCATGCTGCCACGAAGAGCGCGCCACAGAGGGCGGCGGCACCGCTTGTGATCCCGGGAGCGCGCTCGTGCGAACACGGCGCCGCCGACCCGCGCGACCACGCGCACCCCGGTGTCCACGACCTGAATGCGCCCCCGGTACGCTCCCCCAGAACGCCCTGCGCGCCCTCGATTTCCGTGGTGGGAGGCGTTGTCACCCACCGAACACAGGGTCGCTTTTCGGCCAAATCCTGGGCGTACGTCCGGCGTTGAGAGCGCGTCGAGCAGGCTTCGCACACGCTCCGTACACACGCGCGTGCCTCGACGGCACACGCCGGCCCGGGAGGCGGAGTTCGCCCCCCGGACCGCTCCGCCGCCCGCGGGGATGAAGGCGGCGGTGTCCCCCAGCCCACTGGATCCAGTTCAGCGGGCCGACCCACGCACGACCCATGGAACCGCTCCGCCGATGGCCGGAGTAGAGCGCACGGCCGGGCGCACGGCCACACGGGCGGGAGCACAGCGCGACGGTCCGTACCTGCCCCCGTACTTCCGCACGGACCACAATCCCGCCAACCGGAAGAATGCCCCTTAACGCTTGGGATGCGGCGAACTACGCTGGGTTTACGAATGCCGCATGGTTATGCCAGCGCGGCAGCCGTCTGTGTCGAGGGGTGGCGCAATGTCCAGGGAGCAACGCGGGCCGAACGAAAAACTCGGCGCCGTTCTCGCCCTCGCGGGAATCAGCAACGCAGGACTCGCGCGTCGCGTCAACGACCTTGGCGCTCAACGCGGGTTGACGCTTCGCTACGACAAGACGTCCGTAGCGCGCTGGGTGTCGAAGGGCATGGTGCCGCAGGGCGCCGCGCCCCATCTCATCGCGGCCGCCATCGGTCAGAAGCTGGGCCGTCCGGTGCCGCTCCACGAGATCGGCCTGGCGGACGCGGATCCCGCGCCCGAAGTGGGCCTCGTCTTCCCCAGGGACGTCGGCCAGGCCGTACGCTCCGCCACGGATCTCTACCGCCTCGATCTCGCGGGCCGCCGGGCCGGCTCCGGAGGCATCTGGCAGTCACTGGCCGGATCGTTCGCAGTAAGCGCGTACGCAACGCCCGCCTCACGGTGGCTGATAACCCCGGCCGACAGTTCGGTGGCGCGCGAGGCACACCTCGTCGAGGAGTCCGGCGCACCGCTGAAAGTCGGCCACAGCGATGTGCAGAAACTGCGGGAGGCCGCCGAGGACGCCAGACGCTGGGACTCCAAGTACGGAGGCGGCGACTGGCGTTCGTCCATGGTCCCCGAGTGTCTGCGGGTGGAGGCGGCCCCGTTGCTGCTCGGCTCGTACTCCGACGAAGTGGGACGCGCGCTGTTCGGTGCGAGCGCCGAACTGACCCGGCTGGCGGGGTGGATGGCCTTCGACACCGGCCAGCAGGAGGCCGCCCAGCGCTACTACATCCAGGCGCTGCGGCTGGCCCGCGCGGCGGCCGACGTACCTCTCGGGGGCTATGTGCTGGCCTCCATGTCGCTGCAGGCCACCTACCGCGGCTTCGGCGACGAAGGCGTCGACCTCGCGCAGGCCGCCCTGGAGCGCAACCGGGGGCTGGCCACCGCCCGCACGATGAGCTTCTTCCGGCTCGTCGAGGCACGCGCGCACGCACGCGCGGGGGACGCGCACGCCGCCGGCGCGGCGCTGAAGGCCGCCGAGGGGTGGCTCGAGCGGTCCCGCGACGGCGACCACGACCCGTCCTGGCTCGGCTTCTACTCCTACGACCGCTTCGCCGCCGACGCCGCCGAGTGCTACCGCGATCTGAAGGCGCCGCGCCAGGTGCGGAGGTTCACCGAGCAGGCGCTGTCCCGGCCGACGGAGGAGTTCGTGCGCTCGCACGGGTTACGGCTCGTGGTGTCGGCGGTCGCCGAACTGGAGTCGGGGAACCTCGACGCGGCCTGCGAGCAGGGCGTGCGGGCGGTGGAGGTGGCCGGGCGCATCTCGTCCGCGCGGACCACCGAGTACGTCAAGGACCTGCTGCACCGGCTGGAGCCCTACGGCGACGAGCCGCGCGTGGTGGAGTTGCGGGAGCGGGCCCGGCCGCTGCTCATGACCCCGGCGTGAGACGGCGCTCATGACCCCGGCGAGGACCGGCGCTTCCCGGCTCGGCGTGGCCCCCTGCTCATGACCCGGGCGCGGGCGGCGCAGGAACCGGTT
This sequence comes from Streptomyces humidus, assembly GCF_014649655.1. GTDB lineage: Bacteria > Actinomycetota > Actinomycetes > Streptomycetales > Streptomycetaceae > Streptomyces > Streptomyces humidus. The sequence continues at coordinate 12,744 of NZ_BMTL01000063.1, read as the reverse complement.
TCCCGCGACTCCGGCGCGGGACTGCTCTGCCTCGCGCGGCGGCCTTACACGTCGCGGCCGCACGCGCGGCGGCCGTACGAAGGAAGGGCCTCGCGCGTTCGCACCGCAAGAGCGCCCTTCCTGGGTTTGAAGGCGTTGTCAGTGGCGCAGTGCACTATCGATGCCGGGAGGTGGTGTGCACGTGTCGAAGATCGCTCACGACTGTGACGTGCTCGTGGTCGGCGGGGGCATCGTCGGGCTGTCCACGGCGTACGCGATCACGCGGGCCGCGCCCGGCACGCGGGTGACGGTGCTGGAGAAGGAGCCCGGAGCGGCCCGGCACCAGACGGGACGCAACAGCGGCGTCATCCACAGCGGGATCTACTACCGGCCGGGCACGCTGAAGGCGCGGTACGCGGTGCGGGGCGCCGCCGAGATGACGAAGTTCTGCGCGGAGTACGGCATCCCGCACGCCGTGACCGGCAAGCTGATCGTCGCCACGGAACGGGCGGAGCTGCCCCGGCTGCACGCGCTGGCGCAGCGCGGCCGGGAGAACGGCATCCCGTTGCGGGAGCTGGGCGCCGCCCAGATCGCGGAATACGAGCCCGAGGTGCGGGGGCTCGCCGCCCTGCACGTGCGCACCACCGGGATCTGCGACTACGCGGCCGTGGCGCAGCAGCTGGGGGCGGCTTCCGGGGCGGAGATCCGCTACGGCGCGCAGGTCGTGCGCATCGACCGTCGGCCCGAGCGCGGGGTGGCCGTGCTCACGTCGCGTGGCGATGTCGTACGGGGGCGGGTGCTGGTGAACTGCGCAGGGCTGTACTGCGACGAGATCGCCCGGCTGACCGGGGACGAGCCCGAGGTGCGGATCGTTCCGTTCCGGGGCGAGTACTACGAGCTGGCCCGGCCCGACCTGGTGCGCGGACTGGTGTATCCGGTGCCCGATCCCGCGTTCCCGTTCCTCGGCGTGCATCTGACCAGGGGCATCGACGGCGGCGTCCACGTCGGGCCCAATGCCGTGCCGGCGCTGGCCCGCGAGGGGTACGGGTGGGGCGTCGTACGGCCCGGGGAGGCCATGGCGACGGCTGCGTGGCCCGGGGTGTGGCGGATGGGGCGCCGGCACTGGCGGTACGGGCTCGGCGAACTGCGGCGGTCGGTGTCGAAGGCGGCGTTCGTCGACGCTGTGCGTCGGCTGCTGCCGGCGGTGGAGGAGGGCGACCTGGTGCGCGCGGCGGCCGGAGTACGGGCGCAGGCGGTGCTGCGGGACGGCGGGCTGGTGGACGACTTCCTCATCCGGGAGGGCAGCCGGGCCGTCCACGTGCTGAACGCCCCCTCCCCGGCGGCGACGGCCTCGCTGCCGATCGGCCGGGAGGTGGCCCGCAGAGCGCTGCACGCGCTGACGAACGCGTGAGTCGCGTGAGTCGCGGGCGGGGCAGGCGCCCGAAGCCCCGGTGAGCTACCAGGCGGCCGACGGCGGGGGCGGCGCCCCGGCTCCGCCCGTCCGGCCTGGCACTCCCGGCTCCGCACCCGACCCGCACGGCTCCGCACGCCCGGCCCGGCACGGCACGCACGGCTCCGCGTCCGCCCCGGCTTCGCGCGCTCGGCTCCTCGCCGCATCCACCTGCCGCGCCCCCGTAAAATCGTCCCCACTGTGTCTGATTCCGTGAACACCCCCGAAGCCCCTCAGCCCTCCCCCGGCGGCGACCACCGCTACCCGGGGTCCGTCCGGCACACCCGCGCCAAGGGGGAGCCCCGCTTCCCGGACGGGCCGAAGGCCGATCCCGCCGGTTCGCACTTCGAGCGGCGGATCCGGAGCTTCCAGCCCCGTCGCAGCCGGGTGACGGCCGGACAGGCGGACGCGCTGCAGCGGCTGTGGTCCAAGTGGGGGCTGGACATCGACGGTCACCCCGTGGACCTCCGCGAGCTGTTCGGCGACGACCGCCCGGTCGTGCTCGAGATCGGCTTCGGCATGGGCGAGGCCACCGCGCAGATGGCGGCCGCCGACCCGGACACCGACATCCTCGCGGTGGACGTGCACACGCCCGGCCAGGGCAATCTGCTCAACCTCGCGGACCACCACGGGCTCAGCAACGTCCGGGTCGCCAACGGCGACGCGATCATCCTGCTGCGCGAGATGCTGCCGGCGGACTCGCTCGACGGGCTGCGCGTCTACTTCCCCGACCCCTGGCCCAAGAAGCGCCACCACAAGCGGCGTCTCATCCAGCCGGAGTTCCTCGACCTGGCCGCGACGCGGCTGAAGCCGGGCGCGATCGTGCACTGCGCCACGGACTGGGAGCCGTACGCGGAGCAGATGCTGGAGGTGCTCACCGCGCACCCCGACTTCGAGAACACCCGGCCCGACGGCGGGTTCGCGCCCCGGCCCGGGTTCCGCCCGTTGACCCGTTTCGAGGGCCAGGGGCTGGACAAGGGTCACGTGGTGAACGATCTGCTTTTCCGTCGCGTACAGCATCGCGTCCGGCCCGGGGCTCGCTGACCGGTCAAGGGATCGCCGACCGACCGCCCCCTGCACCACAGTCCCCTCCCTCGTTAGGGTCGATGCCGTGGCCATCAGTCCTCCGTTCCCTCCCTACCCGCCGCGTCCGCCCGGCGGGGCTCCCGAGGACGGTGTGCTCAGGCACGCGCACTGGTGGCAGCGCAGATGGGTGCGGTACGGGGCGCTGGTCACCCTGCTCGCGCTGTCCGGGCTGGTCATCCTCGCGCTGGTGCGCGCACAGACCGGGACCGAGGGCTTCCTGGTCGGGCTGGGTCTCGCGGTGCTGCCGGTGCCGCTGCTCGTCGCCGCCTTCCGGTGGCTCGACCGGGTCGAGCCGGGACCCTGGCGGAACCTGGTCTTCGCCTTCGCCTGGGGGGCGTGCGCGGCGGCGCTGATAGCCATCGTCGCCAACAGCTTCGCGACCCGGTGGATAGCCACCGCCACTGCCGACCCGTCCAGCGCGGACACCCTGGGGGCGACGGTCATAGCGCCGGTCGTCGAGGAGTCCGCCAAGGCCGCGGCCGTCCTGCTCGTGTTCCTCTTCCGCAGGCGGGACTTCACCGGGATCGTCGACGGCGTCGTCATAGCCGGGATCACCGCCACCGGCTTCGCGTTCACCGAGAACATCCTGTACCTGGGCACCGCCTTCGGCACCGACCAGCTCACCGGCGACACCGGCATCGCCTCGGTCACCGCCGCGACCTTCTTCGTCCGCGTCATCATGTCGCCGTTCGCGCACCCCCTGTTCACCGTGCTGACGGGCATCGGCTTCGGTGTCGCCGCGCTCTCCGGGGACCGTCAGCACCTGCGGCGCGTGCTGCTTCCGCTGGGCGGGCTGCTTCTCGCGATGGGCATGCACGCCCTGTGGAACGGCTCGTCGACGTTCGGCGAGTTCGGCTTCTTCGCGGTGTACGCGGCGTTCATGCTGCCCGCGTTCGGGCTGCTGACCTGGCTGGTGGTGTGGACCCGGCAGCGGGAGCTGCGCACCGTCCGCGAGGAGCTGCCCGCCTACGCGGCCGCCGGCTGGCTCACCCCGGCCGAGCCGTTCGCCCTCGGCTCGATGCGGGCCCGGCGGGTGGCCAGGGACCACGCCGGCCGCCATCTGGGCAAGGCCGCGGCGCGGGAGGTGGCCCGGTACGAGGCGTATGCGACGTCCCTCGCGTTCCTGCGGCACCGGGGCCGACGGGGACGCGCGAACGCCGACTTCGTCGTACGGGAGAGGGAGCTGCTGAACGAACTGTGGCGGCGCAAGGACGTCGCCCGGCCCGCGCTGGACCACGCGGCCCGGGTGACGGCGCCTCGGGCCCGGATGGTCCCGCCGCCCTGGCCGGTGTACGGGGCGTACGGGTACGGCGCGGGTCACGGACCGCTCCAGCCGTACGGCCAGGCCCCCGACCCGGGGTACGGCTACGGCTACGGGTATCCGCCGGGTCCGGCGTACGGAAGCCCGGCAGGACCGCCCCCCGGGCACCCCACGGATCACAGCGCCCCCGGTCACCCCACAGGCCACAGCGGCCCCGGACACCCCGCGGGGCCGCACCCCTCCCCTTACCCGTACCGCTAGACCGCAGGCGGCCCGCGCACGAGCTCCGGTCGCGTGTGCCGCCCGGCGACTCCGGTCGCGTCTGCCACCCCGGCGGCTCCGGGCGCTCCAGCAGTCGCGGCCCGCCCCGTCCGGGCGGACCTCGCAGGAGCGCCCGCCCGGACGTACCCGCGCGTCAGGCCGAAGCCCGGATCACGCCGAAGCCCGGATCAGGTCGAGGCCCGGATCAGGCCGAAGCCCGGTTCAGCGCGGCGATCTCCGTGCTCGTCAGTTCCAGGTCCGCCAGTGCCAGCAGCGCGGGCAGTTGCTCCGCCGTCCGCGCGGAGGCGATCGGCGCGGCCACCGTCGGCTGCGCGGCGAGCCAGGCCAGGGCGACCGTGGCGACCTGGGCGCCGTGTGCCTGCGCGATCTCGTCCAGCGCGGTGAGGACCCGGCGGCCCCGCTCCGTGTCCAGGTGCTTGGCGGCGCCGGCGGAACGGGCGCTCTCCACCGTCGTACCGGGCCGGTACTTGCCGGTGAGGAAGCCGGAGGCCAGCGAGAAGTACGGCACGGCGGCGAGACCGAAGCGGGCGGCGACGTCCTGGAGGCCGCCCTCGTAGGTGTCGCGCGAGACCAGGTTGTAGTGGGGCTGGAGGGCGACGTACCGGGCCAGGCCCTCTCGGTCGGAGAACTCCAAAGACTCCTGGAGGCGTCCGGGCGAGATGTTGGAGGCGGCGATGTGCCGCACCTTGCCCGCCCGCACCAGTTCGTCGAGCGCGCCGACGATCTCCTCGACGGGCACCTCGGTCTTGTCGAAGTGCGTGTAGTAGAGGTCGATGCGGTCGGTGTCGAGACGGCGCAGCGAGGCGTCGGCGGCGGCCTTGATGTTGTCGGCGGACAGGCCGGGGAACTCGGGGTGCTGGCTCACCTTGGTGGCGATCACGATGTCGTCGCGGTTGCCCCGGGACTTCACCCACCTGCCGATGACGGTCTCGGACTCACCGCCCGAGTTGCCCTCGGCCCACGCGGAATAGGAGTCGGCGGTGTCGACGAAGTTGCCGCCCGCGGCCGCGTAGGCGTCGAGGACGGCGAAGGAGGCCGCCTCGTCCGCGGTCCAGCCGAAGACGTTGCCGCCGAGGGCGAGCGGGAAGACCTCGAGGTCGGAGGAGCCGAGTGCGCGAAGAACAGTCATGGTTCGACTCAACGGTCCCCGCAGGCACACTCATTCCACGCGGCCCGCGAAGAACGTGTGAACAGGGCGTGGCTCACCCGACGCGGACAGGGCTCTCCGGGCTTCTCAAAAGAGTCTCAGGGGCGCCTCAGAGGCGCTTTCAGGGGCTCTTCAGGAACGTCTCAGGGATTGAGGCCCTTGCTGCGCAGCCACGCCGCCGGGTCGATGCCGGTGGAGCTGCCGTCCGGGTGCACCTCCAGGTGGAGGTGGGCGCCGGTGACGTTCCCGGTCGCGCCGACGCGGCCGATCACATCGCCGGTGGCGACCTTCTGGCCGACGCTGACGTTGATCGACGACTGGTGGCAGAACCACAGCTCGGTGCCGTCGTCCAGGGTGAGGATGGTGCGGTAGCCGTAGGAACCGGCCCAGCCCGCCTCGGTGATGGTGCCGCTGTGGACGGCCTTGATGAGAGTGCCGGTGGGCGCGGCGAAGTCGAGGCCGGTGTGGTAGCCGGAGGACCAGAGCGAGCCGGCCTGCCCGAAGGTCGAGGTGATGGTGTACGAGGAGGTCGGCAGCGTGAACTGCTTGGCCAGCTCGGCCAGGTGCGCGGCCTCGGCCTTCTCGGCGGCCTCCTCGGCGGCCTTCTTCTTTGCGGCGGCGGCCTTGGCCTGTGCTTCTTTCTCGGCCTTGGCGACGGCGTCGGCAGCGGCCTTCTTCGCGAGGGCCGCGGCCTTGATCTCGTACTGGGTCTGCTGCGACTCGACCTGCGCCAGGATCCGGCTGCGCAGGGCCTCGCCCGCGTCGGCGGCGCTCTCGTCGGTGTCGACGGCGGTCTCGGACCCGAAGTCGGCGAGTGCGGACGCGGCCACCGGGGCGGGTGCGTCGTCGGAGATGAGCGAGCCCACGTCGGGCAGGTCCGGCAGCGAGATGGAGACCGGGGCCTTGCCGGTGTTGGCGCTGGCCATCCCGCCCGCGCTGACGGCGGCGATGACGCCGACGCCGAGGACGGTGGAGCTGCGGGCGAACCCGCCGCCGCGCTGCTTGGCGACCCGGTGCTTGCCCCGGACCGGGCGGACGGACTCCGCGGTGGGGTTCCACTCCTCCCAGGGGCCCTCGTCGGTACGGAAGCCGCCGTAGCCGAAGATCTCGGTGGACCGCTGGCTCGGCGCGTACGGGGCCTCGGGGGCAGGCGGGTTGGACGCCACGCGGGCGTGCTCCTTTCCTTCCGTCGCCTACCGGGTTAGCTGACGGGTTCGGAGCGGGAAGGTCTCCTACGCGCGTATACCGGTCGTGACTCTGCGAGTTCACGACGGCTTCCGCGTGATTCACCCCAAGGTGGTGGTTCCCCGGTTCCCTTGCGGGATTCGGCGCGTGCGCGCGGAGCCGGCTCTGGTGCCGACTGGGACGGCCGCGCTGCGTTATCGAACGTTAATAGACCCAGGGGTGGGTTTCCAAGCCGTTCGGCTTGATCAACAACATTTGCGGCCTGGACTTTCGGGCCACCAGCGGTCGAAAGCGGGCGAGTTGACCCCGGCCACGCACGTCTCGGCCGCCCCAGGCTTTCTGACGATGACTCAGCTTCTCCGCGCAGGGCGGTCGTCCGGTCACGGAATGTGAGAAGAGGAGTTCCGGGGAAATGCACCGAGGGCCGGAACCCTTTCGGATTCCGGCCCTCGGCCTTCAGTAGCGGGGACAGGATTTGAACCTGCGACCTCTGGGTTATGAGCCCAGCGAGCTACCGAGCTGCTCCACCCCGCGTCGTTGTGACTCCAGTCTACGCTACTTCCGGGGCGCGAATGACCACGTTCCCCGACGCCTCACACCAGGTGCCGGTTGGGGGCCTTCGCGCGCTCCTCGCACTCCGCCAGCACGAGGACGTCGACGCCCGCGGCCGTCAGCAGACCGGTGCCGTCCGCCTCCGTCACGAAGGTGTCCGGCTCGCGCCAGGCCGTGACCACCCGGCGCACGCCCGCGTCGAGGATGAGACGGGCGCAGGGGGCGGGGCGGGAGGAGCGGCGGGCGCAGGGTTCGAGGCTGCTGTAGACGGTGGCCGTGCGCAGTCGCGGGTCGGCGCGGTCGAGCTTGGCGAGGGCCGCCTCCTCGGCGTGCACGACCGGGTCGCCGGCCTCGCGCGAGTGACCGCGCGCCAGCTCCGTTCCGTCGGCGGCCACGATCACCGCGCCGACGCTGAAGGCGGTCTTCGAGGGCGGGCACCGTTCGGCGAGTTCGCAGGCGAGGGCCAGCCAGTGCCGGTCGGCCGCGACGGGCAGCGGTCCGGCGCCGGGGGCGGTGGGCTCGTAGCGGTTCAGGACGACGTCCTCGATGCGCCGCGTCTCCACCAGGCGCAGGCGTCCGCCCTGGTAGCCGCCGGGTCCGAAGAGGCGGGGCGCGTCCGGGTCGCCCACGAGGAGCGGGGCGAGGACGAGCTGGAGTTCGTCGGCGAGGCCCTGCCGGAGCAGTTGGGTGTGGACGGTTCCGCCGCCCTCGACCATGAGGCGCCGCACGCCGAGTTCGTCGTGGAGGTGTTCCAGGAGGCGGCGCCAGTCGAGTCGGGGGCCGAGCGGGACGACGTCCGCGGCGATGCCGAGCGCGCGGGCCCGCTCGGCGCCCTCGTCCGTCGTGTACAGGGCCTTCGCACCGCCCGTGTGCCAGAAGTTCGCCTGGGGGTCCAGCTCGCCGGAGCCGCTGACGGTGACCTTGAGGGGGTACGGCGGCTGCCCGGCGGCGACACGGGCGGCGCGGCGCTCCGGGGAGTTCACGAGGAGCCGCGGGTTGTCCGCGCGGATCGTGCCGGCGCCGACGAGGATGGCGTCGACGGAGGCCCGCACCTCGTCGACGCGGTCGAAGTCGGCGGGGCTGGAGAGCAGCAGGCGCTCGGGGGTGGTGTCGTCCAGGAACCCGTCGAGGGAGACGGCGGCGGACAGCAGGACGTACGGGTACGGCATCGGCGTGCTCCCCGGGCTCGGTCCGACGGCGACGGTGTCGCCTCCGGCGCCTCCAGCGGTCTCCCAGCGGCTTCCGCGCTTTCGCGGCTTCCGCGGCGGCTTCAGGCGTCGGCGGTCTTGGTTCAAGTTTGAAACAAACCTACACTGGGTGCATGACGACCCGCTGGCTCACCCCCGAGGAGCAGCGCGCCTGGCGCGCATACGTTGCCGGCTACCTCCTCCTGGAGGACGCGATCGACCGGCAGCTCCAACAGGACGCCGGCATGCCTCATGCGTACTACTCCATTCTCGCCAACCTCTCCGAGACCCCGGAGCGGCGGCTGCGGATGACCGACCTCGCGGAGCGGCTGAAGATCACCCGCAGCCGGCTGACCTACGCGGTGTCCCGGCTGGAGAAGGACGGGCTGGTGCGGCGCGAGGAGTGCCGTTGGGACAAGCGCGGCAGTATCGCGGCGCTGACGGACGAGGGGATGGCGGTCCTGGAGGACGCGGCGCCCGGACATGTCGCGACGGTCCGCGCCGCCCTGTTCGACCGGCTCACCCCTGAGCAGGTGGGGCAGCTGGAGGAGATCTTCGGTCAGGTCGCGCAGGGGTTCCAGGGAGACGGGGAAGGCGAGGCCGCACCCGAGGACCTGCCCTGGCGCCGGCGTTCGTCGCCCTGCTCCGGGACTTCATGATCCGCGTCACAGATCCGCTCGGGCCCGTTGTTTCAACTTTAAAGCATGGAGTAGGGTCTCGTTTCGCCGGATCTGCTTCAAATCTGAAGCAGTGGTCGGCCTGGCACCACCACGTCATTCGCCCCCGGACCCGGGAGACCCGCATGCCCGACACCCCCGCCGCCACCCCGCGCGCCCGCGTCCGGGTGCCGCTGCGCTTCCACGACGGCTACGCGGTCGACGCCGAACTGGTCACCTTCCACGGTCTGACCGACGGCCAGGAGCATGTCGCCGTCGTGCTCGGCGAGCCGGCGCCCGGCGCCACCCCGCTGGTCCGGCTGCACTCCGAGTGCCTCACCGGCGACGCCTTCGGGTCCGCCCGCTGCGACTGCGGACCGCAACTGCGCGAGGCGGTCGAGCGCATAGCCGTGACGGGCGGGGTGCTGCTGTACCTCCGTCAGGAGGGCCGCGGCATCGGCCTCTACAACAAGCTCGACGCGTACGCGCTCCAGGACCAGGGGCTGGACACCTACGCCGCGAACACCGCCCTCGGCCTGCCCGAGGACGACCGGGACTACACGGCCGCCGCTCAGATGCTGCGCGCCCTGGGCATCACGAGCCTGGACCTGCTGTCCAACAACCCCGACAAGGCCGACCAGTTGCGCGCGCTGGGCATCGACGTCCACGACCGCGTCCCCACCGGCGTGTTCACCACCCCGCACAACGTCCGCTACCTGCGCGCGAAGGTCCTGCAGACCCAGCACACCCTGCCGCTGGCCGACCTGACCGGCATCAGCGTGGGCTGACCTCGCCGGGGCCGCTGAGGCTTCCGCCGCCTCGAACACCTTCGCCGCCCGGCGCCGGCAGGCGCATGCCGCGGGACTTCGCGACGCGCAGGGCGTCGGTCAGGCACTCGGCGAGGCGGAGGCCGGCATAGCGGACCTCGGTGTACGGCGAGGCCGGGTCGTCCAGCACCTTGCGGGCGAGGCCGAGGACGTCGGCGCCGGTGGCGAGCTGGACGGCCTCCAGCTCGTCGGCGAGACGGGAGAGGTGGCTGCCGTCGTCGTCCGTCACCAGGTAGCAGGGTTTGCCCTCGGGGGACGGCCAGGGCAGGAGCCGGGGGGCGGTGCCGTTCACGTGTTCCATCAGGCGGCCGTCTTCTGCGCGCCGACCAGGCGCTGGTCGAGGTCGATCCCGAAGCCGACGACGACCACGAGAGCGCGACGGTGCGGCCGGAGAGCGGCTTCTCGCTCGTGGGCGGCGAGGTAGGGGCGCACGAGGACGGATTCTGCGCCGTCGAGGGAGGTGAGGAGCCCGTACGGGGAACGGTGAAGGGGCAGTTGCGGGGACACGGGGGCCGAGTGGTGGCGTACGGCGGTGAAGGGCGGACAGAGACGGGGCCGTCGACGATGGGCGCGTCGCCGTTTCCCGGTGCCGGAGGCGAGGAGAGGACGCATCCGTCGGAGGATGCGGCGGATAAGGTCGTGCATGTCGACGCTCCTGGTAAGCGTTGGCCGCGCCCCGGGAGGTCTAGCCACCTCGCCGGGGTCTTCCTGTATCGACCATACCGGGAACTGCGTCCCCCTGCACCCTTCTTCGTCCCACTGCGTCCCGACGCGGCGGGACGCGTCCGGCCACTGCGGCATGCGTACGGGTGCGTCACGGTGGGAACATGAGTGAGCTTCCGCGCTACGAGTACGTAAAACTCGCCGACGCCATCGCCGCGGACATCGCCTCCGGCAAGCTGCCGCAGGGCGCCGCGCTACCTGGTGAGCGGGCCATGACGGATCTGCACAGCGTGAGTATCGGGACCGTCCGCCGCGCCATCGTCGAACTCCGGAAGCGAGGGCTCGTCGCCACCCTGCCGGCGAAGGGGACATACGTCATCGGAACGCCGACCCCGGCGAGTGGCGCACCCGAACAGGGCGAACCGAACGCCTGAAGTGGCGGAAGAACCGTCTGCCCGGAACCGCAGCGAGCCCCGGTCCGGATGTGCTCCGAAACGGGGCTCTTCTGTAGGCCGTGTGGGACTCGAACCCACAACCAATGGATTAAAAGTCCACTGCTCTGCCAATTGAGCTAACGGCCCAGGCGATGGTGCGCGTTGTTGCCTCCCCGAGCATAGCCGGACGCGGCCGTGTCTCCGATCGGGTATCGGGGACACGGCCGCGTCGAAGGGCGGGAAGTGGCCGGGATCGGTCACAGATCGGGCAGTTCCACGGGCGGGGCGGCCCGTGACGCCTCCCTGGCGAGGGTCTTCTCGTGCTGCGGATCGAGGAACCAGTTCCGGGCCGACACCTGCCACCACACCCCCGCGAAGCCCAGGACGACGAGGACGGCGACCGGGGCGTAGTTGAAGGTCTCCCAGGTGACCGGGGAGACCTGCGGCAGCATGAACAGGACGGTGATGACGGCCACCCACGCCACCGACACCACGCCGATCGCCCTGGACCAGCGGCCCAGGTGCCAGGGACCCCGCTCGAACTCCTCGCCCTTGCGCAGGCGCAGCAGCGTCGGGATGACGTAGGCGATGTACAGGCCGATGACGGCGATGGAGGTGACGGCCGCGTACGCGGTCACGTTGATCAGGTACGGCAGCCCCAGGACCAGCGCGCCGCCGGCCGCCAGCCAGACCGCCGCCACGGGTGTGCGGGTGCGCGGGCTGACCGTGTGCCAGATGTGGGAGAAGGGCAGCGCGCCGTCCCTGGAGAACGCGTAGATCATGCGGCTGTTGGCGGTGACCGACGCCATCCCGCAGAACAGCTGGGCGCCGATCACCACGAGCAGCAGCAGCTTGCCGGCGGTCGCACCGAGGGCGTCGAGCAGGATCTGTGCGGGCGGCGCGCCGGTCGGGGAGCCGAGCGCGGCGTCGTAGGACTGGATGGCGTACGTGAAGCCGAGCAGCAGGACGAAGCCGGCGATCCACGAGGTCCAGATGGAGCGCACGATGCCCTTCGGGCCGGCCGTGGACGCGTCGTGGGTCTCCTCCGTCATGTGGGCGGAGGCGTCGTAGCCGGTGAAGGTGTACTGGGCCATCAGCAGGCCGAGCGCGACGACGTACACGCCGCTGCCCCAGCCCGTGTTGTTGACGAACTCGCCGAACACGAAGGACGTCGACTGGTGCGTGTCGGGGACGAAGGCGAGCGCGCCGACGATGACGCCCACGCCCAGCACGTGCCACCACACGCTCACGCTGTTCAGCAACGCGACGATCCGCACCCCGAAGGTGTTGAGCAGACCGTGCAGCACCAGGATGCCCGCGAAGAGCAGGACCGTGCGGCCCGGCGTCACCTCGAAGTCGAACTGGAGGTTCAGGTACGCGCCGAGGAAGGAGGCGGCGCCGAAGTCGATGCCGGCGGTGACCGCCACCTGCCCCAGCACGTTGAACCAGCCCGTGAACCAGGCCCAGGCCGCGGCCGAGCGCGGGGGCGCGAGCCGGTGCGCCCAGAAGTACAGGCCGGCCGAGGTCGGGTAGGCCGAACAGATCTCGGCCATCGCGAGGCCGACGAAGAGCGTCATCAGGCCGACGGCGATCCAGCCCCAGGTGATCACGGCCGGACCGCCGGTGTTCATCCCGAACAGGTACAGCGTCAGGCAGCCCGACAGGACCGAGATGATCGTGAAGGAGACCGCGTAGTTGGAGAACGCCGACATGCGGCGGGCGAGAACCTGGGTGTAGCCGAGCTGGGCCAGCCGCTCTTCGTCCGACAGCCCACTCACTCTGGCGTCATCTGTCATGCCCCCAGCAATTCCCTTCCCGGAGTCGTGACACACGTCACAACTTGGCCAGAAACCGCCCACGGACGGCGCGCTCCCGGATGGCGTGCCCCTGGGCGACGTGGGAACGATGCACGGACGCGCGAAAACGCCGTGGCCCCCACCGGTGTGGCGAATTCCAGGGGTCGTTGCAACACAGTGATCAACTGGCTGTGGCCAGGAGCTTAGCGAGGCGCTCGGCTGGGGTTTCCCAGCCGAGC
>NZ_BMTL01000062.1 GCF_014649655.1 Streptomyces humidus | reverse complement strand
CACACCCGCACCCGCACCCGGCCCGGCGACCCCCTCCACCACCTCCGACTCCCCGACCGCCTCAGCCTCCTCCAGCACCACATGCGCGTTCGTGCCGCTGACGCCGAAGGCCGAGACGCCCGCACGGCGAGGCTGCCCGTTCTCGGTCCGCGGCCACTGCTGGGCCTCGGCCAGAAGGCTCACCCGGCCCGCCGACCAGTCGACGTGGCGCGAGGGGGCGTCGACGTGGAGCGTGCGCGGGAGCAGCCCGTGCCTCATGGCCATGACCATCTTGATCACACCGCCGACACCGGCGGCGGCCTGGGTGTGCCCGATGTTCGACTTCAACGAGCCGAGCCAGAGCGGTCGTTCACGGTCGCGTCCATAGGTGGCGAGCAGGGCCTGCGCCTCGATGGGATCGCCGAGAGTCGTGCCGGTGCCGTGCGCCTCCACCGCGTCCACGTCCGCGGCCGACAGCCCCGCGCTCGCCAGGGCCGCCCGGATCACCCGCTGCTGCGAGGGGCCGTTGGGGGCGGTCAGGCCGCTGCTCGCGCCGTCCTGGTTGACCGCGCTGCCCCGGATCACGGCCAGCACCCGGTGACCGTTGCGCCGCGCGTCCGACAGCCGCTCCAGCAGCAGCAGGCCCGCGCCCTCGCCCCAGCCCGTGCCGTCCGCCGCGTCCGCGAAGGACCGGCAGCGGCCGTCCGGGGAGAGTCCGCGCTGGCGGCTGAACTCGGTGAAGGTGACCGGCGTGGACATCACGGCCACACCGCCCGCGAGGGCCAGCGAGCACTCCCCCGCCCGCAGCGCCCGGCAGGCCAGGTGCAGCGCCACCAGGGAGGAGGAGCAGGCCGTGTCCACCGTGACGGCGGGACCTTCCAGGCCCAGGGTGTAGGCGACGCGTCCGGAGGCGATGCTGCCGGCGCTGCCGTTGCCGAGGAAGCCCTCCAGTCCGGGCGGGGGGACGTCGAACCGGGAACCGTAGTCGTTGTACATGACACCGACGAAGACGCCGGTGGGACTGCCGCGCAGGGTGCCGGGGTCGAGTCCGGCCCGTTCCAGGGCCTCCCAGGAGATCTGCAGCAGGAGCCGCTGCTGCGGGTCGGTGCCCAGGGCCTCGCGCGGCGACATGCCGAAGAACTCGGGGTCGAAGTCGGCGGCGTCGTGCAGGAAGCCGCCCTCACGGGTGTAGCAGGTGCCGGGGTGCTCGGGGTCGGGGTGGTAGAGGGACGCCACGTCCCAGCCCCGGTCCTCCGGGAACGGGGTGATGGCGTCGGTGCCGTCGGCGACCAGGCGCCACAGGTCCTCGGGGGCGCGTACGCCGCCCGGGTAGCGGCAGGCCATGGAGACGATCGCGACGGGCTCGCGGTCCCTGGCCTCCAGGTCGCGCAGGCGGCCGGTGGTGCGGTGCAGGTCGGCGGTGACCCGCTTCAGGTAGTCCCGCAGGCGTTCTTCGCTCACAGCTCGGCCCCCGGACCCGGGTCGCGCACCACGGCGGAGAGCGGTGGCAGGCCCGCTGCGCTCGGAATGGTAGACAGCACCGGAATCTCCTCAGGCTCGGACACCGCGCTCACGGCATGGCTCCTCGAACACCTCGAACGCGGCCAAGTCTGGGGGCGGCCGGGCGGTCCACGGCCGCTCGACCTCCGACTCTGAGAAATCCCCTAGTTGCCCACGCCACCGGTCGGCCCGCGCCGGGGGCCGGGCGGCGCCCGCGGGCACCGGCAAATCCCTAGAACTGCGCGCGTCTTCTGGCCTTCGTTCCGCCCGGCGTGCTGCGCTGAGGCCGCTTCGGCACGCCGCCCCGTGCGGCCTGCCCTACAGGAGGGGTTGGGGGTTTGCGATGACGGCAGTGTCTGCTGCTGGACGCCCGGAGGCGTCCGCGCCGCCCGAGGTCGGTCTCGACGGTGGTGCGACCCTGCTGGCGTGGTTACGGCGGATGCGCGACGAGCAGCCGGTGTGGCGCGATCCGGCCGGCCGCTACCACGTCTTCCGTCACGAGGACATCCAGCGGATCACCGCCGATCCGGCGACCTTCTCCTCGGACACGGTGACCCGGCTGTCGGGTGGTGAGCGACAACCGCCGGGCGGCACGCTGCTGTTGCTGGACCCGCCCCGGCACGGCAAGCTGCGGCGGCTGGTGAGCAAGGTCTTCACCGCGAAGATGGTCAACGAGCTGGCTCCGCGCATCACCGAGGTGGCCACGGAGCTGCTCGACGGCCTGGACGGCCGTGACCGCTTCGACCTGATCGAGGCGTTCGCCAACCCGCTGCCGGTCATCGTGATCTCCTCCCTGCTCGGTGTCCCGCCGTCCGACCGCCCGCTGTTCCAGGTGTGGGCCGACAACCTGCTGACGGTGGACTGGGAGACGCCCGAGGGCGCCGAGGTCATGGGCCGGACGGTGCAGGAACTGGACGCCTACCTGCGTCGGCATGTCGCCGAGCGGCGAGCGCGCGAGTACGACGACCTGATGAGCCTGCTGGTGCGCGCCGAGGTCGACGGGGAGAGCCTGAACGACGACGACGTGGTGAGCTTCGCCGCGCTGCTGCTGCTGGCCGGTCATGTCACCACCGCGGTGCTGCTGGGCAACATGCTGCTGACACTGGATGCGGAACCCGCTGTGCAGGCCGGGTTGCGCGCCGACCGTGCGCGGGTCACGCCGTTCGTCGAGGAGGTCCTGCGCTGCCGGCCGCCGTTCCTGAAGATCGAGCGAGTGCCCACGGTCCCGGTGGAGATCGCCGGGGAGAAGGTGCCGGAGAACGCGATGGTGTACCTCTGGCTGCTGTCCGCCAATCGCGACGAGCGGATCTTCCCCGACCCGGACCGTTTCCTGCCCGGCCGCTCCAACGCCAGGCAGGTCGCCTTCGGGCACGGCATCCACTACTGCCTGGGCGCCCCGCTGGCCCGCATGGAGGGGCAGATCGCTCTCGACCTGATGCTCGACCGCTACGCCGGGATCCGGGTCGACCGCGACGCGCCGCTGTCCTACTTCGACAACCGCGTCAACGTCTTCGGTCTTCGGCGGCTGCCTCTCATGGTCCGCCGGGCCTGAGCGCCGCATCCGGGCGGACGAACCCACCAGACGGAGGACTCATGGCCTACGAGCCGAAACCACCAGTGATACCGACCGACCGCACCTGCCCCTTCGACCCCGATCCGGAGTACCGCCGGCTGCGCGAGGAGGAACCGATCAGCCCGGTCAGGTTCGACATCGCGCCGGGCCGCGACGACGGCTGGCTGGTCACCCGGCACGACCATGTGCGGGCCATCATGACCGACCCCCGGTTCAGTCACCGCGCCGAGCTCCTGGCGCTGGTGGCGTCGCCGCCGTTCGAGGTGGAGAAGTACGACCCGCAGCCGTCGGGGCCGGGTTCCTTCGTCCGGATGGACGCCCCGGACCACACGCACTACCGGCGACTGCTGACCGGCTTCTTCACGGTCCGCAAAATCCAGGAGTACGAGCCGACGCTGGCCGGGATCATCGACGGCGTGCTCGACGAGATGGCCGGACTCGAACCGCCGGTGGACCTCCTGCCGGCGTTCGTGCAGAAGGTCGTGCACCGGTCGGTGCACTCGGTGATGGGTGTGCCGGAGGAGGACATCGCCGAGCTCGACCGGCACTTCTCGGCGATCATGCGGATCGACTACACGCTCGAGGAGTTCATCGAACACAACACGGCGCTCGACCGGACGCTGGCCCGCGTCGTCAAGGACCTGTTCGCCGAGCCGAACGACAAGCTGCTCGGCAAGCTGGTCAAGACCGGCGAGCTGACCGAGGAGGAGCTGGCGAACGTCGCCTGGATCACCATCGGCGGCGCCCTGGACACCACGCCCAACATGCTGGGTCTCGGCACGTTCGCGTTCCTGGAGCATCCGGAGCAGCTGCGGAAGGTCCGGGAGCGGCCCGAGCTGATGGAACGTGCGGTGGAGGAGCTGCTGCGTTATCTGACGATCTCCCACATGGGCGCGAGCCGGGTGGCGCTGGAGGACGTGGAGGTCGGCGGAAAGACCGTCGAGGCCGGTCAGACCGTGGTGCTGTCCCTGCCGGCCGCCAACCGGGACCCGGAGCAGTTCGAGGACCCGGAGGTCTTCGACGTCACCCGTCCCTCCCGTCGCCACCTGGCGTTCGGCTTCGGCATCCACCAGTGTCTGGGACAGCATCTGGCCCGGGCGACCCTGCGCATCGGCTTCCAGAAGCTCTTCGACCGCTTCCCCGACCTCCGGCTGGCGGTCGAGCCGCAGGAGGTCCCGCTGCGGGACAAGGCGATGCACTACGGCGTGTACGCGCTGCCCGTGACCTGGGGGTGAGCACGCCTGCGGACTCGCGTGCGGGCCGCCCCGGGAAAGGGGCGGCCCGCGCTTCCCGTCCGCTCGCGCGGCGCCCGGACGGATCAGGGTGCGGCGGAGGTCGCGCCCAGGTGGGACATGCGCGGCCAGGTCGTGCGCCAGGGCCGGCGCAGCCCCTCGCACACCCAGACGGGCGCGCCCTGGTTGAGGTTGTGCACCCGGTCTGCGTTGGTGACGGTGCCGCGCCTGCGCACGCTGGTGAAGAACTGCCGTAGATAGCTGGCGTCCGCGCCGACGAAGACCACGGTCGCGGTGTCGTCGGCCGGGCGGCGCAGGTACCAGTAGCCTCGGTGGCCGCTGTAGGGGCGCGGCAGTCCGAGCGCCGGGCCGAACCGGTCGAGGGCGCCGGCCTGGTCGTACCGGTCGGTGATCAGCAGGGCCCGGCGGCGCCGGTCCGCGGGCAGGCCGCGGTGGACGCGGGCCACCGAGGCGGCCAGGTCGGGCCAGCCGACGCTCTCCATCGCCAGCCGGTCGGCGGAGGACCGGGTGAGCCGCTGGACCGGATAGACCGGCAGCACCTGGACCGCGAGGGCCGCCGACGCCACGTAGACCACGGCCGTCGACCACAGGCGCGGGCGGGTGACGCGCAGTCCCTGCAGTGCCGTCGCGCCCGCCGCCCACAGCACGGCGAACAGCCCGGCGACGTAGTAGGGACGTCCGTGGACGACGAGGTAACAGGCGCACAGTCCGGCGAAGGTCAGCCCGAGGAACCGGTAGGGGCGCGCCCGGCGGGCGATCAGCAGCCAGGCCAGGCCGCAGCACAGGAGGAGGGCCCCGGCCAGTCCGGCGGCCGACAGGACGGTGGGCAGGAACAGGGCCCGGCCGCCCTCCTCGGCGTCGACCTCCTGGGCGATGACCCTGGTCATGGCCAGTTGGGGCCAGCCGGCACGGGCCTGCCACAGCAGCCCGGGCACCGCGGTGAGCAGGGCGCCGGCCGCCGAGGCCCACAGCAGCCGGCGGCGCAGCAGTTCCCGGGGGCCGGCGAGGAGCAGGGCCAGGAACAGCACGGCCCAGAACCCGACGCTGAGGAACTTGACCTGGAGGGAGACGGCGGCGGTCAGGCCGAGCAGGGGCAGCAGCCGGTCGCGCCGGGTGCGGACCCAGCGCACCAGCAGCCAGCAGCCGGCCGTCGTCAGGAAGATGTCCAGGGTGGCGGTGATGAGCAGATGGCCCATCTGGAGCATGACCGGCGAGACGGCGTACGCGCCGGCGGTGGCGAGCTGGGCCGCTCGTCTGCCGCCCAGCTCACGGGCGGTCAGAGCGGCGGTCAGCACCCCGAGCGCGGTGAGGGCCGCGGCCGGTGCCCGCAGCACCACCAGCGAGCCGGGTGACACGGCGTCGAGGGCGTGGGCCAGCAGGGGCAGCAACGGGGGCTGGTCGGCGTACCCCCAGGCGGGGCTGCGGCCGGCGGCGAGGAAATACAGCTCGTCGCTGAAATAGCCGAAACGGCCGGCGGTGAGCAGCAGCAGCGCCCCGGTGACGCAGGCGACGGCGCACACCGGCAGCAGGGCCAGGGGTGGGGGCGGGGCCGACTGCGGTGCGGCGGGGGTGCGGGCACGGGGGGCGGCCCCGGGAGGTCGGTACCCGCCGTCACGGTGGGTGTCCTCGTCCCGGGCAGTGGGGGGCATCGTCGCTTCCTCGTTCCTGTCGGCTTCGCGATGGGAGCAGCGCGCGGGCGTGCGCCCCGAACCTACGGTCGGCGACCGGCGCCGGAGCGGTGTGTTCCCTTTTCCGGGGCCGGGAGTAGGGGCGATTCCCTAGTCTTCGGCGCCCTCGGTGGCCGTGGCCGTCCCGGCTGTGCTGGTGTGGGGCTCCGGACCTCCAGGGGCCCACGCGTCCCGTCGCGGTCCGGCCCCCTTCCAGGCCGACCTGCGGTGGACGCGTTCGCGGCGCCCTGTCACCCCCACGGTCCGGCCTCGATCCCTCAACCGATCACGGAGAGACGGCAGTCGAGTGATGGACCTTCAGTTCATGTGCGGCGGGGCCGGGTCGCGGCCCCGCACGGTCAGGGCGTGCGCGTCGTGACGGCGGCGATCGTCGCGGACGGCGTCCGCAAGCGGTACGGGGACATCCAGGCCGTCGACGGAGTCTCGCTGCACATCGAGACCGGCGAATTCCACGGCATCCTGGGTCCCAACGGCGCGGGCAAGACGACCACTCTGGAGATTCTGGAGGGTGTCCGCGAACCCGACGAGGGCCGCATCGAGCTGTTCGGCGAGAGCCCCTGGCCGCGCAATCCCAAGCTGCTGCGACGGATCGGGGTGCAGTTCCAGGCGTCGTCGTTCTTCGACAAGCTCACCACGCGCGAGACGATCTACCTGTTCGCGTCGTTCTACCGGGTCGGTTCCCGGCAGGCCGACGCGATGCTGGACCGGGTCGGACTCACCGAGTTCGGCGGCGTGCCGGCCGACAAGCTCTCCGGCGGGCAGGCGCAGCGGCTGTCGATCGCCTGCGGTCTGGTGCACGACCCGGAGATCGTCTTCCTGGACGAGCCCACGGCCGGTCTGGACCCGCAGGCCCGGCGCAACCTCTGGGACCTGCTGCGGGACGTCAACGAGGAGGGCCGCACCCTGGTCCTCACCACGCACTACCTGGACGAGGCCGAGCTGCTCTGCGACCGGGTGTCGGTGATGGAGAAGGGCAAGGTGCTCAAGACCGGGGCCCCGGCGGCCCTGATCCGCGAGCTCGACGACATGGTGCGGGTGAGCGTGGAGTCCGGACGGATCGAGCCGGACACGCTGCGTGGCCTGCTGGGGTCGGCCGGGGTGGAGAACGCCCTGGTGGAGGACGACGGGATCACGCTGTCGATCGCCACCCACTCCCCCGGCCCGGTCCTGTCGGTCCTGGCCGACCGAAGGGCGCTGCGCGGCCTGGAGGTCCGCGGCGCCACCCTGGAGGACGTCTTCCTGCAGCTGACCGGACGGGAGTACCGCGCGTGAGCATCGACGAGACGTCCGCCCGCCCCTCCGGAACGGCCGGGACGGCCGCGGCGGACGCGGAGAAGCCGGCGGGCGGGGCCGGCCCCGGTCGCGGGGGCCCCGCCAAGGACAGGCGGCTGAACCCGGTGCGCGAGCTGGCCCGGGCGATGATCCTGAGCGTCCTGCGGGACAAGGGCACGATCTTCTTCCTGATGGTCTTCCCCATCCTGTTCCTGATGTTGTTCGGCACGCTGTTCAAGAGCGGCGGGACCACGCACATCAAGGTGGCCCAGGTCGGCGAGGTGAAGGTCCTCGACTCGCTCACCGCCGCGCACCGGGAGCAGCTGTCCAAGGCCGCCACGATCACCAAGGTGACGAGCGGGCCGGCCGCGCTGGAGAAGGTGCGCGCGGGTGACTACGACGCGCTGGTCGAGCAGGTCGGGGACACCGTCGTGCTGCGCTACAGCCTCTCCGACCCGGTCAAGGGAGCTTCGGCCCGCGCGACGCTGAACGCGGTGCTGGAGCAGGCCAACCTGGCCGCCACCGGCAAGCCCGCCAAGTACACGCTGAAGGCCAGTCAGGTGGAGGACGAGTCGGTCAAGCCCATCCAGTACCTGACTCCTGGTCTGCTGGGCTTCGCGATCGCCACCAGCTCGGTGTTCAGCACCGCCCTGACGCTGGTGACCCTGCGCCGCAAGAAGATCCTCCAGCGGATGCAGCTGTCGCCGGTACGCCCCTGGGAGGTGGTGGCCGCCCGTATCTCCATGACCATGCTCATGGTGCTCACGCAGACGGCCCTGTTCCTGGTGGTGGCGACCCTGCCGTACTTCGGTCTGCAGCTCACCGGGAACTGGTGGCTGGTGGTGCCGCTCGTGGTGTGCGGGACGCTGGCTCTGATGTCGCTGGGCCTGCTCATCGGCTCGCTCAGCAAGACCGAGGAGTCCGCGGGCGGTCTGGCCCAGCTGCTGGTGCTGCCCATGTCCCTGCTGTCGGGGTCGTTCTTCTCGCTGGACGGCGCCCCGGAGTGGGTCAGGGCGGTCTCGTACGTGATGCCGCTGCACTACCTCGTGGAGGGCGGCGAGTCGGTGCTCAGCCGGGGCGGCGGCCTGCTGGACGTCCTGCCCACGATGGGCGGCATGCTGGCCTTCGCCGCCGTGGTGACCGCGCTGACGCTGCGGTTCTTCAAGTGGAACGAAGGGTGAGCCGGCGCTGACGCACGGCTTCCGGGGCCCTTCGCCGCAGCACGCCGGCGAAGGGCCCCGGACACGTTTCCCGCCGCTCGTCCCGGGCGCGGGCGGCGGCGTCAGGAGCGGTCGCCGCCCTGCCAGCCGTCGTGGTGCAGGACCTCCTCGAGCGGCCGCCGCGGCCCCGGCCGGAAGGCGGTGCGCAGAGGGTACGCCGTGGGCAGCAGCGCGCCCTGGCGGACGGTGGGCGGCAGGCCCAGCAGCTCGGCGACTTCCCGCTCGCGGTCCAGATGGACGGCCGTCCAGGCGGTGACCAGGCCCCGGCTGCGGGCGGCGAGCGCATAGCTCCAGGCCGCGGGGAGCAGCGATCCCCAGACACCGGCCTGGTTGCCCTCCGGCAGCCGGCCGTCGGGAAGTTCGAGGCAGGGGACGACCAGGACGGGCACCCGGTGCAGCCGCTCGGCCAGCAGCCGGGCGCCGGTGAGCACGGAGCGGGTCCCCGCGGGCTGCTCGTCCAGCCGTCGCAGAGCGGCGGCGTTGCGGTCGTGGAAGGCGGCCCGGTACACGTCGGCGACGCGGGCGCGGATCCGCGGATCGGTGAGCATCAGCCAGTGCCATCTCTGGCGGTTGTTGCCGTTGGGGGCCTGCAGGGCGATGCGCAGGCAGTCCTTGACCAGTTCCGGGTCCACGGGGCGCTCCAGGTCCAGGCCGCGCCGCACGGAACGGGTCGTGGTCAGCAGTTCCTCGCCCGACAGGGCGGGTGGAGTGGTCACGGCAGCAGCACCGCCCGGACGGCCAGGGCGAGGTACGTCGTCACGACGAACCCCGTCGCGGTGAGCACAGGCCAGCCGCCGCGGCGCGCGGTCAGGAACCGCCGGGCGCCCCAGACCGGAAGAACCGCCGTCAGACAGGGCAGCAGCCCGAGGACGCCGTCCGGCGCGAACAGGGCGACCTGGCAGACGACGGCCCCGGCCGCGAGGCCGGCGGTGACGGCGGCGCTGCCCCGGGGGCCGAGGTCGGCCGAGTACAGGCGGGCGCCCGGCGCCGCCTCCCAGGCGGTCTTGCGGGCGAACTCGAAGTGCAGGAAGACACACGCGCACAGGCCGAGCAGCAGGACCCCGCGCCGGTCGGCGGTGACAGTGCCGGCGGCGGCGAGCGACCCGTACACGTAGACGCCGAGCAGCACCTGCACCGGGTAGGTGACCGCGAGGTTGAGCAGTTGCCGGTCGCGCACGGCCGCCGAGAGGCGTTCCAGGGCGGCGAGGAACACCGCGTAGCCGAGGGCTGCCAGGATCAGCAGGACGGCCGTGGCGGACAGCGCCGCGTTCAGGCCGGCCATCACCGCGGTGAGGGCGGCCATCGCGCCGCGCAGCTCGGCGGGGGTGATCGCGCCGGTGACGAGCGGCCGGTCGGGGTGGTGCACACGGTCGTACGCGAGGTCCTTCTGCTCGTCCAGCATCCTCAGGAACAGCAGCGCGAGGACCACGCTGAGCACCCGCACCCAGGTGGCGCCGTCCGGCCGCCAGGCCGTGCCGGTCAGGGCCACCGCGGAGCCTTCCAGGGCCAGGACCCACAGCAGACCGTAGGTGGCGTAGACGTGGGGCCGGAACATGCGCAGCACGAACCGGCCCAGCCGGCCGGGGATGTCGGCCACGGCGACGGTGCTCACTGAGAGGTGTCCCCTGTCTCGGGTGCGGGTTCTGATGTCCTGTGCCATGGGGGCACTCAGACGCGTGCGTGGGGCGCCGGGCCCGCGAGGGCGCCTGCCGGGCCGGCCGCGTTGCGGCCCGCGAATCCGATGCGGGCCTCGGCGACCAGGGCGCCGGGCTGGTGCAGGGTGCACTCGATGTCCGCGCCAGGCACCACGGCGGCGGTCCGGCACTCCAGGGGCAGGTCCATCTCGGCGAAGCAGCGGAACCGGGCCCGCAGCCGGACCGGCAGCGCCGTGGGCGCGCGGACCGCGCCCTCGTCCACGGCGGCGATCAGGGCCAGTTGCCGGAAGGCCTCCAGTTCCAGCATGCCGGGCACGTGGTCGACCCAGTGGTCGTAGAGGGTCGGGTGCGTGGTCTTCGCTACCAGGCGGGCCGTGCGGACGCCGTCGGGCGAGGTGCGCGGCGCCGTGATCACCGCGTTGACCCGGTCGCGCCGGCCGACCCGGGCGGGGTCGACGGGCTGTCCGGGCAGCGCGACGGGCGCAGCGCACAGGCCGAGGGCGTGGCGCTGCCCGGATCGCAGGCTGCTCCACTCCTGCGGTGGCATCCACGAGTAGTCGATGCGGGCCAGCAGGGCTTTCCGTGCGCCGACGGCGACGGTGAAGCGCAGCCGCAGGCCCGTCACGCCGGTCCGGTTGCGGATCCGGTGCTCGACACGGACGCCGATGACCGCTTCGGTGGGGGTGTCCCCGCAGGCCAGGGCGTCGGGCTCGGGCACCTCGTAGGCGAGCGTCCGCAGCAGGAACTTGTGGCCCAGGGGTACGTCGAGGTAGCGGTGGGCCACCACGAAGATGCCCTGGCGGCAGGCCTCCAGGAGCAGCAGGGGGTCGTGGTGGCTGCGGGGGGCGAGGACGTCGCCGTAGAACGGGTGGAGGCGGGGAAGCTGCGCGGCCAGCCGTATCTCGTCCTCGCCGAGGCGCTCCGCGTCGGTCAGGAAGACCTCCGCGATCGCTGCCCGGTGCACCAGCTCCTTCGGGAGAGTCCGGGCGAACTGCATGGCTGCTCCTCGTTCAGGTCAGGGCGCCGCGGACGGTGTCCAGGTGGTGGCGCCACTCTTCGGCGCCGGCCCCGTCCAGCACCGGGGTGCGACCGGGGTGCCGCATGGGGAGCACCTTGGATCCGACGATGACGGCGTCCCACGGATCGACGTCGACGCCGTGTTCCCAGGCGTGTTCGAGGAGTTGACGCGGGGTGGCGTCGGGGTCGAGGCCGGGCAGGCCGGCGAGTGCGGCGCGCAGCCGTTCGGCGGCGGGCTCGAAGTCGAGGTCCCGGGGCTTGGTGCCGGCGTACAGCTGGTCTGCCAGGTGCAGTGCCTGCCGGGTGCGGTCCTCGTCCGCCAGCGCGGAGCGGAAGAGCCGGTCGCGCTCCGTGTGGTCGAAGTGCACGGCGAGCTCGCGCAGGACGTCGGCGGGTTCGTCGGGGGTGTGCACGAGGTTGAGCAGATAGCTGTAGCGGCCGAGGAGGTGGCGGAGCTGGCCGGGCGCCCGGGCTTCGGGGTCGGTGGGCCCTTTCAGCTCGGTGAGGCGGACCGAGGCCGGGATGTCGCTGTCGTGCCCGGCGCGGACGAGCAGGACGAGGGCGTCCGCGTCCTCCAGGAAGAGCGCGGCGAGCCGTCTGCGGTAGGGGGTGGCGAGGTTCCACTGGAAGTACCAGAGGGAGCGGATCATGGTCCGGGTCAGCCGGGTGGTCGCCGCGCCGACGATCCGGAAGTCCTGTTCGGCCAGCCACTCCATGGCCGCGTCCAGAGTCCGGGTCACCACCGCGTCGGGCTTGAGCAGCAGCGTGGCGTGACGGTGGGCGAAGCCGGTGACGTCGTCGGTGAGGTCGGCGAGCTGTTCGTGGCTCTCCTGGAAGTAGGTGTCCGCGCCGTACAGCCGCTGTTTCAAGGGACTGCAGGTGAGCAGAGGCGAGACCGGGATGCCGTGGACCGGCTCGGGGTGGTGGGTGTGGGTCGTCACGGGGTGCTCCCGTCCGTCGGGTTCGCGGCCGGCTCACGGGGCGGAGGTCCGCCGAGGTAGCCGACTCTGAGGCAGTGGTCGAGGAGGCGGCGCAGGTAGGGCCGTCCGCCCGCGTACGCCGGACGCCCGCTGAACGCGGCGGCCCGGCTGTCGTCGAAGCGGACGCGCCGCCGGAAGTAGGTGTCGTAGAGGGAGATGACGCGGTCGTAGTAGGGGCGTTCGCGGTCGGACAGGGCCGAAGCGGAGAACGTGGCCGGGGGGACGAACCTCGCCACCTGGAAGGACGGGTACTCGGCGAGGACGTCGGAGAAGTCCCGCAGGGTCAGCACCTGGCCCACGGCGTGCAGGGTGAGGCCCTCGGCGTCCTCGAAGCGGGTCGCGGCCTCGGTCACCAGGTCGGCGACGTGGTCGACCGGGACGAGGTCGAGTGCGGCGTCGTAGTGGCCGGGCACGGTGCGCACCAGGCCCCGGGTGATGGTCTTGAGCACGGGGTAGACGGTCTTGAAGTCACGGGAGCGGCCGGTGCGGGCGGCGCCCGTGACGATGCTGGGGCGCACCACCGTCACCGGCAGGCCTTCCGCGGACGCCTTGCGGACCATGGTCTCCGCGGTGAGTTTGCTCTTCTCGTATCCGTTGCCCGGCTGCTGGCCGACGTCGAGTTCGTCCTCGAGGGCGACGCCGTCCCGTTCCCCGCACACGTAGGCGGTGCTGACGTGCACCAGCGGGGTGCGGTGGGCCAGGGCGAGGTCCAGGACGTGCCGGGTGCCGGCGACGTTGATGCTCTCGTACCGCTCGTCGGGCAGTCCGAAGTCGGTGACGGCGGCGCAGTGCACGATCCGGTCGGCGGTCGCGGCGAGCCTGCGGTCGTCCTCGGTCAGTGCGAGGCCGGGACGGGTGACGTCACCGGGGAGCCGGGTGAGCGTGCCGGGTCCGGGGCTGACTTTCCGGCCGCTGTTGCGGACGATGTCGCCGTTGCGGTGCAGGAGCGCGAGCACGGTGTGGCCCGCGCCGGTGAGCCGGGCGGTCACCTCCGCGCCCACGAAGCCGCTGGCGCCGGTCACCAGCACGGTCATCGGGTCGGCCATCGGTCGGTCCTCCAGGAAGGGGTGGGGCAGGGGGCTCAGGTGGCCTGGTGGGGCTGGGCGCCGTTGCTGGCGAGGAGGTCACGGGCTTCCTCGAGGGGCAGTGCCGCGTCGAGGTAGGCACCGATGCGCAGCCAGTCGTAGCCGAGTTCCAGCGTGGCCCGCCAGGTGTCCGCGGAGTCGAAGGAGAGGGGGAAGGCCTCGGCGCCCGACGTGCCCCGCACCAGGGCGATGTAGTCGCGCAGATCGGCCAGGAGCGCGTCGCCGCTCTCCGGCGAGTCGACGGCCCGGCGCAGAAGCTCCTCGGCGCGGGTCCGCAGCGGCAGGGTGGCGGGGGGCAGCAGGTCGGTGCGGCGGACGAGGTCGGAGTCGGCGGGCAGCGGGTTGACGCCGTACGCGCTGAACAGGCCGCGCAGCGCGGCGTGCACGGCGCGGCGGGCGGTGAGTTCGGCGACGCGCCACTGCCCTCGCTGGAGGGCGCCGGTCAGGTCCTCGACGGCGTTCTCGACGACGACGTTGGACCACACGAGGGCCATGGTGGCGGCGGCGAACCGCTCGGCGGGCAGCGGCACCAGGTCGATGGCCTCGGGTCCGCTGACGGCGGCGCCCCGCACCGACAGCAGGGGCTGCGCGGTGGACGGCGGCGGGGTGACGGGGCCGGGCGGCGCGGCGAGCGGCAGCGCCGGTGTGACGGTGCCGCCGCCCTTCCAGGCGAGCCGGATCAGCCCGTAGCGCACGAACGCGGCCAGCAGCGGGCCGGGTTCGGCGACACCGGCCCCGGAGGCGTCGGCCAGTACCCGGGGCAGCGGCCGGCCCAGGACCAGGGAGCGCCAGACCGCTCCGGCGCGCTCGCCGAGGGCGAACACCTCACGCCGCGCGCGGACGACGTGCACCCGCGCGTCGGTCTGCCAGGTGGTCACGCCCGCGACGCGTTCGACGGTGAGCCGCTCGGGCCGCCAGGGGACGCCGGTGAGGCCGAGTTCTCCTGCGAACGCGAGGCAGTCGGTCAGGTGCGTCCGGGCGGCGTGGGGGTCGCCGGACGCGGGGGCGGCTGCCTCCAGCTCCCAGTAGCGGTCGCGCACGTCGGGCCGGCCGGCCCGGTCGAGCTGCATGGACAGCCACTTGGGTTCGAGGTAGGTCTCGTTCCGGCCGGCCGCCCAGGACTTGACCGTCTGGACGAGACCGGCACGGGTCCAGTCGACGGCCTCGTCGGTCTCGCCGAGGCAGAGCAGCGCCATCGCGTGCCGCAGGGACTGCCGGGCCTGGTGGGCCCACCAGTCGGCGGCGATCCGGGCGAACCGTTCGGCCGGCAGCATCGCCTTGACTTCGTCGACCAGGGCGTGGCCCCGCAGCGGATGGCTGTTCAGCAGCCGCTGGCATCGGTTGAGCAGGTCCTCGGAGAGCCGGCCCGGTCGCCCGGCGCCCTTCTGCAAGGCGTCGAACTGGTCGGCGAGCTGACGGACCGACCGGGTGCGGATCTCCACCCGGCGGCCGTCGACGAAGAGCAGCGACGGCATGGTGGGCAGGTCGTCCTCGGACCGGACGACGATCAGGAAGTCGATGTCGGAGGAGGGGTTGCCGAAGCCTTCCGCGATGGAGCCCTCGAGCACCACGGCCCGGTCCCCGCCCGGGGGGAGTTCGGCGAGCGACTTGTCGAGCAGGTCCTGCAGCTGGTCCTCGGTGAGGATCACGGATGGGTCTCCGTCCTGGGAGTGTCCTGGGTGTCGGCGGCCGCGCCGTCGGGCGGATCGGCGAGCACGGTGACCGTGCCGGCGCCGCCGTCGACGCGCAGGAGGGCGCCGGTGCGGATCTCGGTGGTGGCGTTCCTGACCTGGACGACCGTCGGGATGCCCAGCTCCCGGGCGACGACGGCGACGTGGGTCAGCGGGCTGCCGCGTTCGATGACCAGCGCGGCGGCCGAGGGCAGTGCGGCCACCCAGCCGGGGTCGGTGCGGTAGGTGAGCAGGATGCCGCCGCCGATGTCGCGGGGCGCGTCGGTGACCACGGCGCGTCCTTCGACGACTCCGGGGCAGCAGGGGGTGCCGCGCAGTTCGCGGGCGCCGCTGCGGGCGGCGGGCCCGCTGCCCCAGCCGGCCCGTTCCAGGTTGCCCGACCAGTACGGGGCGCCCCGGGTGGTGAAGCGGGCCGGCGCGTGCAGCGCGGCGTCCGCGGCGAGCCGGGCACGCCGCAGGGCGGCCAGGTCCTTCAGCTCGGTGTGGGCGATCATGCCCTCGTAGGCGCCCCGGACCTCTTCCAGGCGCAGCATGAACACGTCGTCCCAGGAGGTGAGGGCGCCGGTCCGGGCGAGGTCGCGGCCCAGGGCGCGCAGCATGCGTTTGGCGGCGCCGAAGGCGCGGGTGCGGCAGAACCGGAGCCGTTCGCGGTCGGCGAGGGCGGCGCGGGCCTTGTGCCGTACCCGCTCGTACACCCAGCGGCGGGGGCCGCGCAGATGCTCGTCGAGGTAGGCGTCGGCCTCGCCGCGGTGCTCGCCGGCGCCGCCGCCCGCGGTTTCGGGCAGGGCGTCCCGCAGCAGGGCGAACAGCCCGGCCGGGTTCTCGTACAGGTCGGGGACCTCGAGCTTGAGTTCGTCGGGACTGCGGTAGCCGTAGGCGGCGACGTAGGCGTCGACGGCGGCCACGATGCCGGTGTGGCCGGCCTCGGCCAGCGCCTCGTAGGCGTCGGCGTCGGGGGTGTGCTCCAGCAGGTGCCGCGCCTCGTCGTCGGCGCGCACCCGGGCGGCCAGAGCGGCCAGCGCCCAGGCCGGTTCGGCGGACTCGACGTCGCCGCCGGGAGCGGCCGCGGCCCAGGTGAACCACTCGGGGGCGTCGGGCAGCCATCGGCGGGTGAGCAGGGCCAGCAGGCCGACGGAAAGCAGGATCGTGGCGTCCAGGGCCTGCATGGGGCCCCACTTCTCGATGAGTTCCCTCTGCAGCCGGCGGAAGCGGCGGTAGGTCTCGTCGCCGGGCAGCGCGTCGTAGTCGACGTTGTTGAAGACCTCGTACGCCCGGTAGAAGTCACGGTGGAAGGTCTCCACCGACCTGCCGATGGCCAGGAACCGCCGGGTGAAGACGGCCGTGCGGGCGAGCCGCGAGATCCGGCCGCGAAGTCCGGGCCGTGGTGTGAAGGGGTGGAGTGCGTCGGCGGTCTCGTCGGAGACGCTCTCCGCGACGCCCAGCGACTTCTCCAGCACCCGGCGGTTGAGCGGATACAGCGGCGCCAGGCGCACCATGCGGTACCAGTGGTACAGGTTGTAGTAGACACGTCCGTGGACATAGCCGAGCAGGTGGGGGGTCCATTCCTGGACCTCACGCAGTCGGTCGCCCCGGACGCCGAGCGCGCGGGCGTAACTCTCGTACACCTTGGCGTAGGTGTCGGCGGCGAAGCTGTAGGTGAGCGGGGAGACGACGCCGCTGAAGCTTTCGACGATGTTGGAGTTGTCCCAGATCCGCAGCTCCCCCTCGGGTTCCGGCACGGGGCCGGGGCGTGGGCCGAGGGTGGTGACGGGGCGACTCTGCAGGAGCCACAGGTCGCCGTCGGCGATGGCCCATTCGATGTCCTGCGGGGCGCCGTAGTGAGCGGTCGCGCGCACCCCGGCGGCGTGCAGCAGGGCCAGGTCGGCGGCGCTCAGGGACAGCGCCTCGCGATCGTCGCCGGTGACCGGCGACACGGTGCAGCCCGGTCCGGCGCCGGCGTCGTAGCGCTCCTGCTTGTCGCCGATCACGGTGCTGAGCGGCTCGCCGGTGGCGGCGTCGAGCACGACGGTGTCGGCGTCGACGGCGCCGGAGACCAGCCCCTCTCCCAGCCCGTGGACGGCGCTGACGACATGACGGTCCGTCCGGCCGGCCGTGGGGTCGGCGGTGAACAGAACGCCGCTGCGCTCGGCGGGCACCATGCGCTGGACGATGACGGCGACGCCCGCGGCGCCGGGCGGCAGTCCGCGCTGCGCGCGGTAGTGCAGGGACCGTTCGGAGAACGCGGAGGCCCAGCACCGGCTGACGTGGTCGATGACCTGGTCCAGGCCGCGGACGTTGAGGAAGCTGTCGAACTGGCCGGCGAAGGAGTGCTCCGCGCCGTCCTCCTCCGGCCCGGAGGAGCGCACGGCCACCAGGCCGCCGCCGGCCTGCCGGTAGGCCAGGGCGATGGCCGAGACGGTGTGCTCGTCGAGGGGTGTCGCCTCGATCAGGGCCGCGATCTCGGCGGCTGTCCGCCCGGCGTCGGCGGGCCGGCCGTCGGCGAGCAGCCGGGACAGGCGCTCGTCCAGTCCGCTCCTGCGTGAGAAGCCGGCGAAGACGTCCAGGCCGATCACCGACCAGTCCGGCACCGGGAAGCCGGCCGCGGTGAGCGTGTGCAGGTTTCTGCCCTTGCCACCGGCGTACCGGGTGATCAGGGACTCCTCGCTGGTGGGCGACAGAACACCGAGGGTGTGCTGTTCGGATTCCGTGGTGAGCGACAACTTGATTCCTCCACATGGTGTGCGCTCGACCTCGTCAAAAGTCTCACGGCGGGACCGGGCGGAACCCTCGGAGCCGGGAGCCGCGGCGGCTCGGCTGAGGAGCCCCGGCCGGCCGGCCTCAGGTCAGGACGACCGGCAGGCTCTCGTAGCCGCGCAGCGCGAGCCGGTCGCGACGGACCGGCACGGTCCCGGGGGCCGGGCGCAGGGCGGGGAACCGTGCCGGCAGCCGGCTGAAGGCGGTGGTCGCCTCGAGCCGGGCGAGCATGGCGCCGAGACAGTGGTGGGCTCCCCCGCCGAAGCTGAGCGGCTGGACGTCCCGGCGGAGGGGGTCGAAGCGGTCCGGGTCCTCGTAGCGGACCGGATCGCGGTTGGCGGCGCCCAGCAGCAGCACCACATGGCTGCCCGCCGGCACCGGTACGCCCCCGACGCTGACACCGTCGCTCAGCACGGCCCGGTTGCTCGTCTGCACCGGTGAGTCGTGGCGCAGCGTCTCCTCGACGAATCCCTGCACCGGAACGGTTCCGGCACGCAGGCCGGCCATCGCCTCGGGGTGTTCGAACAGCAACTGCAGGCCGTTGCCGAGGAGGTGGGTGGTGGTCTCGAACCCGGCCAGCAGCACACCGGCGAGGTTCGCGACGAGCTCGTCGTCGTCGCGCAGCGCCCCTTCGTCGCGTGCCGCCACCATGGCGCCGACCAGGTCGTCGCGCGGCTCGGCGCGTCGCTTCGCGGCCAGTTCGGTGAAGTACTCGTGGATCTCCAGCGCCGCGCGGTCGGCGGCCTCCAGCCCGGAGGGGTCGACGAGGAGTTCCAGGGTGGCGCTCAGGGCCACGGCGTAGTGCCGGAAGCGGTCCCGGTCCTCGACGGGGACTCCGAGCAGTTCGCAGATGACCTGGGCGGGCAGGGGGAAGGCGAAGGCGTCCATGAAGTCCACCGGTGCGGAGCCGGCGTCCGCGAGGGTGTCGAGCAGGGCGTCGGTGACGGCGGCGATCGCGGGTTCCATGGCCGCCACCCGCCGGGCGGTGAACACCTGCGACATCGGCGAACGCATCCGCCCGTGGTGGGGCGGGTTGGCGACGAACAGGGACCGGCTGAGCATGGCCAGCGAGGGGTGTTCGGCGACGTCGGCGCCCCAGGTGACCAGATCGACGTCGGCGCCCAGTCCCGGGCTGCGCAGCGCCTGGCGGCAGGCGTCGTAGCCGCTGACCAGCAGCAGGCCGTCGCCTGCCGGCACGGCGGGGCCCAGTTCCCGGGCCCGCTCGTACAGTGCGTGGAGATCGGCTCGTCCCTCGGGCGTCAGCAACTGGGCGACGACGGACTGCGCGTCCAACTTTCCTCCTCGTTACGTGGCTTCCGGGGCGGCCGGGTTTGCTGACTTCCCGGCGGCCGGGCTTCCCCGATTCCGGGCTCCGGGGCTTCCCGGCTTCCGGGGCGGCGTGCGTCGGTCAGCGCATCGCGGCGTCCGTCGCGGCGGAGGCGGCCGCGAGCTCCGGCGACACCGTCCGGTGCGCTGCGAGGCGGGGCCAGACCAGAGCCGTCGAACCCCAGGTGAGCCCGCCGCCGAAGCCCGCCAGCACCACCTTGTGACCGGGGCGCAGCTCACCGGAGGCGACCCCGTCGACCAGGGCCAGGGGAATCGAGGCGGCGACCGTGTTGCCCCGCGTCTCGATGTTGGAGAGGAACCGCTGCGACGGCAGGCCGAGCCGCCGGGCGACGGCCGTCAGGATCCGGGCGTTGGCCTGGTGCAGCACGAAGGAGTCGATCTCCGCCAGGTTCCACCCGGTGCGCGTGGCGGTCTCCTGGACGGACTCCGCCATCCGCCGCACCGCCTGCGCGTAGACGGCCTGCCCCTGCATCGTGAAGTAGGTGTCCTCGGTCTTGGCCGGCACGCCTGTGGAGCGCTGCCGGGATCCGCCGGCCGGCACCTCGATCAGATCGCTGAGGCTGCCGTCGCTGCCGAGGTTCAGCCCGGTGAGGGCCCCGGGTTCGGTCGGCGACCCGGCACGCAGCACCACCGCGCCGCCGCCGTCGCCGAAGATCACCCGGGTGGTGCGGTCGTCCGGGGCGAGGAGCGTGGAGAACGCGTCCGCGCCGATGACCAGCACGCTCTCGGCGGCGCCGAGCGCGATCATGCCGGCGCCCGTCGCGAGGGCGTACACGAATCCCGTGCACACCGCCGCCACGTCGAAGGCCGGGACCGGCCCCAGTTCCAGCCGGGCGGCGACCTCGGGCGCGGTCGCGGGGCACTGCCGGTCCGGGGAGCTGGTGGCGAGGACCACGGCGTCCACGCCCTCCAGCCCGGCGCAGGTCAGTGCCCGCCGCCCGGCCTCCACGGCCAGGTCGCCGGTGGACTGCCCCGGTGAGACCCAGCGGCGCTCGCGGATGCCGGTACGGCGACGGATCCATTCGTCACTGGTGTCGAGGACTTCCGCCAGTCGGTCGTTGCCGACGACGGTGGGGGGTACCCAGCCGCCGAGTCCGGCGACGACTGCCGCTCGTTCCATGGCCTCCAGCTCCTTTCACAGCCCGATGGCCGCACCGGGACCGTGGGACGGCCCCGGGTCAACCATTCACCGAACACCCCCGCACGGGCACCGATCACGTCGTCTGTTAGGTGAAGTCCTATAACTGACATCGGAATTGACGAAACGTCAGCGATTTTGGGCGGGTGGCGACGCAGGTCCGCGGGGTGGCGGCGTCATAGGCCGCGGCGCGCGCCCGGCCGTGCCGGGAGCGCGCCGCCGACGCGATCCGGGCCCTGGTCCGCCGCACCGGCGGGCCGGGGCCCGGATCCGGTCACTCGGAGCCGAACTGCTTGTCGATGAAGTCGAAGAGGTCGTCGTCGCTGGCCGCGCCGATCCGCTCCTCGACCGCCGTCTCCGGGGACCCGCCAGGGTCGCCGTGGCCGCCCCCGGCGGATACCGCCGTGGTCCCCGCGAGGACGGCCGCGTCCAGCGTGGACAGCAGTCCGCGCAGTCGGCCGGCCAGTGCGGAGCGCACCGGCTCGTCCCCGGCGATCTCCGCCAACGCGCCTTCCAGCCGGTCGAGTTCCGCCAGCATCGGCTGTACGGCCGCCGCGGCGCCCGGCGCGGTCTCGGCCCGCAGATGGCGGGCCAGCCCGAGGGGCGTCGGATAGTCGAACAGCATGGTGGCCGGCAGCCTGAGCCCGGTCGCGGTGTTGAGCCGGTTGCGCAGCTCGACGGCGGTCAGCGAGTCGAAGCCCATCTCCAGGAAGCCGCGGTCGGGGTCCACCGCGTCGGAGTCGGCGTAGCCGAGGACGGCCGCCGCGTGGTCGCGGACGAGGTCCGCCAGCAGCTCGAGGCGCGCTTCGGCGTCCGACTCCGCGAGCCTGCGGCGCAGCCGCTCGGCGGGCGCGGACCCGGCCGCCCCGGCAGCGGCGCCGCGGCGGCCGGGGGCGGGCTTGACGAGGGACCGCAGCAGGGCCGGGACCTCCCCGTCGGCCGTTCGCAGCCCGGCCGTGTCGAAGCGGGCCGGGACCAGCACGGCCCGGTCGGCGGCCACGGCGGCGTCGAAGAGGCCGAGAGCCTGCTCGGACGGCATCGGGACGACGCCGCCGCGGGCCATCCGCACCAGGTCGGCCTGGTCCAGCTTGCCGGTCATGGCCGACCGCTCCTCCCACAGACCCCACGCCAGCGACTGGGCGGGCAGGCCGTGGGCGCGCCGCTGCCGGGCGAGGGCGTCGAGGAAGGCGTTGGCCGCCGCGTAGTTGCCCTGTCCCGAGCCGCCGAGGACGCCTGCCAGCGAGGAGTAGAGCACGAAGGCGCGCAGCTCGCTGTCCCGGGTCAGTTCGTGCAGATGCAGCGCCGTGTCGGCCTTGGCGGCCAGCACCGTGTCGAGCCGCTCCTGGGTGAGGGAGCCGATGACGCCGTCGTCGAGGACGCCGGCGGTGTGCACCACGGCCGTCAGCGGGTGCTCCACGGGGACCGTGGCGAGCGTTGCGGCCAGCGCCTCCCGGTCGGAGGCGTCGCAGGCGACGAGTTCGGCCCGGGCGCCGAGCGCGGTCAGGTCGTCCAGGAGTTCCCGGGCGCCGGGCGCGTCGGGGCCACGGCGGCCGACGAGCAGCAGGCGCCGCGCGCCGTGCCGGCCGGCCAGGTGCCGGGCGACGAGACCGCCGAGCGCGCCGGTGGCCCCGGTGATCAGGACGGTGCCGTCCGGGTCGAGCAGCGCCCCGGTGCCGCCGTCGGCAGGCCGGTTCAGCCGCGCGCGGACCAGCCTCGGTACCCACAGCTCGCCCTTGCGGAGGGTGACCTGGGGTTCCTGGTGACGGGCCGCCGCGGGCAGCGCCCGGTACGACTCCTGGGCGCCGTCCCAGTCGAGGAGCAGGAACCGGTCCGGGTTCTCGGTCTGGGCGGTGCGCACCAGACCCCATACGGCCGCGGCCGCCGGGTCGGGGGCCCGGTCGCCGTCGTGGACGGTCACTGCGTGCCGGGTGACCAGCACCAGGCGGGTGGCGTTGAAGGTGTCGTCGGCGAGCCAGTCCTGGAGCAGCCGCAGCACCTGACCGGTGACCCGGCGCACGGCGGCGCCGGCCTCGCCCGCGGCCGGCAGCCCCGCCTCGTCGTCACCGAAGCCCGGCACGAGGGCCAGCACCGTCCCGGGTGCCGGAAGGTCGCCGACGGCGACGGCGCGGGCGAGGCCGTCCAGGTCGGGGTGGGAGGCGGCGGCGAGCCCGGCGGCCGTCAGCGCCTCCCCGAGGGCCGGGTCGCCGTCGCCGTCCAGGACGGCGAAGCCGGCGGAAGCGGCGGAGGCGGACCGTGCCGGGGCGGCGGCCGGGGTGACCCACTCGAGTTCGTACAGATGACGGGCGGCGGCGCGGGCGTCGTCCCCCAGCTGCCCGGCGGGCAGGGGGCGCAGGGTCAGTCCGCTCACCGTGACGACGGGACCGCCCGCGGAATCGGTCACGGTCAGCGCGACCGTGCCGGGGCCGGCCGGGACGAGACGCACCCGCAGCGCACCGGCTCCCGGCGCGTGCAGCCGTACCCCGGTCCAGCTGAACGGCATGAGCGCGGGACCGGACGCGGCGGCCGTCGTCAGTCCGACGGCTTGCAGGGCGGCGTCCAGCAGGGCCGGGTGCAGCCCGTAGGCGCCGGCGTCGGCGGCGACCTCCGCGGGCGGTTCGACCTCGGCGTACACGTCCTCGCCGAGCCTCCAGGCGGCGGTCAGCCCCTGGAACGCGGGTCCGTAGGCGAAACCGCCCGCGGCGAAGCGGTCGTAGAGCCCGTCCACCGGTATCTCCTGGGCGCCCTGCGGCGGCCACGGCCCGGTCGGGGCGTCACCGGCCGGTTCGGCCGTGTCGCCGAGCCGGCCGAGGGCGTGGCGGGTCCAGGGCTCGCCGTCCGCCGCGTCGTCGGGGCGGGAGTGCACGGTCACGGCGCGCACGCCGTGCTCGCCGGGCTCGCCGACGGTGACCTGGAGGTGGACGGCGCCCTGTTCGGGCAGCACGAGCGGCGTCTCCAGGGTGAGTTCTTCGACGACCGCGCAGCCGACCCGGTCGGCGGCCAGCAGCGCCAGCTCCAGGAAGGCGGTGCCGGGCAGGATCGCGGTGCCGGAGACCGCGTGGTCGGCGAGCCAGGAATGGCTGCCGAGCGACAGCCGTCCGGTGAGCAGGTAACCGTCGCCGCCTGCCAGCGCCGTGCCCGCGGCGAGCAGCGGATGCTCCCCGGCGGAGAGCCCGGCGGCGGCGAGGTCCGGGACGCCGGGGTCGGCGTCGAGCCAGTAGCGGGCGTGCTGGAAGGCGTACGTCGGCAGCTCGGCCCGGCGCACCGGACGCCCGGCGAAGTACCGGGCCCAGTCGGGACCGGCGCCGTGCACGTGGAGGGCGGCGAGGGCGGTCGTGACCGCCGTCTCCTCGGGCCGGTCGCGGCGCAGCAGCGAGGTGACGGCGGCGGACTGCGGATCGGCGAGACAGTCGCGGGTCATGGCGGTGAGCACCGCGTCGGGGCCCAGTTCGAGGTAGGCGGTCACGCCCTGTCCCTCCAGGGTGGCGACGACGTCGGCCCAGCGGACCGTGCCGCGCACCTGGCGGACCCAGTAGTCGACGGCCTCCAGCTGTCCGGAGTCGGCGAGTTCGCCGGTGAGGTCGCAGACGACGGGCACGCTCGGGGGCGTGTACGTCGTCTCGCGGGCCGCGGCCGCGAAGCGGGCCTGCATCGGTTCCATGTGCGGTGAGTGGAAGGCGTGGGAAACCGCCAGCCGCTTGGTGCGCAGCCCGGCCTCGCGCCACGCCTGGGCCAGTTCCTCCACGGCGTCCTCGTCGCCGGAGACGACCACGGACGCCGGGCCGTTGACGGCGGCGAGGGACACCCGGTCCTCGTAGGTGCGCAGGTACTCCGCGACCTCGGCCTCGCCCGCCTGGACGGCCAGCATGGCTCCGCCGTCGGGCAGTTGCTGCATCAGCCGGCCGCGGGAGGCGACCAGACGGCAGGCGTCGGCGAGGTCGAAGACCCCGGCGACATGCGCGGCGGCCAGTTCGCCGATGGAGTGGCCGGCCACGACGTCCGGTCGCAGCCCCCAGTGCTCCAGCAGCCGGAACTGGGCCACTTCCAGGGCGAACAGCGCGGCCTGGGTGTAGGCGGTGCGGTCCAGCAGCTCGGCGTCGGCAGTGCCGGCCGGGGCGAACATCACCTGCTTCAGGGGCCGTTCGAGGTCGCGGTCGAGTTCGGCGCAGACGGCGTCGAGGGCGTCGGCGAACACCGGCTGGGCGGCGTACAGGTCACGGCCGGCGCCCGGTCGCTGGCTGCCCTGGCCGCTGAAGAGGAAGGCGGTGCGTCCGTCTCGGCGCCGCACCCCGCGCACCAGTCCGGGGGCCTCCCGGTCCTCGGCCAACGCCTTCACGGCGGCGACGAGTTCGTCGTGGTCGCGGCCTACGGCGGCCGCCCGGTGGTCGAACGCTGCGCGTCCGAGGGCGAGCGTGTGCGCGACGTCGACGGGCGCGGCGGCCTCCCGCTCCGGGTCCTCCAGCCGGGCGAGCAGCCGGCGGGCCTGGGCGCGCAGGGCGTCCGCGTTCCGTGCGGAGAGCACCCAGGGGACCACCGCACCGGGGGTGGAAGCCCCGGGAGCGTCGGCGGACGGCTGCGGCGACTCGACGGGCGGCTGCTCCAGGATCACATGGGCGTTGGTGCCGCTGATGCCGAACGCCGACACGGCCGCCCGGCGCGGACGCGTTTCGTCGTGCGGCCACTCGACGGCCTCCGTCAGCAGCGCCACCGCTCCCTCGGTCCAGTCGACGGCGGTCGACGGGCGGTCGACGTGCAGGGTGCGCGGCAGCATGCCGTGGCGCATGGCCAGCACCATCTTGATCACGCCGCCGACACCGGCGGCGGCCTGGGTGTGCCCGATGTTGGACTTGAGGGCGCCCAGCAGCAGCGGCCGCTCCTTGGGCCGGTCCTGACCGTACGTCGCCATCAGGGCCTGTGCCTCGATGGGGTCGCCGAGCCGGGTGCCGGTGCCGTGCGACTCGACGGCGTCCACATCGGCCGGGGAGAGCCCGGCGGCGGCCAGCGCCTGCCGGATGACACGCTGCTGCGCGGGGCCGCTGGGCGCGGTGAGGCCGTTGCTGGCGCCGTCCTGGTTGACCGCCGAACCGGCGAGCACCGCGAGAACGGGGTGGCCGTTGCGCCGGGCGTCGGAGAGCCGCTCCAGCAGCAGCACGCCGACGCCCTCGGCCCAGCCCGCGCCGTCGGCGTCGTCGGAGAACGCCTTGCAGCGGCCGTCCGCGGACAGCGCGCGCTGCCGGCTGAACTCGACGAAGGTGTCCAGCGAGGAGATCACCGTGACCCCGCCGGCCAGCGCCATGGCGCATTCACCGGAGCGCAGCGCCTGGGCGGCCATGTGCAGGGCCACCAGGGACGAGGAGCAGGCGGTGTCGACGGTGACGGCCGGGCCCTCCAGCCCGAACGTGTAGGAGATCCTTCCCGAGGCCACGCTGCCGGCGCTCCCGGTGGCCAGGTAGCCCTCGAAGTCCTTCGGGGCCCGCTGCACCCGGGAGCCGTAGTCGTGGTAGTTGGAGCCGACGAACACCCCGGTGTCACTGCCGCGCAGGGTCCTGGGGTCGATGCCGGCCTGTTCGAACGCCTCCCACGTCGTCTCGAGCAGCAGCCGCTGCTGCGGGTCCACGGCGAGCGCCTCGCGCGGACTCATGCCGAAGAACTCCGGGTCGAAGTGGTGCGCGTCGTACAGGAATCCGCCGCCGCGGGCATAGAAGGTGCCCGGACGGTCCGGGTCCGGGTCGTAGGCGCCCTCGAGGTCCCAGCCGCGGTCCTCGGGGAAGGCGGACACGGCGTCGCCGCCCTGTGCGAGCAGTCGCCACAGCTCCTCCGGGCCGTCCACCCCGCCGGGGTAACGGCAGCCCATCGACACGATCACCACCGGGTCGTCGTCCGTCGCGACCGGCCGGGGCGAGACGGCCGGCGCCCGGTCCGCGGGCAGGGCGGCCGTGTCGAACAGGTCGCCGAACAGGTCCTCGTGCAGCTTCGCCGCGAGCGCGACGGCGGTCGGGTGGTCGAAGACCAGGGTGACCGGCAGCCGCAGTCCGGTGCTCTCGGCGATGGTGTTGCGCAGGGCCACCGCGGTCAGCGAGTCGAAGCCGAGGTCGCGGAAGGCCCGTTCCTCGTCGACCTGGCCGGCGTCGGCGTATCCGAGCGCACCGGCGGCCAAGGTCCGCACCAGGGAGAGGAGTTCACGCCGCTGCTCGTCGAAGGGAAGACCGGCGAGGCGTGCCGTGAGCCCACTGCTGTCGCCGCCCTCCGCCACGGGCGCGCCGGGCGCCGCCTGGGCCGCCCGCACTTCGGGGAGGTCGGCGAGGACCCGCGGCGCGCGGTCGGAGTGGGCGAACGCATACGTCTCCCACCGTACGTCGGCCAGGGCCAGCACGGGTTCCCCCGCGGACACGGCCTGCTGAAGTCCCGTCAGGGCCGATTCGGGCTCCATGGCGGGCATGCCGGCACGCGCCAGCCGTTCTCCGGTCTCGCCGGAGGCCAGACCGCCGCCGCCCCAGGCGCCCCAGGCGACCGACGTGGCGGGCAGTCCGTCGGCGTGCCGCTGCCGGGCGAGCGCGTCGAGGAAGGCGTTGGCGGCCGCGTAGCTGCCCTGGCCGGGGCCGCCGAGCGTGCCCGCGAGCGAGGAGAACAGCACGAACGCGTCGAGTCGGAGGTCCCGGGTCAGCTCGTGCAGATGGAGCGCGGCCGTCACCTTGGGCCGCAGCACCGTCTCGGCGCGCTCGGGGGTGAGGCCGTCCAGCACACCGTCGTCGAGCACTGCGGCCGCGTGCACGACCGCGGTGAGGGGCTGGTCCTCGGGCACGGCGGCCAGCAGCGCGGCCAGCTGGTCACGGTCGGCGGCATCGCACGCGGCGAGCGTGACGCGAGCGCCGAGTCCGTTCAGCTCCGCCTCCAGTCCGGCCGCGCCGGGCGCGTCCGGGCCCCGGCGACCGACCAGCAGGAGATGGGCGGCGCCGTTGCGGGCCAGCCAGCGGGCGACGTGGGCGCCCACACCCCCGGTGCCGCCGGTGACCAGCACGGTCCCGGACGGCCTCCAGTCGGCGGGCGCGGGGTGGGGCAGCGCGGCCCGCTCCAGCCGCCGGGTGAACAGCCCGGAACCCCGGACGGCCACCTGGTCCTCCTGCGCGGCTCCGGACAGGGCCGCCACCAGCCGGGCGAGGGCCCGGTCGTCCAGCTCCGGCGGCAGGTCCACCAGCCCGCCGAAGCGCTGCGGGTACTCCAGAGCGGCGATCCGGCCGAGCCCCCACGCCTGCGCCTGGAGGGGGGCGGCCGGCCGGTCCGCGCGGCCGGTGGAGACAGCGCCTCTGGTGGCGATCCACAGCGGCGCGGCAACGCTCGCGTCGCCGAGCGCCTGCACCAGGGCCGTGTTGAGGGCGAGCCCGTTGTCGAGGGCGGCGCCGGGGGCGTACGGCGACTCGTCCAGCGCCAGCAGGGACAGCACACCGGCGGGCTGCCGGGCGCCGTCATCGTCGCTCGTCACGGTCTCGAGCAGTCCGGTGAGCTGCTCCCGGCCGACACCGGCGCCCGCCTCGAGAACGGTCACCTCGGCGCCGTGGGCCGTCAGACCGCCGGCGAGGGAGTCGACGAGTGCGGTGTCGGGGTGTCCCTGCGGGACGACGAGGAGCCAGACGCCGGTCAGGGCCACGTCCCGGGCGACCCGGGCGTCCCGGGCGACCGGCTTCCAGACCACCTTGTACCGCCAGCCGTCCACCGCCGACCGCGTCGTCTGCTCCCTGCGCCAGTCCGCCAGCGCCGGGAGGACACCGGCCAGCGATTCGCTGTCGGCCACACGCAGCGTCCCCGCCAACGCCTCCAGGTCCTCGCATTCGACGGCCTCCCAGAAGCGGGCGTCCACGTCGTCGGCGGAGGGGCCGGCAGGGGCGGGCTCAGGAGCGTCGAGCCAGTAGCGCCGGTGCTGGAAGGCGTAGGTGGGCAGCGGGACCGTGCGCGCGTCCCGACCGGCCAGAACGGCCGTCCAGTCCACCCCCACACCCCGCACCCACGCCTCCGCCAACGACATCAGGAAACGGTGCGCACCACCCCGGTCCCGCCGCAACGTGCCCA
>NZ_BMTL01000061.1 GCF_014649655.1 Streptomyces humidus | reverse complement strand
TCTGCACGCTGCAACGACTGGCACGAGACCCAAAAGACGCGGCGCAGGTCTGAGCCTTTACCAAGTCGTGCGAGAACTCCAGACCCTTCTCGCCGCCTGGGCCGGCGCCTGTCCCACCTGCCACCGGGACATACCCACACCGATACGGACCTGACCAAGCCCTACTAGTCGCCTTCGGGGCCCGACTGCTGCACCACCTCGAAGGACCATAGGGTGGACGCCGAGGCCGCCGGCTTGGGCCGTTCCCCCTCCGCGCCGCCCCCGTGCGCCGCCTTCATCGAGCCCCCGAGCCACGCCTGGAACGACTCCTCGTCCCGCCAGCGCGTGTAGACGAGGTATGTGTCGGTGCCCTCGACCGGGCGGAGCAGCTCGAACCACTCGAACCCGTCGGAGCCCTGGACGGCGTTGGCCCGTGCGGCGAACCGCTTCTCGAGGGTCTCCCGCTGCTCTGCCGGGACGCTCAGTACGTTGATCTTCACTACGCTCATGCCTCCATCCTCCCTCGCCCCGCGTCCGGACGGCGGATCGCCCCGACGAGGCCGCCGGGAAGCCCGGAACCCGCCGGTCCTCGGCATCCCGGGTCCCCCCGGACTCCGCGCCCCGTCCCCCGGACCGCCCGCCCCGCAGGAGCGGGCTCACGCGGACGGCGACCGGCTGCCGCTGTACGCCGACGCGGGCACCGAGGCCAGGGACCGTGACCGCGCCTTGTCCCCGCTCGTCGAGGTCTCGCGCGCCGTGTGTCCCACGAGCCGTCGCGCACGCTCGGCGCGACGCATGACGAACCGCCGGCGCACGTCGGCGGTCGCCTGCACGACGACCCGGGGCTTCCGCTGCTCCGCAGGCCGGCCCACTCCGTGCCTCGGCGACCCAACTGGCCGCATTCATAATGGCGTTGGGGGGCCGGGCCGACTGACCGGGGTGGCGCGTGCTGCAGACTGTGTCCATGACACGCATGAGGAAGCTCGCAGCCGCGCTGTCCGCCGCGACGGCCGTGCTGCTCGCGACATCCCCCACCGCCTCGGCCGGTCCCGGCGCCCAGACCCCCACCGCCTCGGCGCTTCCCGCCCGGCACGCCCCCTTCGTCCGGGAGAGCTTCGACCGCCTCCCGCTCGGCCCGGTCACCGCGGGACACGGCTGGACCACCGACGTCTCCGGCGGCTCGCTGACCGTCGAGCCGAGTTCCACCGGGCACGGCCGCGAACTGCGGCTCCACACCGAGGGCAACGGCCGCGCCTTCCTGGTGCTCTCCGGCCTCGCACCCGCCGGAAACAGTTTCTGGGCCCGTCTGCGACTGCGGGCAGACCGCTTCCCCACGGCCCCCGACTGGGCGCACTGGACCATCGCGGAGGCGTCCGGCCTCAACGCCCCTACCCTGGTGCGCCCGTTGGGCGGCCAGTACGTGCCCACCTCACGGGCGAACTTCTGGGGTGTCGGCTCCGACCTGGGACCGACCGGCGACTGGACGGCCTGGCAGACCTCCGCCCCCGCCACGGCCGGCGCCTGGAGCTGCGTCGAGTTCCATCTCGACGCGGCGGACAACCGCGTCACCGTGTATCAGGACGGCGTCGAGCGGTCCGAGCTGACGGTCTCCACGATGCAGCACGGCGGCACGGCGGACGACTTCGTCTTCCCGCGCTTCGACAGGCTCAAGCTCGGCTGGCAGCTGTACCAGGCCGATCCCACCCCCTCCTCGTACGACCTGCGCATGGACGACGTGGCGCTCGGCACCCGGCGCGTGGGCGGATGCGGCTCATGACGCGGGGCCCGTCGGGCGAGGGACGCCGGACCTCGCCCGAGCGGGCGGCCGGCGTCACGACGGTAAGCCTCAGCGGGGGCCGTCGAGGATCCGGAGAATCTGGTTCTTCGGGCTCCGGCTGACCGGTCTCGGACGAGACGCGTGTCACACGATCTCGGCCCGTCCGTTCGTCACGTCGCGGCGCTCCGCTCCGTCAGTGGTGTGCAAGCGTCGACACGACTGGGAGATCATCATGGATGCGCGTCTCAACCTCTACGGGAACCCGCTCGGGTCCGCCCTCCTGAAGCACTTCGCCGCCGCGGGCAAGGCCGTCTCGGGCTCGACCCTGCCGGCCACCACCCGGGACCTCGTGCTGCTGCGCGCGAGCCAGATCAACGGCTGCGGCTTCTGCACCGACATGCACGCCAAGGACGCCGCGCACGCCGGGGAGACCTCGGTCCGTCTCGCCCTGGTCGCGGCCTGGCGCGAGGCCACGGTGTTCACCGACGCCGAGCGGGCCGCCCTGGAGCTGACGGAGGAGGGCACCCGCATCGCGGACGCGGCCGGTGGCGTCCCCGACGACGTCTGGGCGCACGCCGCCGAGCACTACGACGAGGAGCAGCTCACCGCACTGGTCGCGACCATCGCCGTCATCAACGCCTTCAACCGCCTCAACGTCATCGCCCGGCAGCCCGCGGGCGACTACCGGCCGGGCCAGTTCGGCTGACGCACGGCCCACGGGCCCGGCTTCACGGAACGTGCACACCTGGCCGGGTGAACTTTATCTTTCAAGCGATACGCTCGTCGCCAGTCCGAGCGGTCGAGGAGACCCCACCGCTCGCTCTCCCTCATGCACCCCTGTACAGGAGACGCGCGTGCGCGACGGCGACGTAGTGGTGATCGGCGGCGGCTATGCGGGCGTCCGTCTGGCGAAACGGCTCGACTCGACGGCGCGGGTCACGCTGGTGGACCGCAAGGAGGTCTTCTTCCACCGCGTGGCCTCCCTCCGGGCCGGCGTGCGCCCGGAGTGGTCGGTCACCCCTTTCATCCCGTACGACCGCCTGCTGCGCGACGGCCGGATGGTGGTCGGCAAGGCGGTGCGCGTCGACACCGCCGCACGGCAGGTCGTCCTGGCGACGGGCGAGCGGCTCTCCTATGACGTGGTCGTCATCGCCACGGGCGCCGACTATCCCGAACCGGCGCGCTTCACCGGCGGCACCGCCGAGGAGACGATCGAGACGTTCGCCGCCCACCAGCGCAAGGTCGCCGCCGCCCAGCACGTCCTGGTGGTCGGCGGCGGCCCCTCGGGCGTCGAGCTCAGCGCGGAGATCCGCCTGGCCCGGCCGGACGCCCGCGTCACGCTCGCCCACGCCGGACCGGCTCTGCTGCACGCCACCGGCAGCGAACGGGCCGGCCGCAGGGCGCGCGACTGGCTGGAGTCGCACGACGTGGACGTCCGCCTCGACTCGTTCATGTCTCCCGGCAACGACTTCGGCACCTACCGCGACGCGCGCGGCCACGTCCTCGACGCCGACGTCTCCTTCTGGGCCACGGGCACCACCCCGCACACGCTCTGGCTGCGCCTGGCCGGACACGGCGACTGGCTCACCGCGGGCGGCCACGTCAAGGTCGACGGCAGGCTCAGGGTCCAGGGGCGGCCCGACGTCTTCGCGGTCGGCGACGTCAACGACGCGACCGAGCTGAAGATCACCCCCGCCGCGCTGGCCCAGGCCGACCTCGCCGCCCACAACATCCGTGTGCATCTGCACAGTTCGGGCAGACACCGCAAGGAGCCCCGCCACTACCGGCCCCTGCGGCGCACCCCGATCGTCGTGCCGTTCGGGTCGGCCGACGGCATGACCCTGCTGCCTGTGCCGGGCGGCGAGAGCGCCGTGCTCGGCGCCC
This sequence comes from Streptomyces humidus, assembly GCF_014649655.1. Classification (GTDB taxonomy): domain Bacteria; phylum Actinomycetota; class Actinomycetes; order Streptomycetales; family Streptomycetaceae; genus Streptomyces; species Streptomyces humidus. The sequence continues at coordinate 26,275 of NZ_BMTL01000061.1, read as the reverse complement.
GGACCTCCGTGCAGGCCAAGGCGAAGACCCTCATGACCCCCTACATGAGGCGTCAACTGGGCTACACGGCGAGCTGAACCGACTCGGCCGACTCGGCCGACTCAGCCGACCGAGCCGCGACGTGCCCGCGGCGCGGGCGACGGCGCGGGCACGTCGCGGGGACTGGCCGAAAACGATGCCGGACGACAGTAAGCGCTCTCAACTGCCCTGCGTCGAAAGAAAGTTCGCCTAGGTTGGTGCTCTGATCATCGACGTGCCCGCAGGAGGCTTTGCTGTGCCGGATTCCCCCTCCCAGACCGCCGCTACGTCCGCGACGCCCGGCCGGATCGACACGTCCAAGCCGCACTCGGCCCGGTTCTGGAACTACTTCGTCGGAGGCAAGGACAACTACGAGGTCGACCGTGAGATCGGCGACGAGATCAAGGAGATCTTCCCCGGTCTCGTCGACGTGGCGGTCACCAGCCGGCACTTCCTGGGGCGCGCGGTGCGCCACCTCGCCGTGGACAAGGGCATCCGTCAGTTCCTGGACGTCGGCACCGGTCTGCCCACCGCCGACAACACCCACCAGGTCGCCCAGCGCGTCGCCCCGGACTCCCGGATCGTCTACGTGGACAACGACCCCGTGGTGCTCGCCCACGCGCACGCCCTGCTGACGAGCACCCGGGAAGGCAGGACCGCCTATCTGGACGCCGACCTGTACGACCCGGAAGCCGTGCTGGAGGCCGCCGCGGGCACACTCGACTTCTCCCGCCCGGTCGCTCTGATGATCCTCAACACCCTGGGCCACGTCGCCGACCACGAGCAGGCGCGTGAGCTCGTGCGCCGGCTCATGGCGGGACTGCCCTCGGGCAGCCATCTGGTGATCAGCGACAGCACGGCCACCAGTGAGGGCATGATCGCCGCGTCGGAGGCGTACAACGCCAGCGGCGCGGTGCCCTACTACGTGCGCTCCGTCGACGAGATCGGCGGGTTCTTCGAGGGGCTGGAACTGGTGGAGCCCGGGATCGTCCAGGTGACGAAGTGGCGTCCCGACGCCGATGATTCGGCCAACTTCGACGTCGACGCCTACTGCGGCGTCGGACGCAAGCCTTAGCCGCCCTGACCCGTCGCGTCCCGCCCTGCCCCGTCCGGCCCGGCGGTCCTGCGCGGCCCGCGCGGGCGTCTGCCCCGCGGGCCGCGCAGCCGCGTGCCCGGCCGGCCGCGGCTACGGCACGTCGTCCGTCCCGCGCTGCCGTTCGGCGTCGCCCTGCAGCAGCGGCAGCGCGTCCAGGTACGCGGACGGGTGGTCGAAGGCGCGGGTGAGGGTGGTGAGATGGGGCTGCAGACGATGGGTGAGGTCGTCGATCGCGGCGGGGAATCCGTGGACGTGATGCGCGCCGATGTGACCGTCGGCCAGCAGAAGGCCCGTGTGCGGGGCGAGTTGGCCGAGCAGGAAGAGGGCCGCGAGCTCCCGGAGGACGTCGTGTGCGGGCCCGTCGACGGTCTGGGCGAGAGCGGCGAGGAGCGCGTCGGCCGCCTGGAGGGTGGTGTGGACGTGGGCCCGCTGGAGGGCGGGGCCCGAGGCGCTGTTCCAGCGGCCCTGGGGATCGTGGGCGGGTCCGCTGCGGAGCGCGCTGCGGGCCTGGGCGTGGAAGGCCTGCTCGGTGTGGGCGAGCAAGTTGCGCAGGAAGCGGGGTTCGGTGAGGTGGGGCGGGCCCTGGTCGGCGACCGGTGACGTCGGCGGGTGGTGCAGGAGTTCGGCGGCGGCCTTGGTGGAGATCAGAAGGTTGTCGCCCTCCGCGGTGATGGTCCCCTCGATGTACTCGGGGAAGCCGGCGAGGTGGTTGGCGGGCAGCAGTCCCTGGGCGCCGCAGCGTTCGCGCGCTTCGAGGGCGATGGTGCGCGCCTGCCAGGTGGTCCAGGCCTTGGCCAGCGCGATGAGGCGTTCCAGGCGGTCGCGGTCGTCGGCGGTGTGCCGGGTCCACGCGGCGGTGAGGGACCGGTGGAGCAGGGTCATGGCGTAGACGGTGGCCACGGCCTGCAGGAGGCGGCCATGGTGGGTGCGGTGGGCGTTCACCGGGATGCGCCGGTCGGGCCGCGAGCCGCTGACGAGGCGTCGGTCCCCGTACCGGACGGCGATGGCCAGCGCGGCGCGGGAGGCGCCGACGGCCGCCGCGCTCATGCAGAGCTTCCCGGCGGTGACGCGCGCGATGGACGTGAGGAACCGCTTGCGTCGGTTGCCGAGGCTGCTGGCGAAGGCGCCGCCGGGGCCGAGGCGGCCGTGCTCGCCCTGGAGCAGGGACCGGCCGGGCAGGGGGAGGTGGTCGAAGGAGGTGAGGCAGTGGTCGACGGGTGCGTTCGGGCGGAGCGGGAGGGGCTCGACCGTGACATGGGGGAGGGGGCCGTCGCGGTCGGTGAGCGGCGTCAGGAAGAGGAAGATGCCGTGGTCACGGTCGTCGACGAGGAGGCGGGCGGCGACGACGGCCGCTTTCGGGCCGCCCAGGCTGCTGGTGTTGGGCATGAACTTCGCGGCGCCCGGATGCGGGGTGTGCAGGACGAAACCGCCGGTCGCGGGGTCGTGGCGGGCGGTCGTCTCCAGTGCGGTGGCGTCGTTGCCGTGGTCGAGCTCGGTGCACAGGAACGTGCCGACACGGCGGAGGGAGGTGAACTCGCTCAGGTCCCTCGACGTGTGGTCGGCGTGGTCGAGGATGCTGCCGAGGAAGAGGTTGTAGTGGATGCTCGCGACGGTGGTGAGGCCGCCGCCCCCGTCGACGATGGCGGCCCATTCGTGCAGGGCGGTCAGCAGGGCCGGGTCGGTGGCGAGGGACAGCGGGTCGTCGAGCGCGTCATTGACCAGCCGCAGCCATGTGTAGGACTGCGCGGCCCGTTGCCGGGGCGTCAGGCCGGGCCGGTGCCGGAAGGCGTCCTGGGCTATGAGGCGCCGCCAGGGAGCGTGGACCCGCTCCCGGTCCCCGTCCTGGTCGAAGAGCAGCCGGGCCAGCGCACGGGCGATCGCCTCCTCGGGCCCCGCCGTGCCCTCGGGGCGCCGGTTCCGCGCAGCCGCGGACGCCTCAGGGGACGGCCGCGCCGGGGAGGCCGCGACGGGGCCCGGCGGAGAGGTCTCGCCGGGCTGTTCCGCGAGGGCGCTCTGTTGCGGACCGGCCTCTTCCGGACCGGCCTGTTGTGGACCGGCCTCTTCCGGACCGGCCTCCTCCCGGTCGCGGTCGGCTCCCTGTGGCCCGGTGGGGCGCTCTGTGTTGTGGAATGCCAGAAGGGCCAAGACCCTCTCCCCGTCGGTCGCAGATCCGGAAGCTGGATGTCTGGATGCGCAGTGAGCCAGAAGATACGGACCTACCGGTTTTGTTATCAAGTGGAAAACCGGCAAACACCCTTGCGGAGAATGGCGCGATTCGAAAGGTGACCGCGCCGGAAGTCCGCTCGCCGTACGGCGGTTCCCCCTGGTGGGCTCGGGATGGACGGGGGAGCGGGGTCCCGGTGCGGGCGGGAACGGAGTGCTGAGGTGTCTCGTTCCGCCCGGTGGACCGGAGGCGCGGGTCTCCCGAGGCGTGAGGCGGCGACCGGCGCGCTCTTGACGGCCGGGTTCCGCGAGGTGGCACAGGACAAACCTGTCGGTATATTTTCCGGAGCCTGGAACGCGGGAGCTACCTCGGAGGTAAGGCGTGGCGCTGCAGGAACGGGCCGTGCGGACGCGACGGGCCGTCCTCGTCGCCGCCGCGGCGGTGTTCGCGGAGGTCGGGTACGAAGCGGCGACGATCTCGGAGATCCTCACCCGGGCCGGCGTGACCAAGGGGGCGCTGTACTTCCACTTCTCCTCCAAGGAGGAGCTCGCCCAGGCCGTGCTGGCCAGCCAGCTGGGCGCGATCCCCGCCGTGCCGACGCGGGAGCTGATGCTGCAGCAGGGGCTGGACGAGGCGTTCGTCCTGGCTCATCTGCTGTCGGTGGGCGATCCGCTGGTACAGGGGAGCATCCGCCTCACGGTGGACCAGGGAGCGCGCAGCGACGGACTGGACCGGCAGGCGCCGATGCGCGGGTGGATCGCGCGCAACGCCGAGCTGCTGGGGCGGGCGAAGGACAGGGGAGAGCTGCTGCCGCATGTCGACGTGGACGCGGCAGCGCGGATGTTCGTGGGCGCCTTCACCGGGGTGCAGGTGCTGTCCAAGATCATGACGGGGCATGCGGATCTGCCGGAGCGCGTGACCGACCTCCAGCGCCACCTGATGGCCGGGGTCGCCGTGCCGGCGGTGCTGCTGCAGCTGGACACCGCGCCGGACCGGGGCGCCCGGGTCTACGAGGAGGCCGTGCAGGCCGGTTGGGGCTCGGCGCAGCCCCAGGCGGCGGGGTGAAAGCGGCGGAGTGAAGGTGGCGGGCGCGACGGCGGCCTGCCTGCCGCGGAACGCCCGGAGTGCTCGACGGCGGCCGGGATGTCGCGGAACGCCTGGAGCGCGGCGCGGGGCAGGCGGATCAGGCGCGGCGGCGGTGGGACGTGAGAGAGGCGTGGGGCGAGGGGGGTTGGGCGGGACGGGCCGCGGGGAGGGTGGGAGGTGAACGGTTGTCCGGGACGCCGTCGAGCGTTCCCGTGGGAGGGCCGGGGGAAGCCCCCGGCTCCCGGCAAGCGGCCATGCCGACCTGTGCGAGACGAAACCGGGGAGTACGACCATGGATACGACTGCGTGCCCTTACGCCCTCGACGTGACGGGGAGTGACCTCCCGGGCGAGGCCGCGATGCTGCGGGCCGAGGGACCGGCCGTCCGCGTGGAGCTGCCCGGGGGAGTGGTGGCCTGGGCGGTGGTGCGGCAGCACTGCGTGGAGCGGCTGCTCACCGACCCCCGTGTCTCGAAGGACGCCCGTCAGCACTGGCCCGAGTTCATCGAGGGGAGGATCACCGAGGAGTGGCCGCTGTATCCGTGGGTGGCGAACGAGAACATGCTGTTCGCCTACGGCGCCTCGCACACCCGGCTGCGCCGTCTGGTCGCCGGGGCGTTCACCGCCCGCCGCTCGGAGGCGATGCGTCCGCGGGTCACGCGGATCGCGGCCGAACTGGTCGACTCACTCGCCCGGTCGGGCGGGCAGGGGGCGCCGGTGGACCTGCGGACCGGCTTCGCCGAACTGCTGCCGATGCGGGTGATCTGCGAGCTGTTCGGAGTGGAGCAGGGCGAGGACACCGACGCCCTGTGCGCAGCGCTGCACACGGTGTTCGGCACGACGATCAGCGGCCAGGAGGTCGAGGCGGCCCGACTGGAGGCGTTCGTACGGTTGTCGGAGCTGGTGAAGGCCAAGCGGGCCGAGCCCGGCGACGATCTCACGTCCCTGCTGATCCAGGCACGTGACCAGGACGACCGGCTCACCGAGGAGGAGCTGCTCGGCACCCTCTTCCTCATGATCGCCGGCGGGCAGGACACCACGGCCGCCCTGATCACCAACGCGATCGGGGCGCTGCTGCTCGCGCCCGAGCAGCTGGAGCACGTTCGTGCGGGCCGCGCGACCTGGGCGGACGTGGTGGCCGAGACGATGCGCGTGCACACCCCCGGGGCGTACTCGCCGATGCGGTTCGCCGTCGAGGACATCGACCTGGACGGCGTGCTGATCCGCAAGGGCGAGGCCATCCTCGTCTCCTTCGCGGCCGGTGGCCGGGACCCCGAACGCCACGGACCGCACGCCGACCGCTTCGACCTGCTGTACAAGGACCGCGACGGCCTGGGCTTCGGCCATGGACCGCACCGCTGCATGGGCGCTCCGCTCGCCGCGGTGGAGGCGGAGAGCGCGTTCACCGCGCTCTTCACACGCTTCCCCCACGTGGAACTCGCCTGTCGGCCGGAGGAACTCCAGCCGATGCCAAGCTTCCTGATGAACAGTCATCGCTCGCTGCCGGTCCTGCTCACTCCGTCGCGCCGCTGAGACTCACTCGACGCCGGCCGGGTCGGTTCCGGCGTTCTTGGCCTCGACGCGGCCGACGGCGTGCGGGCCGGTGGTGAGCGCGTCGCATGCCGCCTGCCAGGCCGGGTCGCCCGGGTAGAGCCGGCTGCGCAGATAGGCCCAGGTCAGTTGCTGGACCGCGGCGACCCGTTCGGGGTTCTCGTCGGTCGTCTCGGCGACGTCGTACCCGGAGACGCCGCCGAGGCCGTGACCCGCGCCGAAGAGCGTCAGCAGGGTCTTGGGCCCGGGGGAGAGGAGATAGGGGTCGGCGTGCCAGTCCGGGCCGTTGACCGTCAGGTGGGCGGAGTCGTCCTTGTCGCCCGCGACGACCAGGGCCGGCGTCGTCATCGTCGAGAAGTCCGTGGTCAGGAGGAACCCCAAGTCCCGCGCCACGCTCTCGGTGAGGGCGGCGCCGCCCCGGCCGGGAGCGGCCAGCAGCACCCCTGCCTTGATCCGCGGGTCGGACAGGTTCACCTCCGTCGCGTCGTCGGGGTCGGTGAGACGGGCGCCGAGCAGCAGGCCGGCGGTGTGTCCGCCCATCGAGTGCCCGGCCACCGCCACGCGGTCGCGGTCCAGCCGGCCGGGCAGTTGCGGGACGGCGGCCTGGATCGCGTCGAGCCGGTCCAGGATGTGCCGCATGTCCTCGGCCCGCGAGCGCCAGTACAGGGGAGCCCCGGGGGTGTCGGGGGCCAGGGTCAGCGTGCTGGAGCTCAGGTGGGTGGGCTGGACGACGGCGAACCCGTGCGCCGCCCAGAAGTGGGCGAGCGGGGCGTAGCCGTCGAGCGAGGAGAGATGGTGGGAGTACCCCTGGCCGTGTGAGAGGAGGATGACCGGCAGGTCGTCCCCGGTGACGGGCGCGGTGACCCGGAGTTGGAGGTCCACGGGCCGGCCGGGGATCGGCAGCGTGACCGGGCTGACCGAGAGGACGGCGGTGCGCGGGCTGAAGACGTCGGCGGAGAAGGCCGGTTCGCTCATGGTGCGGGTTTCCCTTCGATGGCCTCCCCGGTGGCCGGCCGTGGAGGCCGGCGGCGGGGTGGCGGGCAGGTGTGGACGTCCGGCCCGGCACAAGCCAAAGCGGAACGTCGCTCCGTTTAATGTACGGAACGCCGTTCCGTTTCGTCAATCACGAAGAACGCTCTCCGGGTTGCCGCACCGGCGCGGCCGACTGGTCAGCGGGTCAGCCGGTGCCTGCGCCCGCCGCGGCGGAAACGGACCGCGGCGTAGACCAGATCGGCCAGGAGCACGACTGCGCCGATGATCAGCAGGTAGAACAGCCCGTGGACCGCGAATCCGATGATGCCCAGGACGAGGGCGGCGAGGATCAGGAACAGGAACAGGCTCATCGGCTCTCCCGGCGGTCACGTCGTATCGGCGGCGGTCGTCTCAGCGGCGGGCGAGGCGTCGTTCGCCGCCGACGCCCGGGGCGTAGTTCAGTTCGTAGTGCGCGAACACCTTCGGTTCGTCCTCGGCGGGCAGCTCGCCGTCGACGTCGATCGCCGGGGCCTTCTTCACCGCGTTCTTGTCGTGGACGACCCGCAGATACCCCGGACCGACCGTCGCCCCCGTGAGAGGCACGAACACCAGGCGACGCCGGGTGGGCAGGCCGACGGTCACCGTGGCGAAGGAGGGGCTGTCCGTCCCGGTGTCCACGTAGACCGACTCCAGGACGCCGATCCTGTGCCCCTGCGGATCGACCACGTCGTGACCGCGCCATTCACGGATGTCACCTGCTTCGAACATGAGAACCTCCCGGACGTTCGGGTACCCGTGTTCACGGCTGCGATGCCGGCGCGGACGGCGTACGGCACGTGTCGGTACCGCCCGTGTCGGTGCCGACCTGGCGGTCACCGCGGCCGGGCCGTCGGCACGGCGGCGTTGTCCCGGGCCGGGTGCGGCGGCATCCGCGCGAGGACGCCGTCGCCGAGTGCCGTCGCCGAGTGCCGTCGGCGACCGGCCGGGACGGCGCACGCCCGCGTGAGCCGGGTCCCACCCCCTGCACCGCTCACGGCGGCGTTACGTGAGCGAGCCGAGGGGTACCGGGTGACAGTCGACGCGCAGGGCGTCGTCGGCGGCACCGGGAGGCTGGCATGGACGAGGCTGGCATGAGCGAGGCCGGCATGGACGGGGTCGGCAGGAACAAGAGCGGCATGGGCACGTCGGTCGACCGGATCGCGAACCCGTGGGGCGGCCGCACCCCGTACGACCGGCACCGCTCCTGGCCCACGCGCGTGGACACCCGTCTGGGGGCCGGCGTCGAACCGGACCAGGTGCAGCGATGGGTGCAGGCCGCCTCGATCCTGCACTCCGACGGCGACGCCATGGACGTCGCCGTCGTGGACGGCCGCATGGTCGGCGTGCGCGGCCGGGCGGACGACCGGGTCAACCGCGGCCGGCTGGGCCCCAAGGACCTCTTCGGCTGGCAGGCGAACGCTTCGGAGGACCGGTTGACCAGGCCGCTGATCCGCGAGGGCGGGCGGCTGGTGGAGTGCGACTGGGACACCGCGATGGACCGGATCGTGACCCGCTCGCGAGAGCTGACGGAGGAACGCGGACCCGGGTCGATCGGCTTCTACACCTCCGGGCAGCTCTACCTGGAGGAGTACTACACGCTGGCGGTGCTGGCCCGGGCGGGCATCGGGACCAGCCACCTGGACGGCAACACCCGTCTGTGCACCGCCACCGCCGCCGAGGCGCTGAAGGAGTCCTTCGGCTGCGACGGCCAGCCGGGCAGTTACGACGACTTCGACCACGCCGACGTGGTCGCGCTGTTCGGGCACAACATCGCCGAGACGCAGCCCGTGCAGTGGATGCGGCTGCTCGACCGCCTGGAGGGCGGCGACCCGCCCCGTCTGGTGTGCGTCGACCCGCGTCCCACCAAGGTCGCACGTCGGGCGGCCGTGCACCTCGCCCCGCGCGCCGGCACCAACGTGGCCCTGCTGAACGCGCTCCTGCACGAGATCATCCGCACCGACCGGATCGACCACGACTACATCGCCGCGCACACCGTCGGCTTCGAGGAGCTGGCGTCCCGGGTGCGGGAGTGCACCCCGCAGTGGGCGGCGGCCGTCTGCGACGTGCCCGCCGCGTCGATCGCCGAGGCGGCCGACGTCCTCGGCGACGCCGACCGGCTGCTGTCCACGGTCCTGCAGGGCGTCTACCAGTCCCACCAGGCCACCGCTGCCGCCGTGCAGATCAACAACCTGCACCTGATCCGCGGCATGCTGGGACGGTCGGGCGCCGGCGTGCTGCAGATGAACGGGCAGCCCACCGCCCAGAACACCCGCGAGTGCGGCGCCGACGGCGACCTGCCCGGATTCCGCAACTGGCAGAACGACGCCCACGTCGCCGACCTGGCGAAGGTGTGGAACGTCGAGCCCGAGAGCATCGCGCACTACGCTCCGCCCACGCACGCGATGCAGATCTTCCGCTACGCCGAGCAGGGCTCGATCCGCATGCTCTGGATCAGCGGCACCAACCCGGCGGTGTCGCTGCCCGAGCTGGCGCGCGTGCGCTCGATCCTGCGGCAGGAGCGGCTGTTCGTCGTCGTGCAGGACCTGTTCCGCACCGAGACCGCCCAACTGGCCGACGTGGTGCTGCCCGCCGCGACGTGGGGTGAGAAGACCGGCGTCTCGACCAACGCCGACCGCACCGTGCACCTGTCCGACAAGGCGGTCGAACCGCCCGGCGAGGCCCGGCCGGATCTGGATGTCTTCCTCGACTACGCCGCGCGCATGGACTTCCGTGACAAGGACGGCGGCCCGCTGATCACCTGGCACGACCCGGAGGCGGCCTTCGAGGCGTGGAAACGCTGCAGCGCCGGGCGGCCGTGCGACTACACCGGCATCACCTACGACAAGCTGCGCGGCGCGAGCGGCGTGCAGTGGCCCTGCAACGAACAGGCCCCGGACGGCACCGCGCGCCTCTACACCGACGGCATCAGCTGGGCGCATCCCGACGTGTGCGAGAGCTACGGCAAGGATCTGGAGACCGGGGCGTCGGACGAGCCCGTCGAGTACCGCTCCCTCAACCCGGACGGCAAGGCCGTGATCAGGGCGGCCGCCTATCTGCCCCCGCACGAGACGCCCGACGTGGATCATCCTTTCCAGCTCACCACGGGCCGCACCCTTTACCACTTCCACACGCGGACGAAGACCGCGCGGGCACCCCAGCTGAACGAGGCCGCCCCCGACGTCTGGGTGGAGGCGTCCGTCTCCGACGCGGCCGCGCTCGGGCTGGGGGAAGGCGACCTGGTCGAGGTCGGCACGCTCCGCGGCGCCTTGCGCGGCCGGCTGCGCGTGACCGACATCCGGCCGGGTCTGCTGTTCGTGCCCTTCCACTACGGCTACTGGGACACCGCGACCGGCCACGGCCCGAGCGGCGGCGCCCCCGGCCGAGCGGCGAACGAGACCACCGTCACCGACTGGGATCCGGCCTCCAAGCAACCGCTGTTCAAGACCGCCGCAGCCTCGCTGCGACTGGTCGAACACGCGAACGGATCTCATGCGCCCGCACCGACCACCACGGCGTCGGCTCCCTGCCGCGCCGACGCGGCGCCGCCGACCGTCGGCGGCGCCGCGGCCCTCGCCACGGAGACGACCGGCACGTCCCACCACACCGGCGGGAGGGACATCCGGTGAACGGCCTCAATCTCACCCTGCGCGCCCTGCACCACGGCGAGAAGCACCTCGCCGGGCAGCTGACCGCGGTGGCCGAACGGCATCGCACCGAGCACGAGATCCACCACGTCGCCACCGACCTCGCCGTATGGTCGCGCGACCACGTCGCCCACCTCGCCGAGACCGCCGACGCCCGCGGCGTCCACCTCGGCGGCTCCTCCGGAGCGTCCACGGCCGGCGTCCTGTCCGCTCTGCGGGAGAAGGCCGCCGAGGCGATGGCCCACCGGCCCGAGCCGGGGCTGCTGCTCCTGCGGGACCTGCGGGAGCTGCACCTGGGCGCCGCGGAGAACTCGCTGCACTGGGAGATGCTCGCGCAGGCCGCGCAGGCAGCCCGCGACGAACGTCTGCTGGTCCTCGTCTCGCGGTGCCATCCACAGACGCTGCGCCAGATGCGCTGGACCAACACCATGATCAAGAATCTCGCCCCGCAGATCCTGACGAGTTTCTGAGGGGGCCGAGGGCGCCCTCCGCCGCGTTCGACCCGCCGTCGCCTCCGGCCCGCCGTCACCCCCGCACCCGGCGGACGCCCTCCGGGGTGCGGGGGTGGCACGCGCGCGTGAAAGCACCGGAGCATCCCGGCGGGGCCCGCGGGGTGTGTGTGGAGAGCGGGTGAGGGGGCACCCAGTGTGGCGGAAAGCCGCGCCCCGTCATCGGGGCGCCCTGCCGAACGGAGAATGCGATGACGGCGGACGCATGGGCGCCCCGGACCGGGGTTCCGGCTCTCACCCCGCCGGGCGTGTACGCCCCCCAGTGGGACACCAGGCTGCTGACCCGCGCCCTCTCCCGTGAGGACATCGGCATGGCCACCGAGGTGCTGGACCTGGGCACGGGCTCGGGAGCCCTCGCCGTTCAGGCGGCGCGCCTCGGCGCCCGGGTGACGGCGGTCGACATCTCGCGGCTCGCCGTGCTGACCGCACGGATCAACGCCAGGCTGGCCGGCCAGCGGGTCCACTTTCGCCGCGGCGACCTCACCGCGGCCGTCCCCGGCCGCTCGTACGACCTGGTCGTGAGCAATCCGCCCTATGTGCCGTCGCCCGACACGGCGCTGCCGCGGCGCGGTCTCGCCCGCGCGTGGGACGCGGGCCGCGACGGCCGCGCGTTCATCGACCGGATCTGCGCGGAGGCGCCCTCGGTCCTGAACCCCGGGGGCGCACTGCTGCTCGTCCACTCGAGCCTGTGCGACACCCGGGCCACCCTGCGGCGGCTGGCGGACGTCGGTCTGAGCGCGACGGTCACCGACCGGGCCGCCGTGCCCTACGGACCGGTACTGCGCTCGCGGCAGCGGTGGCTCGTCCAGCAGGGCCTGCTGGACGGTGACGAGGACCGCGAGGAACTGGTCGTCGTCCGCGCCGAGCGCGCTTGAGCGTCCGCGCCCCGGACGCGCGTCGAGGGCCGATGCCGCCGCGCATGGCCCGCCCGCGCTGCCCTGCCCGCCGTCGGCACCGTCCGGGGCACGCCGTCCGGCGAGCGCGTCAGCGCCGGACGGCGTGCCGACGCCCTGCGGCGGGCGTAGCGTCCTGGTAGGGGCGGGTCCGGTCCCGTCCGGCGTGCCTGTCCGCGCCCCGAGCGGAGCGGAGGGCCCGCGCCGGCCGTCCGGAGACCTCTCCCTCCCGATGCCGGAGGTGCCACGTGACCAGCGCGGGCGATCCGCCCGTCGGCGACGGCGAGCTGGACGCCGAGTTCGCGGAGATGGTGCGCCGCACCGGCGCGTCCATCGGCGCGCTCTTTCTCCTCGGGCCCGACGAAGAGCTGCTGCACCTGGACCTGCTGTGCGGGGCGCCGGCCGAGTTCGCCGCGCCGTGGGCGCGCGTCCCGATCGCTGCGCCGGCGCCGGTGGCCGTGGCGGTCCGCGAGGACCGGATGGTGTGGGTGGGCAGCCAGGAGCAGATGGCCCGCTCCTACCCGCGCACCGCCATGGTGCTCCCCTTCCCTCTGGCGCTGGTCGCGGCGCCGGTCTCCGGCGGTCGTCGCCGGGGTTCGCTGCTTCTGATCTGGCCCGCCTCCCGTCCGCCCTACATGACCGCACGAGAGCGGGGGAACATCGCGTCCAGCTGCCGTCGCATCGCCCGGTTGCTGGAGGACGCCGATGCGCGCGGCCGGGGTCCGGACGGCCGTGAGGGGCCTCGCGTCGTCGCCGCGGGGACCGGCGGGCGGGGCGGCCCGGCGATGGCCGCCGCCGACTTCGCCGAGCGACTGCCCGGCGGCAGCTGCGCCCTGGACCTGGAGGGACGTTTCACGTACCTCAGCTCCGGCGCCTGCGAACTGCTGGGCTGCGACGCCGGACTGCTGCTGGGCACCCTGCCGTGGCAGTCCCTGCGCTGGCTCGACGACCCGACCTACGAGGACCGTTACCGGGCGGCGGTGATCAGCCGTGAGCCCGTGTCGTTCACCGCGTGCCGCCCGCCGGGCCAGTGGCTCGACATCCGTCTCTACCCCGACGCCAGCGGCATCAGCGTCCGTATCCGGCCCAGCGGCGAGCGGTCCCCGTCCGCCGCGGCGGACGTCCGCTCCCCGCGCGCGCCCGCGCCGGCCCGCGCCGGACGGCTCTACCAGCTCACCCACCTGGCCGCCGCCCTGACCGAGGTCGTCGGCGTCCAGGACGTCATCGACCTGGTCGCCGACCAGATCATGCCGGCCTTCGGCGCCCAGGGCCTGGTGCTGTCCCGAGCCGAGGCGGGCCGGCTGCGGATCACCGGCCACCGCGGCTACACCCGGGACACCGTGGAGCGTCTCGACGGGCTGCCGCTCGACACCGACTTCACACCGGCCGGACGCGCCCTGAGCAGCGGCATCCCCGCCTTCTTCGCCGACCCCGAGGAAATGCGGCGCATCTATCCCGAGGCGCTGCTGATCAGCGGGAAGCAGGCCTGGGCGTTCCTGCCGCTGATCATCTCCGGCCGGCCCGTGGGCTGCTGCGTCCTGTCCTACGACCGGCCCCACCCTTTCCCGGCCGAGGAACGCGCCGTTCTGACGTCCCTCGCCGGGCTCGTCGCCCAGGCCCTGGACCGGGCCGGCCTCTACGACACCAAGCTGGAGCTCGCTCACGGTCTGCAGCAGGCGCTGCTCCCGCGCACCCTTCCCCGTATCGCCGGTCTGCGGGTCGCCGCCCGCTATGTGCCCGCCACCCGGGGCATGGACATCGGCGGGGACTTCTACGACCTGATCCGGCTCGGCGAGACGGTCGCCGCCGCGGTCATCGGCGACGTCCAGGGGCACAACGTGGCCGCCGCCGCCCTGATGGGCCAGGTCCGCACCGGCGTCTACGCCCACGCCACCCTGGGCGCGTCGCCCGACCAGGTACTCGCCAGGACCAACCGGCTGCTCACCGGCCTCGCGCCGGACCTGTTCACCAGCTGCCTCTACGCCCACCTGGACCTCGGCCGCCGACGCGTGACCCTCGCCGGCGCCGGTCACCCTCCGCCCCTTCTCCGCCTCCCCGACGGCGCGACCGCGCCCGTCGACCTGGTGCCCGGTCCCCTCCTCGGCATCGATCCCGACGCCGTCTTCCCCGTCACCGAGTTCCCGATCGTCCCGGGCATGATCCTCGCCTTCTACACCGACGGGCTGGTCGAGACGCCGGGCGTCGACCTCGACGACTCCATCGCCGACCTGGCCGGGCATCTCCGCGCGGCCGACGACCGCGATCTGGAGCTGCTCATCGACGACCTGCTGACGAAGGGCAAGGCGATCGGCCGGCGCACCGACGACATCGCGCTCCTCCTGCTGCACCTCGAGGGCGACCGAGCCCGGCAAGGGCAGCCGGGCGAACCCCCTTGGTGAGCCGCCGGACGCGACGGCTGGACACACGGGCGGATCGACAGCCGGGCGGGGGTACTCGTGGGCCCCACGGACCGGCTGCGAACGGCCGGGGCTCGCCGTGGGGCGGGCGAGGTCGGTCCGTCCCGTAGGGGCCAGTCGGGGTCCGGACCCCGACTGCGGGCGGGGCCACGCGGCGGCGCGCTCCGCGGGGCCGTGCTCGTCTGAGAAGCATTGGCGCCAGACGTGCGCACTGGGTAGATTATGTGACGTTATGTGGGGAACTCGGTCCGGGCAATCAGCCGCCGAATCCGCCCAGCAGACGGGTCCGACCCCTGAGCGGACGTCCGGGCATACCCCGAGGAGCGAACGTGAGTATGCGTATCGGAGTGGAAGAAGAGTTCCACGTCCTGGAGGTGGAGAGCGGGCTTCTGGTGCCGCGCGCCGACGCCGTACTGCAACGGCTCCCCCGACAGGCCTTCACCACCGAGCTGCACCAGTCGACGGTCGAGTCCAACAGCGGCGTGCACACCTCGCTGGACGACCTCCACGCCGACCTCACCGAGACGAGACGGCGACTCGACCGGGCGGCCGCCTCGTCCGGGCTGGCCGTGATGGCCGCGGGCACCGCCCCGCTGGCGTCGGCCGACCCGGCCCACCCCACCGCCGACGCGCGCTACCTCCACATGACCGAGGAATACCGCAGGGTCGCCGACGAACAGCTCATCTGCGGCGCACAGGTCCACGTGGACGTCCCCGACCGTGACACCGCCGTACGCGCGATGTGCGTCGTGGCGCCCTGGCTGCCCGTCCTCCTCGCGCTCTCCGCCAGCTCACCGTTGTGGCAGGGCGCCGACACCGGATACGCGAGCTGGCGCACCCTGCTCTGGCAGCGCTGGCCGACCGCGGGACCCGCCGGGTGTTATGCGAACGCCGCCGAATACGACGCCGCCGTGCAGGACTTCGTCCGGGCCGGAGTGATCAGCGACCCCGGGATGATCTACTACGACGTCCGCCCCTCCTCCCACTTGCGCACCCTCGAACTGCGCATCTGCGACGCCTGCCCACGCGCGGAGACCGTAGTGCTGATCGCCGGGCTCTTCCGCGCCCTGGTCACCGAGGCCCGCGAACAGTTGCGCACCCACGGCGAGCCGCACTGCGCCGGCCGGCACGAATGGCTGCGCGGCGCCGCCTGGCGGGCCGCCCGGTCCGGCCTCGAAGGCCCGCTGGTGGACCCCGAGACCCACCGGGAGGCGCCCGCGGCACAGGTCCTGCACAAGCTGCTCGTCCGGCTGCGTCCCGCCCTCGAGGCCCACGGGGACTGGGACACCGTGCGGGCCCTGGCCCACCAGGCGCTCGCCGACGGCAGCGCCGCCCGCCGCATCCGTCGTGCCGCACAGGACGAGGACCTGCTGGCCTGCGTCGACATGCTCGTCGCCGAGACGCGCGGCGAACGCGGACACCGCAGCGCGCCGCGCCCCGTCGACGGCGCACGCTCCGCCGCCGCCCGCCGGGCGCAGCCTCAGGCCATCGGCCGCTGACGGCCCTGCGCCCCCCGGACCGCCCGTGTCTCCTCTCTCACCGAACTGCCGCCTGCGCAGAAGGGGTTCCGTCATGTCCAGCAGCACGACCCAGACCTATGCCGGTGTGCGGAAAGGAGGCGGTACGCCATGTGCGGTCTGAGCGGAGAGATCCGCTTCGACGGCCGACGCCCTGATCTGGCGGCCGTCGAGCGCATGAGCGACCGCCTCGCCCCCCGGGGACCCGACGGCCACGGGGTCTGGACACGGGGCGCGGTGGCACTCGGACACCGACGGCTGAAGATCATCGACCTGTCGGACCTCGGCGCGCAGCCGATGACGGACGCCCGCGACGAGATCACCGGCGTCTTCAACGGCTGCGTGTACAACTACCGGGAACTGCGCGACGAACTGCGCGGGCTCGGTCACGCCTTCGAATCGACGTCCGACACCGAAGTGGTCCTCAAGGCCTACCTGCAGTGGGGGACCGCCTGCGTCGAGCACTTCCACGGCATGTTCGCCTTCGTCCTCGTCGAGCACCGGACCGGCCGCGTCGTGCTGGCCCGCGACCGGCTCGGCATCAAGCCCCTCTACCTGTCGGGGACGCCGGACCGCCTGCGGTTCGCCTCGTCGCTGCCCGCCCTCCTCGCCGCCGGGGACGTGGACACCACCCTCGACCCGACGGCCGTCCACCAGTACCTCAGCTGGCACGCCACGGTCGCGCCGCCGCGCACCGTCCTCAACGGCGTGCGCAAGCTGCCCCCGGCCACCGTCCGGGTCGTCGAGCCGGACGGCGCCCATCGCGACCACCGTTACTGGCAGCCCTCCTACACACGTCGCCCCGAGCACGCCGACATGGGCGCCAACGAGTGGCGTGACGCGGTGCTGGAAGGACTGCGCACCGCCGTGCGGCGCCGCATGGTCTCCGACGTACAGGTCGGCGTCCTGCTCTCCGGCGGCCTGGACTCCAGCCTCATCGTCGCGCTGCTCGCCGACGAGGGGCAGCGGGACCTGATGACCTTCAGCGTCGGCTTCGAGGCGGAGGGCGGCGAGGAGGGCGACGAGTTCCGGTACTCGGACCTCGTGGCCAGGGAGTTCGCCACCGACCACCGACGCCTGATGGTGCCCTCCGACCGGGTGTCGACCGCCCTGGACGGCGCGATCGCCGCCATGAGCGAGCCGATGACCAGCCACGACGTGGTCGCCTTCTACCTGCTGTCCGAGCAGGTGTCGAAGGACGTCAAGGTCGTGCAGAGCGGGCAGGGCGCCGACGAGGTGTTCGCCGGCTACCACTGGTACCCGGAGCTGGCCGGGGTCGCCCGGGAGGACGAACCCGAGCAGTACGCCGAGACCTACTTCGACCGGCCGCACGCCGACCTCGCCCGCATCCTCCAGCCGCACATGCTGCCCTCCGAGGACGTCTCGGGACGCTTCGTCCGCGCCCACATGGCGACGCCTGGGGCCGAGACCGCACTGGACGCGGCGCTGCGCCTGGACACGCACGTCATGCTGGTCGACGACCCCGTCAAACGGGTCGACAACATGACCATGGCCTGGGGCCTGGAGGCCCGGGTGCCCTTCCTCGACCACGAACTCGTGGAGCTGGCCGCGGCCTGCCCGCCCGAGCTCAAGCTCGCCGACGGCGGCAAGGGCGTCCTCAAGGAGGCCGGCCGCAAGCTCCTCCCGCGCGAGGTCGTCGACCGCCCCAAGGGCTACTTCCCCGTCCCGGCGATCCGCCATATGGCCGGCCCCGTCCTGCACCGGGTGCGCGAGGCCCTCCAGGCGCCCGAGGCGAGGGAACGCGGCCTGTTCAAGGAGTCGTACGTCACCGAACTGCTCGCGGCGCCCGACGAGCACCGGACCAAGCGCGGAGCGAACGCCCTGTGGCAGACGGCCTTGCTGGAGATATGGCTGCAGACGCACGGAATCAGGTGACCGACGATCGAGACGGCCGGGCGGATCACGGCACGCCGCCCACCGCCCCGCCCGGCGACGTCCGCACGGTGACGTACGGGGAGGGCTTCCCGCCGCCCGCGGACGCGCCGTCCCCGGACGCCGACGCGCAGCACGCCGTGTACACCGCCGCGCCGGCCCCGGTGCCGCTGCCCGACGCGGCCGGCCCCCGGGAAGCCGTGAGCCGGCTGCGGTCGCACGGCTGCTGGTACCCCTCCGCCGGCCCGGACGGCACCGAGGCCGCCTTCATCTGCGACCGGGGCGGCGTGCCCCAGCTGTGGGCCGGACCGGTCGACGGCGGCGAGGTGCGCCTGCTCGACTCCTCGCCGGACCCGGTCACCGAGGTCTCCTGGTCGCCGGACGGCCGCTGGATCGCGTACACCACCGCACCGGGCGGCGGTGAGCACTCCCGGGTGCTGTGCGTGCGTCCCGACGGCACCGGACGGCGCGTCCTGGCCGGCGCAGACCCGGACAGCACCGCCTATCTGGGCTGCTGGGCGCACGACGGCTCCTCGCTCGCCGTCACCGTCGCCGCGCCCGCCGCGCGCCCCTTCGACGACGGCTCGGGGCGTCGTCCGCCGCCGGAGCAGGTCCCGGGCGACGGTCCCCCCGAGGCCGCGCCCCCGCCCGCCGGATGGACCGACCGGGGCGGTCACGCGACGCTGCTCGGCAGCGCCGTGTACGACGCCACGACCGCAGCCGGTACGGACACCACAAGGGGCGGGGGAGGGGAGCCGGGCGAGGCCCGGACCGGCGCCACGGCCACGGGGGCGGGCGTACGTTCCGACGGCGGCCTGTCCGTGTACCTGATCGATCCCGAGGGCCACGCCTCGCCCGTGCTGCTCACCACCGAGACGCACGCGGCCACCCTGCGGGTCTGCGACCTCAGCCGCGACGGCCGGTTCGTGCTGCTGCGCCGAGGGCCGCGCGGCCGGCGCGAGGCGGTCGTGCGGCGCACGGACGACTCGGCGACGACCTTCGCCCTGCCGGTCGCGGACGGAGACCCGTGGATCGGCCGGTTCTCCCCCGACGGCGGGACGCTGTGGCTGCGCAGCAACGTCGACCGGGAGTACGCGGCTCTCGTCGCCGTGGATCTCGACGCCCTCGGCGTGCCGTTCGGCAGGACCGTCGTCGCGGAACGACAGGAAAGCGACCTCGAACTCCTGGCCCTGGCCCACGACGGCCGCACCGCCGTCCTGGCCTGGAACGCGCAGGGCGCGAGCGAGCTCGAACTCGTCGAGACCTCCCCGGCCCGGCACACCGCCCGGCGCCCCGCCCCCGACGCGACGGGTCCGCCCCGGCCCCTTCCCCTGCCGCACGAGGTCGTCACCCGGGTCACCGGGGCCGGCGCCGGGCGCCTGCTGCTGGCGCTGTCCGGTTCGCAACGCAAACCGGGCGTGTGGTGGGTCCACGAAGGCGTGTCCCTGCTGCGCACCCCCTGGTCGTCGAAGGACGAGGACGCCGTCCCGCCGGGCCGCCCGCCGGTCCGCCCCGTGCCCCTGCGGCTCACGGCACGCGACGGGCTGCCCCTGAGCGGGTGGTACTACCGGGCGCCCGGACGCCCGGAGGGCGAGCCCGCGCCCTGCGTGGTCCACCTGCACGGCGGACCCGAGGAACAGGAACGCCCGGTCTTCCACCCGCTCTACCACGAACTCGCCGGGCGCGGCCTGGACGTGTTCGCCCCTGACGTGCGGGGTTCCTCCGGCCACGGCCGGTCGTTCGTCGACGCCGACCTGGGGGCAGGCCGCTTCGCCGCGCTGGACGACGTGGCCGACTGCGCGGCCCACGCGGTGACGGAGGGCCCCGCCGATCCGACGCGGCTGGCCGTCATGGGGCGCTCCTACGGCGGCTACCTGACCTTCGCCTCACTCGTGTGGCATCCCGCGCTGTTCCGCACCGGCGTGGCCGTCTGCGGCATGTCGGACCTGCTGACCTTCTTCGCCGGCACCGAGTCCTGGCTCGCGGAGTCGGCGGCACACAAGTACGGCCACCCGGAACGCGACCGGGAACTGCTGCGGGCCCTGTCGCCGATGAGCCGCGTCGACGAACTGAGGGCCCCGGTGCTCGCCGTGCACGGCGAACACGACACCAATGTGCCCCCGCAGGAGTCCTGGCAGTTCGTGCGGGCGGCCCGCGAGCGGGGCGTCGCCGCCGAACTGCTCACCCTGCGCGACGAGGGCCACGACTTTCTGCGGGCGGACAACCGGAGGCTGTTCCGCCGCAGCGCCGCGGACTGGCTCGAGCGACATCTGAGCCGGTGAGAGGCGCGGCGAATCGGCCGGAGCAGCCGGAGCGGCCGACGCGGGTGGCGCAGCCCCTGCCACCCGAGAACGCGCCTCGAGGAACCAGCGACAAGCAGCGAGGAACAAGCAACAAGCAGGAGTAGAGCGTGCACGGCGGGGTAGCCGGTGCCGGTCCGGAGGAGGCGGCGCGATGCCTGGGGAGGTCGAGCGCCGCCTCCCGCCGGCTGCCTGCCGTCCTCGACGCGTCCGGCCGCCGCGCTCACGGGGAGGAACTGCTGCGGCGCAAGCAGGAAGCGGAGCGGGCACACCGCCCGCGACTCCAGCGGCATCACCGCCCTGATCGCCGCCCGCAACCACGCGGCGGCCGCTCAGGCCGACGCCGCTCTGGCCGGGGTGCCCGGCAACACGCTGCGCATCCTGCGCGTCGTCGGACTGGACCAGATCTTCGCCCTCCATCCCGACGCGCAGTCCGCCGTGGAGGCCCGCTCCGACTCGACGCCGCCCGGCCGGGTGGGACGTGATGCGGGCCCGGCCGGGAACCGGGTGTGAGGCAGCCGGGACAGGGGACTTGGTGAGCAAGCCGGGTTCAGCGGCGTACCCATGGGGCTGCCCCGGTCCAGGCTTCTCTGGTTCAGACAGCGTGCCGGAGGAGCCGCCCCGGCGACGCATGCGTCACGCGAGGCCGCCCTGCTCACAGATCAGGCGGGCGACTTCGCGCAGCTTGACGTTGTTCTCCTGTGAGTAGCGCCGCAGCACGTCGAAGGCCTGGTCCTCGGAGATGCGATGGCTGCCCATCAGGATGCCCATGGCCTCGCCGATGGCGTGCCGGGTGGCCACCGCCTGCTCCATCTGGGCGTGGGTGCGGGCGCTGGAGAAGGCGACCGCTGCGTGGGAGGCGAGCAGCCAGCCGGCCAGCTCGCTGGTCTCGGTGAACGCGCCGGCCTTGCGTGAGTAGAGGTTGAGCGCGCCGAGGTCCTCGTCCTCGGTGAACAGCAGAAAGCCCATCATGCTGCCCACCCCGAGCGCATGCGCCCCCGGGGCGTAGGCGGGCCAGCGCCGCTGCTCGCCGGTGAGGTCCGCGATGCGGAAGACCCGCTCGCCCTCGACGCGCCGGGCGACGTCGAAACAGGGCCCCTCGCCCAGCCGCTCCTGCAGCCGGTCGCTTTCGAGGACCAGCTGGTCCGTGGGGGCGAGCGTCTCCGCCTTGCGGTCGCGCAGCACGAGAATGCCGGCCGCGTCACACCCGTCGACCAGGTCCGTGGCCGACGCGGTGATCCGCTCCAGCGTGGCGTCGACCGAATCCTGTGCCAGGAGTTCCCTCGCCATCGACGCCATCTGCTGGGCGAACCCGCCCCAGTCCACACCGTCCTCCACCGATCGCCCTCCCTGGGATTCGCCCTCCCTGAGACACATCTCCTGTCTCCTGCCCAGCTTCCCACGCATCTCACGGCGAACCGGTGACAGCGTGCGCACGCGGCGTCAGCGCAGGACGTCAAAGACGTTCATCTGCAGCCCGTTGGCGTACGCCTGGTGTTCGACGAGCCTCAGCTTCTGCGTGTCCTTGTCCGTGGCGCTGAAGAGCCGCTTGCCCGCCCCGAGCAGGAGGGGGAAGACGAGCAGGTGATAGCGGTCGATCAGGCCGGCGTCCGACAGGGCCTGGTTCAGGGTGGCGCTGCCGTGGACGATGATCGGGCCGCCCTCGCCCTCCTTCAGGGCGGCGACGTCGTCGAGCGAACGCATGATCGTGGTGTCACCCCAGTTCGACACCAGGTCGTCCTCGCTCAGGGTGGTGGAGACGACGTACTTCGGGATCACCTTGTAGTCGGCGAACTCCGGCATGTCGGGCCACACGGGGCTGAACGCCTCGTAGCTGGTCCGGCCCAGCAGCATCGCGGTGGCTTCCTGCTGCTCCCGGCCCTTGATCTCGAACGCCTCGGGGAGGAATTCGACGTCCTTGAAGGTCCAGCCGGCGTTGCGGTAGCCGGGCTCGCCGCCCGGAGCCTCCACGACGCCGTCGAGCGAGATGAAAGCGGTGCTGATCAGGGTGCGCATGATGGATCCTCGAGGTCTCGTGTCCGGTCTTCGGTCGATCCGGTCGGTGCGCCTTCGCCCGCACTCGCGGCCGCGGCGCCTTCCGGCCATGATCTCTGACCGTCGAGCCGCCGGAAACTCATCGGCCGTCGCCGGAACACGGCCGAAGCCCATGCCCGCGGCCCGACGGAGCGATCTGCCGCCGGAGATCCTCGACCGGCCGGCCGGCGGCCCCGACGCGAAGATCGTCAGGTCCGTGGCGCCGCGCCCGGGGCCGGGTTTGCGGCCACGCGCGCCGAGCAAGATCAGACGGAGGCGTCCGGCTCGAACGGGGAAGCGACGGCGTGCGGCGTGTTCACCGGGCGGGACCGGACGCGCCGTCAGTGGCTCCAGGAGGAACCCGTGGCCGTCGTCCCCATGACGGAGATCGACATGTTCGCGACCTCGGACCGGCGCACGCGCTGCGAGCAGTACCGGCGCCTCCGGGAGCTGGGCGGTGTCGTCCGGCTGCGCGATCCGGACGTGTACGCCGTGACGCGCTACGACGAGGTGAAGGCCGTGCTCGCCGATCACGACGCCTTCGTCTCCGGTGAGGGCGTGGGATTCGACCCCGAGGTCAACCGGCTCATGCGGGGCGTCACGCTCGTCAGCGATCCGCCGGAGCACGACGTGCTGCGCTGCGTCGTCGGGGCGGGACTGCGCCCCGGGACGCTGCGGGCCCGCGGTGAGGAGATCTCCCGGAAGGCGCGTGACCTCGTCGGCGAAGTCGTCGCCAAGGGGGAGATCGACGGCGTCACCGAGCTGGCCCAGGCGCTGCCCATGCTGATCATCCCCGACTACCTGGGGCTTCCCGAACGCAATCGTGAGCATCTCTACGCGTGGGGGCAGGTGGGCAACGACCTGCTGGGGCCGGTCTCGG
Source organism: Streptomyces humidus (assembly GCF_014649655.1). GTDB lineage: Bacteria > Actinomycetota > Actinomycetes > Streptomycetales > Streptomycetaceae > Streptomyces > Streptomyces humidus. The sequence continues at coordinate 3,264 of NZ_BMTL01000061.1, read as the reverse complement.
AGCGCACCGCGCACAACATGGAGATGACCGGGCGCCTGTTCGCGTTCGCCCACGAGCTCGCGGCGAACCGGGAACTGGCGCCCGGGAGCCCCGGAGCCGCCGTCCTCGAAGCGGCCGGCCGGGGCGTCGTCGCCGAGGAGAAGTGCCCCCTCCTCCTCGTCGACCTCATCGGCCCGTCGCTGGAGACCACGGCCGCCGCGATCGGCCATCTGCTCGTCCTCTTCGCCGAGCGCCCCGGCCAGTGGGAGGCGCTGCGCGCCGAGCCCGGGCTGGTCGCCTCGACCGTCAACGAGCTGCTGAGGTTCGAGACCCCCGTGCGCGGACTCACCCGCGTCGCGGCCTGCGACGTCGAACTCGGCGGGGTGACGGTCCCGCAGGGCGCGCGCATATGGGCCCTGTTCGCGTCCGCGAACCGTGACGAACGCAAGTGGGAGCGCGCGGACGAGTTCGACTTCCGGCGCAATCCGCTCGACCATCTCGGGTTCGGCCACGGCAGGCACCACTGCGTCGGCCAGGGCGTCGCCCGTCTGGAGCTGCACGCCGTCGTCCACGCCCTGCTCGACTCCGTCGAACGCATCGAGCTCGCGGGTGATCCGGTGATCGCGGAGAACACCATCCTGAACACGTACGCCGAGGTCCCGCTCCGACTCGTGCCGAGCAAGGCGGCCTGACGAACGGCTCGACCGTGACGCCGGCTTCCGCGCTCCGGCGTTCAGCCGGCGAAGGCGTCACAGAGCCTCCGGACGGAGGGCGACACGGGCGAACGGTGGGACCAGCCGCACACGGTGCGCAGGTCGTACGTGGACGGCGGCCGCCCCGGCCTGACCTGGCGCGGGCGGGCGGGGCGTGCCGGACGTGCGGCCTTCGAGCCGGAGTGCGGCCGGGCCGGAGGCTGGGCGCGCGGGGGCCGGTGACCGGCGTCGCCGGGGCCGGGAAACCGGTGTGCCGCGCCGCGCCGGTGGCGGGCGGGAGACTGCGGCGTCCCGCTGGGGGCCGTGCTGACGAGGGCGGTGAAGGCGGGAGCCTGGCCGGGGTCGGGCACCGGGGAAGGCGTGCGGGCGGCGTCCGGGGCCAGGTGTGGCTGCGGCGGGGCACCGCCGGGGAGGGACACGCAGCCTCCGGCGAGGAGGACGGTGGTGAGGGCGGCGGCGAGGGCGAGCGTATGGCGCATGCACCCAGGGTGACGGTCGGCCGGCGGTCGGCGGCGCAACCTCGCGGCCGATCACCGGCACGGGTGACGTCGTGACACGCGGGGCGGGCCGCACCCGTCGCCGAGAAATTCGAACGGAGGCGAACGCCGAGACCGTAAGATCTCCGTCGAACACTCGACGACCGGCCGGGCCGTTCCCTGAGCCCCGGGCCGGAGACAGGTGACGACGGGAGGGTCATGCCGGACGAGGTTTCGGGCGCTTCCCACCCCGCGGCGCCCGGGGCACCCGGCTCCCGTGGAGGTGTCCGTGCTCATGGCGCTGTCCGCGGTCTCCGCCCCCGTGCGCCGCACACTGATCCGCGGGCCGGCGGGCTGCGCCGCCCGGACGCCCGGCTGTCGGGGCGCGCTGTGCGGGCTGCTCGCCCTGCTCCTGAAGGAGGACGTCGGCGGCGACGTCGGGTGACCGTGCGACGAAACGCCGGCGCGGTGGGCGCCGGACGGCCTTGACGATACGAACGAAAGGTGGACGCTCACGTGCCTGGACAAGCCTTCACACCCGCCGACGTGGCCGCACCCGCGACGACCGGGACGCCGGAAACGATGACCGCGTGGACGACCCGGGGCGACGGCATCGACGCACTGACCGCTGTGCGCGTCCCGGTACCGGCGCCCGGTCCGACCGAGGTGCTGGTGAAGATCTCGGCCGTGTCGCTCAACTACCGTGACCTGCTGGTCGTGGGCGGTGTCGACCACTGGTCGCCCACACGGGACGTGGTGCCCGTCTCCGACGGCGTCGGCGCCGTCGCCGCGATCGGCTCCGAGGTGACCCGCTGGCGACCGGGCGACCGGGTCTCGGCCGGATTCCTGCCCCGATGGCGGTCGGGTCCGCTCGCCGAGGAGACCTATGTGTCGCCGGTGGGCGGGCCGGTCAACCGCGGCATGCTCGCCGAATACGTCCTCGTCGAGCAGGACGAGGCGGTGCGGACCGCGCACAGCCTGGACGACGTGCACGCGGCCACGCTGCCCGTCGCCGGAGTGACCGCCTGGCACGCCGTCGGGCGCCGCAGCCGGGTCCGGCCGGGCGAGACCGTGCTTGTCCACGGCACAGGCGGAGTCGCCCTGTTCGCCGCACAGTTGACCCTCGCTCTGGGCGCCACCCCGATCGTCACCTCGAGCAGCGACGAGAAGCTCGACAGGCTCCGCGCGCTCGGCGTCGACCGCACGATCAACTACCGGCGTACCGCGGACCTCGCGGCCGAGGTGCTGCGGATGACCGGAGGCGAGGGTGTGGACCATGTCGTCGAGACGGTGGGCGGCGACAACCTGAACCGCTCGCTGGAAGCGGTGAAGGTGGGCGGGAGCATCAGCTTCATCGGCCTCATCGCCGGACGCGCGGCGAACATCGACGTCTACCGGTTCGTCACCAGGAACATCACCGTCCACGGCATCGAGACGGGCTCCCTGGAGATGCTCGAAGAACTGGCCGCCTTCGTCGACGAGCACGGCATCACCCCCGTGATCGACTCCGTCCTCCCCGCCGAACGCGTCCATGAGGCGTTGCGCCACCTCGAAGGCGGCCGGCACTTCGGCAAGATCGTCGTCACCATGCCGGCCACGAGCAGCGACACGAGCAGGAGCACGGAAGCGACCACCCCCTGACCACGACCAGGCATCCGGCCTCGGGCCCGTGTTCGTTCCCGTGGGCGTGGTCGCGCGGGTGCCTGTGACTGTGTCCTAGGCCGTCCTCCGTCGCGCCCCGCGGTCCGATGACGGCAGAGAGGCAGGGGACCCCGGGGCAGGCCGTGCCCGGAGCCGCCGGAACCGGTTCGACGGGCGCGGCGGAGGCCGGCGCCGACGGAAGACCGTCAGCGCTACACTCTCGTCGGGACCAGGACGGCAGGCCGGAGACACCGGATCCCGGCCGAAGCACCGACAGCGGCTCGCACCACTTCTCCCTTCCCGTGTCGCGAACCGGTTCGCCGCTCGGTCCGCGCCCGTCCCGGTTCGACCGGTCGCCGTGAGGAGCCCTCGTGAACATCGGTGAGATCGCCCGGCGGGCCGGTGTGTCGCGGAGCACCGTGTCGTACGCCCTGAGCGGCAAGCGGCCCGTCTCC
>NZ_BMTL01000060.1 GCF_014649655.1 Streptomyces humidus | reverse complement strand
AAGCCACGGATTCCCGACCGAACCCCGTGCCGCGTAGCGGCACAGCAACGATCGAGAAGGCCAGAATCCTCGGGCTTCAGCCCGAGGTGCAAGTCAAGAACGGCACCACGGCTCGGACAGCACCGTCGAAGAGCGCCCGTGGGTCATCCATTGGTACAGCCGGGACCAGTTCGAGAAGCTGGCCACGGCCGCGGGCCTCGCGGTGGCCACGGTGACCGATCCGAACAGCGGGCCCGCCCCAGCTGTTGCCCCCGACCTGCTCCACTTCAGGCTCCGAGCCGTCTGACCCGTCCGCGATGGTTCGGGGGCAACGGTCGGCAGGAGGAGAGGCGGACGACACGGCGGCCGAACGGCGTCGGCCGAACGTGAAGAGCGTCGGCTGAACAGTGGACACCGGGGTACACGGTCGCCATGGCACCGAAGACTGATCACGTCGTTACCCTGCGGGCCGTGCGGCAGCTGCGCCGGATCCGCGCCTTCTACGCGGCAGGAGTCCTGTTGTGGACGGCCGCGGCGGCCTGGACGGGATGGACCCGTCCCGCAAGCCGGCAGATGTGGGTCTCCGCACTGCTCCTCGCGGTCTTCACGGGCCTGTTGGTGACGGCCTCCCTGTGGCTGCAACGCCTCCGGCCCGCCGTGTCGAACGGGCCGACGCACCACGCCGCACGGCGGCACGCGGTCGCCCCTCGCCACGCCAGCGCCTGAGCCCGAGGACCGCGGCCACCCGTCACGCGGGCTCGACTGCCGTCAGGGACAGTCGTACGTGAGGTGGGTGACGACCGTGCGGTCGACGGGGGAGAGGACATGCAGCTCGGCCCGGGCCGCGTAGTGACCCTCGCCCTGGAAGGTCCACAGCAGGTGCACGCGGGCCTGCTTCCGGCCACGGACCACCACTTCCCGCAGTACGCCCGAGGCCGTGCCGTCGCTGCGGGTCCAGCGGTACGAGAGTGTGCCCGGACGGCCGTTGGTGGCGATGAGGCCGACGATGTCCGCGGTCTCGCCGCACCCCAGAGCGGTCGGCCGGGCCGTGACCCGCACCGAGCCCGCCGCGAGGGACGGCCCGAGGCGCTGCCAGGCGAGGAACGCGATGACGCAGATCAGCACCAGCGCGGGCAGGGCATGTCTGCGAGGGCGCCGGCGTGAGGGCGCGGGAGGCGGCGCCAGGGCGGGCAGCGTCCTGTCGGTCCGTCGTGCGACGGCGGCGGTCACACCCGGACCGAAACGCAGCACGGTGCCTTCGGCACGATCCGGTGTGACCGTCCGCTCGGGCGTCCACATCCGCGTCGTCCCCGCCGGCGGTTCCAGGATCTGTGTCGAGGGCTGCTCGACGAGGGTGGCGTCCGGCTCGTACGGCCTCTGGATCCAGTGGCTGGCCAGCACGGTGGCGCTGTACTCGGCGTCGGCGTCGGCGTCGACCGGGCCGGGATCCGGGCCAGGGCCGCGCACGTCGGACGGACCGGGCGTCCTGGTGGGCTCGAGGTCCTCCGCGGCTGCGAGGGTGCGGTCGTCGGGCGCGGTCATCGGATCTCACACTGCCTGGTCAGAAGCCGCTGGGAGCCGCCGCCGTCGGCGGAGGCAGGGGTGGTGGCGGCCGCTACGGACCAGTAGCAGCCGGTGTTCCGGAACGTGTGCTCGACGGTGAGGGTGTACTGGGTGGCGCCGCTTCGCCGGAAGGTCTGGGACACGCCGTCCGGGCTCCCGGGCCCCCTGCCGATGTCGCTGGTGGACCACGACACGGTGAGGGTGAGCGGGCCGGTTCCGTCCGCCGTGACGGTGATGGTCGCCGTGGCGGTCGTCGAGCCCGTCTGCCGGAAGTCGGTCACCGCGACGGCCTTGACGGCGGGAGCGGGCGGCGCGGTCGGGGAGGCGGTCGTCGGCGTCGGCTCGGTGGCCGGCCCGCCGGGCGTCGTCGTCTCCAGGGGCGGATCCGCCGTGGCGGACGCCGAGGGCTCGCCGGCGCCGGTGCTCTCGCTCGCCGGGCCGGAGTCCGAAGGGCCGGGCGACGCGGACGACGCGGACGGCGACGCGGACGGCGACGCGGTGGACGTCGGGGACGCAGAGGAGGGCGCCGACGCGGTCGGAGCGTCGGACCCTCCCGGCTGCGCGGCGGGCTGGGCGCTGGTGGTGGCCAGGGCCTGGGCCGCCTGTTGCGGAGTCACTCCCGGGGCGTGCGGGAGGTTGTAGGACAGCAGGACGCCCAGGATCACGGCCGCACCGGACACCAGCATCCCCGGACGCCCGGGAAGCCATGACCGTGCCCGGCCGAGGGCCGGTGTCCGGCTCAGGACCGTGCGCGCGGTGTCCGTGGTGGAGCGCGGGGCGCTGCGGGCCGACGGCAGCAGCAGCGGTACCAGAGCCACCAGCGCGGCGAGCCGGCCGCGGCCGCGTTCTTCCCAGTCGGGCCCGTAGGCGGCGCCGGCGGCCGCCTCCAGTTCCGTGACGAAGGCCTCGGCGTGTGCCGGTCGTTCCGCCGGGTCCTTGGCGAGGCCGCGCCGCACCAGGTCTCGCACCGCCTCGGGGGCCTCGTCGGCGGGGATCGGCGCGTCGACGTGCTGCAGGGCGAGTTCGGCGAGGTTGCCGCCCGAGTACGGCCGGTGGCTCGTCAGACACTCGAAGAACGTGGCGGTGGCCGCGTACACGTCGGCGGCGGGAGAGGCGGGGGCGCCGGTCCACTGCTCCGGGGCCATGTAGGACGGCGTGCCCGCCGCGCCGGCGCTGGCGCCGACGTCCACCGCGATCCCGAAGTCGACGAGCCTGGACGACCCGTCGGGCACGACCAGGACGTTCTCCGGCTTGTAGTCACGGTGGACGACGCCGAGGCGGTGCGCGTCGGCCAGACCGAGCAGCGATCCCTTCAGGATCACGAGAGCGGCCTCGGGGTCGAGCGGGGCCGCCCTGGTCAGCAGGGTTCGCAGCGAGACGCCGTCCACCAGCTCCATCACGATGGCGGCGCCGTCCGGACTCTCCACGTACTCGTACAACTCGGCGACGTAGGAGCTCTCCAGTCCGCCGAGCAGCCGCGCCTCCGCCCTGAACCCGTGCACGAAGCCCGGCCGGGTGCGCAGCGACTCGCTGAGGTACTTGACCGCGACCGGAACACCGGTCTCCTCGTGCACGGCCAGGACGACCCGCCCGCTCGCCCCTGCCCCGAGCTCCAGCGACTCGGAGTATCCGGGCACTGCCCATGTGTCCATTTCATCCCCCCTGAGGCGGCCGCGCGGCCCGGCCGTCGTCCTCCGAGCATCGAGCCACGCGTGGGAAGACACATTTTCGGCCACCGCGGTTGCGGTGCGAGGCCATGGTCTCGCACCCGTCGGCCGCCGGATGTCTCCGGGGCGAGAAAAAGGAGGATCGTGATCCTCCGGTCGCAGGCCACTGGGTGTACCGCCGTGAGGACGGCGGGTGGAGGGTGGCCCACCGCCACGGTGACACGGTGACGGGTGACGGTGCGCGACTGCCGCGGCGCCGGACTGCGGAGCCCGCCACCGGGCGTCCGACGCGCGGCCCGCGGGTCGGTCCGCGATCAAGGTGGCGGGGCCTTCGGTCGGGCCGGGGCGCTCGGCCGGCGTGGGCGGGAGCGGCCCGCGGGCTCGCCGCGATCACCCGTCCGGCTCCGGGGGCACGTGCCGTTCGGCCGTTCGGAGGCCCTGTGGTGGCGGCCGCCGGGGACGGCCCGCAGGCTTGATCCGTATGCGACGCGCCGCCGGGTTTCGAGGCGGCGGCGAACTCTTGGAGGATCGTGTGACCGCTTCGTCGCCCCCGAGCGACACGCCCCCGGCCCGGTACGACGACCTGCGGGCCCTGGTCGTCAACTGCACCCTGAAACGCTCGCCGGAGACGAGCAACACCCAGGGGCTGATCGACCGGAGCACCGCCGTCCTGGGCGCCCAGGGGGTACGCGTCGACGTCGTGAGGGCGGTTGATCACGACATCGCCACCGGCGTGTGGCCCGACATGACCGAGCACGGCTGGAAGACGGATGCCTGGCCGGACCTGTACCGGCAGGTGATGGCGGCCGACATCCTCGTGCTGGCCGGCCCGATCTGGCTGGGCGACAACAGCTCGGTGATGAAGCGGGTCGTCGAACGCCTCTACGCCTGCTCCAGTCTGCTCAACGAGGCCGGTCAGTACGCCTACTACGGCCGGGTCGGCGGCTGCCTGATCACCGGGAACGAGGACGGCGTCAAGCACTGCGCTATGAACGTCCTCTACAGCCTCCAGCACCTGGGATACACCATCCCTCCCCAGGCGGACGCGGGATGGATCGGCGAGGCGGGGCCCGGCCCCTCCTACCTCGACCCCGGCTCGGGGGGCCCGGAGAACGACTTCACCAACCGCAACACCACGTTCATGACCTGGAACCTCCTTCACCTGGCGCGGGCACTGAAGGACCTGGGCGGCATTCCCGCCTACGGCAACCAGCGCACCGCCTGGGACGCGGGCTGCCGCCACGACTACGAGAACCCCGAGCACCGATAGCGAAGCGGCCATGAACAGGCGAGGGAGCGGCGCCGGCCCGACCGGACCGGGTCAGAGGCCGCCGGTGTTGAGCAGCCGGTTGGGAGTGTCGGAGCGCACGCCGTGCACGACGCCACGGGTGGCCGTGTGGTCGAGCCAGACGTGGACCTCCTTGGCCGTGGCATGGGGGTGGGCCGACAGGTACAGCGCGATCACGCCGGTCGCGTGCGGCGCGGCCCACGACGTCGCGCCGCCGTTCTCCGTGACGGTGCCGCCGCCGGCGAGCGCGGCGGTCACCTTCTGGCCGGGGGCGTACAGGTCCACGCACCGTCCGTACCCCGAACCGTAGGAGCCGCCGTCGCTCCACGGGCGGTCGTTCGACGTGGAGGCCGCCACGACGATCGTGCCGGGGACGCCGGCCGGGGAGTGCCTGCACGCGTCGTCATGGAAGTTGCCGGCCGACACCACGGTCGGGATGCCCGCGTCGACCATCTTCTTCACGGCGGACTCCACTACCGCCGACCGGTGGTCGAGGTTGAGTGACATGTTCACCACCGCGGGCTTCTGCGCGTGCGCGGTGACCCACTTGACCGACTTCACCAGCGCGGCCTCGGCGGCGGCGGCAGAACCGCCGCCGCCGCTCTCGCACAGCACGCCCTGCACCCGGACGAGCTCCGCCCTGGGCGCGACACCGTACTTCGCCCCGCCGATGACGCCCGCGACGAACGTGCCGTGGCCGATCCCCTCCTCGCTGAAACAGTCGCCGGAGTCCTTCGCACCCACGAAGTCGGCTCCCAGGCGGGCACGTCCGCCGAACTCCTTGTGGGCGACGTCCATCCCCGTGTCGATCACGTAGACGTGGACGCCCTTGCCCGTGGCGGTGGTGGTGAGCTTCCCGTTCAGCGGCCGCGACCGCTGGTCCAGAATGTCCAGGTTCCACGGCACGTGCCGGGTGAGGGGGGCCGCCGCGCCGCCCGCCGCCCCGGACAAGGTCCCCACGGTGCCCGGAGCCCCGGGCGCCGCATCGGACGACAGCCCGTCCCCGGCGGACGTCACGGACTCCTTCCCCTGCGCGGGCCGCGTCTTCCCGTGCGCGGGTCCCGGGCCGCCGTCCGCGGCAGTCGCGCCGGCCTTCCCGCCACAGGCCGAGGCCCCGAGCACCGTCACGACGGTCACCACCGCCAGACCGGCCTTCGTCACGTTCCGCATCACGACGTTCCCCCACATTCCTGGCTCGCACACGTTCAGCGCACAAGACGACCACGGCCGACGAGCGGTTCCGCCGGACGGGAGGAGGCGCGCGCCGGGTGCGCGACAGACCGCTACCGCGGTCGCGGCGCGTCGAGTTCGCCGAACGCTTCGGCCAGCGCGGCCGCGGCCGCCGTCAGATCGGTGCGGACCGTCTCCTCCCGGGGCAGCAGGTCCTGCTCCCTGCCGACGATCGAGAGGGCGGCCCTGATGCGTCCGTCGCCGTCGCGCACCGCAACGGCGTACTCGGTGACGCCGTGCTCGAACTCCCCGTGCGCGGCGACGACGCCGCGTCGGCGGTCGCGGTCGTTGGCGGCGGCGAGTTCCTCGGCGCTGTGGGCCGCGTTGGGACCGCCGACGCCGATCAGCTCGTAGTCGTCCAGCAGGACCGTGATCTCCTCGGTGGTGTGGTCCAGGAGGAGAGCCCGTCCGGCGCCGGTGCACCAGCACGGAGTGACGAGACTCGCCCGGCCCTGCCACTCCTGGGCGAAGCCGGCGCCGGACTCGGCGCGCAGCAACCGGACCTGGACGCCGTCGCGCACGGAGAGCCGTGCGCCGGCGCCGTGCGCCACCGCCATACGGCGCAGGAGCGGGCGGCTGCGGCGGAGCAGGCCCGGGTGCAACGACGCGGCCGTGGTGAAGAAGGCGTTGCCGGCGCGCAGCGTCGAGTCCTCGCCGCGTTCCAGGAACCCCTTGTCGCACAGGTCCTGAGTGGTGCGCGACGCCTTGCTGCGTTCGATGCCGACCTCGTCGGCGAGCCTGCTGACGTTGAAGCCGGTGCGGCCGGAGGCCTCGCGGTCCAGCACGGTGTTGACCACGCGCAGGGCCATACGCAGCGAGGAGGCCGTTCCCGGGCTCGACTGCGCGGGGGAGGGGCCGTTGGTCGTCACCTGCGCACTATAGGACAGCCGGTGATCAGTGGGCCCGGACGGCGGTCGCCGGACGGGCGACCCGGACGCAGGACAAGCGGCAGCGGCCCGTGCGGATCGCCGGTCTCCACGGACGTTTCGGCATGGCCGAAGTGACCCGTCGGGGAGCGACGCTGTGCCTGGTCGCGCTGCCAGAGGGCGGCGCAGAGGGAGAAGGAGGAGGTCCGGATGACCCGGTACGACCTCGCGCTCATCGGATTCGGCGGCGTGAACCGCGCGCTCGCCGAGCTGATCGCCGAACGGGGAGACACGCTGGAGGCCGAACTCGGCTTCGGGCTGCGTGTGGTGGCCATCACCGACCTGCGCGCCGGTTCGCTCGTGTGCACGGACGGCGGTGCGATCGACCTCGCGCCGCTGCTCGCCGTCGCCCCCGGCGAACTGGACTTCTCGGGGCTTGCGGGCGGCAGCCCGGACCCCCGCAACGAGTGGGTGATCCGCGAGGCGCCCGCCGACATCGTGGCCGAAGCCACCTTCACCAACCCCGCGGACGGCGAGCCCGCGCTCTCGCACGTGCGATGGGCGATCGAGGCCGGCAAGCACGTGTGCACCACCAACAAGGGGCCGGTCGCGCTGCACGGCCGCGCTCTGCAGGAGCTGGCGCGCCGGCACGGCGTGTGCTTCGAGTTCGAGGGAACGGTCATGTCGGGCACCCCGGTGCTGCGCACCGCGCGCCGCATGTTCGGCGGACTGGCCGTCCACGGCTTCGAAGGCGTCATGAACGGCACCTCCAACTACGTCCTCGGCCGCGTGGAGTCCGGACTGTCGTTCGCCGACGCCGTCGCCGAGGCCCAGGCCCTGGGGTACGCCGAAGCCGACCCGACGGCGGACATCGAAGGACACGACGTCCAGCTGAAGGTCATGATCCTCGCCAACGAGGTGCTCGGCGCCGACCTGCGGCGCGCGGACGTGCCGTGCACCGGGCTCTCCGCCCTGACCGCCGACGACGTCCGCCGGGCCGCGGCCGAAGGGCTGCGCTGGAAGCTGGTCGGCTCCGCCGCCCGCCGCCCCGACGGCACGGTCGAGGCCCGCGTCGCGCCGGTCGCGCTGCCCGCCGAACACCCGCTCGCCGGGGTCTGCGGCCCCGTCAACGCCGTCGCCTTCCACACCGACCTGCTGGGCGCCGTCACGGTCGCCGGCCCCGGCGCCGGGCGCGTCGAGACGGCGTACGCCCTGCTGTCGGACGTCCTCGCCGTCCACGAGCGGACCGCGAACCTCGCGGGCGCCGAGCTCCTCCAGGAGGCAGGCCGTGGCTGACACCGTCCTGAGCGCCGCCGCGACGGCCGCGGCGAGCACCGATCTGACCACCCACGAGCAGGTGGGCGACGGCATGGCCGTCGTGCGCAACCCCTTCGACGGCGAGACCATCGGCTCGGTGTGCCTCACCCCGCTCACCGCCGTGGACGACGTCCTGCGGCGGGCCCGCGAGGGACGGGAGAAGGCCCGGGGGCTCTCCCGCGCCGCCCGGGCCGCCGTGCTCGACGGCGCGGCCGCGCTGATCGAGGAACGCGCCGAGTCGTTCGCCCGGCTGATCGTCGCCGAGGCCGGCAAGACCCTGGCCCAGGCCCGCAAGGAGACCGCCCGCGCGGTCAACACCCTGCGTCTGTCGGCCGCCGAGGCGCGCCGCAACGCGGGCGAGGTGGTGCCCTTCGACGCCTACGCGGGATCGGAGGGACGGCTGGGCTGGTTCACCCGCGAACCGCTCGGCCTCATCGCCGCGGTCACGCCGTACAACGACCCGCTCAACCTCGTCGCGCACAAGCTCGGGCCGGCGATCGCGGGCGGCAACGCGGTCCTGCTCAAACCGTCGCTGCTCACTCCGCTGTCCGCACTGCGGCTGGTCGACACGCTGGTCGAGGCGGGGCTGCCCGAGGAAGTGGTGACCGTGGTCAACGGCGGCGCGGAACTGGGGGCCGCCGTGGTGGCCGCGCCGGAGGTGCGCATGGTGTCCTTCACCGGCGGTTTCCGAACCGGTGAGGCCATCGCGCGCTCGGCCGGTCTGAAGAAGCTCGCCATGGACCTGGGCGGCAACGCACCGGTCATCGTGCTGGCCGACGCCGACCTGGACGCGGCGGTGGAGGCCTGCGTGTCCGGTGCGTTCTGGGCGGCCGGACAGAACTGCATCGGCACCCAGCGCATCCTCGTCGAGCGCGCCGTGTACACGGCGTTCCGGGACGCCTTCGTCGAGCGGACGCGGCTGCTGCGCGCCGGGGACCCCGCGGACGGACGCACCGACGTCGGCCCCATGATCAGCGAGCGGGCGGCGGTCGCCGCCGAGGCCACGGTCGACGCCGCGCTCGCCGAGGGCGCGCGGCTGCTGTGCGGACACGAGCGGCACGGCAGCCTGTACACCCCGACCGTGCTGGAGGACGTGCCCGGGGGCTCCGCCCTGTGGCGTGAGGAGGCGTTCGCGCCGGTCGTCGTGCTCCAGGCGGTCGACTCCTTCGAGGAGGCCGTGGAGCGGGCCAACGAGATCGACTTCAGCCTGCACGCCGGAGTCTTCACGGGTTCGCTGGACCGGGCGATGGCGGCGGCCCGGCTGCTGGAGGCCGGCGGCGTGATGATCAACGACTCCTCCGACTACCGTTTCGACGCGATGCCCTTCGGCGGCTTCAAGTACGGCAGCATGGGCCGCGAAGGCGTGCGCTTCGCCTACGAGGAGATGACCCAGCCGAAGGTCGTCTGCCTCAACAGGGAGCCGGTGTGAGCGAGTCCCAGGGCGCCCGCGCTGCCCGGAGCGGAACGCGGACGCGGGTCGAGTCCGACGCGCTGGGGGAGATGGCGGTGCCCGCGCAGGCCTACTGGGGGGTGCACACCGCGCGAGCCCTGGAGAACTTCCGCGTCAGCGGCGTCCCCGTCAGCGTCCACCCCCACCTCGTGCGCGCGCTGGCCCAGGTGAAGCACGCCGCGGCCCTGGCCAACGGCGAGATCGGCGTCCTCCAGCCGCACAAGGTGCGGGCGATCGCGGCGGCCTGCCGGGCCGTCGCGGAGGGCCGCCACCACGAGCAGTTCTGCGTGGACGTCGTCCAGGGCGGCGCGGGCACCAGCACCAACATGAACGCCAACGAGGTGATCGCCAACCTCGCGCTCGAGCACCTGGGCCACGCGCGCGGGTCCTACGAGCACCTCGACCCGCTCGACGACGTCAACCGCTGCCAGTCGACCAACGACGCCTACCCCACGGCGCTGCGGCTCGCGATCAGTGCGGCGCTGAGTGAGCTGAGCACGGAACTCGGCATGCTGGCGGCCGAGTTCGCCGCAAAGGGTGCGGAGTTCGCCCATGTGGTCAAGGTCGGCCGCACCCAGTTGCAGGACGCCGTGCCGATGACGCTGGGCCGGGAGTTCACCGCGTTCGCGGTGACGCTCGCCGAGGACGTCAGCAGGATCGGCGAGACACTGCCGCTGCTGGCCGAGACCAACCTCGGAGCGACGGCGATCGGCACCGGCATCGCCGCAGAACCGGGCTACGCCGAGGCCGTCGTACGGCACCTGCAGGCGCTGACCGGACTCGACGTCACACCGGCCGCCGACCTTGTGGAGGCCACCTCGGACACGGGGGTGTTCCTGCTGGTGTCGGGGGTGCTGAAGCGGGCGGCGGTGAAGCTGTCGAAGGTGTGCAGTGATCTGCGGCTGCTCGCCAGCGGACCGCGCGCGGGCCTCGCGGAGATCAACCTGCCGCCGCGTCAGGCCGGTTCGTCGGTGATGCCGGGCAAGGTGAATCCGGTGATCCCCGAAATGGTCAACCAGATCGCGTTCGCGACCGCCGGCGCGGACGTCGCCGTCACCATGGCCGCCGACAACGGGCAGTTGCAGCTGAACGCGTTCGAACCGCTCATCGGACACCTGCTGCTGCAGCACATCGTCTGGCTGACGCACGGCTGCTCGGCGCTGCGCACCCTCTGCGTGGCGGGCATCACCGCCAACGCGGAGCAGCTCTCGCGCGGCGCCGCCGGCGCGGTCGGCGCGGTCACGGCGCTCGCCCCGCGCATCGGGCACGAGGCCGCCGCCGAGGTGGCCCGGCAGGCGTCGCGGACCGGGGCCGAGGTGGTCGACGTCGTCGTCGAGCGCGGGCTGCTGGACCGGGCGACCGCGCTGCGGCTCATGGCCGCCGCGGCCGGCTGACGACCCGGGACAGCGCCAGCGCCGTCACCGTGTCCCGTACACCGGGCATCTGGGCAATCTGCTCCCAGATGCCCTGTACGCGTTCCAGGGAGGCGGCCTCCACACTCACCAGCAGGTCGAACTGGCCGCTGAGGACGTCGCAGGAGACCACTTCGGGGATGCGTCTGAGCGCGGCGAGGACCTCCCCGCCGCGCATCCGGTCCTCCCGGTAGACCAGGACGTGCGCGGCCACCGTCCCCCGCTCCTGCCCGCACGACGGACGGACGATCGTGTAACCGCCGATGTGCCCCTGCCGCTCCAGGCGCTCGACGCGCTGGCGCACGGCGTTGCGGGAGAGCCGCACGCGCTGGCCCAGTTCGGCGTGGGAGATCCGTGCGTTGCGGGTGAGTTCGGCGATGATCTGTTCGTCGATGGCGTCCATGACGTGGCTGTCTCCTGACTGGCGAAAGGCTCCGGTGGCCGTGGGCCACCGGAGCCGTTGTGTCGGTGCCGAGCTGGTTCAGTCCTGGTGGTGCAGGGCGAAGACGCGGGCGGGGAAGCCCGAACCGCCCTGCGGCTTGGGCCAGGTGGCGACGATCAGCGCACCGGCCTCGGGCACCGCGTCGAGGTTGGCCATCAGCTCGATCTGCCAGCGGTCCCGGCGCAGGACGTAGTTCTCCAGGCCGAAGTCGCCCGCGGAGGTGGCCAGTCCGGGGTCGGTGTCGGTCTGCTCGTGCCCGATCGCGGTGACGCCGGCCTCCTCGAAGAGGTACCGCAGGACCTCGGCGGACCAGCCCGGACAGTGACTCACGCCCGCCTCGTCCTTGTTCGCCATGGCGGCCGGGTCCGGCCAGCGCCGCCCCCAGCCGGTGCGCAGGGCGACGAACGCGCCCTGCGGGATGCGGCCGTGGCGCGCCTCCCAGGCCGCCACGTCGTCCAGGGTCGGCACCGCGTCCGGGTCGGTGGCGACGCGCTCGGCGATGTCGAGGACGACGAGCGGCAGGATCATCTCGTCGACGGGAATCCCGTCCAGCGTGCGGGCGCCGTCCACGAAGTGGACGGGCGGGTCGACGTGTGTGCCCCACTGTCCGACGATCGTGTACAGGTGCACGTTGAAGCCGTCGCCGCGTGACATGTCGAAAGGCATCTCGCGCCTCTCGTCGGGGAAGGCGGCGAAATGCGGCTGGCCGGGATGGAACGCGTGCGTGAGATCGGTGCGGACCGTCGCGCCCATCAGTTCCCGGTGCAGGGCCCACAGCGGCGGTTCGGCGGTGACGGCGGCGGGGGCCGTGACGGCCGTGTTCGGTGTCATGCGTGCTCGTCCTCTTTCCGGATTCCGGGTTCGTCGGCGTGGTCGTCCGCGCCGCTCTCGACGTGGTTCTCCGCGTCGTCCGACAACTCGATCAGTTCGATCAGCTCGGCGGGCCGGGCGACGGAGGCGACCGCACGGGCCGCCTCCCCGGGACCGCCGTACCCCCACCGCACATGGACGGCGGGGATGCCTTCGGCGGCGGCGCTCTCGACGTCGTAGGCGCGGTCGCCGACCATGAGCGGCCGGCGCACGTCGGCGCCGCTCGCCCGCAGGCGGCCGAGGCACTCCCGGATCACCTGCCGCTTCGTCGTACGGCCCGCCTCGTCGCAGACGCCGCAGACGGTCAGCAGCCGGGAGCCGAGGCCGAAGCGGCGAGTCATCAGCTCCGCCTGGTCCTCCACCTTGGAGGTCGCCACGCCCAGGGGCAGTCCGCGCGCGGTCAGGGCGTCGAGCAGTTCGGGGACGCCGTCGTACAGGGCCGCGGCCGACGCGCCGCTGCGGGCGTACGCGGCGCGGTAGGCGGCGAGGGCGGCCCGCGCCACGGGCTCGTCGAGGCCGACGACGTGACGGAAGGTGTCGTACATCGGCGGGCCGACGAAGCCGCGCAGCGTGGCCGCGTCGGGCACGTCGGCCCCGACGGCCCGCAGGGCCTCGGCGACGCAGGCGGTCACGCCCGGAGCGGAGTCCACCAGGGTGCCGTCGAGGTCCAGCAGGACACAGGTGGGCGCCCTCACGAGGTGGCCACCCCGGTACGGCGACGCCCGTGACGCAGCCAGTAGTAGAGGTAGCAGCCCGCGACGAAGGGGACGCCGAAGTACAGGGCGGTGGCCTGTGCCGGGTCCAGTGCGATGCCGATGAGCGAGGCGAGGCACAGGACGAACGCCAGCACCGGCACGACCGGGTAGAACGGGGTCCGGTAGGGCAGGGAGCCCGGGTCGCCGCCCGCGCGGACGAAGGCCCGGCGGTGGAAGAACTGCGCGGCGACGATGGACATCCAGACCCCGACCGCGGCGAATCCGGCGATCGACACGAGCACCAGGTAGACCGTCTCCGGGGCTGCGACGCTGCTCACCAGGGAGGCGAGTCCGCCGAGCATGCTGAGCGACAGCGCGGTCAGGGGGATGCCGCGGCGGCTGAGCCGGCGCAGCGCCTGCGGCGCCTGCTTCTCCTGCGCGAGGGAGAACAGCATGCGGGCACAGGAGTACAGACCGCTGTTGCCGGCCGAGAGCAGCGCCGTGATGATCACGAAGTTCATGGCGTCCGCCGCGTAGGGGATGCCGATCGAGGAGAACACGGTGACGAACGGGCTTTCGTCCAGGCCGACTTCGTCATAGGGGATGGACGCGGCGATCACCGTGATCGCGCCGACGAAGAAGATCAGCAGGCGTACGACGGTGACGCGCAGGGCCTTGGGCACGGCCTCGGCGGGGTTCTCGGTCTCGCCCGCGGCCACACCGATCAGCTCGGATCCGGAGAAGGCGTAGAACGCGGCGAGCACGGTGACCAGGACGCCCGAGAAGCCGTTCGGGAAGAGGCCGTCCGGGGTGTGGAAGTTCGCCAGCAGGAAGGGGTGGGAGCCGCTGGGGGAGAGGGGGTGGAAGCCGGCCAGGGCGGCGCCCCCGAGGACGATGAGCGCGACCACGGCGATGACCTTCACCAGCGAGAACCAGTACTCGGTCTCGCCGAAGACACGGGCCGAGAAGGCGTTCACGCCGAAGACGACGGCCGCGAAGACCATGCACCAGATCCAGACGCTGACACCGGGGAACCAGCGCTGCATCAACAGCCCGCACGCGGTGAACTCCGAGCCGAGGGCTACGGCCCAGGTCAGCCAGTACAGCCAGGCGGTGGCGAAGCCCGTGGCGGGGCCTATGGCGCGGGTGGCGTAGACGTGGAAGGCGCCCGACACGGGGTAGGTGACGGCGAGTTCGCCGAGGCAGGCCATCACCAGCCAGACCACGAACGCGCCCACCAGGTAGGCGAGGACGGCGCCGAGCGGACCGGCCTGGGAGACGGTGAAACCGGAGCTGAGGAAGAGCCCGGAGCCGATGACGCCGCCCATCGCGATCATGACGAGATGGCGGGAACGCATGGTGCGGCGCAGGCCGTCGCCGGGCGGTGGGGAAGCGGAGTCGGCGGCGGCCGGAGCATTGTCCGGTATGGCTGAGACGGACATGGCGGTCTCCTCTGCGGAGCGGAGCGGGGAGAAGCGGACGGGGCGTGGGGGGTGATCGGCACGGCATGGCTGCGGGGTGAGGCCACTTTCGACGGGTGCGGGGTGCGCGTGGGGTCGGTCGCGCACCGACGGGGAGCGGGCGCCCGGTGGGGGCGAGGGGCTCGTGGTGGTCGAGGGCGGCGGGTCAGGCCCGGGAGACGAGGTCCAGCGGGGCGGAGAGCTCGATCACCGGGATCTCCCAGGGGTGGGCGTCGGCGAGCCGCGCGAGGACCTGCGTGAGGGTGTCGTCGTCCGCCGCGGCGTCGACGTACGTGGTGACGGCCAGCGTCGGGGAGAGGAACCGTCCGCCGACCGAGCCCAGTGAGGGGCGGGCGCCGGGCCGGACGGTGAACCCCTCCACTCCGAGGGCCACCTCGAAGACGTCGTCGTAGACGCCGAAGTCCCCCAGTTCGGGCGAGGCCTCCAGGACCCGCAGCAGCGAGGCGAAGGACTCGTCGGCGCGCAGCGCGTCGAGGTCGCCCTTCGCGCAGGCGGCCAGGGTCTCCTGGGCGACCGGCCAGTACACCTTGATCGTCCGGACCGTCCGCCGTAGGACGGCGGCCCGGGCGGCCTCCAGGGCACCCTCCCGGTCCTCTCCGGCGGCTTTCGGCGTGAACGTCGTCGTGGCCATGCGCAGTCATCCCTCGGCAGTCGGCGGTTGATGCAAGGATGCTAGGCGTGCATCAAATGCACGGCAAGATGCAGATGCTGCACAGTTTCAAAAAGGCGGGATGGGGCGAAACGGTGGAGGTACGATGCGGACCGACGGTCACGGGGGCGCGACCCCGGCGAACGCGCACGTCGGCACGGCGGAGGAACCGGTGGACTCGAGCGTGGCGAAGGGCCTGGACGCCCTGACGGCGCTGGCCCGCGGCCCCGCCGGCGGCCGCCCGCGGGCCTCTGCCGCGTCCGCCGCCTCCGTCTCGGAGCTGGCCCGCCGGCTGGGCCGTGACCGCAGCCAGCTGTCCCGCATGCTCACCGCCATGGCCGCCGAGGAATTCGTCGCCCGCGACGACGTCTCGGGCGGCGTCGCCCCGCACTGGCGGCTCTACGCGGCGGCGCGCGACCTCACCGCCCACCGGCTGCGCACGGACGGCCTCACCGCCCTGGAGGGCATGGCGGCCGAGACCGGCGAGAGCTGCTACCTGGGAGTCCTGGTCGGCGACACCACCGTGACCATCGCCGAACGGGTTCCGCCCGGCAGCCGGCAGCTCGGCTCGTGGATCGGCCGCCCGTACCCGGCCTACTGCAGCGACTGCGGACAGGCCCTGCTCAGCGACGCCGACGACGACGAGGTGGCCGCCGTCTTCGCCCGCACGGAGTTCCTGCGCCACGGGCCCGACACACCGACCGGCCTGGACGACTTCCTGCGCCGCCTGGCGGAGACCCGGCGCCGGGGTTACTCGATCGTCGACGAAGAGGCCGAACCCGGCCTGTACTCCGTCGCCGTGCCGGTGCGCGACTTCACCGACGAGGTCGTGGCCGCCGTCCAGGTCGTGGGACCGCGACGACGCCTGCTCCCCCGGACGCAGGAGTGCGCGGCGGCCGCCCTGCGCTGGGGCGGCCGACTCGAGACGGCTCTGCGCGGAGCCTGAGCGGTCCCGTCGGCGAAACGCGCGGAGCGGACGGAGCGCGCGGGCCGGGCGTTGCCGCGGGGCTTGACGGTGCTGAGGGGCGTCGTTAACTTTCGTGATATCCGCAGTCCTGGACACTGTTCACGATGTCGAACGGCTCTGGCGCCCTCTCGAGTCGCCGAGGCAGGCCGTGCGCGACATCGGCAGCATCTGGCGCCTCCCGTCGAAAACCGGCACACGTGTGGTTCGTCTGTGAGAGTGGGAGCGCTCCCATGGGCGCGGCAAGGTCCATACAGGGATCAACAGCCAAGAGGAGCAGGGCACATGACACAGAGTCGGAACGAGCCCGTGAGCGAGGAGCGGCGATCGCCGAGCCGCAGGAACGTCCTGGCGGCCATGGGGGCGCTGCCGATCCTCACGGCGGCGACGTCCGTCACCGGAGCGTCCGACGCCGTGGCCGCGACGGCAGCCGCCACGGTGGTCGTCGACGCGTCGGCGCGCCGCCAGACGATCCGGGGTTTCGGAGGCATGAGCCACTCGGCCTGGATCGGGGACCTCACCTCCGCCCAGCGGGACACGGCGTTCGGCGTCGGTGACGGCCGGCTCGGGTTGTCGCTGCTGCGGATTCCCGTCCCCGAGGACCGGTCGGCCTGGGGCAGGGACGTGGCGACGGCGCGCCGCGCGGTCGAGCTCGGCGCGACCGTCATCGCGTCGCCCTGGAACCCGCCCTCTTCCATGGTCGAGACCTTCGTCCGCGGCGGTCAGAGCAATGCGCGGCGGCTGCGGTACTCCATGTACGGGGCCTACGCCCAGCACCTCGACGACTTCACCACGTCCCTGCGGAACAACGGGGTGAACCTGTACGCCATATCGGTGCAGAACGAGCCCGACTACGCGCAGGACTGGACGTGGTGGACCTCCGCCGAGATGGTCCGGTTCCTGCGGGAGAACGCCGGCTCGATCGGTACCAGGGTCATCGCGCCGGAGTCCTTCCAGTACCTCAAGAACATGTCGGACCCGATCCTCAACGACCCGGCGGCGCTCGCCAACGTGGACGTCATCGGCGCCCACCTCTACGGCACGCCGTTCGCGAACTTCCCCTACCCGCTCTTCAAGCAGAAGGGCGCGGGCAAGGAACTCTGGATGACCGAGGTCTACTACCCCAACAGCACGGACTCGGCGGACCTGTGGCCGCAGGCGCTCGACGTGGGGGAGCACATCCACCGCGCGATGGTGGACGCCGAGTTCCAGGCGTACATCTGGTGGTACATCCGGCGCAGCTACGGCCCCATGCGTGAGGACGGCCGGATGAGCAAGCGCGGGGCCTGCATGGCGCACTTCGCCAGGTTCGTCCGACCCGGATACGTGCGGGTCGAGGCGACCGCGAAACCGGCGTCGGACGTCTACGTCTCGGCGTACCGGGGCGGCGCCTCCACGGTCGTGGTGGCCGTCAACAAGGCCGCCTCCGCGGTGAGTCAGCAGTTCACGCTGGTGAACGGCACCGCGTCCAGCGTCTCGTCCTGGGTGACCGACGCGAGCAGGAACGTCGCGTCCCAGGGCACGACCGGTGTGTCGAACGGCGCCTTCACCGTCACGCTTCCCGCGCGCAGCGTGACGACGCTCGTGACGGCCTGATCCGGACGACCGGCTGAACGAGCACCCGGTGGGGAAGGGGCGCTCGGTGCGGGCGAGCGGGCCGGCGTCGAGGAAGCCGACGCGGTCCGTGCGCGCCCGTGACCGCGAGGGCCGCCGGGCCGGGTGTGACCTGTTCCAGCGCATCTGGGGCCGCACCCGGCGTGCCCGGCCGGAAGGCCGTGTCACGCTGCTGATCACCGGCGAGCCGTCGAGCGCGGACGGGCGGACTGGCCGCTGCCCTGGACGGCGGCCGGCCCCGTCAGGAGGGACGCCGGGACGCGCGGGACCCGGCGGTTCCGTCCGCCCGCTCACCGCCGGGACGTCCGCGCGGTGGACACCCCGTGCGGGGCGGCCGGAAGACGCGGCAGGGCCGTCCGGCCGCACTGCCGAGAAGCCCGGACCGCCGGCGACGGGGACGCCACGTCACCGGCGGGTCAGACGGGTGTGGCGGGCGAGGGGGCGAAGGGCGCGCCGTGGCCCGGCACGATCAGGGCGGGGCCCAGGGCCAGAACTCTCTCCCGGGCCGCGCGCAGCCGGTCGCGGTCGGGGGCGAAGGGGTCGTCGGCCGGGCCTTCGGCGGCCCACCACAGGTGGGTGAGGACCACGAGCCCCTGGTCCGTGGCGGCGAGCGTGCTGATGTCCTCGGCGGTGTGGCCGGGAGTCGCCATGAGGGCGATGGACGGGGAGAGCGCGTAGCCGTCGGCGTCCCGGTCCTCCCAGATGTCGTCGCGGTAGATGGCCATGTGGTCGTGGAAACGGGCTTCCGGGAAGAGGGCGGCGTTCAGGGTGTGGTCCGGGTGGTGATGGCTGAACACCACGTCGGTCACCTCCCCGGGCGCGAATCCGAGCTCGGCGAGCGGGTCGAGGATGAGCCGGCGGTCGGCGACCATGCCGGGATCGACGACGGCCACGGTGTGGCCCTCGGTGAGCAGGGAGACGGTGCCGGCGACACGGTCGTTGGCGTAACCGGTGGTCAGGACGTGGAACGTGGCGGGCATGAGCGGCTCCTGGGATCTGGTCGTCGTGCGGGAAGCGCGCGAAGCGCGAGGGCTCGTGGTGCGGGGCGGCTTGCGTGTCCGTGCGGGGCTGCGTGGCCGGTGTGTGCCTGGTGCGCGGCTGAGCGGGCTTCCTCAGGGGGCGAGCAGGTCACGGAAGCCGGTGAGCAGGGCGCGCAGGCCGATGTCGAAGGCGCGCGCCGCCCGGCCGGGGTCCGCGGGCGTGTGCTCGAGGACGCTGCTGAGGTGCGGTGCGGTGTCGCGGGAGACGTCGGAGAGCATCACGGAAGGCGCCACCAGATCGAGCGCGGAGCCGAGGACGAAGCTCTCCAGGGCGGTGATCACGGGCAGGACCTTGTCGGCGGTGAATCCACCCGAGACCAGGAGTGCCGCGACCTTCTCGTACATGGCGTGCATGAAGGGTTCGGCCAGCGGTGCGGTGGCCAGCAGGGGGACCGCACCGGGGTGGGCGGCGAAGGCGGAGAGATACGTCCGTGCCCAGTCCTCCAGGCCGCTCTCCCACGGCTGCGCCCAGACCTTGTCGGCGCCGGTCGTGCGGACGAGCTCCTCGCGCATGAGGGAGATGATCTCGTCCCGCCCGGACACGTGGTGGTAGAGCGCGGAGGGCGCCACGCCGAGAGCTCTGGCGAGGGCGGGGATGGTCAGGGCGCCCTTCTCGTCGGCCAGTGTCAGTGCCGCGGCGCCGATGCGCCGACGATCGAGCAGGGGGGTGCGTGGCCGTCCCACGGTCGCTCCTCGTTGTTGGGGCGCGGGCTCGAGCCTGTCGAAGCACCCGCGCCTCGGCCGTGACCCAGACGTTACCGAATGTCTTTCAGTAAAACTCTTCCCGACCACTGCGGGCGAGGCTTACGTTAGCCGGAAACCGAACGCCATTCAATTAGATGGCGGGCCGAGCGAAGGGCATCGTCAGACCCATGCACGCCGACATCGTCTTCACCGGTGGGATCGTCCGGACCGGGTCTGCGAACGGCCCCGTCCATGACGCGCTCGCCGTCGTCGACGGCCGGATCAGCGCCCTGGGGGCGGCTGCACTGGCCGCCCGTGGTCCCCGCACCACCGTCGTGGATCTGGCCGGCGGCGCCCTGCTGCCCGCCTTCGGCGACAGCCATGTGCATCCGGTCATGGGCGGGCTCGGACTCCACGGTGTCCCGGTCCGCGACCGCGCAAGCGTGGAGGACGTCGTCGAGGCCGTACGGCGCTGGGCCGACGAGCACCCCGACGCCGAGTGGATCACCGGCGACGGCTTCGACCCGTGGCTCGCGCCCGACGGCCGGTTCGACGCCCGCCGACTGGACGCCGCGGTCGCCGACCGGCCGGTGGTGCTGCGCACGACGGACCACCACACGGCCTGGGTGAACAGCGAGGCGCTGCGCCGGGCCGGCTACACGGCGGAGACCCCCGACCCCGTCGGCGGGGAGATCCTGCGCCGGGACGGCTCCGCCCAGCCGCTGGGCACGCTGCGCGAGTTCGGCGCCCTGAACCCCGTGTTCGCCCTGATCCCCCCGGCGTCCCACGAGGCGCAGGTGGCCGCGCTGCGCGAAGCCGCAGCCCGCTTCGCCGCGGCCGGCGTGACGTGGGTGCAGGACGCCTGGGTCGAGCCGCACCACGCCGACGTCTGGATGGCCGCCGCCACCACGGGGCCGGGTCTGCCCGTCCGCGCGGATCTCGCCTTCATCCTGGAACCCGACGGCTGGCGCGAGCGGATCGCCCGGTTCGCGGCCGACCGGGAGCGGGTGGAGAGCGCGGCCCCCGGGCTGCTCACCGCCCGCAGCGTGAAGTTCTTCGCCGACGGTGTGATCGAGTCCGGCACCGCAGCCCTGCTGGAGCCGTACACCGACTGCCCGCACTCGCACGGCATCGCCAACTGGTCGCTCGGCGAACTCGCCGAGGCCGTCACCGCCGTGGACGCGCTCGGATTCCGGCCCCACATCCACGCCATCGGCGACGGCGGGGTCCGCACCGCCCTCGACGCCATCGAGGCCGCCGCCCGGTCCAACGGCCCCCGCGACCGGCGCCCCGTCATCGCCCACGCCCAGCTGATCCACCCCGCGGACCTGCCCCGCTTCGCCGCCCTCGGGGCGATCGCGAGCATCCAGCCGCTGTGGGCTCAGCGGGACCCCCTGATGACCGAGCTCACGCTGCCGAGGATCGGCCCCGAGCGGGGCGGGCGGCAGTACCAGATCGCCGCCATGGCCGCCTCCGGCGCCCGGATCTCCTTCGGCAGCGACTGGCCGGTCACCGCCTACGAGCCACTGCGGGGCATCGCCACCGCAGTGACCCGCCAGACGCCCGACGGGACCCCCGAGGGCGGCTGGCTCCCCGAGGAGCGGATCGACGTCGAGACCGCTCTGACCGCCTACTCCGCGGGATGCGCCCATCAGGCGTTCGAGGAGGAGGAATGGGGCGCCCTGCGCCCCGGAATGCGCGCCGACCTGGTGCACCTCGCCGCCGACCCGGTCGAGACCGCACCCGCCGCTCTCGCGGGCCTGCCCGTCCTGGGCACCTGGCTCGGCGGCCGGCGCACCCACGGAACCGGCGCTTCCGGATACGTGCCCGCCGCGAGAGGATAGACGTCCGTTGTCGCCTCGACCGGCCCGCGTGCCCGGGACGCCGCGCTCGCACCCTCGATCACACGATCACGCGGAGACCTTCATGACCGACTTCCACGCTCACACCGCAGCCCAGCGACCTCCGTCGCCCCAGCCCGCGGGGTCCGAAGCGGCCTCCCACCTCCAGCGCGGCACCCTCGGCGTCGCCGACATCGTCTTCTTCGTCGCCGCCGCGGCCGCACCGCTCACCGTGATGGCCGGTGTCGCCCCCCTCGCCATCCTCTTCGGCGGCATCGGCGCCCCGGCCGCCTACGTGGGGGTCGGCGTGCTGCTGTGTCTGTTCGCGGTCGGCTTCACCGCCATGACGCCGTACATCCGCAACACCGGAGCGTTCTACGCCTACATCGCCCGAGGACTCGGCCGCCCGGCCGGCCTCGGTGCGGCACTGCTCGCCCTGTTCTCCTACAACGCCCTGCAGATCGGCCTGTTCGGCGCCTTCGGCTTCTTCTCCGCCGCCACCATGAACGATCTCCTCGGCGTCGACCTGCCCTGGCCGGTGTACGCCTTCGCGGGCATCGCCGTCGTCTGGTTCCTCGGCTTCCGTTCGATCAACTTCGGCGCCAAGGTCCTGGCCGTCCTCCTCGTCATCGAGACCGCGATCCTGCTGCTGCTCGCCGTCGCGATCCTCGTCAAGGGCGGGGCGGACGGTCTGACCCTGGACTCCTTCACCCCCGCGCACATGTTCACGTCGCAGATGAGCGGCCCGCTGGGTCTCGCCGTCGCCGCTTTCATCGGTTTCGAGGCCACCGCCATCTACCGCGAGGAGGCCCGTGACCCCGACCGGACCGTGCCCCGGGCGACCTACCTGGCGGTGGGCTTCCTCGGCCTGTTCTACACCTTCATCGTCTGGGTCATCATCCAGGCCTTCGGCAGCGACCAGGTGGTCGGGGCGGCCGCGCAGAACCCGGCCGAGATGTTCTTCACGGCCATGACCCGCTATGTCGGCGGCTGGGCCAGCGACCTGCAGCGCGTCCTGATCGTGACCAGCCTGCTGGCCGCGCTGCTCTCCTTCCACAACGCCATCACCCGCTACGCCTACGCGCTCTCCGCCGAGAAGGTGACCCCCGCCGCCCTGGGCCGGATCCACCCCCGGCACGGCTCGCCGTGGATCGCCGGGATCGCGCAGAGTGCCCTGGCCGTCGTGGTCGTCACCGTCTTCGCCGTGGTCGGTGTCCACCCCTACAACCAGTTCTTCCTCTGGGTGAACACTCCCGGTGTGGTCGGCATCCTGGCCCTGCAGGCCCTGGCCGCCTTCGCCGTGGTGGCGTTCTTCCGTCGCAACCCCGGCACGCGCGGTGAGGGACGCCTGCGCACCCTGGTCGCACCGGCCGCCGCCGGCATTCTCCTCGCGGTGACCACGGGGCTGGTCTGCAAGCGTCTCGACCTGTTCACCGGCGCCGGCCCTGCCGTCAACTGGTCGCTCGCCGCGCTCACCCCGGTCGTGTTCCTGACCGGCGTGTTCGTCGCCCTTCGCGTCCGCCGCAGGAGGCCCGACGTCTACGCCAGGCTCGCCACCACCGACATCGGCTGATCGCCGGCCCGGACCCCGTGCCCGAAGGCGGCGCCCCGCCGCCGGCGGACCACGGGGTGACATGCCGGCCCTCGCGTCATCGTCGGGGCAGGCGGCTGGTGAGTGGGGCCTTCCCGGCGTCGAAGGATGCTCGCTCGTCGAGCCGCTCCCGGTGCTCCACGGCCGTCCCGTCGGCGTCGCGCCGGACGCCGATCGAGCGCATCGCCACCGGGATGCGTGCGCCCGCGGCGCGGGCCGGTCAGCGCGCGGCAGGCCCGGCGGCGACCGGTTCCTGGGCGGGGGCGGCCGCCGGGGTGTCCTGGATCCCCAGCCGAAGGTGTTCGACGTGATACAGGGCCTGGTCGAGAAGTTCGGCGACGTGGTTGTCATAGAGGGCGTAGACGATGGAGCGGCCGTGGCGTTCGCCGGTGACCAGGCCGAGATTGCGCAGGAGCCGCAGCTGGTGGGAGCAGGCGGAGGCTTCCATGCCCACGGCGTCGGCGAGGTCCCCGACCGAGCAGGGCCCGTCCTGGAGTCGGGCCAGGATGTGCAGCCGTGAGGGCGTCGCGAGGGCCTGAAGGGTCGCGGCGACGTCGGCGGCCCCGACGCTTTCGAGGCGCTCGCGGGTGGTGGCGCTGCTGGCGGTGTCGGTTCCGTGGCCCATGCCGTCATCATAGCCGTGACATCTGAAGACCTGTTCAGATGTTCCTGTATGGTGGGCGTCGTCGCCTCCTCCGCCCGTGAAGGGTTGTTTTGTCATGCCTTCTGTCCTCGGACTACGGCCGGTGCCCGCGGTCGCCGCAACGCTCCCGGAACCGCCCCGGCGCCGTACCCGGGTGCTGGCGCTCCCGGAGGCCCGAGGGGCTCTGGCGGCACTCGTCCTGTTCCTGGCGGCCCTCCCGCTCAAGCTGGTCGACGCCCCGGTGTGGACGTGGGCGCCGCTGTTCGCCGCCACCTACGTCATCGGCGGCTGGGAGCCGGGCCGGGAGGGACTGAAGGCCCTCAGGCACAGGACCTTGGACGTGGATCTGCTCATGGTCGTGGCCGCCCTCGGCGCCGCCGCGGTCGGACAGGTCCTGGACGGGGCGCTGCTGATCGTCATCTTCGCGACGTCCGGCGCCCTGGAAGCCGTCGCGACCGCCCGCACCGCGGACTCCGTACGCGGCCTGCTCGACCTCGCGCCCTCGACCGCGACCCGGCTCCTGCCGGACGGCCGGGAGGAGACGGTCGCGGCGGAGGACCTGACGATCGGGGACACCGTCCTGGTGCGGCCCGGCGAGAGGGTCGGCGCCGACGGCCGGGTGCTGGACGGCGAGAGCGACGTCGACCAGGCCACCGTCACCGGCGAAGCGATGCCGGTGGCGAAGCGGTCCGGGGACGAGGTGTTCGCCGGCGCCGTCAACGGCTCCGGCGCCCTGCGCGTCCGCGTCGAGCGCGATCCGGCGGACTCGGTGATCGCCCGAATCGTGAAGATGGTCGAGGAGGCGTCCGGGACCAAGGCGCCCACCCAGCTGTTCATCGAGAAGATCGAGCAGCGGTACTCGATCGGCATGGTCGCCGCGACCGTCGCCGTCTTCGCGGTCCCGCTCGCCCTCGGCGCCGCGCTCGAGCCGGCGCTGCTGCGGGCGATGACCTTCATGATCGTCGCCTCACCGTGCGCGGTGGTGCTGTCCACAATGCCGCCGTTGCTCTCGGCCATCGCCAACGCCGGCCGTCACGGTGTCCTCGCGAAGTCCGCCGTCGTGATGGAGCGCCTGGGTCAGGTCGACGCGGTCGCCCTGGACAAGACCGGCACCCTGACCGAGGGCACGCCCCGCGTCACCGACGTCCTGACCCTGCCCGGAGCCCGGATGGACGAGGGCGGTCTGCTGACGCTGGCCGCGGCGGCCGAGCATCCCAGCGAGCACCCGATCGCCCGCGCCGTCGTCCGGGCCGCCCGCGAAAGCGGCCTGGCCGTGTCGCCCTGGGAGGTGGTGGACTTCGCCTCCGTACCGGGTCAGGGTGTCACCGCCGTCGTCGGCGGGCGGAGCGTCCAGGTCGGTTCTCCGGCCCGCCTCACCCACACCGGCGGCCCGCAGGCGGGCAGCGCGGTGCGGAACCTGGAAGACCAGGGCCGCACCGTGGTCCTCGTCCTGTGCGACGGCGTGCCCGCAGGGGTGCTGGGGATCTCCGACCGGCTCCGCCCCGACGCCCGGGCCACCGTGACCGCGCTCACCGGGCTGACCGGCCGCACCCCGGTCCTGCTGACCGGCGACAACGAGCGTGCGGCCCGCCACCTCGCCGCGGAGGTCGGCATCACCGACGTCCGTGCCGGACTCCTGCCCCAGGACAAGGTGGCCGCCGTGCGGGAGTGGGAGAGCCAGGGGCTCCGGGTGCTGGTGGTCGGCGACGGCGTCAACGACGCCCCCGCCCTGGCCGCCGCGCACACCGGCGTCGCGATGGGCAAGGCGGGCGCAGACCTCGCCCGGGAGACCGCCGACGCCGTCGTCGTACGCGACGAACTGGCCACGATCCCCGCCGTGGTGGCCCTCTCCCGACGGGCCCGGCGCCTCGTCGTGCAGAACCTGCTGATCGCCGGGATCTTCATCACGACCCTGGTGGTCTGGGACCTCGCCGCCGCTCTTCCGTTGCCGCTCGGCGTCGCCGGACACGAAGGCTCGACCGTCGTCGTCGGCCTCAACGGACTGCGTCTGCTGCGGGAAGCCGCCTGGCCTCGCCCCGCCACGGGCAGGCGATGACGAGGCGCACCCGCCGCGCCGGCGCTTCGACCGGGCAGCAGACGCGTGCTGCACCCGGCAGAGGTCAAGAGATCTTCCCGGGCGGGACGTGGGCGACGGGGAAGGCGGGCATCGGCTCGGGCGAGCGCCGTGTCGGCGGCCCTTCCCGCCGCCGGTCGCCTTCCCGGCGGTGTCACAGCATTTCGAAGTCCTCGTACTCGAAGCCGGGAGCGACGACGCAGGACACCAGGACCGGCTGGTCGCCGGCTGGTCGCGCGGTCTGCCAGACTCCTGCCGGCACGAGGAACTGCGGCTGCTGCCCACATTCGACGTCGGGTCCCACCACGGCGACGGACGCTTCCCGCGGCTCTGCCGCGTCGCCGCCGAGCCGCAGCGTCAGCGGGCCGCCTCGATGCCACAGCCACAGTTCGTCGGAACGCACCCGGTGCCAGCGGGACACCTCGCCGGGGTGCAGGAGGAAGTAGATGGCGGTCGCGAAGGCGCGCGGTCCCGCGTAGCCGTCGGGGACCGCCGTCGGCCCGGTCCGCCACGTTCGCCGGAACCACCCGCCCTCGGGATGCGGCTCCAGGCCGAGACGCGTCACCAGCTCGGAAATCTCACTCATGAGCACACATGCTGGTACACGACGCCCGCTGGACGGCACCACGCACGAAGCGGGACGGACACATCCCGCCGGCTGTTCTCCTGCGACCGGAAGGTCGGCGACCGCGTGACGGCGTCCCGCGTGTGCGGCGAACGCGAAGCCCTCCGCGTGCAGCGGCGGCTGAGGGCCGGGACCCCGGCGCGCTGCGCAGGAGCCTCGGCCCTCAGCCCTCGGCGGTCAGCCGGCGTGGCTGTCAGTTACGGGTCCAGCCCGCGGTGCCGACCCAGACGGTCTGCCTGTTGCGGGTCGGGACGACGTCGTAGCGCGCCACGGTCTGGTAGTAACCCCCGTTGGGCCGCTTGCAGAACAGGTTGCCGATGACGGTGTTGCGCTGACCCAGCGCCACCTTGCCGTAGACCAGATCGTCGCCCATGTCCCAGTTGGTGCTCCAGTGGTCCGTGTAGGCCTGGATCCCCTTGACGGTGGCGTTCGGGCAGTTCCCGAGCCACTTCGGGAAGGAGATGTACACCCAGCCGTAGCTCGCCGCCTGCGCGGTGCCTTGCGTGGCGGCCACCCCGCTGATGGCCAGTCCCAGCACCGACAGCGCCACGGAGAGCTTCTTGAGCCTCGTCTTGAACACGTACCCGCCCCACCTTGTCGTCGTCTTGTCGTCGTCTGTCGTCCAGGAGCCGTGAACCCGAGCGGATCACGGCTCACGAGCCCGATCATGTGAGCCCGTCGGGCCGTAGGGGGAAGCGCGCGGCAATCAATAGTCATTTATGACGACAGGTTCTATTTACCGTCGAACCGGGAGGTTCCTTTCGTGCGGGGCGTTCGTTCCCACCCGGAGATTTCGTGGCACGCCACGACAGGGTCGCTTCGTGAACCGCGCCGAGCCGCACCGGCCACAGCACGGGCCACTGCATGGGTCGTCCGGCGAGGCGGATGACGACATGGGGTGAGGCCTTCAGGGGTTCGACGCGCGCAGGAGGAGGCGGCCGTCGTGGACTTCGGCGACACGGTCGACGGCGCTGAGGTGCGTGTGATCGTGGGTGACCACCACGGTGGCGGTTGCCTGCCGACGGGTGAGGCGGGCGATCAGGCCGATGACGGCGCCGCCGCTTTCATGGTCGAGGGCGCTGGTGGGTTCGTCCACCAGGAGGAGGGCGGGGTCGTTCATCAGCGCACGGGCGATGTTGACGCGCTGGCGCTGGCCGCCGGAGAGCTGGTGCGGGCGACGCCCGGACCGCCCTGCCAGGCCGACCGCGTCGAGGAGCTCCATCGCCCGGCTCCGGGCGCTGCGGGGATTGCGCCCGTCGATCAGAGCCATGACCTGCAGTTGCTCGACGGCCGTGAGGGACGGCAGCAGGTTCGGCTGCTGGAAGGCGATGCCGATCTTGCGGCGACGCAGTTCGGTCAGCGCACCGGGGGACAGGCCGGTGACGGGGGCGCCGTCGATGGTGACGGTGCCGGAGTCCGGGCGGATCAGGGTGGCCGCGACGGCCAGCAGGCTGGACTTGCCCGAGCCGGAAGGTCCGACCACGGCTGTCAGGCTGCCCTTGGGGACTTCCAGGCTGACCTGCCTGAGGGCCGTCAAACGGGAGTCGCCGTCCGGATAGGTGAGGGTGACATCGGTCAGCTTCAGGCTCATCGTGCGCTCCCCAGAGCGGTCAGCGGGTCGACGGAGGTGATGCGGCGGACCGCCAGGACGGCTCCCGACATGCCGAGGAGGATCGTCACCGTGGCCGGGAGCAGGACGGTGGCGGGCGTGAGGAGGAACGGCACGGCCGAGCCGGCCACGAGAACGCCCAGGGCGGCGGCGATGCCGGTGCCGAGCAGAGTGCCGCCCGCGAGGAGGACGACCGCCTGGCCGAGGGCGTCCTTGAGGAGGCCGGCGGTGGAGGCGCCCAGGGCCTTGAGGACGGCGACGTCGCCGCTGCGCTGGACGGTCCAGACGGTGAAGAAGGCCCCGATGACGAGTGCGGAGATGACGAACAGGAAGCCGCGCATCAGCTGCAGGGAGCCGTTTTCGGAGGTGTAGGAGCCGATCGCGGACAGCGACTCCTCGGTGGAGACCGTCCTGGTTCCGGCCTGCTCGTCGGTGGCCTCCGTGTCGGCCCCGGAAGTGGTGCTCAGGGCGATGACGGTGGCCGTCGGGCCCTCCTCGACGCCGGTGGGCGGCGCGGTCTTCCGCCAGACGTCCAGACTGGTCCAGACGACAGGGGTGTGGCTGAAGGAGGCGTCGCCCCTGACAGCGGCCACGGTCAGGCGCCGGCCCGCCAGGGCGAGGGAGTCGCCGGCCCTCACACCGAGGCCGGCGGCGGCCGCGGTGGACAGCACCACCGCACTGTCGCTGATCCGGTCGCTGTCCGGGGCGAGGCGGGAACCCGGCCGGACGCCGAAGGCCGAGAGACCGGTGGTCCTCTCCCCGGCGGATGCCCTGGTCGTGGTGATCCCCAGCGGCTCGGCGCTTTCGACGCCCGGCGCCTCGGACCACCGCTCCCACTGCGCTTCGGTGACGGTGGAGTCCGAGTACGACAGCCCCTGACCGCCGCCGGGGGCCTGGAACGCGATCTTGTCGGCGGGCAGTCCCGATATGGCCGAGGTGCTCTGCCGGCCCAGACCGGCCGTCAGCCCGGACAGCAGCCCGACCAGCAGGGTGATCAGTACGATGACGGTCCCCATCAGGGCGAAGCGCCCCTTGGCGAACCTCAGATCTCTCCAGGCGACGAACACGGTTTCGGCCTGTCCTCTCCGACGGTGGAAACGGTACGGCTCCACCGTCGCGGCCGGCCCCCTGTGCGCGCGTCCGGCACAGGACTGCACTTCACGGGCCGCAAGGAGGCGTCCGGGTTCCATCTTTCGATGGAGGTCCCGGGGCGGCGGTCTCCGTAACCTGGGACGCACTGTGAACACCGTTGCCCCCGCCCTCACCCCCACCACCCGTGCCCTGACCCGGTGCCTGCACCTGCTCGTCGTCGGCCTGCTCGCCCTGACCGCCGGCCGGGCCGTGGCCGACGGCCGGCCCCACGCCGTGTCGACCGCCGTCGCCGCAGCGGCGTGCGGCCTGGTGTACGCGACCGGATCCCTCCTGCGGCGCATCCGCCGCTCGCGGCGGGCCGCCGCGCTGTGGCTGACCGTCGTGGGCGGGCTGTGGCTGGTGCTGCTCGCGCTTTCCCCCGACGCGGTGTGGGTGGCCTTCCCGCTGTATTTCCTCCAGATGCACCTGCTGCCCCGCCGCGCGGGGCTGGTGGCCGTGGGCGCGACCGCCGTCGCGGCCGTCGCGGGCTTCGCCGCTCACCAGCACTCCTTCCGCCCCGCCATGGCCATCGGTCCCGGGCTCGGCGCCGCCGTCGCGGTCGCCGTGGTCTGGGGGTACCAGGCCCTGTACCGGGAGAGCGAACACCGCCGCGCTCTGATCGAGGAGCTCACAGCCACCCGCGCCGACCTGGCCGCCGCCCAGCACACCGCCGGCGTGCTCGCCGAACGCGACCGCCTGGCCCGCGAGATCCACGACACCCTCGCCCAGGGTCTCTCCAGCATCCAACTGCTGCTGCGCGCCGCCGAACGGGCGCTGCCCCGGTCGCCGGAGAACGCGGCCCGCCATGTGGAACAGGCGCGGCAGGCCGCCGTCGACAACCTCGCCGAGGCCCGCCGGTTCGTCGCCGCTCTGACCCCGCCCACGCTGGAAGGCAGCACCCTGGCCCGAGCCCTGGAACGCCTGTGCGCCACCGCGCACGCCCGGCACCGGATCGCCGCACGCTTCCACCTCACCGGCGACCCCGCGCCGCTCGCGGCCGCACACGAGGTCGCGCTGCTGCGCATCGCCCAGTCCGCCCTCGCCAACACCGTCCACCATGCCGGGGCCACCACCGCCGACGTCACGCTGAGCTACCACGGAGACCACGTCGCCCTCGACGTCGTGGACGACGGACGGGGCTTCGATCCTGCCCTCCTGCCGGCCCCCGACCCCGCGGCCGGAGGGTTCGGGCTGGTCGCGATGCGCGCCCGCGCCCAGGCCCTCGGCGGCACTCTGGCCGTAGCGTCCACCCCCGGCCACGGCACCGCCCTGGCCGCCCAGCTGCCCCTCGTCCCCTCGGCGGGGACCGAGCCGGAGGCCCGCCCGTGAGTCACGCTCCGATCAGCCTGCTCCTGGCCGACGACCATCCCGTCGTCCGGGCGGGGCTGCGCGCCGTGCTGGAAACCGAACCCGGCCTCGTCGTCGTGGCCGAAGCCGCCACCGCCGAGGACGCCGTCACCCGCGCCGCCGAGGGAGACATCGACGTGGTGCTGATGGACCTGCGGTTCGGCAAGGGAATGGGCGGCGCCGAAGCCACCGCCCGGATCACCGCGCGGCCGGGAGCCCCACGCGTGCTGATCGTCACCACCTATGACTCCGACGCCGACATCCTGCCCGCGATCGAGGCAGGCGCCACCGGCTACCTCCTCAAGGACGCCCCGCCCGAGGACCTCGCCGCCGCCGTACGCACAGCAGCCGACGGACGTACCACGCTGGCGCCCACGGTCGCCGACCGGCTGATGAACCGGCTGCGTACGCCCGGCACCGCCCTGACCCGGCGCGAGACCGAAGTCCTCGCCCTGGTCGCCGAGGGTCTGTCCAACCAGGCCGTCGGCGACCGCCTCCATCTGACCGAAGGAACGGTCAAGTCCCACCTGGCCCGCATCTACGCCAAGCTCGACGTCGACTCACGCACCGCCGCCGTGGCCGCGGCAACCGGCCTCGGCATCATCCGCCGCTGATCCGGTCCACGGACGGGACATGGACGACTGCCGGTCGGCGAAGACCGGCCGAGCGAGAGCACCGCGCCGACCAACTCGCGTTCCCTAGACGGGCTTGAGTGAGTGTCAGGTCCATCATGCCTGTTCGGAGGCGGTTTTCGGTAGGACGCAGCGCACGTCCGTTCGGCCTTGTCGCCGTTGGCGCCGCGCGCCAGACTCGTCGTCATCCACTCTCCGGCCGACGTGCCGGCAACCGTTCCCGGCTGCCGGCGCGTTCGCCGTGCTGTCTCGCCGTGTGACGTGCACCGGCCGGGAGTGACGCGACGAAGGGGATCGATGGATCAGGACATGATGGTGTCGGCCAGGGTCAGGCTGCTGAGTGCCAACCGGCGCGTGGTGCGCGGTGCGGAGGGGCTGTGGATCTACCGTCTGCTGACACAGGTCGAGCCGGAGACGTACGGGTCGAAGCTGGCGTACGTCCTGGTGGAGGCGAGCGCGTCGCCTCTGCTGCGGGAGTTGCCCGAGCGGCGGTCGGCCCTGTTGGACGAGGCCGTGGAAGTGACGAAGGCCCTCGGTACGTCGAACCCCTACCGGGCGAAGATGCTGAGGAGGGCCATGGCCGCCAGGCAGCGGGAACGGGACGGCCGATCGTGACCGGCGCCGGAACCCGCCGCCGTCCGAGCAGGGGGCTGCGGATCCCGAACGCGGTCAGCGGCACGTCCGAAGCACGCTGACCCCACTCGGTGAGTCCACCGACGCTCCTCGCTCCCGGGACGACCGCGAGCCGCACACCAGCAGGATCGCCGTGAAGGAGTACCAGGGGCCCCACCAGGGCCCTGTTCGCTCCCGATCGCAGTCCTCGCCGGTCTGGCGTGTAGTGGCTATGGACATGACAGGCCTGTGCCCTCTTGAATGCCAGGGCAAGATCAGCGCCGCCCTCAGTTCCCCCTCAGGTGCCCCCGGCACCCCCCCACACGCGCCCTCGGGCGCCTCTTTCAGGAGACCGAAGACACTGATGAGTCGGATACGGCAGCACGTCCGAGGTTCCCGTCTCGCCACCGCGGGCATCGCCGCCACCACGGCCACACTGCTGGCCGCCGTACTGTCCCCGGCCGCCGGCGCGGCCGGCAGACCCACCCGGGCGACCGCGCTCGACCACG
>NZ_BMTL01000059.1 GCF_014649655.1 Streptomyces humidus | reverse complement strand
ACGGCTGATCGACCTGCCCACCTACCCCTTCCAGCACCAGCAGTACTGGCTGGACAGCACCTCACCGGGCGCGCGGCACGCCGCCGGGCTCGGCCTGGCCGTGCCGCACCCGCTGCTGACGACGGCCGTGACGCTGGCCGGCGAGGACGGCGCGGTGTTCACCGGCCGGCTCTCGCTGCACACCCATGCCTGGCTCGCCGACCACCGGGTCGGCCCGGACGCCGTGCTCCCCATGGCGGCCGTCGCCGAACTCGCGGTGCGGGCGGGCGACGAGGCCGGCTGCTCCGGTGTCGCCGACCTGACGACCGTCACTCCGCTGATCGTCCCGGACCGTGGCGGCGTCCAGGTACAGGTCACCTTGGGCGCGGCCGCCGAGGACGGCTCCCGGCGGATCGCCGTCGCCTCACGGCCGGACCGGGACGACCCGGCCGCGCGCTGGACGGTGCACGCCACCGGCCTGCTCGCCGAACCGGCGCCGCCGCCCGCGGTCTCCCTCGACGCCTGGCCGCCGCCCGGTGCGACCCCGGTCGCACTCGACGGCTTCTACGAGGGGCTCACCGCGAAGAAACGCGCGTACGGGCCGGCGTTCCAGGGGCTGCGGGCGGTGTGGCAGCGGGGCGAGGAGCTGTTCGCCGAGGTGCGGCTCTCCGACGACACGGAGGCGGAGGGGTTCGGGATCCACCCGGCGCTTCTGGACGCGGCGCTGCACCCGCTGCTCGCCGTCGGGCAGGACGCCGCCGATCTGTCCTGGCACGGCTTCGCCCTGCACGCCGCCGGTCCGCGCACGCTCCGGGTCTGGATCCGGCCGAAGGAGCGGGACGCGTTCCGGTTGTGGCTGGCCGACGACAGCGGCGAGCCGGTCGCCGAGGTCCGCGCGTTGCGGCGCCCCGCGCCGACTCCCGCCGCGCGACCCGACGAGGCCACGGGCGACTCGCTGTTCCACGTGGTGTGGTCGCCGGTTGCGCTGCCCGACCCGGAGGACCTCTCCCCCGCCCGCCTGGCGGTGCTCTCGGACATCGCGCTGTCCGGTCCCGCGCGCCGTGTCGAGAGCGTCGCGGACGCCGGCGACGACATCGTCGTCGCCCTGATCGACGCGGCGGCCGGGGACGACACGGTGGCCGCCGCGCACCGGACCACGGTGCGGGCGCTGGAGCTGGTGCAGGACGCGCTGGCGTTCGGGACCTCCCGGCTGGTGCTGGTCACGACCCGTGCCGTCGCCACCCACGACGGCGAGGACGTCGATCCCGGGTCGGCCCCGGTGTGGGGCCTGGTCCGGTCGGCCCAGGTGGAGAATCCGGGCCGGATCACGCTGATCGACGTCGACGGCAGCACGGCGAGCGCCGAACGGATCGCCACCGCGATCGCGTCCGGCCACGACCAGCTGGCCGTCCGCGCGGGCCGGGCGAGCACCCCCAGGCTGGCCAGGGTGCGCGCGGCCGCCGGGAGCGGACCGCGGCCCGAGCGGCACGGCACGGTCCTCGTCACCGGCGGCACGGGCGCACTCGGCGGCCTCTTCGCGCGGCACCTGGTCACCGAGTACGGCGTCCGGGACCTGCTGCTGGCCGGCCGCCGCGGCCCGGACGCCCCCGGCGCGGCCGAGCTGGCCGAGGAACTCACCGCGCTCGGCGCCCGGGTCTCCGTCGTCGCCTGCGACCTCACCGACCGGGACGCGCTGGCGCGGCTGCTCGACTCGGTTCCCGAGGCGCATCCGCTGACGGGCGTCGTGCACACCGCCGGCGTCATCGACGACGGGATCATCACGGCCCTCACCCCCGACCGCGTCGCCGCCGTGCTGCGCCCCAAGGCCGACGCCGCCTGGCATCTGCACGAACTCACCGCCGACGCCGGCCTGACGATGTTCGTGCTGTTCTCCTCCGTCGCCGGCGTCGTCGGCTCACCGGGGCAGGCGAACTACTCGGCCGCCAACCAGTTCCTCGACGCGCTCGCGCAGCACCGCAGGGCGAACGGGCTGCCGGCCGACTCCCTCGCCTGGGCGGCGTGGGCGCAGCAGCACGGCATGGCGTCCCGGCTGTCCGAGGTGGACTGGAACCGGGCGACGCAGTCAGGGCTACGCCCGATCTCACCGGCCGAGGGGCCCGTGCTGTTCGACGCGGCGCTCGGCGCCGGGCACGCGACGACGGTGCCGATGCACCTGGACATCGCCCTGATCGAGCGCCAGCCGGGACCGGTCATGCCGGTGCTGCGGGGGCTGGTCCGCAGGCCGGTCCGGCGTGTGGTCGCCGCGACGGCCGAGAGCACGGGGCTGCTGGCGGAGCGTCTCGCCCCGCTCGACGAGTCCGGGCGGCGCGAGCTCCTGCTCGGCCTGGTGCGCACGGCCGCGGCCGCGGTGCTGGGCCACACCGGGACCGACGCCGTCACCGAGACCTCCCCCTTCACCGCGCTCGGCTTCGACTCGCTCACCGCGGTCGAGCTGCGCAACCGGCTGGAGGGCGAGACGGGTCTGCGGCTGCCGCCGACCCTGCTCTTCGACCACGACAGCCCCGGGGCGCTGGTCGCGTACCTGGACGCGGAGCTCGCCCGCCGGACCGGGCACGCCGGCCGGGCCGGCGTCGACTTCGCGGCCGAGGTGCGGCTGGCCGAGGACATCGTCCCCGCGGAACAGGTCACCACCGTGGTCGCCGACCCCGGCGAGGTGTTCCTCACCGGGGCGACCGGGTTCGTCGGGGCGTTCCTGCTCAGGGATCTGATGCGCTCGACCGGGGCCACCGTGCACTGCCTGGTCCGCGGCGCCGACGCGGCGGGCGCCCTGGACCGGCTGCGCGCCAACCTGACCTGGTACGGCATCTGGGACGACATCGACCGCGACCGGCTGTCGGTCCTCACCGGCGACCTGGCCGAACCCCGTTTCGGCCTCGCCGCCGACGTCTACGACCGGCTCGCCCGCGAGGTCGACGTGGTGTACCACGCGGGCGCGACGGTCAACTGGCTGCATCCGTACCCGTCGTTGAAGGCGGCCAACGTGACCGGCACCGAGGAGGCGCTCCGGCTCGCGGCCCTGCACCGGACCGTCCCGCTGCACTACGTGTCGAGCACCGGCGTCTTCGCCGGGCCGGGCCCCGACGGCGCGAGTCTTCGCCCGCAGGACCCGACCGGGCCGCCGGAGGAGCTGACCAACGGGTACCGGCAGAGCAAGTACGTCGCCGAGAAGATCATCGGGCTGGCCCGGGAGCGTGGGCTGCCCGTGTCGGTCTACCGCGCCGACGTCGTCTCGGGCGCGCAGTCCAACGGCGCCTGCCAGACCCGCGACTTCGTCTGGCTGAGCCTGAAGGGCAGCCTTCAGGCAAGGTCGTTGCCGGCCGGCGCGAACGCGCTGTTCCCGATGGTGCCGGTGGACTACGTCAGCGCCGCGGTGCTGAAGCTGTCGCGCACGACGGAGGGCCGGACCTTCCATCTGTTCAACGAGGTGGCCGTGAGCTTCGCCGAGATGGCCGAGCGGCTGCGCAAGTCGGGCTACGTCCTGGACGAGGTGTCCTGGGACGAGTTCGTCGACACCGTCCGCGCGGACCGGGACAACGCGCTCTTCCCGGTGATCGACATCTTCCGGAGCTATATGACCGCGGGCGAGGCCCTGTACATGCGGATGGACGTCAGCGCGACGGAGGACGCGCTGGCCGGCACCGGCATCGTCTGCCCGGAGATCGACGCCGAACTGTTCGCCAGGTACACGGAGTTCTTCGCCGACGCGGGCTACTTCCCCCCGCCCGCGCAGCTCGGCTAGGGCGCGTTTCGAAAGTAGCGTCGTCCGCCCGGAGGGCGGGTCCGGCGGCGTCTGGTGCGTGCGATCGCAAGGCGGAGGGTCGCCCCGATACTGGATGTATCGGGGTGATCCCGACAAAGCGGCTGGGGGCGCCCCCTCCGGGGGAGTGCGTGCCAGGCGTCGCCGGGCAGACGGGACTTTCGAAACACGCCCCAGACCTCCCCTGCTGCCGCCGGTCCTCCACGGAGGGCCGGCGGCAGCCGTATGCGCACCCGGGCCCGGAGAGTGGAGAGTGGAGACAGGAGGGGGACATCTCCGTGTGGAGGGAGACCGGCAGGGTGACACGACGGTGAGGGGGAGGGCATCGGGACGGGACGGCGGGGCGGTGGAACGGCTGCGGGGGTGTTCTCCTGACGAGAACACCCCCGCGCGCCGCGTCGGCGGTCAGGTCCGGGCTTCGCGCCCGGGGCCTCTCAACTGCCGTCCAGGAACTGGAAGAGCTCCTCGTCCGTCGCGGCGGTGACGTCGAGCCGTGCGTCGGACCGTCCGGCCGAGTCCCGCAGCGCGCGCAGCCGCACCAGCAGCCCCTCCACGCGTTCGGCGATCTCGTCGCCGTCCTGGCCGGTCACCGAGTCCTCGGTCAGCGCCGCCTCGATCCGCTCCAGCTGCGCCAGCACCGAACCCGTGGGCGCCGGGGCCTGGGCCGCCAGCTCGCGGACCAGCTCGCGGGCGACGGCGGCCGCCGTCGGGTGGTCGAAGACCAGCGTCTGGGCGAGCCTCAGGCCGGTCTCGGCGCCGAGCCGGTTGCGGAACTCCACGGCGGACACCGAGTCGACCCCCAGCTCGGAGAACGCGCGGTCGGGTTCGATCTCGCGTCCCTTGGGGTAGTCCAGCACCTCGGCCATCCGGGTGCACACCAGGTCGAGCAGGAACGCGTGGCGTCCGTCCTCGGGCAGGCCGGCCAGCCGGTCGGCCGCGGAGCGCGGGCCCGCCGGCGCCGGTCGCGTCCGCCGGGGCCCGGCCCGGCGGCCGGCGAGCCGCCGAAGGATGGGCGGCACCTCGGCCTGGGCGCGTATCGCCGCCAGGTCGAGCGCGACCGGGACCAGCACCGGCTCGTCCAGGCCGAGCGCGGCGTCCAGCAGCGCGACGCCCTGCTGCGAGGAGGACAGGGTCACGCCGAGCCGGGCCAGCCGGGCCAGGTCCACGTCGGTCAGGTGCTCGGTCATCGTGCTGCGCTCGGCCCACATGCCCCAGGCCAGCGACACCCCTGGCAGCCCCCGCGCCCGGCGGTACTGGGCGAGCGCGTCCAGATAGGAGTTGCCCGCCGCGTAGTTCGCCTGGCCCGCGGGACCGATCAGTCCGGAGAGGGAGGAGAACAGCACGAACGCCGACAGGTCGAGGCCGCGGGTCAGCTCGTGCAGGTTCCACGCGGCGGCCGCCTTGGGGCTGAGCACGGTGTCGAGCCGCTGCGGGGTCAGGTCGGTCAGCACCCCGTCGTCGACCACACCGGCCACGTGCACGACGGCGGTCAGCGGGAACTCGGCCGGGATGTCGGCGAGCAGCCGGGACAGCGCGGCGCGGTCGGCCGTGTCGCAGGAGGCCAGCACCGCCTCTGCGCCCAGTTCGGTCAGCTCGGCGGCCAGCTCCCGGCCCTTGGGGGACGCGGCGCCCGCGCGGCTGACCAGCAGCAGCCGGCGCACGCCGTGCGCGGCCACCAGGTGCCGCGCCACGACCGCGCCGAGCGTGCCGGTTCCGCCGGTGACGAGCACCGTGCCGGCGCCGAACGCGGCGGGCGGGGCGGAGCCGTCGCCGACCTCGGCCCGCACCAGCCGCGGCGCCAGTACCCGGCCCGAGCGCAGTGCCAGCTGCGGCTCCCGGCCCGCCAGGGCCGCCACCGCGTCCCACGAGACGGGTCCGGCGTCGACGTCCACCAGGGCGAACCGGCCCGGGTTCTCGGTCTGCGCGGACCGCACGAGGCCCCACACGCCCGCCTGGGCGAGCCCCTCCAGCCGCTCCCCCGGCTCCGCGCCGACCGCTCCCTCGGTCACCAGCGCGAGCGTCGCGGAGCCGAACCGCTCTTCGGCGAGCCACTCCTGGACGACCGTGAGCACCGCGGCGGTGACCTGCCGGGCGTCCGGCCCGGCCGGGCAGCGCAGGAACACCACGCCCGGGTCGGCGGGGACGTCCGCGAGCTCGTGCGCGAGCGTCCACGGGACGCGTTCGGCCGGCTCGTCGGGCACGGCCTGCCACTCGACCCGGAACATCGACTCCGCGGGCGTGCCCGGGCCCGCCGCGGGCGCCTGCCGGAACCGCAGCGCCTCGACGGACCCCACCGGAGCGCCCGCCGCGTCGGCGAGCCCGATGGACACCGCGTCCTCCCCCGAAGCCGCCATCCGCACCCGCAGCGCGGACGCCCCGAGGGCAGCCAGGGAGACCCCGGACCAGGCGAACGGCAGGACCGGGGCGCCCCCGGCCGTCCCGTCGCCGTCCGTCCCGTCGAGGAAGGACCCGTACCAGACCGCGTGCAGCGCCGCGTCCAGCAGTGCCGGATGCAGACCGAACGCGTCCGCGTCGGAGGCCGTCCGCGGGGACGGGGCGACCTCGGCGAACACCTCGTCCCCGCGCCGCCACAGGGCCGTCAGACCCTGGAAGGCCGGACCGTAGTCGTAACCGCGCGCGGCGAGGCCCGCGTAGACGTCGCCGAGCTCGACCTCCCGGGCCCCTTCCGGCGGCCACGGCTCGGCCTCGAACCCCGTCGGCGCGGACTTCTCGGACAGGGCGCCCTCGGCGTGCCGGATCCACTCGCCGCCCTCGGTCGCGGCGTGCACGGACACCGCGCGCCGCCCCGACTCGTCGGCTTCCCCGACCACGACCTGGACGCGGGCGCCGCCGTGTTCCGTCAGCACCAGCGGGGTGTGCAGGGTGAGTTCCTCGAGCAGTTCGCAGCCGACCTCGCGGCCGGCGCGCAGCGCCACCTCCACGAACGCGGCGCCCGGCACGATCACCCGGCCGAGCACCGCGTGGTCGGCCAGCCACGGCTGGGCCTCCAGCGACAGCCTGCCCGTCAGCACCGTCCCGCCGGTCTCCGGCAGCGTCAGCACGGCGCCGAGCAGCGGGTGCTCCCCGGCGGCCAGGCCGGCCGCCCGCAGGTCGCCGGTCCCCGCCGGGACGTCCATCCAGTACCGCTCGCGCTGGAAGGCGTAGGTCGGCAGCTCCACGGCGCTCGCGCCGCTCCCGGCGAACACCTGGGGCCAGTCGACGTCGACGCCGTGCACGTGCACCGCGGCGAGCGCGGTCAGCGCGGTGGCCGGTTCCGGGCGGTCGGCCCGCAGGACCGGCACCGCGACCGGCCCCGGCTCCGCCTCGGCGAGGCATCCCCCGGCCATCGCGGTCACCGCTGCGTCCGGTCCGACGCCGACGAACCGGGTGGCCCCGTCGTCCTGCAGGCGGCGCACGGCGGCGGCGAACCTCACCGGTTCGCGGACCTGGCGCACCCAGTACTCCGGGGAGCACACCGTCTGCGGGGTGAGCGGTTCGCCGGTGACCGTCGAGACGATCGGCAGCACCGGCTCGTGGAACGCCACACCGGCGAGCGCCTCGCGGAAGGGCTCGAGCATCGGGTCCATCAGGGGCGAGTGGAACGCGTGGCTCACCCGCAGCCGCCTGGTGCGCCGGCCGAGGGACGCGAAGTGCTCGGCGATCCGC
This sequence comes from Streptomyces humidus, assembly GCF_014649655.1. GTDB lineage: Bacteria > Actinomycetota > Actinomycetes > Streptomycetales > Streptomycetaceae > Streptomyces > Streptomyces humidus. Next base: position 24,535 of record NZ_BMTL01000059.1, on the reverse strand, counting down.
AGCACCGCCCCCTCCTCGCCCGATACGACCACCGACTCCGGGCCGTTCACGGCGGCGACGCCCGCCCCGTCCGCCGTCAGCGCCGCCGCGACCTCCTCCTCGGCGGCCCGGACCGACACCATCGCGCCGCCTGCGGGCAACCGCTCCATCAGCAGGCCGCGCGCCGCCACCACACGGCACGCGTCCTCGAGCGTCCACAGTCCCGCGACGAACGCCGCCGACAGCTCGCCGATCGAGTGCCCGGCCAGCACCTCCGGCCGCACACCCCACGACCCGAGCAGCCGGGTCAGCGCGACCTCGACCGCGAACAGGGCGGGCTGGGCCCACCCGGTCCGGTCCAGCAGCGCCGGGTCCGGCTCCGTCAGCAGCACCTCGCGCAGCGGGCGGTCCAGGAGGCCGTCGAAGCCGGCGCACACCTCGTCGAGTGCCGTCGCGAACGCCGGGAACGCCGTGTACAGCTCGCGGCCCATGCCGGCCCGCTGGGTGCCCTGCCCTGCGAACACGAACGCGGTGCGGCCCGGGTGCGCGACACCCCGGAGCAGCGCCGGTCCCGTCTCGCCGCGGGCGATCGCCCGCAGGCCGTCGCGCAGCCCGTCCCGGTCGGCCGCCGGCACCGCGGCCCGGTGCGCGAACGCCGTGCGGGCGGTGGCCAGCGTGTAGGCGAGGTCGAGCGGCTCGGCCGAGTCCACGGCGGTCAGCAGCCGCCCGGCCTGGGCGGCCAGCGCCTCGGGGGTCCGGGCGGACAGCACCACCGGTGCGAGCGGCAGCGCCGCCACCGCCCCGGGTTCGGCCGCCTCGACGGGCGGGGCCTGTTCGAGGATCAGATGGGCGTTGGTGCCGCTGATCCCGAACGAGGACACCGCGGCCCGCCTCGGCGCACCGGTCCGCGGCCACTCGCGCCGCTCGGTCAGCAGGCGCACCGGCCCCGCCGACCAGTCCACGTGCGTCGAGGGGGTGTCCACGTGCAGGGTCCTCGGCAGGACGCCGTGCCGGAGCGCCTGCACCGTCTTGATGACGCCGCCCACGCCCGCCGCGGCCTGGGTGTGTCCGATGTTGGACTTCAGCGACCCGAGCCACAGGGGGCGCTCGCGGTCGGCGCCGTAGGTGTCGAGGAGGGCCTGCGCCTCGATGGGATCGCCCAGGCTGGTGCCGGTGCCGTGCGCCTCGACCGCGTCCACGTCCGCCGGGGACAGCCCGGCGTCCTCCAGGGCCTGCCGGATCACCCGTTGCTGGGAGGGGCCGTTGGGGGCGGTGAACCCGTTCGACGCGCCGTCCTGGTTGACCGCGCTGCCGCGCACCACGGCGAGCACCGGATGCCCGAGCCGCCGGGCGTCCGAGAGCCGCTCGACGACGAGCATGCCGACGCCCTCGGCCCAGCCGGTGCCGTCGGCGGCGTCGGCGAAGGACTTGCAGCGGCCGTCCGGGGACAGTCCGCGCTGGCGGCTGAAGGCGACGAGCATCCCGGGGGTGGACATCACCGTGGCCCCGCCGGCCAGGGCCAGCGCGCACTCCCCGCGGCGCAGCGACTGCACCGCGAGGTGCAGGGCGACGAGCGAGGACGAGCAGGCCGTGTCGACGGTGACCGCGGGCCCCTCGAAGCCGAAGGTGTAGGCGATCCGTCCGGAGGCGGCGCTGTTCGTGGTGCCGGTGAGCAGGTGCGCCTCCGCGCCGCCCGCGGCCTGGTGCAGCCTGGGCCCGTAGTCCGGGGCCATGGCTCCCGCGAACACGCCGACCCGGGCGCCGCGCAGCGTGGCGGGGGGCAGGGCGGCCCGTTCGAGCGCCTCCCACGAGGTCTCCAGCAGCAGCCGCTGCTGCGGGTCCATGGCCGCCGCCTCGCGCGGTGAGACGCCGAAGAAGTCGGGGTCGAACTCCGTGGCCCCGCGCAGGAAACCCCCGCGCCGGGTGTAGGTGCGGCCGGGGGCGTCGGGGTCGGGGTCGTAGAGCGACTCCATGTCCCAGCCGCGGTCGGCGGGGAACTCGGTGATCGCGTCGCCGCCCGCGTCCAGCAGCCGCCACAGGTCCTCGGGCGAGTCGACGTCGCCGGGGTACCGGCACGCCATGCCGACGACGGCGACGGGTTCACGGCCGGCCTGTTCGGCGTCCTGCAGTCGCCGTTTGGTCTGCTGCAGTTCGGCCGTGACCCGCTTGAGGTATTCGACCAGCTTCTCTTCGTTGCTCTCAGTCACTCTCAAGCCCTCCGTCAGGACGTGCCCAGTTCGCCGTCGATGAGGTCGAAGAGCTCGTCGAGCGCCAGCCCGTCGAGCTCGGCCGCCGGCTCCCCGGGCTGCCCGGCGGGGCCGGCCGGACCGGCGGGCGCGGTCGTCCCGGCCGGGGCGAGCGCCGCGCCGAGGTGGGCGACCAGCGCCGACGGCGTGGGGAAGTCGAAGATCAGCGTGGCCCGCAGCCGCAGTCCGGTCGCGGTTCCCAGCCGGTTGCGCAGCTCCACGGCGGTCAGCGAGTCGAAGCCGAGTTCCTTGAAGGTGCGGCCGGGGTCGACCGAGCCCGGCGCGCCGTGCGCCAGCACGGCGGCGGTGTGCTCGCGCACCAGGCCGAGCAGCGCCTCCTCCCGCTCCGCGGCGGACATCGGGGCGAGCCGGTCGCCGAGCGTCATCGCGGCGGCGGGCCCGGCCGCGGCGGCCCCGGCTCTTCTGACCCGCTCGCGGACCACGCCGCGCAGCAGCGCCGGCACCGCGCCGTGCGCCCGCACCGCGGCGGGCTCCAGCCGGGCCGGCACGAGCAGGGCCTCGCCGCCGGCGAGCGCCGCGTCGAACAGGGCCAGGCCTTCCGCCGAGGACAGCGGGGCCAGGCCGGCCCGGCGCATCCGGTCCAGGTCGGCGTCCGCGAGGTGCCCGGTCATCCCGCTGGCCTGCGCCCACAGGCCCCAGGCGAGCGACACGGCCGGCAGGCCCCGTGCCGCGCGTTGCAGGGCCAGGGTGTCCAGGTACGCGTTGGCCGCCGCGTAGTTGGCCTGTCCCGGCAGACCGAGGATTCCGGCGACCGAGGAGAACAGCACGAACATCGACAGATCGAGGTCGCGGGTCAGCTCGTGCAGGTTCACGGCGGCGTCGACCTTGGGCCGCAGGACGCGGGCGAGCTGCTCGGGCCGCATCGTCTCCAGCAGGCTGTCGTCGAGGAGCCCGGCGGCGTGCACCACTCCGGTCAGCGGGCGCTCGGCCGGGACCGACGCCAGCAGGGCGGCCAGCGCGTCCCGGTCGGCGACGTCGCAGGCGGCCACGGTGACGTGCGCGCCCAGTGCGGTCAGTTCCGCGGCGAGCTCGGCCGAGCCGGGGGCGTCCGGACCGCGTCTGCTCGCCAGCAGCAGGTCCGTCACGCCGTGGCGGGACACCAGGTGCCGGGCGAACAGGCCGCCGAGGGTGCCGCCGGCCCCGGTCACCAGCACGGTGCCGGCCGCCGGTCCGGGCCGCCGCGCGGTCCGGCCGGTGACCCTGGCCAGCCTGGGCGCCGTCGGCCGTCCCTTGCGGACGGCGAGCTGCGGCTCCCCGGAGGCCAGGGCGCCCGGCAGCGCCGCCACAGACGTCTCGTGGCCGTCCAGGTCGATCAGGACGAACCGGTCGGGGTGCTCGCGCTGCGCCGAGCGCACCATGCCCCACACGCCCGCGCCGGCCACGGCGAGGGCCTCGGTCGCGGCGGGTTCCACGACCACCGCGTTCCGGGTGAGCAGCACCAGCGTGGACGCGGCGAACCGCTCGTCGGCGAGCCAGTCCTGCAGCAGCCGCAGGGTGCGGGCGGCCAGGGCGTGGGCGCCGGTCACGGTGGGCTCGTCCGTCAGCGCCGCGAACACCGTCGCGGGAACGTGCCCCGTGTCGGCCAGCGCGTCGAGACCGGCGTGGACCGGTGCTCCGACGCCGAGTTCGTCTTCGCCGACGACCGCCCAGGCCGAGACGTCGGCGGCGGTCCGCGCCGGGCGCGCCTCGACCCAGTCGACCCGGAACAGCGCGTCCGGCGCGCCGACGCCGAGCTCGGCGTCCGGGACGGGCAGCAGCGCCAGCGACTCCACCGACGCCACCGGCGCCCCCGTGACGTCGGCCAGCCGCAGCGCGACGGCGTCCGTGCCGGCCGGTGTGATCCGCACCCGCAGCGCGGTCGCGCCGGCGGCCCGCAGGGACACTCCCTGCCAGGAGAACGGCAGGCGGCACTCCCGTCCGTCGCCGACCGCGGGGTGCAGTGCGGCGTCCAGCAGCGCCGGGTGCAGGGCGAACCGGCCGGCGTCGGCCTCGCACTCCGGCGGCAGCGCGACCTCGGCGAAGATCTCCTCGTCCCGCCGCCACCAGGAGCGCAGGCCCCGGAACGACGGGCCGTAGCGGTAGCCGAGCTCGCTCCAGCGGTCGTATCCGCCGTCCCACTCCACCGCGACCGCGCCCGGCGGCGGCCAGGCCGTCAGGTCGAACTCCTCTGCCGGGCCGGCGGCGAGCATCCCGCTCGCGTGCCGGGTCCAGCCGCCGGAACCGTCCGCCGGGCGGGCGTGGACGGCCAGCTCGCGGCGGCCCGAGGCGTCCTGTTCCCCGACCGTGACCCGCACCGCGACCGCGCCCTGCGCGGGCAGTGCCAGCGGCACCTCGCACGTCAGCTCCGCGACCTCGTCGCAGCCGACCTCGTCGCCCGCGCGGACCGCCAGTTCGACGAACGCCGCGCCGGGCAGCAGCACGGTGTCGCCGAGCGCGTGGTCGGCGAGCCACGGCTGGGCCCGCAGGGACAGCTGTCCGGTGAGCACGAGGCCGCCGGAGTCCGGCAGCTCCACCACCGCGCCGAGCAGCGGGTGGTCCGCCGCGGCCAGTCCCGCGGCCTCGACGTCCGCCGCCGCGCCGGCGGGCGCCGGCTCCAGCCAGAAGCGCCGCCGTCGGAACACCGTGGTGGGCACGTCGACCGGCCGGGCGCCGGGGAAGACGGCCCGCCAGTCGGGGCCGAGCCCGCGCACGCAGGCCTCGGCCAGTGAGGTCAGGAACCGCTCCGGACCGCCGTCGTCGCGCCGCAGGGAGCCGACGGCGAGCGGTTGCCCGGCCACGTCCTCGACCGCCGCCGTCAGCACCGGATGCGGGCTGACCTCGACGAACGCCGAGTGTCCCTGTTCGGCGAGCAGGGCGACGGTCTCGGCGAAACGCACCTGGCGGCGCAGGTTGCGATACCAGTAGCCGCCGTCCAGGCCGGCGGTGTCCAGCAGCCCGGCGGTCACCGTCGAGTAGAACGGGATCGCCGCCGGGCGGGGCGTGAGCCCTCCCAGGACGGTGGCCAGCTCGTCCTCGATGCGCTCCACCTGGGCCGAGTGCGACGCGTAGTCCACCGGGAGCCGTTTGACCCGCACCCCGGCGGACTCGCACTCGGCCACCAGCTCGTCCAGCGCGTCCAGGTCACCGGCGACGACGACGGCTCCGGGGCCGTTCACCACGGCCACCGACAGCCGTCCTTCCCACCGGCCCAGGCGGGCGGCCGCCTCGTCCTCGGACAGGGCGACCGAGATCATTCCACCGGCGCCGGAGAGCGCCAGGATGGCCTTGCTGCGCAGGGCGACGACCTTCGCCGCGTCCGCGAGACCGAGCGCCCCGGCGACACAGGCGGCCGCGATCTCTCCCTGCGAGTGGCCGACGACCGCGTCGGGCTCCACGCCGTAGGAGCGCCACAGGGCGGCCAGCGAGACCATCACGGCGAACAGCGCGGGCTGGACCACGTCCACCCGCTCCAGCGCGTCGGCGTCGCTCAGCGCCTCGAAGAGGTCCCAGTCGACGTGCGGCGCGAGAGCGGCGGCGCACGCGCGCATCGACTCGGCGAACACCGGCGACGACCCCAGCAGTTCCACCGCCATGCCGGTCCACTGCGAGCCCTGGCCGGGGAAGACGAACACGACGCCGCCCGGGTCCCGCGCGGCGCCGCGCAGCACGCCGGGCGCCTCGGCGCCGGCCGCGAGGGCGGTCAGGCCCCGGCGCAGCGCGGGCAGGCCGTCGGCGAGGACCGCGGCCCGGTGCGGCAGGCCCGACCGGGCGGCGGCCAGCGAGAACGCGGTGTCGGCCGGGTCCGCGGCGGGGTGGGCGTCCACGAAGTCCAGCAGTGCGGCGGCCTGGACCGCCAAGGCGTCCTCGCTGCTCGCGGAGAACACCCACGGCAGCACCGGACCGGCCGCCTCGGCGCGCTCCTCCCCCTGGTCCGCCCCGGCCCCGGACACCGGCTCCGCCTCCGGCTCCTGTGCGGGCGTCGGCCGGGGTAGGGGCGTCGCCCCGGGCGCGGATGTCGGCTCGGCCTCGGAGGCCGCCTCGGGCTCGGACGTCGGCAAGGCTTCGGGCATTGGCGAGGCTTCGGACGTCGGCTCGGGTTCGGACAGCCCCTCGGGCTCCGGCTCGGCCTCCGGCGGGGCCTGCTCGATGACGACGTGCGCGTTGGTGCCGCTGATCCCGAACGAGGACACCGCGGCCCGGGGCGTGCGGCCGGTCTCGGGCCATGGGCGGGCCTCGGTCACCAGCTCCAGCGCGCCCGCCGCCCAGTTCACGTGCGGGGTGGGCTCGTCGGCGTGCAGCGTCCTGGGCACCGTCCGGTGCCGCAGCGCCTGCACCGTCTTGATCACGCCGGCCACCCCGGCCGCGGCCTGGGCGTGCCCGATGTTGGACTTCAGCGACCCGAGCAGCAGGGGGCGGCCCGGCTCCCGGTCGCGGCCGTACGTCTGGGCGAGCGCCTCGGCTTCGATCGGGTCGCCGAGCTTCGTCCCGGTGCCGTGCGCCTCGACGACGTCGACGTCGGCGGTGGACAGTCCGGCCCCGGCGAGGGCCTGGCGGATCACCCGCTCCTGTGCGGCTCCGTTGGGCGCGGTGAGCCCGTTGGACGCGCCGTCCTGGTTGACCGCGCTGCCCCGCACCACGGCCAGCACCCGGTGTCCTTCGCGCCGGGCGTCCGAGAGCCTTTCCAGTACGACGACGCCCGCGCCCTCGGCCCACCCGGTGCCGTCCGCGGCGGCGGAGAAAGCCTTGCACCGGCCGTCCTCGGCCAGCCCGCGCTGCCGGCTGAACTCGACGAACATCCCGGGGCCGGACATCACCGCGACGCCGCCGGCCAGGGCCAGCGAGCACTCGCCGCCGCGCAGGGCCTGCGCGGCCAGGTGCAGTGCGACCAGCGACGAGGAGCAGGCGGTGTCCACGGTGACCGCGGGGCCCTGGAGTCCGAGCGTGTAGGCGATCCGGCCGGACGCGACGCTGATCGTGCTGCCGGTGAGCCGGTAGCCGTCCGACTCGGCGTGCGCGGCCTGCAGGCGGGGGCCGTAGTCCTGCGCCATGGCCCCGACGAAGACGCCCACCGGGGCGCCCCGCCTGCTCGTGGGGTCGATGCCGGCCCGTTCGAGGGCCTCCCACGAGGTCTCCAGCAGCAGCCGCTGCTGCGGGTCCATCGCCAGCGCCTCGCGCGGCGAGATCCCGAAGAACTCGGGGTCGAACTCGTCGGCGTCGTGCAGGAATCCGCCGTGCCGGGTGTAGGACGTGCCCGCGCGGTCGGGGTCGGCGTCGTAGAGCCGGTCGACGTCCCAGCCGCGGTTCGCGGGGAACTCCGAGATGGCGTCGGCGCCGTCCATGACGAGCCGCCAGAGGTCCTCGGGCGAGGTGACGCCGCCGGGAAGGCGGCAGGCCATGCCCACGATCGCGATCGGCTCGTCGGCCCCGGTGGCCGGGTCGGCGGTCGGGACGCCGCCGTCCCCTGCGGCGTCGGCGCCGCCGGACAGCAGGGTCCGCAGGTGGGCGGCGAGCCGGGCCGGGGTCGGGTGCCCGAACAGCACACCCGTCGGCAGGGTGAGACCGGTCGCCGCGCTCAGCCGGTCCCGCAGCTCCACGGCCGACAGCGAGTCGACCCCCAGCTCCTTGAAGGTCGTGCCGGGATCGACCGCGTCGCCGCCCGCGTGCCCGAGCACGACCGCGAGGGCCGATCGCACCAGTCCCAGCGGCTCGGGGACGGCGGCAGGCGCGGCGCCGGACCCGGCGGCGGGTCCCGCCGGGGCGAGGGCCTCGGGGGCCGGAGCGGAGGCGGGTCCGGCCGGCTCCGAGGCGGCGGGCCGGGCGCCGGTCTCGGCGAGCCAGTGGCGCTCGCGCTGGAAGGCGTAGGCGGGCAGGCTCACCGTGCGGGCGCCGCGCAGGGCGAACACCCTCGCCCAGTCGACGTCCACACCGCGGACGTGCAGGCCGGCGAGCGAGGTCAGGAACCGCTCCGGGCCGCCCTGGCCCCGGCGCAGCGAGCCGGTGACCACGCCGGAGTCCGCTCCCTCCTGCTCCATCGTCTCCCGCAGGGCGGGCAGCAGCACCGGATGCGGGCTGCATTCGACGAACACCGTGTGCCCGTCGCGCACCAGGGCGGTGGTCGCCCGCTCCAGTTCCACGGTCCGGCGCAGATTGCGGTACCAGTACCCGGCGTCCAGCTCGGCGGTGTCGAGCGGGCCGCCGGTCACCGTGGAGTAGAAGGGCACCTGTGAGGTCCGCGGCCGGATGCCGTCCAGGACGCTGAGCAGCCGTTCCCGGATCTGCTCGACCTGGGGCGAGTGGGAGGCGTAGTCGACGGCGATCCGCCTGGTCTCGACGCCTTCGGCGGTCCACCGGGCGACCAGCTCGTCCAGCGCCAGGGGGTCGCCGGAGAGCACCACCGACGAGGGGCCGTTGGCCGCCGCGACCGACACCGCGCCGTCCCACTCGGCGATACGCTCGCGGACCTCGTCGGCGGACAGCAGCACCGACACCATCGCGCCGCCGCCGGACAGCGCCGACAGCGCCTGGCTGCGCAACGTCACCACCCGCGCGGCGTCCTCGAGCGACAGGGCGCCCGCCACGCAGGCGGCGGCGATCTCCCCCTGGCTGTGGCCGACGACCGCCGCCGGCTCGATTCCGCAGGAGCGCCACAGGTCCGCGAGCGACACCATCACCGCGAAGAGCGCCGGCTGGACGACGTCCACCCGCTCCAGCGCGGTGCGGTCGCGCAGCGCCTCGTTCAGCGACCAGTCGACATAGGGCGCGAACGCCTCTTCGCAGGCCCGGATGGATGCCGCGAACTCCGGTACGGCGTCGAGCAGTTCGACGGCCATGCCGGCCCACTGGGCTCCCTGGCCGGGGAAGGCGAACACCACTTCGCCGGTCGTCGTGGCCTGGCCCTCGACGACTCCGGCGACGGCCGCACCGCCGGCGAACTCGGCGAGACGCCGCCGCAGCCGGGCGGGGTCGTCGGCGACCACGACCGCGCGGTGGCGGAAGGCGGTCCTGGTGGTGGCGAGGGACAGGCCGATGTCGGCGGCGGACTCGGCGTTTTCGTCTACGAAGGACAGCAGCCGGGCGGCCTGGGCGCGCAGGGCCTGGTCGGTGCGGCCGGCGACCGGCCACACCAGCACGCCCTCCCGGGCGGGCCGGCCGGCCTCCGGCGCGGGCGCCGAGGCGGGCGCCGACGCGGCCGCCGGGGGTTCGCCGACGACCAGATGGCAATTGCTGCCTCCCATGCCGAACGAACTCACCCCGGCCACCAGCGGCCGGTCGGGCGACGGCCACGGCGTCAGTTCGGTCTGGACCCGCAGGCCCAGCTCGTCGAGGGGGATGTCCGGGTGCGGGGTGACGAAGTTCAGGCTCGGCGGCAGCATCCGGTGGCGGATGCTCAGCGCCACCTTGAGCAGACCGGCGATCCCGCCGGCGCCCTCCAGGTGCCCGATGTTGGTCTTGACCGACCCCACCGGCAGCGGCGAGCCGGGCCGCCGGGCGCGTCCGAGCGCCGCGCCGAGCGCCGCCGCCTCGATCGGGTCGCCGACCTTGGTGCCGCTGCCGTGGAGTTCCACGTACTGCACGTCCGACGCCTCGACGCCCGCCTCCCGGCAGGCCCGGCGCACGACGGCCTCCTGGGCGGTGCGGCTCGGCACGGTGAGGCCGGTGTGCTCGCCCTCTCCCGCGCCGTCGTTGTTCATGGCGCCGCCCTCGAGGACGCAGTAGACGTCGTCGCCGTCGGCGAGCGCGGCGTCCAGGGGCTTGAGGACGACGGCGCCGCCGCCCTCGCCCCGCACGAACCCGTTGGCCCGGGCGTCGAAGGTGAAGCACCGGCCGTCCGGGGACAGGCCGCCGAAGCGGACCGCGCCGAGCGTCGTCTCGGCCAGGATGTTCAGGTTCACCCCGCCGGCGACGGCGACCTCGCACTCGCCGCGGCGCAGGCTCTCGCACGCGAGCTGGACGGCCACCAGGGAGGAGGACTGCGCGGTGTCCACGCTCAGGCTCGGTCCGCGCAGGCCGAGGTGGTGGGAGATCCGGTTGGCGATGATCGCGCGCCGGGTTCCGGTCATGGTGTGCCGGCCGACTCCGGCCGCGCCGAGCCGGTCCTGCAGGGCGGCGTAGTCGTCCCACATGGCTCCGACGAACACTCCGGTGTCGCCGCCGCCGAGCGCCGCGGGGACGATCCGCGCGTCCTCCAGCGCCTCCCAGGCGAGCTCCAGCATCAGGCGCTGCTGCGGATCCATCGCGGCCGCCTCGCGAGGCGAGACCCCGAAGAAACCCGCGTCGAACGCGTCGATCCGGTCGAGGAAACCACCGAGACGGTGCGGCAGTTCGGCGCCGCGCCACCGGTCCTCGGGCGCCTCTCGTACGGCGTTCGTCCCCTCGCTCAGCAACCGCCAGAATGCGTGGCCGTCGCCGGCCCCAGGCAACCGACAAGCCAACCCGACCACGGCGATCCGTCTCATGTCGTCAGTCAACAATGGGGATCGCGGAGACGGCTTGTTTCACGGGCCCAAAAAGCCGCCGGGAATATGGTGGCCGACGACAGTCCGGACCCTTCGGAGAACAGCGGAAGAAAAAGCGCATCGGTATTGCCCGACGACCTGGAAGGAATTCCCGGACGCAGAGCAATACCGACGCGTGTGAATTCTGAGACGAACTGCCACACCATGATGAATGGACCGGCTGAACGCCTCGGTAAACCTCGGTAAACCTCGGTAAACCTCGGTAAACCTCGGTAGAACTCAGTGGACCTCAGTCGGCCTCAGCCGGCCTCAGTATAGGAGAGTCACCGAAGGGTGGATGTCCAGCAGCGCACGGCTGTAGTCCTCGATGATGATAGGCGCGTTCAGCGCGGTGTGCCGGCTCATCACCGCTATGTCGCGCCAGAGGCGCTGCAGCGGATTCGACAGGGCGAAAGCACTTCCGCCGACGACGTCGAGGAGCTTCTCCACGCCCGCCCGGGACTTCTCCTGGGCCGACTTCTGGTGCATGCGGATCCGCGCGCGCTCCGCCCACGGCACCGGCTGGGTCTCGGGGATGCCGTCGAGACTGGCGCCGATCTCCCGCAGGTGCAGGTGGGCGCTCTCGATGAGATGCGCGGCCTCGGCGAACCACAGCTGCACCGACGGAGCGTCGACGGCCGCCTCGTAGTTGACGTAGGTGATCGGCCGCTTCTTGTCGAGCGCCTGCCGGGTGACCTCCAGCGCGCCCTGCGCCGCGCCGACGATCGCGGCGAGCGACTGCGCGCTGCCCTGGATGAGCATGCTGTCCCGCTCGTCCTCGCCCACCAGGTCGGTGAGGCTGAACGGCACCGCGAGGCGCTCCGGGACGAACACGTCCTCGGCGACCACGGTGTGGGTGCCCGAGCCCGCCAGACCGGCCGTGTGCCAGGTCCGCTCGATCTTCAGGTCGCTCATGGGCACGACGACGCCCACGAGGTCCGCGGTCTGCTCGTCGCCGTCGTAGACGTGCACGACGGGGATGTAGGCCCAGTCCGCGATCTCGCAGCCGGAACTCCACGGGAAGGTGCCGGTGATCCGGAACCCGCCCTCGGCACGCCACGCCTTCGTGGTGCTCAGGTGGGCCGTGGAGATCACATAGGCGTCGGGATTGCCCTCGAACATCTCCGCCAGCGCGGTCTCCGGCAGCGCGTTGAGCGCGAACCGGGTCGACGCGGTGTCGATGGACAAATTCCAGCCGGCCGACCCGCAGGCCTTGCCGACCTCGGCGATGGTCGCGAGCAGGTCCGACATCTTCAGGTCGTAGCCGCCGAACCGGGTCGGCGTGGAGAGCCGGAACAGGCCCGCGTCCCGCAGTGCGACCACGACCTCCTCGGCGAGCCTGCGGTCCTGCTCGGTCTTCACCGCGTTCTCGCGGATCAGCGGAGCAAGCTCGCGGGCGCGGGCCACGAGCTCCGCCGGGTCGACCGCCGGTGCGGCCGTCTCCTCCACCTGCTCACTGGTCACTGCTGTCACGGAATCCCCTTCGGTCATGGGTCGTTGGGCTCCCGGATCGGGGAGCGCTCACGCACCGCGTCTCACGCACGAGTCAATCCCCTCCGCCCGGCCGGGCCCAGCGACCGGCATACGAAAACCGGCCGCCGCGCTGGTACGGGGAACCAAGTACCAGGCGACGACCGGTCGGGGTCGAACGGCGTGCGGGATCAGACGCTGGGCACGGCGGCGCGTTCGCCGACCTCGGGGTCGGCCTGCGCCGTCACGTGGCGGTCGAACAGCAGCGCGCAGAGGACCGCCCCGGCGACGAAGACCACGGCGCCCCAGAAGAAGGCGGTCGTGTAGCTCTCCACGGCGGCGTCCGCGACCAGTTGCGGCGAGGGCTTCTTGCCTTCGACGAAGTGGTCCGCCGCGGTGATCGCGAGGGTGCTCAGCAGCGCGGTGCCGATGGAACCGCCCACCTGCTGCACCGTGTTGACCAGCGCGGACGCGGCTCCCGCGTCCTGTGCCTCGACGCCGACGGTGGCCACGGCCGCGCCGAGCGAGACGACGAGCCCGAAGCCGATGCCGGCGATGAGGGCCGGGGCCAGCACGCCGCCCGCGTACGAGCTGTCCGTGGTGAGCCGGCTGAGCCAGAACGATCCCACCGCGGCCAGCAGCAGACCGGCCGGGATCAGGACACGCGCCCCGACCTTGGGCTCCAGCACCGGCGGCAGGGTGGTGGCGCCGATGGCGATGCCGACGATCATCGGCAGGAAGGCCAGGCCGCTCTGGATCGCGGAGAACTCCAGGATCAGCTGGAGGTAGTACGTCAGGAACAGGAACTGCACGAACAGGCCGATGCCCAGCAGGAACATCGCCATGTAGGCGCTGCCGCGGTTGCGGTGCTGCACGATCCGCATGGGCAGCAGCGGGTTGCGCGAGCGCAGCTCGAACAGCACGAACGCGATCAGCAGCACCGCGCTGCCGACGAGCAGCCCCCACACCTCGGGCTTGCTCCAGTCACCGTCGTCGGCGTTGGACAGGCCGTAGACGAGGCAGAACAGGCCGACCGAGGCCGTCACCGTGCCGGGCAGGTCGAGTTTCTCCGGACGGTCCTCGGCCCGCCGGTTCTCCATCGTGAGCAGCGCGCCCACGAAGACGGCCGCCGTGAAGATCACGTTGATGTACAGGCACCAGCGCCAGTCCAGCCAGTCGGTCAACGCGCCGCCGAGGACCAGGCCGAGCGTCAGACCGCCGCTGCCCAGAGCGCCGTAGACCCCGAACGCCGTGACCCGTTCCTTCGGGTCCTTGAAGACGGTCAGCAGAAACGACAGCGCCGCCGGCGCGACGAGGGCGGCGAACCCGCCCTGCAGCGCGCGGGCCGTCACCAGCATCGGGAAGCCGTTGGCCGCGCCGCCCAGCACCGACATGAGGCCGAAGCCGACGATCGAGACCATCAGCGACCGCTTGGCGCCGATCAGGTCGACGATCCTGCCGCCGAGCAGCAACAGGCTGCCGAAGGCGAGCGCGTAGGCCGTGACGACCCATTGCCGGTCGCCGTCGCCGAACCCGAGATCAGCCTGGGCCGACGGCAGCGCGATGTTGACGACCGTGGTGTCGAGGAAGATCGTTAACTGGGCGACGCCGATCACCCCGAGGATCAACCATCGTTTGGCGTAGTGAGGGTCGACCGCGCCGCCCGCCGCCACTTTCGCCTCGGAATCTGCTGACTCTGACATTCTACGTACCCTCTATTACTCAGGCCGGACCATCGGCCGATGGTCCGGCAAACCGGTGTTCGGCAGACATCAGGTGGAAACTGTCTCGAATCCGTGCTGCTTCGCGAGGTCGACAATGGCGTCCACCCGTTCGCGGGTGATGAGGCCGTCGTCCATCGATCCGCTGCTTCCGGACAACGCGAGTGTGATGACTTCCGCCACCCCTGCCAACAATTCACCCGCGCCCGTCGAGGCGCTGACACCACGTGGCAGAATAACGCGATTGGACACGGAAAGCATACCACCACGCACGTAACGTAGATCGCCACGAGAGGCCAATGCAGCACTTTCGGCCGCGGTGCCGAAAAAGGACATATCGCAGATTATGGCGCGGTCGGAGAGATGCTTTTCGTCCAGCACGGGAACAGGGCTGGAATGAGCCGAGAACACCACCTGTGCATTCGCCACCGACAGGAGATCATCCGTGGCGACGACAAACGGATCGACGTCGTGGGCGTGATCGATAAAGGCGGCGATCTCCGCACCGCTCGGCTCGTCCGCGGAACGCCCGTCGGCCAGCCATCCGGCGATGAGGGGCTCGGTCGCGAGCGCCGCGCAGACACCGGTCGGCTCTTCTCCGGAAGCGATCCGCTCCCATGCCTCCTGGTAGATCCGCACCCGCGTCGCGCGCAGCCGCTCGTCCGATCCCGGACGGCCGCTCCCGACCAGAATGATCTTGGCGGCCCACCCCGCGCTCAGCGCGGCGATGGCCGAACCTGTGCGCCCGCCGCCGCCGACGACCGCCACGGTCAGGCCGTCCGGTCCGCCGAAACGTTCGGCGGCGACGCGCTCGACGGCGGTGAGTGCCGAACCGACCGCCAGCGCGCTGCCCGCGGTCACCGTGATGCCCGGAACCCGCAGGGCCGCGCCGTGACCGCTCACCGCGCCGAGACCGAACCCGACGCCGACGGTGCCGCAGCCGTCCGCCTTCGCCTCCCGAACCCGGCGGTCGACGTCCAGGCCGATCAGGAAGGTCTGGCCGGACACCTGGTACTCCCGCAGCTGCTGCTGGGTCACCAGCAGCGGGTAGACGGTGAGGTCGACCGAGGTGCCCTGCGGCGAGTCGTAGCGGACCGGCGCGAACGCGGGCAGGTCCTTGAGCAGCTCGCAGCGGCGGGCGTAGGCGAGGAGGCGGTCGTCGTCCAGGTCGGCGAGCGAGGGGTCGAGCTCGCGCAGCGTGTCCGGGGTCAGCGGGTAGCTGACGAGCCCGGCCTTCGCGGTGGCGGGCCCGGCCGCCGCGACCGCGCCGTCCGCCGGCGCCGGCCGGAAGTCCCGGATCTCCGAACGCGGCGCCCGGTCCTGCTCGCCGCCGGTCAGCGGATGGATCAGTGTCAGCGCGTCCTGGTGGCGCAGGATCTCGCAGACATCGACGAGGCCGGTCCGCAGCTGGTCGATCTCCTCGTCGCTGATGTAGATCGACGGCTCGATCCGCAGCATCGTCGGCACGCTCGCCGTCGGGCCGGTGCGGATGTGGTGGGCCAGCTGCAGGTAACTGCCGAGCTGGAAGACGAGCAGACCGGCCAGCGCCTTCTGCCGGATGACCGGTGACGCGGCCTGGCTCTGGTCGGCGAACTCCAGACCGATGAGCAGCCCCTTGCCCCGCACGTCGGCCACGACGTCCGGGTAGGCCCCGGCCAGCTCGCGCAGCATGGCGAGAATGCGCTCGCCGCGTTCCGCCGCCCGGTCGTAGGCGGCTCCGTCGTCGACCTCGAGGAGTTCCAGCGTGCGCAGCGCGACGGCCGTGGAGAAGCCGTCCTTGGCGAAGGTCGAGCTGTGCACCAGCTCGAACTCGGGCCGGTAGCGCGACTGCCGCACGAGCATGGCGGAGGTCTTGGCGATGCCGCCGCCCAGCGACTTGCCCAGCACGTAAGCGTCGCCGACCAGCCCGATGGCGGAGCTGGCGAAGAACGTCCCCGTGCGCCCCATCCCGGTCTGGATCTCGTCGACGACGATCGGGCACCGGACCTCGTCGCAGATCTCCCGGATGCGGGCGGCGAACTCGGGGGTCAGCGCGTGGATGCCGCCCTCGCCCTGGATCGGTTCGACGAGCAGACCGGCGACGGCGGGGAACTCCCGCTCGACGAGCGTGATCACGCCGTCCACGACCTCGACGTCGAGCACGGTGACCCGGTGCTCGGAGAGGATGTCCTCGAACGCCGCGGCGTCGTTGGGCGGCACGAAGCACACCTCCCGCCCGAGGGAGGCGAACGCCGCGCGGAAGAGCGGGTTGTAGGTGAACTGGGTGCTGCCGACGAGCTTTCCGTGGAAGGCCCGCTCCAGCGCGAAGAAGACCGGAGCGGTCGCCGCCCGCTCGAGGTTGTGCGCGGCCACCGCGCCGAGCAGCGCCCCGAACTCCTCGACGGTGGTCGGCGCCGGCATGTCGCCGGGCAGCAGGGACGTGTCGTCCGGGAGCGCCGCGGCGCCCTCGCGCAGCGCGGTCAGCGCGACGTCGGCGTTCCACTCGATCTGCTCGAACAGGCTCTTCATCCGCAGCACGCGGTCGAACTCGCAGTGCTTGACCGCCGCTTCGACCGCCTCCGCGCCGCTGTTGGCGAAGACGACCGAGTGCGGTTCGGCGCCGGGGAACTCCCTGCCGACGATGCCGTTCAGCACCGCGCCCACCTGGTCGGCGACCGGGTGCGCGGAGTGCTGTGAGTGCACCGGCCAGCCGGTCTCCAGCAGCTCCTTCGCGTAGGCCACGATCTCCGGGTGGTTGTGCCCGAGCATCAGCGAGCCCCAGCCGCCGACCAGGTCGAGCACCGGCACCTCCGCACCGGTGTCGTCCAGGTAGTACAGGCTGTTCTTCTCCGCCCGGACGTACTCGACGTCCAGACCGAAGGCGCCGAGCATTCCGGTCAGTAGGGCTTCGGCGTATCGGGTGGGTGCGTTCACCATGTCTCCTGGTGGTCAGCGGTTCGGGTGTGCGGACGAGCGGCCGAGCGCCCGGTCGATGAAGTCGAAGACCTCGTTCTCGGTCGCGTCGGCCAGATCGGTCCCGTCGGCGCCGTGGGCCACGTCGGGCCGCGCGTCGGTCCAGGCCTTGTTCCAGCGGGAGAGGATGGCGGACAGCCTGGACGCGATCTCGGTGTGCCCGGAGCCCTGGCCGTCGTCCGCCCGCTCCACCGGGACGGCCATCAACATCGCCTCGAGTCTGTCCAGTTCGGCCAGCGCGGTGCGGTGGTCGGCCCCGTCGGTGAGGTCGAGCCGTTCGAGCAGGTGGTCGACCAGCACGCCGGGCGAGGCGTAGTCGAAGACCAGTGTGGTCGGCAGGGACAGGCCGGTCCGCTCGGCCAGCCGGTTGCGGAACTGCACCGCGGACAGGGAGTCGAAGCCGGAGTCCCGGAAGGACACCTCCCACCGCAGGTTCTCCGGGGTCGCATGGCCGAGCACCCCGGCCGCCTCGGCGCGCACCAGGTCACGCAGGTACGTCTGCGCCTCGGCCCTGCTCATGTCGGCGAACCGGTCGCCCGGCCGTTCGGCGCTCGCCTTGCGGCGTTCGCCGCGTGGCGCCAGAGCGCGCAGCACCGGCGGGACCCGGTCGGCGTCGCGGCGCAGCGCGGCCAGGTCGAGCGGGGCGGGCGCGACGACGGTCCGCCCGGTGGCCAGCGCGGCGTCGAACAGGGCGGCGGCCTCGTCCTCGGCGATCACCCGCAGGCCGGACTGCCCCCCGTCGACCATCCGGCCCCAGGCCAGCGACACCGCGGGCGCTCCCCCGGCCCGGCGGCGCACGGCCAGCGCGTCCAGGTAGGCGTTCGCCGAGGCGAAGTTGGCCTGTCCCGGGCTGCCGAGCATGCCGACGACCGAGGAGAACAGCACGAACAGGGCGGGCGGGGCGTCCGCGGTGAGCTCGTGCAGATGCCATGCCCCGTCCACCTTGGGCCGCAGCACGTCCGCGACGCGCTCGGCGGTCAGCCCGGTGAACACGCCGTCGTCCAGGACGTTCTGGGTGTGGACGACGCCGGTCAGCGGGCGGTCGGCGGGGATGTCCGCGAGCAGGGCGCGCACGGCGTCCCGGTCGGCCAGGTCACAGCCGGCGACCGTGGCGGTCGCCCCGAGCCCGGCCAGCTCGTCACGCAGCCGCAGGGCGGACGGGTCCGCCGCGTGCGGGGCGGCGAGCACCAGGCGCCGCACCCCGTACGCGGTGACGAGGTGCCGGGCGAACAGCGCGCCCAGGGCCTCGTCGGCGCCGGTGACCAGCACGGTGCCGTCGGCCGCCGGCGCGGGCGGCGCCCCGGCCTCCGCGTCCGTCGGCACGAGGCGGGGCGCTAGCATCCGCCCGCCGCGCACGGCCAGTTGGGGCTCGGGAGTCCGGGCCGCCAGGAACAGCAGCTCGGCCGAGGCCGGGTCGTCGTCGAGGTCGACCAGCACGATCCGGTCGGGGTTCTCCGCCTGGGCCGACCGCAGCAGGCCCCATACCGCGGCGCCGGCCGGATCCCGGACGTCGTCGTCAGGTTCGACGGCCATCGCCCGACGGGTCACCACGACCAGACGGTTGTCGGGCAGGTCCTCCTGGGCCAGCCAGGCCTGGGCCGCGTCGAGGGCCCGGCGCACCGCCCGGTGCACGGCGGCCGCCCGGCCGGCGTCCTGGCCGGGCTCTGACGGGCACATCAGCAGGGCGTCCCAGGGGGTGTAGGACGCGGCCGCCTCCTTGACGTCGTCGAAGCGCAGCGGCGCGATCGCCGCGAGGTACCCGTCGTCGCCCTCACCGCTGTCGCCGTCGCCGTCGCCGAGCAGGGCGAGCAGGCTCTCGGGCTCCTCGTCCTCCGGCGGATCCACCGGGGTCCAGCGCAGTTCGAACAGCGAGGCCGCGCCCACGGGTTCGGGCGCCGCGCCGTCCCTCGGCGTCGGGCGCGCCGCGAGGAGGCGCACCGACTCGGCCGTCAGGACCGGCAGTCCGGCCTCGTCGAGCGCCTCCAGCCGGAACGCGTCCGGTCCGGCGGGCGTCAGGGCCACGCGCAGGACGGTCGCCTCGGCGGCGTGCAGGCAGACGCCCTCCCAGGCGAGCGGCAGCCGGGCCGTGTCGTCCGGCGCGCCCGCGGGAGCGCCGATCAGCAGCGGCTGCACGGCCGCCTCCAGCAGGGCCGGGTGGATGCCGAAGCGGCCCGCCTCGGCGACCGCCCGTTCGGGCAGCCGTACCTCGGCGAACAGCTCGTCGCCGCGCCGCAGCACGGACTCCAGGCCGCGGAACGTCTCGCCGGGACGGTGGCCCGCGTCGGCCAGGTCCTCGTAGGCGAAGTCCACCGCCGCGGCGCCGGCCGGCGGCCACACGGCCGGCTCGGAGCGCGGGCGGGCGGTGGCGGGGGCGAGGACGCCGGTGGCGTGGCAGGTCCACTCCCCCGACACGCCGTCGGGGCCGGTCGCGTCGCCGGGCCGGGTGTACACGCCCACCGTGCGCCGCCCGGCCTCGCCTGGCGCCCCGGTCACGACCTGGACCTCGACACTGCCCTCGGCGGGCAGCACGAGCGGCTCGGTGACGGTCAGTTCGGCCAGCTCCGGGCAGGCGCTGATGTCACCGGCCCGGAACGCCATGTCGACCAGCGCGGCCGCGGGCAGCACCGGCACACCGGCGACGACGTGGTCCGCCAGCCAGGGACGGGTCGCGAGCGACAGCCGGCCGGTGAACACCAGCTCGTCCCGGCCCGCCACCGAAACGGCCGTGCCGAGCAGGGCGTGCTCCGCGAGGTCGGGGGCGAGGTCCGCGCCCGTGGCGGCCGCCTCGGCCGGCCAGTACCGCGCGCGCTGGAACGGGTACGTGGGCAGGCTCGTGCGCCTGGCTCCGGTGCCTGCGAACACGGCCGTCCAGTCGACGTCCGCCCCGGCGACGAAGAGCGCGGCCACGCCGTCGAGCACCGTGCGCAGCCGTGGGCGGCCGTCCGCGCCCAGGGGCGTCGACCCCGCGAGGGTCCGCAGCGGACCGGACTCGGCGAACCGGGTGACGCGCTGCTCGGTCATCCACCGCTCGGCGGCGGCGGTCCCGCCGGATCCGGACCGGCCCACCGGGTCGCCGGCCACGAGCGGCCGGCCGGCGCCGAGCGACACCACCGGGATCCGCGGTTCGCCGCACGTCACCCCGGCGTCCTCGCCGGCCGTCACCAGCAGGGCCGCGTCTGCGGGCGAGAGCGCTCCGGCCACGTACGCGGCGGCGATCTCCCCGACGCCGGCCCCGGCCACGCAGCCGAAGACGACGCCCCAGGACTCCAGCAGGCGGAACAACGCGACCTCGGCCGCGAGCAGGGCCGCCGCCTCCCCCCGCTCGCCGAGCGCGGCCAGCGTGTCCTCGTAGGCCCGGGCGTACACGGGCGACGTCGTGCGCAGCTCGTCCTCGGGGCCGTCCGCGGACCCGGCGGTGAACAGGAACGCGGTCCGGCCGTCCGCGGCCGCGGGCGCCTCGGCCTCGGCGATCGCCCGCAGCCCCGACAGCGCCTCGGCGCCGCCCTCGGTGACGAGCACCGCCCGGTGGTCGAACACCGAGCGGGCCGCCAGCGAGAACCCGACGTCGAGCGGGGTCGGCGCGCTGTCGCCGTCCACGGCGGACAGCAGGCGGGCGGCCTGCTCGCGCAGTGCCTGCGGTGACTTGGCCGACAGCACCCACGGCACCGCGGGCAGGGACGCCGGGGGCGCCGCCGGGACCTCGGCCGGGTCCTCGGGGGCCTGCTCCAGGACGAGGTGCGCGTTGGTGCCGCTCAGCGCGAACGCCGACACCGCCGCCCGGCGCGGACGGTCGAGCTCCGGCCACGGGCGGGCCTCGGTCAGCAGTCGCACCGCGCCCGAGGACCAGTCCACCGAGGGCGTCGGCGTGTCCACGTGCAGGGTCTTGGGCATCAGGCCGTGCCGCATGGCCATGACTGCCTTGATCAGACCGCCGGCCCCGGCGGCGTGCTGGGCGTGCCCGATGTTCGACTTCACCGATCCCAGCCATGCCGGACGGTCCGCCGGCCGGTCCCGGCCGTAGGTCGCCATCAGGGCCTGCGCCTCGATCGGGTCGCCGAGCTGGGTGCCCGTCCCGTGGGCCTCGATGAGGTCGACCTCGGACGGCGCGAGGCCGGCGTTCGCCAGCGCCTGCCGGATCACCCGTTGCTGGGCCGGACCGTTCGGCGCGGTGAGGCCGTTGGACGCGCCGTCGGAGTTCACCGCGCTGCCCCGGACGACCGCGAGCACCGGATGTCCGTTGCGCCGGGCGTCGGAGAGCCGTTCCAGCACGAACAGGCCCACGCCCTCGGACCATCCGGTGCCGTCGGCCGACTCGGCGAACGCCTTGGACCTGCCGTCCGGGGCGAGCGTGCGCTGCCGGGAGAACTCGATGAACCCGATGGGCTGCGCCATCACCGTCGCGCCGCCCGCGAGCGCCAGCCCGCACTCCCCGCTGCGCAGGGCGTTGGCCGCGAGGTGCATCGACACCAGAACCGACGAGCAGGCGGTGTCGATGGACATCGTCGGGCCCTCCAGCCCGAGCACGTAGGAGATGCGGCCGGAGCCGAAGGACGTCGTGGATCCCGTCAGCAGGTACCCCTCGCCGCCCTCCTCGGCCGCGCCGGCGCCCGACCCGTAGTCCTGCGCGGTCAGCCCCGTGTAGACGCCCGTGTCGCTGCCCCGCAGCGACAGCGGGTCGATTCCGCCGCTCTCCAGGGCCTCCCACGACGTCTCCAGCAGCAGCCTCTGCTGCGGGTCCATCGCCAGCGCCTCGCGCGGCGAGATGCCGAAGAAGCCGGCGTCGAAGTCGGCGGCGTCGTCGATGAACCCGCCGACCCGGGTGTAGAAGGTCCCGGGCTTGTCCGGGTCCGGGTCCCAGAGCCCCTCGACGTCCCAGCCGCGGTCGTCCGGCATGTCGGAGATCGCGTCCACGCCGTCGGCGACGAGCCGCCACAGCTCCTCGGGCGTGGTGGCCCCGCCGGGGAAACGGCAGGCCATGCCGACGATCACGACCGGGTCGCTCTCGCCGCCGGCCCCCGGGACCGCCGCGGCGACGGCCTTCGCCGCGGCCGGCAGATCGCCGCTCAGCTCGGCCAGCAGGTGCTCGGCGAGCGCCGAGACCGTCGGATAGTCGAACACCACCCCGGGCGACAGCCGCAGGCCGGTCACCGCCGTCAGCTGGTTGCGCAGCTCGACCGCGGTCAGCGAGTCGAAGCCCAGCTCACGGAACGGCACGTTCTCGTTGACCCGTTCGCCGCCGCCGTACCCCAGCACCGCGGCCACCTCGGTCCGCACCACGTCGACGGCCTGCTCGCGCCGCTCGTGCGGCGGCAGGGCCGCCAGCCGGCCGGCCAGCGGACTCCGGTCGCCCACGTCCTTGCGCACCGTCCGGCGCGCCGGGCGGCCGACCAGGGGGCGCAGCATCGGCGGGACCGGGGCCGTTCCGGAGCGCAGCGCCCGCAGGTCGAGGCGGGCCGGCAGCGTCACCGGATCGTTCAGGGCGAGCGCCCGGTCGAACAGCGCCACGCCGCCTTCCGCGGAGAGGGGCCGCAGGCCCGAGCGCCGCAGCTGGTCGGGCCCCTCGGCGGCGACCCCGGACTGCATTCCGCCCTCCGCGTTCCACAGGCCCCAGCCGAGGGAGACGGCGGGAAGGCCTCGGGCGCGACGCAGCCGGGCGAGCGCGTCGAGGAAGTGGTTGGCCGCCGAGTAGGCGGCCTGGCCCGGATTGCCCAGCGTGCCGGCGAGCGAGGAGAACAGCACGAACATCGCGAGGCCCGCGTCGGCGGTGAGTTCGTGCAGATGCCAGGCGGCGTCGGCCTTGGGGCGCAGCACGGCGGCGACGCGGTCGGGGGTGAGGGCCGTGACGACGCCGTCGTCGATGACGCCGGCGGTGTGCACGACGCCGGTCAGCGGATGCGCCTCGGGGATCGAGGCGAGCAGCCGCGCCAGCGCGGTGCGGTCGGCCACGTCGCAGGCGACCGTGCGCACGGTGGCGCCGAGCGCGGTGAGTTCCTCGGCCAGCCCGGCCGCGCCGGGGGCGTCGGGGCCGCGGCGGCCGGCCAGGACGAGATGCCTGACGCCGTACGCCGTGACCAGGTGCCGGGCGAACACGGCGCCGAGGGCGCCGGTTCCACCGGTGACGAGGACCGTGCCGTCCGCCGCGAGCTCCGGCCCTTCGGTCTGCGCCCCGGGCTCGGGCTCGGGGCGTACGGCCAGGCGCGGCACGGTCACCGCGCCGGCGCGCACGGCCACCTGGTCGTGGCCCGCCGCGAGCACGGCGGGCAGGATCGCGAGCGAGGCCGGGTCGTCGTCGACGTCCGCCAGCAGGATCCGGTCGGGATGCTCCCACTGCACGGACCGCAGCAGACCCCATACCGCGGCGCCCGCCAGATCGGGGGCGTCCGCGCCCTCGGCCGCCACCGCGCCGCGGGTGGTCACGACGAGGCGGCTCGCCAGGAACCGGTCGTCGCTCAGCCACTCCTGGACCAGGGCCAGGGCCTCGACGGCGGTGTCGTGCACCGGTGCGACGACGTCGCCTTCGGGCTGTCCGCCGTAGGAGACGACCAGCACGTCGGCCCCGGCCGCGTCCGTCAGCGTCGCACGGCGGTCGAGGGGCGAGGTCCCGCCGACGGTGCGACTGTGGGCGCCGATCAGGACCCACTGTCCGGCCGGCTCGGCCGGGCTCAGCTCGACCGGAGCCCAGTCCACGCCGAACAGCGTTCCGGCCGTCTCGTCCCGCGCTTCCGGCCGGTCGGCCGACACCGGGCGCGCCTCCACCGAGCGCACCTCGGCGACCGGCTGTCCCGCCTCGTCGGCGAGCTGCACCTGGCAGGAGGTCCCGCCGTCGCTCTCGTCGTCGATGACCACCCGGACCCGCAGCGAGTTCGCCCCGGTGGCGTAGAGGCTGATCCCGTTCCAGACGAACGGCAGCAGGAGCGTGAAGTCGTCGCCCGCGTCGGCGATCGCGGCGACGACGCGGGGATGGATGGCCGCGTCGAACAGGGCGGGGTGGATCCCGAACCGCGCGGTGTCCGCGTGTTCCGGCAGCGTCACCTCGGCGAAGAACTCGGGGCCGCCCGCGGCCCGGTCGCGCCGCCACAGCGTCCGCAGTCCGCGGAACATCGGACCGTAGACGTACCCGTGCTCCGCGAGCCGCTCGTAGAAACCGTCGGTGGCCATGGGCTGGGCACCGGCCGGCGGCCACTGGCTCAGCTCGAAGTCCGGCTCGGGGGCCGAGGCGGCCAGCATGCCGGTGGCGTGGCAGGTCCAGTCCTGCTCGTCCTCCCGGCACGAGTAGAGGGAGAAGGGCCGGTTCCCGGTGTCCTGCGGCTCGCCGGCCACGAGCTGGACGCGCACCCCGCCTGTCTCGGGAATGACCAGCGGTGCGGTGACCACCATCTCGTCCACGCCGGAGCAGCCGGTCTCGTCACCGGCCCAGATCGCCATGTCGAGCAACGCGGTACCGGGCACCAACGCCCTTCCGCCCAGCTCGTGTTCGGTGATCCAGGCGTGCGTGCGCGCCGACAGCCTGCCGGTGAACACCACCTCGTCGGAACCTGCGACGCGCACCACCGCGTCCAGCATCGGATGGCTCGCCGCGACCTGTCCGGCCGAGACGACGTCGCCCGACGTCAGCTGCTCCATCCAGTAGTGCTGGTGCTGGAAGGGGTAGGTGGGCAGGTCGATCAAGCGC
>NZ_BMTL01000058.1 GCF_014649655.1 Streptomyces humidus | reverse complement strand
TGTGGACGATCCGTCACCGTCACGAAGCAGGGTCCGGCTCCGCCGGAACGAGACCGCGACGCTCCGCGTCGCAGCCACAAGATTCGCTTCACCCCCGACCTGAAGGCCGGAGCACTGCGAATGATGTCCGGTAGCGCAGAAGCGTCGTCTGTGTCCGGGTCGTCTCGTCGCGCTGCTCGGCGACGACGGATATCCGGAGCTCGGCTCCGTCGGGCGCGGCGGCGGTGCGCACCCGGCCGATCTGTTCGGCGGGGGTCGGTGCGGGGGTGAACAAAGGCACCAGGGCGGTCCCGCCCTCAGCCAGGTGAGCGCGGATCCGGCCCAGCGCGGCGAGCGCTGTGGCGTCGTCGGGGAGAAGGGTGAAGGTCGGCCCGGCGAGGTAGATCGCCCGATAGCGGCGGGGCAGACTCATTGCCTCCATGCGCTGGTGGAACACGGTGACAGGGATGCCCTGTTCGTCCGCCCGGCGTCGGAGTCGCACCAGCATGTCTGCGGAGGAGTCGACGCCGTCGACGTCCAGGCCGCGTCGGCGCAGTTCGAGCAGCGGCTCACCGTCTCCGCACCCCAACTCCAGTGCCGGCGCCCCGGCTTGCCGCACGAAGGCTGCGTAGGGTTCGGGGTCCTGCGAGAAGGACTTCAGCGGTCCGTAGAGGTCCGCGACGATGCCGGTGTAGAAGTCAGCTGGGTCCACGCCTCTCACCCTATGCAGCCCGTTCCGTACGTTCACTCGAATATCGCGGGTGGGGCAATGAGCCTCCGCCGACTTGAAGCTGCAGCTCAGAGGGCTGGTGTGGCCGGTGCTCGGGGTGCTCACCCTGGTCTTGGGTGGCTGCCTGTAGGGGACAGTCTGTCGGCGCTCTGTCGGCGCGGTCGGCTCGCCGGGTTCTGCGTGCTGGGGCAGACGGATGGCTTCGTCGACGAACTCGACTCGTCGTTTCACGCGCGGCGACGGCCGCCCACTGGTACCGACGTCCGGGGGCGGCCGACGGGATGCTCTCGGTCGAACGGGCGAACGCCGGGGGCGGAAGGGTCAGACGCGCCCGAAGAACAGGCTGCCCGGCGCGTCCGGGTCGTTGGAGAGGAAGTGCTCACGCACCGCCCGAATGAACTCCTGACGCGAGATCGCACCGTCCCCGTCGGTGTCCAGCTTGGTGAACGCGTCCATGGCGTCGGGCGCGTCGCTCTTCCACACGTCCCTCAGGAAGCGGGCGAACTCGTCCTTGCTGATCTCGTTGTCACCGTCGACGTCGATGACGTCGAAGATCGCGTGGCCGCCGCCTTCGGTCACGTTGAGCCGACTGGTGTCAATGGCCGCGAGGCGGTTGGCCATGACGAACTGGTCCTTGGCGAGGCGGTCCCCGTCCACACCGGCGTGGCGCAGCAGCTCCAGCCAGTAGATCTGGCAGAAGGTCTGGATGGCCCTGGCCCGGCGGTCGTTCTTGTCCAGCCGGTACGCCTGGATGTAGCGGTCGCCGAGCTTCTGGTAGTCCGTCCGGTCCAGGTAGCCGTCGTGGTTGTCGTCCATGGCGTCGAAAGTGCGCTCGAGCTTGATGGTGATGACGTCCTGTGCTGTCGTGGTCATGAGCCGACCTTTCGTGATCTTGGTCTTGCGGGTTTCCCCAGCATCGGGCCAATGGCACTGAAACCACGTTGACCTGCGCCTGCCGCACACCCCGCTGCGGGCGGCCCCGTCCTCGCCGGTCGCGTGTGCGGGCGCCGGTCGTGGGTGACTGTCTCGTGCGTTCACCGACCGCCGCGCAGCAGGGCGCAGACGAAGTCCTCCTGGACGGCGCGCAGCCGCTCGAGCCGCGGGGGGTCGCCGGTCCCGCTGATCTGACTCGTGGCCGAGAACGTCAGTGAGCGCTGTCCGTCGGGGGTGGCGGCCACCAGTTGCGTGTAGCCGGGGAAGTTCCCGGTGTGGCCCAGCACGACGCCGCACCGGGTCGCGTAGCGGAAGATGCCCAGGCCCGCGGTGTTGCGTCCCGGACCGGCGGGCTCGGACGCACCCGCGATCCACCGGCGCTGCTCCCGCAGGACGTTCCTGCCGTAGAGCGCGCCGGGGGCGTAGCCGCGGATGAACCGGGTCATGTCGGCCGGGGTGGAGACGATGCCGCCGGAGGCCCATGCGCCGGAGGCGCCGAGGACTTCGCTGACGTCCTGCGGAGAGTCGGGGTCACTCATGTCGTAGCCGTGCAGGTAGGGCTCGGGCAGGCGGTAGCCCTGCGGGAGGCTGGTGTCGCGCAGTCGCAGCGGCCGGTCGACGAGTCGCCGCAGGAGTCGTTCGTACGGGGTACCGGTGACCGCTTCCGCCATGAGGGCGACAGCGATGTTGTCGGAGTTGGAGTACGCGTACCGGCTGCCCGGGCTGAACCGCAGGGGCTCGTCGGCCACGTAGTCGAGCAGGTGACGGGAGTCGAAGTGGTGACGCGGGTCGGCCGCGAGCACGGCGGTGAACCCGGGGGCCTGCGAGTAGTCCGGCAGGCCGCTGGTGTGGTTCAGCAACTGACGCAGCGTCACCTTGCCCCAGGCGCCCGGGAGCTGTGGGAGCCGCTCGCGCAAGGTGTCGTCGAGGCCCAGTCTCCCGCGGTCGACGAGGGACAGGGCCACCGCTCCGCTGAAGGCCTTGGCCGTGCTCGCGATCCGCATGTGGTCCGTCGCCCGCGGGCGGCGGCCCGTCGCCAGGTCCGCGGCGCCCGCCCGGAACACACGTGTCTTCCGGCCGTCGCGCAGCAAGGCGATGATTCCGGGCGGGCCGCCCCGCTCGCCGACGAGCCGGTCGATCCGACGCTGCAGCGCGCGGTCCTCCGCCGGCCCGGTGGCGGCGCCCGCGGTCGCCGGTACCAGGACCGCGGACGAGGCGACCGCGACGACGAACACGGATCCGAGACGTGATCGCAGCGCGGCACGAAGAGAGCGCGCGGGGCACCGGGACATGCAGGCTCCTGACGAGGGACGACGGGCGGTTGCAGAAGTCAAGCCTCACCGGTCGCGGATGCCGATGCGCTCGCCGTTGCTGCAAACAGCCCAGTCGGCCCTGCCTGCCGCGGACGGCGCGGTCCGCACAGGTGGGGCCGGGGGCGTGGCCGGGAGCGGGCGCGGGCGCGGCGGAAGGCGGCGACACGGCCGCTGTGCCGGTGCCGGCCCGGGGGACGGCGTCCTTCGCTGTTCGTCCTTCGCTGTTCGTCCTTCGCTGTTCCGATTCCGTTCACGGTTCGCCGGGGGTGGGTACCCGGGGCCCGCACAGCACATCGGACACAAGCTGAGGTGATCGCCATGACGGAGAACACCACCAGCGTCGCCCGGGCCGGCCGGCCCGAGGCCGGCGTGAGCACCCTGAAGGGACGTACGGGGGCCGGCGCACCGGCGGAGACCAGGGGGAAGACCACCATGGCGGACGGCGTCGTGGCCAAGATCGCGGGCATGGCCGCCCGCGAGGCGCCGGGTGTCCACCGCCTCGGCGGAGGCATGGCCCGTGCCTTCGGCGCCGTGCGGGAACGCGTGCCCGGGGGCGGAGGCGGCGCGGTCACGCAAGGGGTGAAGGTCGAGGTCGGGGAGCGCCAGGCAGCCGTCGACCTGGACATCGTCGTCGAGTACGGCTACTCCGTCGTCGAGGTGAGCGGGGACGTGCGCACCGACGTCATCGGCGCGGTGGAGCGGATGACGGGCCTCGAGGTGGTGGAGGTGAACATCGCAGTCGACGACGTCCACCTTCCCGACGAGGAAGAGGCCGAGGAGTCCGACGGGGGTGAGGGCCGCGTGAGGTGAGCCGCCGCAGGCCTCCGCGTGGCCGGCCCCGCGCCGGCCACGAGTCCCGCGGCGGCTGATCTCGCTTCACCCGGGTGTCAGGCGCGGCGCACCCGATAGAGCCATACGGCCGTGCCGGCCAGCACGGCGAGCGTTATCAGGTTGGCCACGAGGGAGGGGGTGCCGGCGGGGGCGCCCGACAGGTTCCAGGTGGCGATGACGGCGGTCGGCAGGATGGCCGTGAGCAGTACGCCGGTGGTCTTGCGGACCGCGGTCCAGTGCACCGAGGTGCACAGGAGCACCGCGCCGGTGATGCGGAACAGGACGCCGAACAGCGGCCCCGGGAGGTCGGGGAAGAGCATCATGAAGGGCAGCGAGAGGGTCAGCATCAGGAGCGGGACCAGGGGGTGCACCTTGCCACGCCGGACGGACGCGCCGGCTTCGTTGCGGGGCAGGGCTCCGGCACCCGCGTTCCCGGCCTCGGCCAGCGCCGTCGCCGCGATGGTGCGGGGGTCCCCCAGCTCCGCGAGGATCTCGCCGACGGTGGCGTCGGGACGTTCGGCGCGTGTCACCTCGATGTGTTCGGCGAGGTCGGCGAGGAGCTCCTGGCGGCGGTCGGCGGGGAGTGCGGAGCTCTCGCGCTCGACGGCCGAGAGGTAGTCGCGAACGGGGTCGGCAGAGGTCTTCATGTGAGGTCTCCGGTGGAGGGGTGCGGGGAGGTGAGAAAGGCGTCGACGGCGTCGCGGAAGCCGGGCCAGACGCGGGTGAACTCGTCGAGTGCGGCCCGGCCGCTGTCGGTGAGCGCGTAGTAACGACGCGGTGGCCCGGTGGCGGATTCCTGCCAGGTGGTGGTGACCAGGTCGTCGCGGCGGAGCCGGGAGAGCAGCGGGTAGACCGTGCCCTGGCTGGTGGCCAGGGCGCCGGACTCCTCCAGGGCGTGAAGGAGTTCCACGCCGTAGCGCGGGCGGTCCCGCATCAGGGCGAGCACGCAGTACTCCAGGACGCCCTTGCGCAACTGCGCGGCAGCCCGGGCCTGCTTGGCCGAATCACCTGGTTCCATGCGATGCAAGATACCTGGTTGCGCAAGCCGAGGGAAAGCGGGGCGGGCGGCGGGCACGCCGGCGAACCGGACGGCCTCACCCCGGCGCAGTCCCGACGCCCGGCGCCGGCCGTGACGGGAGCCTCACGTCGGCAGGGCGAATACGTGCGCGCCGCGAGCGCGGGAAGGCTCCCGACTCGACGCGTCTCGCCGATCCCCTGCCTGTCATTGCCCGCGCACGCGCTGCGCCCGCGGCCCAGCCCGCCGGTCCGGCCGGTCCGGTCTGTCCGCGCCGGTCCCCGTCGGCCGGTCCGCGTCGGCCCGCGCCACCCGCCGCACCACCCGCTCCCCGGCTTTTTGGCCGATATCCATCGGCCCTGAAGGTGGATTGTCGGCCAATGCGGCGCCCGCGGCCTCAGGGACGGCGAGAGTTCGGCATACGTCGCGCCAGGCCTGGCCTCTCAGACCTGATGGAACATCACCATCGTTCGTGAACAGCGGAGTTCAGCAGCGCAACGGTTGCTCGGACAGCGGATCGGGTTCGGCCCGCAACACCGAGTGCGGCGAACAGCGATGCGTGCCGCGCCGGGGGCACGGTTCGCCCGGGGCGGGCGGGTGTACGAGCGGCACCCGCATCGCTATGCGCTTGTGAAGCGAAACACCCGGCGCCTTCGCGGAACCGGCACAGAGCCGGGCACTCCCCGCGCTCGGCCCGTTGACGACGGATCCCGACGCCGACCAGTCGATCCTCGGCCATGTCCGCATATTGGGCGGCGATCAGGCACTGTTCGGCACTTGTCGCCGGCGACGCGCGGTGGCTAGGCTCCCGCTCACTTTCACGTTTCACGCACATTTTCTACGCACAGCACACGGAGCCGGCCTGTGGCACGGGCTCCCAGGCGTACGGGGGGTGGGGAACGTAGACGGGTCACCGGTGCGCCGGCCTTCGGGCCGGCCCGTCCCACCGTATGACGAGCATCCCACCGCCGAACGACCCCACCGTGCGCACCGGGCCGGCCCGCGGCCCCGTCCGCCCGCTCGGGCACACCGCGACCTCAGGATCCTGTGGTGGGTCAACGCCGTCGACGGGCTCGGCAGCCAGGCCTCCGGGCTCGTCCTGCCGTTGCTGCTCCTGGAACTCGGCCACAGCCCGGGCACCGCCGGTTCGCTGGCCAGCGTCGCCGCGTTGAGCGGAGTCGTCCTCGGACCGATCGTTGCGGTGCCGGCGGACCAGGGACGGCGGCGGCGCCTGATGACGGGGTCGGCGGCGCTCGCGGCCCTGTGCACGGGAGTGCTGGCTCTGATGTGTCTGGGCCGGCCCGCGTTATGGGTCGTGATGGCGCTGGCTCTGGCGGAGCGGCTGTGCGCGGTGGCCTACGAGGCCGCTTCGCGCGGAGCCCTCGTCCATGTGGCCGCCGCCGACGAACTGCCGCGGGCGGCGGCCGGGATGGAGGTGGGCGACCAGATCTCGCTCGTCGTGGGCCCGGTGCTCGGCGGGGCCCTCTTCCAGCTGGCCCGGCCCCTGCCGTTCCTGGCCGACGCCCTCTCCTACGCGGCGGCCGCACTCGGGGTACGGTCCATCCGCACGCCCCTCGACACGCCCGCCGTCGCCCAGGCCGCACCGGTCGAGCGCGGCACCCGCCCGCGCGCGACGTGGGCCGCGCGGCTCGGCGCCGCGAAGGCGGGCGTGGTCATGGTGTCCCGCTCCCCGGTGCTGCGACTCGTTCTGGTCTGGACGTCGACCGCCGGGGGCACGCTGACGCTGCTCTTCTACACCGCGCTGTTCCGGCTGGGCGCCGACGAGCAGGGCGCGGCGGCCGGCGGGGTGCTCGCCGCGGCGGGGGCCGCAGGACTCCTGGGGGCGCTGGTCGCGGCCCCCGCGGTACGTCGGCTGGGTGCGACGCGGCTGCTGACCCTGGCCGCCTGGCTGCTGCCCGTGCCGTGCGGCGCACTGGTGTGGGCGGACGGCGCGGTCGGCTGGGGGGTGGCCTTCGCCGGTCTGTCCCTGCTCGTGCCGCTGATCACCGTGGTCCTGTCGAGCGTCGCCGTCGCGTGCACGCCGGCGGCCCTGCAGTCACGGACCGCGAGTGTGCTCGGCTCGGTGGCCGCGCTGGCCGCGGCCGGCGCGCCGGCGCTCGCCTCGCTCATGGTGACCGTATGGAGCCTCCGCACGCCCGTGTTGCTGTGCACCGTGCTGTTCGGCGCGCTGGCCGTGTACACGCAGGTCAGAGCTCCCGGCGTGCTGCGCGCGGGAGCCGTGTCCGCCACCGGAACGGGGGACGGCCATGGGTGACGCGTTCCAGGTCTTCTCCGGGGCCCTGCCGGAGGTGTGCCCCAGCGACGTCCGGCGCATGGTGATGACGGCCGACGCCGACGGCCGCTGCGAGGTGTTCACGTGGGACGCAGCCACCCGCAGCGCCCGGCAGGTCACCGACCGCCCCGAAGGCACGGTGCATCACGCTGTCGACGCCGACGCGTACGTGTGGTGGTTCGACGAGGA
This sequence comes from Streptomyces humidus, assembly GCF_014649655.1. Taxonomy (GTDB): domain Bacteria; phylum Actinomycetota; class Actinomycetes; order Streptomycetales; family Streptomycetaceae; genus Streptomyces; species Streptomyces humidus. Next base: position 27,264 of record NZ_BMTL01000058.1, on the reverse strand, counting down.
CGCAGAGGGCCGAGGGCACTGGTGGTTCCAGCCTTTCGACGGCGGCTGCCGGCTGCCCGGTCTGCCGGGGGCGCCGGCCGGGTCGCCGCGGGGTCTTGCGGTGACGGCCGACGGGACGGTCGCCGCGGCGGTCGCGTCCCGTCACGGGGGCACGAGCCTGCTGGTGGGACGGCGAGGGCGGGCACCGCGCGAGCTCCTCCGCACCGCCGGGCAGGCACGGCTGGGCGGCATCACGCCCGAAGGCGATCTGGTGGCCCTCGCGACCGTGTCCGACGGCGACGCGACCGTCATCGTCGTGGACCCTTCGGGCCGGGTCGTCGCCGCCCTGCCCCACCTCGACGGCCGCGACCTCCCTGGCCTCCCTGACTTCCCTGACTTCCCTGGCGCTTCCGCCAGACCCGACGGACCCGACGGACCCGACGGACCCGACGGCAGATTCTGGTGCCGGGGTTTCTCGCCGCGGCCGGGCCGCTCCGAACTGCTGCTGGTGCACGAGTTGGAGGACGGCTACCAGTTGGCGACGTGGACGGCGCGCCGTGGGCTGGTCACCCACTCCTGGTGCCGTTTCGACACGGAGATCACCGCTTGCTGGTACCCCGACACCGACGAGGTGCTGGTGCGCCAGGAGCGCCACGGCCGGTCGCTGCTGCACCGGGTGTCCCTGCGCCACCGTAGCCGCCGCGTGGTGACCACCCCCGCGGGCACCCTCCTCGACGCGGCCCCGCGGCCCGGCGGAGGGCTGCACTACCTGTGGACCGACACCGCCCACCCGCCCGTCCTCCGCTCGACGGACGGGGTCGCGCTGCCGACGCCCGGCCCCCTGCCGCGCGTGCCGGGGGTCCACACCGAGCTGTGGACCCCCACGCCCCACGGCTCCGTCCACACCCTGCTCAGCCTGCCGGGCGAGGACGGCGACCGGCCCGGCGACGCACATTCCCATTCCCGTTCCCCGTCCCGTTCCGGCTGCGGCGCCGAGGCCGTCGTGCCGCCGACCGTCTTCCTGGTGCACGGCGGACCCGCGGACCACGACCGGGACGCCTACGACGCCACCGTGCACTCGCTGGTGGCCTCGGGATACGCCGTCGCGCGGGTCAACTACCGTGGATCGACCGGCTACGGTCCCCGCTGGCGGCGGGCGTTCGGGACGGACGTCGGCCACGCCCAGGTGGACGACCTGGCCGCCGTACGGGCCGATCTCGTCCGCCGCGGGCTCGCCGACGACCGCTCGACCGCTCTGTGGGGGGTGTCCTGGGGGGCGTATCTGGTGCTCCTCGCGCTCGGCACCCGCCCGCGGACATGGCAGGCCGGCATCGCTGTGAAGCCCGTCGCCGACTGGGTCACCGCCCACCGCATGACCACGCCCGCGCTGCGGGCCCTGGACGTCAGCTGGTTCGGCGGTACGCCGGACGAGACGCCGGAACGTTACGCCCACAGCTCCCCCCTCACCTACACGGCGAAGGTGAGCGCGCCGCTGCTGCTGGTCGGCGCGGAGAAGGACGTCAAGTGCCCGCCCGAGCAGATCCGCAGCTACGCCGCCGCCCTGGACTCGGCGGGCGTGGCCCACGAGCAGATGTGGCTCGACACCGGACACGACGGCTACGACGGCGCGGCACATGTCGCCGTCCTGCGCCGCTCCCTGACTTTCCTGCACACGTGTCTGCCCCCACCTGCGGCAGACACCCCCTCACGTCCTCCGGCACAGCCCGGAGGGCCCCGGCCCCGCTGATCGACACAGCGGGACCGGGTGCACAGCACCACCCGCCCGAAGAACACGCCATGAACTCGAGAAGGAGGACCACCGTGCAGAAGGACATCATCCACAACGACCCGCTCGCGGGCGACGAGGAGAACCGGAAGCCGGGCATCGGGATCAAGATCACCATCCCGTTCCGCAACGGCGCCGAGAGCGACGACGAGGAGTGACCCACGGCCCGGCCGGCCCGGCTTCACCGGGCCGGCCGGGCTCCTTCCCCTCCCCCGCCTCACGTCCCGTCGGCCGTTCGTGCTCCGAGGAGCCCATCGTGCGCGTACTTCTCGTCAACATGCCCTGGTCCCCGATAGACCTGCCCTCACTGGCGCTCGGCATCCTGAAACGAAGCGTCGACGAACACGTCCAGGACGCCACGTGCGAGGTGCTGCACGCCAATCTGGAGTTCACCGACTGGATCACCAGCCGGACCGAGTTCACGGCCGAGGACTACGACTACTACGCCCTGTCCTCCTACTTCCTCGGCTGCGGCGACTGGGTGTTCTCCTCGGCGCTCTACGACGACCCGCAGTGGAGGGAGTCGGAGTTCGTCGACGCGATGACGCCGAAGCTGCGCCGGTCCCGGATGCTCATGACCCGTGAACTGCACCGCGTCGTACCGGAGTTCGTCGACGAGGTGGCCCAGCGCGTCGTGGATCTGGAGCCCGACGTGGTCGGGTTCACCTCCACCTTCCAGCAGAACACCGCCGCGCTGGCTGCGGCCCGCCGGATCAAGCTTCTCGCCCCGCACATCGTGACCGTCATGGGCGGAGCCAACTGCGACGCCGAGCAGGGCGCCGCCGTCCACCGCAACTTCCCTTTCGTGGACTACGTGGTCCGCGGCGAGGGCGAGGCCGCCTTCCCTCAACTGCTCAGCGCGCTGCGCGACGGCGACCCGGCCGCCGCGGCTTCGATCCCGGGCCTGTGCCACCGCACGCCCGACTCGGCGCACACCGCAAACCCGATGCCGACCGGGCCGTTGCCGCCCGCGGCGATCCTGCCTCCCGACTACAGCGGCTACTTCGAACGCCTCGCCGCGTCCGTGGCACGAAGCTGGGTGGAGCCGAAACTCGTCGTCGAGGGAGCACGCGGCTGCTGGTGGGGAGAGAAGCACCACTGCACCTTCTGCGGCCTGAACGGCTCCTTCATGGAGTTCCGCAGCAAGAGCCCCGACACGTTCTACCAGGAGATCATGGACCTGGCGGAGCGTCACCGCGTGCTCGACATGTACGTCGTCGACAACATCCTGGACATGCGTTACCTGTCCACCGTGCTGCCGCGCGTCATCGACAGCGGCTACGACCTGCGCATGCATGTCGAGATCAAGGCCAACATGCGGCGTCCTCAGCTGCAGGTGCTGGCGGACGCCGGGCTCATCTACGTCCAGCCGGGCATCGAGAGCCTCAACAGCCGCGTCCTCGACCTCATGGACAAGGGGGTCAGCGGCTGCCAGAACGTCCGCATGCTCCGCGACGCCGCGGAGACCGGACTGTCGGTGTCGTGGAACTATCTGCACGGCTTTCCCGGCGAGACCGCGGAGGACTACGAACCCGTCATCCGTCAGCTCCCCGCCCTGGAGCACCTCAACCCACCGGCCGACCTGTCCGCACGCATCGCCATCGAGCGTTTCAGCCCGTACTTCAAGCGCCCCGAACTGGGCTTCACCGGACTGCGGCCCGAGGAGCACTACCTCTTCACCTACGACCTGCCCGAGACGGAACTGCACGATCTGGCCTACGTGTTCCAGGCGCCGGAACGCGGTATCAGCGAGCCCACGGTCACCCTCCTGAACGACGGTATCGCCGCGTGGAAGAAGCACCACGCCGACGCGCGCCTCACCCACACCGATCTGGGCGAGCGGATCGTGCTGGTCAGCAGACGGCCGTCCTTCACGTGGCGGACCCTGCAGCTCACCGATCCGCTGGAGACCGCGCTCTTCCGCCTCCTGGACCAGCCGCACACCGTCGTGGCGCTGCATCGCAAGCTGACCTCGGCCACCGGCTCCGCCGGCGTCGCGCCGTGCACCCCGCACCAGGTCGAGGCTCTTCTCAAGGAGTGGGTCACGCTCGGCATCGTGTTCACGGACGCGGGCCAGTACGTGCACATCGCCCCCGCCGCCGTGAACCAGGACCTGCTGCGTCTGGACTACATGCGCCACGCACACACCCGCGGCGAGACCACGACCGCGATCGAGGCCGGCGCGGCGGCCGAGCCCGAGCCCGCACCCGCCTCGTCCTGAGCGCCGCCTTCCCCCGCCCTCCGTCCGCCCGGCCGGCTCCACGACCTCGACGAAGGATCGCACATGACAGCCACCGCACCGAGCGTCACCGTCAGAGCCTGGCGCGACCTCGACCCGCAGGCCCGTGACCTGCCGGGCATGTCGCTGGGGACCATCCCGGTGACCCCTCGGGCCCCGCAGGTCGACCAGCTGTGGGACCTGGGCGTACGCCATGCCGAACTGGACGCCGTCGTCGACCTGTCCAGCGACGATGCCGCGGCCCATCGCGGAGTCGTGGACCGGCTGTGTCTGGTGCGCGACCTCACCGCACGCGCCGTCTCCGTCGACTGGGACCTTCGTCTGTCACCGCAGGAGTCCACCCACCAGTGGAAGGTGCTGTCCCACCTCCAGCCGCCCCGGACCCTCACCGGGCTCGACGGGGCCGAGGAAGCGCTGCACGCCTGGCGGACCCGGCACTACCTGTGCAAACTGGTCTGGCGTCAGGGGCCGGGCTTCGTCCAGATCAGGGACCGCCGCTGGGGGGACCTGCGCCGCTTCACCGCCGAGGAGCCCCGCTACAGTGAGGCGATCGCCCTGCTCTCCCCGGGCACGCACCACTCCGACGTACCGGCCGACGTCCTCGAGGAGTTCACGGCCGAACACCTGGTCCTGCGCGTCGGCGACCTGGCGTGCTGGCTGCCCTACCGGGTCTCCCGCTGGCTCCAGGAAGCCATGGCCGTGTGAGCCGCCCGAGCCCCGTCGCACCCTGTCGTCCGTCGGCGGGGCCGGCTCGTGCCGGGGCCGCGCGGGCTACTCGGCGTCGAGCTGGTGGTCGGCCCAGACGTAGCCGGCGGGCAGCAGGTCGGAGATGAGCGCGGTGCGGACGCCGTCCCCTTCCCGGACGATGACCTTGAGCGCGGGAAAGTAGTCGAGAAGGACCTGACGGCACCGGCCGCACGGCGGGACGACGCCCCTGTCGCGGTCGCCGACGGCGACGATCGTGTCCAGTTCGTAGACCCCCTGGGAGGCTGCCGCGCCGATGAGGACCAGCTCGGCGCAGGGGCCTCCCGTGAAGTGATAGGCGTTCACCGCGGTGACGATCCGGCCGTCCCGGGCACGGGCCGCGGCCGCCATGGTGTGGTTGTCGCCCCGGCAGCGAGTACGAGCGACATGCGCCGCGGCCTGGACGAGGTCGTGGTCGACTTGCTGCATCTCCGCGGTCTGCGCGGTCTGCGCGGTCTGCGCGGTCTGCGCGGTCTGCGCGGTCTGCATGGTCGTCTTCTCCTCGGACATCGGGGTAAGGGGACCGGCTGATCCGGAGGCGGCCTCGAGGCCGGCGTCGGTCACCAGTCCTTCTCGGCGGTGGTCTTCGCCGGGCCGAGGACGTCCACGTGGCCGTGATCGCCGTACACCGAACGCCGCCAGTGGGCGAAGACACCGGCGGTGCGGTCCGCCTCCGCCTGTTCCGCCACACCGTAGTCGACCCGCACGACGGCCTCACTGCGGGCACTGCCGACGGGCACCCGGATCCGGACGCTCGTCACGTGGGCGGCGAGAGCGGCATCCGCCTTCGTGACGCTCGTGGCGAGGTAGGCGCGGAATTCACGAAGCATCGGGAACCAGCGGTTCGGACCGTTCGCCGGCGCGCTCCCGTTGTCGTCAGAGGTGGTGTCGGGCAAGGTCCCCTGGTCGTCGGAAGTCGTGTCGGGCAGCGTCCCCTGGTCGTCAGAGGTGGTGTCGGGCAAGGTCCCCTGGTCGTCGGAAGTCGTGTCGGGCAGCGTCCCCTGGTCGTCAGAGGTGGTGTCGGGCAGGTCTTCCCGGCCGTCGTCGCTCGTCCCGTCCGCCGCGGACGCCCCGGGTCCGGCCGTGGCCGCCGCACGCGCCCCGGGGTGTTCCGTGCCGCAGGCGGTCAGCGGCAGACAGCAGCAGGCGAGCACCACCGCGACCGTCGGCGCGTATCGGGTCGTGACCTTCTTCATGTGCGTCCCCCTTCGACACGTCAGAGAGCGACGCACCGCCCGGGGTTCCATCGATTCACCATGGAGCGTGCGAGGGGACGGCGCCGCAGTGGCGAGCTGTGGAGGCGCCGGCCTCCCCCGGAGCGGGTCGGCCGTGCCGGATCGCCACCGGTGTCCTCGACTATCGTCTTCCGCAGGATCTTTCAGGGAGCGGCGCATGAACCGACGTACCGTTTTGGCACTCGTGCTGGCGCTGAGCGGACTGCTGTCGGGGTGTGGCTCCGCTGAAGAAGCACCCTCCCCTTCGGACCGGGAAAAGCCCTTCTGGCAGGCGGAGTTCGACGGAGAGGCGGCTACCCGCCCGTCGGAACGGTACTGGAGGACGGAAACGGGGAACCGGGACGCCGAGGGGTGGGGCAACAACGAACTGCAGTACTACACGGACGACGTGGCCAACTCCGCCCTCGACGGGGAGGGTCATCTCCTGATCTCGGCCCGGCCGGCTCCCGGCGGTTCCCGGCTGCCCTGCTACACGCGGGAGTTCTGCCCCTGGACGTCGGCCCGTCTGACCACCGAGGGAAAGGTCGCCCTCACCCACGGACGTGCGGAGGTCCGCGCGAGGCTGCCCACCGGCACGGGTCTGCTCCCGGCGATCTGGATGCTCGGCGACGACGGAGCCGAATGGCCCGAACAGGGTGAGATAGACATCTGCGAGGTGGTCGGCGGGGAACCGCGGACCGTGTACGGCACCGCGCACGGGCCGACCTACTTCAACGAGAACGGCATCGGCGGTTCCCTCGCTCTCCCGTCCGACGCCTCGCAGGCGTTCCACACCTATGCCGTGGACAAGCAGCCGCAGCGCGTCACCTGGTCCGTGGACGGAAAGCCGTACTTCACCCTGACTCCCTCGAAGCTGCCCGCACCCCGCGACTGGGTCTTCGAGCAGGACATGCACCTGCTGCTCAACGTCGCCGTCGGAGGCGACTGGCCCGGCCCGCCCGACGCCTCGACCCCGTCTCCCGCGACGATGACGATCGACTACGTCCGTTTCTACGGCAAGGGCCACGTATGAGCCGGTTGCCCACCCGCGGGTCCGGCGCCACGGAAGACCGACGTCACAGTGAGCCCGGTCGGCGGTGACCGTCCGACGGGAGCAAGGAGGCCAGCAGGATGCAGGTGTCGGACGTGGTGCGTGCGGTGGCCGCGGCGAGATCGATCGCCGCATCGCTCGGCCTGGCAGCCGACGACGTGACGGTTCTTCATGACTCGAACAAGCTCACTCTGCGTCTGCTGCCCTGTGACGTCGTGGCCCGGGTGGCTCCTGTCGCGCATCGGACCGCCCGGTTCGAGCTCGACGTCGCCCAGCGGCTCGCCGAGTCCGGGTGCCCGGTGGCCGTGCCCGATCCGCGGGCGGGGCCACGCGTTCATGAGCGCGACGGCTTCGTCGTCACGCTGTGGACCCACTACGAGTCCGCGCCGTCCCGCGAGGTCTCACCGGCCGACTACGCCGACGCGCTCGAGCGGCTGCATGCCGGCATGCGCCGGCTCGACGTCCCGGCGCCGCACTTCACGGATCGGGTCGAGCGGGCGCGACGCCTCGTGGCGAACCGCGACCGCACCCCGGAACTCGCAGACGCGGACCGGGAACTGCTCGGCGACACGTTACGAGGCCTGACCCGCGTGATCGGCGAGCGCGGCGGCGACGAGCAACTGCTGCACGGCGAGCCGCACCCGGGCAACCTGCTCGCCACGCCGCAGGGGTTGCTGTTCATCGACTTCGAGACGTGTTGCCGTGGACCCGTCGAATTCGATCTCGCCCATGCCCCGGAAGAAGTCGGCGGGCACCGGCCGACTGCCGATGAGGACATGCTGCGCGCCTGCCGGGTCCTCGTGCTGGCGATGATCACCACATGGCGCTGGGACCGGGACGACCGGCTCCCGAACGGACGTCAGCTGGGTGCGGAGTGGCTCGGCCGGATCAGGACCACGCTCGATCGCGACGGCTTCGACGTCCACCGCTGGTCGTGAGCGCGGACCTTGGCGCTGCTCGCCCGCCAGGACGGCGGAGGGCGAGGCGGGGGCTGGGGGCGGGAAACAGCGAAGGCAAGGAGAACGCTCTCCTTGCCTCTCCCAACTTATAGCGCGCCAGGGGGCTTGCCGCAAGCTCCAGGTCAGGACGCAGAATCGTCGCCCAAGGCCACAACCTGCGGAAATGAGGGCGCGACGTGCTTGTGTCGTTGTCGAGGTACGGGGGACGCGGTGACCTCGGGTCGGCGGTGGGGCCGGCCGGGCGATGGCGAGCGCCCGGGAACGCGCCGGCACTGCGGTCGGCCGGTGCGGTGCGGCCGCGCGGCACGGCTGCCTCGGAGGTGCCGCGATGACCGGGCCGTACGTGCTGGGACTTCAGGACGTCGACGTCGATCGGATCGCGGTCGTCGGCGGCAAGGGCGCGCATCTGGGCGCGCTGTCGCGGATCGAAGGCGTCCGCGTGCCGGACGGCTTCTGCGTGACGACGGACGCCTTCCGGCGGCTCATGGCCGAAGCGCCGTCGGTGCACGACGACCTCGACCGGCTGTCGCGCCTGACCGCGGACGACCGGGAGACGGTCCGCACGCTCAGCGCACGGATCCGTCGGACCATCGAGGAGATCACCGTCCCCGGCGACCTCGCGGCGGCCGTCACCGGCGCGCTCGCCGGTCTCGGTGAGCACGCCGCCTGCGCCGTGCGATCCAGCGCGACGGCGGAGGACCTGCCGACGGCCTCCTTCGCCGGCCAGCAGGACACGTACCTGAACGTCGTGGGGCCGACGGCGGTCCTCCGGCACGTCAGCCGGTGCTGGGCCTCGCTGTTCACCGAGCGGGCGGTGATCTACCGTCAGCGCAACGGCATCGACCACCGTACGGTCCGTATGGCGGTGGTCGTACAGCGGATGGTCTTCCCGCAGGCGTCCGGCATCCTGTTCACGTCCGACCCCGTCACGGGCAACCGGAAGGTCGCCACCGTGGACGCCGGCTTCGGCCTCGGTGAGGCCCTGGTCTCCGGGCTGATGAACCCCGATGTCTTCAAGGTGCGAGACGGCGAGATCGTCGACAGGGCGATCGCCGTCAAGCTGCGTGCCGTTCATGCCCGGCCGGGCGGCGGTACGCGGGACGTGGCGGTCGACCCGGCGCGGCAGGCGGCGCCTGCGCTGACGGATGCGCAGGTCCTGGGGCTGGTGCGGCTCGGGCGACGGATCGAGGCGCACTTCGGCCGACCGCAGGACATCGAGTGGTGCCTGGCGGACGACGGCTTCCGGATCGTCCAGAGCCGGCCGGTCACGACGCTGTTCCCCATCCCCGGGACGGACGACCAGGACAACCACGTCTACATCTCCGTCGGGCACCAGCAGATGATGACCGACCCCATGAGAACCCTGGGGATCTCCGTGTGGCAGCTGACGGCCATGGCGCCGATGCAGGAGGCCGGGGGGAGGCTGTTCGTCGACGCCACCCGGCGCCTGGCCTCGCCCGCGAGCCGTGCCGCACTCCTTGACCTCGTCGGGAAGGGCGATCCGGCGATCAGGGACGCGCTGGAGACGGTCCTCAGCCGTGACGGATTCCTCCCGTCGCTCCCCGACGCGGATCCTGTCGGGCCGCCGCCCGGCGGCGCACCCGCGCCGATCGCGACCGACCCGGCCGTCGTCACCGAACTCGTCGAACGCAACCAGGCCTCCCTCGCCGCCCTGAAGCGCGACATCCGCACGAAGACCGGACCGGCGCTGTTCGACTTCCTGCTCGAGGCCTTCGGGGAGCACCGGCGGATGCTCGGCGACCGGCAGAGCATGCAGGCGATCATGGCGGGCATGGAGGCCACCTGGTGGCTCAACGACACGCTGCGGGAGTGGCTCGGCGAGAAGAACGCGGCCGACACGCTCACGCTGTCCGCGCCCGGCAACATCACCTCGGAGATGGGACTGGCGGCGCTCGACGTCGCGGACGTGATCCGCCCCCATCCGGAGGTGGTGGCCTTCCTGCAAGGCGTCGAGGACGACGACTTCCTCGACGCGTTGGCGAAGCTGCCGGGCGGGACCGAGGCGCGCGACGCCATCGAGGCCTACCTCGACCGGTACGGCATGCGCTGCGTCGGCGAGATCGACATCACGAGGCCGCGGTGGCGCGAGCGTCCTGCCACTCTCCTGCCGGTCATCCTCGATCATGTCCGCAACTTCGGACCGGGAGCGGCCGGGCAGCGGTTCGAGCGTGGGCTGCGGAAGGCACGGGAGAAGGAAGAGGATGTGCTGTCACGCCTGCGGACCCTGCCGGACGGGGAGTCGAAGGCCGCCGAGGCCAAGCGGATGATCGACCGGCTCCGCACCTTCATCGGATACCGCGAGTACCCCAAGTACGGCGTCATCAGCCGCTACTTCGTCTACAAGCAGGCCCTGCTGGGCGAGGCCGAACGCCTGGTGCGGGCCGGCGTGCTCCGCGACAGGGAGGACGTCTTCCACCTCACGTTCCAGGAGTTCCACGACGTCGCGCGCTCGCACCGGGTGGACGACGAACTGGTCCGGCGTCGCAAGGAAGCGTTCCGGTCCTACCACGCGCTCACCCCGCCCCGGGTGCTCACGTCCGAGGGCGAGGCCGTCAGCGGGGCGTACCGGCGCGACGACGTGCCGGCCGGCGCTCTGAGCGGCCTGCCGGTGTCCGCCGGGACCGTGGAAGGAAGGGCCCGCGTCGTCCTCGACATGGCGCGGGCCGATCTGGAGGCGGGCGACATCCTGGTCACGGCCCACACGGACCCCAGTTGGTCGCCGCTCTTCGTGGGCATCGCGGGCCTGGTGACGGAGGTGGGCGGGCTGATGACCCACGGCGCCGTGATCGCCCGGGAGTACGGCCTGCCGGCCGTCGTGGGCGTGGAGCGGGCCACCCGGCTGATCCAGGACGGGCAGCGGATCCGCGTGCACGGGACCGACGGATACGTCGAGATCCTGACGACCGCCTGACAGCACCCCCGGGGGAACGCCCTGTTCACCGCCCCCGCGTGCGCGGCGCGGCGATGGCGTCAGGTCACGGCCGGCCCGCTCCCGGCACGGTGAGGGCGCCGTGGTCGCGCTCAGGGGGGCGGGCACGTCGAGGCGCTCGCCGTGGACAGCCGCAGTCGGCAGATCGCGGTGAACCGGGCCGGAACGTCCAGGTTCCACAGCCGTACGGTGCCGTCGTTGCTGCTGCTGGCGATCGTCCGCCCGTCCGGGGCGAACACGATGCCCCACACGGCGTTCGTATGCCCGGTCAGGGTGGCCCACGGCCGCCGCGCGGCCACGTCCCACACCCGCACCGTACGGTCGCTGCCGCTGCCGGCCAGCAGGCGGCCGTCCGGGGAGAACGCGATGCCGCGCACCGATCCGGTGTGCCCCCGCAGCACCGCCGTCGGACGTCGTCGGGCGACGTCCCACAGCCGGACGGTCCCGTCGTTGCCGCCGCTCGCCAGCGTCCGGCCGTCCGGACCGAACGCCACTCCCCGTACCGCGCCCGTGTGTCCGGTGAACGTGGCCAGCGGCGCGCGGGACGCGACGTCCCACAGCCGTACGGTCAGATCGTCGCCCGCGCTCGCGAGGGTGAGCCCGTCGGGGCTGAAGGCGACGTCGTTGACGAAGTCGGTGTGGCCGGTGAGCGTGGCCAGGGGGCGGCGGGTGGCCACGTCCCACAGCCGCACCGTGCGGTCGGCGCCCGCCGACGCCAGCAGCGCGCCGTCCGGTGAGAACGCGACCGCGAAGACGTCCCCGTGATGCCGGGCGAGCGTGTCGAGGAGGCGGTGGTCGGCGACGTCCCACAGCCGCACCGTGCCGTCCGAACCGGCCGAGGCCAGCGTCCGCCCGTCGGGGGCGAAGGCCACCGAGAACACGGCCGAGCGATGCCCCCGCAGGGTCGCCACGGGCCGGTGCCGCGCCACGTCCCACAGGCGCACCGTGTGGTCGGTGTCGGCGGTCGCGAGCAGTCTTCCGTCGTGGCTGTAGGCGGACTGCCAGATCTCGGTGTACGGGCGGGCCGTCAGCATCGGCCCGCCGAGGTCCCACAGCACCACCGACTGGTCGAATCCGGCGGTGGCGAGCATGGCCCCGTCGGCGTTCACGGCCACGCCCATCGTGTAGTCGGTGTGGCCGGTGAGCGTCAGCGTGGGCATCCCGCTGTGCACGTCCCACAGGCGGGTCGTGCCGTCCCCGCCCGCGCTGACGACCGTCGCGCCGTCGGGGGTGTAGGCGACCGCGTTGACGTCGTCGCTGTGCCCGGTCAGGACCGAGGTCGTCCGGTGGCGTGCCAGGTCCCAGAGCCGTACCGTCCGGTCGGCTCCGCCGCTGGCCAGGGTCCGTCCGTCCGGCGCGAACGCCACGCCGTACACCTCGTCGGTGTGCCCTTCCAGCACGCGCCCGGGGCGGTTGCGCGCGGTGTCCCACAGCCGGACGGTCCGGTCGGCGCCGGCCGAGGCGAGCGTGCGGCCGTCCGGGGCGTACGCCAGCGCGTCGACCTGCCCCACGTGGCCGGTGAACGTGACGACACGGCGCATCCGGAGGGTGTCCCACAGCTGGACCGTGCCGTCGCCGGCCGCGACGGCCAGCGTGCGGCCCCGGGGGTCGAAGACCACGGCCCGGGCACCCGAGGTGCTCTCCGGGAACACCGCCGTCGTCCGGTGCCCGGCCGCGCTCCACAGGCGCACCGGCACGTTCGTGGCGCCTGCCGCGAGCGTGCGGCCGTCGGGGCTGAAGGCGACCGACCGCACCTGCCCTGCCATGGTGAACGTGGCGGTCGTACGGCGGTCCGCGAGCCGTCGCAGCATCACCGTGCCGTCCGAACTGGCGGTCGCCAGCGTGCGCCCGCCGGGCGCGAACGCCACCGAGTTGACCGGCCCCCGGTGCCCGCCGAGCCGGGCCGAGAAGGGCTGCGCCTGCGTGCTCAGGAGGGCGCCGCGCGCTTCGGGCGTCTCCTGCGAGCGGTAGGCCTCCTCGGCGAGCCGCATCGACGCCTCGGGCTGGCCGGCGGCCAGGGAGGCGGACTGCGCGGCGAGGGCCCGGGACCGGGCGACCCGCTCCTGGTGCAGCGCGTCCGAGCGCTGCCGGTACGCGAGGACTCCGGCGGCGACGGCGAGGGTCAGCAGCACGACCAGCGTGGCCAGCGTGCCCTGCCGACGCCGGATCCGCCGCCGGGCCTGCCGCTGACGGTCGGCCTTCTCGGCCCGGCTCGCGCGCAGGAACGCCTCCTCCTGCGCGCTGAGCCGGCTGCGGCCGTCCAGTTTTTCGGCCCACTCCCCGACGGCGTCCAGCCGGGCCCCTCGGTAGAGGGCGGACGGATCGCGGCCCTCGCGCTCCCATGCGTCGGCGGCGTGCGCGAGTTGCTGGTGGATCAGCAGTCCGTCCCGGTCGGCGTCGATCCAGCCGCGCAGCCGGGGCCAGGCGTGCAGCAGGGCCTCGTGGGCGATCTCGACGGTGTCGCGGTCGGCGGTGATCAGGCGGGCCCGGACGAAGGCGTCCAGGGCGGCCGTCGCGTCGTCCGAGTCGGCGGGCCGGTCGATCAGGGCGGCCCGGCTCATCCGGCAGCGGGCCGCTCCGGCGCCGTCGGCGACGTGGACGAGGCGCACCAGCATTCGCCGGATCGTCTGCTGTTCGCTCGGGTACAGGCCCGCGAACACGTCCTCGGCGGTGCGTGCGACCGCCCCGCGGATCCCGCCGGTGCGCTCGTACCCGGCGACCGTCAGGGTGTCGCCCTCGCGCCGCTGCCAGGTGGTCAGCAGCGCGTGGGAGATGAGCGGCAGCGCCCCGGAGGGGGTGACGTCCGGCAGGGCGCGCCCGGCGTCCGACGCTTCGCCGGGCAGTCCCCCCGGTGCCTCGCGCAGCCCGGCGTCGCGCAGCAGCAGGGGGACGAGACCCGGTTCGAGGGTGAGTCCGGCGAGTTCGGCGGGGCGGGTGATCGCCTCCCGCAACCCGGCGACGGACATCGCGGGGAGAACGAACAAGCCGTCGGTGAACACCGTCGCCAGTTCGGGGAGTTCGATGCACCGGCCGGACAGGTCGGCTCGTACGCCCAGGACCACCACGGCAGGGTCGGGGCCGGCTCCGTCCGCCGGGTCCGACGGGCGGGGGGACGTCGACAGTGCGCACAGCAGCCGGACGAACGCGCGTCGCTCGTCCTCGTCGGAGCAGAGGGTGAACAGTTCCTCGAACTGGTCGACCAGGAGCACCGGACGCACCGGCGGCGGGCGTCTGTCCCCGTCGGCGCACGGGCTGTCGTCCGCCGTGCGCCGCACGGCTTCCAGCAGCGACTCGGGCCGGTCCCTCAACTGCTCTACAGTGAGGTCGAGTTCACCGTCGAGCGCCTTCGCCGCAGCGGCCAGCAGCTCCTCCGTCGGACGAGCGGTGGGGGTGAAGGCCACCACCGGCCACCGCTCGGCGCCCGGCATGGGGAAGCCGCCGGGACTGCGGAAGGCCGGTACGAGGCCGGCGTTGAACAGGGAGGACTTGCCGGCGCCCGACGGGGCCACGACCAGCAGCGGCCCCCCGCCGATCCGTTCGAAGACCCTCTCGACCAGGGCGGCGGTCGCCTGCGCGCGGCCGAAGAACCATTCCGCGTCCTGCGCGGTGAACGCCGACAGCCCCCGGTAGGGACGGACGGGGTCGAGTTCCGTGCGCCCGGCCCGGGGGTGATCCGTGTCCCGCGCCGTCGCCTCCCTCTCCGCTTCGTCGGCTCTGCCTGTCTTCCCGGCGCCGTCGGCTTGCCCGGGGTCTTCGGCGTTCTTCGTCAGCAGCCGCAGCAGCCCGCCGTCGGCCTGCAGGATCTCGTCGCAGCGCCGGGCGACGTCGTCGGTGACCCGCTTAGCACCGGTCTCGATCTTGCTGAGGTAGCCCTTGCTGTAGTGCGTCCGCCGGGCCATGTCGGCCAGCGAGAGTCCGCGCTGCCGGCGGAGGCGTCTGAGCTGGGTGGGGAAGTCCTGAACCGCGGAAGCGGGTGATGGCGGTTCGTATCGGTCGCCGGTGTGCTGCTGCTCCCCCACCACGTCCCCCGGGTATCGCGCGCATGAGCCGTGAAGCGGCACGATCCAGAGTACTGCGGGGATATGACAGCCCATCAATATCCGCACCGGCGTGGCGCGAGGGTGCGGCGAGAACACGGACGCCCGGAACCGCGTACGCGATTCCGGGCGTTCCCCCGTGAGAAAGGTGCTACGGCCGGTTCAACTTGATCGAGTTGACCGGCGTGAGGTCGGCGTACACCCCGTTCTGCGCGCCGATGGTGTAGTTGCAGTTCGTGCCGCCGTAGTTCAGGCACAGTTCCGCCGTGGCGCCACCGGTCTGGTTGTTGAGGACCCAGTGCCGGCCCACCTGGTTGCTGAGGTCGTGGGCCCCGTAGCTCCAGTAGACGGCGCTCGGGCTCTGGGCGGGGTTCTGGTTCTGCGGGTAGACGCAGACGGCGCCGGACGGGCACCCGGCCCAGTCGGCGGCCGGCTTGGCTTCGGCCGTACCGGCCAGCGCCACCATCGCCGTGGCTGCGGTGGCCAGTGCGACGGCTCCACTGAACAACTTGCGCATGTTTCCCCCTTGCGGTCGGCCTGCCTGGTCGCAGGTCGTGCTCGGTCTTTCGGCATCAGACTGTCCGCCGGATCGGGAGAGGTCGACGGGTTTCCTGTTTCCCGTCCCCGGGGCCGACCGGGAAACCGGCCGTGACCAGCGGAAGAGGCCGGAAGAGGGCAACCCCTGAACGGGCTGTGCAGGGCGGGTCCGATGTCCGATCGCCCGTGCGTGCATCGGGCATCACCCGTGCTGGCGTCGGACACCGGGCGGGGTCGCGCAGCCGTTCGCCGGGCGGAACCGCCTCAGGTGAGGTGCAGGTCCGCGTGGAGCAGATGGTGGTCCGAGTACGGGGTGAGCTCCACGCCGTGTCTGAGCGCGGCGAGGCCTCGCAGGAAGACGTAGTCGAACTTGCTGTGCCAGTCGGTGGTCGGCTCACAGGCCACCGCGCCGGAGGGACGGCACCGGGGATCCGCGTCCGCGGCCAGCGCCCACAGCGGGGCGAGCTCCACGGCCTCCGGCCCCGCGTTGAAGTCGCCCAGAACGACGGCGTGCTCGTACGGGGCCACCTCTGCGGCGAGCACACGGGCCTGCTCCGCGCGGACCGCCTCCTGACGGCGCTCGGCGAAGTGGGTGTTGAAGACCCGCACGGACCTGCCGCCCACCTTCGTGGTCACCGACAGGTATCCACGGTCCTCGGAGCCGCCGTCGGGATACTCCACGTGGACGCGGTCCGTCATCGGCGCCGCCGACAGGATCGCCTCCCCGTAGCCGCCCGGGTTCCACGGCAGTCCCCCGCACCGCCCCCAGCTGCGCAGGACCATGCCGTACTCGACGTGGTAGACCAGCCCGTAACGGCGTTCCAGGTGGTCCCGGATCCGGTCGACGTCACGCACGCACGCTTCCTGCAGGCCGATGACCTGGGGCGCGAACGCGGCGATCTCGGCCGCCCGGTCGACGTCGCTGTCGCCGCAGGGGTTGCAGATGTTCCACGTCATGACCCGGTTCGCCACGACGTCCCGGACGGCGCCGGGGGGCAGGGGCCGCACGACAGGTGCGTCGGCCGACGTGCTGGGGCCGACGAGCACCAGACAGAGCAGGGTCATGGCGCCCGCGAGCCATCGCGCGCCCGTTCCGAGCACCACCGCCTCCTCACCGCGGACGCGCTCCGTCCGCCACAGCTGTGCACGAGGCTATGCGATCCGACCGTCGGCGACACGCGCCCCCGCCCCGTGACCGGCTCGTCCGAACGGGACTGTCGTCGGGGCGAGTTGACGGGCGGCGTCCTGACCGGCCGTGACGGCTGAGGTCGAGCGGCGCGCCGTGCCGTCCGCCGGGGGAACGCCTCGCCTTGGTCGCCGCTCGTGGCTCTGCCATCATGAGGGAAGCGGAACCTCGTTCCTCGAGGGCGGTGGACCGCGTCCCGTCCACTGGACCGGTTCCGTAGGGAGATCTCGCCGACGAGAAGGGGCACGGTGGACGACACAGGCCGGAGCTCGGCAAGCGCGCCCGGGTCCCGACGAAAGGACGCCCGGCGTAACCAGCAGACCCTGCTGGACGCGGCCGCGGCGATCTTCGTCACCTCGGGTGTGGAAGCGCCGGTGCGCGACATCGCGGCCGAGGCCGGCGTCGGGGTGGGGACGATATACCGCCACTTCCCCACCAGGGCGGACCTCGTCATCGCCGTCTACCGCCACCAGGTCGACGCCTGCGCCGAGGCCGGGCCGACCCTGCTGGCGAGCAGCCCCTCCCCTTTCGTCGCCCTCGAACGGTGGGTCGACCTGTTCGTCGGATTCCTCGTCACCAAGCACGGCCTCGCGGCCGCGCTGCAGACCGACAACACCGGTTTCGAGACGCTGCACGCCTACTTCCTCGACCGCCTCCTGCCGGTCTGCGCCCAGCTGCTCGACGCCGCTGTCGCCTCCGGTGAGATCCGTTCCGGTCTCGACCCCTACCCGTTCATGCGGGGTATCGGAAACCTCTGCATCGGCGCCGACAGCGACCCGCGCTACGACGCACGCCGACTGGTCGCGCTCCTCGTGGCGGGCCTGCGCCGAAGCGGCTGACGCGGCATGCGCGCCCTCACGGGTGCGTCTCGAAGGAGATCCACGCGTCGGGCGGCAGATCGGGGCGGCCCGGAACCGGTCGGTGTTCCTCCGTCCACGCGTCACCCGCGATCTCGGCCGCGACGCGACGCCAGAAGTGCACGGCGCCCACGTTGGCGTCCTGGAAGGCGATCTCCCACGGGCCCGGGTGCTGTGCGACCACCTCTCGAACGGCTTGCAGCCCGATCCCGGATCTCCGCGCCGCGCGCACCACGAAGAAGGCGTTGAGTACGCGCACGTTCCCGGAAAGACCCCGCACGACAGCGATGCCTACGGGATGATCGCCGCTGATCAGCAGATACGGCACCCGGTCGACGTCGTCGAACGCCGCCGCGAGCCTTTCGCCTCGGTACGTCCCGTCCGGGTTGGGCAGCGCGCCGGTGAACTCGGACAGGTCGTGGCGGAACAGCAGCCAGAGACGTTCCACCACAGCACGGTCGGCATCGGTCGCAAGGCGTACGGACAGGCCTGTCATGAAACTCCTCCGCAGGACGACGGAACAACGGGACGACGGAACAACGGGACGACTGGACGACTGGCCACGCGTAGGGCGCAGGGACACCGGGGCGCACGAGCGCGGCGGGACGCGGGTCCGTGAAGGAAAAAAGCCTCTCGGCCGGATGGATGTCCGAGCCCGAAAGGCTGATCACATGATCTTACCACGCACCTGGTGTCGTCTTCGGGCGCCACCCCGCTGTAGGAGGGGACATCGGGGCCATGACCCGCGCGAGGAGACGTCCTGCTCGCCGGGTGCGCGAGCCCGAGCCCGACTTGCGCTGGAGTGCGCTCCAGGTCGTAGCGTTGCGGACATCGCGGCGCACGAGGCCTGTAGCGGCCGGCGCACCACACAGGATGCGGGGCAGCGGAACGCGTCTCTGCACGGCCGGTCCAAGGGGCTTCGCGGCGTCCGAACAACGTACGAGCAGCAGCGAAAGGCTGGAACACGGCATGCAGAAGCGCAGTCTGCGGGACCTCCAGGTATCGGCCATCGGCCTGGGGTGCATGGGCATGTCCGCCTTCTACGGATCCGCCGATCAGGAGGAGGGCATCGCGACCATCCGGCGCGCCCTCGACATCGGGGTGAACTTCCTCGACACCGCGCAGATGTACGGGCCCCTGACCAACGAGTCGCTCGTCGGCGAGGCGATCCGGGGGCATCGCGAGGAGTACGTGATCGCGACGAAGTTCAACTACCGGATGGACGAGGCCGTACCCGGCGACATCACCACGGTCGGCCCGCAGGACGGCTCAGCGGAGCACGTCCGCAGCTCCGTCCACGGCTCCCTCAAGCGTCTGGGGACCGACTACATCGACCTGTACTACCAGCACCGGGTCGACCCGGACGTTCCCATCGAGGAGACGGTCGGCGCGCTGGGCGAACTCGTCGCCGAGGGCAAGGTGCGCGGCATCGGCCTGAGCGAGGCGAGCGCGCAGACCATCCGGCGCGCCCATGCCGTGCACCCGGTCACCGCGGTGCAGAGCGAGTACTCGCTGTGGTCACGGGACGTCGAGGCCGAAGTGCTGCCCGCCTGCCGTGAGCTGGGGATCGGCTTCGTGCCGTACTCGCCGCTCGGCCGCGGCTTCCTCGCCGGGCGCTTCAGCTCGCCGGAAGAGCTGGACGCGAACGACTGGCGTCGGCAGAACCCGCGGTTCCAGGACGGCAACCTGGAGGCGAACCTGCGGCTGGCCGCGAAGGTGAAGGAGATCGCCGCCGAGAAGGACGTGCTTCCGGCACAGCTGGCCATCGCCTGGGTGCTGGCCCAGGGCGAGTACCTGGCTCCGATCCCGGGCACCAAGCGCCGCACCTATCTGGAGCAGAACGCCGACGCCGCAGAGATCACGCTGACCGAGGACGACCTCGCCCGCATCGACGCGGAGATGCCCGAGGTCTCGGGCGAGCGGTACGACGAGGCGGGGATGCGGTCCGTCGACCGGTAGCCCGCCTTCGGCGCTGCGAGCATGTCCACGATCGCCGGGTTCGGCGGCGGTGTGCTGTCGCCGCCGGCCTTCGTCGCCGTGCCGGGCGTGCGGCACGCGGTCGCCGTGCTCGCCGTCGCCCGACCGGCCGGCAACGGCAGCCGGGTGTGGTTCGACCGCCACGAGGTCGCCCGGCGTCCGGTCGGTGTGTCGGCCCCGCCCGCCAGGGAGTGGCGCCGTCACGTCGAGGGGCGTGCGCGGCGCCGTGGGTCGTGACGGCCCTGGCTCAGGATGCGCCGGCTGCCTCGGCGGCGTCCTCGGCGCCGGCGGCTTCGTCCCGCGCCATGCCGAGAAAGCGCCGGATCGCTTCGACCCTCATGTCGAGCCCTTCGGAGGCGGACTCCTCGTCACCGAACACCTGCACCGCTTCGGCGACGGCCACGGCCAGCTCGACCTCTGCCTTGCGGACCTTGGCCTCGGCCTTGTCCACGGTGTCCACCACCGCCAGCTGACGGCGCTGCTTCTCCTGGAGTCGCTGTTTGCGGGAAAGGGCCTTCTCGGAACTCTGCACAGACATGACCAAGATCATAATCAGTCGCGAGCCCGCCCACGAAATCGCCGACTCACTTGCTGCGACAAGGGATTTGCGCCCTCCGGGCGCCCGGGTGAGCGGGTCGCTGGATCTCCCGGTCTCCCGATCTCCGGCCCCATGGGCCCGCGTGCTCGGTGAAGGAGGTCGTGAGCCACAGGCCCAGCGCCCAGGCCGGGGGCAGGGCCGGGCGGCCGGTGAGCGCGGTGTAGCGCTCCAGGACCTCCTTCGGGCTCGGGCCGTGGACGACGAAGTACTCCAGCGACTGGTCCTCGACGCTGAACTGGACCTGCCCGACCGCCTCCGATCCGACCTCGTAGCTCACCCTTCCGGGGTGGTTCACGAAGACGCCGTAGCCGCGGTCGGTCAGGTGGAACGGAACGTTCTTGTAGGCCTGGTCGCTGCTCGTGCCGCCGTCGGCCTGCCAGATGTCCACGGACTGGCCGTTCTTGACGAAGGGGGTGAAACGCTCGCCCAGTCCGTACACCGACTCGCCGACGCCGAGCGCGAGTTGTCCGACCATGTGGTGGCGGCCCTCGGCGTCGGTGACGAACCCGGTGCCCCGCTCGCCCGCCGAGGTCAGCACCCGTCCGTCCGCGACGAAGTCCAGCCGCCACGGCCGGGAGCAGTCGACGCGCAGGGTCAGGTCACCGGAGGTGAGCTCCAGCAGCGGGCCGTCGCGGCGGACCTTGCCCACTCCCTCCTCGGTGCGGCGGGACCCGGACAGCGCGAACTCCGGCCCCCGGCGCACGGAGCCGGCGTGGTGGGTGGCGCGTACGCCGATGACGCCCTCGGCCGGGGACCAGCACTCCACGGTCAGCAGCGGGCCGTTGAGCGTGCCGCCTCGGCCGGTGATGTGCTTGACCGGGGCGTACAAGGTCATCCGGTCAGCGTCCGCGCGCGCGTCCGCGACCTCGGCGGCGAAGCGCGGGGTGCAGCCCGGACGCGTCAGCCAGCGGCCGTCGGTGAACTTCATCGGGCGGGTGCCTCCGTTCGTGCGCCGGGCGTGGCGGTCAGCCCCCGGAACCAGTGGTCGCCGTCTTCGGGGTCACGGGCCCGTGTGCCGTGGTCGACGCGGACCGGACCGGAACGCCGGGCGTGACCGCGCGCCCGCGCCGAGCCGTCGGGCAGCGAACGGGCGTGGCAGTCTCGCGCGTCGGCGTCTGCGTCTGCGTCTGCGTCGGCGGCGACGGGCACGGGCACGGCGTGCCGACGGCCGGCCGGGGACCCGATCCGGCCGGCGTCGCGGATCCGGCCGCGGGCCGTGACGGTGTCCGGCTCGGCGGAGCCGGTGTCCGTGCTCCGGGCCCGGGGCGGCCGCGGGAGGCGGACGTGGACGTCGCGGAGCAGGTAGGTCGGCGCCGACGGGACGACCGGCCGGCCGTCGAAGGGTTCGACGGCCGACGCCGGATCGCGCAACGCAGGCAGGCCGACGGCGGACGGGGACGGAAGGCCCACGAGGCTGACCCCTAAGCAGGCTGGCTGGACGGAGTGTCGACTGGACGGAGTGTCGACTGGACGGAGTGTTGAAGCGCTTCGACGCTCCCACCGGTCGCGCAGGCCTGTCAATGACCGGACAGCGGGAAACTTTCTCGGCTTTCGCCCTCTTGTTTCGTGAGAAACCTGTCATTAACGTTCGCGGCCAGGTGAAGCGCTTCGACACAGGGGAAGGGCCGCTCCATGACCAACGGGCTGAGCCGCAGAGGTTTCGTCGGCAGAGCCGCCGCTCCGGCGGGAGCCGCCGGACCCACTCGCCCGAGCCGCCCAACCCGATGCCGGACACACCCGAGACCGGAACGCACGCCACAACGCCCGTACCAGACAAAGGATTTGTCGCAGTGTCAGACGAGTCGCAACCGGACTCCCCCGTTCGCGCCGCCACGTTCCCCAACCCGGTGATCCCCGGCTTCCACCCCGACCCCAGCGTCTGCCGCGTGGGCGACGACTACTACGTCGTCTGCTCGAGCTTCGAGTACTTCCCCGGCATCCCCGTGTTCCACAGCCGCGACCTGATCCACTGGACGCAGATCGGCAACGCACTGGACCGGCCGGGTCAGCTGCGCCTGACCGGCGCGCCGTCCTCCGGCGGCATCTACGCCCCCACCCTGCGCCACCACGACGGACGATTCTGGCTGATCGTCACCAACGTGACCGCCGAGGGCGGCAACATGCTGTTCACCGCCACCGACCCCGCCGGACCGTGGTCGGACCCGGTCCGGCTGCCCGGCGTCCCCGGCATCGACCCGGACCTCGCCTGGGACGAGGACGGCGTCTGCTGGTGCACCGTCGCCGGGGTCTCCCAGGTCCGCATCGACCCGTACACCGGCGAGACGTCCGAGACCCCGCACAGGCTCTGGTCCGGCGCGCCCGACGCCAAGGCTCCGGAGGCCCCGCACCTCTACCGGATCGGCGACTACTGGTACCTGCTCATCGCCGAGGGCGGCACCGAGCGCTGCCACGGCGTCTCGATCGCCCGTGGACGCACCCCGGGCGGCCCCTTCGAGCCGTGCCCGGCCAATCCGATCCTCACGCACCGCGGCACCGACCACCCCGTTCAGAACACCGGCCACGCGGACCTGGTCCAGGGACCCGACGGCTCCTGGTGGATGGTCGTGCTCGGCGTCCGGCCGCGCGGCGGCACCCCGGGCTGGCACGTGCTGGGCCGGGAGACGTTCCTGACGCCCGTCGCCTGGGTGGACGGCTGGCCCGTCGTCGCCAAGGTGACGCCCGAACTGCCCGCACCCGCCTGGCCGCTGGTCCCCGGGCCCGTCGAGTCGGTCCGGGACGACTTCGACCTGAGCGAACTGCGACCGCAGTGGGTCTCGGTGCGCGACCGTCCGGCGG
Source organism: Streptomyces humidus (assembly GCF_014649655.1). Lineage (GTDB taxonomy): Bacteria > Actinomycetota > Actinomycetes > Streptomycetales > Streptomycetaceae > Streptomyces > Streptomyces humidus. The sequence continues at coordinate 4,354 of NZ_BMTL01000058.1, read as the reverse complement.
AGCACTGCACGACCCAGGAGCGGTCCGGCTGGCTCACCCTGCGCGCCCGGGGCGCCTCCCTGGACGACCCCGACGTCGTGTTCGCCGGCCGCCGCCAACAGCACCTGGCCTGCCGGGCGCGCACCCGGATCGACCCCGCGGAAGGACGCGGCGGCCTCGCCGTCCGGCTGGACGAGCGACACCACTACGAGATCGAGGCCCGCGAAGGAGAGGTGCGCGTGCTCAGCCGCGTCGGACCGCTGCGCACCGTCGTGGCGTCGAGGTCCGTGCCCGCGGGGCCCGCGACGCTCGCCGTACGGATCACCGGCGCCCCGCAGCGGGACTCGCGCAGCGGGCCGGACACCCTCACGCTCGGCGTCGAGGAACCGGACGGCACGTTCACGGCGCTCGGCGCCCTGGACGGCCGCTATCTGTCGACCGAGGTCGCCGGCGGCTTCACCGGGCGGGTCATCGGCCTGTACGCCTCGGCCGGCACCGTCCACTTCGACTGGTTCGACTACGAGCCGCTCCCCGCCTGAACCGGCGCCGCGCACCGACACCGCGTGGCCGCCGGAAGACGTCCCCTCCCTCGACCGTCTGTCGCTCCATCCCCCCACGGGCGGGAACCCCCGCTCGGCCAACAGAGAAAGAGGTCCGAAGATGAAGGGAACGCACCACAGCACCGGCCGCCGCAGCCGCGGTCCCGGCCGGGTGCTCGGCCTCCTCCTGGCGCTGGTCGCCGCAGTCTCGCTGACCGGCACCACCGCCCTGGCCGTGCCGCGCCACGATGACGCCTCCTCGGCACGGCTCCCCCGGCCCACCGCCGCCTCCGTGGACACGGTGGCCGCGATGCAGCCCAGCTGGAACCTGGGCAACACCCTGGACGCCATTCCCGACGAGACGTCCTGGGGCAACCCGCCCGCCACCAAGGCACTGTTCGACACCATCAAGGCCCAGGGCTTCCGCAGTGTGCGGCTCCCCGTCACCTGGAGCGGCCACCAGTCCTCCACCGCCCCCTACACGATCGACGCGACCTGGATGAGCCGCGTCAAACAGGTGGTCGACTGGGCACTGGCCGACGGCCTGTACGTCGTCGTCAACGTCCACCACGACTCGTGGCAGTGGATCGCCTCCATGCCCACCGACCACGACAACGTCCTCGCCCGCTTCAAGGCCACCTGGACCCAGATCGCCGCGGCCTTCAGGGACTCCTCGCAGGCACTGCTCTTCGAGAGCAACAACGAGCCGCAGTTCGACAACACCACCGACGCCCAGGGCAACCAGTACAACGACGAACTCAACACCGCGTTCCACACGGTGGTGCGCCGGTCGGGCGGCAACAACGCGACCCGTCTGCTGATGCTGCCGAGCCTGCACACCAACGCCGGCCAGGACTTCCTGGACATCCTGGTCAGGGAGATGAAGTCGCTGAACGACCCCTATCTCGTGGCCACCGTGCACTTCTACGGCTGGTACCCGTTCAGTGTGAACGTCGCCGGCGGCACGCGGTTCGACGCCACCGCGCAGAAGGACATGACCGACACCTTCGACCGGATCCGCACCACGCTCACCTCCCGGGGAATCCCCGTCTACCTGGGCGAGTACGGCCTGCTGTCGTACCCCGACCACTACCACCCCGCCCGCGTCGAAGCGGGCGAGGCGCTGAAGTACTTCGAGCAGTTCGGCCAAGAGGCCCGCGCCGCCGGCGTGACCACGGCCCTGTGGGACGCCTTCAACTTCCTGAACCGCAGCACGCTGCAGTGGCGCGACCCCGAGCTCGTCAAGCAGATCAAGTCGAGCTGGACCACCCGCTCGGGGACCGCGTCCTCGGACCGGATCTTCCTCGCGAAGTCGGCTCCCATCACGCCCGAGAGCCTCACTCTGAACCCGAACGGCACTGCCTTCCGGGGGCTTTGGCAGGGCAGCAGCAAGCTCGTGGCGGGCCGGGACTACACCGTCTCCGGCGACCGGCTCACGATCACGGACACGGCGCTCACCCGGCTGGCGGGCAACCGTGCGTACGGGATCAACGCGGTCGTCGAGGCCCGGTTCTCCCGGGGCCTGCCCTGGAAGATCCACGTGACCACGTACGACCGGCCGGTCCTGTCGAACGCGACCGGCGGCACCGACGGCCTCACCGTTCCCACCCTGTTCCGCGGTGACCTGCTGGCCACCATGGAGGCCACGTACGCCGACGGCAGCAACGCCGGCCCCACCTCCTGGACGCCCTACCAGGAGTTCAACGAGGCCTTCTCCCCCGACTACCCCGGCAACGCGCTGCTCCTGACCTCGAAGTTCGTCAACTCGCTGCGAGACGGCGCGCAGGCGACGCTCACCTTCCACTTCTGGAGCGGAGCCACCGAGACGTACCGGGTGACCAAGTCCGGGAACTCGGTGACCGGCGCCGTCGGCTGACGGGTCCCATAGCCCCGGGCGGCCGCCCCGGCGCCCGGGGCTCCGTCCCGGCCCGCTCCGCCCTCCCGACATGCTCAGGCCTTCGGTTGCTCGGCTCAGGTCTTCGGCGGGGCCGTGCTCTCGCGGACGGTGAGCGTGGTGGCGATCTCCACCCCGACCTGGGGCACGTCCTCGCCGCGGCCCAGTGCCGGCGCCAGCTCGGTGGCGGCCACCGCCATCTCCGCCAGGGGCTGATGGACCGTGGTCAGGGGCGGGTCGACCCAAGCGACGGCGGGGACGTCGTCGAAGCCCACCACGCTCAGGTCCTCCGGGATTCTCAACCCCAGCTCACGGGCGGCCTGGTAGACACCGAGCGCCTGCATGTCGTTGGCGGTGAAGACGGCGGTGGGACGGTCGGGCCGGGAGAGCAGGTCGCGCGCCGCCGAGCAGCCGTCGTCGCGGGTGAGGAGCGTCTTGACCACCAGGTCGGGATCCACCGGCAGGCCGGCCTCCGTGAGGGCGGAGGTGTAGCCCGCCGACCGCGCCAGACAGAAGGGATGGTCGGGTCCGCTGATCATGGCGATGCGCCGGTGTCCCAGTCCCACCAGGTGCCGGGTCGCGGCCTGACCGCCCCTCCAGTTGGTGGCGCCGACGAACGGAACGCCGTCGGGAAGCTCCTCGTTCGGGTCGAAGACCACGAAGGGGATGCCCTTCGCCTTCAGCTGGCCGCGCTCCTCCTCCGACAGCTGGGAGACCGAGAGGACGCACTGCGGACGCCGCCCGAGGGTGTCGTCGAGGGTCCTGCTCGGGGTGTCCTGGAGACCGAACTCCGACACCAGCACGCCGACCTTGTTCCTGCGGGCCACTCGTTCGACGCCCCGGATGATCTCCACGGCCCACATGCTCTCCAGCTCGCGGAAGACCAGCTCCACGAGGTTGCTGCGGTTCTTCGGCGGCTTGCGGTAGCCGTACCGGTGAATGAGCTCCTCGACGCGGGCCCGGGTCTCGTCCGACACATCGGACCGGCCGTTGAGCACCTTCGACACCGTGGGGACGGAGACGCCGGCGGACTCGGCGATGTACGCGATGGTGACCGCCGCCGGTCCCGCGCCCCTGACGCCGCGCCCTTTCGTCCCGTCCGGGGAAGACGTCCCTGATCGGCTGTCCGGCACGGTCGTCTGTCCCCGTCCCTCGCCCGGTGGAGCGGTCGTCGCGGCGCCCCCGTCCGACGGGCCCGTCGGACTGCGCCGCCCGTGCGGGCCTCGAAAGGACACCTCTGGCTTTCGCGCTGGCAGAAGCACCGGACGGCGCCGACAGGCATGCCCCGAACTGGCGTTGAGGGTGTCGTCGCGCCGTCCGCAGGACGCGGCCCGCCGGCCCGCCCGGCCGCGATGGTGGCGCGTCGCGCAGGAGCGCGGGGACCCGGCACGGTCGCGTCTGCGCCGTCCGCGGCGTCCGCGGCGAGGAGTTCGGGGAAGGCGTCGGCGCCCAGCGCGGTGGCGCGCACCGAGTCGGCTTCGGCCGCGGCCCCCGCCCCGGCCGCTTCGAAGGCTGCGCCGCCGCCCCGGGCGCGGTTCGAGAGGTTCACCCGGTCGACACCGGTCGGCCATCCGCCGCCGACCGCCTGGATCAGACCACGCGGTCAAATTTTGATCTCCCTCGCCCGATCCGGCGACAGGAGCGGGTTACCAGCGGTACGGTCCCGCTGCCCCTCCCCCACTTCACAGGAGCTCCCCTTCATGCGCCGTCTTCTCACCTGTCTCGCGGCAGCGGCCTTCACCTGCGGCGGGCTCGTCGCGACCGCGTCCCCCGCCGCCGCGGCGGACCCGGCCTCCGGATCGTTCAGCACCCTCGCCTACAACGTGGCGGGCCTCCCGGCGGCCGTCTCGAGCGCCTCGACGCCGCGTGACACCAGCACCACGGCCATCGGCCGGCGCATCGCCCCCTACGACATCGTGCACGTGGAGGAGGACTTCAACTA
>NZ_BMTL01000057.1 GCF_014649655.1 Streptomyces humidus | reverse complement strand
CGCACGCTCACGCAGTTCATCGGGATACTTACGGGGAGCAGCCATGATCGGCATCCTTCCGGGTCTTCGATGTCTCCATCAAACCCGGGGCGATTCAACCTGTAACAGGTGACAGCGGACCTCACAGCGGGAGTTGCACGTGCCTGACACCCTCACCCCGTACACGCCCCGACAGCAGTGGGGCCTTCGCACGACCGACACGGTCCTTGACCCGGTCGCCCTGCGCCAGATGGCCACGGGTGAGTCCGAGGAGACCGCCCGAGCCGAGCTCACGGACGCCCAGCACCTCATCTCGACGCCCACCCCCGGACAGGCCCGAGGCGAGGCACGGGTCTTCCAGGCACTCATCACCGCCTACGGCCGCCACCGCCCCATACTCACCGGCGGCCCGTTCGGCATCCGCAGTCTCACCCCCCGCACCGACGAACTGGTGGTGAGGATCGCGCCCTCCCAGGTAGATCGGTGGATCGACGCCCTCGCCTACCGGCAGGGCGGGACCGGCGTCGCAGGACTGCGCTGGGCCGGCCGGCGAGACGGGATCATCCTGACCTTGCCCGGAACGAAGATGCTCCTCGCCGAAATCAGCGAGAGCGACTGGCGTGCTGCCCTCGGACGCCGGACCGCCGACCAGAGCAGCCTCATGCCGCACTGGATCCCCCAGCTCCCCGGCGAGGCCGAGCACACCGCCACCGAGGACGTCGAACTCGCCGGCGCCTGCGACCACCTCTGCGCCACCTTGCGCCGGATCCGGCTCGTCGACGCCCTCACCCGCGGGAGCGGTCACGTCCACCTGTTCACCACCCGCCACCACGGCGACCTCCACCTGATCGAGGCGTGCGAGGCCACCCCCACCGTCCTGCCGTTGTGGACCTCTCGGTCCCTGCCCCTGGCGCTGTGGCCCGCCGGCTCGATCCCCGCCCCGGGCCCGAGCGACCCGCGCACTGCTGTGCTCGACCTCCTCACCGAGATCGAACCCGCCCATGCCCCTTCCAGCGCGGCCGACCACCGCGCCGCCCGCGCCCTGTGCCACCTCGCCGGCCTGAGCACCGCCCCCGTCCTTGTCCAGGCCGCCGAGCACGTTCTCGACGTCGCCACCCACGTCCTCGCCGACCCCGCCCATGCCAGCGTGTACGCCTCCGGTGGCTGGGCAGGCAGCTGCCGCACGTATCCCGAAGGCACCGTCCACGGCACCGACCCCTGCCTCCCGCCCGGCGCCGAGAAAGTCACCAACCTCCCGGAGGACGCACTCCAGCGCCTCGGCAGGCACTTCTCCAGCCGATCCTCCGACACCCCGCGCACCGACCTCGTCAACGCCGGCCAGGAAGAACTCGTCCACCTGCTCGACTGGGCGCTCGCCGCCGCGACCCGCCCCACCAGCCGTCGGGACTGGAACCCCCACGGGGCCGACGGCACGCTTCAGCACAGGCAGCAGCTGCCCGACCGCGAGGGCACCCTGACCCTGACCGCCAGCACCACCGGCGTCTACCGCGTCAGCCTGGAAGCTCTCGGCCTGAGCGACCTCGCCGACGAGGACGACACCGTGGAATGGGAACGCGAGGCCGCACCCTCGCAGAGCGCCGCCGTCCTTCTGGCCGAACACGCCGCGATCGAGGCGGCGGTCTGCCTGCCCTTCCAGCGCGAGCACCGCAAGCAGCGCCTCCTGCTGCCCAGTACGGTGTCGGCCGCGGCCGAGCCCACGATCCGGTCCGTCATCGCCGGAGCCGATCACGCCCTGGGGTTCTTCACCCTCGCCAGCGTCCTCGGCCCCCTCCACGATCGCGTCGGTCCCACCCAGGGAGCAACCGACGGCCACTGGCGAACCGATCCTCACTCCGACACCCCGCGCGACCACCCAGCCACCCTCACCGCTCTCATCAGCGACTGGTTCGAGCTTCCCTCACCCCACCACGGCGAAACCGCCAACACCGCCGCGGTCGACAGCCCCGCCTACCTCCGCCACCTCGCAGCCCACCGCGCAGCGCTTGACCCGTTCGTCACCCGCTACCTCGCCGCAGCCGACAGCCTCGCCGGCGCGCGCACTTTCGAAGAGCGCCATGTAGCCGGCTTCGCAGCCCTGCGCACCACCGACCTTTCCGCCCTGGCCTGCACGGAGGTCCACCCGGTCCGCGAAGGACTCCTCCGCCTGATCAAGTCGATGCCCCAGGACCCCGCCCAGCTGAACGCCTGGTACGAACGCCACCTCGACCGGGCCTGATCCCCGTCGACCCTTGGAAGAAGGCGAGCCCCACGATGAGTGAGCAACTGCCGGACCCGGCCATGTTCATAGGCCCCATGGGGCACGGGAAGACGCGGCTGCCGGCTGACGCCGACGCTGGCCAGCTCGCGGCCGTGCTGAGGCGCGCCCTGCACCCCGTCGAATGCCGCGAACTCGGGCCAGCCGCCGCCGAGCAGACGTTCGGACCGTTCGCGGACACCACGGAAGGCCGTATGACCGTGTTCATGGACGAGGACCAGCTTCGGGCCGACCATCGCGTCCACGACGAGCTCCAACAACTGACGCGAGCGGTCCGTGAGCGAGGACCGGCCGTGGACGTCGTCATGGCGCCGCTCAAGCCGTCCGTGCTGCTCCTGGACGAGATGACCCACGTCGTCGGCAAGAGCGCCGGGTCGGCCTCGGGCACCGGCAGCGCCGGGACAGGCTGGCTGTACGCGATGCGACGGCCGCGCGGGCCGGACTGGCCTTACTCGGGTGCTGCCCGGGTGGCGGCTGTCGAGCGGTGAGAGCCTCGGGGGCCCGGGGGCCCGGGGCCCGGGGGCCCGGCAGATCCGGAAAGCCGAGACGGCGAACGGGAGCCCGCGGGGCCGCTGCTGGGCGGAGCGCCGCCTTGCCGCCGATCAGCAGCGAAGAGAGCCTGACCTGCGGGCGCGGCCCAGAGAAATCCTCCCGGACCGTAGTGTCGAATCTGGGTACGCTTTCGCAGCCGGCCCGTGTGCCGGCCTTCAAGCGGGCATGGCCCGCGACGCATCAGGGGGAGCAGATGACCACCACGAAGACATCAGGCGCGGCAGCACCCGCGCCCGCCCACACTTCGGGCATGCCCGTCGCCTTGTTCAGCGACGAGGCATCCGCCGTGATGACGCCCGTGCCCGGCTCGGGCCAGCGCCTGCCGCGGCCGTTGGACACCCTGAAATGGCAGGCGCCCCCCGCCCTGGAAGGCGTCGACGACGACTTGCAGTGACCGCCCGCGAGGGTGGCCCGGTGCCGTGGATCTCCACGACACCGGGCCACGAAGGGTCACTCGGCCCGGGTGCTCCAGCCGAAGAAGAGCCAGCTCGGCTCGGGTCCGGCGGCATCGAGCAGCAGCGCTCCGGCGCCGCCCAGCCGGACGCACGGGGCGTCATCCTCGATCAGGCGGTCGGCCAGCCACTCGGCGTCGTCTTCGTTCAGGGGCTCCCCGTCACCGTGCGACGACGGGACGTGGGAGGCGTTGAAGTAGCCCGCCGCGACGGCGTCCAGCGCGGCGCGGTCACGTACCACGGTGACGCGGTCCACCTTCGACAGGTCCGCGCGGGGCGAGAACAGGTCGACCGGGAGTTCTCGGTCTGCGGCGGCGTAGAGGGCGAAGGCGTTCTCGGGCGTGGCGCCGCTCGCGGTGAAGCGGAACAGCATGGGGAACGGGTGCATGGCACTCCTTGGGTGGGCCCGGCCGCCGGGAGGACTGCCCGTCGGCCGGGACGGCTGATGATCAGGCGGGCTGACCGGGAATGACCTGTTCGCCGTTGCGCATGGCGTGCATGATGCGGGCCAGAGCGATTGAGACGGTTCCTTCCGGCCCCGCCGCGTCGTCCCGCCCACCGGCGACCCGTACGTCCGCCTCTCCACCCCGCTGACGCTTCACGTGGAAGGTGCGCTGGTTGAGATCGACGGCGTGCACGAGCCGGACTTCCCGCCGGTTGGGCAGCAGATGGTTCACCCGCACGCCCATCTGCCGGAGCCCCTCCACCGCCGGGGGCAGCGGGACGGTCGTGTCGCGCATCCAGCCCTCAAACATGAACCCGACCGCGCAGACGGGCGCTTGAGACGCGTCGGCGGGCAGGAGAAGGTCCGGGACGGGCGGCAGCGAGCTGCTCAGCCCGCTCAAGGCATCGGCGGGGTTGACGCCGCCGGGATTCCAGAGGGCCTCGGGATACAGAGCCGTCTCCACCCGATCGCCGGACAGCAGACGCAGCGTGAAGAGGCGGGAGGGACGGTTCCACCCCTCCCGTTCACCGCACTGGGCCTCGATCGCCACGACGGCGGCGGCGATGGTGTTGGCGTGGGGATCGTCCGCCGAAACGATGGGAGCGGAGAAGGTGAAGTCGCGGGGCTTCCTGGACATGGCAAACGCGCCTTTCCGTGCAGCCGTAGCCGAGTACGGCCGCGCTGATGCGGTGGAGGAAGGAGGGAGAGAGGCCGGAGAGCCCGGCCCGATACGACCAAAGTACATCGTGAAACACGAATACGCAACGCACGGCGGTGGCGGACGAGGCTGCCTGGCGTGTGTATGGCACCGGGCTGACGCACCCGCAGGTGACAATGGGGGCGGTCTCGACGGCGTCCGGTTACTGGGGGAGTGCTCTTTGTCCATCGACCGCCTGCAGCCCATCAGCCCCGCAGCGCTGGCCGCCCGTACGTCCGGACCCGGCATCCCCGCCTCACGCACATCCCCCCGCGCCGACGGCACCTCCTCGATGAGTACCGACGCCTTCCGCGCAGCGCTGAAGCGCGGCATTGCGCGCGATGCCGCCCCGAGCGTTGCCGCGGCGGCGGCCGCCGAAGCGGCGCGCCGGCTCACTCAGGGCCGCGTGGAGGTATCCGACCTGCGGGTGCTGCTCCTGGAGACCCCCGGCTCGGAGGTCTGGGCGGCGGTTCGCCGGGCAGCGCTCACCACAGTCACCGCCAGCCCGGAACTGGCGCCGAGCATCATCTCCATGCACGCCCAGCTGCTCCGGCTGCCGGCAGCGACCGTCCGCGAGGGCCAGGACGCCGGGAGCCAGGACGGCTTTCACGCGCAGGCCACGCTCACGGTCGACGACCAGCAGATCAGCGGCAGCATCCAGCGCTCCCGCACCCGCAAGGGCGCCCGGCAACAGGCCATGACCACGCTCATCGCGGCGATCGCCGGCCTTCCCGACCCGCTCGCCGACCGTGCCGTGAAGGCATGGGGCGCATCCGTCGGCCCCGCCGTCCCGCCGCCAGCCCCGACGCCTCGCACCGGCTCGACACCCACTGCCGGCCGCAGCCCCATCTCGGTCCTTCACGAGTTCGCCCAGGCCGGGCACACCACGACACCCGACTTCCGGGTCACGGGAGCCGCTTCCGCCTTCACCGCCACAGTCACCGCCGTCCACCGCGGGCAAAAGCTCGCCGCGACAGGTGAGGGAACGAGCAAACAGAGCGCCCGCGCGGCCGCGGCCAACAGCCTCCTGGAAATGCTCCAGCAAGCACTGGCCGCCGAGGTCCCCGCAGCTCCCGCGCCCGAGCCTCCCACCCCGTCCAACGCCCCGGCGCTGCTTCCGTCGCTCGGCCTCGCCCGTACACAAGAGCCACCCCCCGCCGTTCCCGCCAGCGCAGCCGAGTTGTTCCGCGCGCACCACGTCCTCGAGCAGGCCCTCGCCGACGGTGTGGCGCTCACCCTGCTGCCCGCCCGCCACCCCGCCCACAGCACATGGATGATCTTCCGGCCCGACGGCGCACCGCTCCCCGACCTCGAACTACTGCCGGCGCCCCTTCAGCCGGTCACCCGCGACCTCGTCCTGGCCGGGACCGGTGGCATCATGCCGCGCCGCGCCACCGTGACCGGCATGGCTGTCCCGCTCCGCCTCGCCCTCCCCCTGATCCTCGATCCCCGCCAGGGAGAGCACGCCTCGGTCACCGGATGGCGCCACCCTCTGCGCCTGGCCCTCACGTGCGTGGCCCAGCAGCGCGTCCACCCGGCTCTCACCGACCAAGGCCAGGGCTGCTGGCGCATCGGCCCGATCACCGAAACCCTGCGCACCGCCGTCACCGACGTCGCCGCGCTGATGGCCCCCGAAGGTCACTGCCTCCTCGCCGGCACCAACCCCATCCGCGTCCCGTCCCCCGAACACGCGGTGTGGCCCCTGCTCGACGCCGTCGCCGACACCATGCTCCGCACCCCCGGCACCCCCACCCTCCTGGGATCCGGCCCCCACACCGGGCCCGCCGGCCAGGACGCCGATGCGACACCCGAGTTGTGGAGGTGGGCGGACGCGATCGAGGACACCGTCGATCCCCACCCCACCCCGCGCCTGGTGCTGCGTATCAAGGAACCCGACACCGCGGGCACCATCCCGTCCGCACCTGCCGTCCTGCACCTCGCCGCCCCCGATCAGGACGACACCGTTGCAGCGATCACTGTCTGGGACGGGGCACCGCACAGCCAAGCCGAGCTCACCCCCGCCGCCCTGCCCGCTGTACGCCGCGCGCTGCGCCGGGCCGCCCGCCACTACCCGCCCCTGGCGCACCTCGCCGCCCAGGAACGCCCCCACCGCATCTCCCTGGACGCCCAGGACCTGGCCCGCCTCCACGACCACGCCACCGCCCCCCTCGCCGAGGCCGGCATCACCGTGCAGTGGCCCCCCACCCTCCTCGGCGCCCTCACCGCCACCGCCGTCATCGGCACCCACGACCCCGGCGACGAGGACGAGTCCCCGACGGGTGGCGGATACCTCGCACTGGAGCGACTGGTGGACTGCCGCTGGCACATCAACCTCGACGGTGAACCGCTGACCGAGCAGGAGATGACCGCGCTGGCCGACGCCGCGTGGCCGCTGATCCAACTACGAGGCCGCTGGCTCCTGGTCGACGCCGACACCGCTCGCCGCGCCCGCGCCCGAGACCTCGCACCCCTGCCGTCCCTCGACGCGCTGACCGCGGCCCTGTCCGGCACCCTCACCCTCGACGGCGAAGCCCTCGAAGCCCGGCCCGCCGGAGCCCTGGCCACCCTGGTCGGCACGCTGCGCGGCGCCCCCGACGCCCCCCAGGCCGTGCCGTCGCCAGCAGCCCTGAAAGCGACGCTGCGCCACTACCAGCAGCGCGCCCTGACCTGGCTCGCGAACATGGTCGACCTGGGCTTCGGCGCGTTGCTCGCCGACGACATGGGCCTCGGCAAGACCCTGACGACCATCGCCCTGCACCTGAACCGCGTCGAGACCACCCGCGCCGCCGGCCCGACGCTGGTGGTCTGCCCGGCCTCCCTGATCGCGAACTGGGAGCGTGAGATCGCCCGCTTCGCGCCCTCCACCACGGTCGTGCGCTACCACGGCGCCGACCGAACCCTCGACCGCGACGCCCTCGACCCCAACACGGTCGTCATCACCACCTACGGCACCGTCCGCCGTGACACCACCTCCCTCGCCGCCGCCGAGTGGGGTCTGGTCGTCGCGGACGAGGCCCAGCACATCAAGAACCCCACCTCGGCCACCGCCAAGGCACTGCGCACCGTGCCCGCCCGCGGCCGGATCGCGGTCACCGGCACCCCGGTGGAGAACAACATCACCGAGCTGTGGGCCATCCTCGACTGGACCAACCCCTCCCTCTTCGGCACCCGCAAAGCCTTCCGCACCCGCTACGGCGCCGTCGAGAAGGACTCCGCTTCACCCGCCGCAGCCCAACTCGCCCGGCTCGTCGGCCCGTTCATGATGCGACGGCGCAAGACGGACCCCGGCATCGCCCCCGAACTGCCGGGCAAAGTGCACCACCACCGCATCGTCGCCCTCACCGAAGAACAGATCGGCCTGTACGAGGCATCCGTCCGCGACACCATGGACAAGATCGCCACCAGCACCGGAATCCAGCGCCGCGGCCTGGTCCTCAAGCTGCTCCAGGCCCTGCGCCAGATCTGCAACACCCCCAGCCTGTATCTCAAGGAGCCGCTGGACGCCGCCGACCCGGCCGGCCTCGCCCTCCGCTCGGGCAAGCTGGCAGCCCTGGACGACCTCATGCCCACCCTGGCCGAGCGCGGCGAAGCCTCCCTGATCTTCACCGGCTACGTACAGATGGGCCGGATCCTCGAGCACCACCTCCGCGCCCGCGGCCGCTCCGTCCGCTTCCTCCACGGCGGGACGCCCCCAGCCCGCCGCCAGGACCTCGTCGACGCCTTCCAGAACGACCCGGACCCCGCGCCGGTGTTCATCCTGTCCGTCAAGGCCGCCGGCACCGGACTGACCCTCACCCGGGCCGAGCACGTCGTTCACTACGACCGGCCATGGAACCCGGCCGTCGAAGACCAGGCGACCGACCGCGCCCACCGCATCGGCCAGCACCGCACCGTCCAGGTCCACCACCTGATCACCGAGGGCACCGTGGAAGACCACATCAACGAACTCCTCGCCCGCAAACGCGCCCTGACCGACGCGGTCCTCACCTCCGGCGAGAGCGCCCTCGCCGACCTCGACGACACCGAACTCAACGCGCTCGTCGCCCTGGGAACCCGATGACCGGCTCCGGCAACACCCGCAACATGGCCCCCCTCGTCGCCGCCTGGAAACAAGCCTTCCACCTGGCGACCAACGGCTCCGGCTCCTACGGCAAGGGCCTCAACCTCCACCGCAACGGCGCCGTCGCCCAGATCCACGCACAACCCGGCCGCCTGGCCGCCGCCGTCACCGCGAAGAAGGCCACCCACCAAGCCGTCCTGCTCCTGCCCGAACTGACCGACAACCAGTGGGACACTCTCGCCGACCGCCTGGCCGGCAACCCCCAAGCCGTCGCCGACCTCCTCGCCCACCGGGTCCCAGCGGCGATCGCAGACCCCGGACACGCAGGCGGCGTCGCCATCGTCCCGGACGCAGAAGAGATCACGTTCTCCTGCTCCTGCCCCACCGGCCACGCGGGCCGTGCGTGCGACCACAGCGCCGCCCTCGGCCACGCCGTCACCGACCGCCTCGCCGTCACGGCCTCCATCCTGCTCGGCGCCCGCGGCATGTCCGCCCGCAGCCTCGCCGCCCTCGTCCGCGACCTCATGGCCGACACCGACCCCGGCACCCTCCCGGCAGACGCCGACGGAACCGTCCGCGCCGACCAGCTCTACTCCCTGGCAGCCCACCGGCCACCGCACTCCCCGCCCGACATCGACCTCGATCCCATCGTCCCGGTCACCACCACCCTCCACGACCCGCCCATCCCCGGGCCCCGCGCCCAAGACCTGGCCTGGATGACCCAGGACGCCGCCAACCGCGCCCGAGCGCTCCTGACCGCCATCCCGGACCCACCCCACGACGACCTCGCCGACACCGTGCGAATCCTCGCCAGCCCCCACGGCATCGACCGGCTACCCACTGCCGCCGACGCCACCGGCCTTACCGAAACCACACTGCGCGCCATGATGATCGGCTACCGCCACGGCGGCCCGGCCGGCGCCCATGCCACCCTCGCCGCAGCCACGATCCCGCCGAGCACCCTGGAACAGGCCGCAGAGGCCCTCCGCGCCTCCCGCGCCGTCACCCTCGGGATCATCGACATCGCCGACGGAGCGATCACCGACTCGACCGCAGGCGTCCAGATCCGGCCCGGTCTCGACGGCCGGTGGCACCCCTTCACTCTCTGGCGAGCCGATGAGTGGCGTCCCGCCCCCGGAGCCTGCGACGATCCCGCCGAAGCATTCCGCGCCGCTCGGCGCGCCCGCGCCGCACGACCGCTCAGCCGATAGACCGACCCACAGCCGACCAGGTCACCCCTCTCCGAAAGGAAAGATCCGCCGCATGCTTTTGGACCTGCAGACCGGCGTACGCGCCTACCAGTTCGTCGTGGACCGGCTCGACGACCGGCGCCGCGAGCAGTACCCCGAAGGGCGCCAGGCGTACGAGGACGACTGGACAGCCGCCCACGCTCTGGAGAAGTCCTACGCCGAGGCCGTACACGCCCAGGACCGTGACACAGCCGAGCACCTGCTCCAGAAGCTCATGAGCTTGGCCGCTGCGTGGCGAAACCATCCGCACCACCCGGACAACGACACCGAGGGCGGGCGCCAGTCCGACGACACTGTGCCGGGCGGCCGGCCATGAGGCGGCAGTGGGTCCTTCCGTGCGGCATGATCGCCGCCATGGTGGTGCTCACCCCCACCGTGCTCGACACCCGCAGCACGCCATGGACCATGGGATGGGTCGCCATCCTCCTCGGCGCCCTCGCCGTGCAGATGCTGCTCGTGCTGGTGGACCATCTCGCCCCCGATGCAGACAGCCCCAAGCACGACGACGTCCCGGAAGCCTGAACCGTTCCTCGCCAGCCGCGACGGGGGTGAAGCGAGCGGGACGCTCGAAGCCACCGCTGTCGGTGCCGGGGATTACAGTCCGCATGTGCGTGACATGACAGCTGTGAGTGCAGAGGCTGCCTGGCTGCTCCTGGTCGGTCTGGCGTTGGTCGGTGCGATAGTGACCCTCGCCGACGGACGCCTACGTTGGTATCCGAGGGGTCTGCTGCAGTGGTGCATGGTCATCGCCTTGGCGCAGGGGCCGTACGGAATGCTCCTGGCCAGCGGTTTGATCCCGCAGGCCGAGACTCCGGCCGTCCGCATCGTGATGCTGCCGACGTGGATCGCTGGCGTCGGTTCGCGGTCTGGAAGGGCAGACGAGCCGTGCTCGGCAGATGGGCGGATCAAGAACTCGTCCGAATCTTGGGCGACCTCAACGTGCTGACCCGGATCACCGCGCTGCACCGCCGCGCCGAGGGCGCGGATGTCAGACAGCTCCCTTTGCAGGAGGCCCGGACCGCGCTGGGCCGCCGCCGCGGCCGTGTGGCCTTGCTGTCCTTCGAAAGGGTGCTTGAACAGATGAAGGCGGAGCACCGATCCACCGAGGAGTGGTCCGAGCTCCGCTCCCGGATCCGCGCGCTGGTCACGAACTTCGTCGGCAGACCACAGACCGACCAGGCGCCCCCTGGCGCGTGACCGATCTTGCGCGATGCGTCGATCGCAAGAACTCCGGTCCATGACCAAACACGTGTTGATGGCCGGGCGACGCTCGCCCACGGCCATGCCCGATCAGCTTGTCCAGGTCTTGATCTGAGCGGCGACCTCCCGCACCGGGAGCCCGTCCCGGGCGGCGCGGGCCAAGGGAATCACGGTGTCCAGCCCAGGGCTGACCGGGAGGCCGCATGCCGACAGGTAGGCCGCCGTCACCGTGGCCGCGAACAAGAGGTTGCGTACCTCAAGGCTGGGGTTCCTAGCCAGTTCACACAGCAGCGCGGCGGCTTTGTGATGGGGCTCGGGATAGACCTCGTGGTCCAGGACCTCCGCGCGATGACGTGCTTCGGCTGCTACTGGCACGCCGTAGTCGACGACCTGGGGGTCACCCGGGATCTGCTGCGCCACGGCCAAGATCCAGGCGAGATCGATGCGGAGATTCACGCGGCGTCCCTCGGCGCGCTCTCCATCAGCCCCTCCGGGAGGCCGGGGTAGCGGTCCTCGCCGACCTCCGCCTCGAACGCGTCCGCGTACTGGGCCAGGAACGTCGCGGCGCCGGCCATGAAGGCGGCACGGGACTGGTTCACATCGGCCTCGATCAAGTCGGCAACGTAGCCCTGCAGGCTCAGTCCGCGGCGCTTGGCCCGGTCCTCGGCGGCCGCCTTGACGGCGTCGTCCAGTCGGATATTCGTCTGCTTTCCCATACACACCACTGTAGCTAGGTGCTGGTACCAGCGGCTAGCAGAACGGCGAACGGAAACCGCTGCCAACCGCCGCGCCGCCCTACCGGCCGCGCCCCCAAGGCCACCACCGGGTACGCGCCTGCATACGGCCAGCGTCGATGGGCGCAGACTCGCGCGGCGCCGCGGTGTGGTCAGGCGGCAGGCCGAGCTTGTGCGGGTGAACGCAGGCCGGCCTCCCGTCGAGGGTGTACCGATGTCCGTCAGCCGGGTCGAAGGGCGCCTCGCGACACGGCCGATCGAAGACGACGAAGACCGTACGCGGGAACCGAAGGGCGGGGCAGATCCCACAGAGGCGATGGTCCGAGGCGGGATCAACATGGGGAAGGCTGCCATCCATGCCCGCACACGGTAGCGGGGCGGCCAAGGTGCGGCCGCCACACTGGGCCCCGTCGTCAGCCGACGTAGGGAGCCGGGGATCGAAGTTCCGGTACAGCCGGTGCGGCGTCCGGTTCTCAGGACGGGACTGGGTCCTCCACGGGTTCGGGGATCGCGGCCCACACCGGGGAGGTGAAGCCGGTCATGTCGGGCGCGAACTTCGCCAGGGTGGGAAGGAACCGGTCCGGCTTGCCATCGACGCCGTGGATGACCCGTACGGGCCTTCGTGTGATGTTGGCGAGGTCCTGCGCCTGGTCCATCACGGCCGTGACCGCCTGGGGGAACCGGCTGCCGGCCGGGACAACGACCGGGCCTGTGCACTCGGGTCCAGCGCGTCCCACCATCACGCGGGCCTGCCACCCGATGGGCTCGCGTTGGTAGTCGACCATGACCCGCAGAAGCCATGCCTGGGCCTCTCCTTCGGTGAGGCCGTCGATCCCGTCCGCGCCGTGCAACTGCGCCAGCCGTTCCTCGCTCGGGCCGGGTACAGCCGCGAACTGCGCCATCCACTCCTTGAAGTCCGTCATGGCCTGTCAACGAGGCAGTCGACACCAGGTCGCCCCGGATGTCGCCCATTCGGGAAAGGGGCAGGAAGGGGCCTGGCATCTTGCGTTCTGTGCGGCGATCCTGAAAGGGACGCCATGGCGTCCCTTTCAGCGTCGGGAGGTGACCATGCCCAATCGGCGCTCACGCGGGTACCAGCCGTGTTGGAAGCCCCAGGCGTCCTCGCTGGAACTGCTCGCGGCCGCGGACCGGGTCCTGAACCGATACACGGACCACCTGCCGCTCACCATCAGGCAGGTCTGGTACTCGCTGATTTCCGACGGGGTACTGGCAAAGGAGTCCCGCACCTACAAGCGGCTGATCGAGGTGATCGGCATGGGCCGCCGGTCGGGCCGAATCCCCTGGGAAGCGCTCCGCGACGACACCGAATTGAAAGCGGAACCCGTCTTCTATGCCGGCCCCGACGACTTTCATGCCGCGCTGCGGCAGGCGGCGGACGGCTACCGGCTGGACCGGCAGACAGGCCAGGCGATCCGGCTGGAGGTGTGGTCGGAGACAGCGGGGATGGTCAGCCAGCTCCGCGCTGTGGCCGAGCCGTACGGAGTGCCGGTGTACTCGGGCAGCGGATTCAGCGGCCTGCCGGCGAAACGGACCGCGGCGCTGCGCATGGCCGCCGATCCCCGACCCGTGAGGGTGTTCGTCGTATCGGACTGGGACCCGAGCGGGGTGCACCTGTTCTCCGCGCTCGCGGAGGACGTCGAGGCGTTCGCCGCCGTGGACGCCCCCGGGTCGGAAGTCGTCTTCGAGCGCCTGGCGGTCACCGAGCAGCAGATCGAGGAACACCGGCTGCCGACCGCCCCCACGAAAGCCACCGACAACCGCTCGTTCACCGGCAGCTCCACCACCCAGGCTGAGGCCCTGCCGCCCGACATCCTCGCCTCCGTCGTTCGCGATGCGATCACCTCCCGCCATGATCCGCTGATCCTCGCGGAACTCCTGAACCGAGAGGAACGCGAACGCCGCGCCCTTCTCGCCGACCTGAACATCCACCCCGACCCCGAGCCCGACTAGCGACTCGAGCGGGCACAGCCACAGAGATCGCACCGAAGGCGGCCCGGCAGACCACCGGACGCCGAGAAAGGGCCCACCGACGTGGGGCGGCCCTGGAATGATGAATCACCACATCGCACCAGATCGCCAAGGGGACGAATGGGCCTGCACATTTCGCGGATCGAGATACTCAACTTCCGCAACTTCCGGCACCTCGTCATCGACGACTTCCCCGCCCACGCCGTGATCGTCGGCGAGAACGGCGTCGGCAAGTCGAATCTGCTGGAAGCGATCCGCCTGGTCCTCGACCCGTCCATCTCCGACGCAAGGCGCATGCTGCGCGAGGAGGACATCTGGGAAGGTCACCCCACCGGCCTGGCCGGCGGAGCCGAGGTGACCATCGTGGTCGAGCTACGAGGCTTCGACGACGACGCCGACGCCAAGAGCATTCTGTCCAGCGCCGCGGTGGACTTCGACCCGTACGTAGCTCGGCTGACCTACCGCTTCGCCCCGCGGACGGAGGTGGCAGCGGCCGATGGCTCCCGTGTGCAGCCGACCGGCCGGCCGCTGACCGCGAAGGACTACGACGTCATCGTCTTCGCCGGCGACCGCGAGACCAACGACGTGCGCGCCATCCGCCGCGAAGTTGCCCTGCGCGTCCTGCCGGCCCTGCGAGACGCCGAGGCAGACCTGCACAACTGGCGGCGCAGCCCGATGAGGGATCTCCTCGAACGACTCCCCCTCGACCCGGTGAACCTGGAAGCCACCGCCTCGGCCATGGCCACGGCAGTCGACCAGCTCACCAAGGACGACAACGTCGCCAAGCTGGAAGGGCACCTGACGGACCGGCTGACAGCGATGTTCGGGCCGCGCCTGGCGGTCCAGCCCACCCTGGGGTTCGCCTCCTCCAAGCCGGACGAACTGATTCGCGCCGTACGCCTGTTCTTCGACACGGCCCGCCGCAGGAGCATCTCCGACACCAGCCTGGGCAGCGCCAACGTCATCTACCTCGGATTGCTGCTCGAAGCCCTCAGCCAGCAGCGGGACGACGAGGAATTCATCGCCACCCTTGTCGCCGTGGAGGAGCCCGAAGCCCACCTCCACGTCACCCTCCAGCGGCACCTCTTCGGGTACTTGCTGCGCAGCGGACCGTCGCTCGTCCTCACCACCCACAGTCCGCACATCGCCGCCGTCGCGCCGGTGCGCTCCTTCATCGTGCTGCGCGCAACGGAGAACGGCACTACCGGTGCCACCACGTCCGCCCTCCCCGTCAGCAGCGAGCAGGCCGCGGACCTGGAGCGCTACCTCGACGTCAGCCGCGCCGAGGTCCTCTTCGCCTCCGCCGTCGTACTGGTCGAAGGACTGGCCGAGCTGTACATCCTCCCCGCCTTGGCCGAAGCCGCCGGCTTCGACCTCGACGCCTACGGCACCGTGGTGGCCAGTGTCCACGGCACCGACTTCAAGCCCTACCGGGCGCTCCTCGGTCCGAAGGGCCTCAACACTCCCCACGTGGTCATCACCGACGGAGACGCCGCCCGCGACAAGCGTGGCCGCCGGGAAGCCGGCCTCAGGCGAGGCGCGAACCTCCACCCCGAGGAAGCCCGCAGCAGGGCGCTCATGGACCAGATTGCCCTCCTGCCGGAAACCGACGCGGCGGGCTACCCAACGACCCGCGACCCTCTCGCCTCGGAACTCCAGGGCCACGGCGTCTACGTCGGCGCCCAGACCCTGGAGACCGACCTGTGCTCCATGTTCGGCGAGGAGATCATCCAGGCATTCAAGGAGCTGAACAGCTACGCCACCGCGATCGACGACGTGAGCCGCGGGGTCGCCAACGAGCTGAACACGACGGTCGACCCCGAGCTGCGGAAGAAGATGCTCAAGCGCATCGGCGACCTCGGCAAGGGCCGCTTCGCCCAGCGCCTCGCCGCGCACATCGCCCAGGTCGACCTGGACGCCCGGATCCGGTCCGAAGTTCAGATCGCGGACGAGGTCCCGCTGGACGAGCAAGCCCTCCGCCGCCTGGGCACGGCTTCCTACCTCTTCCTGGCCATGGAACGCATCAGCCGCGCGGCCCGCGGAACCTCACTGCTCACCGGCCACACGGCGCCACAGGTCAACGGGCAGGGCAGCGATGCAGGTCAGTGACACCCTGCTCGCGGAGCTCGACAGTCTGCACCCCCGGCAGCGGACCGCCGTTCTCCACGACGGCAACGTCGTTCTGCGGGCCGGCCCCGGAAGCGGGAAGACGCGCACCCTCGTCGCCCGGATCGCCTACGTGCTCCAAACACAGATCTCGGCCTTCCGCGGCGTGGCCTGCATCACCTACACCAACGCGGCAGCCGAGGAAATCCGCCGCCGCGTCCTCCGCAGTGGCGTGCGCGCCGAAGGGCGGATCACCTGCTCCACCGTGCACGCCTTCTGCCTGAACGAGATCCTCCGCGCCTTCGCACACCTGACCGGGCAGTCGGCACCCCAAGCAGGACAGGTCCTCAACAAGACGGCCACCGAAGCGCTCCTGCAACGCTGCTTCGACCAGGCCGGCATCGCCGAGGTCCTCGCCCAGCACCGCGTGCCCCAGAGCACCCGGATCCGCCGGGCCCTGGCCTGCAATGAGAACCTGGACAGCTTCGACCCGCGGGAAGTCCAGGCGGCACGCCTCTACGAGGAACAGCTCATCCTCCGAGGCGAGATCGACTTCGAGGCCATGGTCACCCGGGCCGTGCACATCGTCAGGGAGCACGCACATGTCCGCGACCTCCTGCGCTCCCGCTTCCCCCACCTCGTCGTCGACGAGTACCAGGACCTCGGCGGAGTCCTGCACGAACTCGTCCTCGCCCTGCGCGACCTGGCCGGCATCACCGTCTTCGCCGTCGGGGACACCGACCAGTCCGTCTACGGCTTCACCGGAGCCGACGCCAAGTACCTGACCGAGCTGGCAGGCCGAGCGGACTTCCTCGATCTCGAACTCGAGGTCAACTACCGCAGCGGCCAGGACATCATCACCGCCGCCGAAGCCGCCCTCGGCCTTTCCCGAGGCCGCCTCGCCCGCGAAGGCGCACCCCCAGGCGACGTCAACCTCGAACAGGTCGAGGGAGGGCTCGCGGACCATGCCCGAGTGACCTGCGACCTGGTCGAGCAGGCGCAGAACAAGGGCATCAGCCCCGAGCGGATCGCCATCCTCTACCCCGCTCGCGGTCGCTTGCTCGACGACGTCCGCAGCGAGCTCACCCGACGCAAGCTGGACTTCCGGCACGAAGGCGACGACAAGCTCCCCACTGGCAGCCTTTCCCGTTTCGTCCAGCGGTGCGCCAGCCGCGCCGTCACCAACTACCAGATCCACACCGCATCCGGCGCCGATCGCGCCGACATGCTGCGCCGTACGCAGGCACCATCGCTTGCCTCTCTGGCCCGCGCCTTCACCACGCTGCGTACCGAGGCCCAGCTTGCCCCGTCCCCCTCGCGGCTCTTCGTGCCCAGGGCTCTGCAGCTGTGCCTCGACCCCGAGGAGCTCTACCCAGCCGAAGCCCCTGCCCTCGCCTGGCTGGAGCACCTGCGCGCCGGCTTGGCTCTCGACGAGATAGCCGCGCGCCACCCCGACCAGGACAACACGAGCAGCCTCGACGACCTGGCCGGCCTGTGCAGGTCCAAGGACCTTCTGCTGCAGGACCTCGCGCGCGGTGAGGAAGTCATCGGCAAGGTACTGCTCGCCACCTACCACGCAGCCAAGGGCCGAGAGTTCGACACCGTGATCCTGCCGGGCCTCCTCCAGGGCCTCATTCCGCGTGATGTCCACAGCGGGAAGCAGTGGCGGAAACCCACGGAGACGGAGCTCGCGGAGCAAAGGCGCACCTTCTACGTCGCCCTCACCCGTGCCGAGTCGACCGTGACCATGATCGTCGGCCCCGGGTACGAGACCAGGAACGGATACTGGATGTCCCTTGGGCCCTCAGCCTTCGTGATCGAGATGGCGCGGCGGCTCTTCCCCGACGAACAGACCTGACCAGGCGGCCGTCCCCAGCCCGTCCCACGCTCAGGCCTCCGACTACCGTGATCACCATGACACTGGGGGAGATGCTGCAACGCCACGCCGGGCAGGCGGTGGTGGCGACGGCGATCATCAGCGAGGCCGTCATGACACAGCTGCGCGGACCAGCGGCCGGCATCGCCGTCGGTGTGGCGGCGGCGACCGGCGGACTGTGGGCGGTGCAGGGCCGCGCCCGGCAGAAGTCGGCGATCGCCATGGGCCCGTCGGCCCAGGCGTTGACCTGGCAAGTCCACGCCGGCCGCAAGCCCGACCCGTCCGACAGCGACACATACCGCCACATCGCCACCAGGATGCGGCAGACCACCGAGCACGTACGCCGCACCACCGCCGAGCGCGGACTGACGAAGATCACCCTGGCCACCTCCAGCGAGACCGACAGCTGGGCCGACGCCCGCTCCACCGGCCACGGCCGCCGAGGCCACGTGTGGCTCGGCATGCGGTGGCTCCACCCACGTCACACCAACCACCTCCCCGCGGTCCTGGAGCACGAACTCGCCCACCTCCAGCGCCGCGACACCGGCAAGCGCATCGCCGCCGAGTCCGCCGCCGTCGCGGTGGCCGGCCTGGCAGCGGGCCTGCTGTCCCTGCCCGCCTTCGCCCTGACCGCAGCCGCCGCCTGGGCGCTGAACACCATGTTCTTCTGGTGGGGCGAACTAGCCTGCGACCTCGCGGCCGCCGGCGTCTGCGGCCGGACTGCCGTGGCCGACATGTGGCGCGAGGACCTCGACCGTGAACGCGCCCGCGCCGTGCTGCCCCGGATCTGGGTGACGGTGCGGGGCCTGCGCACGCACCCGCCACTGCGCCTGCGGATCCTGTGCGCCAACCACGTCCCGCTGCCCGACGCACGCGAGCAGGTCGTGCACCCACTGCATACGCCAGCCGCCAGCTGATCCGACCTCCTCATCCACGGCGTCCCGGCCAGACCGGCCACCGCCAGCGCTGCGCCCCGACGCGCGATCGGATTCCCCGATATGTGCGATAAGCGGCCGGTTGGCGCGGTACTTTGCCGGCAGTCCCCCTGGACGCCGCGTCCCCCCGTGCGCTGCGTCCGGGGGCGTACTCCGCCGGGCCCGGCGTGATCAGCGGCCCCGCCTTCCGACCGCGGCAACCCACTCTCGCGACGGTCTGCCGCGACAGGCTCTCTCCGTTCACGGGGAGGTCACCGGCTCGCAGCGCCGGGGTTCGGGATCCGGTACAC
Organism: Streptomyces humidus; assembly: GCF_014649655.1. Taxonomy (GTDB): domain Bacteria; phylum Actinomycetota; class Actinomycetes; order Streptomycetales; family Streptomycetaceae; genus Streptomyces; species Streptomyces humidus. The sequence continues at coordinate 17,810 of NZ_BMTL01000057.1, read as the reverse complement.
CGCGGTGGTGGGCGCGAGCGGGAGGTCGGGGCGGACCCGCGCGCGGGGGAAGAACCGGCGCTCACGAGTGAACGTGAGGCCCTCGACCGCGCCGTCCTTGTAGACCGGCCCGACCAGCCGCCCCTCGGTGTCGCGAATCCCGATCCGCACTCCTGGCTTCCAGTGCGCGCGCCGCCAGGTGCCGACGACGAGCGGCCCCCGGGAGCCGGCTGGCGCCGGGCGCTGCTCGGGCGGTCCCTCGGGCGGAGGGGTGAAGTCCAGGACACGGACCCCATGGAAGCCGCCGGCCTGCCCGGCCTCGCTCGTGGCGATCCTGCCCAAGGCGCTGCGCGACGTGGGGCGCGGCCCAGGCACCGGGAGAACGGGCGGCGCCGTCCACCGGGCGAACGCCAACTGTGCCGCGTACCCGTACAGCACGCGGCCGCCGCCGTGGTCGCCGTACGCGGTCGGCTGCAGCACCTGGCACCGCTTCCCTGTCGCGTCGAGGGAGGAGATGAGCAGGAACCCCGACGTCGTGTCGAGCCGGCCATCGGGCTGGGCGGCGAGCAGGCCGCCGAGGATGACCGGCTCCGGTCCCACGCACACGCCGGCCTCGACGAGCGCGGCGAGTTCGTCGTCATCGGCTTGGGCCGCGCGCAGGGGGACGGCGTCGTGCGTGATGAGCGACCAGGGGGCGGGCAGCCGCAGCGCGTTCCGGGTCGGTTCGTCCAGCGGGGCGGTGGTGACCACGTCCAGGGCGAGCGGCGCGGGGACCATGTGCGCGGCGGAGAGGTAGGCCGCAGTGCCGGTCAGGGCGCGCAGCCACCGCACGACTCGGTCATGTTGCACGGCGTAGGTGCTGGCGCGGAAATCCTGTTCGTCCAGCAGAGCGGACCGCAGCGCGCCGACGTCCGCGGGCACCAGGCCGGACAGGTCCGAGGGCAGGCGGCGATGGATCCGGGCGAAGCGCCGCTCGAGCTCCCACTGCTCCCGCTGGGTCGCCAGTGCGGCCGCGGCGACATCGATGACGACGTCGTCCGGCCCGCACAGCGCGAGGACCGCCTTCGACTCGTGAGGAGCCAGCTCCCAGTCGATGTCGTGCTCGTCCGCGAGTCGCTGTGCCTCTCCGCACTCCGCGACCACCCGCTTCCACAGCACCGCCAGCTGCTCGTCCCAGGATCCCGATCTGCCTGGCCCAGCGCCGGGACCGAGAAGGAACTCCTTCCAGGCGCCCGAGCTCAGGGCGGTGAAGGTGCGGCCGCTGACACGCGTAGCCGGGGCGGCCGGCTGCGCGAAGGCCGCGTCGAGGAGGTTCCGAACGCTCATGCCCTGGTCAACGACGGCACTCGGGTCGAGGGCACTCCTGTCCGCCCCGCGGCGGTTCTGCGGCGGGCCGCCTGCGCCTGGTCACTCCTCGCGTCGCTGCTGGGCCTCTTCGAAGGCACGCAGCGCGGCCTGACGAGTCTGCTCAATGCGGGCAGGATCCCGCGGCGTCTGATCATCTTCGGCCCCCGCGCCGCCGTCAGCCGCCGCCATCATGACGTCGAGAGCCTTGCGCCGCGCGGCCCCACTCAGCGGCGCCCGCCGGTCGCGCAGCGCCACGATCGTCATCAGCGTCAGCACGTCGTCACTTGTGGTGGGCTGCATGCGGCCTTCGAGGAGTTCGTCCAGCCGCCAGCTGTCCGCGATCTCTTCCCACGTCATGTCCGGCGTTGCTTCGTCGCTCATGCTTCCCCCATCCCAAAGTGAATCCACCACAGCAGTCACCGCTTCCGGCCTGCCGAAATCCCCGACCGGCGCGCTTACACGCTGCGCATGACCGCCACGACCTTGCCGAGGATGGACGCCGCGTCGCCGCAGATGGGCTCGAAGGCGTCGTTCTCCGGCATGAGCCACACCGTCGAGCCTTCCCGCTTGAGTCGCTTAACCGTCGCCTCGCCGTCGATCATGGCGGCGACGATCTCGCCGTTCTCGGCGTCCGGCTGCACCCTGACGGCGACCGTGTCGCCGTCCATGATGTGCGCCTTGATCATCGACTCGCCGCTGACCGTGAGCGCGAACACCTTGCCGCTGCCGACGAGTTGCCTCGGCAGCGCGAGCACATCCTCGACCTGCTCGTCGGCGGTGATGGGAACGCCAGCGGCGATGCGGCCGACGAGGGGGGTGTGGACCACCGAGGAGTCGGACACCGCGTCTTCGGGGCCCGTCTCCACGGCAGAGTCGGCCTCGGGGCCAGCTGTCGTGGTGGGGACATAGGCGCGAGGGCGCTTCGGGTCCTGTCGCAGGACGCCCTTCTTCACCAGAGCGCCGATCTGATGCGCGACGGACGAGGTGCTGGAGAGCCCGGCGGCCTGGCCCAGCTCCCGCATCGACGGCGGGTATCCGCGGTCCCTGATGCTGGCCCGGATGGCGTCGACGATCCTGTGCTGCCGGTCGGTCAGCCCGTCCTCCCGGGTCACGATGCCCGGCGGCCGCCCGACGTACCGAGACGTTGTGGCCTCCATGATGTCCCCCTTCGTGCTCTTACAGGTACGAACCGTAACCCGAGATTCCGGGAAAGGGCACAGGTATTCGAACTGTTTTCCCTGGCCAGGCGTCCGCGCGGGGCAAGCCCACAGCCTGGAGCGGAGAGCGGTGCTGCGTACGGTTACGCCCATGACATTGCCGCTGGAAGACGATTCGAGGCCGCCCTACCTCCAAGCGGCCGAGGTGCTGCGCGCCGGGATCCGAACCGGGGAGTATGCGGCCGGGAGTCGACTGCCGTCGGCGCGGGTACTTCAGGCGCGCTTCGGAGTCTCCAGCTCGACGGTGCAAAACGCGCTGCGGGTCTTGAAGCAGGAAGGCATGGTCTACTCCGTGCTCGGGCGGGGCAGTTACGTCAGCAGCACACACCCCGGCCTCCCGCCGGCGGCCCGGGCGGAGTCCTCACCCGTCGCCAACGACGCGATCGACGAGGAACACGACCCCAGGCCCCCTTACGTCCGTACGGCAGACCTGCTCAGGGAGGAGATACGGTCCGGCAGCTTCGAACCGGGCGGGCGGCTTCCCTCCGCGCGGGAACTCCAAGACCGCTTTGGGATCGCCAACTCGACCGCACAGAACGCGGTGCGCGTACTCAAACGCGAGGGCCTGGTCTACGCGGTCAAGGGCAAGGGCGTCTTCATCCGCCGCTCCGCACGGCAGGACGCCCCCCACCCGGGTGAGGCGGAGCATTCAGCACAGGCCAGCTTTCGCGCGCGGCCGCGAACCGATGAAGAACTCGCCGCAGACCTGGCCGCCGCCGAGCAACGTCTCGCGCGCGCCGCTGACGCCTACACCGCGGCCGGTGTCCAGCTCGACGCCCTCACCCGGGAGGCCCTGCGCCGCGGCATGCCCGTGCCGGCCGCCGCGCGACCGCGTTCGGAACCCCTCGCGCCCTGCGTCGGGGGCTGACGCGAGAGCGGCCGATTCTCGGTTCCTGCCCCGAGGGGGCCCCTGACGGTGAACGATGGGGGATCGTGATGCACGGGGACGTAGGAACCACGCCGCAGCTCGACCGCACCGACTGCTTCATGGCCTTGGAGGCTGCCGTCCGGTGGTGGGGAGCCGATGTACCGGAGGACCCAGGAGCCGGTGAGCTGGCACCACTGCTGGACGAGATCGTAGAACGCCTGAGCAGGGATCGGAGCACCGAGCAGGCACGATCGGCCGCCCTGTTCCTAGCACGGTCGGCTGAGGCCCTGAGGGCGGTGGCCCGGCTCGGCGGCTTCCTGCCGGCGATCTCGTTGTGGCACCTCAGGACCGCACTTCGACAAGAAGCCGTCGCCCGTGGCCAACTCGCTGAGCACAACGATCCCCAGCCAGCCTCCCCCCTGTAACCCCACGCCCAGAACCGGCGAACGGCGTGGCGCCCTCTTCGAGCCCGGCCCGGGGACTACAGTCGCGCCGTGCGGCATTGGTCTGCTGCTCCTCACGCGAACCTCGGCCCACTGGTTCAAGGCGGAGGCGAAGAAGCGCGGCTTCGATCGCTGCACCCCACCGACCGCAACACCGCACATCAGTGCCTGTTCCTCACGCTCCGCGGGCCGACGGAGCTGAGCGAAAGGTGCCTGAAGCCATGTCGGCCAATCAGATCAGCAGCCGAGCCCGGACCTACGCCCTCTACACCGGCGCCCCCCGCCAAGCCGCCTGTGACGCCGTCGCCGCCCTGCAACCCCACGCGCCCCTCATCCCGGCACCGGCTCAGCAGGCGCAACTCCTCCTCGAATCCGAGGTGTTCTACTGGGTCCTCAACGCTCAGAGGCACTTCTTCGAGTACCCCTTCGGCATCCGCTACGTGCAGCCGACCCCGCACGGCCTCAGACTCCACCTGGAGAGCAACGACAGTCTCGACAGCCTGCTGGGCGGGTTGCTGCCCTGCCGCGCACCGATGCGCACTGGGCGAGACGAAATCTACGGACTCAACGGGGTGCGGATCTGCGCACGCACCGATCGCGGCATCGAGCTCCGCCGACTCGGGCAGCCGACCAGCATCCAGCTCACCGGCCCCTCACGCCGTGCCTTCCAGAAGGCCGAGGCAGCCCTCGCCCAGCAGATCCAGAGCAACGGCGCAGAGGCCTGCTGGCTGGCAGGCGACACCTGGACCCCCTACGAGAAGCAGTGGGACGACGAACGCCAGCCGATCGCTTACGAGTCCACCTGGCGCGACGCCGCTTGGCTGCCCAGCGGACTGCTGCGCCGCCTCGGTCTCCTTCACACGGTCGCCGTGCCCCAGGTCGTCACCGGGCACGAGGCACGGCTTGGGGAGTGGTGGATCCTGCAACTCGAGCACGACTCCGACACCGGCCTGCGCCGCGCCGAGTTGGTCCAGGCCCTGACCGACCCGCACCATGGTCTGCCGCTGGAGCTGTGCGGCCACCGTGACCTGACGCCCGGAGAAGGCCTCGGGCTGGTCCTCCTGAAGTCCCCGGATCGCACCGCCGCCCTCCAACTGCGGTATGACCGGATCGACTACCCGATCAAGGAGAATCGTGCCCAGATGTTCGCGGCGATCCGGCAGCGCACCAGCGCTCTGACGGGTGAAGCCTCTCTGCCGCCCATGCCCGGGTTTTCAGGCACCGGTTGAGCCGAGCCCCACACCGGCGGTGTCGTCAAGGCCGCAGTCACTCAAAGGGATTGCCGCAACCGGGCGAGGTCCCACGACCCGCGTGCGTGCCGTACGGTTTCCGGACCGCGCCTGCTGGGGGAACGGCAGGCCGGACCGGGGAGGGACGGCGTTCAGATGGTCGGGGATGAACAGGAGACCTGGGGTGAACACGCGATCTGCCGAACCGCAGATCCGGACGAACTCTTCGTCGACGGTGCGGCCCAGAACCGAGCCAAGGCTCTGTGCACCGGCTGCCCGGTGCGCACCGAATGCCTCGCCCATGCCCTCGACCATCGCATCGAGCACGGCGTCTGGGGCGGCATGACCGAGCGTGAACGGCGCTCCCTCCTGCGACGCCGGCCGCTGGTCACCTCCTGGCGCCGCCTGCTCGAAGCGGCCCGGTCAGAACATGAGCGCGTCGTCCGGTCCGACGACGCGCAGCCCTGGAACGCCACGGGGTGATCACCCCCCGCTCGCACCGCTTTCGGAGCCCGCGTCGCCGGAATGCGGTCGCCGGACGGAAAACGCGAGAGCGGCGCTGTCGGTGGTGCCTGGCAGGATCCACGGATGGAGATCAGCAACGCGCTACGCCACCCCGTGAACCAGCAGCGCCTCGACCAGGCCCTCGGTGACAAGGCGCACCGTGTCCAGGAGCGTTTCGAGGACGTCTACCAACGCGGTTACCCGATGCGCGTGATGCTCGAGGAACTCGGCCACGAACTGCTCGACCACGTCGCAGCGCGCACCATCCAGGACCCCGACCTCGACGACGAGCGCACCCGCCTCGCCCTGGTTACCGCCGCTGAATGCCGTGGCTACAACAGGTCCACGTCCGCGTCGACGTACCCGAACTCGCGGGCCATGTGCACCAGCGCTTCCCGCAGCAGGCTCTGGCGCTCCGCCCGGCCCATGGCCGGCGCGGCCGTGATGGTGACGGCCATCTGCGACCTGATGCCGCTGTCGTTGGCGCCAAGCGGCGCCAGATCGACGAGCGAGTCCAAGACGGGCTGGACGCCGTTGTCGGCGGGCCGTTCGCACGTCATCCGCAGTTCGGTGGTGGGCGGGGCGGCCCAGGACAGCCCCACCGGGTCACCGACGACATCGGGCAGCAACTCGGCGGCCGTCTCCCACGTGCTCAGCAGCACGGCCTGGACCTCGTCGAAACCCAGTCGAGTGTCCCAGCCGGGCCCAACGGCTGCCGCCCACGCCTCCGGGTTCTCGATCAGGACCTCCGCGCAGGCGACCACGGTGGACTCCATCGTCGTGGGCAGGGCGAGCATGACGGACGCCCGCAGGACCGGCCCGCCGTCCGGTCCGCCGATCGCGCACGTGTAGCCGACGGAGCGGGCCGAGTTGCCGAAGGGGCCGCGTTCCCAGCGAGCGGCGGGAAGCTCCGCGCCCCTGCGCAGGGACAGCATCGTCACCGCGCTGGCCACCGCGCTGTGCGGCAGCTGCTGCTCGAGCAGAGCGCGCCGGGGTTTGGTGACCTCCAACCGGTCCGTGCCGGCCCAGGGCAGATTCACCACGGCACGCAGGCGCAAGGCCGGTGTCTGGCCGGCAGTCCAGTTCTCGGCCGACCGGCCCCGGTTGAGGCTGAAGCGGGGGAGTGGCTGCCACCGCCACACGCCGCGCCCTGAACACGCCAGGCGGCCGGCGCCCCACGATCCGCCGTCGACGTCCACGGTCCGTGAGTCGGCCGCGATCACCCACGGGGTGTCCGTGTCCTCGGGCGGGCGGGGAAGGCCGATGGCTGCGAGCGGATCATGGCCTGGCGCGTTCCGGCCGGCTTCGACGATCGCCTGCCAGACCGGCGCGGCGACCACGACCGGCGGGCGGCCAACGACCAGACATAGCACCCAGCCCGGCTCGCCGTCGCGTTCGTGGTGCAGATCCTGGAGAGCGGTCGACCCGTGGGCCCATGCTTCCCCGGCCGGTTCCCCCAGCTCGGCTGTGGCCAACTGACGGTATGCCTCTTGCATCTCCCGCTCGCGATCCGGGAGCCCCTGGCCGACCCGCAGCCCTCCCCCCGACCCGCTACCGGAAACGGCTTGGCGAACGAGGTCGGCGAGGGCCTCGGCGGTCGGCATGCCGGTAGCCCGGACACCCGCGGAGAGCAAGGCCTGAATCTCGGCGCGCGGCAGCCAGTGCGTCTGGTCGCCGTCCCGCACCGGCACGGCGACGGTGTCCGTCCGCTGGGCGCCCGGCTTCCCGGTCGGCGCCGCCACGACGAAGAGCGTGGCTGCGGGCTGCGCGGGAACGTCGATGAACAGCACGCGCTCCTCACCGTCGCCGGACCAGCCGATGCGTACCCCGCGGGGCGCGGGGGTGATCCGGGCGCGGATCACCTTACGGACCTGGTCGACGTTCACCGCATCTCGGGCGAGCCCCCTGATGTGGTCGAGGACTTCCTCGTCACTGTCCATGCGGGTGGCGATGCCGATCACGATGACCCCGCCTCCCCCGTTGGCGAAAGCGGCGACATCCTTGGCGAGTTCCTCGGGCGCGCGGGGGTCGGCATCGAGCTGGTACGCGGCGGCCTTCGCATCGAGCCACTGTGTCTCGCGCAGCCCGAGCAGAGAGCCGGGCTGGTGGGCCTCCAGCGCGGCTAGTGCGCTCTTCAGATCGGTCGGCATCCCGGCAGTATCCTCCGGCCCTCCAGCGCTCCGCCGCCTGGTTTCACAAGTTCACCGTCTCCCCGGAACGCCTGATCAGGTCATCTGAGGAAGGGACGGCCGGACCAGCACGGACACCACGGCCCCCGCACGGAATCCGTTGGCCGACTGACGGAACGTTGCGCTGGTGGCCCGCTGCACGGTGCGGTCCTACGAGGCGGACGGTCCGACCTGATCGAGGAGACCAGCGGCATCGATCTGGTCGGCGATCGCGCGGATCTCCGTGATGGGGTCCGTGACTCGCTGCGATCGCTGCCGGGTCTCTGCCCTGTCCGCGATCTGCCGGAGGATCGCGGTGACCGTGGGTAGGGGGAGGACGAGGGTGCCGTCCGGGAGCCTGGTCGCCTCCACGTCGATGTTGTCGCTCACAAGGCTTCCCCCAGTCGAAGACGGTGGTGGGCAACGTCGGCGAATTCTGGCAGTTGAGTCCCCGCGCCTGAGCCTCGGGGTCGTCCGGGCGGGGTGAACGCCCGACGGCACAGCCACCGTTGCGGTGGTTGCATCACCGAGTTCCGGGTCCCTGGGCCTTCGGGCGGTCGTCCGGGCCGGTCACGTCGGCGAGGTGGAGAACGCCCGTGCTGCCGAAAACGGTACGGAACATCACCTCGCCGCTGGCTTGGCCGGTTCCGGAGACCGCGTCACTGAACCAGCGGTTGGAGCGCAGCGCCTGGACGATGCACTCGGCCACCGCGTCCCCGACGGGCGCGACCGAGGTATCAGGCGACACCAGTTCGGGCAGGTCCTCCAGGTCCATGCCGTAGCGCTCCAAGTGCTGGATGAGCAGGTGGGCCAGGGCGCGAGAGGGGTCGCTGGTGTGGCGCTGCCCGTCGTCGGGGTCCATCAGCCCGGGGAAGACCACGGCGCGGGTGAAGAAGTCGCACAGGGCCCCGAACAGCTCCGGGTCCGGGTGGTGGCTGCGGTCGTCGCGTGCCTTGAGGGCCCACTGCAGGATGACGTCCACGTGCGCGCGCCGGGCCCGCTCCGCAGCGTCTGGCGTGCGGGCGTCACCGGACCCGAGGGCGGCGGCCCCGGCGGTGCCGTCGGCCTCCACGGGAGGAGGCGCCGTGACGGGCAGAACGTCGTTCAGCTCGGCCTGCCACCGGTCGAATGTCGCGGCTTCCTCCTCGGCGCGCTGGTAGGCCGCGTCGTACTTGTCGTCGCCCAGGACTGCGGCAGACTCCGCCCACCTTGCGAGGATCGCGGCGTGCTCCCACCGGTCCTCGGATGCGGGAAGCTGGTCGCGGCGTCCGTCCATGAGGGCCGGCAGCAGCGCGGTGATCGCCTCCGGCGCTGCCAGCACCGGCACGGGCAACGTAACGAGCTTGTCGCCGCCACGTCCTTGGTACGCCCAGCCCACGGCCGAGTTCCACACCAGCTCCAGCCCGTCCGGCCACTCCTCGCCGGTCAGCTCCGCAGCCCCGCTGATCCACGCCCACCGGGCCTCCGCCGTACCCCGCACCTCTCCCCGGCGCACCGCGAATTCGGCATCCGCGTAGCCGGCGCGCGCGAGAGCGCCCTCGATGACGCGGGGGTACCTCTTCCAGCCCCTGAACTGGTCCACGATGCGACCTCTCCTGCTGCTCCGAAACGGCGTTGCCTCTGTCCCGGTCAGCCTGCCAGCCGCCACCGACAACGCCCCCGCCGGTAACCGAACATGAACCGAAAGCACGAGTATTTGTGCGGTCCCTGCGGTGGGTCGGCTCCACCGCCGTGTGTCTTCGACGAAGCCGGCCCGCCCCGAGCCGCCGGCTGCCAAGGTGACATTCATGGAATCCGTCGACACCGCACTGGACCGCCTCTGGCCCGCCGAGCTGCGCACCGACCATCTCTTCCTGCGGCCGGTCACCCACGAAGACGGATACCTCGTGCACGAGCTGCTGACCGACGACCTGGTCCGCGCACACCTCGGAGGCCCGGTCACGCAGGAGCGCGTCGCCGCCCGCCAGGCCGCCTACCCGGCGACGGCCGGCGCGTGGACCGTCGTCCGCGTTGCCGACCAGCAACCGATCGGCCTGGTGACCATCGGCGCCGACCACAGGTGCGAGGGCCGCGCCGAAATCTCCTACCAGCTGCTCCCCGCCGTCTGGGGCGAAGGGCTGGGCAGGGAGGCCGTCGCAGCGGCCGTCAGCTGGTGGACGGACGCCGTCCCCGGCGGTGGCCCGCTGGTCGCGGTCACCCAGAAGGCCAACCTGGCCTCGCGCCGCATGCTGGAATCGATCGGCATGACCGTCGTCGACGAGATCGACGAGCACGGTGCGCGCCAGTGCCTCTACACCCCCGCGGGCGACCAGGACGACAGCGATCTGCGCTGGGTCCGTCTGCTCGCCGAGCACCGGGACGCCGTCGAACGCCGGCGGGGCGCCCAGGCACGCGAGACCGCCGCTGGTCAGAACCTCCCCGACGACCTCGCGGCGCTCACCCCCCAGGAGGTGGCCCGACTGTGCCCCGCCCGCCACGGCGCCTACGGACGAATCTGCGCCCGCATGGCCGATCACTCGCCGGACCTTCACCTGGGCCGGGCGCAGGACGGCGCGTGGATCGCCTGGCTGACAACGGCTGAAGCCTCCTGACCGCTCGCCCCGGCGCGGCCAAGGAGCGCGTCGGCGCTCAGAACTCGCTGGCGCGCATGGGGACGAGCTCGGCGACCTCGAACTGGGTGGTCTCCGGTTGCAATTCGAGATAGCGGGCGATGACCTGGGCGTGCGCCTGGCCGACGAACAGGTCCAGCGCCACAGGGTCGAGGGGACCGTCGTCCAGCTGCAGGTACGTCATGGCCAGATGGGCGCCGTGATGCAGAGCATCCTTCACGGTGGGGTAGGTCCAGGTACTCAGCCCGCGTCGCGGCTCGCTGCGGTGCAGCAGAACCCACGGGCCACCGGCCGCCCCCTCAGGCGCGTCGGCCAGGGCCCGGCACGTGCGGCACCACGTCCCGTTCGCGGCAAGCCGCTCCGCCGAACCGGCCCCCCACACCGGCTCCGGCACGACGACGCGCGCGGTAGCCGGCCGTACAGGCAGGTCCTGCGGCGCCCGGGTGAGCAGTTCCGGGACCTGGTAGGCGGTGCGGGCGCGGCCCTTCCGGCCTGCCGGAAGCTGCCACAGCGCCCGCGGCCACGGCTCATCGAGAGTCACCGAGGGGCCGCGACTGAACGGTCGGCCAAGGCCGACCAAGTCCCCGCCGGACGGTCTCGGCTCCTCCCCGGGAGGCAGCGGCAGCAGCCATCCGGCCGCGTCCTTCACCCAGCCCTGCCGACAGCCGCCACACCAGTGCACGGCGGCAGCCTGCTCGGCGGGGCTGTCGTACCAGTCCGGCTCATCCCGGCCCAGCCCGAGCCGCATCATGGCAGTCGGCTTCTCGCACGGGCAGGACGCGAACCGGTACAGCTGCACATCCGGCTGCTCGTCGCGCGAAGCGTGCAGCCACGCCCGGTGGACACCCAGCGCCTCCGCCAGCGCCTCCCGCTCACGTTCCCCCGGCCGGGACCGGCCCGCCGCCCAGTGCCCGATCTGGTGCGCGCCGACGCCGACGTCGCCGCCCAGGCCGACCGCGGTCTTCGCGGCCGCCTCCTGCAACAGCCTCAGACGCCGCGCGAAGGGAGACAGCTCCAGCAGCGCCCACACCGGATGGTCACCACGGGGTTCGACGTACTCCGAATCGTCTTCCCACACATCATGGAGCTCGTTGTAGGACGAGGCGTGCTCGGCCAACGTCTCGATCACCCACCCGCGCACCGCGGCGTCGTGTGCCCACTGCTCATCGGTAGCCCCCCGAGCCGCCGCGTCCGCGTTCTCCTCCAGCACCAGCTCCTCGTGCATCGGGAACACCAACTCCTCGACGGCCAGCAGCGCCCGGGAGGCAACCACGCGGCGGGCCGGCTCCGGCACCGCGCCGCTCAGCACACCCGACAGCACGTCGACGGCCCGCACCACCAGCCGTTCCTGCTGCTTCCCCCACCTGCTCACCCTGACCCCCTCCCGCGGCCGCCGCGGCCCCGCACGTGCCACATCATCCCGACTACGACACGGACTCGGGCGACAACGCCCGAAGTTCACCCACACCAGAGCAGACGCGCCTCACCCCTCAGCCGGCCAGCAGCGCCCGGCATAAGACCCAGCACAACCGCCGACTACGCGGCCACGTAGGTTGTGCCTGCCGACCGCCTCGGCGCCGTCGCCGAACAGGCCGAACTCGCCCCCGCGCCCGCCCGACCCAGCGCTGGTAGTAGCCGGACAACCAGCATGCGTGCCGCACCCCAACCCACTGAACTACGCTGCGCGTTGTCGTCAGGGCGAAGGAAGGGCGGGCTGTGGCCAAGCGGACGAGCGGCCCCGAGAAGAACCGCAAGGAGCCGATGTCCGGCGTCGCGCGCCGGCTGTGGGCGTTCTCTGGCAACGAATGCGCCTGGGGCGACCCGCACTGCCCAACGCGGCTGGTCACGGATGACGGCGCCTGGGTCGGCAAGATCGCCCACATCATCGGCGCTGAGCCCGGCAGCGCCCGGCACGAGGCATGGGACGGCCGGGACGTCGAACAGCTGAGGGACTTCGACAACCTGATGCTGCTGTGCGGGGTGCATCACGACCTGATCGACAGCAGCGTCACCCGGGACGACTACACCGTCGAGTACCTGCGGGCGGTCAAACAGAAGCATGAGGGCACGTACCGGTACACGGTCGACGACATCGAGGCCGAGTTCCGGGACACGGTCAACGGCTCCCTGGTGCGGCCCGCCACCACCATGCGCCGCTTCTTCGCTTGGGAGGACGCCGACCAGGATCCGTCGGACGAACAGGACGTCCTCGAACTGGTCAACCGCTTCGCGGGGCGTGTCGGCGGCCGCACGCGGATGGCCCGACAGGTACTCGCCCTCGTGGTCCACGAGGAGACCACGGACTTCGAACTGGTGTTGAGGCGCTTCTCGGCGGACCGTACGACGCTGCTCAGCGTCGTACGCGAGCTCCAGAAGGCGGAGATGGTCTACCTCCACGACGAGGAATACGACGAGGACCGCGGACAGCTGTCCCTGCTCGGTGGCGCTCTGGAGGGTGTCTCCGAGATGTGGGACGAGCTTCGGGGCTTCTGCCTCGACGAGAAGGTCGATCTGAGGGAGATCCTGGTGGATCTCGACTTCTCCCGCCTGGACTGAGCCGTCGGCGACTGTGCGAACTGCGTCCTGGAGTGGCGGCCCCGGCCGTACTGCGTCCCGTCACGGGGACCGGGGCCCGTCCCGCGCACCCATTCCGGCACGGACCTCGGCGAGCCTAAGGAGTGAGCCGAGAGCTCCTATTCGGCTCCCTGCGGGCTCGACTCGCCAGCTGGGACGAGGTACCGCGGACGGCGTGGCACCGGGACTTCCTCGACGCGTTCAGGCGGCCGGCCTCCGTACAGGACAGGTGCCACCAGCGGCGCCACCGACTGCACCGTCCTCTCCATCCTGGACTCGGGCCGTGTCGGCCTCAGCGGGCCCGGCGGTGACACCGTAGAAGCTGCCGAAGGCCTCGACCCCGCTCTTCCCCTCCAGCTGCGCGAGCAGCGCTGCCGCTGCCACGCCGCGAGCAAGCTCACTCGCCGTCCGGACCACACGGTTCTGCGCGCGTCCCGACCGAGGACGACCGTCGCTGAACTGCAGCACGTCGCCGTTCTCGCCCAAGCTGCCGCCAGCGCGCTCGGCTTCACCTCGTAGCCAGTTCTTGGCCTGCTCGCGAGAATGGCCCCATTGCCTGAGCTTGTACGCGATGTCAGCGCCGCACAGCGGAACAGCGAAATCCAGAAAGAACCGCAGCTCGTCAATAGCATCCAGTGGTTCAGGCTGACGCATGAAAATACCCCCTAAAACGACCGTGCAAGAAGTTGAGAATCCTTGAAACCGGCTAGAGAAGCGGTTGCGTTCCGGGTGAAAGCGAGCACGAGGCATCAGTTGGGAAGACGCCGTCACGATCGGGCCACACGGCCTGCCAGTACGGCACAGCGGTATCCCGGCCATACACCGCCCGCAGCATCGCGAAGGGCTCCAGGGACTCCACGGGGTGCATGAGCAGCCGGAATCCGTTCGCGAGAAGCCCATCCAGGACCTCACCGGCGACCGGACCAGACGATCCGGCGAATTTCTCGACGACGGAATGGAGGACGCCCTGCATCGCCCCGACGTCCAGGCCGGCCATCACGAACTCGTGCCCCAAAGACTCGTGCAGACCGATGGTGTAGCAGTAGGCGGCAGAACCCTCATCGGCAAGAACGGCCTGGACGGCGAACCCGTGCTCCGCGATGATCTCGCGCAGTCGAGCAACGTACTCCGTCATGAAATCGGGCGGACACACAGGGCAATCTGCGTCCCCGCATGAGTCGTGAGGTCGGCCCTTCGGCAAAATACTGGCCGCGACGGCAGGTGTGAAATTCAGATCGCGAACAACCAGCCGGGACAGGTCGCTCTCCTGATGGATCGACTCCAGAGCCGGAAGATCGATCAGACCCCACCGTCCCCGTGACAGGTCACCGCCCAGGCACGACCACCCGTAAGCCTCGCCGCTCGCGTCGTCGAGCTCTACGACGTACCACTCGCCCCAGGCGGAGGAATACCGGAGGCCGACCACCCTGTGCTCATGCGGCTCCAAGACGGTTGCCCACAGACCCGGGATCTCGGCCAGCTCCGCCGGAGCCGGGTAGAAATCGTGGCCGCGCTCCTCGCGCCACACCTCAGGCGGCCGTGTCCTGACCGGAGCACCCCCCTGCACGGAACGCCCGGGCGCAGGCTGGGCGCGGAAGACGACCTGTTCCACATCCGGGTGGTAGATGGACGCCTCGTCGCCGTCCCAGCGCACGGTGTACGCCTCCAGGTCGCCGGGCAAGGCGCGCAGTTCGGGAACGGTCTCCATCGCCCGGAGGAAGAGGGCGATGAACACCTCCTCGGGTCTCTCGGAATCGGCAGAAACGGTGGTCTGCTCCCAGGGGTGCCCGAGGAAGCGCATGCGGATGTCCGCCATGATCAGTTCTCCAGTGAATTGTGGGGTGGGGGAGGCCGGGGAGCGTCTGGCCGTTGTGCGCGTCGTCGACTTCTCGGGCGATCGCGGAGCGGCGGCGCTGCGCCGCCGCATGCATCACCGGCCAACCGGCCCCGACGGGGTGCGAGAGGGGGAAAGCCTGGATCAGGAGCCGGACGACCGCTGCGCCCGGTACTCGCCCACCACGGCGAGCACCGCGACGCCGAGAAGGCCGGCCCCCTCACCCGCCATCCAGTCGCCGAGCGTCGCTGCCGGGCTGTTGCTCAGCCGTTGGATGAGGTCGTGCACGCCGACATGCGGAACACCCTCGGCATCGCAACCCGCCTCGAAATGGCCGAACTGCGGGACGTGTGCGTGGTAGTGCCCGTCGGCGCTCCAGTGAGGGTCCTGCCACAGCTCGAACACGGCGTTCGGGGCGTCCTCCTCCAGCCGCGCGGCGACCTCCTCGCAGAGGCCCAGCGCGGCGTCCCGGGCGCGGTATACCTGTCCCAGCGTGAGGGCCTCGACAGGGCCCCGCTCGTACTCGCCGTGGAGTTTGTGCTCCCGCATGAGGTCGAGAAGCGCGACGACCTCGTCAGCGGGAACCGAATGGATGCAGAGTTGCAGATCAGCAGACACGTTTCTTCCTAAGATCGGGCGCCACGGCGGACGCGCATGAAGAGGGACGGGCATCGCCGCGCTGCCTCGTCGGCAGTGGTGACGCAGAGGGCTTCGGCTGCTCGGCCGATGCCCTTGCCCGGGGGAGTGGGGCCGAGCGGCGGTTTACGTGGGCGGCTCTTTGGTCTTCCGGCGGCACGTCGAAGACCTGGGGTGACGGCAGCCGTCAGAACCGCGATGCCTCACGCCGCCAGCTGCGCGTCTCGGCGCGGCGAACCAGACGGCGAAACCAGGGCCCTTTTTCGCCCTCATCGCTGTACTGGCCCGGCAGGATCTTGCTCCCCACGGAGCCGGTCCGAGCGTTCTTGACCTTGCGACGCCTCGCGGGACGCTTCTTGGCCCCGGTCCCCGGGACGGGGGTACTCATGTTGAGATCAACTCCGCATTCGCCCCGATGCCCGACGCATCGTCGTCGTTATCGGGGCAGTCGTAGGGACATCGGTCCAAGGCGCCGTAGGTGTGAACCCCACAGCGCACACAGGGGTCGACGGAGGCGCGGGCCATAGCCGCCGGCTTCGGTACGGGCTTCTCCGGCCCAACCGTCACCCGGGATCCCGTCGGCTCTTGCAGCGGCCGCAGTTGACCTCGCTGGGACGGCAGATGGTCATCAATCCTCACCGACCATCACCGGGACGCCCGACGTGTGGCACTCCCGGCCGAGCACGAGGTGGCGATCCAGTCGGCCGTTAATCAGATCAACAAGCGCACCGCACCCCGCGGCCGGGCAGCGGACGGCCATCACCTGGCCCTCATCGTCAAGGAGAGGCATTTCCGACGCGATGGCCACAGCGGTCTGCTCGCCCTTCAGCCGTACGGAGAAGGTCACCGCGCCGCCAGCTTCTACGTCATCGAGACACGACCGGCACAGGGGCCGCCTACGGGCTCTGGCTGTGGCCTCCGGGGACGGGCTCACACGGTGACCGTCGGCAGAGATGCCTGGCGGCAGGCCCGTCTCGGGGTCGATCAAGAGGCTTCGGGCGGTGTGTCGTTCCAGTTCGTGAAACATCGTCGGGTGGCCGCAACAGGGGCACTTCATCAGATAGAACACGCGAGTTCTCACGATCGTCGAGTGGTGTGGGTAGGCGCGAACGGCCCCATGGGAAAGGACCGCCTTTGTGTATGGCTGTTCCAGAAGATCGAGCCGGTGACCTCGGGCGCTTCGTCTTCCTCGACGAGGCCGCGGGCGGCGGTCTGCTGGGCGGGTGACTTCTCGGCCGGTTCTTCGCGCCCGGCCTCACGAGAACAACAGTACACATTGAATCGCTAAGGCGCAACAGTAGGGAATTGCTTCCCACCATCCATGCAAGACGCGGCGCCGTCCGGCCGGCAGGCCGTACGGGAACGAGGACCGCCCGCCTCGGTGCCCCGGGCCGTGCCGGAAGGCGCGAGAAGCCGGGCCAGCACGCGCCACACGCTGCTCGCCCTGTAGCAGCCGGTGCGCCAACTCACCGGGCGGGCAGTGGACCACCGAACCTGCGGGCCGCGGGCGGGGGGCGGCGAACGCCGAGAACGGCGCAGAAACGGCGGCGCCCGGCCGCCTCGGGGTGCGGGGCCGGGCGCGCGCCGGAGCAGTCAGGCCGCGGCGTCGACGTCCTCACGGACCAGAGGGACGGCGCCCTTGGCGTGCCTGAGCGCCTGCCGGGCGCCCACCAGGTCCGCGCCCTTGATGCCCTCGCGCGAGCAGCGCTCCCACCACATGTGGCACTGGACGACGGCGGTGGCGGCCCGCAGCTCATCGAGGAGCCGGTCGAACTCGGCGGCCTCGGTGTCCGTCCAGCCGGGGGAGGCCGGCCGGCCGGGGCGCTCACGGCCCCGTTCCGTCTCGTCCGGCCACCCGGGGTGCGGCTCACGGGACCACGGTAGATGTCAAGTCAAATGAGACGTTTGTATGGCTATGAGTCTTGGGGTTCGGGTTCCCTGCGTTTGGCGGGGTCGTTGATCCATGCCTGATGAGGTATCTCGGGCGGTCGGGGGCGGCGGGTGAAGCGTTCGGGGTGCTTGTCGTAGGCCTTGGCGAGGGTGACGGCGCGCTGGTCGCGGACCTGCTCGGCGGTGCCGAAATGGACCGAGGCGGGCGTGTGCAGGCCGATCCCGGAGTGCCGGTGCTCGTGGTTGTAGTAGGTGATGAATTCCTCGAACCACTCCCGGGCGTGCGCGAGGGAATCGAAGTACTCGGGGTAGTCGGCGCTGTACTTCGCGGTTTTGAAGTGACTCTCGATGTAAGGGTTGTCATTGCTGACCTTGGGGCGCGAGTGACTTCTGGTGACGCCGAGGTCGATCAGCAGTGTGGATTCCCGGCCCTGATCTGGTGCGCTTCGGGATGTGAGCTGGGCACACGTGGTCAAGCTGGATAGTCCGGACCGAAGTGCGCGTGGTACCTG
>NZ_BMTL01000056.1 GCF_014649655.1 Streptomyces humidus | reverse complement strand
ACGCGGTGTCCACCACCCGCCTGCGATTCTCCTCCGCCTGCGCCTGCGATACGCGGCCCATGACCACCTCCCATTTGGATGTCGACTGGCATCTATCATAGACCCGTGTTTAGATTGCACCCATAATCTAAACAGTTGCGGGTGGCCGACTGCACCCGCCACGACGAGGAGCGAGCATGGAACTGAAGAACGCGGTCGCGGTCGTCACCGGCGCCAATCGGGGCTTCGGGCGGCACTTGGCCGCCCAGCTCGTCGAGCGCGGCGCGAAGGTGTACGGCGCGGCCCGACGCCCCGAGACGGTCGACGTGCCGGGCGTCGTCCCGCTGCGGCTGGACGTCACGGACGAGGCGTCGATACGAGAGGCGGCGCGCGTGGCGTCCGACGCGACACTGCTGATCAACAACGCGGGCATCTCCACCGGCGCGTCGCTGATCGGAGGAGACCTGACCGAGGTGCGCCGGGAGATGGAGACCAACTTCTTCGGCCCGCTCGCCGTGACCCGGTCCTTCGTCCCGGTCATCGAGGGCAACGGCGGCGGGGCCGTGCTCAACGTCCTGTCCGCCCTGTCCTGGTTCCACCCGGCAGGACTCGGCTCCTACGCCGCGTCCAAGGCCGCCGCGTGGGCACTGACCGGCGCCACCCGCGACGAGCTGGCGCCCCGCGGCATCACCGTCTCGGCGCTGCACGTCGGCTACATGGACACCGACATGGCCGCCGGCGTGCCCGCCGACCAGAAGGCCGCCGCCGCCGACGTCGCGGCCCGGGCCCTGGACGGCATCGAGACCGGCCTGTCCGAGATCCTCGCCGACGAAACCAGCCGGTACGTCAAGCAGAGCCTGTCGGCGACGCCCCATCCGAACGCGAACTGACGCCCCCTCCACCTGGCACGACCACCTTCACACCCTGTCGCGCGAGGACGCTCGCCCCACGGCACGGAACGCCCGCATGACCTGGCGGTAGAGGGGAGCGTTGGAGGCGGTGAGGTCGACGCCCCGCGGGGTCGAGGTGAAACGCATCTCGAAGGTGCGGCTCAAGTCGTCGCCGGGGCACGTGAGTCGGGAGGCGCTGATGGGGCTGGGGAGTTGGCTCGTCATGCCGACAACGGTGTCTTCGGTCGCGTAGCGTGACCAGTGGTGACGCACCGACGCGGCCGTTGTACGCGTTGTAGCGGTACGGGTACGAGACGCGCGGCGTGACGGGGCCGCCGATGCGGCGTTGAGCCAGGGAGGCGGTAGCGATGACCGAGAGTACGGACGAGAAGGCTGAGACCGTGGCGGCGGAGGACTCGGGTCCGGCGACGGCGGACACGGCCGGCCAGGCCGTGGTCGTCGCGTTCGGGCAGACGATGAAGACGCTGCGGGTGCGGGCGGGCCTGGAGCGCGAGGAGTTCGGACGGCGGATCGGATACTCGGCGTCCACGATCGCGTCGTACGAGCAGGCGCGGCGGATCCCGTCGCCCAGGACCATCGAGCGGGCGGACGAAGTCCTGGACGCGGGCGGGCTGTTGACGGTGTGGAAGGAGCAGGTGGAGCGGGCTCAGTATCCGGTGTTCTTCCAGGGGATGGCGAAGCTGGAGAAGGAGGCCCTTGAGCTGCTCGCGTACGACACCCACGTTCTCAACGGTCTGCTGCAGACCGAGAAGTACACGAGGGCGGTCCTCGACATGCGGCGCCCGGTCCTGGACCAGGAGACCGTCGAGCAGCGCGTGGCAGCCCGGTTGGCCCGGCAGGACATCTTCAGCCGCTGGCCCGCGCCACTCCTGAGCTTCGTGCTCGAAGAAGCGGCATTGCGACACCCCTGGGGAGGCAAGAGCGTGCACCGCGGCCAGTTGGAACAGCTGCTTCTGATCGGCGAGAAGCAGAACGTCGAGATGCAGGTCATGCCTACAGACCGCGAGCACAACGCCGGCGTGGACGGCGCGTTCACTGTCATCACACGCAAAGACGGAATGAGGTTCGTCTATACCGAAGCCCAGGGAACCAGCGCTCTTCAGACCGAGCCGGAGCAGACGACTCTCGCCGCCGCCCGCTATGGGATCATCCGATCGCAGGCTCTCCCCTCGCGAGAGTCACTCGACTTCGTGGAAAGGTTGCTGAGATCGCTATGAACAGCTCTGAGTCCTCGGCCGTCGAACCCGGTCTCGCTTGGTTCACGAGCAGCTACAGCGGGGCCGAGGGTGGCCAGTGCGTCGAGGTCGCGGCCGGTACGGGAGTCGTGCACATCCGTGACTCCAAGACAGCGGCCGGACCGGTCATCCGGGTGTCGCATGAAACGTGGGCGGGTTTCGTCGGGGAGGCCTGACGATCGTACGTCGGGCGGGAGCCCTGCCGCCCGATCCCAGGACGGCAGGGCTCCCGCACGCGCACCGCTGCCTGGGCAGATACGGGCCCTTGGAAGCAACACGGTTGACAGCACTCAGGCAGCGCGGTCGAAGCCTTCGCGATTGTGCGGGCCTTGGCCGCGGTTCAGACGGTCGAAGTGATCGCTTGGGTGACGGCCGTGATCGTCGGGGTGGGGTGGCCGCAGAGGCGTGCCACGAGCACACGGCGGACCTCGGAGGGTGCTCCGTCGACGTGCAGCAGGCTGGTGCGGTCGGAGGCTTCGCAGATGTCCTTGGCCCGCAGCGGTCCCGTCGCCCCGTTGGATCGTCGGTGTGCCGGGCCGAATGCTCTCTCCGCTCGGCTGCGACCTCCGCTCCCGGCCCCGCGATGACGTGTCCCCCGGCGCCCGGTCCGGTTCCGTGGAGCAGCCCTCCGCCAGCCCGTCGGCGTGCCGGCCGCCGTCCTGGAAGTACCGCTTCCCTCTGCCACAACGGCCGTCCGGCCCGGTAACAGGGCCGGACGGCCCTGTTCTGCCGGCTGTCCCCGGTGATGTCCTGCGGACGCGTCGTCCGGTCACGTTCCCAGCCACCGCCCCGAGGGGCAATGGCCCTTTCCGGCCGCGTCGGCCGACGGCCGTTCGGCATGCGAACGGGTGGCGGCCCACGTACCACGACAGAGCCCGACAGGAAGCAGTCCCGATGCACCGCCCAGCCGTCCTCGCCCCAGCCGTCTGTGTCCTTGCCACAGCCGCCGCCATGGTGTCCTTCGCCCGGGGCGCCTGGGTGGGAGTCGTGTGGGTCCTGCTGGCCGGGGTCACCTCCGACATGGCCTGGTTCTACGTCCGCAGGGCGAGGGCCGGGACCGCGGCCACGACGGCGACCGTGACCGGCGCCTGCGCGAACAGCGGGGCGTGCGGCGTGTGCGTGAAGCAGGCCTGCCGATGACCGAGGACTACCACTCCCTGCTCGCCCGTCGCGAGGCGATGCGTCTGCGCGACCGGCTGCTCGCCCCCGCCCCGCGCGCGGGAGCGACGACTTCACCGTCCGGCCGGGCCACGGGGTCGGCGGCCGGACAGGCGGGCGCCTGGGACGGGGCGGCCGACCAGGAACTCATCGTCCGGAACCTGGACCTCGTCACTCCCTTCGGCGAGGTCATCACGCTGCTCTACGAGGCCATGTTCGAGCGGCACCCGTACCTGCGGAAGCTGTTCCCGGACTCGATGGAGTTCCAGCGGACCCATCTTGAGCACGCGTTCCGGTACACGATCGAGAACCTGCACCGGTCGGAACAGCTGGCCGCCTTCTTCACCCGGCTGGGACGCGACCACCGCAAGCTGGGTGTGCGCCCGGTGCACTACCAGGTGTTCGAGGACGCGCTCACCGAGGCGCTCCGCCGCTACGCGGGCGAGCGGTGGCGCGACGACGTGGAACAGGCCTGGCTGCGCATGCTGCGGTTCGTCGTGGCGGCCATGGTGAACGGCGCGGACGGCGCGCTCGCGGAACCCGCATCCTGGGGCTGCACGGTGACCCGCCACGAGCGACGGCGGCCCGATCTCGCCGTGCTGCGGGTCCGCACCTTCGAGCCGTACCCGTACCGGCCCGGACAGTACGCGACCCTCCAGTCCCCGCTGCTGCCCCACGCCTGGCGACCGTACTCACTCGCCCGCGCGTCCGCGCCGGACGGCGAGCTGGAGTTCCACATCCGGCGCACCGGGCCCGGCGGGCTGAGCGACGCCTTGGTGACGCGGACCGGTGTCGGCGACTCGCTGCGGCTGGGCCCCGTCAAGGGAACGATGACCTTGGACGAGGACCCCACTCGGGAAGTGCTGATCGTGGCCGGCGGCACCGGATGGGCGCCCGCCAGGGCCCTGTTGGAGGAACTGGCCGTCCGGCGTCGGCCGGGGACCGGCGCGTACGTCTTCGTCGGGGCCCGGACCGCCGACGACCTGTACGACGCGCCGGCCCTGGCTCGCCTGGAGAACCGCTGCCCGTGGCTGCGGGTGGTCCCGGTGACCGAGGGCCCGGGAGGATCCGAGGACGGCTCGGTGGTGGAGGCGGTCGCCCGGTACGGAGACTGGACCGACTGCACCGCCTACGTCAGCGGGCCGCCCGCGATGGTCATCGCCGCCGTGTACCGGCTGACCGTGGCGGGAGTGCCCGCCGACCGGATCCACCACGACCCGGTGGTCGGCGCGGTCGCGCCCTCCCCTCCGCCGCTGGGGTGGCACACACCCGATGGCTTCCCGGCCTGATGGGGCGGGTTCGTGAGTCTCCGTCTCCCGCACGACCTGCCGCAGAAGAGCGCGACCCGCTACTGCTTCGCCGCCTGACGCGACGACGGGACGGATCAGGCCATCCATGAACTGCCGCGCTGCCAGGCCAGGGAGCGCGCCTGGCGACCGGCGCCCCGACCCTGGTGGTGCTGGACACGCAGAGTGTCCACATGGCTGCCGGCCGCCTCGCCGCGACGAGTGGCCACGATCCGGCCAAGCGGGTGCTGGCTTGGTTCACGTGAAGTGGCCGCGTGCCTCCGAGCGGACTCAAGCGGGCTCAAGCGGACTCGGTACGGTCCTCTCTCATCCCGCCGCGCCCCCCGGCCTCGTCGGTGTCGCCCCGCACCTGTGCGGGTGAGTCCTCCGACGCCTGCGCGCTCTGTGCCGTGGCGAGTGGGCCCAGACGCTGTGCGGCGCTGTCCAGCAGTCCGAGGTCGGCCTTGGTGTGCGCGATGGCGGCGTCGATCAGGACGGCGACCAGCGGCTCGTCGGCGTGGGCCCGGCGCTGCTGTGCCAGGCCCGCGAGCTCGGACAGGTACGTCTGCCGCTGCGACTCGATCAGCGTGGCCAGGGCCTGCGGGCCCAGCGCGACAGCGCCGAGGAGCTTCAGGAACAGCTCGTCGCGGAAACCGCCGACGCGCACCCAGGCGGTGGTCGCCCACGAGCGCAGCTCGGCCTCGCCCGCCTCGGTGAGCGTGTAGAGGTTCTTGTCGGGCCGGTCGGTCTGCGTGACCTGTGAGCGCGAGACATAGCCGTCACGGACCAGCCGTTCGAGGATCTGGTAGAGGTGACCGATGTTCAGGCCACCCCACTGCGGGCCGACGGCCTCCTCGAACCGGGCCTTGAGTTCGTATCCGTGATTCGGTCGCCGGGTCAGCAGCGCGAGCACGGCGTGGTGGAGCGGCATATACGTCCCTTCTACATTGTGACAACATACCCCTGAATTGTCGCAATGCAGGTGCGGCGATGTACGTGCCGCGATGTACGAGGGCGAGGCTTCATCAATGGCTGTGAGCGTGGCGTTGCGCGGGGTGAGCCGTCGGTATCCCGGGCTGACCGCTCTGGACGAGGTCGACCTGGAGGTCGCGGCCGGTGAGGTGGTGATGCTGACCGGGCCGTCCGGCGCCGGCAAATCCACCGTCCTGCATGTGACGGGCGGCATGGACCAGCCCGACGAGGGGCACGTCGAGATCGACGGCACACCACTGGCGCCCCGGGACCTGGACCGTCACCGGCGGCGTATCGGCTTCGTCTTCCAGCGCTTCCACCTGCTGCCCGCGCTGACCGCGCTGGACAACGTGCTCGCCCCCGTCCTGCCGCGCAGAGTGGACTTCGACCGGCGTGCGCGCGGCATGGAGCTGCTCGAAGCCGTCGGCCTGGACCAGCGGGCCGATGCCCTGCCCTCGCAGTTGTCGGGCGGCCAGCAGCAACGGGTCGCCGTCGCACGCGCGTTGATCAACCGGCCGGGACTGTTACTGGCCGATGAGCCCACGGGCAACCTGGACAGCGTCATCGGGCGGGAGATCATCGACCTGCTGATGTCGCTGCGCGAGCGCTACGGGATGACGATGCTGATCGCCACGCACGACGCGGAGGTCGCCGCGGGCGGCGACCGGGTGGTGCGGCTGCAAGACGGCAGGATCACCTCGGACCAGCGCGTCACACCGTCCGGCGACGTGCTGCACCGGCTGGGGGGCCTGCGCCCGTGATGGCGATGATCCTCGATCAGTTACGGCGGCGGCGCGGGCGCGCGCTGGCCCTGGCCGCGGGAATCCTGGTGGCGGCGACCAGTTTCACCCTGCTGACCGCGACGGTGAGCACGAGCCAGGCGACCACCGTGGGCACGGTGCGGAAGAACGCACGGTCCGCGTACGACGTCCTGGTACGCCCGCCCGACTCGCAGACGGACGTGGAGCGGCGGAGCGGTCTGGTCACGCCGAACTTCCTGTCCGGCACGTTCGGCGGCATCACCATGGACCAGTACCGGCGCATCCGCGGCATGGCCGGGGTGGACGTGGCCGCGCCGGTCGCCAACATCGGCTACCTCATGGTGGCGAGCACCGTCGCGGTGGACGTGTCCCGCTTCCTGGACGGCAAGGCGTCCCGGCAGATCCTGCGCATCAGCCCTACCCTCACCTCCGGACTGGGCAGCTACCGCACCTCGGACGAGTACGTCTACCTCACCCGCTCCCCCCTGACGTCGGCATCGGAGTCGGACGGCCTCTTCGAGTCCGACACCCTGGAAGCAGGTGCGGCCGACAAGAGCACCCAGCGGTATCGGATCAAGGGGAAGTACGACGTCTGCTTCTACTTCAACTGGGACAAGACCGCGCAGACCGAGTTCAACCTGACTCTGCCGTTGAAGCCGAACATCATCGCCGAGGACCTCAGGGACAGGTCGCCGTTCGACCCGGACCTGAGTTCGCGGATGAACTGCCAGTCCGGCCAGGACAAGGCCACCATCGACATTCCGGTCAGTTATCCCGTGCTGCTGGCCGCCGTCGACCCGGTGGCCGAGGACCGGCTGGTGGGCCTGGGCGGCACCATCGCCTCGGGCCGGATGCTCACCGAACAGGACAAGCCGTGGAGGGTGTCGGGCGCCAAGAGCGTCCACGGACAGCACGACTCCTACATCCCGGCGCTGCTCAGCGACAACCCGCTGACCACCGGCACACTCGACGCCACCGTCGAGCGGCTCGACGTCGGCGACCCGTCCGAGCTCCCCTCGAAACTGGGCAACCCGACAGCCGGCAGCTTCGTCCGAAGCCTGCACGGCACCACGGTGGGCAAGACCCGGGTCGACCTGAGCAAGGGCTACCGGAAGGCACTGAGCGAGGACTCTTTCGACACCGGGGCCTACTGGACGGTCGGCCCGGTCACCTACCGCCGGACCTCCGACGGCGACCTCGCCGCGCAGCCGCAGCCGCCGCAGAAGCCCAGCCTGTGGATCACCAACTCGAACCGGCAGCCGTTCTCCAACGTCCCCGAGGAGAACCACCAGGGCACCCAGTACCGGAAGGTGACCAGCCACGCCGCCACGGACTGCATCGGACTGGGGACCTGCGACGGTGTGGACTCCGGACGCCTGCCCAATCCCTTCGTCCACCTGGTCGGCCGCTACGACACCGGCAGACTGCCCGGCTTCTCACCCCTGTCCGACACCCCGTTGGAGACCTACCAGACTCCGCAGGTCACTGGTGCGGACAGCGCTACCCGGGCGAGGCTCCGGGGCAAGCCGCTGCAGCCCGACCGCAACCTGGGCGGCTACGTCAGCCCGCCGCCCACCATGCTGACGACGATGGACTCCATCACCGCGCTCACCAGGAGCCGTCGGGTCCCTAGCCTCCAGGACAAGGCGCCGGTCAGCGCGATCAGGATCCGGGTGGCCGGAGTGACCGGCGTCGACACCGCCTCCCGGGCGCGGGTGAACGCGGTGGCCGGGAAGATCCGGGCCACCTACCCCCGGCTCCAGGTCGACGTCACCGTCGGCAGCTCGCCCGCGCCGCAGACGGTGGCGCTGAGTTCCTCGGCGCAGGTGACGGAGCGTTGGGTCGCCAAGGGTGTGGCGCTGCGCATTCTCAGAGCGGTGGACACCAAGAGCGCGGTGCTCTTCGTTCTGGTCCTCGTCGTGTGCGCGCTCTTCATCGGCCAGGCGGCGCTGGCCTCGGTGCGCTCACGTCGCATCGAGATCGGCACGCTGCGCTGCCTTGGCTGGAGCGGGGGCGAGGTGCTGCGCCTGGTCCTCGCCGAACTGGCGGTGATCGGGCTGGCCGCCGGAGCCGCGGGCGCGGTGCTCGCGTACGTGCTGGGCCGGGTGCTGGGACAGCCGGAAGCCGGCGCCAAGTCACTCCTCGTGCTCCCGGTGGCGCTCCTCCTGGCCACGACGGCGGGCCTGATCCCCGCCTGGCTCGCCACCCGGCTGGGACCGATGGAAGCCGTCCGGCCCCCGGTGACGGCGGCCCGCCGCGCCCGCCCGGTGCGTTCGGTGGCCGGACTGGCCGTGCTCAATCTGCTGCGGGTGCGGGGCCGCACGCTGCTGGGTGCGGCAGGGCTGGCGCTGGGAGTGGCCGCCTTCACGGTGCTGCTCGCCCTGACGCTGGCCTTCCGGGGCGAGGTGGCCGGGTCGCTGCTCGGCAGTGCCGTGGTGGCGCAGGCACGTAAGGCCGACTACCTCAGCGTCGCCCTGTCCCTGCTGCTGGGTGCCGCCGGCGCCATCGACGTCCTGGTCATCTCGCAGCGCGAACGCGCCGCCGATCTCGCGGTGTTGCGGGCGACCGGCTGGACCAACCGCGAGCTGGCGAAGCTGACCTTCTACGAAGGAATCGGACTGGCTCTGCTGGGCGGCCTGTCCGGTGCGGTGGCCGGTCTGGCCGGGGTGCTGACCCTCGGCCGGGGCGTGCTGCACGGACACCTGTTCACGGTCGCCGGCGCCGCGCTGCTGGCCACGCTCGCGGCGACCGCCCTGGTGGTGGCCGCTCTGGCGGTGCCGATCCGGGGGCTGTCCCGGATCGCCCCCGCCCACCTGCTCGCCGCCGACTGAGCCGACGCCTCCCTCATGCCAGGACACGCTCCGCGCCGTGAACTTCGGAAAACAGGTCGAGCACACCCGGACGCATCCGAGCAATCCAGCAAAACCGCAGTTCAAAGCACCTTTGGGGCAGGCTCCGGAATCGCCGCGCACTCGTCCGCGATCAGCACCGCGCCCTGGGCGCCGAGGTGTTCGACGGCGTAGGCGTGGATGTCGTCGCGGACGGCGTCGGCGTCCCAGCGGGCCTGGCGCAGCAGCCCTTGCATCGGCCCCAGCCGCGCATGGCCTGCCTGTTCGGCCAGCTGCCGGCAGTCTTTCCGCTCGGCACACGACAGCAGTCCGAGCAGGTGGGCGCGGGCGCCAGCCCGGGGTCCCACTCGGCTGAACCGGCCCTCGCGCCGGGCCATGGCCTGTTCGGTAGCTGCCTGGTCGGCGGCGCCCGTCCCGCACCGGGGCGGGCGCTCCTGATCCGCTCAACGCCACGGCCGCGGCGAGCACTCGGCCGTCCGGGCGCGGAGCCCGGCCGGCCCAGTCCCCACCCGTCGGCACACGGGTGTCAGCAGCCGATCGGCGAGGAGCCGAGGGCAACGTCGTCGAACCAGAGCGTGTCGTCTCCGGTGCCGTAGCTCTCCCAACCCAGGCGCAGGCCGGTGGGACGGGGAGGGGTCGCACGGGCGAGCCACTGCCCGTCGACGTTCTGGGTCGGCACCCCGTCCACCCGCAGTCCCGCGACCTCCTGGTCGTCGACCCACGTGCGCATGGACTGGGCGGTGGTGTCGATCTGGAACCGCAGGCACAGCCACCGGCCGGCCGGCAGCGGCGTGCTGAGTGCGACCCCCGCCGGGCTCTGTTCCGGCAGCGTCGCGTCGTCGGTCTCGCGGTTCCACTGGAGCGCGCCGTTCTGCCCGCCGACGCGCAGCGCCTTGCCGCCCTGCGAGGCGTCCGGCATGGACACGAAGGTGACGTGGCCGGTGGGCAGGGCGGTGGTGTGCCGGACCCGCATGCGGACGTACACCACGGGCCCGACGGAGGACAGGTCACGGGTGGAAGCGGCGAAGACGTGGTTGCAGTAGCCGGCACCGCCGTCGACGCGCAGCGACCTGGTGCCGCTGTAGGCGACGGACCTGTCGACGCTGACCTTCCCCGCGCCCTGACAGTCGGGCGCCGTCGTCTGCCAGGCACCCGAGGGCACGGTGCCGGTCTGGTCCTCGAAGTCGGAGCAGACGGCCGCTCCGGCACATCCGGTCGGCACCGGGTCCGTCGGCGTGGCGGTGGGCGACGCGGTCGGGGTCTCCGTCGGCGTGGGGGTCGCGGTCCCGCCGCACGGCGTGCCGTTGAGGGCGAAGGCGGTGGGGGCCGGGTCGGCGGTGCGCCAGGTGCCCTGGAGCCCGAAGTCCGCGGACGCGCCGGTGGCGAGCACGGCGTTGTGCGCGGCGTTGACGGCGGTCACCGCGCTGCCGGACTGGGTGACCTGCGCGTTCCAGGCGGACGTGACCTGCTGGTCGCCGCTGTACCTCCACTCCAGCCGCCAGCCGTTCAGGGCGGCGCCGAGATTGGTGACGCGGATCTGGGCGGTGAAGCCACCGGTCCACTCGTTGGGGGTGTAGGTGACCGCGCAGCCCGCGGCCGCGCCCTGTGCGCGCGGCGCCGCGAGGGCGGGAACGGCCACCGCGGCCACGGTCATCATCAACGCCCACAGCGGCAGGCAGCGTCGACACACGCGCAATAAGGTCGCGTTCATGACAGCTCTCTCCGAGAAAAGGATGGAGGCGCAGAGAGTGGGAGCGCTCCCAATATGCGAGCGGCGACCTGCGCTGTCAATGCCGCCAGCACCTCCGTTCGCCGGTGCGTCGAGGCGCTCGCGCCCCGCTCGAGGTCGATCACCGCGATGTGGATGACGGCTTCGGGACTTGCGCTCTCCGAGACTGCCGCTTCAGGTGCGACGGCGCCCACCACGCCGTGCTCTGCATCGCCCGGCCGCACAACCTCGCCCTCACCGGATGAACCCTCAAGCCACGCGGCCGACCTCGTCCGAGGCGAGCACCGGTCGCCGTCATCCTCGACATCGCGTCACGAAGGGAAACAGGTCGAGCTACCCACCAGAGCAACAAAACCGCAGGTCAGGAGCCCTTCGCGACCGGCTCCAGAATCGCCACGCACTCCACGTGATGCGTCATCGGATAGGTGTCGGCCTGAGCGAGTGAGGGAAAAGACCAGGTCAGAGCCTCCCCACGGACCCCGGTGCCCCGGTGACCCACGAGGACATCGTGAAAGGCACGATTCCCACCAAGGCGGCTTCCAGCCTCCGGCGGTACGGATCAGATGAGGCAGTGACGACGAAACCGAAGTTCGACGGCGGCTGGTCCGCGACGTTCCTGATCGCTTCCCCCTACGCGGACCGGGTGGAACGGGAGAGGTTCCTCGCGGACATGTTCGGCAGCCAGGACCTGCTGTGGGACTTCCCCGACCTCTTCCGCCACGCACTCCACATGAGGCGCCCTCGCCTCGTCGAACGTCAGTAAACGGGGAACCATGCCGACAGACGTTTGGCGATCGCCGGTACATCGACGTTGTCCTGCGCGACGTCCTCGACGAACGGGCCGGCCACGGAAACGGGCGGCGGGACGGTACTCGCGCTGACGCCGTTGAACCGCAGGAAGACACGCATGGCGAGCCAGGCAGTGCGCTTGTTGCCGTCGATCAGCGCATGGTTGCGGGCGACGGAGTGCAGCAGCGCCGCAGCCTTCTCGTGCAGCGTGGGATACAGCTCGGCCCCGAACACATTCGTACGGGGTCGCTCGATCGCCGACACCAGAAGGCCCATGTCACGCACACTGTGCTCGGTACCGTTGACCGTGCGGGCGATGGCCAGGATCTCGTCGATCTTGATATAGCGCACGCCGGTCACTTCAGGTAGTCCAGGATCTCCGCATCGCTGTCCATGAGCTCGGCCAGGACGTCATCGACCTTCAGCTCGGCCCGGTCCTGGGCGTCGCGGATGGCTTCAATGGCAAGTTCCTGCTTGCTGCGGCCCTCCCGACGAGCCCGCTCGGTGAGCTTCGCGTCAAGGTCGTCGGGGAGCCGGAGTGTCATCGCCATACGGCCATGATACCTGACCGGTATCACGGCTGGCGCGGTCGAGCCGCGTCCCCTGAAGACGTGGGGCCCGAGATAGCGGCTCGCAGCGCCTGAGGGGGTGCAGCAAAGACCTCCGCTGCGAGCGTCATCCGAGCGTCAAGAATCTCCGAACGCCCCTCTGAAGGCGTCGCGCATGCAGGCACCTCACTCACGAACCCGCAGGTCAGCGAGTTACAGAGATCAATCCGACCGCTCGAACCGCTGCACGGAGGGAAACAGGTCGAGCGACGAGTCGCGAACGCGCCCGTCGGCGGCGTCGGACTGATGAGCGTCCGGCGAACCACCGACAGCTGCGCGCACGTCCTGACCTACAGTGCCATCAGTCGCCAACAGCGAGGGAGGGGCTGTGGAGCAGGCAGGGACGGCGCTTGCCGAGCGGATCGCCGAGCAGAGAGCGGGTGTTGGTGATCCTCGGGCGCTGGTCGGCGAGATGCGGCGGTCGGTTCTTCTGGTGCCGACGGCGGACGGCGGCCTGTGGTCGGCGCGGTCGGGCGGGGTGCGGTGGATCTGTGGGTTCACCGACGAGGCGGCGCTGGCCCGGTTCGCCCTGCGGCACGGGCCGGGTGATCAGCCCATGGACTACGCGGCGCTGTTGGGCGCCCGGATCGTCGACGAGGTCGTGCCGTCCCTGGACGAGCCCGCGGGCCTCGCCGTCGACATAGCCACCGAGGACGGGTCGATGTTCTTCCCGCCGGTCGTCGGCATCGTCCCGGACGCGGTCGCCGTCGACGCCGGCATGAGGGAGGGGCGCGGTCATGGGCGGTGAGGGCATGGACATCCGGCTCGGCAGGGAAGCCGTAGCCAAGTTCACCCAGGGCGTGGGCGCGACCATCGACGAGCTCGGTGAACTGGGCGGTGCCACCGGGTCGGTGACGGGCAAGGGGTTCTCGGGATTGTCGATGACCGGGATGGAGGCCGGACATCATGGCCTCTCGGTCGACTTCGAGGACTTCTGCGAGCGCTGGGAGTGGGGCGTGCGCGCCCTGGTCGGCGATGCCAGCGCGCTCGCGAACCGCCTCGGCCTGGCGGCGGGCACCCAGTGGGAACACGACCAGTACGTCGCGGGCGCGCTGAAGGTGGGCGTCAACTCCGTGATGGGCGGCAACCCGCACGCCACCGAGGAGGAGATCACCCGGCAGAACTGGGGCGACGTCATCACTCCGGACTCCCTGGACCCGGACTGGAGCGCCGAGTCATGGGACCGGGCCGGTCAGGAGATGGAGCAGACGTGGAAGGACACCGGCCGCACCGTCCTCACCGAGGGGCAGGGAGGCCGGCGGTCCGAGGTGCTCAACGACGCGCTCGGCATCTCCGACGACGAGTGGAACCAGGCGCTGGACGACACCTTCGGTCCGTCGCCTGAGGAGCGCGCCCAGCAGGCGCAGCAGGGTGAGTCGGGTGGGAACTGACCATGGGTATCGGCGACTTCATCAGTGACATCACGCCCGACTCGGTCGAGGAGGCGGTCGAGGAAGGCGTCGAGTGGGCCGGCAACCGGGTCGAGGACGCCGGGAACTGGACCGCCGACCGGTTGGAGGACGTCGGATGGGATTCCGGTGCGGACTGGGTGCGCGAGAAGTCCCGTTCGGTCGCCGACCGGATGGGTGCCGAAACCGACGAGATGGACCTCGGGCAGACCGAGGACAGGACCAAGCTGATCTACGGCAGCGCCGACAAGCTCAACGCCACCGCGACGAAACTGCGGGCGTTCCGGACGGCGTTCGACGACGCCGGCGAGGGGCTCAGGGGCCTGGACTCCTCGCGGCTCGAAGGCGAGACGGCCGAGGCCCTTCGGACCGCTGTGGGCACCCAGCCGCCCAGGTGGTTCACCGGGGCGGACGCCTGTGAGAAGGCGGCCGCCGCGCTGGAGGCGTTCGCCTCCACCGTCACCTGGGCGCAGGGGCAGGCGCAGACGTCGATCGACAAGTGGAAGAAGGGCGTCAAAGCCTCCGAGGACGCCGCCGACGCCCATCGCAAGAAGGTCGACGACTACAACGCCGCCGTCGACCGCTACAACGCGCAGCCCGCAGACAAGCGTGACCCGGCCTCGCTCCCGCCCAGGCCCGCGGCGACGTTCGACGACCCGGGCAGGCAGCTGATGCAGGAGGCCCAGGACATCCTCGCCGAGGCCCGCAAGCAGCGGAACTCGGCGGCGGAGACCGCGAGCTCCGCGGTCCGCGCGGCCCGCGACCTCGCCCCGAAGAAGCCGTCCTACGCCGAGCAGTTGGGCGACGGCGTCCAGGAGCTGCAGATCATGGGCGACCACGTCGGCGGCGGCATCGTCAAGGGCACGGCCGGCATCGTGAACTTCGTCCGCTCGGTCAATCCGATGGACCCGTACAACATCACCCACCCGGCCGAGTACGCCACGTCCCTCAACAGCCTGGCCGCGGGTCTGGTGGTGGCCGCCAACGACCCCGTCGGCACGGGCAAGCAGATGGTCAGCGATTTCATGAAGGACCCGGCCGAGGGCTTCGGCCGGCTGATCCCCGACCTGGCGCTGACGGCCGCCACCGGTGGAGGCGGCGCCGCGGCGAAGGGTGTCCGCATCGCCGAGGAGGCGTCCGACCTCGCGAAGGCACGCCGACTGCTCGACGACGCCCCCGAGGGCACCCACAACCGGCCTGACGTCGAACGCCCCGCCGACGGCACCGACCCCGTCGACCTCGCTTCGGGCCGGATGTTCCTGCCCCAGACCGATCTGGCGATCCCTGGCATCCTGCCGCTGGTCTTCACCCGCCGCACCGAGTCGGGTTGCACGGTCGGCCGCTTCCTCGGACCGGCCTGGACCTCGACCGTCGATGAGCGTCTGCAGATCGACGCCGTCGGCGTCGTCCATGTCACCGCCGACGGCCTCCTGATCCCGTACCCGCACCCGGTTCCCGGCGCGCCCACCAGGCCGGCATCGGGCCGGACCCGCACCCTGCTGGCCCGCGACACCGACGGCGACTACACGGTCACCGACCTCGACGGCGGCCTGATCTTCCACTTCACCGCCCCGTCAGGCAGCGAACCGGGGGGCGACGGTGTCGCCTGGCTGTCGGGCGTCACCGAACGCAACGGCCACACGATCACCGTCGACCGCGGCGAGGACGGCCTGCCGCTGGCCCTCGTCCACTCGGCGGGCCACCGGGTGAAGCTGTCCGTGACCGACGGCCTGGTCACCGCCCTGTCCCTGGCCGGCGCGGGCGACGACGGCGCCGACCTGCCCTTGATGAGCTACGGCTACCAGGACGGCAACCTCACCACGGTCACCAAGCCGTCGGGCGCCACCACCGCCTTCGTCTACGACGACCGCCGTCGCGTCATCGCCTGGATCGACTCCAACAACAGCCGCTACGACTACCTCTACGACGACCGCGACCGCGTCGTCGCCGAAGGCGGCGAAGCAGGCCACGTCCAGATCACCCTCACCTACACCGGACCCGACCCCGGAACAGGCCACCGCGCCACCACGCTCACCACCGCCGGGGGACACAGCACCCGCCACCTGTTCGGCCCCGGCTGCCGTCTCCTGGCCACCACCGACCCCCTCGGCCACACCACCCGCTTCACCTACGACCCGCGCGGCAACCTCCTGACCCGCACCGACCCGCTGGGCCTCACCACGGCGTTCTCGTACGACGAGGACGGCCGGGTCGTCTCCGCCACCCGCCCCGACGGAAGCGAACTGCGTACCGTGCGCGGCCAGTTCGGCCTGCCGGTTGAGGTCGTCGGGCCGGACGGCACCCGCATGGTCCATGAGTTCGACGAGCGCGGCAACCGCACGGCCGTCACCGACCAGGCCGGCTCCACCACCCGCTACTCCTACGACCGAGCCGGCCGGCTCACCTCGGCCACGGACGCCCTCGGGGCCACGACACGCGTGGTGTGCGACGCGGCGGGGCTGCCCATCGTGGTGACCGACCCGGACGGCGCCGTCACCCGCACGGAGCGGAACGCCCTCGGCAGACCTGTCCGTGTCACCGATCCGGTCGGCGGCGCCACCTGCTTCGAGTGGCACGCCGACGGGCAACTCGCCCGACGCACCGGCCCCGACGGCGCCACCGAGTCGTGGACCTACGACGGCGAGGGCAACCTGCTCACCCACACCGACGCGTCCGGTGGCGTCTCCCGCTTCGAGTACACCCACTTCGACCTGCCGGTCGCACGCACGGGGCCCGACGGCGCCCGCTACGAGTTCGAGCACGACGCCGAGCTACGCCTCAACCGCGTCATCAACCCGCAAGGGCTGACCTGGACCTACGACTACGACGCGGCCGGCGAGATCGTCTCCGAGACCGACTTCGACGGCCGCACCCTCACCTACCGTGTGGACGCCGCGGGCCGGCTCGCCGCCCGCGTCGACGCGCTCGGCGGAACCATCTCCTTCGAGCGTGACCAGCTCGGCCAGGTGATCCGCAAGGATGTCGACGGCCGCGTGACGACCTACGCCTACGACAGGGCCGGGCGCCTGGTGGAGGCAGCCGGACCGGACAGTGAACTGCGCTACCAGTACGACCGTCGCGGGCTCACCAAGGCGGAACTGGTCGACGGCCGCCCCATCCTGTACGCCTGTGACGTCCTGGGCCGCCGTACCCGCCGCACCACGCCCACCGGTCACGTCACCTCCTACGCCTACGGCACGAACGGGCTACCCCACCGCCTGACCAGCGGCGGCCGCCGGATCGACTTCACGCACGACGCGGCTGGCCGGGAGGTCACCCGCGTCTTCGGCGACTCGATCACCATGACCTCCGCCTGGGACGAAGCCGGACGGCTCTCCGCGCAGCACATCACCGCCGGAGGGCGTGCCGTCAACAGCCGCGCGTACTCCTACCGCGCCGACGGTCGCCTGACCGCCGTCGCGGACCGGCTGTCGGGCACCCGCACCTTCGACCTCGATCAGGCGGGCCGCGTCACCGCCGTACACGCCCAGGGCTGGACGGAGCGGTATGCCTACGACGACGCCGGCAACCAGACCTCCGCATCCTGGCCGTCCCGCCACCCCGGCAGCGAGGCCACCGGACCGCGCGCCTACACCGGCACCACCATCACGCGGGCCGGAGACGTCCGCTTCGAACACGACGCTCTCGGCCGGGTCACCCTGCGGCAGAAGACCCGGCTCTCCCGTAAGCCGGACACCTGGCGCTACACGTGGGACACGGAGAACCGCCTCACCTCCGTGACCACCCCCGACGGGGCCCGGTGGAGGTACCGCTACGACCCCCTCGGCCGCCGCAGCGCGAAACAGCGCCTGGCGGCCGACGGCGAGAGCGTGGTCGAGGAGATCCGCTTCACCTGGGACGGGCTCACTCTGTGCGAACAGATCAGCCACCAGCCGGACGCCCCGAACACAGTCGCCCTCACCTGGGACCACCAGGACGTCGTCCCCCTGGCCCAGACCGAGCGCATCCTCACGGCCGACGACCGCCAGGACGAGATCGACCGCCGGTTCTTCGCCATCGCCACCGACCTCATCGGCGCCCCCACCGAACTCGTCGACGAGACGGGCGACATCGCCTGGCGCAGCCGGGCCACGCTCTGGGGCACCACGGCCTGGTCCCGGGACAGCAGCACCTACACACCACTCCGCTTCCCCGGCCAGTACTACGACCCCGAAACCGGCCTCCACTACAACCACTTCCGCCACTACGACCCCGAAACCGGCCGCTACGCCTCCCCCGACCCCCTCGGCCTCGCTCCCGCCCCGAACCCCGTCGCGTACGTGGACAACCCGCACAGCGGGTGCGACCCGCTGGGCCTCATGCCCAAGTACACGAAGGAGGAGCGGGCGCAGAAGCGGATCAACAAGGTCGTGGACGACATCGTCGAGAGAGCACAGGACGGCGGGTTCAGGAAACGCCACGACTACCACGGGGACACCCGGCACGCCTTCAGCGACGAACGGGTCGTCGAGATCCTCAAGAACCCGGACGCCGTGTACCACTCGACGGGCACGGCCGGGACGTTCACCTTCCGACAGGGTGACGACATCGTGGTGACCGACGGCCTCGGCAGCACCCAGGGCCAGGCCATCACGGCGTACGGTCCCTCGGGCATCAAGGGCGAGTCCGGGGCCACGGCGCTCGGTGGGAAACCCACGGACCCCGGCGCCCCGGTGACCCACGAGGACATCGTGAACGGCAGGATTCCCGCCAAGGACGGCCGCTTCCAGCCTCCGGCGGTACAGATCAGATGAGGCAGTGATGACGACGAAACTGAAGTTCGACGGCGGCTGGTCCGCGACGGTGACGGACGAGCCGCTCGACCTCGTTCCCCGTCTCCTCGGTACTTCTCTGATCGTTTCCCCCTATGCGGATCGGGTGGAACGCGAGAAGTTCCTCGCCGAGACGTTCGGCAGCCAGGACCTGTTGTGGGACCTCCCCGACGTTTTCCGCTTCGCCCCGAGCGACCGACAGCTGGTCGGGGCTGAATTCCGAATTCCGGAAGAGTCCGCCTCAGCCGAGGACTCGGCCCGCCTTCCCGTCCAGCCCGAAGTACGCCCGGGCGGGCTCCGCGCGGACGAGGTCAAGGACTTCCGGCACGAGATGTGCACGGTGCTGTGCCGCGCTCCCGGCGATGCCCTGCTGACCTGCCTGCGTGACCTCGACGTCCTCGACGAACCGCTGGAAGCCGGCATCGGCATCGCCCCCGACGTGGCGCTCCTCGTCCAGCACGGCACCGTCGTCGGCTGGAGCCTCACGGACCCCGCGCGCTACCTGACCACCAGCTTCGCCACCCCCGACCCTGCTCCCCCCGTCCCGGCCACCCGCCGCCTGCTCACCGAATGCCTGGATCTGGTCACCACGCCGGTGGTCGACGACCTGGTCGACGGTGAACCGGCCGTCCTGGCCCGCCTCCAGGCCGCCGACAGAGCCCTGCGCGAGCAACGCGAGGACCGGCACCGGGCCGACGCCCTGCTCGAGCTGATCGCCACCTACGTGGAGGACTACGGGAACCGGTGAACGAGGACGAAGACCAAGGAACGGGGGCCTGGGTGCGGCGGTCTGTGCGGATCGACGGGCGGGCGCCGACCGTGACACTGCGGCAAGGTCCTCACGGCGTACGACCCGTCGGGCATGAGGAGCAACTCCGGCGCCACGGCGCTGGTCAGCCTCCCCACCACCCCGCACACCGGATCGCGGCGGCCCGGATTTCCCTCTGCATGTGTCAACGCCATCGCCGCCAGGACGGCACCCTCGGCGACGTACGGTTCACGCTCGACCTTGACGGTCCTGCCCTGAGGATCGATCCGTCCATTCGACCCGCTGCATGGAGAGCAACAGGCCGGTCGAACCGCCTGCGACACAAAGCCGCAGGTCAAGAGCCCTTCACCGCAGGCTCAAGAACTGACGTGCGTGAGCTTGTCGAAGACCTGCAGCGTGTCATGAGCGCGCGCCTGCTTCTCCGTGTGCGCCAGGCGGTCACGCTGCCCGGCACTCAGCATCGGGGCGAACTGCTGCCGCAGTTCGTCCATGTCGAAGCGGGTGTACCAGACGTCGAGATTGCCCATCCCGGCGAAGGCCCGCATGCGCTCGCGGTAGGACTGCACGGCCGCCCGTACCACGGACGCGGGTCCGTGCGCTCGGCCGGCGGTGTGAACTCGGCGTGGCTGGACCGGGGTACGCCGGCGCGGGCGGCCTTGCCGCGGGCGGCTCGCTCCTTGGGAGTGAGGTCCCGGGTCTCGACGCCGGACAGGCGATTGTCGATCATTACTGAGCCTCCACTGCGTCCGGCGGGAGGGCGGGGTTTCACGAGGCCGTCAGGGGTGCCCCCACGCGGGGTACCGCGTGATCCGCCCCCTGGCCGTTGACAGGCCGGGGGCGGCACCCAACGGTGTTCTGCGCCCGGACGGGCATGTGCGGGTCAGTGGAGGACCTTCTCCTTGGCCCGGCGGTACTCGTCGTCGGTGATGTCGCCCCTGGCGCGGATCTCGGAGAGCTTGGCGAGTTCGTCCGCCTCGCTGGTGCCCGCGCCAGCCACGGTCTCGCGGATGTACCGCTGCGTCTGTTCCTCCTTGGCCTGGGCGTGGCGCTGTTCGCGCTTGCCCATGTCCTTGCCCCGGGCGATGACGTACACGAAGACGCCCAGGAAGGGGAGGACGATCGTGAAGAGGAGCCATCCGGTCTTGGCCCATCCGCTCAGGTCGTCGTCACGGAAGATGTCGAAGACGACGCGGAAGAGCAGGACGAACCACATGATCCACAGGAAGAACCACATGATCGCCCAGAAGGCCCCCAGAACGGGAAAGTCGTAGGCCAGGTTCACGCTGCTGCTCATTGCTTCTCCTCTGGGTGTCGCCCGCCAGGGCCCCGGCGGGACCCGGCGGACCTACCCGTGCGCCCCGTCCGAAGAGCGGGCGGGACGCACGGGGGCGGTCCCGGTCGCCCTGCCGCTATTCGCCCTCGGTGCTGATGTCGATCCCGAAGGCTTCGCCGATGGCGCGGGCCGCGGACACCACCCGGGCGCTCCCCACCACGGGGGCGATCGCCACGAGCGTTCCCTGGACCTTCTCCAGCGGCACGCCGGCTTCCGCGGCGGTGCCGATGTTGAGGAGATAGGAGGGTGCGGAGGCGTCCATGGCCACCAGGGCGGCGATGCGTGCAAGCAGGTACGTCTCCTGGTCCAGCCCGGAACGTTCGAACGTGTCGAGGGTCATCTGGACGAGCGTCTCGAAGACGGGGGCGTCCGCCTCGGCGAGGGCGGCGACACCTGCGGCGCCTGTCTCTTTCTGGGCCATGGCTCACGTTTCCTTCCTGGTCGTGGTGTGGTGCACCTCCCATGAAAGGCGGGTCTGCCGCGTACCGCCTCACCCGGAGGGGGTGATCGCCACTCGCGGTCACCGGCAGCCGTTGCCGCGGTGACTCGTTGGCTGCGGGGCGGAGCAGCCAGGGTTCCCCGACGTGATCGTCTTCTGACCGCGGGCGGCGATGACGGGACGTCCTGTCGCGGGCGAACGACCTCTGATCCCCGGGCGAGCCGCCTTCTGAAGGGCCCCTCCTGGCCACCGGTTCTCGCGAGGACCGTTCGGCTCAGGTGAGGACGGCTCCCCTTGTGCGAGGGGGGCTCCTCCGGGGAATCCCCCGAAGCGGGTGAGGTCGGTCCGGGTGCAGGCACGGTGGCATGGACCGAGCGCATCCCGTCTGTGGGAGGTCGACATGTCCGGTAGCCGTTCCGCGCTTGCTCCACGATGGGCCGCACGCGTGGCTGTGGCTGCGGGCATCGGCGCGATCATCGTGCTGCTGCTGTTCGCCGGGCTTCACAGTCTGCTGCTCGTTCTCGTGGGGGCCGCCGGGCTGGCGGTGACGGCGGCGGGCGTGTGGTGGGCGCTCGTCCACACCGGCCTGGTCCGGGTGCTGGCCGTGGTGCTGGCCTTCGCCGCCCCCGCCGCCGTCATCGTGCTCTACGTGGCGTCCGGGCTGCTGTGGGTGGTACTCGTCTCGCTCGCGCTGTGGGTTCTGGCCGTGTTCTGCGGCCGCGTCGCGCTGGCAGGCGCTGAGACCGCCCCGGCAGGGACCCCGCACCGCACACCGGCGCCACCGCGGCACCCCTACCTGATCATGAACCCGCGCTCGGGCGGCGGCAAGGTCGGCAGATTCCGACTACGGGAGAAGGCCGAAGCACTGGGCGCCGAGGTCTGCGTCCTGGACGTGACGCACCCGCAGGACGTGGCCGCGCTCGCCCGCCGGGCCGCCGACGCGGGCGCGGACCTGCTCGGCGTCGCGGGAGGCGACGGCACCCAGGCCCTCGTCGCGGCCGTGGCCGCGGAGCGCGACCTGCCGTTCATGGTCATCTCCGCCGGCACCCGCAACCATTTCGCCCTGGACCTCGGACTGGACAGGGACGACCCGTCGACCTGTCTCGACGCCCTCACCGACGGCGTCGAACTCCGCATCGACCTGGGCGTCGTCAACGACCGGGTGTTCGTCAACAACGCGTCGTTCGGCGCCTACGCGGCCGTCGTGCAGAGCCCCGCCTACCGCGACGACAAGACCCGAACCACCCTGCAGGTGCTGCCCGATCTGCTCACACACCACCAGGGACCACGTCTCGCCGTGCACGCCGAGAACACGACCATCGAGCAGCCGCAGGCCGTACTGGTCAGCAACAACCCGTATCGCACGGACGACCCGGCCGGGCTGGGCCGCCGGGAACGGCTGGACTCCGGCGTCCTCGGAGTGCTCGGCGTCAAGGTCGACAACGCGGCGCAGACGGCGGGGCTGCTCCGCGGCCACCGGTCACCCGGGCTCGCCCGGCTGACCGCCCGCGAGGTCGTCGTCGACGCCGACACCGACACGATCCCGGTCGGCGTGGACGGCGAGGCCCTCACCCTGCCGACCCCCGTCCGGTGCCACACCCGTCCGCGCGCCCTGCGCGTGCGGGTCCCCCGCGACCGCCCCGGCGTGCCCCGCGGCAGACCCGCGCTGGACTGGCACGGGGTGCGACGGCTGGCCATGACAACGATGAGGAGGGCGGCGAAACATGCCGGATGACCTCCCACGGCCCGGCCGCCGCGCGACCCTGTCGGCGGTGGCGCGGTCGATCCTCGTGTCGTCCGGACTGGTCCTCGCGTACTACCTGCTGCCCATGGACGCACCGCTCAACGGCGGCACGGTGACCGGCCTCGTCCTCGGTCTGCTCGCGGTGACGGCACTGTTCCTCGGACAGGTGCGGGCGATCGCCCGTTCCCCCTACCCCGAACT
This sequence comes from Streptomyces humidus, assembly GCF_014649655.1. Lineage (GTDB taxonomy): Bacteria > Actinomycetota > Actinomycetes > Streptomycetales > Streptomycetaceae > Streptomyces > Streptomyces humidus. The sequence continues at coordinate 13,777 of NZ_BMTL01000056.1, read as the reverse complement.
GCGGGCCGTGGAGTCGCTCGCCATCGTCCTCCCCGTGTTCGTGCTGCTCTTCGCCACCTCGTACTTCCTGCTGGAACGGAGTTCACCCGGCAGTTTCACCGAGCCCCTCACCCGTACCGACGCCCTGTACTTCACGCTCACCGTGGTCAGCACCGTCGGCTTCGGCGACATCACCGCGCGCACCGAGACGGCACGCGTCATGGCGATGATCCAGATCGTCGGCGGGATCCTGCTCGTCGGGCTCGCGGCCCGGGTGGTGGTCAGGGCCGTCGAGGCCGGCCGGCGCCGACGGGACGCGGAGAACAAGTGACTGTGCTCCGGGGCCGGCGCTGCGAGCCCCAGTCAGGGAGCCTCCCGCTCGCTGTACTACAGCACCCGGGTGGAGGCGCTGCGCGCACTCCACCCCGACGTGGAATTCCTGCAGGAGGTGTCCGACGAGACTCGCCTCATCGTGTCCGAACCACTGGGCGATCTGCGTGGCGTCTGGAACGAGGTCCCCGAGAGCAGCTACGGCGTCGTACGACCCGGAGGTGACGACCTGATCCCCTTCGCCCCGCAACCCGTGCAGGGGCTCCGGCGTCCTCCCCGCCGACCGGCGTCCCGACGCCGCGATCTGCCGCCGGTTCAGCGGGGTCGGCCGGGCACGACACCCCGGTTCCGCGCCTGGATGTGCCGTCCGGCCCGGATCGGGGGCCGTGCCAGTCGTGGACCGCGTGCGCGCACCGCGCACCGCGCACCGAGATGGCCGCACCGGCTCCGGGTGGACGCAAGGCTCCGGTGAAGCGCAGGAACTACCCCGGCCCGCGCCGTCGGCCCGTCTCACCGCTCCGCCGCCTCTGGCCAGGCGGAGCGGTGAAGCGAGGACAGCTCGGACGCAGCCGCCCCGACGCTACGACTTCTTCGACCCTGGCTGGACCTTCGGGATCCGTGAGGTGAAGAACAGCGCGAGGAGCGCGGCGAAGGCGAGGATGGCCAACGCGGCGCGCAGACCGTCGATCCTGGCCTCCTCGTTCGCGTCGAGGGCCGCCTGAGCCACGTTCTCGCTCGTGCCCGCCTCGTCGAGCGCGGACTTGAGGTCCGCGTCCGACAGGAACGGCACGCCGCTTTCGAGTTCGACGCTCGCCTGGCTCTTGACCTCGGCCGGGATGTCCGGATTCTGCTCCACACTGGTGAGGAAGGACGTCGTCATCGCGGCGATCAGGAGCGATCCGGCGAGCGCCGTACCGATCGACGCGCCGAGGTTGGTGACGGAGTTCTGGACGCCCCCGACCTCCGCGCTCTCCGATTCCGGCACCGCGGACACGGTGACCGACCCCAGCTGCGACGCCAGCGCCCCCATGCCCAGTCCGATCAACAGCAGGGGGATCGTGACGATCTCCGCACCGGCGTCCACGTCGAGCGCGGCCATCAGGGTCACCGCGCCCGCGAGCAACGCGAAGGTCCCGAGCCGCACCACCCGCCGCGGCGACACGTCCGGAAGGAAGCGGGGGATCAGGACGGCGGCGGCCAGCAGGGTCACGGAGAGCGGCAGGAGGCGAGCACCCGTCTTGAGCGCGGACAGGCCGAGCGCCACGGACAGGTAGAGCGGTACGACGAAGAAGACGCCCATCTGGACGAGGTACTGGAAGAAGAACATCGTCAGCCCGCCGGTGAGCTGCTTGTTCCGCAGCAGGGCCGGGTCGACGAGCGGCTCCCTGCGCCGCTTCACCGTGCGCGCCTCCCAGCGCAGGAAGAGCCAGATCAGCAGAAGACCGGCCAGCATCAGCCACACGACCAGCGAGACCCCGAGCCACGAAGGCGCGTCGGGCTTCGGCTGGAACCAGCCCCACTCGTCGGAGCGGAGCACGCCGTAGACGAAGACCCCGAGCCCGAGGGCGGACAGCACGGCACCGACGACATCGATGCGAGCGCCTTCGCCGACCGGCGCGTCGGCGATACGGCCGGCGAGCACCAGGATGCCGAGCACCATGACGACCTCACCGGCGAAGACCCACCGCCAGGAGAAGTACGTCGTAGCGACACCCCCGATGAGCGGCCCGACCGCGATCGCCACGGCCCCCGCGGCCGCGACGAGACCGTAGGCGGCCGGACGGCGCTCGGTGGCGAAGTTGCCGGCCACGAGCGCCACGATCGCGGGCAGGATGAGCGCCGCACCGATCCCCTCGAGGAACGACCAGCCGATCAGCAGCACGGTCAGGTTCGGTGCGAGCGCCGTGGTGAAGGAACCGCAGCCATAGACGACGCAGCCGATCACGAACGCGCGTTTACGTCCGATCAGCGCCCCCACCTTGCCGCCTGGAATCATGAACATCGCCATCACGAGGGTGTAGGCCGTGATGGCGCCCTGCACACCCGTCACCGTCGTGCCCACGTCCTCGGCCACCGTCGCGATCGAAACGTTCATGACCGAGCTGTCCAGCGCCATCAGGAACTGGCCGGCCGCGAGTGTCAGCAGAACGGTCCGCGCCTTTGCAAGGCTCTCGGAAGTGTGTGTCCTGGGTGCCATGCGCGCATCGTTCCAGCCGCCCCTCGGGGTGGAATCCGTCCCACCCCGGAGGTCGACCGATTGGCGGAGTCGCTCGCGGCCGTGAGCTGCTCGCCGAGCGCTGCCGGTCGGACGCCCTGAGACGAGGAGCGGCCCAGGTGAGAGGAGATGGGAAGTGGCCTGACCGGCCGAACGCGAACGCGAGGGCGCGATTGCGCTGAGTGCGGCCCTCTCGGGTGCGGCGGCACGGAGTTCGGGGAGTACCGGCGCCGGGAGCGGCCGGCCGGTCTTCGCCGCATGTGTGTTGCCGCTCCTGCGACCACGTCGTCGAGCCGGGAGACCAGCCCGGCGTCGGCGGCGACCGGCATCGCTGTCTGATCCAGGACAACCGCATCGCTCTGTCAGAATCAGCGTCGAACGAGCGTCAAGACATTCCCCGAACCCGTTTCTCACGGCTGTCCGACCAGTGTCACCGGCTCGTCACGGATCTCCGGGCGGTCCCAGGGCCGCGACCAGACGTCGTCCGGGATCACCTCGAAGGGGCGGTCATGCTGTTTCGCGGCCGGGGTACGCAGGTGGTGGGTGCCTCCGCGCAGTACGGCGAACGCGTGCCCTCGGCCGGACTTGATGTCCAGGACCTGGGTGACATACCAGCCGCAGTAGGCGGTGACCGATCGGCCGGGTTCGATCCGCAGCGTGAGACGGGGGTGACGGGCCAGGAGCGGGCGCAGTCCGGCGCCGAAGGCTCGCCAGTCGAACTTCCTTTGTGGGTGCGTGCAGTCGACGCCCATCCCGCCTCCTGCGTTGACCTCGGTGAGGTCGATGACTCGGTGGCTCGCCCAGCCGTCGGCCCAGGTCAGGCCCTCGTCGATCAGAGCCAGTTGGGGTCGCGCCCCGAGTCCGCCGGCCAGGTGGAGGTGAAGGCCCCGCAGTCGGACGCGCGGATCACGGGCGATCAGCTCCAGGCAGTGGTCCAGCTGGGCGGGGTCCATGCCGAAGGGGCTGGGGTGTCCGCCCATGGCGAGGGCGACCTGGCCGATATGTACGGGCAGATTGACGCGCAGCAGGACGTCCGGGGTCCTCTCGCCCAGCAGGGTGGTCAGCAGGCGTAGTTCGTGTTCGCTCTCGATGTGGAGGCGATCCACTCCGGCGTCCAGTGCCTGCGTCAGCTCTGCCTGCGTCTTGCCGGGGCCTCCGAAGGAGATCGGCGCGTCGGGGAGGAGCGTGCGGAGGTGGCCGAGTTCTCCGCCGGAGGCCACCTCGAACCCGTCGACGTGCCCGGCCAGGGTCCGCAGGATCCCGGGATCGGCGTTGGCCTTGGCCGCGTACAGCAGCCTGACCCGCTTCGGCAGTGCGACCCGGATGGCGTCCGCGTGCTCGCGCAGGTCCGGGAGGTCGTAGACATACGCGGGCAGGTCGTCGTCGGTGAGCCGGTCGACGTGTTCGGGCAGTGCGGATCTCACCGGATCACCTCTCGGGGGAAGTCCGCGCCGAGCGGGCTGGTCAGGGGAACGTAGATGGCGTGCCGGTCGGCCTTGCGGGCCCAGCGCAGGAGCAGGTTGGCCTTGGCGGGCAGCGGTACGCCGGACAGCAGGGCGCGCAGGCGGGGCGGCTGGGCGGCAGTGCGGGCGAGGCGTCGAGGTGGTCGCAGACCAGGCCCCACAGGGCGGGTTCCTGCGTCGGGGCGAGGTCGGCCAGCGCGCCGAGCACCTCGGCGGTGTGGTTGACGAGGAGGCAGTACGCCACCCGGTTCCAGCCGTGTTCGGGATCGTAGGTGAGGGGACCCTGGACGTCGTCCGGGAGGTCGGCGAGGGCGCACTGCTGCGGTCCGGGCAGGAGCTTGGTGCCTTCCAGGTCGCGCTGAGGACCCCCTTGACCGCAGTGCGCCTGCGCCTGCGCCTGCGCCTGGAGAACTTCGAGCCGCACCTCGCCCCCTGCGCCCAGGACAGCCTCGACAAGGCGCTCGGGGAGCTGGAGCGGCTCAGTCGCATGGTGCAAGGGCTGCTCGCGCTCGCCCGGCTGGAGAACTCCGCGATCCGGCCGGAGCCGGTCGATCTCGACATCGTCGTCGTCGATCGCGCCGCCATCTGGACGGCCTTCGCCGACGAACAACAGGTCGGCATCACCGTCTCCGGAGCCAGAGCCGTCCGGGTGTGGGCGGCTCGAAGGCGGCGCTGACGATGTTGACCACGCAGTGCGCCAAAGGAGCTCAAGGACATTCGCGTCAACGCCGCCGACCCCCGGCCTCGATGCCGCTCCGCTCCCCGGTGCCCGTCCTGGTGCTGACCTCAGACCGCGACGACTGGTCGAAACTGTGCGGCGACCGCGTACAGATCAAAGACGTCTGAACTTGGCTGTACCCCCGTAGCGTCCCGGCGTGCTGGACGAAGCAGCGCCCCGCCGGTCGAGGCAACTGACCTACAGGGCGCTGCTTCATCGATGCCGTCGGCCCTGAGGCCGCTCGGACCGGCGCGGCGCGCCAGGCCGGCCACCACCCTGAGGCGGGTCGCCCCCTGGGCGCCGCGGGCCTGCTCTCCGATCGGGGCCCCCGACGTCACGCGGGGTTCCCGGCGGGGAACCCGTCATTCTGTGTCACTTGACACACTCGGGTGGCGGCCCGAGACTGTCCCGACCGGAGTGCCGTCTGGGGCGATCTGCGTCGCGCAGGCCCCTGCCTCCCGCTCTTGCCGCCTTCTGGAACGGAACCGGAGAACATGCCCGACAGCATTCGCTACGCCGTCACCGACCCCGCCACCGGCGAGACCGCCGCCGTGTACGAAATGGCCACCGACGCCGAGGTCGCCGCCTCCGTCGAGGCCGCCCATCGGGTGGCCGGGGGCTGGGCACGTACCACCACGGTCGCGGAGCGTGCCGCGCTGCTGCGCCAGGTCGCCGAGCTTCACGGCGAGCGCCGCACCGAACTCGCCGAGATCATCGTCAGCGAAATGGGCAAGCCGCTCGCTGAGGCGGAAGGAGAGATCGACTTCTGCGTCGACATCTACGGCTACTACGCCGACCATGCCGCGGGATTCCTCGCCGACCAGCCGCTCCCGCTGCTCCGCGGCGAGGGAAGCGCGCTGGTACGTCGCGGTCCGGTCGGCGTGCTGCTCGGGATCATGCCGTGGAACTTCCCGGCCTACCAGGTCGCGCGGTTCGCGGCTCCCAACCTCGCCGTCGGCAACACCATCGTCCTCAAGCACGCCCCGCAGTGCCCTGCCTCCGCTGCCGCCCTGCAGAAGATCTTCCTGGACGCGGGCTTCCCCGAGGGGGCCTACGCCAATGTCTACGCGACGAACGAGCAGGTCGCCGACGTGATCGCCGACCCGCGCGTACAGGGGGTCTCGCTGACGGGATCCGAGCGGGCGGGCGCCGCCGTCGCCGAGATCGCAGGACGTCACCTCAAGAAGGCCGTGCTCGAGCTCGGCGGCTCGGACCCGTTCATCGTCTTGTCGACCAATGATCTGGACGCCGTCGTCGAGGCGGCTGTCGCCGCCCGGCTCGACAACGTGGGCCAGGCCTGCAACGCCGCCAAGCGATTCGTCGTCGCGCAGGACCTTTACGAGGAGTTCGTCGCCAAGTTCAGCGAACGGCTGCTCGCCGCGTCGCCCGCGGCGCCGCTCGCCTCCTCCGCCGCGGCCGCAACGCTCGCCGCGCAGGTCGAGCGTGGGGTCATGGAAGGGGCGAGGAGCGTCAGTGCCGGTGAGCGGTACGGCGCGTTCTTCCCCGCCACGGTCCTCACCGGCCTCACCCCCGGACAGGGCGCCGCACGCGAGGAATTCTTCGGGCCCGTCGCGATGGTCTTCCCGGCCGCGGACGAGGACGATGCGGTCAGGATCGCCAACGACACGCCGTACGGCCTGGGCTCGTACGTGTTCACCACCGACCCGGAGCAGGCCGAGCGGGTGGCGGACCGGATCGAAGCCGGGATGGTCTTCGTCAACGGGGTGGGCGCGGAAGGCGCCGAACTCCCCTTCGGCGGGATCAAGCGCTCCGGGTACGGCCGCGAACTCGGCCCGCTCGGCATCGAGGAGTTCGTCAACAAGAAGCTGATCAGGACAGTACGGAAGTGACGCGCGCATGGCGTGCGAGCGCTTCTTCTGAGTCTATTGACACAGTCGGGCGACTCATAAAGACTGCTGGTATCGCCCGCCGAAGAAGGAACGGTGGCATCAGCACGTTCCGTCGGCCGTCACAACCGCGGGCCGACGGAGAAACACGGGAGCGTGAGCGCAATGGCGCGGATCAGTGCCGAGGAACGGCGCGAGCAGTTCGTCCGGGCCGCGATCGAGATCATGGCGGCGGAGGGACTGGAAGCCGCGACCACGCGGCGCATCGCCGACCATGCCGGAGCGCCGCAGGCGCGCTTCCACTACGCCTTCCGCGACAAGGACGAACTCCTCGTCGCCGTCGTGGAGGAACTGGCGAACCGTTTCCAGAAGTTGATGGACGCGTCGGTCAACCCGGAGCGTGGGCTCTCCGCCACCCTGCGGGCGATGATCGAGTCGTTCTGGGAACATGCGGTCGGTGACGAGGGCCTGCAGCTCATGCAGTACGAACTCGCCGTTCACACCCGCCGCAAGCCGGGCCTGGAGTGGCTGGCCGAGCGGCAGTACGAACTGCTGCTCACCGCCGTCGTCGAACGCCTCGACCAGGCCGCCGAAGCCTCGGGCACACCGGCCGACACCGCCGCCCTGGCCCGCTTCCTCGTCGCCCTCGGTGACGGACAGCTCCTCCAGTACCAGGCACTGCGCCAACCCGGCGCCAAGGAACGGGACATCGACCTCACCCACCGGCTCGCCCTCACCCTCGCCGGACTGGACCGCAAGGCCTGATCTCCGAGCCGCTCACCGAACCTCCCGCACGGCACCGCATTTCCCTGCCCCGGTGTGCCCGCAGGGCCGCTGAGGCGTGCCCTCGGGCCCCGCCCCAGAACACAGGAGCGCCATGTCCCGGTCCACCCCTGCCCAGACACCGCAAGCCGCCACCACCGAAGCAACCCTGCGTCGGGACAGCATCGGCGCCGGTCACCTGGTCTTCTTCACCGTCGCCGCCGCGGCCCCGCTGACCGTGCTCGCGGGCTTCGCACCCCTGGCCTTCATGGTCGGCGGCACCGCCGTCCCCGCCGGCTTCGCCGCCGCCGGGCTTGTCTACCTGCTCTTCGCCGTCGGCTTCACCACCATGGCCCGGCATGCGCCGGGCGCCGGTGCCTTCTACGCCTACATCTCGCACGGCCTCGGCAAGGCCGTCGGGGCGGGCGCCGCCGCCATCGCCTACCTCGGCTATCTCGGCGGGCAGATCGGCTTCACCGCCTCGGCCGGACTCTTCGCCGCCACCGCCGGCCAGACGCTGTTCGGAGTGAGCCCGCACTGGCTGGTCTGCGCCCTGTCCATCACCATCCTCGTCGGCTACCTCGGTCACCGCCGGGTCGACATCGGCGCACGGGTCCTCGCCGGGCTGCTCATCGCCGAGGTCGCCGTCCTGGCCGTGTTCTGTGTGGCGGTACTGCTGCGCGGCGGCCACGAGGGCATCTCCGTCGAGGTGTTCACCCCGTCCGCCTTCGCCACCACCACGATCGGCGGCGTGTTCGTGATCGCCTTCGTGGCCTTCGTCGGCTTCGAGCAGACCGCCATCTACAGCGAAGAGGTACGCGACAAGCGCCGTACCGTCCCGCGCGCCACCTACCTGGCCGTCGGCTTCCTCGCCGTCGCCTACACCTTCTGCTCCTGGGTCATCTGGCTCGCCGCCGGACCGCACCGGCTCGGCGAACTGCTCGCCGGCGACCCGTCCACCCTCGTCCTCGCCCTGGGTGACGAGTACATGGGCGAGGTGATGGTCCGCGTGATGCAGGTCCTGCTCGTGACCAGCTTCGTCGCGGGTGTGCTCGCGCTGCACAACGCGACCACCCGATACCTGCACACCATGGGGAAGAGCGGCATCCTGCCGGCCGCCCTCGGCCAGGTGAATGCGCGTACGGGGACACCGGGCGTCGCCGGGCTGTTCCAGGCCGGTGTCGTGCTGGCCGCGCTCGCCGTGTTCGGCCTCGCCGGGGCCGATCCCTACACCCAGATCATCCCGTGGACCAACACGCCCACCCTGATCGGTGTCGTCCTGCTGCAGATCGCCACGTCCGTCGCCGTCGTCCGCTACTTCCGGCACCCCGACCGCCGCACGCTGGAGTCCAGCTGGCACCGCCTGCTCGCCCCCGTGCTCTCCGCCGTGCTGCTCACCGCCGCGCTGACGCTGATCTTCGCCAAGATGGGCCTGCTGACCGGCATGGGGCACTGGGGCAATCTCTTCATCAACCTCCCTCTGGTCGCCGCCTTCGCCGTGGTCGCGCTGCGGGAACGCCGTCGCACCCGCGCCCAAGCCTCCTGGATCACCCCCCGAACCGATTGAGCACCTCACCATGAACGACCACCCCACCCCCGGCCACCCGGCCGCCGACTATGCATGGTCCCGCTCCGGCGGCCTGACCGAGAAGCCGGGTGCCGTGCCAGGGACCACGGAACTCTGGCTCTACGCCGACGAGTTCAGCTATCTGCCCGGCGGCGAGGTCGCGCTGCACGTGCACACCACCGCACACTCCTACGACCTGGAGATCCTGCGCGACGGCGCCGAGCCGGTCACCGTCGCCCAATACGAAGGGCTGCCCGGCAAGGCCCACGCCACCCCGCCCGACGCATACGAAAAAGGCTGCGGCTGGCCCGTCTCCCTCACCGTCCCGGTGGCCCAGGACTGGCTCTCCGGCTTCTACCTCGTCGTCGCCCGCACCCGCGACAAGCGCGGTCGCACGGTCGAGGCCGAGGGCTTCTTCGTGGTCCGCGCGCCCGAGGACCGGCGTGCCCCGATGGCGCTGATCCACACCACCGGAACCCTCCTCGCGTACAACGACTGGGGCGGCGCCAACCACTACCGCGGCCTTCCCGACGGTCACCTGAACGACGTCCCTTCCCCGGTCGTCTCCCGGCTGCGGCCCGTTGCCCGCGGAATGCTGCGCAAGCCCGACAGCGCACCGCGCAACATCCACACCGACACCCCGCCGCCCGGCTGGACCCCGCGCCACCCCCCGTACGAGTGGGCGGCGGCGGCCGGTTATTCCCGCCACCACGCGGACGCCTTCTGGGCCACGTACGAGCGGCCCTTCACCGTCTGGGCCGAAGGTGGGGGCTACCGCTTCGACCACCTCACCCAGCACGACCTGCACGCCGACCCGGCCGTCCTGGACGGCTACCGCTGCGCCGTGATCGTCGGCCATGACGAGTACTGGACCTGGGAGATGCGCGACGCCGTCGACCGGTTCACCGCGAACGGCGGCCATCTCGCGCGCTTCGCAGGGAACTTCGTCTGGCAGACACGTCTGCAGGACGGCGACCGGGAAGGCGACACTCAGCAGGTCTGCCACAAGGTCCCGCAGGACGACCCGCTCTACGGCACGGACCGCCAGGACCGCACCACCACCGCCTGGGACTGGGAGCCGATCGGCCGCCCCTCCGGTACCACGATGGGTCTGTCGGGCATGAAGGGCGGCTACAACCGCTACGGCTCCGCCATGCCCCGCTCCACCGGCGGCTACACCGTCTACCGCCCCGAACACTGGTCCCTCGCCGGCACCGACCTCTACTACGGCGACACTTTCGGCTCCGCCCCCGTCTGCGTCGCCGCCTTCGAGGTGGACGGCGCCGACTACACCTTCCGCCACGGCCTGCCCTACCCGACCGGCGCGGACGGCACCCCGGCCCACCTGGAGATCATCGCCATGGCGCCGGCCGTCTCAGGAGGTGAGGACCGCTGGTCCGGGCGCGTCCCGATCGGTGCCCCCGCGCACGAGGTCGCGGGCCTCATCGAGCTGATGTACGACGGCAATCCGCCCGAGCACCTGCGTCACCAGGGCTACGGCGCCGCCATGGTCGCCTGCTTCCAGCAGGGTGAGAACGGCGGCACCGTCTTCAACTCCGGCTCGACGGAATGGGTCAGCGGACTGATCCACCGCGACCCCTTCACCGAGACCATCACCCGCAATGTCCTCGACCGCTTCACCGCGGTCCAGCCGCGGCAGTGACAGCAGCAGCACCGCAGCACCGCAGCACGCACAGCAGGAGAGCAAGCCATGAACATCCACAGCGTCGTCCCCGTCTCCCTCACGGGCGGCACCCCGATTGTTCCCGAGTGGACGCCCGGCGAGGCGTCCGAAGGCTGGCGGGAGACCGAGTACCGCAGCTTCGCTTCCGCCGACGGCCGCCTGTTCGGCGGCGGCTGGGAGGGCGAACCCGGCACCCTCCGCCTCGACCCCTATCCGTACGACGAGATCTGCGTCATGATCTCCGGCCGGGTCGCCCTCGTCGACACCGAGGGAGGCCGCCGCGAGTTCGGAGCCGGCGAAGTCTTCTTCGTCCCGCGCGGATTCCGGGGCGTCTGGGAGACGCTGGAGCCGTCGAGGAAGTTCTTCTTCGCCTACCAAGGCGCCTGAGCGAGCGGCGAGCGCGGCGACCTGCGGCACCGGTTCGACGGCCCAGCCCTGGCGGCCGGAACGGCGGTGACGCCGTCAGGGACGGTGCCGTGACGACGCATCGGTGGATCTGCTAGCAGGTTCTGTCCACGTGTGCTGTGGTGCGAGGCCCTCCTTCGGGGCAGGTGTCGCCAGGCCGGGCGACACCTGTGTTCCTCCCTGGCAGGGCGGCAGCCCGCCCCGCGGCGGGGTCGAGCAGCACAGCCGGCAATCTCCCGTATGCGCCTGGCCGAGCCCAGCGGGCGCTGCGGCTCAGGAACGGGAGGAGGAGAGCGTGGTGCCGGCCTGGGCGCGGTAGGCGCGGATCTCGTGGTAATGGGCGGCGGCCCAGCCGATCAGCCGCATGACGATCTCGTGCAGGCCGCGGCCGAGCGGGGCGAGCGCGTACTCCACACGCGGCGGCACCTCGGCGTAGGCGGTGCGCGTGATCAGGCCGTCCTCCTGGAGCTGGCGCAGCGTGTGGGTGAGCATGCGCTGGGAGACGCCGAGGTTCGACCTACAGACGATCCGACTCCGCGTTATCTGTAAATGGTGGACACAAGGCAGGGCCAGCCGGCGATCTTTCGCTGCCGTGATCGAGAAAGGGGTGCTGCCAGCTCGCCCAGGGCCGGATTAGCAGCACGCCTTCCACACCTGAAAACTAGTCAGAACGTGCGTCACACATGCGTCGTGTTCGTCAAACGCGCGTCACGCATACGTCAAGATATCACCCGTAACGCCACAGGCGCACATAACACACCCGATAAAACAGCAGGTCAGGAACCCTTTGCCGCGGGCTCAAGGATCGCGACACACTCAACATGATGCGTCATCGGAAAGATGTCGGCCTGAGCAGATGCTGCGAAATCCCAGGTCAGCGACTCAGCGCACCTTCGGTGCGCGCCGGGGGCGTGGTAAATCCTGTGGCGCGCGCCGAGGTGCTTCTTGTCTGCCCTGACGGGGGCTGGTGTCGGTGCGGGACGCTGATGAGGTTCGTTCCGGCCGAAACCGACAGCTCTGTGATGCCGGTGAGCTCGCAGGTCGGCATGGTGCCGAGGGCCGTCCACGGGAACCGTGGAGTGTTGCTGTGAGCACGCGCGTCAGAATTCCTGTTCCACCCTGGCCCTCCCGGAACGGCGAGCTGTCCGGCCGTCGGTGAGGGAGGGAGCAAGGCCGTGGACGTGCTGCACGAACGCTGCGCCGGCCTCGACATCAGCAAGAAGGACGCCAAGGCGTGCGTCCGCACCCCGAGCACAAAGCGACGGGGGTCGTTCATCACCCAGACCACGACCTGGGGTTCGACGACGAACCAGGTCCTCGCGCTGCGGGATCACCTGCTGGCCGCCGGGGTGACGCTGGTGGTGATCGAGGCGACCTCGGACTACTGGAAGCCCTTCTACTACCTGCTGGCCGAAGACCTGAACGTGATCCTGGTCAACGCCCGGCAGGTCAAGAACCTGCCCGGCCGCAAGACGGACGTCTCCGACGCCGCCTGGCTGGCGCAACTGGGCGCGCACGGCCTGGTCCGTGCCTCGTTCGTGCCGCCCGCACCGGTGCGCGAGCTGCGGGATCTGACCCGGGCCCGCACTCAGATGACCCGCGAACGGGGGCAGATCGTGCAGCGGCTGGAGAAGCTGCTGGAGGACACCGGGATCAAACTCGCAGCGGTCGCCTCCGACATCATGGGCGTCTCCGGCAGGGCCATGCTGGAGGCCCTCATCGGCGGGGAACGCGACCCGCAGACGCTCGCGGACCTGGCCGGACGCAAACTCCGCAACAAGATCCCCGAACTCACCGAGGCCCTGACCGGACGCTTCCGCGCCCACCACGCCTTCCTCACCCGGCTGCACCTGGACCACTACGACCAGCTCACCGATGCCATCAGTCAGCTGGATGAGCGGATCGAGGAGGCGATGGCCCCCTTTCGTCCCGCCCTCGACCTGCTCGACACCGTCCCCGGGATCAACCGGGCCGTCGCCGAAGTGATCATCGCGGAGACCGGCGGGGACATGACCCGGTCGCCTCGGCCGGGCACCTGGCGTCCTGGGCCGGGGTCTGCCCAGGCCACCACGAGTCCGCCGGCCGCAGCAAAAACACCAAGGTCCGCCCCGGCAACCCGTACCTCAAGGGCGCCCTCGGACTCGCCGCCTTCGGCGCAGCGAGAACCAAGGACACCTACCTACAAGCCCGCTACAAGCGGCTGACCGCCCGCCGCGGACCGATGAAAGCCCTGGTCGCCGTGGAGCACTCGATCATCACCTCGATCTGGCACATGCTCACCGACAACGTCCCCTACCGCGAACTCGGCGGCACCTACTTCGCCCAGCGCAATCCCGAACGCGCCACCCGCCGCGCGATCACCGCCCTCAACCAGCTCGGCTACACCGTCACCCTCAACCCGATCGAAGGCGAAGCCTGACCGTTCACAGACCAAGTGCCCGGCGGCCCCGACGGCCACCGGGCGCCCAGCCCTGCCCAAACAACCCCTGACCTGCACCTATTTACGCGTCAGAGCGCTATGTCGGCTCTCTGCCTCCCTCTCCACCTGCGCAGAGCGTCAAACGAGCGTCATGACGACCGGCTCGTCACTTCCCCGGGGACCGGACTGCCGCCCCGACGCGGCCACCGCGCCCGTGCTCAACCTGCTTCCGTCAGGGCTGCGTGCGCGGCGGCGAGGATCTCCCCGGAGAGCGGAGAGCCCTTGGTGGCACGGGACAGGACCAGCGCGCCGAACAGCGTGCAGAGCCGGACGATGCCGTCCTGGTCGTCACCGGCCAGGAAATCGGCGAAGTCGGCCACCCCCTCGG
>NZ_BMTL01000055.1 GCF_014649655.1 Streptomyces humidus | reverse complement strand
CCCGCCCTCCCAGCCACGTCAGCTACACACTCAAGATCACACGGAACCCCGAACACCGATCCTCACCTGCGAAAACGCCCTAAATCACCGGCATTGCAGCTCAAACGGGCTTTCTTCCTCTCCGCGTTCGCCGCCCTAGGCGACCCGGCCTCCCGGGCCTACTACGACAAGAAGATCGCCCAGGGCAAGCACCACACCCAAGCCCTGCTCTGCCTCGCCAGACGCAGAGCCGACGTCCTCTTCGCCATGCTCCGCGACGGAACCTTCTACGAACCGCAGCCGTCTGCCTCAGCTGCCTGACCTACGGGTCTGCGAGGAGAACGACCCGATCCGCCTCGACATCAAAGCCGAGCACCGGATGGCCATAGTGGCCTTCCGGGTCCATCAGCACGGGCTTGTTCAGCCGCCTTCCGATCTCTCGCAGGAAGCCGCAGAACACATCAAGCCGATCCTGGCCCTGCAACTCCCGCAGGTCGACGTCGAAGTCGACTTCGTCGTCGGCATAGAACCGGAAGATCGCCAGCACATCGGCAGTCGGCCAGACCCGCAGGTTCGGGCACTCGGCGTCCGCCGGGCGGCCCAGCACGGCCTCCGCCCGGGGCACCGGAAGCGCCGTCTCTCCCTCGGAGTACTGGCACTTCCAGCCCTTCTCCGCGACAAGATCGAGGACCGCCTGCCAGTCCTGCACCGAGGCGTCCGGGACACGCATGTCCGGCAACGACCCCATCAAGTCCGGGGCGAAGAAGGAACTCACGTCATCCCACACCAGATCAGCCACCCCGCCATGCTGCCCGGCTCCCCGACCCAACGCACCCCCGTTTCCCTTGACCAAAGACATAGGGGCACCCCCCGCTGCCCCCACCGCACTGGGAAGTGGGAGAGACGCGGCATCTGCGCGACGAAACACACTGTCGGTTCGAACTCTGCACCCCGAGTCACTCAGTGGTAATACAGTGTTACATGTTGAATGGGCCGCCCCTGAGGGCCGCTTGCCCATGGGCCGCTCTTCGCCCTCACGAACCGAAGGGAACCATCATGCGTACTTCAGCACGCGCCGCTGTGGTCGGAGCCTGCCTCACAGGGCTCCCGCTCGCCTCGACGACCGCCCAGGCCACCCCCGGCGGCCCCGGCGTCAGCGGCCGGGTCCTGGCCCAGCGGACCGTCGGCGACACCGACTACGTCCTCCGCGAGATCACCATCCCGCCCGGCCAGGCGACCGGGTGGCACTACCACGACGGCACCCTGTACGCCTTCGTCAAGCAGGGCACGCTGAGCCACTTCGACGCTTCCTGCGCCTCCGACGGCGTGTACGAAAAGGGTGGCTTCCTGAAGGAGCCGTCGGGCGCGGACCACGTGCACATCGGCGAGAACCGGGGAGCCACGGACGTCGTCCTGGAGGTCCTCTACGTCCTGCCGCACGGCACTCCCTTCTCCCAGGACGCACCGTCCCCGGGCTGCGAACTGCCGTGACGCGGCGGCCGTACGGCGGCTGTCACAGCTTCCTCCGCTACCCGGTCAATGCGGTGTCGACGGCTCGTGGCGGTCCGTGCCCGGGCCCCGCGGCGACGAAGGAGGAGCATGGCAGGGACATTCATCAGTCGCGCCCGGGCGACCGCCGGTCCCCCGGAGCCCGTCCACCGGACTTCCGACGCGGGCCGAGGCGGGACACGAGGATGACGCGAGACGCCGACCGCTGGACCGACCCGGCCGACTCCACCGTCTTGCTCGCCGCGGAGGCCGCCGTCCTGGAGGGACGGCTCGGGGTGCTCCGGGCGGCGATCGCCGAGGTGGACTCCCGGATCCACGCGGTGTCCGAGCAGATCAGACGGCTGCCCGCAGCCGGCGACCCCGAGGCGCCGCCGGCGGACGAAGGGAGCGCCACAGGGCTCGTTCCGTCCCGGGCCCGCCGTCCCTGACGGCCCGATCAACGGTGTGATCTGCGTGGGACCGCCCACGCTGTTCCCGGCCGACGGGGGCCGCTGCATATGATGTCCGCCAGCATCCCCGCAGTCGCGCCGGGACATCGAGCGGTCCCGCCAGGACACAGGGTTGAGGACGAGTGGAACCCATGGGCTCCATGACCCGGACGGCTCGCCCCGTCGAGAGCACCGCCGAGAGTCTCCAGGAGGACCTGGCCCGGCTGGAGATCCAGAAGCAGGCCCTGGAGAGGGAACTGGCCGCGGTCACCGCCCATCTCGGTTCCGTGCACCGGGCGCTCGACGCCCTTCAGGCGCTCATGCCCGGCGCCGGCCCGGCGGCCGCCCCATCCCCGCGGGCCCCCGCCCCCGTGAGCGTCCCGTCGCCGGCGAGGCCGGAGGCCGCGCGCGCCGCGGCAACCGCCGAAGCCGCCGCAGAGCCCCCGGCCACGGCAGGCCGGAGCGACGAGGCGGGCGACGGCGGCACTACGTACGGCAAGCTCACGGAGCAGATCCCGGCGTACTTTGCGCAGGCCGGGGACACCGAAGTCCGCGCCCGCGACGTCGCGTCGGCGCTGGGACGCGACACCGGCAGCGGCAGCATCAACGCTGTGCGCAGCACGCCCGACCGTCTCGTCGGCGCCTCGCGTGTCCAGCGGGCCGGCCGCGGACCGTACCGCGCCGTCATGCCTTGCGCCGGCCTCCGGGCTGTGCGGGTTCCTCTCCTCGGCGCAGTCCGCCGCGGGAGACGAATGCCTCCCTCGGGTGCTGCACCGACGCCAGCGACACGATGTCGCGGCCGTAGAGAAGGGCCGTGACCCACACGGCGAACACACGCGTCTTGCGTTCCCGGCTCGGTATGGCCAGGACGTGGTAGCCACGGCGCATCAGCCAGGCCGGGAACCCCTTGATGACCAGGCCCCGGTGCTGGAAGATGCCGCGGCCGAGCCCGAGTGTGGCCACCACACCGAGACTGCGGTGCACATAGTCCTCGGTCGGACGGCCGCGCAGCGCCGCCAGGATGTTCTTCGCCAGCAGCCTGCCCTGGCGGACGGCGTGCTGGGCGTCGGGCACGGTGTGCGCGCCCGGCCTCCCGGCCGCGAGATCGGGCACCGAGGCGTCATCTCCCGCCGCCCAGACCTCGGGCACCACCTCGGTGTCCGTGGTGACCCGCAGATCCGCCCGTACGATGAGCAGGCCCCGCTCGTCGACGGGCAGGTCGCTGTGGTTGTGCACGATCGGGTTGGCGGCGTTGCCGGCCGTCCACACCAGCAGGCCCGAGTCGTACTCGGTGCCGTCCGACAGCCGCACCCGGCCGTCCTCGGCGGAGACCAGCTGGGTGTTCAGGTGCACCTGCCCCCCGTCCCTCCAGTGAACGCACCACCCAGGCACCCGGCCGGTCCGCGACCCCGGGCAGGATCCGGTCGCGTGCCTCGACCAGGTGGAAGGCCGGTTCGTCCGCGCCGATCTCCGGGTACTGCTTGAGCAACGCGGTCGCCAGGGCCAGCAGTTCACCACGTCCCTCCACTCCGGAGAATCCGCCACCGACGACGGTGACGGCGAGCAGTTCGGTGCGTTCGGGTCCGCGCGACAGACCGGCCGCACGGTCGAACGAGGTGAGGAGGCAGTCGCGGATCGCCGCCGCCTCCTCGACGTGCTTGAGTCCGTACGCCTGATCGCTCAGCCCCGCGATCGGGAAGGTCCGGGTGACCGCCCCCGCCGTCACCACCAGCACGTCGTAGTGCAGGTCGAGGGACGTCCCGGCCTCCGGGCGGACCGTGACCGTGCGCGCGCTGTGACGGATCTCCGTCACCGAGCCCGCCACCAGACGCGTGTAGTCGAGGTGACGGCGGAGCGAGACCGCCGCCTGCCGGGCCTCCACCGAACCGGCCACCGCCTCGGGCAGGAAGGGCTGGTACGTCACGTACGGGCGGGGGTCGACGACGGTGACGCGCGCCTCGCCGGCCCGCAGCCTCTTCTCCAGGATCCACGCGGTGTAGAAACCCGCGTACCCGCCGCCCGCGATCAAGATCTCACGCACGGTGTCCTCTGTTCCTCTCGGTCCTACCCCTCGAGGCCGGTCGTCGGCACTCGGTGTGACACGGTGTCCGGATCACGTGCCAGGGCTGCGTGCGCGCCCTCATCACTCGCATGTCGGTTGCGTGGACCAGGGCCGTGCGCTGGCCTTAATGGAGGGCGTACGTCCTCGTGGACCACTGGCCGGCGCGGCAGCCGAGGCGAAGGACGCGCGTGCAGGTGAGGTCGCCTGACGGATGTTGCAGAAGACCGTGAGTTTGCAGGTCAGGGCCTTCTGGAACATGCTTTGGGCACTGTACGCCGTCACCCGTAGGCGCGTGGTCGCTGCGGATTCGTGATCTCTGTCGGTTCCGACTCACCGTGCCCGTGCGCTGTCGAGGACGTCCGGCAGGGCTCGGCGGGAGCTGATGCCGAGCTTCACGTAGACCTTCCGCAGGTGCCATTCCACGGTATGAGGACTGATGAACAGCTCCGCGCCGATCCGCGCGTTCGTCATGCCGTCGGCGGCAAGAGCTGCGACCTGCGACTCCTGCGGGGTGAGAGCGTTCGCCGGCGTGGCCTCCCGCGCCGTCACCTGCTCGCCGGTGGCGATCAGCTCACGGCGGGCCCGTTCGGCGAACGCGTGAGCCGGCATCGCCTCGAACATGTCGTGGGCCGTGCGCAGATGCTCGCGGGCCTGCGCCCGGCGCTGTGCGCGCCGCAGCCACTCGCCGTACAGCAGGTGGGTGCGTGCCACCTCCACGACAACCCCGCCGCGGCCGAATTCCTCGATCGCTGTACGGTACAGGCGGTCGGCCGCCTCACCGTCGGCCAGCAGCGCCTCACTGCGTGCGCTCGCACCCCGCGCCCATCCGGAGTCGGCGGCGCGGGTGAGCTCGGTGAGGCGGGCCAACGAGGCGCGAGCCTGGTCGAGTTCACCACAGCGCGTCGCGGCCTCCACATGCTCGACCAGCGACAGACCGGTGAAGTTGAACCCGTCGTGCTCGATACCCGTGCGCGCGGCCTCCATCGCCTCCTCGTAGCGGGCCAGTCCGTTGAAGAGCACGCCCTGGATGTAGCCCATGGCACCGAGCAGGGATACTTCGCCCCGCTGCACAGCGCGCTCTCTGGCTTCCTCGATGATGCCGGCAGCGACATCCGCCTCCCCCCGCCACGCGGCCAGGACGAGCGCGGCGTATTTGTGCGGGGCGTGGCCGGTCGCGGTGGCGATTGCGTCGGCCTCCTCGATCATCCGGTCGGCCTCGGCGAAGTCGCCGTAGTGAATGTGCACCCCGCCCGCGTAGACCAGAGCCGGCGGCAGACTGCCGAGTGCTCCGACGTCGCGGGCCAGACGCACTGCGCGAGTCGAGAGTGTGTCCCAGGCATGCAGATCCCAGGCCCAGTGGATGAACGACTCGAGCGCGACCGGGGCCAGCAGCAGCCACCGTACGGTCGCCTCCCGCGTGCCGAGCTCTTCGTGCTCGAGCAGGTCGAGTGCCTCACGCAGGGCCGGAACGGCCGTCTCGGAACCGTCCGCGAGCAGGGCCGCCACACCATCCAGGAGAGCGTCCGCAGCCTTGGAGCCCGACGAGGGCGCCCCGGACGCGCGGGCCGCGACCGCCGCAGCACGGGCGCCTGCCGGACCATGGACCCGGCCGGCGAAGACGGTCGCACTGATCGCCTCCAGGTACGTCTCCCGCGCCAAGGAAGACTCGGCCGCAGTGAACCGTGCGGCCGCGTTCAGGAGCAAGGGTGCCGCCTCCTCACTGCGGCTGCGAGCAAACAGGATCCTGGCCCGCAAACGTGCCAGACGGGCCCGATCCAGAACGCCGAGAGAATACAGGTCCGCCACCGCGGCCAACTCCGTAGCCCGTTCGGGCGCGGCCGCCGAGAAGTGCGCCTCGGCCGCCGCAAGGGCCCGGCGCCCTCGCGGCCAGGGATCGGGCGTCACCTCCACCGCGCGTTCCAGCAGAACCGCCTCGGCCGCGATGCCACCGCGCTGCCGGGCGCGGTCGGCGGCCTGCTCCAGTCCTGCGGCGACCTCCTCGTCCGGCCCGTCGGCCGCCTGCGCGGCGTGCCAGGCGCGCCGGTCGGGGTCCAGGAGGGGGTCTGTGGCCTCGGCCAGGGCCCGATGCACCGCACGTCGATCCTCCGGTTCGGCTCCGTGGTAGACCGCCGAACGGACCAGCGGGTGCCGGAACCGTACGGGCTCGCCGAACTCGATCAGGCCGGCGGCCTTGGCCGGTGCGGCGTCCGGAGTGATGCCGAGGAAAGCAGCCGCCCGGATCAACAGGCGCACGTCGCCGACCGGTTCCGCCGCAGCGATCAGCAGCAGGGTGCGGGTTGCGGCCGGCAGCGCACCGAGCCGCCCGGCGAAGTCACGCTCGACGCGGCTGGCCACCGGCCCTTGAACGACCGGGGCGCTCGACGCGTCGACGCCGTAGGCCAGTTCGGCGGCGCTGCGGCCGCGGGAGAATTCCAGCAGCGCCAGCGGGTTGCCGTGTGTCTCGGCCACGAACCGGTCCCGGACCCGATCCTCCAACCGTCCCCCCACAGCTCCCTCCAGGAGTTCCCCGGCCGAAGCGGCGTCGAGTCCCCTGAGTTGCAGCGCCGGCAGGCGCGCGAGCGCGGACTGCCCCTCGGGGTCGCGGACCGCGAACACCATGGCGACCGGTTCCGCGAGCAGTCTCCGGGCCACGAACTCAAGTGTCTGCAACGACACTTGATCCAGCCACTGGGCGTCGTCGACCAGCACCAGCACCGGCCGGGTCTCCGAGGCGCGGGTGAGCAGGGTCAGCACGGCGAGGCCGACCAGGAAACGGTCGGGCGGATCGCCGACCGCCGTCCCGAATGCCACGCGCAGGGCGTCACGTTGGGGGTGCGGCAGTTCTTCGACGCCATCCAGGAACGGCGCGCACACCTGGTGCAGGCTCGCGTAAGGGAGCTCCATGTCGGCCTCGACACCGCGCGCCCAGGTCACCCGCTCCCGGGACGCCTGCACAGCCATGTACTCCAGCAACACCGACTTGCCGATGCCCGCCTCGCCCCGGACGACCATGACGCGGGAACCGCCGTCCCGCAGGCCGGCCAGCAGGTCGTCGAGCGCTGCGCACTCACGCTGCCGGCCGACCAGATCGGGAAGCGGGCTGGCGATCATGCGACACGGCTCCTCGGCGGGATCCGGGGGAACAGAGCTCCCACAGCGGTGTTCGGAAGAATCCTGGCCACGATACCCGTGCCCCCTCCACCGCGGTGCGGACCGACGGTGTGACTACTTCCACGCCCGGAAACACGCTGAGGTTGTCACAAATCTGGGGCCTGTCCGGTCGATCCCCACCAATGATCCTGTCCGGCCATCGAAGTCGCCGAGGCCGGTGTCGCGGTCGTCGTGGTCACCCCACGGGCCGGCGACGCCACCCCGGCCGGCGCGGCGTCGGAGCATGCCGAGTGGGCGCCCGCCCCTGCCCGCCGTGGCGAAACCCGGGAGCGGCACTCCGCTGACACGTCGCGGCAGAGCCGCTCACCGGCCGCCCCGCCCACCGAGCGGATCGCGCCACGCGCCGCCGTGCTGCCCATCGACGGCGTCGAGCCCCGCGGCAGGCACACCGGCCGTACCGACAGCACGTCCACCACACGGCTCACCGGCCCGGACCTGCACCGGACCCTTCGGGTGCGCGGGCGGCAACTCGCCATCCCCGTTCTGCCGCACGTGTACGTCACCCGGCTGCTGGTCGACAACGGAACGGTGTTCGGCGCCTACGGATTCGGCCTCGTCGACGGCTCGCGCCACCTCGTGCACGCCGACGCGGTGGTCCTCGCCACCGGCGGGCACACCCGCATCCGGCGGACCCGTCCTCGCGCCGCCACGAGAACACCGGCGGCTCCCTCCGGCTCGCCGCCGAGGCCGGTCCCCGGTTTGCGCGACCCCGACCTGGTGCGGTTCCACCCCTTCGGGCTGATCGAGCCGGACCACACCGCCGGCATGCCGGTCAGCAACAGTGCACAGCACGCGGGCGGAGTACTGCTCAACAACCTCGGCGAGCGGTTCATGACGCGCTACGGCCCCGAGCGGATGGAGCTCTCCGACCAGGAAACCGTCACACGGGCGTCCTGCACCGAGATCCAGGAAGGCCGCGGCTCCCGGTCCGGCGGCGTCTGGCTGGCCCTGTCCCACCTGCCCGGTGACACGGTCTCGGCACGACTGCCGCGCCTGCGCCGGACGCTACTGGAACTGCAGATGCCCGACATCACCCGCGACCCCGTCGAGGTCGTGCCGACCGCCTGCATCTCCCTGGACAGCATCTGGGTCAAGACCCAGGACCACAGCACCGACGTGGACGGCCTTTCCGCGGTCGGGGAAGCGGTCGGCGGCTCACACCGGCCGGAAGAAGACTCCCTCTCCCAAGTCCTCACCCACGGGCGGATCGCCGGGCGCGCCGCGCTGGAACACTCCGCCAGACTCACCGGTCCACGCCACTCACCCGCCGCGACCCGCGCCGCGGAAGCCGACGTGCTCAGCCTGGTGGCCACCGGCGGCGACCACCACGCCCGCGCCCTGCACCACGCGGTACGGCGCGTGATGGCGGACCACGCCGGCGTGGTCCGGGACGAGGCCGGACTCGTCGCGGGATCGACCGCACTCGACGAGATCGAGACCCGGACAGCGGACATCGGCGTGCACATCGACATCGGCGGCTTCTCGGACCTGGCGCACGCCTACGACCTCAGATCCGCCGTGCTCGCCGCCCGGGCGACCCTCCAGTGTGCTCGTGAGCGGCTCGGACCCCACGGCCGCCACCACCGGTCCGACCGCTCCGGCTCCGCGCCCGCCCTGCCGGACGCCACGGCGTGGTCCGCGACGACCGGCGTGCGCCGCACACCCCTGTGGCCCGCCCCGACCGGAATCATCGAAACGTGGCGCGACGCGTCCGACGATGCCGGACCCACCGTGTGAAGGCCGTTCGACAGCGGCGCGAAATCTTTGTACGCCGCCCTGTCACAGATGCCGGGGCCGCCTGGTCAGGAGGATACGAGCCATCGCGCCCGGAGCCGTGGACGAGGTCGCCGCAGACCCACCGGGCACCGTGCAAGATCAATGAAGGGAAAGTCCATGAAGGTCGTAGTGATCGGCGGAACCGGACTCATCGGGTCCAAGGTCGTGTCCAAGCTCAACGAACACGGTCACGAGGCGGTGGCAGCCTCCCCGAACACCGGAGTGAACACGGTCACCGGCGAAGGCCTGGCCGACGCGCTGAAGGGCGCCTCCGTCGTCGTCGACGTCTCCAACTCCCCCTCCTTCGACGACGACGCGGTGATGGAGTTCTTCCGCGCCTCCACCACCAACCTGCTCGCCGCGGAGGCCGCCGCCGGCGTCACGCACCACGTGGCTCTGTCCGTCGTGGGCACCGACCGCCTCCAGCAGTCCGGCTACTTCCAGGCCAAGCAGGTCCAGGAGGACATGATCCGGGACTCCGGAGTGCCGTACTCGATCGTCCACGCCACGCAGTTCTTCGAGTTCGCCAAGACCCTCGCGGACTCGGCGACCAGTGGTGACACAGTGTCCGTCGCCCCCATCAAGATCCAGCCCATCTTCTCAGGCGACGTGGCCGCGGCCGTCGGACGCACGGCAGTCGGCACTCCGGTCAACGGAATCGTCGAGGTCGCCGGCCCCGACACCTTCACCCTGGAGGACTTCATCCGCCAGGGCCTCGCGGCCCACAACGACCCCCGCACGGTCGTGACGGACCCGAAGGGCCTCTACTGGGGCGCCGCCCTCAAGGAGTCCGACCTCCTGCCCGGCCCCGACGCACAGCTCGGCGAGACGCACTTCGCCGACTGGAGCAGCGAGCAGTAACGGCGAGCACGGAGCCCACGGCCCCGAAATCGCAGCAGCATCACGCCAGTTCACCTCCCATCGCTCGACTCTCAGGATCCCTACATGGACGCGCGCATCAACTACTTCGGCAACGCTCTCGCGGGCAAGGTCATGAAGCACCTCAACTCGGCCGGGGCCGCTGTGCACTCGGCGCTGCCCGTCACCACCCAGGAACTGGTGAAGATCCGGGCCAGCCAGATCAACGGCTGCGGGTTCTGCACCGACATGCACACCAAGGACGCGGTCGCCGCGGGTGAGGACCAGCAGCGGCTGCACCTGGTCGCCGCCTGGCGCGAGGCCACCGTCTTCACCGACGCCGAGCGCGCGGCGCTGGAGATCACCGAGCAGGGCACCCGCATCGCCGACGCGGCGGGTGGCGTGTCGGACGAGGCCTGGGCCAACGCCGTCAAGCACTACGACGAGGACCAGCTCGCCGCGCTGATCTCGCTGATCGCGATCATCAACGCCTACAACCGCATCAACGTCATCAACCAGCAGCCCGCCGGCGGCTACACGCCGGGCATGTTCGGCTGACCCACCGTTCCGGCCCCGCCGGACGTCCACCGCCCCTCTCCCGCTCGCCCCGGCCCACCGAGCGGGAGACGGGCACTCGGACACTCCCGCGTCCACGCGACGCCACGCCGCGAACCGCACCTCCCGGGTCCCACGCGAAGGCCCAGCCGCGAACCACCGCACTCCGGGCGATACGCGACGCGCCACCCGTGAACCACCTCACCCAGTGCATACGCGACGCCCCCACCACCCACCAGCGCACCCGTGCGTCCACGAGAAGACCGACCCGCCGCACCCGCTGCCCGGCACGAACACACCGGCCGCCTCCTGGCCCACTGTCCCAAGGAGACGATACTTGCACCCCTCCCCCGCCCCGGGCGCCCCGGCCTTCCTGCGCATCGCCGGCACCCGTGGCCGATGGACCCTTCTGGCCACCGTGCTCGGCTCCAGCGTGGTGCTGCTCGGCTCGACCGTCACCACCGTCGCGCTGCCGCACATCGGCGACGACTTGGACGCCGACCTCGCCGCACTCCAGTGGACCGTGAACGCCTACATGCTGACCCTGGCGGGACTCATCCTGCTGGGCGGCTCCCTGGGCGACCGCTTCGGCCGACGCCGGATCTTCGTCCTGGGCATCATCTGGTTCGCCGTGGCGTCCCTGCTGTGCGGACTGGCTCCCGACACGACCACGCTCATAGCCGCCCGCGCGCTCCAGGGCGTCGGCGGAGCGCTGCTCACCCCCGGCTCACTGGCGATCATCGAAGCCTCCTTCCACCCGGACGACCGGCCGCGCGCCATCGGCCTGTGGTCCGGGTTCGGCGGCATCGGGGCGGCACTCGGGCCGTTCCTCGGCGGATGGCTCGTCGACGGCCCCGGCTGGCGCTGGACCTTCCTCCTGACGATCCCCCCGGCGCTGCTGTGCGTGCCCCTGGCGATGCGCCACGTCCCGGAGTCCGTCGGCAGGCCTCAGCAGCCCACCGTGGGGGCCGGTGACCCCGCCCCGCCCCGGCGGGGCTTCGACCTCGCCGGTGCGGCGCTGGGCGCACTGACGCTTGCTCTGGCCACCTACGCGCTCACCGAAGCCCGTTCCGACGGGCCCGTCGCCCTTGCCGCGGCCGCGGGCAGCATCGCGGCCGGGGCCGCGTTCCTGCTGGTGGAGCGGCGCAGCAGCGACCCGATGATGCCCCTGTCGATCTTCTCGTCGCGGCCGTTCACGGCCATCAACCTGATCACCCTGTGCGTCTACGCCGGGCTGGGCGGGTTCTTCTTCCTGACCGCCCTGCAACTGCAGATCGTCGCCGGCTACTCGGCACTGGCGGCGGGCGCCGCCATGTTGCCGAGCACGGTGCTGATGCTGCTGTTCTCCGCCCGCTCCGGGACGCTCGCCCAGCGCCTGGGACCGCGCATCCCGCTCACCGTCGGCCCCGTGGTGTGCGGGGCGGGAATGCTGATGACGGCGCGGGTGGGCACGCACGCCTCCTACTTCGCCGACGTTCTGCCCGCCCTGCTGGTGATGGGCACAGGCATGGTCATCATGGTCGCTCCGCTGAGCGTGACGCTGCTGGCCTCTGTCGAGGCCGCCGACGCGGGCCTGGCCAGCGGAATCAACAACGCGGCAGCACGCGCGGCCGGGCTGGTCTCCGTGGCCGCACTGCCGCTGCTGGTAGGCATGAGCCCGGACGCCTACCGCTCCCCCGACTCCTTCGACACGGCGTTCGACCGGGCCATGCCCCTGTGCGCGGGCCTGCTGGCCATCGGCGCGGCGATGGCCTTCACTCTGTTGCGCAGGACCGCCGACACCCCTGATGCACGGCACGGCCGGGCGCACGGCTGGCTGATGGAGCCGCCGCTGGTGTCCCGCTTCGCGCATCACCGGGCTCTCGACTAGGCCGAGCGTCTGGCTGCCTTGGCCGGGGCGGCGCATTTGCCAGGGACACCACGGTCGCGTAGGTCTCCTCCTCCGCTCGCTCCTCGGTCAGGATGCGTTCGAGCAGATGGAGTTGTTCCAACTGACTCTGCCCGCACAGCACGGCCGTGCGCCATGCCAGGCTCAGGTGGACACCGAGCGCGGCCGCGGCGCCACCGTGCCCGGACACATCGCCCGTGATCACGTGGGCGCTGCCGTCGTCGCCGCGCACCACATCGCAGAAGTCACCGCCCAGCAACGTGTGCGCGCGACCCGGCGCGTAGCGGAAGGCGGTTGCCAAGCCGTCTCCCCGCAGCGTCAGGTCGGGCAACAGGCCCCGTTCCAGCACAGCGTTGTCCCGGGCGATCTCCTCACCCGCCACGGTGGCCCCCCGGCGGCACGTTGCAGAGCGACCCAGATCTTCCGGCAGAACTCGTCGCGAGCGCTGCGGCGGTGATCCGCTCGGCCCGGCACCGAGCCAGCGACAGAGCGGACGGCGTGGGACGCATGCGTGCCTCGAGAACCAGCACGGCCGCGTCGGGGGCGTGGCGGCGTACCCGGATGACGACGTCGGCCAAGGTCCGTCCGGCCGGTGCGCTGCCCACCAGAACGCACAGCGCGCCGTGGGTGCCGGACGTGCGGCATCCTTCCTCGACGCTCGTGTGCCGGACCAGGGCACCGGCCAGCCGGTCCGGAAGCAGTCGCCGGACGTGGACCGCGTCCTGTTCGTCCTGGGACAGCAGAACCACTCGGAGGTCGCGGCAGAAGGAGAAATCCCCACGGGGACGGGTCTCGCGAGCCCGAGGTCCTCCACAGCGATCGACGGCCGGAACGTCCGGCCGCGGAATGGGGATGCTCATGTGTGGTCTTTCGTGGGGCGAAAGGCGATGGCGGCTCCACGCACGAGTGTCGGCGGCCCGCGGAACGCGCACCCTTTTTCTCCCGCCTGGCCCGATCTGTTCGCTCATGAGACAGGAACGCACCCATATCTGTGACGCCAGGATTCCCATCCGCCGGCCGCGCCACGACAGTTGAGGGGGACAGCTGCAACGGGCCGATCAGCTGTCACGAACCGGGGCCCCTGTCCAGTCAATGCAGAAGGGGCGGACTCCTCGCGGAGCCCAACCGCTGTTGCCTCCGTCGCCGCCGGCAGAGAACGGAGATGAGACCTCATGTTCAGTACACCCTGAGACTCCCGCACCTGGTCGGGCTGCCGTGCCGGTCGGACGGCTGCCGGATCGTCTGGCTGTACTACGTCGTCGGCGAGGCGCCGGACAGCGCCGAAGCCCTGTGCGCGGCGGTGCGTCTGGCCGACAGCGCCTCCGAGCGGGACGCCCGCGGCCAGGTGCCCGTGGAACCGATCGTGCCGAAGTGCAGCGCATACGACAGCGCATCTCGGGCGACTTCGTTCTGGAAGCCTGCTGAACCCAGGCCGTGTCAGCCGCGGCCCCGCCCCGGGCCACGGCCCGCCACCGCCCCGTTGCGGGGACGACGCCTCCGGCTGTCACGAGCGCGCCCCCTGTCCGGTCAGTACGGCGATCGGTGTCCGACACGATCCGAGGAGGACCGGGATGATGTCCCAAGGCGTTGATCTTCAGGCGGACCCCGCCACCCTCGCGGCGTCGCTCACCGCAGAGGCGACCGCTCTCGAAGGGCGGCTGCGCCAGCTCCGTGAGGCCGTGCAGGTCGTGAACACACGTATCGCGTCAATCGCCGAGTCCCTCCAGACCCTGCGGGGCACCGCGACGACACACAGCGGAGGTGAGCGTCGCTCCGGATCGCCGGAGGACGCCCTCCCTCGCGGTTGAGGCCGCACGAGCCTCTCAGCCCCGCGCCGGCACCTCCTGGAGCACCCATTCGTTGCCGTCCGGGTCGCTGAACTCGGCGTAGGAGTGATAGTCACGACGCTGCGGGTCGGGTCCCTCGACCCGCTTCTCGTCGGTGCTGCGGTGGAACACACCGCTCGTGTCGTGGAAGATTCCGCCCGTCACCACGCCTTTCGCATCGAGTTCCCGGCAGGCCCGCTCGATGTCGGAGACGACGAGGTGCAGGCCCCGCACCGAGCCCGGGGCGGCCGTGGTGACTCCGGTCCCGAACAGGATCGAGCACGCCGATCCCGGGGGCGTCATGTGCACCACGCGATAGGAGGCGTCGATGCCGTGGTCGGCATCCAGTCGGAATCCGACGGCCTCGTAGAACGACTTCGCCCGGTCGACGTCCGAGACAGGCAGTACCAGGACGGCCAGCTTGAGCTGCATGGCGTCTGCGCTCTCGGCGGCGGTCAGCTTGCCCGCCTCGGCTGACGCGCCCGCGCCCTCAGCGCCACTGTCGGCCCGCGCGGCGTCCTCCACCTCCTCGATCTCCACCCGGTACCGGTGGATCCCGGTCCGCGGAGCGTGGGCCACGACGGTCCAGCCCTCCACCACACGCCACAGCGCGTCGGTGCCTTGCAGATACGTCCCGTCCGGCGCGGCGGCGGCCCGCAGTTCGGCATCAAGTGCCGCGTGCCGTTCGTGCGGCACGTGGAGTTCCAGGGCGAAGCGGCGCAGCGACCGCGTGCCGTGCGCGGCTTCCGCCGCGGGCAGTGGTACAGCGTCTGTCTCGCGAAGCCCGCCGAGCAGGGTGACATGCAGCGTCGTCATGAGAGCGTCACCGGTTCCCTTCCGTGCCGGCCCTCGCGATCACGAGCGCTCCTCGTCGTTGACCCAGCTCATGAGCTTGCGCAGCTCCTTGCCGGTGGTTTCCAGCAGCAGTTCGGAGTCCTGTTTCCGGTATTTCTGATACCTCTTCAGACCGCCGTGGTACTCGGCCATCCACTCACGCGCGAAGGTGCCGTCCTGGATCTCGGCGAGGATCTTCTTCATCTCGGCCTTGGTGGCGTCGGTGATGATGCGCGGGCCGGTGACGTAGTCGCCCCACTCGGCGGTCTCGGAGATCGACCAGCGCATCTTCTCCAGGCCGCCCTCGTACATGAGGTCGACGATGAGCTTCAGCTCGTGCAGGCACTCGAAGTACGCGATCTCCGGCTGATACCCGGCGTCGGTCAGCGTCTCGAAGCCCGCCTTGACCAGGGCTGACACTCCACCGGCGAGCACGGCCTGCTCACCGAACAGGTCGGTCTCGGTCTCCTCGGTGAACGTCGTCCTGATGACGCCCGCACGGGTGCCGCCGATTCCCTTGGCGTACGACAGGGCCAGCGGGAAGGCGCTTCCTGTGGCGTCCTGCTCGATCGCCACCAGGCACGGCACGCCGCGGCCCTCCGCGTACTGACGGCGCACCAGGTCACCCGGCCCCTTGGGGGCGACCATGCACACGTCCACACTGGCCGGCGGCTTGACGAAGCCGAAGCGGATGTTGAAGCCGTGCCCGAAGAACAGCGCGTCACCGTCCTTCAGGTTCGAGGCGATGTGCTGCTCGTAGATCTCGCCCTGGAGCGGGTCCGGAACAAGGATCATGATCACGTCGGCCTCGGCTGCGGCCTCCGCCACCGTCACCACACGCAGGCCCTGCTCCTCGGCCGTCGCGCGGGACTTGGAACCCTCGTGCAGCCCCACGCGCACGTCCACACCCGAGTCACGCAGCGACAGCGCGTGGGCATGACCCTGGCTGCCGTAACCGATGACTGCGACCTTGCGGCCCTGGATGACGGACAGGTCGGCGTCGGTGTCATAGAACAGCTCAGCCATGGCAATCCCCTCACTCGTAGCCGCTCGCATCGAACCGCGGGGAAGAAACACCCGCCGTCGAGGGACAGCCGAAACACTATCTCATTCAATGTTGTCACATGTCTTGCACTGTACGGGGTCAGCAAGTAGGCGACGCGTCTTCGAAGGAGCGTCGGAGAGCCGACTGAACTCCAGCTTCAGTGGCCCAGGAGCGTTCCGACGCCTCCGACACACGGTGTTTTCCAGCACCGCGTTGCCACCACCCACGCCGCGTCGGCGAGCAGGCGAGGGCGAGACCGATGTCCTGCGTCCGGGCCCGGACCGTCGTCGCACTGCCCGTCTCCGGCACCGTGCGCAGCGGAACGCCTGCGTGGTGCAGCACGGCGGCCATGCGGGCGTCGTCGGGGTGGACGACGCCGTAGACCTCACGTACGCCCAACACGACGGCGAACCGGCCGAGTTCTTCCAGGAGCCGGGTGCCCAGCCCCCCTGTTCTGCCAGGTGTCCTCCACCAGCGGCGCGGCCTCGGCGTCACCGTCGTCCGGCAGCA
Organism: Streptomyces humidus; assembly: GCF_014649655.1. Taxonomy (GTDB): domain Bacteria; phylum Actinomycetota; class Actinomycetes; order Streptomycetales; family Streptomycetaceae; genus Streptomyces; species Streptomyces humidus. The sequence continues at coordinate 20,828 of NZ_BMTL01000055.1, read as the reverse complement.
GATGCCCTGGCGCGACGAGCCGCTCTCGCGGGTCCGCCACCGCCAGGTGCACCGAGTGGGGTCGGGACAGCAGCGGCCCCAGGAAGGTGTCGGGGTCACCCATGGCCCGGTGACAGCGGTGCCACCGGGCGGCGACGGAGCACCGGCGGTGCAGAGCGGCCACACGGGGCTCGTCGTCCTGGTCGACGCGCACGATCCGCAGTCCCTGTGGCATGTCCCTATCCATCGACATCCCTCGACCTCGGCACACCACCGGTCGGCTGTGGCCCGGTCATCAGACCGGGAGGCACGGGCCGTTGTGACGGTGTGCCGGTGCCAGGGGCGCTGCCGCTTTTCCGCGGAGCTGTCACACACGCCTGCACACCTCGGTCTTCTCTGCGAGAAGGGGTCGGGCCCGCGGGACCGCCCGGGACGCGCGGCTCTCACGCGTCCGCCCTCAGCGACTTCGAGAAAGGCAGTTTCATGCCGATCGGCTCATTCACCGTTCTGGACGCCGGCCCCTTCGACGGGGTGGACCCCGACGACTACATCAGGGCGGCCATGCAGTGGCACTTCGCACCCGAGACGGGGTCCCGGTACTGGCTGGAACGGGTCGACCGGCTCGGTTTCGACCCCCGCCACGACGTCAAGTGCGTGGCGGACCTTGCGCTCTTTCCCGATCTGACGGACGAGCTGCGCGATGTGCGGGTGTCCGATCTCGTCCCCCGCGGCTACGGCCCGCAGGCCCGACCGCTGCACGTGTTCGAGAGCGGCGGCACGACCGGGGCACCCAAGCGGGTCGTGCAGATGGACGACTGGGCGCAGCACGGCAGCGAGCAGGTGACCCGCAGGCTCCGGGACCACGCAATGCCCGTCGGCGCGCTGTGGCTGACCGTGGCGCCGACCGGCCCGCACCTCGTGGGCGATGTGCTGCAACGGGCCGCGGCAAGTCTCGGCAGCCCCGGGCTGGGGGTCGACATGGACCCCCGCTGGGTCAAGAAGCTCGTCGCCGCGGGCCGTCGCGACGAGGTCGACGCCTACACCGACCATCTCGTGGACCAGTGCCGGCGCATCCTGCTCGGCCAGGACATCGGTGTCATAGCCGCCACCACTCCGATGCTGGAGCGCTTCGCCCGGGACAGCGACCTCGTGGAGGTCATCAACGGCAAAGCCCAGGCGATCATCTGGGGTGGCACCCACATGGATCCCGACACCCGGGACCTGTTGCGGACCGAGGTGTTTCCCGACGTACCGCTGATCGGCATGTACGGCAACACCATGATACTCACCGCGCTCTTGGAGCGGGAGGGTCTCACGGCGTCGGAGCCGTGTGTGTTCGACCCCGTCTCGCCGTATGTCTTCCTGAGCATCGTGGAACCCGACACCGGGCAACAGGTGGCGGAGGGCGAGCGGGGCCAGGTAGTGGTGAGCCACGTCAGCAAGTCCATGCTGATCCCCAACAACAGGGAGCGGGACACCGCGTTGCGGGTCCGCCCGGCCGACGGCCACGCCGGGGACGCCGTCGCCGACGTCGCGCCGGTGCCCGCGGTCGAGGGTGAGACGGTCATCGAGGGTGTCTACTGATGGCCCCCGTACCGACCACCGAGCCGCTGCACCTCGACGCCCTGGGCCCGCGGGGCACCTACCGCACACGTGTACCGAGCACGGTGACCGACGTGGCCGGTGCACCGATCGCGCGGCTGAGTCTGGTTCCCCCGCTGTACGTGGCTCGGGCGATCGACGCTCTGCGCCAAGCGCCGCCGATCGCCGCGGCCGACCTGGAGACCGTGTTCGCCACCGCCGGGGAGGCCTTCGCCGCGGGCACCGTGGGGGGCTTGAGCGTCCGGGAATACGAACGTCACGTCAGCCGGACCTCGGGCACGCCGCTCGCCGTGGTGCGCGCCGCGACCCGGGGAACGGCGCACTTCGTACGGCACGCCGCCTCGTCCGCCGACCGTGGAAGGCCGCGCGGCGCCGCCCGCGACCTCAGCGACCCCGCCCTGTATGAGACGCACACGGTGTGGGCACGTCAGGGCGATACGTTCGCAGTCAACGCGTCCGGTAACCATCCCGGCGTACACCGTGTCTGGCTGGAGGCACTGGCGCTGGGTTACCGCGTCGCCGTGCGCCCGTCCCGGCGCGAGCCCTTCACTCCCTACCGGCTCGTCGCGGCACTGCGTCAGGCGGGAATCCGGGACGACCAGCTCATGCTGCTGCCCACCGACCACGCGACCGCCGGCACGCTCGTCCACGGCGCGGACCGGGCCGTGGTCTACGGCGGCGACGACGTGGTGACCAAATACGCGCACGACGCGAGGATCCTGCCGCAGGGGCCAGGACGGTCGAAGATCCTCATCACCGCGGACACCGACTGGCGTGACCATCTGGACGCCCTCGTCGCGTCCGTCGCCGGAGAGAGCGGCACCGCGTGCGTCAACGCCACTGCCATCCTCGTCGAGGGCGACCCGGCACCGCTCGCCGAAGCCCTCGCGGCACGTCTGGCCGTCCTGCCCAGCCTTCCCCCGCAGGACGAGAGGGCCCGTCTGCCGGTGTGCCCGCAGGAGCGGGCGCGAGCCCTCAGCACATACCTGAAAACGGTCGCGGCCGGAACGCACGCCTGGCTCGGCGACAACGGGATCGCCGACGACCTCGGAGACGGCAGCGCCGTACTACGCCCCGCCGTGCACCAGACCGCAAGCGCCCGAGCCCCTCAACTGCGCACCGAACTGCCCTTCCCCTGCGTGTGGATCGCCCCCTGGAACCGCGCGGACGGCATGGCGCCGCTGCGCGACACGCTCGTGCTGTCGGCGCTGACCCGGGACCGGGACCTGTGGGAGGCCCTGATCGCGGAACCCAGCATCGCCAACGTGTACTTCGGCGATCAACCGACCCACTGGATGGCGCCGGGCATCCCGCACGACAGCTATCTCTCCGACTTCCTGATGCGGAGCAAGGCGGTGTACGAGGCCCCGTCCTGAGCGGCGCTCGCCTCCTCGGTGCGGGCCTGCCGTGAGCGGCACCCGTCCCCTCGGTTGGGCGACGACCGTCGCTCCGGCCGTCCGGCGCGGTGGTCCGCGGTCAATCAGCGCATGACCGCGGGCCACCGCGCCTTCGCCGTGCCCGGGCTCGCGCCCGCCTTTTCGACCCGTGCTCAGTGGGGCAGGACCAGCATCACGGCCGTCCCGAGCGCCATCGCCCCTTCAGCCACATGCCGTGCCGGCGTCGCCGCCGCGGCACGGCGCGCAGCGCTCACGGCCGAGCGCAGCGAGGGCATGGGGCGGGTCAGCGACCACAGCGCATACGCCAGTAGAGAGGACGCCAGCGACAGCGTGATCAGGGAGCCGCCGAGAGGTACACCGGTGCCCAGAAGACCGGGCCCGGTGGAGTGCGCAGCCGCTCCGAGGTGTGCGTGCGCCGGTCCGGTCCCGGTGTGCGGCACGCTCAGCATCCAGGCCATCGCGGCCATACCGGCCGCATGCGGCAGCCGGTGGATCATCGCCGCCGTCATGCCGGTCTCCCGGCGGCCGAACGGCAGGAGAAACCACACCGCGCCGGCGGTGAAGACACCGCCGGCGACGGCAGCGGGCCCCGCGCGGACGTCGATCCAGGGCATCGCCCCCATGGACACGGCCATGGCGGCGGCCAGCAGCCGGTCCACCCGGACGCCGAACCCGGTCCCCGGTGACCCGACGCCCCGCGCCGGCCCATGCAGGAGCACCGCCACGAACAGCAGCGTCAGCAGGCAGTGCACCAGGACGACGGGCGTGCCCATGCCGGGTCCGTGCCCGCTCAGGCGGTGGGGCGCGGTGCCCGCAGGTGGGCGCGCTCCGCCAGTTCCTTCTCGTCGACCAGTTCCAGCATGGGCTTGCCCGGAGCACACATCATGGTCACCACGAACCGGGTCCGCGCGTCGGAAAGCGCGTTGCCGTCCTGGTAGTGGATGGCGTCGCCGCCGGGCTCCCAGAAGGTGCCGCCCGCCTCCACCACGCGCTCGGGCTCGCCCTCGAGCTCGAAACGGACCGCCCCCTCGACAACGTAGCCGAAGGCGGGGCCGGAGTGCCGGTGCGGGGGCGTGCCCGGGTCGCCCGGCTCCCACTCGACGAGAATGGTCATCGCCGACGCCCCTTCCGGGACGGTGATCGGTGCGGCGTCCTGGAGGACCTTCGCCGCCGTCATCCAGCCGGCGGTCCCCTCCTGGTCGCCGTGCCCGTGGTGGCCGTGGGCGGAGTGGTCGTGTCCTGTCATGTTCTCCGACACTGTGTTGCACCTTCCGTAGACGTGAACATCGTTCGTCACTGGTGACCGGTGAGCGGGCGCATGTGTGACAACCGGACTCCTCACACAGTCCTTTCACCCGTCGGCCGCGGTCTTCCGGAGCATGGGGCGGGCAGCGGTACCGGGGGGCAAATCCGGCGGACCGGGCGCGACGACTACCACCGTGTGACCGGGGATCGCGAAAGAGATAGCGTGAGCAGATGCGGCCCGAGCAGATGCGGCCCGCAGCACCTACCCTCTCCCCTCGCGCGTAGCATGTAGGGCGCAAAGCCAGAAGGGACGACTCATGCGCGCTGGCGCCCACCCCGACACGTCCGACCGCGGTCTCGACGACTTCCTCTCGGCCAGACCCCGGTTGTTCGGCATCGCTTACCGCATCCTCGGCAGTGCCGTCGAGGCAGAGGACATCGTCCAGGACGCCTGGCTCCGATGGCAGAACACCGACCGCGCACAGGTCCATGAACCGGCCGCCTTCCTGACCACGGTCACCACCCGGCTCGCGATCAACCTGGCCCAGTCCGCGCGGGTACGCCGGGAGTCCTACGTCGGGCCTTGGCTCCCCGAGCCGGTCGACACCACCCAGGACCCGCACCTGGGGGCGGAACGCGCCGAGGCGGTCGAGCTGGCGGTGCTGTTGCTGATGGAGAAGCTCAACCCGATCGAACGCGCCGCCTACGTGCTGCGGGAGGCGTTCGATTACCCCTACCAGCGGGTCGCCGACATCCTGGAGACCAGCGACGCGAACGCCCGGCAGCTGGTCAGCCGGGCGCGCAAGCACCTGGGCGCCGAGCGCAAGGAGCGCGTCAGCCCCGCGGCCCATCGGCGTCTGCTCGAAGGCTTCCTCTCCGCCGCGCGCACGGGAGATCTCTCCACCCTGGAGGACCTGCTGGCCTCGGACGTCGTCAGCTATTCGGACGGCGGCGGCATCCGCGGCGCGTCCAGGATCCCCGTCATCGGCCGCGATCACGTCTCGCGTTACCTGGCCGCCTTCGCCCCGCGGTTCTGGCCGGATGCCGAGACCCGGTTCGTCGAGGCCAACGGCCGGCCCGCCGTGCTCGTCGCACGGGACAACGCCCCGGTGGCCCTGTTGTGCGTGGATGCGTCCGAGGCCGGCATCGAGCGCATCATGTGGGTGATGAACCCGGTCAAGCTGAACCCCTACGTCCTGTCGCTGGGGGCCTGACCCGCCCCCCTGCACGCCGTCCCCGGGTGCCTGAACCTCCGGCCCGCCGCGCCGGGCCCGGGCGGCTCACCACGGGAACCACGGGTCGGCGTCGACGCCTCCTCCTTGCGGGCGGCGAATCCGGACAGGTCGTTCTTGACCGCGTGCTGCGAGGGCAGGGCGGCGACCACAGGATGGTCGGCCCGCGCGGCCCGCCCGATGCCCTCCCCCGGCACGCCGCGGAAGAGATGACGTAGGTCATCGTCCCCACCTCCCCTTCGCCGGCCGGCGGTTGCGGACCGCACGGCCTTCGTCCGCCCGGCCGGTGTGCGGTATGACCGGCCCGGCCGCCGGGGTGTGACACCGACAGGCGGGCCCGGGCCAGGGCGGCGGTGTCACAAACCGTCACTCCACCTGGTCGTAGCAGGTGACCACCCCGAGCGATGGGAGCAATCGTGGTTGCCACCGAACAACGTCTTTCCACCACAGTGCTGGTGATCGGCACCGGCGGAGCGGGCCTGCGAGCGGCCATCGAGCTGGCCGAGGCCGGCGTCGATGTCCTCGCAGTCGGCAAGCGCCCCAAGGAGGACACCCACACCTCTCTCGCCGCCGGCGGGATCAATGCGGCCCTGGCCACGATGGACCCCGAGGACACCTGGCAGCAGCACGCCGCCGACACCCTCAAGGAGAGCTACCTCCTCGGCGACCCCCGCACGGCCGAGATCGTCACCCGGGGAGCCGCCCTCGGCATCGACGACCTGGAGCGCTACGGCATGGCCTTCGCCCGGGAGGAGGACGGCCGGATCTCCCAGCGCTTCTTCGGCGCCCACAAGTTCCGCCGCACCGCCTTCGCGGGCGACTACACGGGCCTGGAGATCCAGCGCACGCTCATCCGGCGCGCGAACCAGCTGGACATACCGGTGCTCGACAACGTCTACATCACCCGTCTCCTGGTCCACGACGGCACCGTCTTCGGCGCCTACGGCTTCGGCCTTGCCGACGGCAGGCGCTGCCTCGTGCACGCGGACGCCGTCATCCTCGCGGCCGGCGGCCACACCCGGATCTGGCGGCGCACCTCCTCACGACGCGACGAGAACACCGGCGACTCCTTCCGGCTGGCCGCGGAGGCCGGTGCCCGGCTGCGCGACCCGGAACTCGTCCAGTTCCACCCCTCCGGCATCATCGAGCCGGAGAACGCGGCCGGGACCCTGGTGAGCGAGGCGGCCCGCGGTGAGGGCGGCATCCTGCGCAACGCGCTCGGCGAGCGGTACATGAACCGCTACGACCCCGTACGCATGGAGCTGTCCACACGCGACCGGGTCGCCCTCGCCTCCTACACCGAGATCAAGGAAGGCCGCGGCACGCCCAACGGCGGGGTGTGGCTCGACGTCTCCCACCTGCCCCGGCGGACCATCATGAACCGGCTCCCCCGCGTCTACCAGACACTGCTGGACCTGCAGATGCTGGACATCACCCGGGATCCCATCGAGGTCGCGCCCACCGCGCACTACTCGATGGGCGGTGTGTGGGTCCGCCCCGAGGACCACAGCACGGACGTGCGGGGCCTGTACGCCATCGGCGAGGCCTCCAGCGGACTGCACGGCGCCAACCGGCTCGGCGGCAACAGCCTCATCGAGCTGCTGGTGTACGGCCGCATCACCGGACAGGCGGCCGCCGCCTACTCGGAGTCCCTGACCGCGCAGCCGCGCTCGGCCGCCGCGGTGGCACAGGCGCGTGCGGAGGTCGACGACCTGCTCGCCGCGGACGGACCCGAGAACGTGCGCGCCCTGCAGCGCGCGATCCGCAACACCATGACCGAGCACGCGGGCGTGGTCCGTGACGAGGAGGGCCTGCGCACCGGGCTGGCGGAGCTGGACGCCATCGAGAAGCGCATGGAGGACGTCGGCGTCCATCCGGACATCGCGGGCTTCCAGGACCTCGCCCACGCCTTCGACCTCAAGTCGTCGGCCCTGGCGGCGAGGGCCACGCTGGAAGCGGCGCTGGAGCGGCGCGAGACGCGCGGATGCCACAACCGCAGCGACTACCCCGACATGGATCCCGCGCTGCGGGTGAACCTCGTCTGGTCCCCGACCGACGGCATCACCCGCGCGCCCATCAGCCCTGTCCCCGACGAGATCGCGGCCCTGATGGAGGACGTCTCGGCGGACGGAAAGCTCGTCGAATAGGAATGACCCTGCCCGGGAGAAGATTTCCGGAATTTCGAGAAAGGTGTCACAGCGCCGATCAGTTTCCGGTCATACCTCGTGCAGGCAGCAGATGAGAATGAGTGGAAGGAACGTCCCCATGAAGGTCGTAGTGATCGGCGGCACCGGACTGATCGGCTCGAAGGTCGTCAGCAAGCTCAACGAACACGGCCATGAGGCGGTGGCGGCCGCCCCGAACACCGGCGTCAACACGCTGACGGGCGAGGGCCTGGCCGAGGTGCTGGAGGGCGCGGCCGTCGTGATCGACGTCTCCAACTCGCCCTCCTTCGCGGACGACGACGTCATGGAGTTCTTCCGCACCTCCACCACCAACCTCCTCAAGGCTGAGGCGAACGCCGGTGTCACCCACCACGTCGCCCTGTCGGTGGTGGGTACGGAACGGCTCCAGGAGAGCGGCTACTTCCGTGCCAAGCAGGCGCAGGAGGAACTGATCAAGGCCTCCGGGATCCCGTGGTCGATCGTGCACGCCACGCAGTTCTTCGAGTTCATGAAGGGCATCGCCGAGTCGGCGACCGAGGGGGACACCGTCAAGCTGGCCCCTGTGAAGATCCAGCCCGTCCATTCGGACGACGTCGCCGCCACAGTGGGCCGCACCGCCGTGGGCACGCCGGTCAACGGTGTGGTCGAGGTGGCCGGTCCCGACACCTTCCAGCTCGACGAGCTGATCCGCAAGGGCCTGGCCGCCAAGAACGATGCGCGTACGGTCGTCGCCGACGTGCACGCCCCCTACTTCGGCGCCGAGTTGCAGGAGACCACGCTGCTTCCCGGCCCGGACGCCCGCATCGGCGAGACCCGTTTCGTCGACTGGCTCGCCCAGCAGCAGTAGGCGCGTCTTCATGGGCCTGTCGTTCCACACACCGTGGAACGACAGGCCCATTTTTTGAGCTTCAAAAGGCACTGTCACAGCGTCCTTGGTCCCTCGGTCCTTGAGGAGGAGACGGTCGCCGGGTCTGTGAGCGCCTCGTGGCCGCATTCCGACAACCCGGGCCCCGGAGGAACGGAGTCAGAGGGACATGTATCCAGAGGCATCCCCCACAGAGGCGCCCCCCGCGGACAGGAACCTCGCCGAGGCCGTCACCACCTTCGTGGAACTGCGGCCCCGGCTCTTCGGTATCGCCTACCGCGTCCTGGGCAGCGCGACGGAAGCCGAGGACGTCGTGCAGGAGGCGTGGCTGCGCTGGCAGCGGACCGACCGTTCGGCGGTGGTCAGCCCCGCGGCGTTCCTGTCGAGCACGACGACGAGGCTGGCCATCAACGTGGCGCAGTCCGCCCGCGTGCGCCGCGAGACCTACATCGGGCCCTGGCTGCCCGAACCCATCGACACCAGCATCGACGCGGTGGCCGGCGCCGAACGCGCCGAGGCCCTGGAACTCGCCCTGCTTCTCGTCCTGCAGAAGCTCACCCCCACCGAACGGACCGCCTACGTGCTGAGGGAGGCCTTCGAGTACGGCTACTCGGAGATCGCGGAGATCCTGCGCCTCACCCCGGTCAACGCCAGGAAGATCGTGAGCAGGGCGCGCAAGCACCTGACGGACGACGAGCGGGACAGTGTCGACGTCCAGGAGCACCGCAGGCTGCTCGATGCCTTCGTCGCGGCCGCCCAGGAAGGTGACGTGGCCTCGCTGGAGGCGCTCCTGACGCCCGACGCGGTCAGTCTGTCCGACGGCAACGGGCTGCGCGGTGCGGCCCGCGTACCCGTGATCGGTCGTGCCCGGGTGGCGAACCTCTCGACCGCCGCGTCACGCTTCTGGCCGACGGTCGAGATCGCACCCGTGCAGGCCAACGGGCGCGCCGGGGTCCTGCTGTACAGGGACGGCCGGCCCGCCACCTTCATGACCATCGCCGCCACACGGCGGGGGATCCACCGGGTTCTGTGGGTGTTCACCCCCGACAAGATCGCCGGCTTCCTCGGATCCCGCGCCGCCTGCGCGCGCCCGCCCGCGCGTCCCGGGGATGCCGTGGCACGTGAGCTCACCCAGGAAGGGAGCGGTTCCAGCGGTTCCAGCTACGCAGCTTGTCGGGGTTGAGAACCGCCCAGACCTGCAGGACCAGTGCGTCCGCGATGTCGAGCGTCAGCACCGCGGCGACCTGGTCGTCGCACCGGGCGACGAGGCCGGTGCGCCCGTTGACCGATCCGGTGCACAGGGTCACGCGCCGCTGTCCGGCCAGCAGGACCAACAGGCTGCGGGCGACCTGCTCGTCACCGCGAACGGGCCGGGTCAGCGCCCGGATCTTGCCGCCGCTGTCGAAGAAGGCCGTCGCGTCGGGGGCCAGCAGCGACCGCAGCCGGAGGCCGTCCTGATCGCTGCACGCCTGCCGCACGGCAACGGTGATCTCATGCTCGCGACGCGCCGACACGGGCCGCGCACGCCGTGCACCCACAGTCAACCGGGCCCGCTCGACCGGTTCCACGTCCTCACCGCACAGGGCCCGCAGGGCCTGGATCTCCCGTTCCTCCCCGCCGGGCCAGGCCGGCGCCGGTCGCGTCAGACATGCCTCGTCCACGGCCTGGGTGAGCCAGACACAGGGGGACGGCATCCGGAGCCGCTCCGGATCGGTGAGGCGGTACCAACGCCGGTAGGCCTCGTCGACGACGCGTTCGGCCGCGACGCGGCTGCCGAGTGCACGGCAGGCGACGTCCAGCAGGTGCCGCCGTTCGTCGAGCGACTCGGCGAGCGGTACCGCGCCAACGACGTGATCCATGGAGCGACCCCCACGCCGACGAGAGTCCGGAGCGCAGCCGCCGCGACGGCATGACTCGGACGTGACCCGCCCCCGTCCGTACCCGGCTGGTCGGCCGGCCTGATCGAGACAGAAGCTGCGGCATGATTTCACAACACACCGATGATGTGCCACTTAGTGTCACTTCCCCGTCGGTGCAGAGGCGCCCGACGGGTCCGCCATCCGCAGCCGGGCGGGGGGCGGATGGGGCAGGGTCGCGCGGTCACGGGCCCGCAATCCGTCGAACGCGATCTCCAGGAAGCGTTCCCACGCCCGCGGTTCGCGGTCCAGCAGCGGCTGGGCGGTCTGGTGGATGCCGCCGAGGAGCAGCACGATGTCGGTTCCGGTGATGTCACCGCGGACGGCTCCTTGTTCTCTGGCCCGGCCGGTGAGGTCCTCGACCGTGTCGCAGAGCCGGTCGATCGCCTCGCGTACGTCCGCGTGCTGCAGCGAGGGCCGGCCGATGACGTCGCAGAACGCGCGGTCGGCGGCGAGCAGGCCGATTCCGTGTGCCATGAAGTCCTTCAGCGCACCGCCGGCGTCGTCGGCGCGCAGGAACCGGTCCGCCGCCTCGCGCAGCCGGTCGAGCAGCTGCATCATGATCGCCGCGAGAAGGTCGTCCTTCGTCGGGAAGTGCCGGAACACCGTGCCCTTGGCGACGCCGGCCCGCTGGGCGATCGTGTGCATCGACACATCCACCCCGCATTCCGCGAAGGCCTCGGTGGCCGCTCGCAGGAGCAGCCGCCGATTGCGCACACTGTCGGCCCTGGCCTGCACTGCCGCTGTTCTCCCGGTCATGACGCCCCTCTCTGCGTGTCACAACATTAACACTGAACATGACTCGTGGGTCATTCTCAGTGTTACGCTGGCACAACATGACCCCCCGGTCACCTTCTCGGACCGCCGTGTCCTGTCCTCGCACACGACACGGCCTGCCCGTCCCACCCCACCACCTCTTTCGGAGATGACATGAGTTCCGTTCTCGACCCCAAGGTCGTCCTCGTCACCGGCGCCTCGTCCGGCATCGGCAGGGCGACCGCACTGGCGCTGTCCAAGGCGGGGGCCATCGTGGCCGTCGGTGGCCGCAGGACCGACCGGCTCGAGGCCCTGGCGCAGGAAGCGCCCGGGGAGATTCTCGTCCTGGACATGGACGTCAGCGACCCCGAGTCGGTACGCGAGGCCGTCGACCGGACCGTCGAACGCTTCGGCACCCTCGACATCGTCGTGAACAACGCCGGCATCATGCTCACCGGCCCCGTCCTGGACGCGGACCCCGCGGAGTGGACCCGCATGGTGGAGACCAACCTGCTGGGCTCCATGTACACGGTGCACGCGGCGCTGCCCCACCTGCTGCGTTCCCGCGGTGCGGTGGTCCAGATCTCCTCCACCTCGGGCCGTATCTCCTCGGCCGGCGCCGCGGTCTACTCCGCCACCAAGTTCGGCGTCAACGCCTTCGCCGAGGCGCTGCGCCAGGAGGTGACCGAGCAGGGGGTCCGTGTCGTCCTCGTGGAGCCGGGCTTCGTCTCGACCGAGTTGGCCGACCACATCACCGACCCCACCAGCCGTGCCGCGGTCAAGACCATGGCCGAGTCGATGCGGACCCTTCAGCCGGAGGACATCGCGGCCGCGGTGGTCTACGCCGTCACACAGCCCGACCACGTCGCGGTCAACGAGATCCTCGTGCGCCCCACCGACCAGTCCCGCTGATCATCTCTGGTCACCCGCGGGGCGGCGACCGCCGCCCCGCACCCCCCGCTTGCAGCCGGGTACGGGTACGCCGGCCGTCACAGTCGGGCGCCCCACACGGTCTGAGCTTCGGGAGGCACAGGTCGTGCCTCTGCCCCTACCTCGGCTGAGAGGCAAGCATGAACACGCGCATCGTCACCGTGGCCGAAGGAAAGCAACTCGCGCGCTCCGTGGCGATCGGTGCACACCGCCTGACAGCCGACGAGCCGGAGCCCGTCGGCACCGACACCGGCCCCACTCCGGGCGAACTCCTCCTGGCGGCGCTCGGAGCGTGCACGTCCATGGCGGTGCGGGCCTACGCGCAGCGCCACGGATGGCCGCTGGACCGGGTGGACGTCGCGGTCCGCTTCGACGCACAGGGGCAGGTGGTCAAGAACATAGGGCTCGTCGGGGAGTTGGCCCCGGCGCAGCGGGACCAACTCCTCGCGGTCGCGGGACGCTGTCCCGTCCATCGGCTGCTGACAAAGGACGTCACGATCATCACCGTGCCCACGTTGCTCGCGGAGCCCGCACCACTTCCGTGAAGCGTCAGGCCCACACAACAACGCGGGGTGCGGGGTCCGTCAGGCGCGGGCCTCCGGCTCAGGCGGTCGCCTGCGCCGCCTCGTTGATCAGACGGGCCACGTCACCGGGTCGCGAGACGCTGACCGCGTGGGAGGCGGAGATTTTCATGACGGTCGCCCCCGCCCGCTCGGCCATGTAGCTCTGCACCTGCGGGGGGATGTTCCGGTCCTCGTCCGCCACCAGCACCCAGGAGGGAATGTCCCGCCACGCGGGCGCGGACGCGCCCTCCGCCAGCGCGGCTTCGGCCACCGGCCGCTGAGTCGCGGCCATGACGGCCGTGGTCTTTTCGGGGACGTCGGCGGCGAACTGCGCGTGGAACTTGGCCTGTTCGATGTACAGGTCCATGACCTGGGTGCCGTCGGGCAGCTTCACCGGCACGGGCCGGAGCGTGTCGCCGAGGGTGCTGCCTTGGAACTTGCCCGACAGGGTGACGGCGCTCTCGCCCTCCTCCGGCAGGAATGCCGCGACGAAGACGAGCGCCTTGACCTCGGGCAGCCCCTTGGCCGCGTTGCTGATGACGGACCCGCCGTAGGAATGGCCGACGAGGACGACGGGCCCCTCGACGGACGTCACGATCTGCCGGACGTACTCGGCGTCGGTGGTCAGGCCGCGCAGCGGATTGGCGACGGCGATCACCGGATAGTCGTGCGCGAGCAGCTTGTCGACGACACCGTTCCAACTGGAGGCGTCCGCGAACGCGCCGTGTACGAGGACGATGGTGGGCTTGTGTGCACTCATGAAAAACGGCCTTTCGACGTGCGGGGGGAATGGGGTCGGGTGGGCGGCGTCAGTCGGTTCCGAGAGCCTTGCGCAGCACGTGGATGGCCTGCTCGATCGCGGCGGTCGACGCCTGGGTGCCGCGGACCGTGTTCAGCATCATGAAGTCGTGCAGGGAGGCGTTGTAGCGGATGCTGGTCGTCGGCACACCGGCCTGGACGAGCTTGCGGGCGTAGGCCTCGCCCTCGTCGCGCAGCACGTCGTTCTCGTCGACGACGACGAGCGCCGGCGGCAGGTCCCGGAGGTCTTCCAGCGTCGCCCGCAACGGCGAGGCGGTGATCTGGGCGCGCTCGGCGGGGTCTGTGGTGTAGGCGTTCCAGAACCATTCCATGGCCTTGGCCGTCAGATGCGGGCCGTGCGCGAAGGTCCGGTAGCTCTCGGTGTCCTGGGCCGCGTCGGTGACGGGGTAGTACAGCGACTGGTGCACGAAGGTCACGTCGCCCCGCTGCCTCGCCATGTGGGTCAGGGCAGCGGTCATGTTGCCGCCGACCGAGTCACCGGCGACGGCCAGCCGGGAGGCGTCGAGCCCTTCGCCCGCGCCCTCGGTGGTGATCCACCGGGCGGTCGCGTAGGCCTGCTCGATGGCGACCGGGTACTTGGCCTCCGGGGAGCGGTCGTACTCCACGAACACCAGGGCCGCTTTCACCCCGACGGTCAGCTCGCGCACGAGCCGGTCGTGCGTGTCGGCGTTGCCGAGGATCCAGCCACCGCCGTGCACATAGAGGATGACAGGCAGGGGGCCGGTGCTGCCGACGGGCTTGAGGATGCGCACCCGCACATCGCCGACCGAAGCCGGAACGGTGATCCACTTCTCGTCCACGTCGGGCTTCTCGATGGGCTGCGCCTGCACGTCGTCGAGCAGCTTGCGCGCGCCCTCGACCCCGAGCTCGTACAGCAGCGGCGGCTTGGCGGTCGCGTCGGCAAAGTCCTGTGCGGCGGGCTCGAGAACGATGTCGCTCATGGTGTGTTCCTTCTCTGGCGATTAAGGAGGACTTTTCACACCATGGGACCGGGCGCGCAGTAGATGTGTGACACCAAAGGGTCCCGGGCCGTCGACTGCGGCCCAGGACCGGACACCGGAGCGGGGCTAGGAATGGGGTGCTCCGGGCTTCGGCAGCGGCTCGCCGTCCACGAAGAGGTCCACGTGCTCGTTGTAGAAGGCCGTCAGGCCCGCGATGCGGTTGGCGTGGATGGTCGGGAAGTCGTACGCCCAGGCGATGTCCTCGTGGACGGCGGTGGGACCGTCGAACGACCAGTAACCACTCGTCGTTCCCTTGTACGGGCAGCGGGTCACCGTGTCGGTCCGCCGCAGTCGGGTCCAGTCGACGTGCGCGCGGTCAAGGTAGTAGCGCGTCGGCAGGCCGGTCTCGAAGAGTTTGACGCACGCCGGCGCCTCCGCCAGGACCACGCCCTCCAGCTCCACGCGCACGCTGCTGGAGGAACGCACGGCGTCCACACGCGAGTACGGGCTCCTGGGGTGGACGAAGACGGGTTCGTCCTCCTCGAACCAGTAGTCGATGGCGGGCCACTCGAAGCGCACCGTGCCCTGGAGCGGCGCCGGAGCGTCCTTCCCCCACACCCACGCGGCACCGGGGCGCGAGTCCCCGCCCACGGACAGAGTGTGCCGGTGCGCCGTGCCCGCACCGTGCTCCTCGGCGACCCCTTCGTCGTCGAGGACGCCGTCGACAAGGTCCCGCACCGGGATGCTGAACTGCGGATAGGCCTGCCACTCCCAGACATACAGGGCGCGCCGCGTGTCGAAGACGGTGCGACCGCCGATCACGCCCCTGATACGGCGGGGCACCGGCTCCACGTGCCCGACGGGCACGAGGAAGCTCGGATGCAGAACACTTTCGGTTTCCATGGTCATCACCTGAGTCGGTCGGAGTTCCGCGCCCGTTCGAACGGAACACGGAGAGGGTGTGCGCCCGGAACGCCCGCGTCCTCGGGCCGCCACGGACCGCGGGGTCCGTCCGGCGCTGACGCGCACAGCGCTGAGCAGGACTTGTTTCGCTGTCACAGCAGGCGGCGGAGGCCGGTCTGTGCGGTAGTCAGTCCCCCGTGGAGAGGAGATCACGTCGTGCACTCGCGCACCCATTATGACGCCAACACTCTTGACACTAACAAGACAACCTTCTCATGCACACTGTGCACACTGTCGCCGAGGGCCGAACTCGACGGCGACCGGGCCCGGTAAGGCGTCCGGCCACACCACCCGGTACTCCAGCCGCGCCCGACCGGAACCGCGGCTCCCCTCCCCCACCGCTCCTTCGTCGGAGGATTCGCATGTCAGCCCTGCCCCTGCTCGCCCCGCTGCGACGCGTCACGACCGACGTGCTCGAAGTCGCCTATTACGAGACGGGCTCCCCCGACGATGACACCGTCGTCCTTCTGCACGGTTTCCCCTACGACATCCACAGTTACGTGGACGTGGCTCCCTTGCTGGCCGAAGGCGGATTTCGCGTCATCGTCCCCCATCTGCGAGGGCACGGCCCCACGAGATTCCTGTCCGACTCCCTTCCCCGTTCCGGCCAGCAGGCGGCCCTGGGGGCGGACGTCATCGCGCTCCTGGACGCCCTCGGCATCGAGCGGGCCTACCTCGCCGGCTACGACTGGGGCGGTCGCGCGGCCACGGTCGCCGCGGCCTTGTGGACCGAACGGGTCCTCGGCCTGGTCTGCGTCAACGGCTACCTGATCCAGGACATCGGCGCCGCCATGAACCCCATCTCCCCCGAACTGGAGGCGGGTTTCTGGTACTTCTACTACTTCCTCACCGAGCGCGGCCGCACCGGACTGGCAGTCGATCCACGGGGCGTCGCCCGGGTCATCTGGAAACGCAACTCCCCCGTGTGGGCCTTCGGCGAAGCCGAACTGGAGCGGGCCGCTGAGGCCTTCACCAATCCGGACTACGTCGACGTCGTCATCCACTCCTACCGGCACCGCCTCGGCCTGGCGCCGGGCGCGGACGCGTACGCCGATCTGGAAGCACGCCTCGCCGGCCTTCCTCCGATCACCGTGCCCACGGTCACCCTGGACGGCACCGCCGACGGCAACTTTCCGGCGACCGACGCGTCATCGACCGCTCACCACTTCACCGGCCCCCGCCTGCACCTTCAAGTCGCGGACGCCGGCCACAACCTGCCGCAGGAACGCCCCGAGGCCTTCGCCGCGGCGGTACGGGACGTACGGGCCTTGCGACGAGGACACCCCCGCCACGACTGCCTCACCCGCTGACACCCGACCGCGCGGCACCGCGGCTCATCGCCGCGCTGTCGTCACATCGGACCGTGCCCACCGGTCACATCGAGTGCGGGCGCGCACGCGACCGCCTCAGCCTCAGCCTCAGCCTCAGGAAAGGAAACCACCATGTCGTACCCCTACCCGGAACAGAAGTACTTCGGAGACGACGGCGAGGTCAGCGCCGTTTTCCGGCCTGCCGACACCCCACCCGACCTCGGCGAGAGCGGGCCGGGCAAGGATGCCACCCACTATCTGGCCACCACCGCGACCACCCGCGGCGAGTTCGGGCTGTACCGCGTCGAGATGAGGCCGCGGGCCGGCGGTCCGAAGACGCACTTCCACAAGCGGATCTCGGAGTCGTTCTACATCCTGGACGGCACCGTGCGCATCTTCGACGGTGTGCGCTGGGTCGACGCTCGCAAGGGCGACTTCCTGCACGTGCCGCAAGGCGGGCTGCACGCCTTCCGCAACGACTCCGACGCACCGGCGGACATGCTCCTGCTGTTCACACCGGGCGCGCCGCGCGAGGAGTACTTCGAGCAGGTGTCGCAGCTGGCGCACGCCTCTGAGGAGGAGCGCTCCGCGTTCTTCGACCGGCACGACTCCTACTTCGTGGAGTAGGTCCACCCCTCCGGTATCCCGCGGCACCCGCGTCCTCCCCGTGGTCGTGGTCGCGGGACACCCGCCCTCGGGACGACCCCGGATCGGGTAACGGGCAGCTTGTCACAACAACACCTTTCGTCCGGTCAACCAGGCCGAGCGAGCGGGCGCATCCGACCTCGCCGACCTCTGAGCACGTCTGGCCGTCACGCCCGGCCGTCCCGCCCCGGCGAAGGAGACCGCATGAAAGTCGTCGTTGCAGGCGCCACGGGACTGATCGGCTCGGGATCGGTCACCCGTCTGCGGGACCACGGGGCGCAGGTGGTACCGCTCGCCCTGGGCGCCGACCGCGTCGCCTCGGGTTGCCTCCGGGCCAAGGCCGCACAGCAGGACCTCGTCCGCCGTTCCGCACTGCCGTGTTCCCTGGGGCGCGCCACCCCGCTTTTCGAGTCCGTGGCGAGCGCCGTCTGCGCGGGCGTGTACGCGGACGGGGTGCACGTGGCCCCCGCTGCTGCTGTGGCCGACCGCGTCGCCGCCCCCTCGCCCACGTCGCCGTCGTGGTGCCGCTGTTCGGCCTTCCTGGCAGCCGCCGGACCCAAGGAGCGACCGTTCGACCTCGATCACGAAGGGCACACGTGTCTCGCCGCGCGTGCGGGCGGTGCAGACCGCTGATCCACCCGCGCCGCACCGTCCGACGGCCCGCAGTGTCCACCACCCCCTCACGACTCCCCCGCCCCATGCCTTGAGGAAGGCCGCCCATGAGTGACCCGTCCCGGCCCACCGCGTCCCCGTCGAGCAGTGAGCTCGACCAGCTTCCCGACCGTGACCGCGAGGAGACCGCCGAGTGGCAGGCCTCCCTCGACGCCGTCATACGCAACGCCGGACCCGATCGGGCGGTGTACCTGATCCGGCGCGTGCACGAGTACGCAACCCGCGCCGGCCTGTCCGTGCCGGGGCTGCTCACCACGGACTACGTCAACACCGTCCCGGCGGCCGCGCAGCCGGCGTTCGACGGCGACATCGCCATGGAAACCAGGATCACCGCCCTGAACCGGTGGAACGCCGCGGCCATGGTCACCCGCGGCTCCCGGCTCGGCCTGGGCGGACACATCTCCACCTACGCCTCGGCGGCCTGGCTCTACGAGATCGGCTTCAACCACTTCTTCCGCGGCAAGGAACAGGACGGCTCGGGCGACCAGTTGTTCCTCCAGGGGCATGCCTCGCCGGGCATCTACGCACGGGTGTTCCTCGAAGGCCGCCTGAGCGAGCAGCAGTTGGACGCCTTCCGGCGCGAGGCCGGCGGTCAGGGCATCCCGTCCTACCCGCACCCCAGGCGCCTGCCGTGGCTGTGGGAGTTCCCGACCGTGTCCATGGGCCTCGGACCTCTTGGCGCCGTCTACCAGGCACGCTTCAACCGCTATCTGCACGCGCGCGGCATCAAAGACACCTCCGCCTCCCGCGTGTGGGCGTTCCTCGGCGACGGGGAGACGGACGAGCCGGAGACCACGGCCGCCCTGACGCTGGCCTCCCGTGAGGGCCTGGACAACCTCACCTTCGTGATCAACTGCAACCTGCAACGCCTCGACGGACCCGTGCGGTCCAACTCCAAGATCGTGCAGGAGCTGGAGGCCCGGTTCCGCGGGGCGGGCTGGAACGTGGTCAAGACCCTGTGGGGCGAGGCCTGGGACCCGCTGCTGGCCCAGGACACGACCGGCGACCTGGTGCGCCGCCTGGGCGAGGAGCCCGACGCCCAGATGCAGACCTTCGCCGCGCGGGACGCCGCCTACATCCGCAAGAACTTCTTCGTCGGAGACGCCCTGTCCGCACTCTCCGCCACCCTGAGCGACGCCCAGGTGGTGGAGCTCTTCGAGAACTCCCGCGGTGGGCACGAGCCGTTGAAGGTGTACGCCGCCTACCGGGCCGCCGTCGAACACCGGGGGGCACCGACGGTGATCCTCGCCCAGACGGTCAAGGGGCACACCCTCGGGTCGGCGTTCGAGTCCCGCAACGCCAACCACCAGATGAAAAAGCTGACCATGGCGCAGTTCCGCGAGCTGCGCGACGTGCTGGATCTGCCCATCCCCGACAGCGCCCTCGCCGGTGACGTCGTCCCGTTCTGGCATCCGGGGGAGAACTCGCCCGAGGTGCGGTACCTGCGCGAGCGGCGCGCCGCGCTGGGCGGTCCCGCCCCGGCGCGCCGCGTGATCGCCAAGCCGCTGCCGGAGCCCGTCGCGCAGCCGTTCGAGGCGCTGCTCAAGGGCTTCGGCCACCAGGAGGTCGCCACCACCATGGCGTTGGTCCGCCTGGTGAAGGACCTGATGCGGGACGGCCGCACCGGCGCCCGCTGGGTGCCGATCATCCCCGACGAGGCCCGTACCTTCGGCATGGAGTCGATGTTCCCCACGGCAGGCATCTACTCGCCGCAAGGCCAGACCTACGACCCCGTCGACGCCGACCAGCTGCTGCACTACAGGGAGAGCGAGACCGGGCAGCTCCTCATCGAGGGCATCACCGAAGCCGGTTCCATGGCCGAGTTCACCGCCGCCGCGACCTCGTACGCCACCCACGGCGAACCGATGATCCCGTTCTACATCTTCTACGCCATGTTCGGCTTCCAGCGCACCGGCGACCAGTTCTGGGCCCTCGCCGACCAGATGGGCCGCGGGTTCGTCGTCGGCGGCACCGCCGGACGCACCACGATGACCGGCGAAGGTCTCCAGCACGGCGACGGTCACTCGCACCTCCTGGCCGCCACGAACCCGGCGGCCGTCAGCTACGACCCGGCATTCGCCTTCGAGATCGCGGTCATCGTCCGCGACGGCCTGCGCCGGATGTACGGCGAGCGACCCGAGAACGTCTTCTACTACCTCACCGTCTACAACGAGCCGAAGCCCCAGCCGCCCATGCCCGCGCTGCCCGGCATCGAGGAAGGCATCGTCCGCGGCCTGTACCCGTTCCGACCCGGCGACCCCGCCGTGTCCGGCCCCCGGCTGCAGCTCCTGGCCTCCGGCACCGCCGTCCACTGGGCCCTGCGCGCGCAGAAACTGCTCGCCTCCGACTGGAACGTGCGCGCCGATGTCTGGTCGGTGACGTCTTGGACGGAGCTCCGCCGGGACGCGATGGACGCCGACACCGCCCGCACGCGCGGCGAGACAGGCGTGCCCTTCGTGACCGATGCGCTCGCCGGTGCGCCGGGTCCGGTCCTGGCCGTCAGCGACTGGATGCGCCAGGTCCCCGACCAGATCGGCCAGTGGATCGAGCAGGACTACTACTCACTGGGGACGGACGGATTCGGCCTGTCCGACACCCGCGAGGACGTACGGCGCTATTTCCGCGTGGACGCCGAATCGATCACCGTGACGGCCCTGGACCGGCTGGCACGGGCCGGACAAGTGGACCCCGACACCGTCGACCGCGCCCGCAAGCACTACGGCCTGGACATCTGAGAAGGGTTCTCGAAACCGAGTGTGGGGGCTGGGTTTGTGCTGGTCAGGCATAGTGCTGGGGTGGGTGAGGTAGATCCGGTGCGTCCGTGGAGG
>NZ_BMTL01000054.1 GCF_014649655.1 Streptomyces humidus | reverse complement strand
GAGAACTCCAGACCCTTCTCGCCGCCCGGGCCGGCGCCTGTCCCACCTGCCACCGGGACATACCCACACCGATACGGACCTGACCAAGCCCTACTAGAACCCATCATCAACCTCGCCCGCCTCGCCATCCGCGCCGGGCAATACGACGACGGCCGCCGTACACTCCTCCATCTGTTCGATGCGGTCAGCACCAACACGCCTACCACCTTGTTCGAGGACGTGGCCGTGCCATCCGGCCTCACCTCGACAGCCAGAGACCGCCAAGAGGTCCGCGCCTGGCTATGGCGAGTTCTACTCGCTGACGAAACGCGCGCCCTGACCACTGCCGGCCGCTGGACTGAAGCACTCGCCCACGTCGAAGCACACCACGGAGTCGGACAGCGCATGCTCGACGGCCGCCAGGTCGCCGTCCTCGCCGCTCTCACCGTCGGAGACACCGTCCGCGCCAACAGCCTCCTGGCCGACACGAAGCCTGGTGAACCTTGGGAAGTCGCCGTGACCGACTGCCTGAGCATCGTGTGCCACCGAACCGCAGGACTGCCTTGGCAACACACCCTGCAGAGCCTGGTGACCAAGCACCTCGGGGCTCTGGACGGGGACGACCTGACCGTGTTCAACACGCGGTTCGGGCTAGCCACGCTGGACCTGTTCACCTTGCCCGAAGGGCCTGAAGCGCGCCTCGTGGTCGAGGAGTTGCACCGAATAGCGATCAGGACCTCCGACGGCTATGCCGCCCGAGAAATCCTGGCACACCCCCTGTGGGCCGCCCTCGCCATCGATCGAGAGGCACAGGAATGCCGAACTCTCCTCACCTCCTGCGCACTCGGAACAGGAACCATCCCCGATGAGTTGCGTGACCAACTGGACCACGCGGTGCGTACCAGCGATCACACAATCCGGGAAAGCGTTGGCCTCCAAGATCATTCTTGCCCAATCCGGCAAGAATGATCTTGGTTTGCCGAGTCCCTCGGTGCCGTCGCGAGCCGATCACCGCCCGAAACCTCACGCGCCTCATGCGCCACAGGCATCGGCGATTCGGTCATATTTGCACCGGCCTTGGGCCGCTCCGGCACGGCGGTCACAGGTTCACCCCTTGCGGTTCAAGGGCCCCTGCATGTCCGAAAGCGAGCGCGTTCGAATCCCGCGGCATGTCGTTATGCCGTACATGCCGAGCCATCCAGGTGCGGCACAGCCCCCAAGGAGGGATACAGGTGACTGTGACTGACGCCTCGACTGCAAACGAGGAGACGCCGCCCCCTCCACCCCCGGCCAGCATCACCTTCGAGGGCAAGCACGGGAAGAACCCGCTGGCAGACGCCAGTTTCGGAGCAATGTGCCGACGCCTTCCCTCCGTGCTCGGGCACACCGCGCGGATGGCGTGGGCCGTCGACAGGACCGGCGTCGCGCTGCTCCTGGTCTGCCAGTTGCTCGTTGGCATCGCGGCCGCCGTCGTCCTCGCGTTCACCGCCCAGGCGATGACCCACCTCCTCGCCACCGGGACGGTTTCCGGACGTCTGCACGCCGCACTGCCCGCCCTGGTCGTGGTGACGACAGCTGCGGGCATTGGCCGCATCAGTGGAGCCCTGTCCTCGTACGCCGACGGACGGATCACACCTCTGCTGATGACCGAGGCGGACGTTGCCCTCGTCGCCGCCGTGTGCCGCGTGGAGTCAGCCGCGTACGGCGAGGACGGATTCGCCGACCGGCAGGAGGCGGCCGAAGTCGGCGTCACCCGAACCCGGATGATGGTGCAGGATGCCCAGCGGTTCATGTCCGCCCTGATCCGCATGATCGCCGCGAGCGGGGTCATCACCGCGCTGCACCCGCTGTTGCTGCCTCTTCTCCTGCTGGCCGTGCTCCCGGCCGGCGCCGGCGCAGTGCTGTCCGCGCGCGTTGACTACGAGACCCACTACCTGAACGTCGGCGACCGCAACGTGCGCTCCATGATGCGCTGGTGGGCCACCTACTCCCGCTATGGCGACGAGGTCCGCGCCAACGGCATGACCGACTACCTCATCTACTGGTACCGCGCCCTGTCCGACCGGATCGACCAGCGCACCGTGACCGCAGCCCCGCGGATGCTCCGCATCGTCCTGGCCACCAGTGCCCTGGGCGGGATCTTCCAGCTGGGTACCTGGGCCACCCTCGCCTGGCTGGCCACCACGGGCCGGGTCGCCCTGCCCGTCGCGGCCACCGCCCTGGTTGCCGTCCAGACCACACTTGCCTCCCTCTCCCAGTTCGTCATCCACGGAGCCGCGATGTTCCACACCTCGCTCTACCTGGCCGACATGAGGTCCTTCCTCGACATGGCCACCGAACGCGCTCCCAAGCGCGGGGAACTGACCATCCCGGAACGCGTGGACGAGATCCGCCTCGACGAGGTCGTGTACCAGTACCCAGGCAAGGAGGGGCCAGCCGTCGCGGGGGTCTCGCTCACGCTCCGCCGCGGCGAAATTCTGGCCATCGTCGGCGAGAACGGCTCGGGCAAGTCAACCCTGGCCAAGCTCATCACCGGCATTCTCCTCGCCGACAAGGGCCGGGTCCTGTGGGACAGCGTCGACCTCGCCCAGGCCGCCCCCGCCTCCGTGTGGAAACGCACCGCGCTCGTCCCCCAGGGGTTCGCGTGCTGGCCCCTGCGCGCCCGCGAGAACATCACCCTCGGTCAGCCCAAGACGCACGACGACGGGCCGGTGTGGGACGTCGTCGACGCCGTCGGTATGCGGGACGCGATCGAAAAGCTGCCCCACCAGCTCGACACCCTCCTCGCCAAGGAGCTGTTCGGCGGTGCCGAGCTGTCCGGAGGACAGTGGCAGCGACTCGTGTGCGGCCGCGCGCTCTACAGGCAAACGCCACTACTGATCTTGGATGAGCCGACCTCACAGATGGATGCCCGCGGTGAGCACGCCATCTTCCTGGAGATCAAACGGATCGCCGCCGAGCGCATGACGATCGTCGTGACCCACCAACTCGACAACCCGGCTTCTCTAGGGGAGTGAGGCTGTCGTAGTGGTGCGCACCTCGGGTTTGTGCAGCTCAGCCACTCGTGGTCGAACTCTAGCTAGTGCAACAGCTGTGGTGCTATCGCTGGTTGGAGTGTCTCTGAGGGCAACTGAGTGATCAGCCGACGCTCTGCTGCAGATGGGGGTCTGTAAAGCGAGCGGCCCTGTCTCACATCCGGTGGTGACGTTAAGTAGCTGCGGTGACTGACGGTAATGCCGCCAGTCCAGCATGGGTGAAGCGACTGTCGACACCGTTCACGCCTACCTCGACGACGCGTCTGCGACTGGCCTCCCCGGGGCTCGGACCGTACACCTCAAAAAACGGTGACGTTCTGTCACCACCGGATGTGAGACAGGGCCGAAAGTGAGACAGGGCCGGTGAGCGTACAGACCCCCGCGACGCGTACGCCTGGCTGCTGGAGATCGTCGGCGCACCCGGCGCGCTGCAGGAGGGCTCGGCGGGTGCGGTTCTGCACGGCGAACTGGAACGCGGCTACCGCTCCGCCGTCATCTTCACCTTCGGCGGCGGCAACAACGAGATCCAGCGGGAGATCATCACGTGGATCGGGCTGGGGATGCCGAGGGTGCGGCGGTAGCCGCGAGCGGGCGGCCGTGGGGGCCGGTGTCTGCGACGCAGCCTCGGCACTCCTGTACGGCGGCGTCGATCTCGGTTTGTTCCGGTGGTTCTTCCGGTACTTCGTCCCGTTCTTCTTCCTGGTGTCCCTGCCCGCATCGATGTTGTGCTGTACACGGTCAAGCAGCCCCCTCACCCGGTGACCTGCGGCGGTGCATGTGAGAAAGGTGCTTCCAGCACATGACGCGTGAAGCGATCATTTTGCGACTCGTCCATGAGGCCATCGACGTCGTCAACGAGGGGCTGCCGCCCGGTGCGGCGCTGGAAAAGGCGCCGGAGGTCACGTTGTTCGGAGTGGATGGCCGACTCGATTCTCTCGGACTGGTGGAATTGCTGGCCGAGACCGAAGTTAGGCTTGAGGAGGAATTCTCGGTCTCCGTCTCGCTCGTCAATGACAAGGCGCTTTCGCAGCGCAACAGCCCGTTTCGTTCGGTTGGCTCACTGGTGACATACGTGACTGATGTGGTTGCCACGGAGGCTCCCGTCAGCGAGGCGGGATGAGCGACCGGATCATCCTCATCACGGGTTCACGCAAGGGAATCGGCCGGCATCTGGCGGAGACTTTCGCCCGGCGCGGCTGGCACACCTACGGATGCAGCCGGCAGCCCAGTGACCTGGAGGACGAGCACTACACCCACGTCTGCCTCGACGTGGCCGACGAGCCCGCGGTCAAACGGCTGTTCCGGCAGATCCGCACGCGCCACGGCCGACTGGACGTCCTGGTGAACAACGCCGGTGTCGCCTCCATGAACCTGGCCATGACGACGCCCGTCGCCACGCTCGAACGGGTCCTGCGCACCAACGTGGTGGGCACGTTCCTCTTCTCCCGCGAGGCGGTCAGGCTGATGCGTCCGCAGCAGAGCGGCCGTATCGTCAATTTCTCCACCATCGCGGTTCCCCTCAAACTGGAAGGGGAGAGCGCCTATGTGGCCTCCAAGGCCGCCGTCGAGGCCATGACCTCGGTGCTGGCCAAGGAATACGCGGCCTACGGTGTCACCGTGAACACGATCGGCCCCCCTCCGATCGACACGGACCTGATTCGCGGAATTCCCCCGGAGAACCTCGCGGCGCGCGTCCTGGCCCGACTCGCCTTTCCCCGGTTCGGAGAACCGGAGGACATCACCCACGTACTGGACTTCCTCCTCAGCGAACGGGCCGGAATGATGACCGGTCAGACGCTCTATTACGGCGGGGTCTGACCCCGATCGCCGGAGAATTCATGGATACAGGTTTTCTGACCGGTACCCGTGCGGAAAATCGTGCGGGCGACTTCATGGTCTGGCGCGACGTGGGCTACTCGTACCGGTGGCTGATGGCAGCGATCGAGGACTGGCACACCCGTTTCGACCGCCTTTCGCTTCCCGCGGGCGCGGTCGTGATGGTGGAGTCCGACTACTCGCCGAGTACCGCGGCCCTGCTGATCGCGCTCCTCCAGCGGAACGCGATCGCCGCCCCGCTCAACCGTGGCGGGCCGGCGTCGATGCCCGCCGAGATCGCCGCGGTCGCCCCGGTGGCGTGCCACGTCGCCCTCGACGGGGACGACCACTGGACCATCTCCCCGGGCACCGTCCCCCAGCCCCCGGTACACCCGTTGATCGACCGGCTGCGCAGCAGCGGACACCCCGGCCTGCTCCTGCTCACCTCCGGTTCGTCGGGACGCCCGAAGGCGGTCCTGCACGATGCCGACGCCCTGCTCGCCCGGTTCAGACAACCGCGCGCACCGATGCGGATGCCCGCCATGCTGGTCTTCGAGCACCTGGGAGGCCTGAACACGCTCTTCCACACGCTCGCCACCGGCGGCACCCTGTGCGTGCTGCCCGACCACCGCCCGGACACCGTGTGCGCGGCGATCGCACGCCATCGCGTCGAGGTCCTGCCGACTTCGCCGACCTTCCTTCAGCTGATGCTGCTCACCGGTGCTCACGAACGCCATGACCTCAGCCCGCTGCGCCTGATCACCTACGGCTCCGAGGCCATGCCGCAGGCCACGTTGGACCGCCTGAGCGCCGCCCTGCCCGGCACCCGGCTCAAGCAGACCTACGGATCGATCGAGGTGGGGGCGTTCGCGTCCCGTTCACAGGCCCGCGACTCGCTGTGGCTGGCACTCGACGTCGAACACCGCGTGGTGGACGGCGTGCTCCAGCTCAGGACTTCCGCGGCCATGCTCGGCTACCTCAACGCACCGAGCCCGTTCACCGCCGACGGATGGTTCGTCACCGGCGACCTGGTGGAGTGCGACGGCGCGTACCTGCGCATCCTCGGCCGCACGTCGGACCTGATCAGTGTGGGCGGCGAGAAAGTCTTCCCGCAGGAGGTCGAGGCGGTGGTCCAGGAGCTGGAGTGGGTCCGCGACGTCCGTGTGCACGGCGAGCCCAACGCCCTCATGGGGGCCGTGGTCTGTGCCAGGGTCCGGGTCGACGCCCCCGCCGACGCGCGCTGGGCCGCCGCCGAGGTGAAGCGCCACTGCCGGGCGCGGCTTCCCCGCCACCAGGTCCCGGTCAAGGTCTTCGTCGGCACCACCGGACTGCCCACGGTCCGGGGCAAGAAGCTGAGGTACGTCCGCTCGACCCAGGAGGCCGGCGGATGAGCCCGGCCCGCGCCCTGGTGGCGGACGACGAGCCCGCCCTGGTCGACTTCCTCAGCACCTTCCCGGGGGAGCGGCGCGGCCCGGCCTTCTGGCAGGACCGGCTCGCGCTGTGGTGGCGGCGCAACCCCGCCTTCACCGGCGAGCAGCCGCGCGGCTGGGTGCTGCACCGGGCCGGAGCGGTCGTGGGCTTCCTCGGGAACGTGCCGTCCCGGCTGCAGCTGGACGGCAAGCCGGTGGTCGTCTGGAACGCCACCACCTGGCGCGTGCGGGAGGAGTTCCGCAGCGAGAGCCTCGCGCTCCTGTTCGCCCATGCCGAGGCCGCCCGGGGCGGCGTGGCCGTGTACTCCACCCCCAACGCCCGAGCGCGGACGATCATGGACCGCCTCGGCTTCACACCGCTGCCGGCCGGCGACTCGACCACGAGCCTGCTGCCGGCCCGCCCGTCGGGGCCGACGCACGCCGTCGCCGCCTACGCCGCGCGGCTCGGCATCGCTCCGTCCGGCCCGCCCGCCGCTGACGCGCACACGGTGCCGCCCGGCTGCGAGGCCGTCGTGCTCCGCGACGCAGACGAGCGCTTCGACGAGCTCTGGCGGCGCACCCGAGGCCAGTTCGCCGGGACGGCGGTCCGCTCCGCCGACGCCGTCAGGTGGTACTGCTTCGCGGGCGCCCACCACCGCAAGATCCTGCTGGGCGCCCTGCGGGACGGTGTGCTGCGGGGCTTCGCCGTCGCGCAACGCTTCGAGGACGGCGAGGTGTCCGGCCTGCGCCTGCGTGATCTGTGGGCCGACCTCTCGGACGCCGCCATCGTCGACACCCTGTGCCTGGGCGTCATCGCCGAGGCCCGCGACGCGGGCTGCGAGCTGGTGCACGTCCCGCCGCTGGAGCCGCGTATCACGCGGCGGCTGCGCCGGCTCGGGGCATGGCAGGGCGCAGCGCCCCCGCCGGCCGGACGGCTGCGTGCTCCCGCCGGCCTGCTTCCTGCCCCTGCGAGCCTGTACCTCTCCGAGAATCTGGGTGACACCGGACTGTGACCGACATCCTCCCGCACCTACCAGGCGCCGCCGCCGTCCTCTGCTACCACGGAGTGTCCGCCGACGCCGTCGACCCGGACGTGCAGACCGTGCAACTGCCCGCCGAAACGTTCTGTGAGCAGCTCGACCAGCTCGCCCGCAGCTTCGAACTCGTCCCCCTGGGCGTGCTCGCCGACCACCTGTCGGACGGCCGGCCGATGGGCGCGCCCAAAGCGGCCGTCACCTTCGACGACGGCTACCGCAACGTTCTCGACGTCGCCGAGCCGCTGCTGCGCGAGCGGCGCATCCCTTTCGCAGTCTTCGTGAGCACCCGTCACATCAGCACGGGCGAGCGCTTCCCCACGCACGTGCTGCGCGCGGCCCTGCACACCGCGCCGCCGGGCGAGGTGCGGCTGCCGAGCGTCGCCCGCGCCTACCGGCTCGGGGATCGCGCGTCCCGGCGACAGGCGGCGGCCGACCTGCTGCCCGTGCTGAAAGCGGCGGATCTGCGGACCGTGCACCGCCTGGTCGGGGAGCTCAGGGGTCTGCTGCCGGCGGACGACTGGCCCGAGGTCGACAAGCGGTTCGCCGCCGACGCGGTCCTGGACTGGGCCGGGGTGCGCGCACTGGCCCGGGCCGGAGCCGAGATCGGCTCGCACGGCCACGACCACGCGATCTTGCACGAACGGGAGAACCCGGCCGAGGTACGCCGTCAACTGACGCACAGCAAAAGGGAGATCGAGGCGAGGTGCGGTCCGTGCCGGTTCTTCGCCTACCCCAACGGCGGCCCGGCCGACATCGGACCGTACGCGGCACGCCAGGTGCAAGCCACCGGATACCGTCTGGGCTTCGCGGCGGTGCGCGGCCTGCTCACCGCCGAGGCGGCCCCGAACCTGCTGCCGAGGATCTTCGCCCCCGCCGAGGCCGGCCGTCTGCAGGCACGCCTGGCGGACGCAGCCGCCACCACCGACCGCTACCTGTCCTGGCACCGCGGTCTCTCAAGCCCCGGACGGCAGAAGCCGCCGGCCGGCGCCGCCCCGGACCGCGCGGCACTGGCGGGGCGCTACCGCAGCGAGAGCGTCGCCCGCGCCTACGGCACACGGGCGCCCTACCCGCCCCAGGTCGACGGGATCCTGTTGAGCCTGCTCGGCGCGGGACCGAGGACCGTCCTGGACCTCGGCTGCGGACCCGGAACCCTGGCCCGCAGGCTCGCCCCGCACGTCCAGCGCGTCGACGCGCTGGACGCCGCGCCGGAGATGATCGCCGAAGGACGCCGGCTGCCGGGCGGGGAGCACCCCGCCATCCGATGGATCTGCGCCGACGCCGAGGAGTACGACACCGACGAGCGGTACGGCCTGATCACCGCCGGGCGGAGCCTGCACTGGATGCGCTGCGAGACCGTCCTGCCGCGCTGCCGCCGCCTCCTCACCGGAGGCGGTGTGCTGGCGGTGCCCAGGACCACCCGCGAGGTGCCGTGGCGGGCGGCCGAGGAGAGCTTCCTGGCCGACTGGGCGACCTCGCGCCCGGCCCGGGACGTCACCGCCGAGCTGGTACGGCAGGGACTCTTCGACCCGTGGGGAGAACGGAGCACGGAGCCGGTGGCGGTCAGCCGGACGGTCGAGGACTACATCATGTCCTTCCACGCCCGGGAGGCGTTCCGGGTGGAGGACCTCGGCCCGGAACGCACCCGTGCGTTTCGCGAGGGCTTTCGCGAGCTGCTGCGGCCGTACGCCCGGGACGGCGTGCTCGGCTTCACCGTGCTCGGCCGGGTGACCTGGGGACGTCCCGCGTGAGCGCCACGGAGGGTCGCCGCGTCGTGCTCCTGATCGAGGCCCTCACGACCGGAGGAGCCCAGCGCCAGCTCCTCAATCTGGCCGTCCAGCTCGGCGGAAGGGGCCACCGGGTGTCGGTGGTCGTGTACCACCTGGCCGACTACAACCACCGCGACCACTTCCGGGGCGAGTTCGAGCGCGCGGGCGTCCCGGTGACGGACGTCCCGGTGATGGCCCCGTGGCGGCGCCTGTGGGCTGTGCGGCGGACCGTGCGGGCCGCCGGACCCGACGTGGTGATCGCGTTCCTGCGACGGCCCGGCCTGCTGGCGGAGCTGACCGCGCTGCCCGCACGGCGCTTCGCGCTGATCGTCTCCGAACGCACCGGGAAGGAGGGAGGCCGCGACATGAAGGACCTCACACGCTTCCAGCTCCACCGACTGGCCGACGCGGTCGTGGCGAACTCCGCGCATCTGGAGCACTACGTGCGCACCGCGGCTCCCTGGCTGCGCACCCGCCTCCGCCAGATCACCAACAGCGTCGACCTCGACCACTTCCGGCCGGCCGGCGCCCCGCCTCCCCCGCACCCCGGCCTGCGCATCCTGGCGATCGGCCGGTTCCGCCCGGAGAAGAACTTCCTGGCACTGGCCGCCGCGCTGCGCATCCTCCGCACCACGGAGCCGGCCCTCGACGTCACCGTCGACTGGTACGGCAACAACTTCTTCCTCGGGCAGCAGCCCACCGGCCGCTCACGTCCGTACCTGGAACTGCTCGACGTCCTGCGCGAGACCGGGCTGGAGGACGCTTTCCGTGTGCACCCTCCGGTCGGTGACGTGGTCGCGCTCTACCAGAAGGCGGACGTGCTCTGTCTTCCCTCCCGGTACGAGAGCCTGCCCAACGTGGTGTGCGAGGCGCTGGCCTGCGGCCTGCCCGTCCTGGCGAGCGCGGTCAGCGACAACGACCGCCTGGTGCGTGACGGCGAGAACGGTTTCCTCTTCGACCCCCACGAGCCGCGCAGCATCGCGGAGGCCATCCGGCGCTTCGCGGCGCTCTCCGCCGACGAGCGAGCGGCTATGGGCCGGACCGGGCGACGCCTCGCCGAGGAACTGCTGTCGCCCGCCACAGCAGCGGTCCGCTGGGCGGACCTCGTCGAACAGGTCGTCGAGGCCCGGCGGGCGGCGTGGTGAGCGGGACACCGCTGAGGTTCGTCGTCTGCTCGCTGAACCTCTGGCGGACCCGGAACTGGCCCGCCCGTTCGCACCCGCTCGCCGCGTTCCTGCGCGGCCACCGGCCCGACGTCCTCGTCGTGCAGGAGCTCTCCCCCGAGGTGCGTTCGGTGATCGACGTCGCACTCGACAGCCACGACCGGGTCACGGACGCCTTCCCCGGCTGGAGCCGCGAGAGCAACATCTACTGGCACCGCGGCCTGTTCGAACCGGTCGCCCACGGCCGGGAGGACATCGGCCAGCCCCAGGCGGAGCGCGGCCTGTACTGGGTCCGCCTGCGCCGGTGCGGGGAGCCGGCCGAGGACGTGGTGGTCGCCACCGCCCACTACACCTGGCCCGGCCACCCGGAGGAACTGCGCAGCGGCGTCAGCCCCCGTCCGGCCGAGGCCCGGGCCACCGTGACGGCGCTCGCCAGGATCGCCCCGGCGCCGCAGGCCGTCGTCTTCGCGGGGGACCTCAACGACTTCTTCCATCCGCTGCGGGTGCTCCGGGAGGCCGGACTCGCCGACTCCTTCTCTGCCCTCGGCCGCATGCCGCGCCCCACCATCCCCTCGGTGCCGGCCGCGGGCGGGATCCCGAGCGTCGCCGACTGGATGCTGCACCGGGGACCGGTCAGGCCGATGTCCACCGAGGCGGTGGACTTCTTCGCCGACGGGCTCCCCCCGTCCGACCACAAGCCGCTGCTCACCACCTATTCGCTGGAGAGGACATGACACCATCGAGTTCCGCGTCCGGGCCCGGCTGGGCACCGCAGCGCCTGCGCGAGCTGGCCGGCGGTCCGCGGACCGTGGTCGACGTCGGAGTGTCCCAGGGCACCCCGGTGCTGTACGAGACGTTCCCGGACGCCTACCACGTGCTGATCGAGCCCCGGGCCGAATGCGAGCCCCGGCTGCGCGAGATCCTGCGCGGCGTGCGGGGCGAGTACCACCTGTGCGCCGCCGGCCGCCGCGAGGAGACACGGGAACTGAACGTGGAGCCGCGCCGGCCGGGACGCAGCTCCTTCCTCGAACGCACCGCCCTCACCGCGACCGGAGACCCGCTCCAGGCCCGCCGGGTACCGGTCACCACACTCGACGCGCTGCGGACGTCCGGCCGGCTCCGGCCGCCGTACCTGCTGAAGATCGACACCGAGGGCTTCGAGCTGGAGGTCCTCGCGGGGGCCGGGGAACTCCTGGGGGACACCGGGCTGCTGATCGCCGAGGTGTCCGTCGCGCCCCGTTTCACGGGCGGCTACCGGTTCGCCGACTTCGTCACCGAGGCGGCCCGGCTCGGCTTCTCCTTGTGCGACGTGCTGGAGGTGGTGCGCGATGCCCGGTCCGGCGAAGTCAAATTCCTCGACGCGGCCTTCCGCCGTGAACACTGAGCCGCCGGGGACGCGTGCGCGGCCGGGGCTCGCCGTGCGTCTGTGCGCGCGGTGGTGGGAGCTGCACACGCGGCCGGGGCCCGAGCACGCGAGCGGCAACATCACGCGGACCGGCTGGCAGCCCCGGACACCGGCGCTGCTGATCGGCGCGCCGCTGCTGGCCACGACCCTGCTGCTCGCACCGGTACTGGCCGACCGGCTCGGCCGCGCGAGCGGGTCGGCGCCGCCGGCGCGCTGCCTGGCCTGGACCCTGTGCCTGGCCGCCGTTTTCGGCTACGTCGCCAAGGTGACCACCGGGCGCGGGGGTTCGCCGTGGCGAGGGCGCCACGGCGGCCATCGTGACGTGGCCGTCGTGCTGCTGGCGGCGCCGGCCCTGGCCCTCGCCGTCCGGCTGCCGCAGACCGCGGCGGACAGCGCGCTCGCTCTCGCGCTGCCCCTCGCCGTGGGGGCCCACTTCTCGTACACCGAGAAGCTGCCGCGCGCCGCCGTGCGCTCACTCGACCTGGCTGGCTGGCACGACGCGCGGCCCGTCGAGCGGGGGTGGATGCTGGCGCGGATGCTCGTCCTGGCAGCCGTGGCCGCGGGGCTGACGGTCCGCCTGCTGCTGTCCCCGCCGGCGGGCCCGTGGATCGCGGCAGGCAGCGCGGCACTGGGCCTGGGGCTGTGGCGCATCGGGCGGAAGCTGCGGCCAGCCGGATACCACCCGTACGTCCACCACTGGTTCGTGTTCCTGTGGCTGGCCGTGCTGAGCACGGGTTCGACGCCGCTGGTGGCCCTGGCGAGCGGGGCGTTCGTCGAGGGCGCCGCGCGGTGGAGCTGCGCGCCCCTGTGGCACCTGGACACACGAAGGAATGCGATATGAGCCTACGGATCCGTCTCTCCGCGCTCGACAACGGCCCATGGCTGCAACTGCGCGAGTCCTGGGCCGTCCGCTGGGACTCTCTGACCGTCCACGCCCGCGCCCGCCGGTACGAGCGCGCCGACCTCGCCTCCTGCTGCCTGTTCATCGGCCATCCGCGCAGTGGCCACAGTGCCGTGGGCTCCGTGCTGGACGCCCACCCCGACGCGCTGGTCGCCCACCGGCTCGACGCGATGCGCTACATCGAACGCGGCTACTCCCCGGCGATGCTCTCCAGCATGATCGTCGGCAACGTGCGCCGGTTCACCCCCGGCGGGCGCCGGCTGACCGGCTACAGCTACGCGATGCCCGGGTCCTGGCAGGGCCGGGTCCGCGACCTGCGGGTGATCGGCGACCAGGAGGGCCGGCTGACCGCGCTGCGCCTGGCGCGCAACCCGGCCGGCCTGGACGCCTTCGAACAGCGGTGGTCCGTTCCCGTCAGGCTGCTGCACGTCACCCGCAACCCCTACGACAACATCACCACCTGGGCACTGCGACGGATGACGGACCTGGAATCGACCGTCGAGGCCTACTTCGGCATCTGCCGCGAGGTCGCGTCGATCTGCGAACACCGGGGCGGCGCGGGGGTGCTGCACCTACGGCACGAGGAGTTCCTCGCCCGCCCGCGTGAACTCACGGCCACGATGTGCGACTTCGCCGGGCTGCGGACCGACCCCGAACACCTCGACCAGGCCGCGCGCCTGCTCTACCCCACGCCGCACCGCAGCCGCCACACCCTCCCCTGGCCGCCGCACCTGATCGCGCGGGTGGCCCGGGAAGCCGAGGCGTTCACGTTCCTCGACGGTTACGACTGGGACAACTGACTACCGAGAGGCCGTCCGTGCACCGAGTGATCCCCTGCCACAGTTCCTGTCTCCGGACCACCGACTACCTGCCCCTGCTGGGCTCGCCCGCAAGCCGGCGAACCCACCGGCGACCCACGATGGAATCGATCTGGGCAGGCCGGCTCGCCGGCAGACGCCTGCTGCCCACGCCCACCGGACGCCACGCCCTGTGGGCCTTCCTCGCCCTGCGCCGCGACCGCCTCAAGCCCGGCGACGAGGTCGTCCTGGCCGGATTCAACTTCTACGTGATCGCCGCCGTACTCCGGCAGTGGGGGCTGACACCGGTGTTCGCCGACATCGAGCCGGACACCCTCTGCCTCGATCCCCGGCGGATAGCCCAGGCGGTCACCGGACGCACACGCCTGGTGGTGGTCACGCACATGTTCGGCAACCCCGCCGACCTCCCCGCCATCCGTGCCGTCTGCCACCGGCTCGGGCTGCTGCTGTTCGAGGACTGCGCCCACGCCGTCGGCACCACCACCGCCGACGGCACGCAGGTCGGCGCGGAGTCCGACGGCGCGCTGTTCAGCTTCGGCATCCAGAAGATCGTCAACACCTTCGGGGGCGGCATGCTGGCCGTCCCCGAGGATCTCGCGGCGGACAACACCCTGCCCGGACACCACCCCTCAGCCGTCGACGCCTTCCTCTCGGTCGGGTCCCGCGCCGTGGCCTCGGCGATCACCCAGACGCCGGTGAGCGACTGGACCGTCCAGCCGGTGCTGCGGTTGTCACGGGCACTGGCCCGGCACGGCCACCCGGGCCTCAGCCGGACTCTGGAACCCGCGCGCAACGATCCGGCCTACCGCTTCGACCCCGACAGCCGCTCGCCCTACCGCAACTTCATGCGGCCCATGCTGGCGGCCCAGCTCGCGCGGCTCGACGCGAACATCCGGGCCAGACGGGCCGTACGCCGGCAGATCCGGGAGCGCCTCGCCGACGTGCCGGAGATCCGCTGGCTGGCGGAGGACCGCCACGGACACTCCAACGCCGCCTACTTCGGGATCCGCGTCCCCGATCCCCAGGAGCTCGCCGCCTTCCTGCGCGGGCGCGGGGTGACGGCCACCACCGGAGACTTCCGGGACTGCTCGCGACTGCCCCAGTTCGACGGCCTCGCGGACTGCCCGAACTCCCGCCGCACCGAGACCCACCTGCTCAGGCTGCCCAGCCACCCGACGCTCGGAGAACGGCAGATCGACCGGATCTCCGACGCCGTCCGCGACTTCTTCACCCATCACTCGCCGCTCCCCGCGCCACGGCTGACAGCACTTCACGGCGGCAGCCGTGCCTGACACCCAGACCACCGTCGCGAGCTGGTCGCACCTGCTGCCCGCCCGCACCCGGCTCGTCGCCTACGACCGCGCCACCACGGCCGCCCTCGACCAACTGGCCGGCCCGGTCATCTTCCGTGGCGCGGGCCGCAGCTTCGGCGACTGCGCCTACATCTCCAACGGCACCACCCTCACCTCCGGCGAACTGCGCGGCATCCTCGACTTCGACCGCGCGCACGGCGTCATCGCCTGCGCCAGCGGGACCTCACTGCTGGCGCTGCACCTGGCGGTCAGCGGCAGCGGCTGGGCACTGCCGGTCTACGGCGGCACCCGGTGGGCCACCGTCGGCGGCGCGATCGGCAACGACATCCACGGCAAGAACCACATCCATCAGGGCAGCTTCGGCCGCCATGTCCTCGACCTCACCCTGCTCACCGCGGACGGCAGCCTCGTCACGGCCTCGCCCGCGAGCGAACCCGACCTGTTCGCCGCGACCATCGGCGGGATCGGCCTGACCGGCCTGATCATCTCCGCCCGGCTGCGGCTCGTGCCCGCCGTCTCGGACACGGTACGCGTCCGTGCCGTCCCCTTCCCTCCCGCCACCGGCCTCGGACGACTGCTCGCACAGGCCGACAGCGACTACCAGTTCGGCTGGCTGCGCCACCCCTGCCGGCAGGTGCGCGGCCTGCACTACCGCGCCGAGCACGTCTCGGCACACGAGCCCCGGGAAGAGGATCCCCGCCGCCGCGGCACGCTGCGCCTCAACCTCGCCAGACCCGTCCTGCTCGGCGGCCTCGACCGACTGCGCGGCCTCGCGCACCGCCGGCTGGACCGGACCATGCACGTGGCGGACCTTAACTACTGGGGCGACCGCTTCGAGTTCCGCAGCAACCTCTTCGGCCGCCGAGGCTTCCACGAGTACCAGTTCACCGTGGCCGACGACGTCTTCGACGACGCCGTACGCACCCTCGGCGGCATGCTCGAACGGACCGGCCTGCACAGCTACTTCACCGTGGCCAAACGCCTCGGCGGACACCGTTCCCCGGGCCTGCTCTCCTTCCCCCGGCAGGGCTGCACACTGAGCACCCAGATCCCCGACGGACCGGGCGTGCTCGGCGTTCTGCGGTCCTTCACCGACGTCGTGATCAGCCTGGGCGGGCGGGTCTACCTGGCCAAGGACTCCTGCGCGACGAAGGAACAACTGGAGCGGATGTACCCGGAGATCGGCCGATGGCGGGAGATCGCCCTGAGATACGACCCCAAGGGCCTCATCCAGTCCGACCTGGCCAGACGGCTGGACCTCAAACCATGGTGACATCACGCGTGGTGGTGGCGGGCCAGGGCTACGTCGGTCTCCCCCTGGCGGTCCGGGCGGCCGAGGCGGGCCATCTGGTCTTCGGCCACGAGGTGGACGAGTACCGGGCCAAACGGCTCGTCCTCGGAGAGTCCTACGTGGAGGACGTCGCCTCCGAACGGCTGCACCCCCTCCTCGCGTCCGGCGCCTACCACGCGGGTTTCGACCCGGCCGGATGCGCCGGTTTCGACGTCGCGGTGATCACCGTCCCCACCCCGCTGCGGGACGGCGTACCGGACCTCTCCCACATCCGGGAGGCGGCCCGGACCATCGGCGGACATCTGCGCCGCGGGGCGACCGTCATTCTCGAATCGACCACCTATCCGGGCACCACGGACGAAGTCGTCCGGCCCATCCTGGAAGCCGTCTCGGGACTCGTGGCGGGCCGCGACTTCCACCTCGGCTACAGCCCCGAACGCATCGACCCGGGCAACCGGCGGTGGAATCTGGTCAACACCCCCAAGGTCGTGTCCGGGATCGACCAGGCGTCGCTGGAACGCGTCCGGGACTTCTACGCGACCCTCGTGGACACCGTCGTCCCGGTCTCCGACTGCCGCACGGCCGAACTGAGCAAGCTGCTGGAGAACACCTTCCGGCATGTCAACATCGCCCTGGTGAACGAGCTGGCCATGTTCGCCCACGACCTCGGAATCGACGTCTGGACGGCGATAGAGGCCGCCGCCACCAAACCCTACGGCTACCTGCGGTTCGTGCCCGGCCCCGGCGTCGGCGGCCACTGCCTGCCCGTCGACCCCTCCTACCTGTCCTGGCAGGTGGAGCGGACCCTCGGGCACCGGTTCCGTTTCGTCGAACTCGCCAACGACATCAACAGCCACATGCCCGACTACGTCGTCAGCCGGCTGATCCAGGCGCTCAACCGGCGCAGACAGGCCGTCAACGGCTCGCGGATCCTGCTTCTGGGCCTCGCCTACAAGGCCAACACCGGCGACGCCCGGGAGACGCCGACCGCCCGGATCGCCGAACTGCTGTGCCGGCTGGGCGCCGAGGTCCGCATAGCGGACCCGCACGTCATCGACGGCGTGCACACCGGAAGCCTGGACCTCTCCGGCACGCGGCGGGTCAGCGCCACGCCCGACGAACTGCAGGCCGCCGACGCGGTCGTGCTGCTCGCCGACCACGACGAATTCGACTACGACGCCATCGAAGCCCGGTCCGCCTACGTCCTCGACTGCCGTCACCGCGTCGGGGGCGACCGGACGGAAGCGCTGTGACGAGGCCGAGCCACCGCGCGGACCGGGATCACGGGAAGCGCCTCCCGTCCGCCAGTTCGACCACTCGCCCGAGGGGCACCCCTGTCCGTCCGGCCAGACATTTCGGAGGAGACCGCACCATGATTTCCGCTGTCAACGACACGACCGAGCAGTCCGCAGCGGCGGACACGATCACCACGTGGGCGGGGTGCGGGGTGCGGGCCTTCGGCGGTGACGGGGGGCCCGCCGCCGAGGCCCTGCTGAACCACCCGGGGGGACTGGTGATCGACGGCGAGGGGAACCTGCTGATCTCCGACACGTACAACCACCGGGTCCGGGCGGTGCACCCGGACGGGCGTGTGAGCACCGTGGCGGGGACCGGCGTCCGGGGTTTCGGCGGTGACGGGGGGCCCGCCGCCGAAGCCCTGCTGAACCACCCGATGGGACTGGTGATCGACGGCAAGGGGAACCTGCTGATCGCCGAGACGCAGAACCACCGGGTCCGGGCGGTGCACCCGGACGGGCGTGTGAGCACCGTGGCGGGGACCGGCGTCCGGGGCTTCGGCGGTGACGGGGGGCCCGCCGCCGAAGCCGTGCTGAACCAGCCGATGGGCGTGGCGCTGGACGGCGCCGGCCACGTCTACGTGGGGGACCACACCAACCACCGGATCCGGCGGATCGCACCGGACGGCCGCATAGAG
Source organism: Streptomyces humidus (assembly GCF_014649655.1). Taxonomy (GTDB): domain Bacteria; phylum Actinomycetota; class Actinomycetes; order Streptomycetales; family Streptomycetaceae; genus Streptomyces; species Streptomyces humidus. Next base: position 20,867 of record NZ_BMTL01000054.1, on the reverse strand, counting down.
ACGGTGGCAGGCGGAGGCACCTTGCGCGGCAGGGCCGCCGAGGGGGCGCCGGCGACCGACGCGGAGCTCTACTACCCGTCGGACCTGGCGGTGTCCCCCTCTGGGACGCTCTACTTCACGGACACCCACAACCACCGCGTCCTCAAGGTCACTCCCGACGGGACACTCCTCGCGGTGGCGGGCACCGGCATCGAGGGGGACAGCGGGGACGGCGGGCCCGCCGTCGAGGCACGCCTCGACAAACCCCTGGGGCTGGCACTGGACGCCTCCGGGAACCTCTACATCGCGGACTTCGGCAACCACCGCGTCCGCCGCGTCACCCCGGACGGCTGGATCTCCACCCTGGCCGGCACAGGCCGCAGCGGCAGCACGGGAGACAGCGGCCCCGCCGCGTCCGCCCGGCTCTACTACCCCGTCGGCGTCGCTCTGGACCGCTCCGAGGCGCTGTACATCGCCGAATGGACCGGCCACCGGGTGCGCCGGGTGCTGTGCGCCGCCGCGGCCACCGAGCGGACACGAGGCGCGGAGCTGATGTGCGAGCTCGTCAGCCCTGGCGCGGTGCAGCGCGGCCTGCCGTTCGAGCTGGGGGCCAGGCTCCGCAACCGGGGAACCGCCGCGATCCAGGGCGACGACGTCACGGTGACCCTGGCCCTGCCGCGCGAGCTGATCGCGTTGTCGGGCCGGTCCGGTCCGGGCGAGTGCAGTCGGCGGAGCTTTCCCGGCGCACGCCTGCAAGCCGATGACGGCTCGCTGGACGGCGTCTTCAGGATCCTCGCCGACCCGAAGGCCGCCCCCGGCCTCTACACAGCACAACTGACGGTGAGACACGACCAGCGGGAAAGCACGTCACTCCTGACCGTGGCCGTCGTCGCACAGACACCGGAGCTGGACGAATCCGCACTGACGGTGCGTCAGGACAGCGTTCCCGAAGCGTCACCGGGAGAGGCGGCCGTCCTCACCGTGATGCTCGACGCCTCCGTCGGCAGGCGGGTCCAGCCGGGGGAGATACCGCAGCGCTTCACCGCTCCCACCGGTTTCGTCTTCAGCGGTGCGCCGACGTACCACTACGGCGGCCGGTACACCGGAAGCCTGGACAACTGCCGGATCGGCGACTCGGGGCGCACGCTCACGGTGATCGGCAATCCGCACCTGAACACCACGGGTGACGACCGCGGCCCGCTCACGTACGTGTTCCCGGTCATGGTCACCGAGGACGCGGAAGCGGGCAGCGGCGCGGACGGCCGGGCCGTCATCGGCCGCAACAACGCGGTACCCCTCGCCGGGACGGTCAAGGCCGGCCCCGGGGCCGAGCCGAAGGCCGATACGCTCACGTCCCTCGAAAGCGGCGGATCGCCGCACCGCGCCCCTGACGTCTTCCGGATCCACGCCGCTCTCGGCGGGCGGGAAGCCGCCGGGGTCCGGCTCCGGTTCACCCTGATCGAGCCGCCGGAGGCGGCCTTCCGGCTCACCACCGGCCCCTGCCCGCAGGCCGACGTCCGCACCGGTCCGAACGGAGTCGCGGTGCTCCCGCCGCTGTCGACGGGCGGGCACGCGACCGTCCATGTCAGTGCCCCTGACAGCCCGTCGGCCGCCGCACTGTACGTGTCGGTGCCGCTCCTCACCGCGCGGTCAGCGCTCACCGATGCGGAAGGCCGTCATGACTGACCGCCCGGGCCTGCCGATGCTGATCAACCGGAACTTCAGTCTCCTGTGGGCCGCCCAGGCGATTTCCCAGACCGGTGACTTCGTCTTCGACACCACTCTCACCCTGTGGGTGGGTACGGTCCTCCTCGACGGCCGCACCTACGCGCCGGCCGCCGTCTCCGGGCTGCTGGCCACCGTCGCCGTCGCGACTCTGCTGGTCGCACCGCTGGCCGGGGTGCATGTGGACCGGTGGGACCGCCGGCGCACCATGCTCGCGTCGGACCTGATCCGCGCCGCGGTCATCGGCGCCGTCGCCGCGCTGGCCATCCTCCCCGCCCACACCCTGCCCGCCGGTGTGACGGTCGCCCTGGTCCATCTGGCCGTCTTCCTCAACGCCGGCGTCTCCCAGTTCTTCAACCCCGCCCGTTTCGCCCTCACCGGCGAGATCGTGGCCGAGGAGCAGAGGGCCGAAGCCGCGGGCATCGGACAGTCCACCCAGGCCATCGCCTCCATCCTCGGCCCGACGCTGGCCGGCCCCCTGCTGTACACCGCCGGACTGCGCTGGGCGCTCATACTCGACACCGCCTCGTTCCTCCTGTCCTACCTGCTGGTCCGTGCCATCCGCCCGCCCGCGGCGACCACCACCACGCCGTCCGGACCGGCCGACTTCCGCAAGGAACTGATGGCAGGGCTGCGCATGACGGCCGGCAACACCGTGGTGCGGGCCGTCCTGGTCGTCATCGTCATCGTGACCATCGGCTCCCAGGCACTGCACGTGGTCAACGTCTTCTTCGTCACCGGCAACCTGCACGCCGACCCGCAGTGGTACGGCACCTTCTACATGGCCCTCGGCCTCGGCATGCTCGGTGGCGCGGTCCTCGCCACCCCGCTCGGCCGGCGCCTCGGGCACCGGCGGGTCTTCTCCTTAGGCCTCGCGGTGACCGGACTCCTCCTGGTCGGGTACTCCCGGGCAACCGGCCTGGCGGCGGGGCTCGCCGTCCTGGTCGCCGTCGGCGTCGCCATGGCGGTGCTCAACGCCGCTCTCGCCCCGATGCTCGTGGAGGCTGTCCCGCCCGGCTACCTCGGGCGCGTCTTCTCGGTCCTCAACCCGGTCCAGCGGCTCGCCGGGATCATCGGCACCGGCCTGGCGGGCTGGCTGGCCAGCACCGTCCCGCAGGACTTCCACGCCACTCTCGGCGGCCTGCGCTTCGGCCGCGTCGACGGCATCCTCACCCTCTCCGGCCTCCTGATCGCTCTCGGCGGCCTGTACGCCATCCGGAGCCTGCGCCACGAAGTCAGGGCGTGCGGGCCACGGACCGGAACCACTCCACCGTGCGCTCCAGCCCCTGCCGCAGAGGCACCGGCCGCACCCCGGGGAAGAGCGCTCTGAGCCTCGTGTTGTCGGCCTGCGAGTCGTGGACGTCCCCGGGGCGCGGAGCGGTGTGCCGGACCGGCACCGGGCGGCCCAGCACCGCCTCCAGCTCGGCGACGAGGTCGGTCAGCGACGTCCGAGTCCCGAAGGCGAGGTTGACCGGTTCCGGGTGCACCACCCGGCGCAGCACCGCCTCACCGAGCACCTGGGTCACGGTGCCCACGAAGGTAAAGTCCCGGGTCTGCCCGCCGTCGCCGTGCACCTGGAGCGGACGCCCGGCGAGCGCGGCGTCCACGAACGCCGGGACGACCGCGGCGTAGGCGTGGCCGGCCGGCTGCAGCGGCCCGAACACGTTGAAGAACCGCAGCGGCAGCACCCGCAGCCCATAACAGTGATGAAAGGCCGTCAGATACGACTCGGCGGCCAGCTTGCTCACCGCGTACGGGCTGAGCGGAGCGGCGCGCATCTCCTCCCGCTTGGGCAACTCCCGGTTGGCCCCGTACACCGAGGACGAGGAGGCCGCCACCACGTGCAGCCCCCCGGCCCTGCGGGCGGCCTGCAACACCTCCAGCGTGCCGGTCGCGTTGGCGTGGTGGCCGGCGACCGGGTCGGCGACCGAGCGCGGCACCGACGGCAGCGCCGCCAGGTGCACCACCGCGTCGGCGCCCCGGAACGCCGTGTCCAGCAGCGCCCCGTTCAGCACGGTGCCCTCGTGGAAGACCACGTCCAGGCCCGCCAGATTGGCCGTGCTTCCGGTCGACAGGTCGTCCACGACCGTCACCTGCCGGATCTGCGGCCGGTCCAGCAGTACGCGGACGAGGTTCGCCCCGATGAACCCGGCGCCGCCGGTGACGACCACATGCATGGCTGACCATCCCCCTCAACAGCCGACCCGCTGCATCCCGTTGGGCGGCCGACGGCCCCCGGCGCACGATGGTAGCCCCCGCCCCACCGGGGCCGGACCGGACGTTGTTCGTTCCGGCGGATCTTCCGGTAATCCGTCCGGTTCTTCTTCCTGGCACCCCTGTCCGCATCGGTGTTTTGCTGCTCCCTGAGCAGCCACCCCTCCTCACCGAGGGCAGGAAGGTGCCGCGAAGGGCCGGCAACGGCCCTGCCGGATTCAGCAGTGGGTACCGCACCGTCGGCGCTTGAGCCGCGGCCCGGAGTACCAGTCACCGAGGAGATTCATGTTTTCCACGCGACCTCGCATGCCCGGAACCAGGATCCGAACTCCACGCGCCGCAGCCGTCGTGGCCGCCGCGGCGGCAGCGGTGTCGGCCTTGGCGCTCCTTCCGGCGGCGCCCGCCTCGGCAGCCCTCCTCGCGGCGCAGGCGCCGGACGCGCCGCAGTTCGAGACGGCCCCCGCGGTCGGCAGGCAGTCGGACGGGCGGCTGGAGGCGTTCGCCGTCGGCGCCGACGGCCTCCTCTACACCGCCTCGCAGGCCGCCGCGAACGCCACCAAATGGACCCGCTGGTCCAGCCTGGGGAGCCTGGGCACGTTCAAAGACGCCCCGACCGTCGCGAGCAACCTCGACGGACGGCTGGAAGTGTTCGCCGTGAACACGAGCGGCAGTGTCGTCGCCAACGCACAGGCTGCCCCCAACAGCTCCAAGTGGACCGGCTGGTCCACCATCGGCGATTCGGTCCACGGCCCCCTCGCCGTCGCGTCCAACCTCAGCGGACAGCTCCAACTGTTCGGGCTGGGAGACGCCGACTCCTCCCTCTGGACCGCCTGGCAGACCAGTCCCAAGGCCGACCAGTGGTCCCCCTGGCTCGACCTCGGCGGCGAGTTCATCACTCCTCCCGCCGTCGCCGTCCACAGTGACGGACGGCTGGACGTGTTCAGCGCGGCCACCAACCATGCCGTCTACCACGCTTGGCAGGACACCCCCGATATCCAGAAATGGTCCGACTTCTCCAAGGTCGGCGGCTATCTGGAGCATGCCGTCACCGTCGTCCGCGACAAGAACGGCATTCTCCAGGGGTTCGGGGTGGGCACCGACAAGGCCGTCTGGACCGCGGACGAATCAGCGGGGTATCCCGGGGTCAACCTCGGCGGCAAGGGCCTGCTCACCGGTGTTCCCGCCGTCGGCATCAACAACGACGACCGGCTGGAAGTGTTCGCCAAGGCCGTCGACGGCAGCGTCTACCACGACTTCCAGACCGGCGGCGCCAAAGTGTGGTCCGGCTTCTCCAGCCTCGGCGGCGCGACCGCCGGCGACCCCGTCGTCGTCGCCAACAAGGACGGACGGCTGGAGGTCTTCGCCCTGGACGTCAAGAACACCATCACGACCGCCTGGCAGACCACTCCCGGGGGCCCCGGCTGGTCCGCCTGGTCCACGGTCGGCGGATAGCACGACCTGGTAGCGGCACTGCGGTGTCGCTGCCGGCCACGAGCCCCGCACCGCGTGCGGGGCTCAACGCCGCTCAAGCCATGTCGCGACTCCAGGCCGCCGCGTCACGCCGACCGCAGGGTCTACTCACCGCCGGACCGCTGGTGGGCCCGGGCCGGGGGCGATGCCAGCTCCGCCCTGCCGGCCACTCCCAGTTTGCGGGCTGCCTGCTCGATCAGGCCGGTCACGTCGTGCGGGGTGAGGAGGAGGGACTGGGCGATCTGACGGTCGGTGTGACGGGTACGGAGCAGCTCGACCAGCCGGTGTTCGGTGGGGGAGAGGCTCGGAGCCGCCGGTGGGGCTGGTTTCGGGCGCACTCCGGCCGCGGCGAGCGCTCCGCGTACGTGGCCGGCCAGCAGGACGCTGCCGCAGGCGTCCGCGAGCCGGAGCGCCTCGGTGAGGGAGCGGCGGGCCTCGTCGGTCTCGCCGCCGTGCAGGAGGGCGGTGCCCAGCCGGTAGTGGGCGCGGGCCAGTTCCAGCCGGGCCGGGGACCGCTTCAGCACGGCCACGGCCTCGCGCAGGAGAGCCTGCCCCCTGCGTCCGCCGTGGACGACGCCCAGACAGCGCGAGGCCACCCCGATCGCCCGCTCGGTGCCCCACTGGTGGGCCAGCTCCAGTTCCTCGGTGGCCAGTTGGAGCGCGTCCGTCCGCTGTCCGAGCGTGTGGTGCAGCAAGGCCGCCCGCGACCGCCAGGGCGCCCCGGCCAGGTTCATGACCTGTGCCCGGTTCTCCTCCGCGCCGTACTCGTGCAGGACGGCGAGGGCGGCGGCCGGGTTGCCCCGCGCCGCCTGCAGGTGACTGCGTGCGAGGAGCGCGGGGCCCTGCCAGGTCCAGCCCACCCGGTCGAAGTCGGCGTCCGCGGTGAGCACCGCCGTCGCCGACGTCAGGTCGCACCGCTCGATCAGCGACTCGCCCACCTGGGTCGTCATCGACAGCCTGACCCGAGGCTCCAAGCCCTGGTCGGCCGTGATGGCGGGGTGTCCGAAGTCGGCGGTGAGCGGGAGCTGCCGGCCGCGGCGGGCCTGGACGAGGAGCTGCCAGGTCAGCGCGGACGAGACCAGCAGGAACGAGCCCCATCGGCCGCCCATGTCGACGACGCGGTCGAAGCGCGCGACCGCGTCGTCGAGCCGGTCGGTGGCCACGAAGGCCAGCCCCGCGAGGGTCACGAGCATCTGGGAGGTGTCCGCCGCGACCAGCCCGCCTCGCAGGGACCGGTCGAGGAGGTCGCCCGCGATCTGGGCGGTGGCCTCCCCGGTGGTGGCCGGGGCGGACAGCGCGGCCAGGACCATGCACTCACCAGGGGTGTCACCGGCCAGCTTGTGGTCCCACAGCCGTCGCGCGTGCCGGCGTGCGGCGGGGAGCGTGGAGAGCTGGTCGTAACCGATCAGCAGCATCTGCGCCTGAAGGAACCATGACACCTCACGCGCGAGGCCGATGCCGTCGTCGGTCCGCCCCAGATCGTCCACCGCACGGGCGAGGACGTCGACGGCGCGCTCGTGCTCATGGCTGAGGAACAGCCCGCTGGCGAGCAGCGAGGCCGCCTCGGCCAGCGCATACGGCTCGGCCAACGCCGTCGATGCCTCCGTCAGGTGGTGCCTGGCCGCGCCGACGTCGATCTGAAGCTCGGCCTTGCCCAACTCCAGCAGCAGGGGGCCACGCTCTTCGACGGACACCGGCTCGCGCAGAGCCCGGCGCAGATAGGCGGAGGTGACCTCCGGAGCACCTCGGCCACGCGTCGCCCGCGCCGCCTCCCGGAGGGTGTCCACCCACCAGCTCTCACCGCCCGGTTCGGCCAGCAGCAGATGGGCCGCCACCAGATCGTCGGCCGCGCCGTCGCCGCGCAGCAGTTCGGCTGCCCGCGCGTGACCGACGGCCAGGTCCACCGGCCCGAGGACGGCTTCGGCGACGGCGGCGCGGACCAGGGCATGCCCGAACCGCACCGGCTCACCCGGCGCCAGCACACCGGCCTGCCGCAGCCTGCCGCCGAGCTCCCGTGCCGTCGACTCGCCCAGCCCCGCCAGCTCGGCCGCGACCTTCCAGGTGGCCTCGTCCCCCAGCACCACCAGGGCCCGCGCCAGGCGCAGGACCGGCTCCGGCTCGCCGGTCAGCCGCTTGACCACGGTCTCGGCCAGGATCCGGCCCCGGAACTCCTCCACCAGATGGGCCTGCTCGTCGGTGGCTCTGACCTGGTTGTCGGCGAGGGTCCGCAGCAATGCGTGCAGCAGCAGCGGGTTGCTTTCGGTGGCCGAGGCACACGCGGCGACGAACCGCGGTTCGCCGGGCCCCAGGCTCGCCCGCACCAGGTGGGTCACACTGTCGAGGTCCAGCCCGGGCAGGCCGACCGGACGGCAGTACGGCTGTCCGGCGATCCGCCCCAGCACCGGCTCGACCCCGGCCCCGTTGTCCGGCCGCCCCGCCAGCACCAGCAGCAGGGGCAGACCCCGCAGACGCCGCGCCAGGTACTCGAGCCACCGCACCGACGGGAGATCCGCCCAGTGCACGTCGTCGACCACCAGGGCGACCGGCCCGTCGTCGGTGACATGCACCATCAGCCAGTACAGGCTGTGCAGAAGGCCCAGTGACGTCTCGGGCGACAGCTCGCCGGTCCCCTCCACGCGCAGCGCGTGCGACGCCAACTGCGCCGGACCCGACAACAGCCGCGCCCGCCCCTCGTCGCCGGCCCCGACCAGCAGAGGCTCGACCAGCTGCCGCAGCACCGCGAAGGCGAAGCCCTGCTCCAGCTCCGCCCCGCTCGCGGACATCACCCGGATCTCCTGCGGCTGCTGAAGGCCCGCCCACGTGTCCAGCAGCGCGGTCTTCCCCATCCCCGCGCCCGCCCGCACCAGAACCACGCCGCCCCGGCCCGCCCGCGCCTCGCCGGCCGCCCGCTCCAGGACCGCCACCTGGTCCTGACGGCCGAGCAGGCCGGACGGTGCCGCGCTGTCGTCGGCAGGAGGAGTCGTCTGCCGGCCGGGTCTGCCGGCCGCGAGCAACGCGGCGGCGTCCGAGTCCTCCAGCCCCAGCGCCGACACCAGTAACTGCGCCGTGCGGCGCTGCGGACGCGCCCGCCGGCCGCGCTCCAGATCCCGGATGGACCGGGCCGTCATCCCGGCGGCCTCGGCCAGCTCCTCCTGCGTCAGCCCCGCGGCCCGGCGAAAGACCAACAGCATCTCACCGAACGTCGCCAACTCCCCGCCCCCCGCACCGCCCCGCCCCGCAGGACGATCCCCGTTCGAGCCCTGCCCGAAGCATCCGGGCGAGGCTCCGACGCCTCGCCGTTCAGCGGATGGTACTCACCGGCGATCGCTGCCCGCAGGCCGCCCTCCGTTTCGACCGGGCGGGCCGGTGAGGTGCTGGTGGGGCGGATGAGGCGGGCAGCTCCGTGAGCCGGTGGGCGCGACTCGGGCGGGGAGTGCGGTCGGCGGCCGGCCTGGTGCGGACGCGCAGGGTGACATCGTCGGCCACGGCTGTGCCGGGGACCACGCCTACCATTCGTCGAACGAGTACACCTACTGCAGCCCGAGGCGCGGGCGGAGGTGTCCCGATGTGAAAGGCAACTCCTTGGCCTCGATGCTCTACCGGGTGCTCGAACCCTTCCCCGACGCCCGCAGCGCGCTGGTGCGGGCGCGGGAGATCATGCGGGATCTGGCCGACGGGGTTTCCGAGCCCTGGCCCCGGCTTGGCCCGATCGGTACGGCTGAGCAGTACGCGTACGTCCTGCGCACCTTCGGCACCGCCCGTATGGTCGCGGACCGCGATCCTGTCGCGGTCTTCCCCTTCCTGAACGAGTTGGAGCGTCGTGACGCCATCACGTTCGCCGCGGAGGTCGGTCCTCCTGGCGGAGCTGCGGCTCAGCTCCGGTCTGGATGATCTCTGGCCGTTGCCGAAGGGCGTGATGGTGTCCGTGGACACGACTCCGCCTGTGACGGAGCATTGATCTTGCACAGCTGGGTGTCGCGGGCCAAGCGCAACGGCTCGCCGTCGTCAGACACGCCTGTCCAATCGGCGGTGGCGGGCTCGGGCGCCCGGCTGCGGGAGGGCGAGCGGGCGGAGCTGGAGCGGCTGCGGGCCGAGGCGCGGGAGAAGGACAAGCGCATCCGTGAGCTGGAGATGGAGCGTGATGTATGCAAGCGATTCGTGGCCTTGTGGGTGAAGTAGCTGAGGCAGACCCGGCCGTCGCGGTCGGGGTGATCAGCAGCTGCAAGGCCGAGCAGAAGATTCCACACCGCGTCGCGTGCCGGGCTTTGGGCGTGTCCGAGTCGTGGTTCTACAAATGGCGCGACCGCGCACCGACCGCCCGGGAGGAGCGCCGGCAGCGCCTGGCCGAGGAGATCGAGGAGGTCTTCCACCGGTCCGGGGGCACCTACGGCTCGCCGAAGGTGTTCATCGAGCTGGTCCGGCGCGGCTGGCGGGTCTCGGTGAACACGGTCGCGAAGCTGATGGCCGAGCTGGGTCTGGCCGGACGCAAGATCCGTCGTCGCCGGTGGGTCTGTAAAGCGAGCGGCCCTGTCTCACATCCGGCGGTGACAGAACGTCACCGTTTTTTGAGGTGTCAGGTCCGAGCCCCGGGGAGGCCAGTCGCAGACGCGTCGTCGAGGTAGGCGTGAACGGTGTCGACAGTCGCTTCACCCATGCTGGACTGGCGGCATTACCGTCAGTCACCGCAGCTACTTAACGTCACCACCGGATGTGAGGCAGGGCCTCACTTTCGGTGGTGACGGAGCGTCCCGGGGGTCGTTGACAACCCGTGAAGGATGTCAACGAGCTTGTGCAGATGGTGTTTTCGGGGCTGTCCCCGCTGGTCATAGAGGAGGTCACCGACGAGGGCGAGCGGATCGTGGTGCGGGCCCGGACGCCGACGGAGGCCGCGGTCTGCCCGGTGTGCGGGGCGCCGTCCGGGCGGGTGCACGGTTATCAGCTGCGGACGGTGGCCGACGTGCCGGTCGATGGCCGCCGGGTGGTGGTCCGTGTGCGGGTGCGGCGTCTGGTGTGTCCCACGCGCGGTTGCTGCCATACCTTCCGCGAACAGGTGCCCGGTGTCCTGGAGCGATACCAGCGCCGCACCGCCCGCCTGACCAGGCAAGTCAAGGCTGTGGTCAAGGAGTTAGCGGGCCGAGCGGGTGCACGTTTGCTGGCGGTACTTGCGGTGGGCCTGTCGCGCCACACGGCCCTGCGCACCCTCTTACGCATCCCGCTGCCCACCGGGCGGAGACCCCGCGTGATCGGCGTCGACGACTTCGCTCTGCGCCGGCGGCACCGTTATGCCACCGTGGTGAGCGACGCCGAGACCCATGAGCGCATCGATGTGCTGCCCGACCGCACCGCCGACACCCTGGAAGCGTGGCTGCGCGACCATCCCGACGTCGAGGTCGTGTGCCGCGACGCCTCCACCACCTATGCTGAGGCCATCCGCCGTGCCCTGCCCGACGCGGTCCAGGTCGGAGACCGCTGGCATGTGTGGCACAACTTGTGCGAAGCCGCCCTGAGCGAAGTGAAGGCGCACAGCACCTGCTGGGCCGCTGTACTGGACGCGCCCATCTACGACGGGCCCCGCGCCCAGACCACCCTCGAACGCTGGCACCAGGTCCACGAGCTCCTCGACAAGGGCGTTGGCCTACTCGAATGCGCCCGCCGCCTGCAACTGGCCCTGAACACCGTCAAACGGTACGCCCGTGCCGACCGCCCCGAACGGATGCTCCGCGTCCCCAAATACCGCGCCAGCCTCGTCGATCCCTATCGCGAGCACCTGCGCAAACGCCGGGCCGAAGACCCCGCCGTCCCCGTCAGTCACCTCTTCGAATCTTCGAAGAGATCAAGACCCTCGGCTTCACGGGCTGCCTGAACCTCCTGCACAAGTACATCAACCAGGGCCGCGCGGACGCCGACCGCAGCCACATCTCCCCGCGCAGGCTCGCCCGGATGCTGCTGACCAGGCCCGACAACCTCAAGACCGAGCAACACGAGCTCCTGGCCAAGCTCACCGCCGCCTGCCCCGAGATGACCCAACTCGCGGCCAGCATCAGGGGCTTCGCCCCGCTCCTTACGCCGCACGCCGACAACGCCGACGCACTCACGCGCTGGATCGCCCAAGTCCGAGCAGCCGACCTGCCTCATCTGCACGCCTTCACCCGGGGCCTGGACCGAGACCTCGACGCCGTGATCGCGGGTGTCACCCTTCCGTACAGCAACGGCCCCACCGAGGGCGTCAACACCAAGACCAAGCGGATCGCGCGCCAGATGCACGGACGAGCAGGCTTCACCCTGCTTCGCCATCGCATCCTCCTCGGATAACAGCACGCTCCGTCACCACCGAAAGTGAGACAGGGCCGAAAGTGAGACAGGGCCGGTGAGCGTACAGACCCGCAGATGGCGTCAGCGGGCCTGGTTCAGTGCCCGGGTCAGTTCCCGATTAGCCGCCCGCGCAGCATCGAGTTCCTCGGTGCGCTCATCGAGTTGGCCCCTTGCTTCGGCCAGGTCTTGTTCGAGCAACGTGATGCGGCGGTGAAGCTGGTCGATGTCGGCGGACGCACCAAGGCCGGATTCCTTCCATGCGGTTTCACCAAGGTTCTCGGACAGACGTTTCTCCAACTGCCGGACCCGGACTGCCAGTCGTCTGTTCCGCTCCAGCGCGTTGGTCAGGTCTGCCCGTAGCGAGGCCCGGCTGACGGCCGCGATCCGACCTTCTTCTGGTGGGGCGGCTGCGGCGGCGTGGACGCGTTCGAGGAGGTCGCGGTGCCGGTAGATGTACGTGCGGTCCACTCTTGCGGCGCGGGCCAGTCCGGAGACTGTGATGTCCTCGTCGCTTCGCAGCAGGACTTCGAGGGCTTTGAGGACTCGTTCGCGGCGGCGGGCCGAGTCGGCCCGCCTCCCGTCGGTCATGCTGGTCATCCGGTTCTCTCTGGGCGAAGGTCGGGCAGGGGCTGACGGATGCGCGGCATACCCAGGGACACGCCGCGACTGCGGCGGACCAGCGCGACTGCTTCGCGAATCTGGGCCCTGTCCTCGTCGGTGAGGTCGTCGAGGTCCTGGCGCACTCGCTGAACAAGGCGGCGGACTCGGGCAATCTCGTCGTCCGATGGTGTGGCCTCGGCCTTGGCCCAAGGGTCGGCGTTGACGAAGGCGGCCAGACGTTCACGGTTGCGCAGCAGGTCGGCCAGGTATGCCTCAAGGTCGGGGAGGTAGGAGACGTCGGTGCGGAAGTGTCCGCAGCCCACGCAGCGGAAGCGCACGGGGCAGTCGTGGCCGCCGGCGGCAACGTTGGAGGGTTCGGTGCAGGTGCCGTAGGGGACTTGGACGGAGCCGATGGCGCGGCGGGCGTGTTCGGAGTCGAGGAGGGTTTTTGCCTGACGCCAGACGCGTGTGCCGTGCCGGTCGAACTGCATGGTGGTGACCCGCTCGACAGCTTCGCGGCGGCGTTTCTCGCCGACGCGGTAGTACCGCTGTGTGGTGCTGGCTTCGCGGTGATCCATCAACGACTGGAGAACGTCCTGGGGGACGCCGGCGTCGGCATGCCGTTGTGCGTAGGTGTGTCGGTAGGCGTAGGGGTAGATCTTGTTCTTGTCGAAGGGCAGCATCGTGGTGGCCCGGTTGCCGTCTTCGACGATCACGGTGGGGACCAGGAAGGCGGGCAGGTTCTTCACCCATGCTCGGTGCTTTGCCGACACCCACTCGTAGGTTGTTGCTTTCGTGCCGTGGGGGTTGGCCAGGCTGGCGGGGAAGAGTTTGAGCTTGTCGGCCGGGGTGTCGGGGAAGCGGGCGCGGGCGCGTTGTTGCTGCTTGAGGATGAGCGCGGCAGTCGCGCCAGGGATCGGTAGTCGGCGGGCGTGCCGAAGGTTCTTGGTGTTGTCGTAGACAAGGACGGGGCTGCCGTCGCTTTCCCGGTCGAGGCACTGCCATGGCAGTTTGCAGATCTCGTTGGGACGCCTGCCGGTGTCGATGATCAGCTCGATGGCCGTGCGGACGTCTGTGGAGCTGACGGTCTCAAGGGAGTCGAGGTTGGCACAGAGCTGCCGCATGACCTCCGGAGGAAGGTCCCGGCCGGCTTCGGAGTCCTCGGGGTCGTCAGGGATGTCCTCCTGGCGCAGGGCGAAGTCGTCCGCCAGGCCGTGCAAGGGTTGGCCGGGCTTGGTCAGGCCCAGGGTCCGGAGCCGGGTCAACACGCGTCGGGTGTCGCGGATGGTCATGTACTGCGTGCAGCCAGAGATGTCGCCGCGGTCGTTGAGAAAGGTCAGCCGACCCAGGAAGGCAGTGATGTCGGTGCGGCCGAGCACGGGCAGGTCGACGCCGTGGTCATCCCGGCTCAGATGCAAGCTCTGGGAGAAACGGCTCAGGGACTTCAGGGTGCGCTGGACGGTGGTCTTGCCACTCTTTCCGCGGCGGCGGGGGATGTCGTCGAGAGCCCAAGCCTTGGCTCCTTCCCTCAGCCAGGGCTGGGTGATCCCGGTGAAGGAGAAGGTGCCGCCGAGGCCGAAGACGCTCGCGTCCCAGACGTCCTTGTGGCGTTCGGTCTCCGGGCTCAGTCCGAGGCGGCGGATGTGCTTGAGGAAGCCCCTGGCCAGGGCCCTGTCGTTGTGGCCGAGAACGTCCAGGTCGAGCTCTTCGAGTGAAGTGACTTGCCGAGCACGGGCGTTGTTGGACAAATTGCGCAGCAGGTAATCCTTGTGCCGGAGTCCCTGGGCAATCCGTTCCTGGAGGCCATAGATGAACTCCGCGACCACACGGTCGGGCAGTCCACGCAGGCTAACCCGGCGGGACTCTGCGATGGTCGGGGTGGTCAGCCGCCACAGATCCTCATCCTGTAAGACGCCTTCTTGACGCAGGTCACGGCATTGATCAGCGTGGGGCGCGCAGTACCCGTCCCTGGACTCGCCTTGCCGGTCACAGGCCGCGACCCGGCAAGGCTCCAGGGCCGGCAGCGGCTGCACCTCGGGGTGAGCGAGGAAGTCCTCCAGCGGGAGCCCGTAGACCTGGAACCTCTGGTAGTTATGCGCCGAGCACAGAAGCGTCGCGCGTCTGCCCGGCCGTTCACAGTGCGCGACCTGGCAAGGAAAGAACCCGACCATCCGGCCGGGTCGCTGGATGGTGACGAACTCGTCGAACGGCAGGCCGCTCTTCTTCCACCGCTCCGTGCAACCGGTGCACATTCCCTTCTGGTAGGCGAAGTAGGACATCTTGTCGCAGCCAGCCACCAGGCAATCCTCACCGCTGAACTGCGGACGCGAGCGCGGCAGCACCAGAACCCGGACGTGAGGATCCCAGCTGAGCAACTGCAGGAACTCCGGTTGGACGGCGCCCATGAGACCTGTGGTGGCCGTGTCTTCCCCTGCCCCTTGTTGGGGCGTTGCGACCGCCAGGTTCACCGGGTCTCCCCCTCCGTCAGGCGGGGCGAAGCCACACGGTCAACGGCCGCGCGCAGGCGAGCTCGGTCCGGATGAAGGTAGGGGCGGGGCGAGGCCGGATGCTTCTGGCCCAGCAGGGCCTGAACCTCATCCAGCGTGCCGCCGGCATCCACGACGTTGCTGGCCATCGCATGCCGGCACATCCGCGGCACAACCTGGCGGCCCAGTCCCGCCCGTCCCGACAGCGACTCGCACAGCTCTCCGATCGCGCCGGTGGTCACCGGCGAGCCATAGGGCGGGCGAAAGAGATTGACCAGCAAGAAGTCGCTTCCGCCCTCCCCGAGGATCTCGTAACGCTCCACCGCGTACTGGTCGGCGGCCTGCACCACCAGGAAGTCCACCGGCATCACCCACGACTTCCTCGACTTCGACCAGGCGCCATTCACGTTCTGCCGCCGGATCACGTGCAGATGCGGCCCCTCGACATCGCACCCCAGCGAGCGCGAATCCATCAGCAGGTGGACATCACAGCGGTGCAGTCCCGCGACCTGTCCCGGACGCAACCCCACCCGCGACAGCAGCAGCACGATCAACCTGTCCCGGGCGGACCGACAGGCCCGCAGCATCGCCACGACCTCTTCGTCAGTGGCCCGGTCCACTTCCGCCTCCGGCTCCTGCAGCCGGTGACGGGCCCGCAGCCGATACCGCATCCCACCGCTCTCGCCCCGTGCCTCCACCGGCAGGTCACGGTCATCCCCCAGCTCGTAGAGCTGCTCAAGGACCCAGGCCGGCGCGGCCTTGTTGACCACCGCGTGAAGCAGGAACATCCGTACCGCGGTCAGCACCTTGTTGATTCGCGCGTCCCCACGGACCGGCGTTCCTCCCGGCCCCGGTACCACGGCCCGCCGCTGGCCACCGTTGCCCGGCGCCCACCGCAGCCACACCATGAACAGCCCCATATCCCGGGCCGCAGTCGACCATTCCCGCCCCGTACTCGCGCACCAGCGCAGGAACAAGGTCACCGCCCCGGCGTACGCCTTCGTTGTCGTCTCTGCTCGGCCCCGGGCCAGGCGTACCTCCCTCAGGAAGCGGTCCGCCTCCTGGACGACCTCCAGCTCGTCGTCCACCACGGTCCAGTACCGGGTCCCCGACGGCATCGAGACGAGAAGTGTTTCGTACATTCGTTCCCATGCTCCGTATGTCGATCGCAACGATCCACTACAAGAGCCACACCCCTGAAGAACCGTCGTAATACACCAAACGACAGCAAGAGATGCAATGTCACACGACAGCTATCAAAACCCCAGAGAACACACGCCTCGCCGACCGCATCCTGGTCATGGACAAAGGCCGGGTGATCGAACAAGGCGGGTACGAGGACCTGGTGCATGCCGGCGGCCTGTTCGCCGAGCTCGTCGCCCTGGCCAAGGACCGGTGACATCGACGGACTTCGCTACCTGGGCCGCGCTGCCTGCTGTCGACATCGAGGGCAACGGATCCCACTGACCTCCCATGCGTGATGTCGTCATGGTGCGGGACGGGCCCCAGTCCTGTGCCGGGGAGGCGGCAGTTGGAAGCCAAAGGTCATCGTCGGTATGTGTTCCCTCATCTCCCGAAACCCCGGGAGCCACGGGCCCTCGGCCTCACGAAGGGCGCGCAGCAGGCCGGGCGCGCGGTCGGCGAGCAGGTCGACGACGGCGGCCACGTAAACGTGGGCGGTGCCGACTGAGATGCCGAAGCCAGCCGCGAGCTGCTCGAGGAGGTCGTGCCTGCGGAGGTATACGCCGGGCAAGAGCGGCCCTGTTGCCCGACTCCCGGGCTGGCAGTAGAAGTGATTCGCAGTCAGCTCTGCCATCGGGCAAGGGAGGCGCGGATTATGAGCGTCTCCGGGTGGTCGGGCCCCAAGACACGCATTGCGTCGGTCAACAGCTCGGCGAAT
The DNA here is from genome assembly GCF_014649655.1 of Streptomyces humidus. Lineage (GTDB taxonomy): Bacteria > Actinomycetota > Actinomycetes > Streptomycetales > Streptomycetaceae > Streptomyces > Streptomyces humidus. The sequence goes on along the minus strand of NZ_BMTL01000054.1, from coordinate 4,181 downwards.
GCGCTGGCGGCTCCCTCCGGATCACCGTCCTCTCCCTGCCATCGGGCGAGGTTCGACCTCGTTTTGAGAGTGCGTGGGTGGTCGGGCCCGAGAATTCGCAGACGGTCCTTCAATAGTTCGGCGAAATCCGTGGTGGCCCTTTTGGTGTCCCCCATTTCTCCGCGCCACCGAGCGACATTGTGCCGACTGGTGAGGGTGTGTGGGTGGTCGGGCCCAAGGACGCGAAGTCGGTCCTCCAGCAGCTCGGTGTACGCGCTCAGGGCGCCGGCGGCGTCCCCCGCTTCTCCCCGCCAGTAGGCGAGCTGACCCCGGGTGTTGAGGGTGTTGGGGTGGTCGGGGCCCAGGACCCGTGTCCGGTGCTCCAGCAGCTCGGCGTAGGCGGCGACGGCCCCGGTGACGTCTCCTGCCATCCCTCGCCACCCGGCGACATCACCCTGCGTAACGAGGGTGTCTGGGTGGTCGGGGCCCAGGACCCGTGTCCGGTGCTCCAGCAGCTCGGTGAAGGCGGCGGCGGCCCCGGCGGCATCGCCTGCCTCGCCGCGCTGGTAGGCGAGGTTGGCCCGCGTAACGAGGGTGTCTGGGTGGTCGGGGCCCAGGACCCGTGTCCGGTGCTCCAGCAGCTCGGCGAAGGCGGCGGCGGCCCCGACGGCATCGCCTGCCTCCCCCTGCCAGAAGGTGAGGTAGTGCGAGGTGGTGAGAGTATCTGGATGATCGGAACCTAGAGAACGGTGGGCGGTGGCTTGGAGTTCGTGCCAGTAGGAACGGGCGGCGCCGATGAGCCCGGCCTCTCCCAGGCTTTTCCCCGCCCGGAAAAGGACCGGGTGCGCCCGGGGCGCCCAGAGAGGGGTCGGTGCGTGTTCGTTGAGGGCTTCGGTATTGGCCCGCAAGATCTGGGAATAGGCGCTGTCACGTTCCACATCGGGCCAGACAGCGACCAGGGCGTCGCCTGCGGTGCGGGCTAGATCGCCGTGCTGGTCGGAAGGGAGACTCTCACGGGTGGCCCGCTGGATGAGCTGATGGACGCGTACCGCCTGGTTCTCGGTGGCCGGGGTGTGCTTGATCAGGCTGAGTCGATGCAAAACCCGGAGCGCAAGGACCGCATCCTCTGGCCGGATCTCGTGCGATCGTCCGCTGCTCCCGGCAGTGATGGCGCGATGCTCCGCGAGATGAGCGAGAGCAGGCGAACTACCGAGGACGCTGCCTGGGATGCCGTTGGGGTCCAGCATGGCTGCGAGCTCGAGCATGGGGCGTGCGAGGCCGACGGGGTGGAGTCGATCGGCGCGTTCGATGGATAGGGACCATGCTGCGGAAAGCGCGACGTCCTGGTCGTCGGGCAGGGCGCCCGTCTCGGGCATCAACTCGGTTAGCGTCTTTGCTCGGTCGGATAGCAGCTGGCGGTACGTACGGCAGTCCAGACCTGTATCGACCATATATGCGGTGGCCTGGGAGAGAGCGAGGGGTAGGTGACCCAAATCAGAGGCCAGCGCGACGAGTTGGTCTGTAGGCTCATGCCGGTCGTGTGCTGCCAGAGACGACGAGAGGTGAGCGACCGCTTCGGCCTCCGTGAACAGGCCGACTCCGATCACATGGCGCCCGTGCCCCGCCAGAGCTGCTTCGCGGCGCCGGGTGGTGGCAACGCTGCGGCCATGGGGGCTTGTCGGCGGCCACAGGCCGCGCAGATCCGCGGGGTCAGAGACATCATCCAGGATGATCAGCCATCGACAGTGGTCGGCGCCGCCCTTGGGGTGGAGCCACGCCAGGAACGTTCTCGCGGCTTGTTCCGGGGCGGAGGAGTCGGCCCGGCACAGTTCAACGCCGGCCTGTGCGTATCCCGAGATCACTGCGGAGCGGTTACTCGCGGAGATCCATACCAACACGTCCAGGCAGCCGCCCTGCCAAGTGGTATGCGCGTAGTCGGCGGCTAGCTGGGTCTTGCCCACGCCACCCATACCGGTGAGCACCGCCATGCCCCCGCCCTGTATCGCCTCCTTCAGGCGCTCCAGCTCCGCTCGAGGCTGGAAGGACAGCGCCCGCGGTGGGATCAATCCGATTTGGTGCGGCCACGCAGCTGGTTCACGAGGTCCTCGCTTCAACACCATCGTGAGCGTGCCGACATTCAGCTCGTGGATATAGCCGCTGTTGGCCAGGCCGCCAGTGGCGGCGATCGCGTCCCCCGTCCCGGACACATGTATGAGGGCGACAGACGTTTCCGCAGTCCTCTGTGCTGGTCCGGAGTAGCCGGTCACCGCCTTCCCTCCAGCCCCGGCCACGGGGTCGCCGGTATCGGTCGCGGAGACGTCGGCCTGCGAACCAGGCTCACTTCTTCGCCTGCGCCGCCTCACCATTCGCCGATTCCCCCCGTTCCCTTTAGCCGAGCCGGATCACTCGTAGTCGACACCGCTGACAGCTCGACTTCCCTTGCCGGTGGCCTTCGCCTTCCCGGTGGCCTGGGCCTTCGCCGATCCGCTTCCCCTGCCCTTGGGCCGCTTGACGCCGGTAACCGCGGTTCCCCCGTCTTCAGCTTCAGTTTCACCGGTCCGTACAGCCACGTCGTCAACCCGGCTGGTGGGATTTTGAAATAGCGCCCATAGAAACGCCGCGATGCCAACGGCACCCTGGACGGAGGCTCCAACGAGCTGGCCGGAGTCAGGGCTGCCAAGTAGCCAGATCAACGGGGTCGAAACAATTCCAGCAAAGGCCAACACCATAACGGTGACCTTCCACGCCTGTGACACTCACGTCTCCTCAAGCGACTTGTCGCGTACACCGGTTCACTGGGCGTTCACCCCACAACTGGTGATGGCATGCCGTCCCTGTGTCCGCCGATGTGGGTCCCCATCTCACTGTCCACCCACTGCCGCCCGGACTGGTCGTCACACATACGCATGGGCAAAGGCCTGTGCGAACTCGAAGTCGGTCACCGATCCATCACCACCTCCCCCTATGCGGTAACCTCGGCTGGAGAGAGAATTGACGGGATCGAGTACCTCGCGCATGAAATGGCTGATCCACTCGCTTCTGTCCTGCCCTTCATATATTGACAGGGGTGTGAGGATCGCCAAACTTCCACCGGGATGGCTGACGATACCCCAGAAAATTCGGTAGCTTCCGACGCGGCTTAAGATCATGCCGTTGGCTCGGACTTCATGCTCCTCCGAGAGGCGCGGGGCCGCCTCGAAAATAGCTCTCCTTGTCTCGTTTAGGTCTCCAGAGCCGTGCACCGTAATGACGAGTCCAGCTGCATCGACCAACTCACAGAGAGACTCTATGCGCGTTCCGCGGGCATCTTCGCGCATCGCGAGTTTGAACATTTCATGATCCCCCAGCCGGGATTCGAAAGCAGGGCTTATCTACAGTCCAAGCGTCGCGACTTGACAGGAGAAAAGGAATGGTTGCTCGTAGATGCTAGGACCAACGGAGTCGATTCAATTTATCCGTGTACGCACTGAACGGCTTTCCCGTACTTCCCACCAGATCCCGAGCCTCCAGCTTGCGCAGTGAACTCGACTCCGTCATGACAGTAGGCCACCCACTCTCCTCTTTATGCCAGGAGAAGGAATAGATTTCACCATCGACGCCGAGGATGATTTCCCCGTTGTTTCCCCAGGCTTCTCTGAAGTCTCCGGGAGCTTTGGAGAAGACTTTCTCATTGCTGTATGAGCTGCCTCGGTCGATGGTCCATCCCTCGACCTCTGTGTTGTCGGCGGATACCTTCCTTTTCTCTTTACTTGGGTCCGACTCAAGCAACTCCACCGTCTTACGGGCCAACTGCCTAAACTCTGCGTACTCATCCACGACCTGATCCCCCCACTCAGTGGCCACAGGGCAGACTGCAGACAGTCGCCGACTGCTCTCCTGGCGTAGCCCGTGATCCACTCCGTCAGCTCCAACGGATGCCCCTGGATTACCCCTGATATCTGCGCGGAAAACTCGTCCCGAAGGCTGCGTGGTGGCTCGCTCAGCCGGCTGAGGATGCTGTCGGCGGCAGCCCAGTGCAGCGCCGCGTTGATCCTTCGGGGGTTCATGCGGCTTTGAATGGGCTGCCGTCGTAGGTCCAGCGGTAGGGCTTGGCGTCGTGTTCGTACTCATGCTGGGTGCGGCCGACAACCACCCGGTCGGCGGCCACGACACCACGTGGGGGCAGACCTGGGCCGCCCTCGGCGGCTACAAGAAGTGGCTGA
>NZ_BMTL01000053.1 GCF_014649655.1 Streptomyces humidus | reverse complement strand
GTGAAGGAGATCCGGTCGGGATCGACCTCACCTTGTTCGGCTGCGTGGACTTTGAGAGCGCATAGTGCCTGGTAGACGGTGAGGAGTGCGTAGATCTGTTCGGATTCACCGGCCGCGACGGCACCACCGGGCCCGGTGACACCACCCCCCGGATCATGAACAACAAGGGGGGAAGTCATGCCGGACCCGAAGGCCGGAGGCCCCATTTCGGAGCCACGAAGACGGTAACGGGGGCCGCGGACCACCGTGGCCACCCGGCCGGTCAACGGACGCGTTCGGTTGGTCCTGCGCCACCGGGCCCGGGTCGGCGCGGTGATCACCCTCGACCCAGCCCGGGCCGCACCCCGGACGAGGAGGGGCCCGTCGTGTCCGTGCGCGCCCAGTTCCTCCGTGGCCTTGCCGGCGGCCAGACCGCCCCTGACGATCACTGGCATCTACACATGCCACACGTTGCATCCCGTCCCAGTTGGTGTGGCACACACGGTGAACCGTGCGGCGGGGGCGCGCGGATGACCGGGCGACGGGCCCGGTTGCGGCAGTGCGGCGGGGGTTCTTGCGGTGCGGCGTCTCACCGGCGGTCGCGCAGCGTCACTGCCGGCAGCTCCGACTCCTCGTACCCAGGGAGCGGGGCGAACCCGTGCGCTGCCAGCTCGCGGGTCAGCCGGGCCGGCGTCGCGGGCCACATCCAGAACGTCTCGGTGTGTTCCCGCAGCACGTCCTCGGCGGCCCTGACCCAGTAGTCGGCGCGGTTCCGGATGCGATCGCCGGCGGCCGACATCGTCATGCGCCCGCCGTAAACGTGCTCGCCGACCCGCCTGTCCGCCAGCAGGCGCACGACGGTGCGGGCGGGGAGCCGGGCCGGCGGCAGCTGCACGAACAGCGAGCCGCCGGGGGTAAGTGCCTGTTTCTGAACTGACCTGCCACCAGTGCGAGTTGCTCGGCAGCCTAAGGTTGCTCCTGATTGCAGAGTTGGGGGTATGGATGAGGCGGGGACGGTTGCTGCGTGGGGCTGCCTGCGCTGGGCTGGTGAGTGTTCTTGTTGCGGGGACGGGATGCACGGATCGTTCGGAGGGGGCACAAGGGCCAGGTATGTCGGCCGCTGCCCGGTCATACCTGTCGAAGGTGCTGGACATCATGGAGAAGAATGCGCTCCTCCGTCATCAGGTCGAGTGGACAGAGGTACGCCGCCAGGCCTTCTCGCAGGCCCGGGCCGCGCAGAAACCGTCAGACACCTACGACGCGATCCGCTCCGCCCTTCGGACAGCCGGCCACGGGCACAGTTCCTTCTTCGAACCCAAGCAGGTCAAAGAGGTGATCGAGGCTCCGCCCGACTCATCCTTCCAAGGGCCGGAGGCTCGCTCGCTGGGGGAGCACGTGGCCTACGTGTCACTCCCTGCAGTACAGGGATCTGACGCGGCGTACCAGCGGTATGTACGGCAAGGCCGTGAGGCGGTGGCGAAAGCTGACCGCCCGGGGGCGTGCGGCTGGGTCGTGGACCTGCGCCGTAACCACGGTGGGAGTATGTGGCCCATGCTCGCCGTCGCGGGTCCGATTCTGGGGGACGGCAAGGTCGGCATGTTCGTGGATCCCGACGGCAAGACGTACCCGTGGACGATCCAGAACGGCAGCCCGCGTGAGAACGGCAGACCCTTCGACTGGGGAGACAGTGCTCCCGTGGCTAACCCTCACGCCCCGGTCGCGGTCCTGACCGACGGGGTAACGGCCAGCGCGGCTGAGGCGGTGGCGGTCGCCTTCCGGGGGCGGCCGCAGACCCGGTCCTTCGGCGAGGACACGTACGGCGTCCCCACCGGGAACAAGAACCGTCGCCTTTCCGATGGTGCCGTGCTGGGCCTCACAGAGGTCAAGGACGCCGACCGTACCGGCCGTAACTACGATGCGCCGATCTCTCCTGACGAGGAGATCCCCACCATGAAACTGAGGAGCGGAGCTCACGCGGACCAAGTTCTGCAGGCAGCGAAGAACTGGCTGAGCAAGAGCGCCCGGGGCTGCGGTTCGGGCCGGTCCGGGCCGAGGCCAGGACCATGACCTTGAGAATGATCAGTCCCCACCGCGCCCGCCGCCCGCCACCGCCCCTGCGGGAGGGCGGCCTCCCGCCCGATGCTGATCTTGGGATCATCCACGGTGAAGGCAGGCAACGCGCGCGCCAGCACCGCCGGTTCGACCCCGCACAGTTCGGCGAGCACGGCCCGCCCGGCTTCGTTGAGCACGAGGTCCGCATCGGCCCGCACACCGCCGCCGTCCAACCGGGCGGTGGAGTTGCGGCACGTCCACAGCCGCAGCACCCCCGCGGCCGGCAGGCCACAGCGGTCCGCGGCCCGGCTGATCAGCGACGAGGTCAGCTCCCCGGCCAGCGGCACGGTCCTTAACGCTCCTGCTGTCACAGCTCTCCCCGACGCCCTTTCTGCTTCCGGCTCCAGCGCCCTGACCGCCTACAGCTCAAACTGCAGGTCGACGATGTCCTTGAGTTCCACTTCGAGGCCGTGGGCACGGCGGCCGCCGTCGCGGAAGTACACCTCGCCCAAGGCCTCGGCCGCGACCTGGCGGAGGTCGTCCTCGTCGACCCCGGCCTCCTGGGCTTGAAGGAGGCGGGCGGCGTGGCGGGGCGGCAGGGCGAGGGTGAGGTGACGCACGCGGGCCTGGTCGGTGCTGCCGACGGCGGCGGTGTAGCCGAACCTCGCCTGCACATCGATCAGGATGCCGCTCGTGGTGGCCGCGGCCTCCTTCGCCCTGGCCCTGATCTGCGGCTGCCAGCGCGTGCGCACCTCGCGCTCGAGGCACTCAGCGAGGTGCGGCCGAGGCTGTTTGATCTGGTTGTTCACATACCGCTCGACCGTGCGCTGACTGATGCCGAGCAGCTCCGCCACGCGCCGGGTGCTGCGCTGGTGCTGCCGGACCAGGTAACGCATCTGCGCCCCCGCGGACTTGGGAACGGGACGCGTGAACGCCCCCTGCACTGCCTTGTCGAGTTCTTCCGCGACCGTGACCATCGCCTGTAACGCTCCTACTCTCCGGTGTCCTTGGCGGTGACCTCGCCGGTCTTGATGTAGCGGGCGAGGTTGGCTACATGGCCGTCGCCGGCGAGCTGCTCGAGCACGTCGGCGCCCCACAGCACGCTCTGGGTGCCCTCGTGCTTGACCATCCCCGGCGACACCCCCAGCCGGAAACTGCCCGGCACGGTCTTGCCGTCGCTGTCGTAGGGCAGGACGTCCAGCGGGCTGGGTCCGTCGGCGGCATAGACGGCGCAGTCGGAGAGGACCGCGACCGGGTAACGGCCGGTGGCCGCCGCGAGGTTGAGCATCTTGCGGTGCATGTTGATGCGGGCCCGGGAGATGACGGTGGCGCGGATGTCCGGGCGCCACGTCGGCCGGGCGAGCGCGGGCCAGGCCTGCCCTGGCTTCCAGCCGCCGCCGCGCGCCTTCTCCTGCAGCTTGCCGATGCCGCCCTTGACGGTCATCCCTCGCACGGCGCGGGGTCCACCGGCTCCGTACCCAGCGAGCCGGGCCGGTGCTCGCGGTGCCGCCTGCCGTCGGCGTCCGGCTCGCTCGCGCGGGTCGGCGGGCTGAGCGCCGTCATCAGCTGCAGCCCCGTCACCGCGGTGGAGCCGACCGGCGTCATCACCCGGGCCGCGTACACCCCCAGCACCCGGGCCAGCTCCGGCGGCGGAAGCTGCGCGGCATGGCCCCAGGCACGGCCCTCCAGGGCCCGCCAGGAGGGGATGCACAGCTGTACGCACTGACGGCGGCTGCCCTGGGCGGGGCGGTAGATCCGCGCCCACGGCCCCAGCCCGCGCTTGGTCAGCTGCCAGTCGGCGCGCTCGAGCTGCCTGATGACCTTGTGCCCCTCCGGCAGCCGCCCGGCGAGCCGCTCGGAATCCGACAGGGCAGCGGGCAGCCCGTAGCGTTCACACGCGGCCTCGGTGAGCACCAGCAGCGGGTCGGCGTCCTTGCCCGAACCGTGCAGCCTCTCCGCCCCCAGCCGCGCCTCGGTGAGCGTCCACTCCACCAGCGCGGGCAGCGACTTGGCGGGCACATCCACGATCAGACCGCCGACGCCGTAGCCGGTCACCCGCCGGTCGGAGTCGGCGTCGAGGACGAGCAGCGGACCGTGCGCGTACGCACCCCCGGACACCGCAGTGCCCGCGGGGGCGGCTTTCTTCATGCCCGGGCGGCGTGAGGTCTGCGGCGCCCGGGCGGCGTGCGGACGTGCCACGGCGGCCGGTGCGGCAGCAGTCGCCGGGGGAGCGGGCGGGGCCTTTTCGGCATCCACGCTGGGGGTGTCGACGCCCTCGGCGATCAGACGGGACCCCGTCTACGTCCCGCCCGGCGCCGACGGCGAGAACATCCTCGGCACCGCCTACGAACCCGTCTGGGCGATCGCCTGCGCGCTGGCCAGCCACGACCACCGCATCCTGGAGCGCCTGCCCGACAAGGCCAACCGCCTCCCCAGAGAGACCAGCGACGTCATCGAACGCCGCTGGCACTTCGACTTCACCGTCCACCCCGAACGCATCGCCCGCGCCATGGACCTGGCCTCCTTCGACCCCCGCGAGGCGGCCGTTTCCCGCACCCGACGCCTCGGGCTTGCCGCCGCCCAGTCCTACCGCGACGAACACGGCCACCTCGACGTCCCCACCGACTACACCGACCCCACCGGCTACACGCTGGGCACCTTCATCACCACCATGCGCGACGCCGCGAAAGCCGGCCGCCTTGAGCCGGACTGGACCGCCGAACTCGACGCACTCGGCATGATCTGGGACAAGCGCGACGCCGCCTGGCGCGCCCGCCTTGCTGCCGCCGCCCACTACCTGCGCACCCACGGCCACCTCGCCGCACCCGCCACGACCGCCGTCGGAGCCTGGCTCGCCGAACAACGCCACCACGCGGCCAAGAACACGCTCGATCAGGCCCGCGCTGATGCCCTGACCGCACTGGCTGCGGACTGGCGCCTGCCCCACGGCGCGGACTGGCACCGCAAATACCACCTGCTGCGCGCCCACCTCGCCGACGGAAGCGACCCGGGCGCGCTCACCCGCGGCACTCTGCTGGCCGGGGTGAAGATCGGCTCCTGGCTGCACCGCCAGTTCACCACCTGGCCTGCTCTGCACCCCGGCCAGCAGCAGCTGATGACCTCGCTCGGTCTTACCCCCGAGAGCAACCCGCTGGCCCCTGCCCGCCCCGCCCGCCGCACCTTCGAGCAGATCGTGCAGCTCCTGGAGCTCTTCCTTCACCGCGAGGGCCGCGCTCCCGCCGCCCGTGAGACGATTCGCGTCGACGGCGACACGGTCAAGATCGGGGCCTGGCTCGCCAAGGCCCGCACCAAGCACCGTGCAAGGCAGCTTGACGCGGGTCACGAGCGCTTGGTCGCCGCCCTCTTCGACGGGGACTGGACGGACGGGGCCGTCGCTCCTGCTGTGGCCGCCCCCACAGCGTGGTAACGACTGTTACCATGCTGGTATGGCGAAGACACAGCTGGGCGCGCGGGTGGATGAGGACGTTGCGGAACTCGCGAAGAAGCGCGCCGCCGACCTGGGATTGAGCATCGGGGACTACCTCGCCAGGCTTGTGCAGGATGATGCCAGCGGCCTGCGAGCCCGTGCGGTGGACGCGGCCGCCCGCTTCCTGGCCGAACACCAGACGGTCTTCGACGAGGCCGAGCAGGCCCAGCAGGCGCCTCGGGGAGCACGCGCAGCCTGATGGACCTGCACATCGACGTTCCCTGGATCCTGCAGGTCGCCGAGGCCGCCGGGGTCAACGATCCGGCCCCCGACGACTATGGCGTTCCCGTCTCGGCGGTCGCCCGCCACCGGGCTGAACTGTTCGAGCAGCCTGTCTACGACGGCCCCTACGCCCAAGCCGCCGCCCTGGTGCACACGCTGGGCCGGTGCCGCTGGCTGGAGCGCTCCAACATGGCCGTCGCCGCCGCCACGGGCGTCATGTACCTCGAAGCCGCCGGGATCCCCGTCAAACCCGCCCGCGAGGACGCTGTCGCCCTCAAGGACCTGCTCCTCGACCCCGCCTGCACCGCCGGGGAGATCGCTGCTCTGCTGCGGACGTGGCCCACAGCCACCTGACGCCCGCAGGCCCGGCGCCACTGCTTGGGCGCCGGGCCGGGCACCAGGCGGCGGGGGCCCAGGCAGATAGACGTCAGCCGGTGATGTCGAGGGTGGCGGTGGCTGTCGTCGGCGAATGGTCCGCGTCGCCGTGGTGGGTGACCGTGTAGGTAATAGTCCCCGCGGTCCTGGGCCGGTCGGTGAAGCGGAACGTGCCGTCCGCTGCGACGGTCCGGGTGACCGGCCTGGCACCGTCCCGCGACACGGCGACGGTCGTGCCCTCAGGGTAGGGAAGAACCGAAGTCAGGGTGCCACGCACGGTGAGCCGTTTGCCGGCCGTGCCCGTCGCCGGGACATCCAGCGTGAGTTCGCCCGCGGCCTTGTCGGCGTCGCGGATGATCTCGAATATCACCTCTGAGCCGTATGTGAACCGCAGGGCGAACAACCTGGTTCCGTCCGGGGACCAGGCCAGCCCGCGGCTCAGCAGGTCGCGGTACGGGGAGTTGAGGGTCACGGTGCGTACCGGGGTCGTGGAGCCGGGCCGGTAGAGGTAGACGTCGTGGTCCCCGCCGGCCACGCAGCCCGCTGCGACGGCGCCGTTCGGGGCGACGGCCACGGCGTTGGGGTACGGACCGGTGTCGTACCGGCCGGTCTCGGTGAGGTCGGACAGCCGGAACTTCTGGTGGTAGTACGGCGAACCCGTGGCCGTGATGACGCTCTGCCCGTCCGGCGTGATGGCCATGTCCTCGATGTCGCCGCCCGGACCGGGATTGTGGGCGACCTCCCGGGTCTGTCCGGAGCTGACGTCGTACACCCGCATCTCGCCCGGCGAAGCCGCGGTCTCACCGGCCACGAGCAGACCGGGGGCGGCCGTGGAAGATGCGAGCATCGGCTTGCCGTACCAGGTCCACTCGGGCAGCGCACCAGGGTCGACCACCGGCTCGGGGTCGGCGACGGTGATAGATCCGATGCCGCCGTCGGCGTTGTCGCCGTGGGAGAACCACAGCCTGCCGCCCGCCACGGCCAGGCTCTCAGGGTCAGTGCCCGCTCCCGTCGCGAAGCGGCGTGTCTCCTGCAGCGTGGCCGTGTCGACGGCGGCGACGGCGTCCGCGTCCGGGAGAGCGACGTACAGGGTGCTCTCGTCGGGGGACAGGGCGATGGCCCGGGCGCCGTCGAGCTGCTCGATCGTCTTCACGACCTGGCCGTCGAAGTCGACGGCGACGACGGCGTCGCTGCCCGGCGCGCTGACGTAGACGCGCTCGTGGCGGCCGTCGGTGATGGTCTGCCAGTGCGAGGCGATGGGCAGGACGATGCCGCCGTCCGCAAGCGCCGTGCCCGTGCCCGTGACCACGGTCAGTGATGCGGCGACGGTGATGAGGGCCGTTCCCCCCACGATTCTGCGTGTGCGCATGTGCGCTCAGCTCCCTCGGTCGGCCCGCCGCCAACGACGGCGGGCGGGCCAACTCTAAGGCTGGGCACGGGATTTGAGGTTTGGATTATTCGCGGCAGGTTGGCGGAGTGCGACGAAAAGGCTGCGGGACAAGCTTGGTGAGGAAGTCGCGAGAGTGGCCGACGTGGACCCCACTCCCGCGTTGCCGTAGGAATGCGACAACAGGGCCTCCTGGAACGCACGTTGGCTTCGACGCCCTTCGAGCTACCAAGAGTCCCTGCTCTCATGCACGGCAGCCGCCGCAGTCACCCGATCGACTGACTTCTCGACGAGATCGGGACGACGGCAGTCGCGTCGCTTCTCGTGATCGTTGGGACGGACAAATTCGCACTGCCCTCCAGGTAGACGGTCGGCTTGGTGACGCCCCGAGGCCGCCTCGTGGGTTTGAGCCCGGTGTCGCGACTGACGAACCTGGCGAAGAGTCGTGTCCTACCGGCTCGAGGCGCGGCCAACCGCCCCCGCTACGTCCTACTTCTCCTCCGGCTCCCAGGCGCGGAGCAGGTCGAGCAGCCCTGCGTCTCCGTCAACGTGCAAGGAGTCGGCCTGGATCCGGTCGTACAGGTAGAGGACCAGCTCACTGGCCGTGCCGTGGACGGAGGCGCCGGCTGCGTCCGAGTCCTCGCCGGTCGCGGCGGTGGGCGTGGGGATGCGGGTGGTGCGTGCGCCGTCGCCGTCGACGGTGAGGCGCCAGGAGCGGCCCTCGGCGGCGTGGAAGTCGAAGGCCGTGGGCTTGTGCGGCCAGGCACTCGGCGTTGCGCAGACGGTGAACAGGAACTCCTCCACACCGTCGAGTGCCAGCTCGACCGGCAGCGGCTGCGGGGCGCCCCCGGCGAGCTGGGCGTCGTAGGTGTGCACCGCGGTCTCCTGGACCCGGTGCCGGGCGGTGCCGCCGGCGGTCTGCGGTGACTGCGACGCGGGCCACCACGTCCAGCAACCGCTCTCCGGTCCCGCCGCGCGCAGAGCGCCCAGCAGAAGCTGCGTCGACGCGTCCAGCCAGGCCAGCAGGGCCTCACGCTCCTGCGGCACTTCCAGCGCGGCGCGCGCGGCGACGGCCTCGGCCGGGGGCGCGTCGGTGGGCCCCGCGCCGACGATGGCGGCCCAGAAGCGGTCTCCCCCGCCCAGGTGCTTCACCAGATCGGACAGCGTCCACCCAGGGCAGGTCGGCACCTGTGCGTCGAGACCGGGCGCGGCGGCGACCACGGCGCGGAAGGCGGTCGACCGTTCATCGATCAGTCGCAACAGGTCGGGGAACTCAAGATTCTCTTCCACGCCGGATGTCTATCACCGTGCTCCGGTGATCGGACAGCGATTTTCACAGTCACCGCCGGTTGGCCATTGCGGACGTCCTCGCCTCTCACCGCTCGGGTGACAAGCTGCGCACTGCTGCGAGGACGCTGGTGGTGGCGGTACGCCAGGCGTCGTGCCTGTGGGCGCTCTGGCCTCGCCGCGCGGCCTGGCATCTCGGCGACGTGACGTCCACCCGGTGCGCGCGGTCATGCTGCCGCTCGATGTGATGGACGCGGAGGTCACGACGGCGGGGGAGGACCGGTCGGGTTGGGAGTTCAGGTGACTCCCGTTCGACCAGCACTCCTCAGGTTCGGAACAACAACAGTCACTCACGACGTGTCGGACGCTGGAGTCTCACGCCCGAGTCGTCTGCTCGACCGTCCGTGCTGAGCGGTTCGGGCTGTCGATCCGCTGATGTCCGTTCTCATCCATCGTGTCAGGGAGCCATGTCGGCGAGCTGCGCACTGACAACTGCCTTGAGACAAGACGGGCGCGCGATCCGGCTGGGGATCAATGGGCTTGGACATCACGGGGTCGATGTCCCAAGGGTCTTGTCAGCTCCGGTGAGCGCCGACCAGGCAAGTGACAGAACCACAGAGATCCCGCGCGGTGGAATCTCATCGATCTTGTCAGTCTTCCGAGCCGACACCGCCTCATCGGAACGTGGCCTGACCGCCGAACCGGCGCTCCAACGCGCACCATGCGGCATGAGCGGAGGTCGTCCGGCGGTGTCCTACCGAAGCGTGGTCCCTCTCGACACGTTATGTGACACCTACGGCTTGGCCGACGAGGTGATCGGCGATCCGGCCGGGGCTGCGGAGTCCGGCACCCCCGTGTAGTCGGGCAGCTCGACGCCGTTGATCGCGCGTCCGACCAGCTCGGTGAACCATTCGCTGGCGAAATCAGGGCGCGGCTCGGCGTCTGGCCCGGGGACGTCGCGGCTGCGGGCGTTCAACCGGCCGATCTCCTGGTTGGCCTCGACGAACGAGCGCATCCGCGCCTCGTAGCGGGCGAACCCGGCGTCGGGGTCCCATCCGGCAGCGGCCAGCTCTCCGGCCAGCAGGTAGGCACCGACCAGGGCCAGCCCGGTGCCCTGCCCGGACATCGGCGACGAGCTGAACGCCGCGTCCCCGAGCAGCCCCACCCGTCCACTCGACCAGCGGTCCATCACCACCTGGGCGACCTGGTCGAGGTAGAAGTCTGGAGTGTCGTCCAGGCGCGCGAGGATGTCCGGGGCCAGCCAGCCCAGGCCCGCCATCCGCTCCCGCAGCAGGACCTTCTGGGCCGCGACGTCACGGTGGTCGACGTCGAAGTCGGCCGAGGCAGCGTAGAACATGGCCATCGCCCGGGTGGCGTCCTGGATGGGCCGCAGGAGGGCGGAGCGCCCGGACTCCTGGTCCTGGTACTCCAGCAGCCAGCGGTCCAGCCCGAACTCGTTGGGCACACTGTAGAAGGCCAGCACGTGCCCGAGGTGGCGGAGGAACCGCTCATGCGGCCCGAAGACCATCGCTCGCAGCTCCGAGTGCAGCCCGTCTGCCCCGACCACCAAGTCGAAGCGCCGCCGGTTGCCGCCCGCGAAGACCACGTCGACCCCGTCCGCGTCCTGGGCGAGCTCGGCGATTCGGTCGCCGAAGACGTACTCGACGCCGTCGCGGGTGTCGTCGTAGAGCACCTGGGACAGGTCCCCGCGCAGGATCTCGATGTCCGCGATGAACCCGTCGCCACCGTCGTCGTCGGCACGGAAGGTCTCCAGCACCTGCCCGTCCGCGTCCACGGTATGCGCGCCGGCGGTGCCGGTGCACGCCGCGCGCACCGCCGCGTCCAGCCCCATGCGCCCGATGACCTCCTTGGCGACCCCGCGCGCGTCCACCGCCTGCCCGCCGGGACGCAGCTTGGGAGCCCGCTCCACCACGGTCACCTCAGCCCCCCGCCGGCGCAGCCAGTGGGCCAGCGCGGGTCCCGCGATGCTCGCTCCCGCCACCAACACCCTGGGGCCGCTCACCCGCGTCCCAGTCCGGATGGTGTGCTCCTGCTCGGAGTCGTCGACGCTCATCGCATCCTCCATCTGCTTCCTCCCACGCTGGAACGTCCCCAGCACAGGCCCACCGCTGTCGGTGTATCCAGCCGTATCGACCACGGATCCGCACAAAACTCATCGGTCACGGCAGACATTGATGAGAAACGCCAACTCCGTTGAGACTCGCATCAACCCAAACTGGTGTAAACCAGGCGATCAGCCCGTCAGGTAGGCCGCCGCCTGAGAATTCGCCAAATCTGCGCGCAACACAGTGAGACGCTGAAAGGACCAGTGAGAACGGACAGCTGACCTGGGCAATCTCACGGCCGATGTCGCATCCGATATCGATCCGACATCGGCCGTGAGATTCCGACACGGAATCTGAGATCCCACAAGGGCTGTAGGATCTCGCCGCCCCGTGGCATAGCTTGGTGCTGTGACCTGCGACTTCACTGGTTGTCTCATGGGCACTGTCACGTTGGCCGACTGGTGGGATGATCTTCTGGTTGATCAGGCGGGGAGGGGGCGTCGGTGGGGAGCGCGTCGCCGTCGTACAAGGGTCACCGGTACCCGGTCGAGGTGATCTCCCACTGTGTGTGGCTGTACCACCGCTTCCCGCTCAGCTTCCGAGAGGTCGAGGAGCTCATGCTCGAGCGCGGGGTCGTCGTCTCCTACGAGACGGTGCGCCGCTGGTACGGCAAGTTCGGGCAGACCTACGCGGGCGCGCTGCGCCGCCGGCAGCCTCGGCCTGGTGACAAGTGGCACCTGGACGAAGTTTCATCAAGATCAACGGCGTGCAGCGGTACCTGTGGCGGGCCGTCGACCAGGACGGCAACGTCCTGGACATCCTTTTGCAGAACCGCCGGGACAAGGCCGCGGCCAGGCGCTTCTTCCGCAGACTGTTGAAGAAGACCGGCGCGGTGCCGCGGGTGATCGTCACTGACAAGCTCCGCTCCTACGGCGCCGCCCACCACGAGGTCATGCCCTGCGTCGAGCACCGGCAGTCGAGGTACCTGAACAACCGGGCGGAGAACAGCCATCAGCCCACCAGGCAACGTGAACGGGCGATGAAAGGCTTCCGCTCGGTGGGCGGAGCACAACGGTTCCTCTCCGCGTTCAGCGGTATCTCGCCCCACTTCCGCCCCCGCCGCCATCTGATGACCGCTGGCGCCCACCGAGCCGAGATGACCGTCCGCTTCGCAATCTGGGAGCAGATAACCGGCGTCGCCGGCCTCGCCACCGCGGCCTGAGCACAGCCCGGAACCGGCCTCTGCCACGTCGTGACGCACCATCAGACACCTACGCACCCAGCAACGTGACAGCGCCTGCTCAAGAGCTACTACGCCTACGGCATGCGCCGTCGGGAAAGCGTGCATCTCGACGTCGCCGACCTGCGGCGCAACCCGAAGGCACCGCAGTATGGGCGCCACGGGGCGGTGTTCGTCCGGTACGGGAAGTCCTCGAAGGGCAGCCAGCCCGAGCGCCGCACCATCTTCACGGTCCCGGAGATGGACTGGACCGTCGATGTCCTGGACCACTACCTGGCTGAGGTCCGCCCCCGATTCGGTGCGTGGTCTGCTGGTCTTGCTCCTTGCTCCTTGCTCTTTGCTGTGGTGGCGGGGGTCGTCTACGGCCTGCGGGCTCACTGCGGCAGCAGCATGCTCCAGACGGCGATCTGGCAGGGAGTCAGGGTGACGGCCTCCGCGGCCGCCCTCGGACAGGCGTTCCTGGTCCTGTACGGCATGTGAACCCGCTCAGGCAAAGCGCCGGTTGAGGTCTCACGGGGGTGCCTCAACCTCACGGAGGAGGGGCTCGGCAGCCTGATCCCCGAGCCCCTCCTGGAGCCTGTTCGCGCTTGGTGGTGTGTGTGCCGTTGTGGGTCGGCCGGCTGTGGTGGTGGCGCGTGATGTGTCCGGGCGTGGCATGTCGCTCTGGTCGGTCGTCCTGGGGGGTCTGGTGGTCAGGGTGAGGTCAGTGCGACGGTGGCGGTGAAGGCGGGGGTGTCGTTCTGCAGGGCTTGGACGTGGATGAGGCGGTGGGTGTCTGCGGGGTTCCCGGCCGGTGTGCGGTCGATCCAGCAGGGGGCGTCGAACTCGACGTAGTGGTTGAACACGGCGTCGAGGCCGGTCGCGAGTCCTGGCAGTGGGTGGGCCGCTGCGTGGGCGCTCTGGCGGGCGGCTTCGAGCAGCAGCATGCCTGGGACGTGGTCGGCCGGGTGGTCGAAGAGGACGGGGTGGGAGAAGTCGGTGCGCAGTTGGGCGCGGGTGGGAGTCGGGCAGGGGGAGGGGTCGGTGGGCACGGCGGGGGACAGGACCACGTCGCGGGTGCGGGTGCGGGCGACGCGGGCCGGTGCCGTGGCGGGGGCGAGCGGGACGGCGTGCTGTGCGGCCTGTGCGGCGTCGGCGTGGGGGCCCCGCAGGCGCGGATACACGGCGGGGGAGAGGTTGCAGAACCTCGTCTCCGCCACGCCCAGCGGACGGCCGTCGATGTACAGGTCGACCTGCATGCGCAGTGAGGCCAGCCGGCCGGTGCGGCGGACTGTCTCGGAGCAGGTGACGTGCATGTCGATGTCCGCGTCGTTCCCGGTGAACGTCAGGGCGACGGGGTCGACTTCGTAGCGCAGGCTGTTCCATGACTGGCGATGGCCGAAGGGGACTGCGTAGGCGACGTGGCTGAGCAGTGGCACGCTCTGGCGGACCGACTCGGCGACGAGCAGCGGGTCGTGGAAGCCGCCCTTCGGCCCGTAGAAGGGGTGCCGCGACGGCCACCGGGCGGTGACGTGGAAGCGGTCGGGTCCGGCCGGGGACAGCCCGGTCAGCAGGACCTCCGACGCGGCGGCCTTGTGCACGTACTCGCGGGGAACGGAGGTGGCCGACGGACGCTCTATGACGCGCGTCGAGGCAGTCACGGTCATGTTGATCCCCCCCA
This sequence comes from Streptomyces humidus, assembly GCF_014649655.1. Lineage (GTDB taxonomy): Bacteria > Actinomycetota > Actinomycetes > Streptomycetales > Streptomycetaceae > Streptomyces > Streptomyces humidus. Next base: position 26,424 of record NZ_BMTL01000053.1, on the reverse strand, counting down.
GGGATGTGGTTGACCTCGTGGTGCGGTGAACGTGTCCGCACAATATAAAGAGCGCTCGTTTTGTTTTCCTGCCAAACGCGGGTAAATATGATGTCATGAGTAGGTCAAGGGTGCTGCCGCGAGGATGGACGAAACGGATGTTTTCCGGCTGGCTGGCTTGAGTCTTCCTCGACATCTGGCAGTTCGGGAGCTGGGGCCGATACCGTAAAGAGTGTTCGGTTTCGCAAGGAGGTACTGGTGGTTCGTCAACCCAGGCAGGAACGGGGAGTGCAGACTCGGAGGCAGTTGCTCCGGGCGGCGGCAGAGGTGTTCGACGAGTCCGGTTTCGCCGGGGCGAGCATCAAGGACATCCTTCAGCAGGCCGAACTCACGGCCGGGGCGCTGTACTTCCACTTCGAGTCGAAGGAGGCGCTGGCCCGCGCGGTCATGAACGCGCAGCCCGATTCGATAGTCCCGTGGCTGGAGTCGGAGGGGCTGCAGCGGCTCGTCGACATCACACTGGTCTGGTCCCAGCAGCTGAGGACGGACCCGCTGCTGCGGGCGGGCGTACGGCTCACCACCGAGCAGGGTGCGTTCGGCCTGCGGGACGTCAAGCCCTACCGCGACTGGGGCGCGATCATGGCCGACTGTCTGCGTGTCGCGGGCGGTAAGGGCGAGCTGCAGGCGGGCGTCGACCCGGAGGAACTCGCGGAGTTCGTCGTCGAGGCGTGTACGGGCATGCAGACCTACTCCGCCGTGGCGAGCGAGGAGCGGGCGGACCTGGGCGACCGGGTCGTACGGATGTGGCGGCTGCTGCTTCCGGGCGTTGCCGTGCCGACCGTCATCGCCCACACCGAAGTGAGTGAGGCGCGCGCGAAGGAGCTGTTGCGGGCCGCCTCCTGTGCCGCGGCCTGCGCTTCGGCGGGCTCCCGGGAGGGCGGCGGCGCGCAGGACTGACCGGGGACGCGGACAGCGCACGGCTGACAGCGGTTCGGCCGGCCGCGCGTGAACGACCGGGAGCGCCGTCCGGCGCGGCATGCACCGTGCCGGCCGCGCCGGACGGCGCCGGCGGGCGGGCGCAGTGAAACAGCGTGAAAGATCCATCCACAGGGGAGAAGACATGGTTCACGGTCTGAGACATCTGCGCCTGTGCGCGGTCAACATCGACGGCGTCATGCTCGGCGACTCCTTCAGCCCGGTCATCCACCACTTCCTGGTGAGCCGTGGCTGCGCCTACACCGCCGAGGTCGAGCGGAGCATCTTCTCCCGGCCGCGTGCGGTCGCGGGCCGGCTGCTCGCCGAGGCGGTCGGCGAGGCGGTCGGCGTGCCCATGACCGGCGAGGAGGCGCTCGAGGCGTACTTCGAGGAGCGTGCGCGCCATGTGGCCGCGTATCCGGTGCGGGTGAACGACGGGGGGATCGAGCTGGTCCGCGGGCTCCGGCGGCTGGGTCTTCGCACGGTCTGCTACGGAGGTCTCGACGAGAGCCACTTCGACGCGTTCCTCGGTGAGCACGCCGGCCTGTTCGACGGCCCCGGCTACATCTGCACCGACGCGTTCCGGCCGGGTCTGCACGAGATCGCCACCGAGTACTTCGGTCTCAAGCACGACCAGGTGCTCGTGATCGACGATGTCGCGACGGTCGCCGAGACGGCCAGGTCGCTGGGGATGCCCTTCATCGGTCACCCCAGCCATTTCGAGCACAGCTTCCAGCGGCGGCTGATGCGCGAGGCGGGCGTCCGGTACCTGGTCGACTCGTTGCACGCCGTGGACGAGGAACTGCTGCGCTCGGTCGACGCCGAGGCCGCCGCCGGCACGGTGTGGCCGCTCTGAGCGGTCTTCGCCGCGGGAGGGACCGGCGGGTCGGCCGGTGCGGGATGCCCGGCATGTGACGACGCGACACAGATGTGACAGAGGGGGAGTAGCCGTGGGAGACGAGCACAAGCTGCTGAGCGGCAAGGTGGCCATGATCACCGGGGCGTCGAGCGGGATCGGCGCGGCCGCCGCCCGGCTGTTCGCCGACGAGGGGGCGGCGGTCGTCCTCATGGCCCGCCGTGCGGAGCGGCTGGCCGAGCTGGTGGAGAGCATCCGCGGCGGCGGCGGGCGGGCCGCGGCCGTGGCGGGTGACGTGAGGGTGGCGGGTGACGTGGCCCGCGCAGTGGGGACGGCGGTGGACACGTTCGGCAAGCTGGACGCGGCCTTCAACAACGCCGGGTACGGCACGGCGGGAGTCCCGCTCCACGAGATGGACGCGCAGACGTACGACCGGACCATGGACGTCAATGTGCGGGGGGTGTGGAACTGCCTGTTCCACCAGATACCGGCGATGCTCGACTCCGGCTCCGGCGGGGCCGTGGTGAACACCTCCAGCGTCGCGGGTCTGAAGGCCACCGGAGCCTCGGCCGCGTACGTCGCCTCGAAGCACGCGGTGATCGGCCTGACGCGGGCGGCGGCCTACGACTACGGCCGGCGGGGCGTCCGCGTCAACGCGCTCGTCGTGGGCGCCACCCGGTCCGAGATGATGGACGGCGTCATCGCGCAGCTGCCGGAGCTGGAGGAGGTCTTCCTCTCCGACTCGCTGCAGCGCAGGATGTCGCGGCCCGACGAGGTGGCGCAGGCCGCGGCTTGGCTGTGCAGCGACCGTTCGTCGTTCGTCACGGGTTCCGCCATGGCGGTCGACGGCGGTTCGACCGCCGTGTAGCGCGCGGGCGCCTCGCGGCGGCACTCGCATGACCTCCCCCTGGAGTCGTACCGGCGTTGTCTCCCAGCAAAGCATAGAGAACGATCGTTTTGCTAAATTGGCATCGCGGACGGCCGGGGGTCGCTCCCGGCCGTCCGGCCGTGACCAGGAGGAGGAGATGCATGAGGCAGCAGGAGCGGGCGCTGCGCACGCGCGCCCGGATCGTCCGGGCGGCGGCGCTGGAGATGGACAGGCTGGGCTACGAGGGGGCGCGGCTGTCCCGGGTCTCTCAGGCCGCGGACGCCTCCATGGGGGCTGTGACCTTTCATTTCCCGACCAAGAAGGCGCTGGCCGAGGCGGTGCGGGAAGAGGGCGTGGCGAGTGTCGCCGCTGTGGTGGACCGGACGGTGTCGGCCGGCGCCTCGCGGCTGAGCGCCGTGGTCGACCTGACCGTCGCGCTCGCGTCCCTGCTGGAGCAGGACGTCGCCGCCCGGGCGGCCGCGCGGGTCGCCCGGGAGCAGCCGGACGTGATGGAACAGTGGTCGGGCTCCTGGCTGCCGACCGTGCTCGACCTGCTCGGCCGTGCCCGGGCGGATGGTCAGCTGCGGCCGGAGCACCGTCCGGAGACGCTCGCCGCCCTGATCGTGTACCTGCTCGCCGGCGCGGAGTCGGAGATCCGTACGGGCGGTGGCGCGCCGATGGGCGGTACCGGGAGCGTCGCCGACCGGCTGGAGCAGATCTGGCGGCTGGTCCTGCGCGGCGCCGCGACCGGGAAGCTCTGAGCCCTCCCCGGTCCCCGGATGCGGTAGCTGCCCTTCCGCACTAGAAAAACATAGCGAACGTTCTGTACGTTACGTGGTGTCGTCGGCATCGGCGCGGTGCGGCGTGCCCGCGGCATCAGATCAGCTACCAGACACGACACGGAGCAGATGGAGGATGGGCGTGATTCGATTCCGGATACGGGTCCGCGCACTCGCCGCGTTCGGCGCGGTGGACGGGAGCTGACGGATGAACATCAAGCACCTCAGCGCGTTCCTGACGGTCGCGGACTCCCGCAGTTTCACGCAGGCGGCCCGTATCCTCGGACTGGCCCAGCCGACCGTGACCGCCCGGATCAAGTCCCTGGAACAGGCGCTGGACACGCCGCTGCTGCTGCGTACGGCCTCCGGAGCCAGCCTCACCCCGGCCGGTCGACGGCTGCACCGCTACGCGCGCCGCATCGTGCAGCTGAGCGAGCTGGCCCAGCAGTCCGTGTGCGGCCCCGCCGACGTCCCGGACGCACTGGTGATCGGGGCCGCCGAATGCATTGTCACGTACCGCCTGGTCCCGCTCATCGAGTACCTGCACCTGCGGCACCGGCAGCTCGACCTGTCGCTGCGGGCGCTGGACGGTGACCCGGTGCGGCTGGTGCGGGAGGAGCAGATCGACTGCGCGTTCTTCATCGGCCCGCGCACGGCGGCCGCCGACGTGAACCATCTCGTGCTGCGCCCGGAGAGCCTGAGCATGGTGGCGCACCCCGCACACCCGCTGGCCGGCCGGCCGGTCCGCTCCACCGCCGACCTCGCCCCCCACACGGTGGCCTGCGCCAACCGGGAGAGCGGATACCAGCGGGGCCTGGAGAGGGCGCTGGTCGAGGCGGGCGCCGTCGCCCGCGGGATCCTCGTCCTCGGCTCGGTCGACGCGGTCAAGCGCAGCGTGGGCGAGGGCATCGGCATGGCGCTGCTGCCCACCGTCGCGGTCGCCGAGGAGCTGCGGCTCGGGCTGTTGCGGCGCCTGGACTGGCGGCCGCCCTTCACCGTGTACTCGCAGTGCGTCTGGCGCCGCGGCCTCGATGACGACCCGGTGTTCCACACGGTGCTCGGCACGGCCCGGCAGGTGCTGGCCGAGTCGGACACGGCCGCCGGGCCGGCGCTGCAAGCGGTCTGCTGACCGTGCGGACGCGGTCGGCCGCCCGTGCGGGGGAGTCGCGCCCCGGGAGGCCGCGCGCGGACGATCCGGCGCGCGCCGCGCGCGGGCGGGCAGTGCGGGGACGGAACGCGCGGAACGCCGGTAGACGGCGCGCGTCACCGGGCGGCGCACGCCGCACCGGGGACACCGGTACGGCGTGCGCTTCCACGCGCCGGCGGCCGGGGTCCCGTGCGGGGAGCCCGGCCGCCGGCGCCGTGGCGGGGGAGCGGATCAGGCCGCGGCCGGGGCGGACAGCAAGGTGGTCAGCGCCCCGCGGTCGACCTTGCCGTTCGCATTGAGCGGCAGCGCGTCCAGCGCGGTGAGGACGGTCGGCACCATGTAGGCGGGCAGCCGCTCGCGCAGGCCGTCGAGGAGGGCCTCGGTGTCCCGGGCGGAGCCGGTGTAGACGGCCGCGAGCTCGATGTCGCCGTCCGGGCCGTGCAGGGCGACCACGGCGGCCTCCGTCACGCCGGTCTGCGCCAGCAGGGCGGACTCGATCTCGCCGAGTTCCACCCGGTAGCCGCGGATCTTGAGCTGGTGGTCCAGACGGCCGAGGTGGACGAGCGCCCCGTCGAGGGTGGTGACCCGGTCGCCCGTGCGGTACCAGTGTGCGGCGGTCAGCGGCTGCGAACCGTCGTACGGGACGGCCCGCTCGCCGTCGAAGGACAGGAACCGGCCGATGTCGTGGGCCGGGTCCAGATAGCCGGGGAAGCGCTGCGAGCCGCGCACGCACAGTTCGCCGTCGAGGGCCGGGCGGCCGTCCTCGCCGATGACGAGGTGCTCCTGACCGGGGTAGGGCGTCCCGATGGGCACCGTGCCGTTGGCCGGGCGGGGCCAGTCGTCGGCGCCGGTCGGCAGCCGGAACTCCGTCCACGTCACGGTCATCTCGGTCGGGCCGTAGATGTTCTCCAGGACGGAGTGGGGGGCCGCGGCCTGCCAGGCCCGCGCGTGGCTCAGCATCAGGGCCTCGCCGCAGAACAGGCTCCAGCGCAGCGTCGGCATGGCGCCGGGCTTCAGTGCGCGCAGCCGCCGGGCGATGGACGCCACCGACGGGACGGAGTTCCAGTGCGTGATGCCGTGCCGGTTGACGAACCGCACCGGCGAGAGCAGGTCCTCCTTGCCGGGCACGACGAGGGTGGCGCCGCCGCCCCAGGCGCCGAACATGTCGTAGACCGACGGGTCGAAGGTCAGATCGAAGGTCTGGGAGACGCGGGCGCCCGGACCCAGCTCGTAGCGCGCGATGACGTGGCTCAGATAGGCCGAGACGTTGCGGTGGGCGATGGGCACGCCCTTGGGCCGTCCCGTCGACCCGGAGGTGAACAGGATGTACGCGAGGTCGTCGGGTCCGGCCGTGGACGCCGGGAGTTCGGGCACCGGGCCGCTGCGCAGCGCCCGCATCCGCTCGGCCGACAGCACGACGACCGGGACGGGCAGGCCGGCGTGGCCCGGCGCGCCCTCCTCGGCGATCACGAGGTCCAGGCCGGCGTCGCGGGCGATCGTGGCGTTGCGGGCGGGAGGGAACGCCGGGTTGAGCGGGACGACGGCGGCGCCGAGCCGCTGGGCGGCGAGGTAGCCCGCGTAGGCGGCCGTGCTGCGGGCCGCCAGCAGGCCCACCCGCGAGGGGACGCCGCCGTGTGCGGCGAGGAGTTGGGCCGCCAGCCGGTGGGCGGTGGCGTCGAGTTCGGCGTACGTCAGGTGCTCCCCGGCGACCTCGAGTGCGGTCCGTTCGCCGTGCCCGGCTGCGGAGGCCGCGAACCAGTCGTACATGGTCCAGGTGGCGTTCATGATGTCCGGTCCTCTTCCGTGACGCGTCGCATGACGCCGGAACAGCTCTCGGCTTCGCGACAAGAAAATGGAAAGTTTTGTCGAGGGCGTAGCCGGAACGATATGTGCGAGTGCCCGGAACGGCGCAAGGGTGCGTCCTTCCCTTTCCGCGCGACCATAGATATTCTGAATTCCGCATGTGTCGCGGGCGGCCGTCCGCGAGGAGTATTCGCGGTGCTCTCCTCTTCACCGGCAGGCGTTTTCCCTCGTGCCGGCGAGGGCCCATGGCATCGCCGCCCGCGCGGTGGCGGGCGGCCGTGCCCACGAAGGCGCTGCAGGCCGGGGGAGTGGCCTCTGCGGGGTGTGCCCGGCTCGCCCGGCCTCTGCGGGGTGTCCCGTTTCCCGCGGGCGCGCCTTCCGTCCAGGAGGGCGCGGTGGGAGGCCCGCTAATCGCCGTACGCCTCCGCCAGGGCGGGACGGGTCAGGACTCGCAGGAAGGGGACGACGGCCACGGCCACGGACGCGGCGAAGACCCAGAAGGCGAGCCGCAGGCCGAGCCATTGGGCGAGCAGGCCCATGGCGCCGGCTCCGATGGGCATGGCGCCCCAGCTGAAGAGGCGGCTCACGGCGGTGTAGCGGCCGAGCATGGAGTCGGGGACGAGGCGCTGGCCGATGGTGCGGGCGTTCACCGTCCACAGGGTGCCGCCCATGCCGCCGACGAAGGCGGCGGCGGCGACCGCCCAGAGGTCGGTGGTCAGCGCGGGCACGGCCATCATCGCGAAGGTGCCGACCAGGTCGGCGAACATCACCCAGCGGCGTCCGAGGGTCCGGTTCACCCGGGTCACGGCGAGGGCGCCGGTGAGGCCGCCGATGCCCAGCGCGCTCAGGAGCGTCCCGTACTGGCGGGGGCTGAGCTGCATCACGTCGGTGGCGAACAGCGGCATGAGCGCCAGCCAGGCCCCCCAGCAGGCGCACAGGACCGTCAGGATGAGGGACATGGTGCGCAGCAGCGTGTGCTGCCACAGGTAGCGCAGTCCGCCGGTGATCTGCCGGTTGACGCTCTCGGCGGCGCCGGCGCCGGCCTGCGAGGTGTCCCGGGCGGCGCGGAACCGGCCGGCGAGCAGGAGCAGGACCAGGGCGGCCACCAGGTAGGACACCCAGGTCACGCCGAGGGCGAAGCCGGTGCCCGCCGCGAGCAGGAGGCCGCCGACGAAGGGGCCGCAGAACTCGTTGCAGACCGTCTCGGCCCCGGCGATCCAGGCGTTCACCCGCTCGCGGCCCTCCGGTGCGATCAGGGCCGGGATCAGGGCCGACGCCGAGGTCAGCGCGATGACCTCGGCCACGCCGAGGACCGCGCCCACGACGCAGAGCACGGCGATGCTGACGCGGTCGGCCAGAGCGGCCTCGATGAGCGCGCCGAGCGCGAGCAGCCGCAGCGCGTTCGCCCCCCACAGCAGGCGCCGGCGGTCGACGCGGTCGACCAGGACGCCGACGTGCAGGGCCACCAGCAGCCAGGGCAGCGAAAGGGTGAGCGACACCGCCGATATCTGGGCCGGGGAGGCGGAGGCGCGGGTGGCCAGCAACGGCAGGGCGATCTTGGTGACGCCGTCCGCGAGGTTGGTGACCGCGGTGAAGGCGAGGAGGACGGCGGCGTTGCGGCTGCCGTGCCGCGCGGTGGGCTCCCCGGCGCGCTGGACGGCGGGGTCCGCCGCGGACCGCGCGGGGGCTTCCACCCGGGTGTCCGCGACCGCCGCCACCGGGGCCTTCGCGGTCTGGACGGCTTGGTCGCTCATCACTTCCCCTAACCGGCTATCGCCTTCAGTGGTTATTCCCGACGGGGCAGAGTCTGACACGTCCGCAACCATGTCCGCTACCCGGTGAAGCCGTTAGCCGGTTAGACCGGGGGGTATGCTGGACTCTCTGCGAGGAGATGACCCATGTCCGAAGCCCCGGCTTCCGCCCAGCTGATCGAGGCCTTCGCCAACACCGTCGACGTGGAGCTCGGCACCGACGAGCTGGCCACGCCGGGCGCGCTGTCCGCCTGGCTCGCCGACCGCTCGCTGCTCGACCGCGAACGCCGGATCGGCGCCGAGGACCACGCCCTGTGCCTGCGCCTGCGCACCGGCATCCGGGAGGAACTGGGCGTCAACGTCGGCGACACCGCCGACGCGGCGCTCCTCGCCGGAGCCGACGAGGCCCTGCGGGAGCTGCCCGTACTGATCACGGTCCGCGGCGCCTGCCGTGACGGCGGTGTCCTGTCCCCCGCGGCGGACCTGACGCCGGTCAGGAAGGCTCTGGCCGGCCTCGCGATCGCATGGAGCGAACTGGTCGTCACCGGCGAGGCCGTCCGGCTCAAGCGCTGCGCCGAGCACGCCTGCGCCTGGGTCTTCTGGGACGTGTCCAAGAACCGCAGCCGCCGCTGGTGCTCGATGCGCGTGTGCGGCAACCGTGCCAAGGCCCGCCGGCACTCCGCGAAGCAGGCCGCCGTGGCGGCGGACCGGCAGCCCTGACGGCACCACCGGCACGCACCCCCCGCCCGGCCGCACCGGATCCGCCGCACCCGCGGCCGTCGAGCGGTCGCACGCGGCGCCTTCCCGGTTCCGGTTCCGGCCGGCGGGCGCACGGCTGAACCGCGCCCGCCCGCCGAGGCCGGCGGCGCGCACGCCCCCGCCGGTCGGTCGCCGCCGCGGCCTGCCTTCCCTCTCTCGAAATCCCTGTCAACAAATCCCTCTGCCACCCTTTTCTGGCTTTCTCATCGAGAAATCCGATGACGCCCCATCGAAAAACTCGATGACGTCCCATCGAAGAACTCGATGACGTCCCATCGAGAAATCCGATGACGGCCCATCGAAGAATTCGATGCCGTCACAAACACTGCTTGACCGCTCATCGGCAATCGTTGAATCATCTTTCAAGCGTCATAAAAGCAACCGTTGCCTGAGGAGCCTGATTAATGAACCGTACGGACGACGTGACCGGCGGCGACATCGTTTCGGCGGTCAGGAGGTATGTGCGTGTGCCTTTCGACGACCGTTCCCCGCTGGCCGAGGTCGGACTGGATTCACTGTCCCTGGTGCGGATCGCCAGTGAGCTGATACCCGACCCGGACCAGGAGATCGATCCGACGGGCCTCGCCGCGGTCCGCACGGTCGGGGATCTCCAGCAGTGGCTGCGTCAGCTTCTCGGGCCTGCGGAGAGCGTGCGATGACCGTCGCGCCGCAGCTCGCCACCCTGCCGCTGACGGCGGCCCAGCAGGGCCTGCTCGTCGTGCACGGCTCGGTGCCGGTCCCGCACCTCTACAACGTCGTGGCCGAGCTGGAACTGGACCCGGCGCTCGCCCCCGCGGACCTCGGCCCGGCGCTCCGCGCCGTGCTGGCCGTCCAGCCCGCGCTGCGCCTCGCCGTGCGCGAGCGGCCCACCCCGCACGCCGAACTGGGAACCGTCCCGGACGAGGCGCCGCTGCGAGTGGTCCCGACCGACGCCGACGGCTTCGACCGGCGGCGCGCCGAACTGCTCGAGCAACTCGGCGGCCACGCCTTCGATCTGGAGCGGCCCCCGCTGCTGCGGGCGGTACTGCTGCACACCGTCGACCGGTCCCGCTCGACGCTGCTGCTGGTGGTGCACCACCTCGTCTTCGACGGGTTCTCGCTGCGCCAGTTCGTCCGCGACCTCACCTCGGCCGTGCGCGCGGACCTCGACGTCGACCGGGTGCGGGTCGCCCGTGAACGGGCCCTGTGCCGGGAGCTGGCAGCGCAGCTGTCGGCCGCCGACGAGGAGCACGTCGAGCGGACGGCCGCCGAACTCGCCGACCGGCTGCGCGCGGCGCCCGCCACCGTGCTCCACCCCCGGCCGAACCGGCCCGCGACCACCGCTTTCACCGGCGCCCGTCGCGAGATCCGGCTCTCCCCGGAGCGTTCCCGGGCCCTGGGCGAGGTCTGCGCGGCGCTCGGCGTCAGCCCGTTCGTCTTCTTCTCGGCCCTCTACGCCGCGCTCCTCGCACGGCACTCGGGCAACACGTCGGTCGTCTTCGGCAGCCCGGTGCTGGCCCGCCGCACGCTGGGCTCGCTCGACCTGTGCGGCTTCTTCGTCAACACCCTGCCGCTCGTCGTCGACGTCGACTTCGACCAGCGCTTCGACGTCTTCGTCACCGAGACGGTCCGGGCCGAGACGGACCGGGTCAAGAGCAGCGCGGCGGTCTCCTTCGACCGCGTCGTGCGCCTGGTCGCACCGGACCGCTCGACCAACCGCAACCCGGTCTTCTCCTGCATGCTCGCGATGCAGGACGCGACCGAGACGCAACCCGGCCCGGCCGTCCTGCGGGTGCGCGAGCACGGCAACGGCACCGCGAAGTTCGACCTCTGGCTGGGCGTCACCCCCGGCCCCGACGGCTGGCTCCTCGAGCTGGAGCACGACCGCGAGCTGCTGCCCGAACCGCTCGTCAGCGCGCTGGCCGACTCACTGACCGGCCTGCTGGAGAAGGCCGTCGAACGCCCCGGCACGGTCCTCGCCGAACTCTTCGAGGACGCCTCGTCCGCCCAGTCCCGCGCCCACGACGGCTTCTGGCGCCGGCCGGCCCACCCGGACCTGCGCCGCTGGGTGCGCGCGGGCCTGGCCCGACGGCCCGAGGCGACCGCGGTCGAGGAGGACGGCCGCCGTGTGACCTACGGCGAGCTGGAGGAGCTGGTCCGCTCCGCCGCGGCGGGTCTGGCCCGGCGCGCAGTGGGCCCCGGCACCGTGGTCGGCCTGACCACGGTGACGCTGGTGGACACCGTCGTCGCCGTCCTGGCCGTGCTCGAGCGGCACGCCGTGTTCCTGCCGCTGGACCTGACCCTGCCCGGCGAACGGCTCGCCTACATGACCGGCAAGGCCGGCTGCTGGCTGGTCGTCGGCCGCGGCGCCGTCGACGGCGCCCGGGTCGTGGCGCTGAGCGAACTGACCGCTGCCGGCGACGCCGACACGCCGCCCGCCGGCGGGGCCGCGACGGGCGACGGCACCAGCACCGTCCGCACCGGCACCGGCAGCGGCGACGGCACCAGCACCGTCCGCACCGGCACCGGCAGCGGCGACGGCAGCGGCGACGGGGTGTACATCATGTTCACCTCCGGCTCCACGGGGCGCCCCAAGGGCGTGCTGATGGGCAACGGTCCGCTGGTGAACCTCACCGCCTGGCAGCTCGACGCGCTGGACATGGACGAGCGCACCCGCTTCCTCCAGTACGCCCCCCTCGGCTTCGACGTCTCCTTCCAGGAGATCGTGCCCACCCTCGTGGCCGGCGGGACCCTGGTCTCCCGCGAGCCGGCCGACCGCAGGGACCTGCCCGCGGTGCTCGCCCGGGTCAGCGCGCTGCGGATCACCCACGTCTACCTCCCCGTCGCCGCCCTGCGCCCCTTCACCCAGGCCGCCCAGGACGCCGGGGACGCCCTGCCGCAGCTGCGCCACCTGTGCGTCTCCGGGGAGCAGCTGCTCCTCGACGACGGCATCCGGCGCTTCCTCGCCGACCGGCCGCACATCAGCCTGGTCAACCTCTACGGCCCCACCGAGACGCACGCCGTCACCACACACCGGCTCACCGGAGCCGGACCGTGGCCGAACCACGTCCCGATCGGCCGCCCGATCACCCACACCACCGCCCACGTGGTGGACGCCACCGGCCACCTCGCCCCCCTCGGCGTACCGGGCGAGCTGCACCTGGGCGGCGCCTGCCCCGCGCACGGGTACGTCGGCGACCCCGCGCGCACCGCGGAACGCTTCCTGCCCGACCCGCGCGGCGACCGGGACGACGCCCGCATGTACCGCACCGGCGACCAGGTGCTCCGCGACGAGCAGGGCACGCTGCTCTTCCTGGGCCGCGACGACGACCAGGTCAAGATCCGCGGCTACCGGGTGGAACTCGGCGAACTGGAGACCGCGGCCGCCGCCCACCCCGACGTGCGCCTCGCGGTGGCCGCCGTCCTGGGGGAGGGGGCCGACCGGCAGCTGGCGCTGTTCTTCGTGCCGCAGGACGGCCGCTCACCGCTCCCCGACGACGTGCGGCGCCAGGTGGCCGACGCGGTCCCGGGATACATGGCGCCCTCGCGGGTGTTCGAGGTCGCTTGCGTGCCCCTCACCCGCAACGGCAAGGTGGACCGCCCCGCCCTGCTGAAGGAGGCGGAAAAGGCCGTCCGCGAGGAGGCCGCAACCGGCGGCGGGACCGTCACCACGGCGCAGGACCCGCTCGAAGCGTGGCTCCAGCACCTGTGGGGGGAACTGCTCGGGCGCGCCGACGTCCCCGTCGACCGCTCGCTCCTCGACTACGGCGCCCACTCGCTCAACGTGATGACCGCGCGCGCCGCGATCGAGGAACGCCACGGCGTGCAGATCCCGGTCCTCGACTTCTTCCTCGACCCGACCATCCGTGCCCAGGCCGGCTGGATCACCCGATCCCGCGACGGTGCGCGATGACCGCCCCCACCTGCGACACGCGGCTGCTGGTCCTGCTCGCACAGCGGCCGGGCCCGCTGGACAGCCTGCTGATCCACCCGGCGGGCGGCGGCCTCGCCCAGTACCTCGGCGTCGCGAGCCGCCTCGCCCGGCACGGCACCGTGCACGGCATCCGCGCCGACGGCCTGCTGGCCGGCGAGGAACCCGACGACAGCGTCCCGGAGATGACCCGCAGATACCTCGGCCTGGTGACGGGGCTGCCGCGCCGGCCGAACCTGCTGGTCGGCTGGTCGCTCGGCGGCGTCATCGCCTGGGAGCTGGCGGCCCGGCTCGCCGAGGACGGACCGGCGCCCGCCGTCGTCCTCATCGACAGCTTCCCCGAGCGGGAGAGCGCCGGCGACACCGTACGCGCCGACCTGCTGTCCGCCGTGGAACGGTCCGTCGCCACCCTGGGCGGCGGCCGCGACTCCGCCCGGGCGCGGGCCACCGCGCTGGCGCACATCAGGGCCGGCGCCGCCCACCGCACCGAGGCCCGGGGCGCCGGGCCGGCCCTGCTGGTCGCCTGCGAGAGCGAGCACCGCGCCCGGCAGATCGACCGCTGGCGGAGCCTGGCCGGCCGGCTGGCCGTACGCCACCTCGCCTGCGGGCACTTCGAGGTCTTCGACCCCGCTCACCAGAGCGCTCTGCTCGGGCACCTGGACGAGTTCCTCACCCGTACGACCCCCGCGGCACAGGAGTACGCGCGATGACCCGACCCCGTCCGCTCGCCGTCGTCACCGGCGGCACCCGCGGCATCGGACTGGCCCTGTCCCGGCGCCTGGTGCGCCTGGGATACCGCACCGTCGCCCTGTACCGGGCCGACAAGGAAGCCGCCCGGCGGGCCGCCGGCGAACACGGCCTGATCGCCGTGCGGGCCGACGTCGCCGACAGCCACGCGGTGCGCGCGGCCGCCCGGCACATCCTCGCCGAACACGGCACGCCGCGGGTGCTGGTGAACAACGCCGGCGTCAACATCGACCGCCCGTTCCTCGACCTCACCGAATCCGACTGGCAGCGCGTCCTGGACACCAACCTGTCCGGACCCTTCCACCTCACCCAGGCGTTCGCCCCGGCCATGCTGGCCGCAGGGGACGCCACCGTCGTCAACGTCGGCGCCACCACCGGCATCCGCCCCCGGCTCGACGGCGTCAACTACGCGGCAGCCAAAGCGGGGCTGCTCCAGCTCACCAAGTGCCTGGCCCTGGAGCTGGCGCCCGCCGTCCGGGTCAACTGCCTGATCCCCGGAATGACCGAGACCGAGGAGCTCATCACCCGGTTCCGGCTGAACGAACCCCGGCACCGCGCCGCCGTCCTGTCCGAGATCCCGCAACGTCGCATCGGCTCCACCGACGACATCGCCGACGCCCTGGAGTACCTCGTGGGCCCGCTCAGCGGCTATGTCACCGGCCAGAAGCTGATCGTCGACGGCGGCCAGTACATGTGGTAGGAGATCATGACCGACGCACTGCTCACATCCGCCCGCGCCGCCCTGGCGGCCGCGCCGCCGACCGGCGACCCGGCGTACGCGCGCTACTGCCGTGAACTCGCCGAGCGCCTGGCCGACCACTGGCCGGCCGTCCTGAAGGCCAACGCGCAGGACGTGACCCTCGCCGGGGAGCGCGGCCTGTCCCCCGTCCTGCTCGACCGGCTGCGGCTGACCGACGCCCACCTCGGCCGGCTCCAGCAGCTCACCCGTGCCGCCCTGTCCGAACTGGCCGAGGTGACCGCCCCCGACGCCGGGGTCCCCGTCGGCGACTGGGGGGTACGGCTGCGCACGCCCAAGCCGCTCGGCGTGGTGTTCATGGTGTACGAGGCCCGGCCCACGGTCACCGTGGAGGGCGCCCTGCTGCCCGTCGCCGTCGGCAACGCCGTTCTGCTGCGCGGCGGCAAGGAGATCGCCCGCACCAACGGGGCGCTGTCCGTCGTGGCCCGTGAAGCCCTGGAGGCCGCGGGACTCCCGGCCCACCTGGTCACCGTCCTCGACGATCCCGACCGGACGCAGCTGCGCGCCCTGCTGAAGCGGCCCGACGCCGTCGACGTGCTGATCCCGCGGGGCAGTCCCTCGCTCATCGACTACTGCCGCAGCGCCTCCTCGATCCCGGTGATCGCCAGCGGCGGCGGCGTCAACCACCTCTACGTGCACCGCAGCGCCGACCTGGACCTCGCCGCCGAGGTCGCCCTGGACAGCAAGCTGCCGGAGCCGACCGCCTGCAACACCGCCGAGATGCTGCTCGTCGACGCCGAGGTCGCCGGCGATCTGGTGAGCGCGATCCTGCGCGCCGCCGAGCGCGACGACCGGCAGGTGGCCGTGCGGCTCGACCCGCGGGTGCCGCGGCCCGGCGGACGGACCGGCCACCGGCCCTGGCGCATCGAGGACCTGCACGAGCACGACCTCGGCCGGGAGTTCCTGGACGCCACGATCGGCGTGCGCGCGGTCGACGGCCTGGACGAGGCGCTGGCCCACATCCGGCGCTACGGCTCCGGACACACCGAGGGCGTCCTCGCCCGGGACGCCGGCGTGAGCGCAGAGTTCACCCGCCGGGCCGACGCCGCGGCGATCGTCGTCAACGGCTCCCTGCGGCTGCACGACGGACCCACGCTCGGCCTCGGCTCCGAGATCTCCATCAGCACCGGCCGCATGCACGTGCGCGGCCCGGTCACGCTCGGCTCGCTCGTCACCCACAGCTGGGTCGTCGAGGCGCGCGGCACGCTGCGCAGCCCCCTGACCGCGTCCCGGCCCTGACCTCCCCAGCGCGCCGGGCCCTCCCCAGCGCGCCGGGCCCTCTCCGGCCCTCTCCGGCCCTCCCGGCCCTCTCCGGCCCTCCCGGCCCTCTCCGGCCCTCTCCGGCCCTCCCGGCCCTCCCGGCCCTCCCGGCCCTCCCGGCCCTCCCGGCCCTCCCGGCCCTCCCGGCCCTCCCGGCCCTCTCCGGCCTTCCCGAAGCCTTCCCGACCCTTCACGGAGGAACCATGATCACCCAACTGGACCGCGCCGCGGTCACCGAATCCGTCAAGCGCGTGGTCATCGCCGAGTCCCGGCTGTCCCTGCGGCCTGCCGACATCGAAGACCACGAGCCGCTCAACGGCGAGATCCTGCGCGTCAACTCCCTCGGGTTCGTGGGCATGCTGGTGCGCCTGGAGGACGAACTCGACATCGTCCTGCCCGACGACCTGTTCGTCGGGCGCAGCTTCCACACCGTCCACGACCTGATCGAGATCGTCCTGTCCGCGGCGCAGGCGTCCCGATGAGCCGTGCCGAACCGCCCGCCCGCTGGCGCAGCGTCCTGCCGCACCTGGACGAGCGGCTGCCCGCAGACCGTACGCCCCGGACCGCGGGGGGCGGCAGCGTGCAGGTCAACCTGCCGATGGCGCTGGTGCGCCAGAGCGTGCAGCTGAAGGAGTACTGGGAGATCCCGGCCGAGGTCGCCGACGCCTACCGGGCGTTCCGGCCCACGCCGCTGTGGCGGGCCCAAGGCTTCGAGCGCGCGGTCGGGGCGCGGGTGCCGGTCTACGTGAAGTACGAGGGCGGCAACATCTCCGGCAGCCACAAGCTCAACACCGCCCTGGCGCAGGCCTACTACTACGCGCGGGCCGGTGTGCGCGAACTCGTCAGCGGCACCGGCGCCGGGCAGTGGGGCACCGCCCTGGCCGCTGCCTGCGCCATGTTCGGCATGAAGTGCACCGTCTTCATGGTCGGGGGCAGCCTGCGACGCAAGCCGTACCGGGGCACGCTGATGCGGACCCTCGGGGCCACCGTGCACGCGAGCCCCAGCCCGCTCACGGAGGTGGCCCGGCGCGCCCAGGGCGACGTCAACAGCCTGTCGCTGGCCATCGGCGAGGCGGTGGAGTACGCCGCCCGCACCGAGGGCGCGGCGTTCTGCATCGGCAGCGGGGAGACCTACAGCATCCTGCACCAGTCGGTGATCGGCCTGGAGGCCGCCGACCAGCTCGCCGGCCTGGAGGCGTCGGTCGACGCGGTGGTGGGCTGCGTGGGCGCGGGCTCCAACTTCGGCGGGATCGCGCTGCCGTTCTTCTCGGCCGCGGCCGCCGCGGGCGAGAAGCCGCCGCTGCTGGTGGCCGCCGAGTCCAGCACGACGCCCAAGCTGACCCGCGGCACGTACGCCTACGACCGTACGGACGCCACCGGCACCGGGCCGATGGAGGCCATGTACACCATCGGCAGCTCCTACCCGATCCCCGACTCGCACTCGGCCGGGCTGCGCTTCCACGGCGCGGCGAAGGTGCTCTCCGCGATGCGCCACCGCGACCAGATCGCGGCCACCGCCGTCGGGCAGGTCGAGGCGCTCGACGCAGGCCGCCGTTTCACCCGCGGTGAGATGGTGCTGCCCGCCCCGGAGTCCGGTCACGCGCTGGCCGCGGCCGCGCGTCTGGCGGGCACCGGAGCCGAGGGGAACAACGGCCTGCTGCGCGCCGAGAAGGGCGTGGTGGTGTGCGTCAGCGGCCACGGCTACCTCGACCTGGGGGCCTACCAGCAGTTCCTGGACGGCGAGCTGAGCGAGGAGGCGCCCGACCCGCAGGCGCTGCGCCGCGCCGTGGGCGGTCTGGAGCCGGTGGAGCAGCTGGCGGGGGCGGGAGCCGTTCATGTCCGCTGACCTCGCCCCCGCCTCCGTGCCCGCGTCCCCTTCCGTCCCCCTGCCCGCCTCCGCGTCACTCCCCGCCTGCGTGCAATGGCCGCTGTTCGACTGCGTCCAGGTCAACCTGGCGATCCTGGCCGAACGCTGGCACGGCCCGGGAACCCATCTGGACCTGGGCGCCGTGCTGCGCTTCCGCCCGCTGCCGGGGCCCGACGCACTGCCCACGGTGGAACGTTGCGCCGCCGACCAGCTCGGCGAGACGGCCCAGCGCCTCGGGCTCGCCGTCCTGGACCGCCGCACCACCGCGCCGGGCGAGGCCCTCACCCCGGCCGAGGGCCGCTACGTGGTGGCCGACGCCTTCCACCTGCCGTGGGTGCCCTACGCCGGGCGACGGCACATGGAGCACAGCTTCCTGCTGGAGCCGGCCGGTGACGCCGACGCCGTCGTGCTGGACGGCTACCACAACGAGACGCCCTGGGGCAGCGCCCGCCCGGTCCGCCGTCCGCTGAGCCGCGCCGCACTGGCCGCCGCCCTGCCCGGACCGGCGCTGGCCGTCACCCTCGCCCCGGCCGGACGTCCCCCCGCCCCGGCCGCGGCCGAAGTCGACCTGGCGGACGAGGAGACGGCCGCCCGGTACGTCGCCGCGTACGCGGAGCACCCCGACCGGCGCGCCGCCTTCGACCGGCTCACCCTGGAGACCTGGCTGCTGGCCCGCTCCCGCAAGCTGCACGCCCACTTCCTGCGCTCGCGCGGCATGCTCGCCGACGACACCGCGGCCCTCGCGCACGTCGAGGCGTGGGAGTCGCTGGCCGAGAGCGTGTACCTCGGCTACCGGCGGGTGGAGCGCGGCCGGCCCGAGGCCCGGGAGGTGTTCACGCGCCTGGCGGAACAACTCGGCCGGGACCGCGAGGCGTTCGGCCCCGCGACGGTCCGCGCGGCCGTGCCGCCGCCGGCCGACGCGACGCCCCTGCCCGCCCCGCTGCGGGCCCGCGTCGCGGCCGCCGCGGGCGCCGTGCTCAAGGCCGACCCGGCGGCCCTGCTCGAGGGGCGGCCGCTGGCGGACGTCCCCGGCTTCACCTCGTTCCGGGTGGTGGAGATCGTCGAACGCCTCGAACGCGAGCTGTCCGTCGAGTTCGACGCCGACGACCTCGTCCCGGAGAACCTGCACCACGTCGACGGCATCTGCCGCATCGTGCTGCGCGCCCTGCCCGCCGGCACGGCGGCGCCGCAGCCCGCCCGTCCCGTCGCACGCACCGGAGGGAACTGATGTCCGCCCACGCCGACCTGCTGCACGAACTGCTCGACCGGGCAGCCGCCCAGTGGCCCGAGCGGCCCGCCGTGACCAGCTGCGGCCACACCCTCAGTTACCGCGAACTCGACGCGGCCTCCCGGCGGCTGGCCGCCTGGCTGCACGCCTGCGGACTGCGGCGCGGCGACCGGCTCGTGATCTGCGCGCCGGGATCCACCGCCCAGCCCGCGCTGGTGTACGCCGCCTCCCGGGCCGGAGTGGCCTTCTCACTGCTGCACGAGCAGGTCCACGGCATCCAGCTCGACCACGTCCTCGACGACTGCGAGCCCGCCCTGCTCATCACCGACGCGCCGCACTCGCAGTCGGCCGCGCAGCGCCGCGGGGTGCGCACGGCCGGCACACGGGCGGTGGCCGCGGTGGCCTTCACCGGCTCGCCCCCGCCGCGGGATCCGCCGCCCGGCCCGCTCACGGTCGACCCCGTGTGCCTGATCTACACCTCCGGCACCACCTCGCTGCCCAAGGCCGTCGTCAGCACCCACCAGCAGCTGACGTTCGCCGCCACGGCCATCCAGTCGGTGCTGGAGTACCGCCCGGGCGACGTCGTCTACAGCCCGCTGCCCCTGTCCTTCGACTACGGCCTCTACCAGCTGTTCCTGTCGGCGCAGGCCGGCGCCCACGTGGTGATCGGCCGGCCCGCCGAGGTCGGTCCGGCGCTGCTGGGGAACCTGGTGCGCACGGGCGCCACCGTGCTCGCCGCCGTCCCGTCCGTGGCCGACGCCCTGGCCCGGCTGCTGCGCCGGACCTCCCGGGAACGGCCGCCGCTGCGGCTGCTCACGAACACCGGCGCGGCGATGCCGACCGAGACGCTCAAGGCGCTGCGTTCGGCGCTGCCGGGGCTGCGGGTGCAGCTGATGTTCGGTCTGACGGAGTGCAAGCGGGCCACGATCATGCCGCCCGACGCCGACCTGGAGCGGCCCGGCTCCAGCGGGCGCGCGCTGCCGGGCACCGAGGTCTTCGTCGTCGACGAGGAGGGCCGCCGCAGGCCTGCGGGGGAGGTCGGCGAGATCGTGGTGCGCGGCCCGAACGTCATGGCGGGGTACTGGCGCCGCCCGCAGCTCACCGCGCAGCGCTTCCACCGGGTGGAGGGCCTGCTGCCGCAACTGCACACCGGTGACTACGGGTGGGTGGACGAGGAGGGATACCTGTACTTCGAGGGCCGGCGCGACGACATCTACAAGGAGAACGGTTTCCGCGTCAGCGCCACCGAGGTCGAGGCCGCCGCCCGCCGCATCCCGGCGGTCAGCGAGGCCGCCGTCCTGCCGCCGCAGAGCCCGTGCCCCGCGGTGCTGTTCACGGTCGGCGAGCTGTCGCCCGCCGAGGTGCTCCAGGGCCTGCGCGAGCAGATCGAGGAGTTCAAGATCCCCCGCCACTGCCTGGTCGTCGACGCGCTGCCGCTGACCGGCAACGGCAAGGTCGACCGCAAGGCGCTCGCCGCCCTGACGCAGGAGGCGTCCCGTGTCCGGGCCCGGTAGCACCGCCCGGCCGGCCCCGCCGGTGCCGGACGACGTCCTGACACGCCTGCCCACCCCGGCATACGTCTACGACCTGGCCGAGGTCCGGCGCAACCACGCCATGCTGGTGGAGGCGCTGCCGGGCGGCGCGGGCCTGTACTACTCCCTGAAGGCCAACGCGCACCCGTCCCTGCTGGCCGTGCTGCGTGAGCGCGGGGCGCTGCCCGAGGTGTGCTCCACCGGCGAGCTCCAGGCCGCGCTCGGGGCGGGCTGGCCGGCCGCGGACGTCCTGTACACCGGTCCGGGCAAGCGGGACGAGGAGATCGGCCACGCGCTGCGGCTGGGTGTGCGGACGTTCTCCGTGGACTCCCCGTACGCGATCGGGCAGCTGGACCGTCTGGCCGGCCGGGCCGGCGTCGCCGCGCGGTGTCTGCTGCGCGTCAACGACGACCAGCCGGTGCCGGGCCAGGGCCTGGCGATGACCGGTGTGGCCTCGCAGTTCGGCGCCGACACCCGGTGGGTGCTCGACCGGCCGGAACTGTTCGCGAGCCGGCCGCACGCCGAGGTCGTCGGCCTGCACCTGTACATGGGCACCAACCTCGGCGAAGTGGACGCGCTGGTGGGCCAGTTCGCCCGTTCGCTGCGCACCGCCAAGACGCTGACGGCGGCCCTGGCGGGGCACGGGGCGCGCATCCGCGTCCTGGACCTCGGCGGCGGCTTCGGCGCGCCGTTCGCGACGGAGGGCGAGCGGATCGACCTGTCGGGACTGCGGCCGCGGCTGACCGCGCTGCTCGACGCGGAACTGCCCGGCCGGCACGCCGACGGCACCCGGGTCGTCTTCGAGTCGGGCCGCTACCTGGTGGGCACCGCCGGGGTCCTGCTGACGGCCGTGCTCGACGTGAAGCGGTCCCACGGCAAGGACGTCGTCGTCCTGGAGTCCGGCATCAACCACCTCGGCGGCATGTCGGGACTGCGGCGGCTGCCCGCCCTGAACCCGCGCCTGGTGCCGCACGGCGCCCGGACCGACGGCGACGGCGGCCCGCTCCTCGACACCCTGGTCACCGGCCCGCTGTGCACCCCGCTCGACACCTGGGCGCGCGCCGCGAAGCTGCCCGCGCTCGCCCCCGGCGACCTCGTCGCCGTCCCCAACGTCGGCGCGTACGGGCTGAGCGCGAGCCTCGTCGCCTTCCTCGGCCATCCGCTGCCCGCGGAAGCCGTCGTCGACGGCGACCGTCCCGGCGCGGCCCCCGAGATCACCCGGATCCACCTGACCCGCACCACCGTCCCGGCCCCGGCCGGCACCGACCCTGGAGTGAAGTGATGGACGCCCGTTTCACCGAACTGCTCACACCGTTCCTGAAGTTCCTCGGCGAGCAGGAGATCACCCCCGACACGTCGCTGCGGGAGCTGGGCCTCGACTCGATGCAGGCCATCGAGCTGCTCTTCGCCATCGAGGACGCCTTCGGCGTGACCCTGCCGGACGACGACATGAACGACGACACGTTCGCCACCGCCGGCAGCCTGTGGACCGTGGTGCGCGCCGCGCTCGACGCGCGGTACGCCGCGGACGAGGCCCAGGTGACGGCCGCGTGAGCGCGCCGACGTTCGCCCCCGCGCGGCCGGCCCCGGCCGCCGGGCCGCTGACCGCCGCGGGACTGGCCGACCGGGTGGCCCGGGTCGCCGCCGTGGCCGCCGAGCACCTCGAACGCACCGACCGGGACGCGTCGTTCCCGCTCGAGGCGCTGGAGGAGATGCGTCGCAGCGGCCTGCTCGGCCTGCTCGTCCCCGAGTCGCACGGCGGCCTCGGCGGCAGCACCGACGACGTGGTGACCGCCGGCATCGCCCTCGGCCGGGCCGACATGTCCGTGGCGATGATCTTCGTGATGCACTGTCAGCAGGTGGCCGCGGTCGTGCGCTACGGCAACCAGAGGCTGCGGGACGAGCTGCTGCCCGAGATCGCCGGAGGCCGGATGTACCTGGCGTCCGTCACCACCGAGGCCGGCAAGGGCGGCCACCTGCTGAGCAGCGAGTCGGCGCTCGCCGCACGCGAGGGCGAGCTGCTGCTGGACCGCTTCGCGCCGATCGTCACCGGCGGCGAGTACGCCGACGGCTTCCTGGTCACCATGCAGAGCCCGCCCCCGTCCTCCCCCAACCAGGTGTCGCTGGTCTACGCCCACCGCGACCAGCTCACCGTCGAACGGTCGGGCGACTGGCAGCCGCTCGGCATGCGCGCCAGCCACAGCGTCGCCCTGCGGCTGACCGGCACGGTCCCCGCCCATCAGGTGGTGGGTGAGCACGGCGCGTTCCGCACCATCGTGACCACGGTGTTCGGGCCGATGGCCCATCTGGGCTGGTCGGCGTGCTGGCTCGGCACCGCGGCGGGCGCGCTCTCCCGCGTCGTCAAGCTGCTGCGCTCCCCGCAGAGCCGCGGGCGCGTCGACCTGGACTCCGAACTGCTGCTGACCCGGCTGTCCCGGGCCCGGCAGCGGATCGACACGGTGCACGCACTGCTGGACCGCGCCCGGCAGGTCGTCGCGACCGCCGACGACCTCAGCGTGCCCCGGGTCCAGCTGCTGCTCAACGCGCTGAAGATCACCGCGGCGGACGAGTGCTACCGGGCCGTCGACGACCTGGTGGACGCCGCCGGGATGCGGCACGGCTATCTCAAGGACTCACCCACCCGCCTGGAACACAGCCTGCGGGACCTGCGCTCGGCCGCCCTGAACTACAGCAACGACCGCCTGCACCTGGTCGACGGCAAGCTCGCCCTGCTCGATGCGGAGGTGCGCCTTGCCTGACCTGATCGAGGCGGATCGCGCCCCGACCGCGCGTCACCGCCCCCGCGCGGCCACCGCGCTGGCCGCGCTTCCCGCGACCGCACCGGTGTCCGAGGTGTGGGCGGCGCTCGGCGCGGCGGGCGTCCTGACCGGCCTCTACGACCACGACGGCCCCGGCCCGGGGACCACCGCCACCTTGGACCCCGCACGGCTCGCCGACCTCATCGGGGCCGTGGACGCCCGCGGCGACAACGGCGTCACCCTCAGCGTGCTGGTCCAGGCGGCCGGCGCACTGCCGGTCCTCGCCGCCTGCGCCCCCGCCACGGGACCCGTACGGCAGGCGCTCGACGAGACGCTGTCCGGGGCGGCGACGGTGGCGCTCGCCGCCACCGACAGCGCCGCGCCGGGTTCGGATCTGGCCGGCCTGGGCACCGAGGTGGACATCGGACCGGACGGGCTGCTGCTCACCGGCGGCAAACGCTGGATCACCACCGCGTGCGCCGCCGACCGGCTGCTGGTCCTGGCCCGGCACCGGCCCGGCCGGCACTTCACCAGCTTCACCTGGGTGCTCGTGCCCGCCACGGCACCCGGCGTGCGCGTGCGCCCGGCCGACAGCGACCTGCTCGGGGGCTCGGCCACCGGGCACGTCGAACTCGACGGCGTACGGCTGCCGCCCGACCACATCGTGGGGCGGCCCGGACGCGGCATGGCAGTCTTCGCCCGGCACATGGGCACCGAACGCCTGGCGGGCGCCCTGTGGGCGGTGGCGCTGACCAGCAGGGTGCTCGCCGACACCAGGCAACGGCTGACCCGGCGGCACTGCGACGGGCGGACCCTGTGGCACCACGACGCCGTGCGCCAGCGCTACGCCGCCTGCCTGGTGCAGGTGCGGCAGCTGCGCGCGCTGTGCGAGAGCCTCGGCGAACGGGTCACCCGCCGCCAGGACCTCGCGGCGGCCGCCCTGCTGAAATCCGCGGCCGGCCTCGTCGCCGACCCCGTGCTGGCCGCCTGCGCCCAGCTCCAGGGCGCCGACGGCTTCGCCCGCGACGGCGCCCAGACCATCCGCAGCGAGGCAGGCGTCCTGGGCGTCGGCGGCGGCGTCACCGAGGTGGTCCTCGCCGCGGTGGCCGATCACGCGGACACCCTACTCACGGAGTTGCGCTCATGACTCTTCTGACGCTCCAGGTCACACCCGGTGTCTGGGTGGCGCGGGGCGAACGCGGCCGGTGGGCCCGCCCCGACCCGCACCCCCACGACCGGGCGGCCGCGGCCCTCCTGCCCCGGTGGCGGGTGCAGGAGTTCCTCGCCAGCCGCGCCCTGCTGCGCCACCTGCTGCGCACCACGCTCCCGGAACTGGCCGACGAGCCGGTGCTCGCCGAGGAGCAGGGACGCCCCGTCCTCGCCGGAGCCCCCGGCACGGGCATCAGCATCTCCCACGACGGAGACGCCGTCGCCGTCGCCGTCGCCCGGCACCGCCAGGTCGGCGTCGACGTCCAACAACCCCCCGACAGCGTCCCCGACGCGTTGCTGCGCCGCTGCCTCGGCACCCACACCCCGCAGGTCGCCACACTGCCGCAGCGCACACGGGCAGCCGAGTTCGCCTGGGTGTGGACCGCCCAGGAAGCCTGCGTCAAAGCGGCCGGGACCGGACTGTCCGGCCGGCCGTGGGCGATCGACATCCGGCCCGGCCGCCGCCGCGGACAGTGGCACGACTTCCAGTGGATCAGCCTGCGCGACCTCTCGCGGACGCCGTTGAGCTGCGCCTTCTCCGCCCCTCGCCCTGACTTGGACACCTCGTGAACCCGACCGGCGCGCCGGCCACGATGCCGGACCTCAGCTGCTACACGACGAACCTCCTCGCCCACCTGGCGCCCGACGTGCCAGGCGTGCGGCGCCGGTTCGCCGAAGGCGTCCGGCTCGCCGTACGCCTGGACCTGCCCCCCGGCGAACTGGCCTTCTCCCACCACCCCCGGGTGGACCGCACCGGGGACGGCCGGGAGCTGGCCTACCGCGGCGCGGCCGGCTGGCCGGCGGCCCGCGCCGCGCTGCTCGACACCCTGCACCGCGAGCAGCGCGTCCTGGCCACGGGCAACACCCGCCATCTGCCCTGGGCGGCGGCCCACGGGCGGGCGGACGCCCCGCACTGGCTGCTGATCCACGAGCACCGGGCGGGCCGCTGGCGGGTGGCCGACCACTTCACCGCCCTCACCCCCTTCGGCGACCAGGAACCCTTCCACGGCTGGATCGGCGACGCCGATCTGGCCGCGGCCCTCGCCCCCGTGCCGGACCCGCCGCCGGAGACGGTGCGCCGCGACCGGCTCGCGCTCGGCCAGGAGACACCGCTCCCGCCCGCCGGGCACTACCGATGGCTGACCTGGCAGGCCGCACCCCCCGGCGACGGCGCCGCACCCGGCCCGGGAACCTGGAGCCTTCGTCTGGAGACGTCGCTGGCGGCGATCACCGGCGCCTTCCGCACCGACGCCACCGTGCTCGCCCGGTACGTCGACGACCTGTGGGCGGCCGCCCGCCACCACACCTACGCGCTGGCGTTCGCGGTGGCGGACGGCCGGCTCCACCCGGAGTCGGGCGCGGCCGCGTCGGCGGCCTGGGGCGAACTGCCCCGCACGCTGCGGTTCGCGGCCCAGTCCGCCGCGCGAGGCCGGCCCCGCCCCGGCGTCGTCGACCGCGCGGTCGAGCAGCTGCTGAGCGCCCGGCAAGCCCTGGGCGCGGACCTCCCCCCAGAGAGGACGATCATGGAACAGACCCTGCGTGACACCGGTGGCCCCGAAGGCGGGGAGCACCGATGACGACCGAGAGCCTGCTGTCCGCGCCTGCCGGAGTGTCGGGCGAGGCGTTCCGCCACGCGATGGCCCGCTTGCCCACGGGCGTCGCGGTGATCACCGCACAGGGCCCCGACGGGCCGGTCGGCTGCACCGCGAACGCCGTCATGTCGCTGTCGCTGCGGCCACCGGCGCTGCTCGTCTCGCTGTCCACGGCGAGCCGGACGCTGGAACAGGTCCTGGCGAGCGGCGCCTTCGCGGTGAACGTGCTGGCGTTCGGCGACCGGCACCTGGCCGGGCAGTTCGCGACGGGCACCGCGGCCCAGCGCTTCGACGGCGTGTCCTGGCACCCGCAGCACGGCGTCCCGGTGCTGGCGGCGGCCTCGGTGGCCGCGGTGTGCGACGTCAGCAACTCGGTCCGCGTGTTCGACCACACTCTCGTCGCCGGCGCCGTGACCTGGTCGCGCGCCGACGAA
Organism: Streptomyces humidus; assembly: GCF_014649655.1. GTDB lineage: Bacteria > Actinomycetota > Actinomycetes > Streptomycetales > Streptomycetaceae > Streptomyces > Streptomyces humidus. Next base: position 212 of record NZ_BMTL01000053.1, on the reverse strand, counting down.
CGGCCGCCCGCCGTGCTGTACGCGGGGGGCCGGTACCCGGCGGGCGGCTGACGCCTTCCAACCGCGTTCCCGCCCCGCCCCGCCCCCACCGAGGAAGGCAATCTCCCATGCGCAGACCTGTCGTACTCATCGCTGAAGAGCTGTCGCCCGCGACCGTGGACGCACTCGGCCCGGACTTCGAGATCCGGCACTGCAACGGAGCCGACCGAGCC
>NZ_BMTL01000052.1 GCF_014649655.1 Streptomyces humidus | reverse complement strand
GCGACCAACCTGCGGGGCCCCTGAGGCTTCCGCTCATCCCGAATCTCGAAGTCCATCGCATCCCCTGAGCTGGGGTGTTGCGACGACCACTAGAACGCAAGTGTGCGGTGGGGGCCACGGCGTTCACTCGGACGAGCCGACGACAGCCTTCGTGTCAGCCGTTGCGCTTCCAGCGCGGCTTGTCGTCGCGGCGGCCGGTCGTGCCGGAGCCGGAACCGGTGCCGCGGTGGTCGTCACGGCGACCGTACGGGCGCTCGTGGCCGCCGGAACGGAAGCCCGGACGGTCGTCGCGACGGTCACGGTTGAACGGACGGTCGCTGCCACGGTGGGTGGACGGACGCTCGTCGCGACGGTCGCGGTTGAAGCCACCCGACGGACGGTCGTCACGGTTGAAGCCACCCGACGGCCGGTCGTCGCGACGGAAGCCGCCGGAGGGGCGCTCGTCACGACGGTCACGGTTGAAGCCGCCCGAGGGACGGTCGTCGCGGCGGAAACCACCACGGTCGCCGTCACGCCGGTCGTCACGGCGGTCGTCACGGCGGAAGCCGCCGGAGGGACGCTCGTCACGGCGCTCGAAGGAACGGCCGCCACGGTCGTCACGACGGTCGCGGTTGAAGCCGCCCGAGGGACGGTCGTCGCGGCGCTCGAAGGAACGGCCGCCACGGTCGTCACGACGGTCGTCACGGCGGAACCCGCCGCGGTCGCCGTCCCGACGGTCACGGCTGAAGCCACCGCGGTCGTCACGGTTGAAGCCGCCACGGTCGCCACGGTTGTCGTCGCGGCGCTCGAAGGAACGGCCGCCACGGTCGTCACGACGGTCGTCGCGACGCTCGTAGTTGCCCCGCTCGTCGCGGCGCTGACGCGGCTGCTCGTACGCGGGACGCTCGGCGGGCTGCTCCGCGACCACGGCCTGAACCGGCGCCTCCACCACGGCGTCCTGCGCCACGGCCGCCTCGGCCGCCGCGACGACGGCCGCCTCCGGGTCCTCGCCGCGCTCACGCGCCACGCGGGCCACCAGACGGTCGGCCTCCTCGCGCAGCTCGGTCGCCCGGCGCTGCGCGCGCTCCAGCTCCTTCGTGAGCTCGGAGACCTCGCGCTCGGCCTGCTGCGCCGCGTTGCCCGCGGACTCCGCCTGGACCTCCGTCATCGACCGGGCGCCGGTGATCTCGGCGACCTCCGGGTCGAAGGCGTCGCCGCCCTGGATGATGTGCCGCCCGGCGTCGACGCCCGCGTCCTCCATCAGACGGAAGATCTGACGGCGCTGGTGCGGAAGCGACAGGGAGACGACCGTGCCGGTGCGGCCGGCGCGCGCCGTGCGGCCCGCGCGGTGCAGGTAGTCCTTGTGGTCGCCGGCCGGGTCCACGTTCAGGACCAGGTCGATGCCGTCCACGTGGATGCCGCGGGCGGCGACGTCGGTCGCGACGAGCGCGTTGACGTAACCGTCCTTGAAGTCGGCCAGCGTGCGGGTGCGCGCGCCCTGGGTCATGCCGCCGTGCAGCGCGTCCGCCTTCACACCGGAGTCGCGCAGCTGCTCGGCGATACGGTCGGCGCCGAGCTGGGTGCGGACGAAGATGATGGTGCGGCCCTTGCGGGACGCGATCGCGGCGGTGACCGGCGCCTTGTCCTTGGGCTTCACGATCAGGATGTGGTGCGACATGGTCGTGACGTTGCCCTGGGCGCTGTCGACCTCGTGCGTGACCGGGTCGGTCAGGTAGCGCTTGACCAGCGTGGAGATCTCGTTCTCCATCGTGGCGGAGAACAGCATCCGCTGGCCGCCGGCCGGGATCTGGTCGAACAGTTCGGTGACCTCGGGCAGGAAGCCCAGGTCCGACATCTGGTCGGCCTCGTCGAGGACGGCGATCCGCACGTTCTCGAGGGAGCAGGCGCCGCGGTTGATGATGTCGCGCAGCCGGCCCGGGGTGGCGACGAGGACGTCGACGCCGCGCTCCAGGGCGTAGATCTGGTTGCTCATCGACGTACCGCCGCAGACGACCTTCATCTTCAGGCCGAGGACGTCGCCGTAGGGCTGGAGCGCATCCGCGACCTGCATCGCCAGCTCACGCGTCGGCGTGAGGATGACGGCGCGCGGCTTGCGCTTCTCGGTGTGCCCGCCGGCCAGCGTGGCCAGGGTGGGCAGACCGAAGGAGAGGGTCTTGCCGGAGCCGGTGCGACCGCGGCCCAGGATGTCCTTGCCGGCCAGCGCGTCCGGGATGGTCGCGGCCTGGATCGGGAAGGGGCTGGTCACGCCGTTCTGCGCGAGCTTGCGCACGACGCCCTCGGGCAGCCCGAGGTCGGCGAAGGTGAGTTCGGGGGTCTCAGGGGTCTCGGGGGCCTCGTCGACGGCCGCGACGGCCTGCGCGGCCTCGGCGGTCTCGGTGCCCTCGATCGCCTCGAGGGTGATCGGCTCGTCGTTGTTCTCGGACACGACGGAGTGATCAGTACTGGAAATGGACATGCGAATGCGAAACCTTCCGGAGTCTCCTCGGCACGCGCCCGTCAACTCCGTGTTCGCATTGCATTACGACCGCCTCTATGCGGTCAGCCACGGCAAGGGAGAGTACGCGCCACACGGCGCGCTCTGCGGTGGCGCCGGGCAAATGGGATCAAACGATCTACTACCATACGCACCCTGTCCACGGAAGGCAAACCGAGCTCATCGTCGCAGCTCAGCAGCCTGACGCGACAGGCTGAGGCGGCGGCTGACGCGGCTGGCTCACCGGCCGCGGCGACCCCCGGACACCGTCACCCCGCAGGCCGGCCGGCCTCCGGCGCCGGCTCCCGGTCCATCAGTTGCGGCACCGCCCCGCCGCCGCCCTCGTGCGCCGACGCCGACGGCTCGGCGACCGTCGGCTCGGCCGAGGGCGAGGGCGGAGCGGGTGAGGGCACGGGAGGCTCGGGATCCGGCGACCGCGTGGGCACGGTGGGCTGCGCCCCGGTCGGCGTCGGGGCCCCCGGCCCGTCGGTCCCACCCGGCTTCACCGCCCCCTTCGGGGCCGGCGCGCTCCCGCCCGCCGACGGCGACGCGGAGGCGGCCGCCGAGGCGTCGGCCCCGCGCCCGCCGCCCTTTCCGTGCCCGTGCCTGCCTTCACCGCCCGCCGGGCCCATCCCGAGGCCGCCGCCCGCGCCCGCCGAACCCCCCTCCGGGGCCTCACCGGCCCGCCGACCGGCCGAGTGCGACGGCCGGGCCCGGCCGCCGTCCTCGTCCCCGACGCTCATACAGCCGGCGGCCGCGGCGACGGCCATGACCGTCGCGACCAGACGAACGGATACGTACAAGGGGCGCACGGGCCACCTCCGGGGCAGACGCAAGAGTCGACATGCCCAACTCCCGCCGCCCGCAAGAAGACACGCGCGGGACGGGTGCCCGCCCGCCGGACGGCTCAGCCGTAACCGAGGGCGTGCAGCCGCGCATCGTCGATGCCGAAGTGGTGGGCGATCTCGTGCACCACCGTGACCTCGGTCTCCGCGACGACCTCCTCGCGCGAGGCGCACATCCGCAGCGTCGGCCCCCGGTAGACGGTGATCCGGTCGGGCAGCACCCCGGCGTACCACTCCCCGCGGTCGGTCAGCGGAGTCCCCTCGTACAGCCCGAGCAGCTCGGGATCGTCCGCCGGCGGCTCGTCCTCGACGAACACCGCGACGTTGTCCATCAGCCGCGTCAACTCCGGCGGAATACGGTCCAGGGCCTCGGCCACCAGTTCCTCGAACTGCTCGCGCGTCATCTCCAGCACAGGCCCCATTGTCCGGTACGAACCCGCCCGGCGGAGTGCCCGGACCGTCCGCATACCAGCGCCCGGACCGGGGCATAGGGCACCAATGGCCCGCGCCCGTGTCCCCGCCGCAGCCCTGAACCGCCTCAAGCCCGCCCGCCGCGGGTCCGCCCCTCGCCGCGACCGCACCCGCCACGTCCCCGAACTCGCCGCCCGCCCCAAGCCCTGGATCCGCGCCCTCGGCCTGACCGCCGTCGTCCTCCTCGGCGCCTGGCTCGGCCTGCTGGCCGTCGGCGACGTCCGCGTCCCCGTCGGCCCCATGGACACGACGATGACCCTGAGGCCGTCCTTCACCGGCGGAACGAAGATCAACGTCTCCCCGCTCGGCGCGCTCACCCTGGACAGCCACCACGCCCCGGTCCGCCTGGACGTGAACGTCGACCAGCTCGACCCCGTCCGCTCCCAGGCCCTCGTCGACCACCCCGACCGTCTCTCCGGCCTCCAGGACGAGGTCGCCCGCGACGTCGAGCACGGCACCCTCGACCTCGCGCTGCGCTCCTGCGTCGCCGTCGTCACCGGCGCCACCGCCCTCGGGCTCGCCGTCTACCGCCGGCCGCGCCGGGCCCTCGCCTCCGGCGGTCTGGCCCTCGCCCTGCTGGGCGCCTCGGGCGCGACCGCCTTCGCGACCTGGAACCCCAACTCGGTGCTGGAGCCCCGGTTCTCGGGTCTGCTGTCCTCGGCGCCCTCGCTCGTCGGCAACGCACGCAGCATCGTGACCGAATTCGACGTCTACCAGCGGGAACTCGCACGTCTGGTCACCAACGTGACCAAGCTCTACGACGTCACCTCCACGCTCCCCGCCTACCAGCCGGACCCGACGACGGTCCGCGTCCTGCACGTGTCCGACATCCATCTCAACCCCGCGAGCTGGAAGATCATCGCCTCGCTGGTGGAGCAGTACAAGGTCGACGTGATCGTGGACTCCGGCGACACCATGGACCACGGCACGGCCGCCGAGAACGGCTTCCTGGATCCGATCGCCACCCTGGGCGCGCCGTACGTGTGGGTCAGGGGCAACCACGACTCCCGCGTCACCCAGCGCTACCTGGAGCGCATGAAGAACGTGCACGTCCTCGACGACGGCCGCGCGGTCACGGTCGCCGGGGTGCGCTTCGCCGGCATCGGCGACCCCCAGTTCACCCCCGACCGCTCCGGCGTGCCGGGCGGCGAGCAGAGCGAGGAGGCGGCCGGCGCCCGGCTCGCCGAGGCGCTGCGCGCCGGGAAGGCCGCGGGCGCCCCGGCCGACGTGGCCGTCGCCCACGAGCCCTCGGCCGCCCGCGGCACGGACGGCGAGGTGCCCCTCGTCCTGGCCGGCCATGTCCATCACGAGGGGATGGAGGTCATGGAGAAGGGCACCCGGCTGCGGATCGAGGGCTCCACGGGCGGCAGCGGTCTGCGCGCCGTCGAGGGCAAGTACCCCGACCCCATCCAGGCGTCGATCCTCTACCTCGACCGCGGCACCCGCCGCCTCCAGGCCTGGGACGAGATCAAGCTGGGCGGTCTGGGTCTGACGAGGGCCGAGGTCAGCCGTCACCTCCCCAAGGAGAACCAGCCGGGGGCCGCGCCGTCGCCGAGCCCCTCCCCCAGCCCGGCGGGCAGCCCGGCCGACGGCCGGTCCGGTTCACCCGCCGCCCCGTCCGCGAGTCCGTCCGCCGGCCCCTCCGGGACCGCCTCCAGGAGGGCGCCGTAAACCGTTTTGGCGATACCCCCCGGCATCCCATATGCTCATGACGTCCCCGACGCGCTGAGAAGCGCCCAGGCGGGCCGATAGCCCTCATCGTCTAGCGGCCTAGGACGCCGCCCTTTCAAGGCGGTAGCACGGGTTCGAATCCCGTTGGGGGCACGCAACACCGTGTGCGACACTGTCGTACACACAGCTTGGTCCTGTGGAGCAGTTTGGAGTGCTCGCCACCCTGTCAAGGTGGAGGCCGCGGGTTCAAATCCCGTCAGGACCGCTGGAGTTCCTCGAGAGCTCCTCGGCTGGGTAGCTCAGTTGGTACGAGCGACCGCCTGAAAAGCGGTAGGTCGCCGGTTCGACCCCGGCCCCAGCCACAACAAAGGCCTCGATCCTCGGATCGGGGCCTTGTTGCATGCCGGCACACGAGGGCGCATTACGGCACATGAGGGTGCATGCCTCTACAGGGGGGTGCATACCGGCGCATGCCGGTTGCAGGTCCCGACGTATGCCCTGAAAGGTGCCCCGAGGTCTGCTCTGACGTGCCCGGCGCAAAAGGGTTCGCCACGGATTTCGCCGAGGTGAGATCCTGGTCCCCGTATGTCTACGCACCCCGCCCCCGCCCTCGGCGCCCTCGCCCCCCGCCTGGCCGAGCTGTCCCTGCGCGACGCGCACCGGCTCGGCCGCAGGCTCGAAGGCGCGCGCAAGATCCGCAAGCCGGAGGCCCGCGCCGCCGTCCTCGCCGAGATCGAGGCGGAGGTCGCGAAGGTCGAGGAGCGCATGGCCGTCCGGCGCGGCCGTCTGCCCGCCGTCTCCTATCCCGAACAGCTGCCGGTCAGCCAGAAGAAGGACGAGATCGCGGCCGCCATCCGTGATCACCAGGTCGTCATCGTCGCCGGTGAGACCGGCTCCGGCAAGACCACCCAGATCCCCAAGATCTGTCTGGAGCTGGGGCGCGGCGTCCGGGGCATGATCGGCCACACCCAGCCCCGCCGGATCGCGGCCCGCACCGTCGCCGAGCGCGTGGCGGAGGAGCTGCGGTCGCCGCTGGGCGAGGCCGTCGGCTGGAAGGTGCGCTTCACCGACCAGGTGAACCCGGACGCCACCTTCGTGAAGCTGATGACGGACGGCATCCTCCTCGCGGAGATCCAGACCGACCGCGAGCTGCGCGCCTACGACACGATCATCATCGACGAGGCCCACGAGCGGTCCCTCAACATCGACTTCCTGCTGGGTTACCTGGCCCAGCTCCTCCCGCGCCGCCCGGACCTCAAGGTCGTCATCACCTCCGCGACCATCGACCCGGAGCGCTTCTCCCGGCACTTCGGCGACGCCCCGATCGTCGAGGTCAGCGGGCGGACGTATCCGGTGGAGGTGCGCTACCGGCCGCTTCTGGAGGAGGACTCCGAGGACTCCGACCGGGACCAGATCACCGCCATCTGCGACGCGGTCGAGGAGCTCCAGGCCGAGGGTCAGGGCGACATCCTCGTCTTCCTCTCCGGCGAGCGGGAGATCCGCGACACCGCCGACGCGCTCGAGAAGAAGAAGTTCAGGTTCACCGAGGTGCTGCCGCTCTACGCCCGGCTCTCGCACGCCGAGCAGCACCGGGTCTTCCAGCAGCACACGGGCCGACGGATCGTTCTGGCCACGAACGTCGCCGAGACGTCCCTGACCGTGCCGGGCATCAAGTACGTCATCGACCCCGGCTTCGCCCGCATCAGCCGTTACAGCCACCGCACCAAGGTGCAGCGGCTGCCCATCGAGGCGATCTCGCAGGCCAGCGCCAACCAGCGCAAGGGCCGCTGCGGCCGCACCAGCGACGGCATCTGCATCCGGCTGTACGACGAGGACGACTTCCTGGCCCGCCCGGAGTTCACGGACCCGGAGATCCTGCGCACCAACCTGGCGAGCGTCATCCTGCAGATGACGGCGGCCGGCCTCGGCGACATCGAGAAGTTCCCGTTCATCGACCCGCCGGACCACCGCAACATCCGCGACGGCGTCCAGCTCCTCCATGAGCTGAACGCGCTGGACCCCGCCGAGAAGGACCCGCGCAAGCGGCTCACCGAGACCGGCCGCAAGCTGGCCCAGCTGCCCGTCGACCCGCGGCTGGCCCGCATGGTCCTGGAGGCCGACAAGAACGGCTGTGTCCGCGAGGTCATGGTCATAGCCGCCGCGCTGTCCATCCAGGACCCGCGCGAGCGCCCTGCCGACAAGCAGACGCAGGCCGACCAGCTGCACGCCCGCTTCAAGGACGAGACCAGCGACTTCCTCGCCTATCTCAACCTGTGGCGGTACGTGCGCGAGCAGCAGAAGGAGCGTGGCTCGTCCTCCTTCCGGCGGATGTGCAAGCAGGAGTACCTGAACTTCCTGCGCATCCGCGAGTGGCAGGACATCTACACGCAGCTGCGCACGGTCGCCAAGCAGATGGGCATCCATCCGAGCGAGGACGACGCCCCCGAGCAGAGCGTCCACGTGTCCCTCCTCGCCGGTCTGCTGTCGCACATCGGCATGAAGGACGTGAAGGAGGGCAACAAGAACGAGTACCTGGGCGCGCGCAGCGCCAAGTTCGCGATCTTCCCGGGCTCGTCCCTGTTCAAGAAGCAGCCGCGGTTCGTGATGTCCGCCGAGCTGGTGGAGACGAGCCGCCTCTGGGCCCGCGTCAACGCCAGGGTCGAGCCGGAGTGGGTCGAGCCGCTCGCCGGGCACCTGCTGAAGCGGACGTACAGCGAGCCGCGCTGGGAGAAGGACCAGGCGGCCGTGATGGCGGACGAGAAGGTCACGCTGTACGGCGTGCCGATCATCGCCCAGCGGAAGGTCAACTACGGGCGGATCGACCCGGAGACCTGCCGGGACCTGTTCATCCGCAACGCGCTGGTCGAGGGCGACTGGCGCACGCACCACAAGTTCTTCTCCGACAACCGCCGCCTCCTCAGCGAGGTCGAGGAGCTCGAGCACCGCGCCCGCCGCCGGGACATCGTGGTCGACGACGAGACGCTGTTCGACTTCTACGACCAGCGGGTTCCCGAACACGTGGTGTCCGGCGCGCACTTCGACTCCTGGTGGAAGCACAAGCGGCACGAGCAGCCCGACTTCCTGGACTTCGAGCGGGAGATGCTCATCCGGGAGTCCGCGGAAGCGGTCACCAAGGCCGACTATCCGGACTCCTGGCGGCAGGGCCCGCTGAAGTTCCGCGTGACGTACCAGTTCGAGCCGGGCGCGGACGCGGACGGCGTGACCGTCCACATCCCCCTCCAGGTGCTCAACCAGGTCACGGACGAGGGTTTCGACTGGCAGATCCCGGGACTGCGGGAAGAGGTCGTCACGGAGCTGATCCGTTCCCTGCCGAAGCCTGTGCGCCGCAACTACGTGCCGGCCCCGAACTTCGCCAAGCGCTTCCTGGACCGGGCGCCGGACCTGCGCGAGCCGCTCACCACGGCCATGGCCCGCGAGCTGAAGCGGATGGTGGGCGTGCCCTTCGATGCGGAGGACTTCGACTGGTCGCGGCTCCCCGATCACCTGAAGATCACCTTCCGGATCGTCGACGAGCGGCGTCGCAAGCTGGCCGAGGACAAGGATCTGGAAGCCCTCAAGCTCCGGCTGCGGCCGAAGGCGAGGCAGGCCATCTCCCAGGCGGCCGCGGCCACCGCCGAACGGCAGGGCGGCGAGTCCCTGGAGCGCGCGGGCCTGACGGACTGGACGATCGGCACGCTCACCCGCGTCTTCGAGACCCGCCGGGCGGGACAGCCGGTGAAGGCGTACCCGGCGCTGGTCGACGACGGCGACACGGTCTCGGTGCGCCTCTTCGACACGGAGGAGGAGCAGGCGGAGGCGATGTGGAAGGGCACCCGTCGGCTGATCCTGCGCAACATCCCGGTCAACCCCGCGAAGTTCGCATCCGAGAAGCTGACGAACGCCCAGAAGCTGGCGCTGTCCGCGAATCCGCACGGTTCGGTCCAGGCGCTGTTCGACGACTGCGCGATGGCCGCGGCGGACCGGCTGATCGCCGACTTCGGCGGGCCGGCGTGGGACGAGGAGTCGTACCGGAAGCTCTACGAGAAGGTGCGCGCGGAGATCGTCGACACGACCGTGCGGACGGTCGCTCAGGTGCAGCAGGTGCTGGCCGCCTGGCAGGCCTGTGAACGCCGTCTGAAGGGCGTGCGCAGCCCGGTGCTGCTGGCGAACCTGGCGGACGTCCGCAAGCAGCTGGACGGCCTCGTGAAGCCCGGCTTCGTGACCTGGGCCGGCCTGCGCCGTCTGCCCGACCTGATGCGCTATCTGGTGGCCGCGGACCGGCGCCTTCAGCAGATGCCGACCGGCGTGCAGCGCGACACCAGCCGCATGGAGAAGGTCCACGAGATGCAGGACGAGTACGCGTGGCTGCTGGAACAGCTGCCACAGGGCCGGCCGGTGCCCCAGCAGGTCCTGGACATCCGCTGGATGCTCGAGGAGCTCCGGGTCAGCTATTTCGCCCACGCGCTGGGCACGGCGTACCCGGTGTCCGACAAGCGGATCGTGAAGGCGATCGACGCGGCCGCTCCGTGACGCGACCTGCACGCAGAGTGAGTTCGACCAGTGGGCTCACCCTCCTGTACAGTCCTTCTCGCAGCACAACGCACCACCAAGTGCCGCGAAAACCTGGTCCTGTGGAGCAGTTTGGAGTGCTCGCCACCCTGTCAAGGTGGAGGCCGCGGGTTCAAATCCCGTCAGGACCGCAGTGAAGTCGGAAGGCCCGCACCCCGCAAGGGGAGCGGGCCTTCCGCGTATCGAGGAAGTGCATCCGAGGGGCCCCGATCCGGCGATCGGGGCCCCTCGGTGTTCCCGCGGCACTCTTGACGGCGTCCCCGCGGGCGAGTACCCCAGAACCCGGGGCCCGTTCCGCTCGGCGCCCCGGTGGAGGTGGGGCATGACGGCATCGGTCAGGCACGAGACGCGGGCGCTGCTCCGCGCGCACCTGTCGGCCGCGTCGTCCTATCGGCACCTGACCCGCCACTGCCCGATCTGCCACCGCTTACAGCGACTGGCGATGGACGGCGGCACACGGGGCGTACAGGACCCCGGGGAGGCCCTGGAGGACGAGAGCCACGCCGGCGGTCTGACGGCCTGACAGACGCGGCCTCACAGGCACGTGCGGACAGGACGCTGCCGGACGGGCCGACGGGCACCGCCGGACCGCCCGCGGCGACGACGACGTCCTGGCCGCTCGCGACGCGGGACGAGAGCAGGCGGGAGCGGACGGGGCGTCCGGGCGGAAGAGGCGAACGGCGAACAGGGCGGACGGGAACTCCCTCTAGTCCCCGCGGCCCGACGACAGCAAGACCCCTGGCGTGTGACGGGTGTCACTGCATGGTTTTTGGAAAAGCAGGTTCTTACCCTGCTCCTACAACAGGTCAATTTTATATGTGCAATTGCACCACTCCGGAGGATGCCTCCCGGAACCCTCCCAGAGCCTCCCCAGACTCCGACAAGGGTGCTCACAGAGCCACCTGATACCGCTCACGAGACGTGCTCAAGCGCACAAAAAAGATCGCGCCGGACTCGGCGGAGTCCAGCGCGATCGACGACGTTCCCAGGGGGCGAGGGCCTGTTGGGGCAGGACCCACGTCGCTTGGAGCTAGGTTTCGGGCGTCCGCACAGATGGGGGGACCTGACGTGTTGCCCGGTTATTCACTTGTTCAGGCCTCGCTGCGCTGCTGCGGGATACCCGCGAGCAGTGCGCGGACCTCAGCCTCGCGATAACGGCGGTGTCCGCCGAGCGTGCGGATCGACGTGAGCTTGCCGGCCTTCGCCCACCGCGTGACCGTCTTCGGGTCGACGCGGAACATCGTGGCAACCTCAGCCGGGGTCAGCAGCGGCTCAGCATCAGGGGTGCGAGCGGTCATGAGCGGCCTCCTCGGGAGAACCGAACCTTCTCGGTTCTTTCCTCTAAATTCTGCACCTTGACCCGCGTTGCCCGAAATGGCGGACGCGAGTCGAGTCGGTTATAGGACGAACGGCTTGTCCTCGGCACTACAACTACACCATCTGTCCAGCCGCGTCGGCCAAACCGATGGAATTGCCCCCCAGGTGTTCATCGGCGACGGAAGCCGATGGACCATGCCATAGCGGACAGTCACGCCCCTGTGACGATCAGTCACAGGGGCGCTCAGGAGTCACCAGAACCCCCAAAGCGGTGCAATGCCGAGATTCCCCCCACGATGGAGCATAAGTAGGCGGACGGAGCCCTCCCCGGACTCCTTGTCCTATTTTGGCACGAGGAGGGGCAAGCGGCGCAAGGGCCGCGTACGTGCGGTCCGTCACCCTTGGGACATAAGCCCGGATCGGGACCTACGTCCCGTGAGTTCCGTGAAGTTCCGCCGACCGTACGCTGTTCGAGCGCTTCAGGGCCGTGACGCACGTCACTTCGGAAAGCGCTGTCATATCTGTCACATCGTCAGCTCACAGCCGTGGGACGCCGCCGCGGGGCTCCGCGCACCCGCCCCGGGTGGCCGCACACCACAGCGAGGAGGCCGCATGCCGCCACGGGAACCGACTGTGCACACCGCCGCAAAGCGGGACGTCACAGCAGAGCCGCCGTCACCGCCGAGCGGGGTCTCAGTTCGCCGAGCGCCGGTCCCGGACCGAACGCCACCGCTCCACGAGCCGCCCGTACGCCTCGCCCGCCGCCTCGCCGTCGCCCGACCGCAGCGCCTCGACGCTGTCGGCCACGTCCTTCGCCGAGTGGTCGTCCTCCAGATCACCGGCCGGCAGCACATGCACCAGGCCGCCGTAATCCAGTTCCACCAGCGAACGCGGGTGGAACTCCTCCAGCCAGCGGCCGACGTCCACCAGCCCGTCGACGAGCGGGCCCTCCTCGACGGCGTCCTTCAGCGTGCGCAGCGACCGGGCCACCCGGCGGCGCGCCTGCACCATCGGCGTGCGGTAGCGCAGCACCGGCGCCACCTCCGCCGTGCCCTTCTCGTACTCCCGCTCCTCGTCGGAGACCAGCACGAACCAGTTGAGCGGCACCTGCCAGAGCGCGGTGCGGATCCACGGGCGGGCGTCCGGGTTGCGCTCCAGCCACCGCTCGTGGTCCCTGGCGGCCTGGAGCCGTACGACCTCGGGGAGCGCCGCGTCCAGGACCGGTCCGGGCAGCTCCTCGTCCAGCTCTGCCAGGGCGAGCCAGCCGCGCAGCCGGGTGCGCCAGGGACAGACGCAGAGCACGCCGTCCAGCAAGGCCACGAACGCGTCGCCGCTCTCGTGCACCGGCACCGCGACCGGCGGGGTGGGCAGCAGATCGGCCAGCGAGCGGCGCAGCTCGTCCTGGTAGGAGGGCAGCTCGGGGCGGCGGGCGTAGCGCGCCCAGTGGGAGCGCTCGGGCTCCGGGAAGGCGGCCAGCGGCTCGTACACGCGCAGATAGACCGCGTACGGAACGATCACCGAGGACACCTTGGGCACGCCTGCTCCCTCCCCCTTCGGCCGACCGGGAAACCCTGCGAATCGTCCCACGGCGGCACGCCGGGAGAGGGTGATCCCCGACACTGCGGGATCAGCGGGCCTTCCAGGCTCTACGCTCGTCCCACAGGCCCCGCCACCCCTACGGGGCCTGCGCCCCGACCGCCGCTAGTTACCCTGGAGTCACCACAGTGACCGACGTATCCGGCGCACCTGCTGATGTTCTGCACACCCTGTTCCACTCGGACCAGGGCGGTCATGAGCAAGTCGTGCTCTGCCAGGACCGCGCGAGCGGCCTCAAGGCCGTCATCGCCCTCCACTCCACCGCTCTGGGCCCCGCCCTCGGCGGTACCCGTTTCTACCCGTACGCGACCGAGGCGGAGGCCGTCGCCGACGCGCTGAACCTCGCGCGCGGGATGTCGTACAAGAACGCCATGGCCGGTCTGGACCACGGCGGCGGCAAGGCCGTGATCATCGGCGATCCCGACGTGGTCAAGACCGAGGAGCTGCTGCTCGCGTACGGCCGTTTCGTGGCCTCGCTGGGCGGGCGGTACGTGACCGCCTGCGACGTCGGCACCTATGTGGCCGACATGGACGTCGTGGCGCGCGCGTGCCGGTGGACGACCGGGCGCTCGCCGGAGAACGGCGGCGCCGGCGACTCCTCGGTGCTGACCGCCTTCGGCGTCTACCAGGGCATGCGGGCCTCCGCGCAGCACCTGTGGGGCGACCCGTCGCTGCGTGACCGCACGGTCGGCGTCGCGGGTGTGGGCAAGGTCGGCCACCACTTGGTGGAGCACCTGCTCGCGGAAGGCGCCCGGGTCGTGATCACGGACGTCCGGCAGGAGGCCGTGCGGCGGATCGCCGACAAGCACCCTTCCGTGGCCGTGGTCGCCGACACCGAGCGGCTGATCGAGTTCGACGGGCTCGACGTCTACGCCCCCTGCGCGCTCGGCGGGGCGCTGAACGACGCCTCCGTGCCGGTGCTGACCGCGAAGATCGTCTGCGGTGCGGCCAACAACCAGCTCGCCCACCCGGGTGTGGAGAAGGACCTCGCCGACCGCGGCATCCTCTACGCGCCGGACTACGTGGTGAACGCCGGCGGGGTCATCCAGGTCGCCGACGAGCTGCACGGTTTCGACTTCGACCGGTGCCGGGCGAAGGCGGCGAAGATCTTCGACACGACGCTCGCGATCTTCGCACGCGCGAAGACGGACGGGATTCCGCCGGCTGCGGCGGCCGACCGGCTCGCCGAGCAGCGGATGCACGAGGCGGCCCGGACACCCGTCGGCTGACGTCCGGACAGGGCGCCTTGACGCCCCGTCCCCGGGTTTCGGCGGTACCGGCCGGTGGAAAGTTGGAGAGAACTCTCACTCCTCCGGGCGGGTCGCCCGCAGATAAGTGGTTAAAATCGGCACTGACCAGCGAGGACGGGGCGTACCCAAGGGGCTGCGTACACGCGCGTGGTACGGGCGACGTACCGTACGGGCGTGGGCTCAGGTACCGTGGGAGCCCTACGACGGGCTCTCCACGGAGAGGCCGTCCTGGATCATGAACGCGTGTCAACCTGGGGCCGTCGAGCCCCGTCGTTGAGGGGGTCGAGCCATGGGGCGCGGCCGGGCCAAGGCCAAGCAAGCGAAGGTCGCCCGCCAGCTGAAGTACAACAGCGGCGGGACTGATCTCTCACGCCTGGCCGAAGAGCTGGGCGCATCGCCATCGAACATTCCACCGAACGGTCAGCCGTTCGAGGATGATGACGATGAGCAAGACGACGACCCGTACGCACGGTACGCCGAGCTGTACGGGGACGACGACGAGGATGACGGCGAGGACTCCTCGCAACACCGTCGCGGCGCTTGACCTTGTACTGAGCAGTACTGAGCACTCACCCGGTCGATGACTTCGGTCACGACCGGGTCTTGTGCTGCCTGCTCGGTCGGGCCGGTCCGGCGGCTCGCCGGACCGGCCCGACCGGTCAGGTCTGTCAGGTCAGCTCGCGTAGTCGCCGACCAGTTCGGCTCCGGCGGCGTGCTCGCCGCGGTCGGTGATCTCTCCGGCGACCCAGGCCTCGACGCCTCGGTCGGCCAGGGTGGTCAGGGCGACGTCCGCCGACTCCGCGGGCACGACGGCCATCATGCCCACCCCCATGTTGAGGGTCTTCTCCAGCTCCAGGCGCTCGACCGAGCCGGTCCTGCCGACCAGGTCGAAGATCGGCCCCGGGGTCCAGGTGGAGCGGTCCACGCGCGCGTGCAGGCCGTCCGGGATCACGCGGGCCAGGTTGGCCGCGAGGCCGCCGCCGGTGATGTGCGAGAAGGCGTGGACGTCCGCCGTGCGGGTGAGCGCCAGACAGTCCAGCGAGTAGATCTTGGTGGGCTCCAGGAGTTCCTCGCCGAGCGTACGGCCGAGTTCGTCGACGCGCGTGTCCAGGGAGAGACCGGCCTGGTTCAGCAGAACGTGCCGGACCAGCGAGTATCCGTTGGAGTGAAGTCCGGAGGCCGCCATGGCGATCACCGCGTCACCCGTGCGGATACGGTCCGGGCCGAGCAGCCGGTCGGCCTCCACGACGCCCGTGCCGGCGCCGGCGACGTCGAAGTCGTCCTCGCCCAGCAGGCCCGGGTGTTCGGCCGTCTCGCCGCCGATCAGGGCGCAGCCGGCCAGCACACAGCCTTCGGCGATGCCCTTGACGATGGCGGCGACCCGCTCGGGGTGGACCTTGCCGACGCAGATGTAGTCGGTCATGAACAGCGGCTCGGCGCCGCACACCACGATGTCGTCCATGACCATGGCGACCAGGTCGTGGCCGATCGTGTCGTACACGCCGAGCCGGCGCGCGATGTCGACCTTCGTGCCCACGCCGTCCGTGGCGGAGGCGAGGAGCGGGCGCTCGTACCGCTTGAGGGCGGAGGCGTCGAAGAGGCCGGCGAAGCCGCCGAGGCCGCCGAGGACCTCGGGGCGCTGCGTCTTCTTCACCCACTCCTTCATCAGCTCGACGGCGCGGTCGCCCGCTTCGATGTCGACGCCCGCGGCTGCGTAGCTGGCACCAGTTGTCTCAGACATGGCTAGTGAGAACCTTCGTGTCGTACGGCAGGTGTGGCGGGCCGTCTACGGGCGACGGATCGCGTCGGCGGCGGCCGTGGCGGCGGGCCCGGCGGCCAGTTCCGTCTCCAGGAGCTGCTTGCCGAGCAGCTCGGGGTCGGGAAGCTCCATCGGGTACTCGCCGTCGAAGCAGGCGCGGCAGAGGTTCGGCTTGGCGATGGTGGTCGCCTCGATCATGCCGTCGAGGGAGATGTACGCGAGGGAGTCGGCGCCCAGGGAGGTGCCGATCTCGTCGATGGTCATGCCGTTGGCGATGAGCTCCGCGCGCGTGGCGAAGTCGATGCCGAAGAAGCAGGGCCACTTCACGGGCGGCGACGAGATCCGGATGTGGACCTCGGCCGCGCCCGCCTCGCGGAGCATGCGGACCAGGGCGCGCTGGGTGTTGCCGCGCACGATCGAGTCGTCGACGACGACCAGACGCTTGCCCTTGATGACTTCCTTCAGCGGGTTCAGCTTCAGGCGGATGCCCAGCTGGCGGATGGTCTGCGAGGGCTGGATGAACGTCCGGCCGACGTAGGCGTTCTTCACCAGACCCGCGCCGAAGGGGATGCCCGAGGCCTCGGCGTAACCGATGGCGGCCGGGGTGCCGGACTCCGGGGTCGCTATCACCAGGTCGGCCTCGACCGGCGCTTCCTTGGCGAGCTTGCGACCCATCTCCACACGGGAGAGGTACACGTTCCGCCCGGCGATGTCGGTGTCGGGGCGGGCCAGATACACGTACTCGAAGACACAGCCCTTGGGCTTCGCTTCCGCGAACCTGGAGGTGCGCAGTCCGTTCTCGTCGATGGCGATGAACTCGCCGGGCTCGATCTCACGGACGTAGGCGGCGCCGCAGATGTCCAGGGCGGCGGACTCGGAGGCGACCACCCAGCCGCGCTCCAGGCGGCCGAGGACCAGCGGGCGGATGCCCTGCGGGTCACGGCCGGCGTAGAGGGTGTGCTCGTCCATGAAGACGAGCGAGAAGGCGCCCTTGACCTGCGGAAGGACCTGGTGGGCCGCCTCCTCGATGGTCAGCGGCTTGCCGTCCTCGTCGACCTGGGCCGCGAGCAGCGCGGTGAGCAGGTCGGTGTCGTTGGTCGCCGCGACGCGCGGGGAGCGGCCTTCCTGCTTGGGCAGGTCGGCGACCATCTCGGCGAGCTGGGCGGTGTTGACCAGGTTGCCGTTGTGGCCGAGCGCGATCGAACCGTGCGCGGTGGCGCGGAACGTCGGCTGCGCGTTCTCCCACACGGAGGCGCCGGTGGTCGAGTAGCGGGCGTGTCCGACCGCGATATGACCCTGGAGCGAACCGAGCGAGGTCTCGTCGAAGACCTGGGACACGAGGCCCATGTCCTTGAAGACGAGGATCTGGGAGCCATTGCTGACCGCGATTCCCGCGGACTCCTGGCCCCGATGCTGGAGGGCGTACAGCCCGAAGTAAGTGAGCTTGGCGACCTCTTCACCGGGAGCCCAGACACCGAAGACGCCGCAAGCGTCCTGGGGGCCTTTCTCGCCGGGGAGCAGATCATGACTGAGTCGACCGTCACCACGTGGCACGCCTCCGAGTGTAGGCGAGGTCGACCACTGGTCCGAATTGGGGATACCCGCGGGTAACTGGATCACTCGTCGTCGGCCGCCGCGGCCGTCGCTTCGTTTACGCAGGTCAACCGGCGATTGGCATGATCCACCGGCGGGCCGTGCGCACTGCCGCCACGGTCTCACGAGGAGGCGTCGTACAGGTGTGAGTGAGGTGTCGCACACCGATCGGGCCGGTGGCGCGGACCGGTCTCACTTCCTGGTCAGCCGGACCTGGTCGCCGTCGGCCGTGCGGAGCGTCAGCGTGCGGCCCTTGACCTCGGTGGTCAGAGCGCCGTCGGCGAGGGTGGCGGCCAGTACCCGCTCGAACTCCATGGGCCGGGCCGCGCAGGCCATCCTGGTCGCTCTGGCGTCGCTGAAGCGGACGCTGCCGCCCTGGACGACGGCCTTGGCGGTGAACTCGTTGCAGCCGTAACTGCCCGCCGCCCTGCCGTCCTCGATCCTCAGACGGGCGCTGTCGGGTGCCCGGTGGGTCGCGCCGTCCGCGGTGACGCTCTCGACGTTCCACCGGACGCCGGTGAGCGGCGGCTCGGCGCTCACCGCGCCGCTGCCGGGCCCCCGGCCGTCCGCCTGCTCGTCGCCGCAGGCAGCGGCGAGCGGGGCGAGCAGCAGGGCGGCCGCCAGGGGCAGAGCCGACCTCGTGCGCCACCTGTCCGTGCGCGTGGGGCTGTGCCTGTGCCGGTGCATACCGGTTCGACGGGGCGGGTGGGCCGGCCGGTTCCACCGCGGGGTCCGGGTCAGGACATGAGCGGCAGGAGGGCGGCGAGGTCCGCCCGCTCTCCGCTCGCGCCGACCTTCGCCGCCCCGACGGCTTCCTGCCAGGTCACACGGCCGGTCGCCAGCCGGATCCAGGTCAGCGGATCGGTCTCGACGACGTTGGGCGGGGTGCCCCGGGTGTGCCGGGGACCCTGGACGCACTGAACGACCGCATACGGCGGGATCCGCACCTCGGTCGCGCCTCCGGGGGCCCTGACGGCGAGGGCGTCGGCCAGAAGCCGGGTGGCGGCGGCCAGGGCCTGCCGGTCGTACGGGACGTCCAGGCCGGCGACGGCGTCGTTGAGGTCGTCGGTGTGGACGACGAGTTCGACGGTGCGGGTGACGAGGTAGTCGGCGAGGGTCATGGCACCGGTGCGGGCGGCGAGGACCCGGTCGCCCGGGGCGTCGGCGAGGGCCACGGTCAGACGCTCCTCGGTGCGGGCGTAGAGGGTGTCCAGGTCGGGGTGGGCCGCGGCCAGGGCCAGGGTGCCGTCCGAGATGTCGGCGGCGCGCGCCCCGGTGGCGAACGGCCAGTCCAGGAGGGCGAGATCCGGCTTCGGGGGCGCCTCCCGGTCCAGGTTGCGGCTGACCGTTTCCATCGCCGTCGTCATGTGCGCGGCGAGATCCCGCACGGTCCAGCCCGGCAGGCGCGTGGGCAGGGCGAGCTGCTCGGGGGTGAGCGTGCCCACGGCGCGCCGTACGTTCCCGAACTGCGCGAGGACGGCGGCGCGGATCTTGACGGGGTCGTAGGCGCGGGCGCGCTTCTTGGCCGGAGGCATGGCGGTGAGCCTAGACCGGCGGGAGCGGGGGGTGAGGAGTGAGGGTGCGGGGCGAGGAGTGGGCGTTGAGGGCGGAGGGTGTCGCGGCCTTCGGGGGCGGCAAGTGGGCGGACACGGCGAAGGCCCCGCCCGTCGGGAGGTGGGAACGGGCGGGGCCTTCGCCGACGCGGAGGCGTCCAGGTGCTTACGCGAACAGCGCCGGGACGGTGTCCTCGTGGGCCCTGCGCAGCTCCTCCAGGGACAGCTCGAACTCGCCCTGCAGCTCGACCGTGTCGCCGTCGACGACGCCGATGCGGGTGACGGGCAGACCGCGCGCCCCGCACATGTCGTTGAAGCGGAGCTCCTCGGAGCGGGGCACCGCGACGACCGCGCGGCCGGCCGACTCGGAGAAGAGGAGGGTGAACGCGTCGAGCCCGTCGGGCACGATCAGCCGCGCGCCCTTGCCGCCGAGCAGCGCCGCCTCGACGACCGCCTGGATCAGACCGCCGTCGGACAGGTCGTGCGCGGAGTCGATCATGCCGTCGCGGGAGGCGGAGATCAGGATCTCGGCGAGCAGCCGCTCCCGCTCCAGGTCGACCTTCGGGGGCAGTCCGCCCAGGTGGTCGTGGACGACCTGGGACCAGGCCGAGCCGCCGAACTCCTCACGCGTGTCGCCGAGGAGGTAGAGCAGCTGGCCCTCCTCCTGGAAGGCGACGGGCGTGCGCCGGGCCACGTCGTCGATGACGCCCAGCACCGCGACCACCGGGGTCGGGTGGATGGCCGCCTCGCCGGTCTGGTTGTAGAGCGAGACGTTGCCGCCGGTCACCGGGGTGCCCAGTTGCAGGCAGGCGTCGGCGAGGCCGCGGATGGCCTCCGCGAACTGCCACATCACCGCCGGGTCCTCGGGCGAGCCGAAGTTCAGGCAGTCGGAGACGGCGAGCGGCTTGGCGCCGGTCGTCGCCACGTTGCGGTACGCCTCGGACAGGGCCAGCTGCGCGCCCGCGTACGGGTCGAGCTTGGCGTAGCGGCCGTTGCCGTCGGTGGCGATGGCGACGCCGAGGCCGGTCTCCTCGTCGATGCGGATCATCCCGGAGTCCTCGGGCTGGGCCAGCACCGTGTTGCCCTGCACGAAGTGGTCGTACTGCGAGGTGATCCACTTCTTGGAGGCCTGGTTCGGGGAGGACACCAGCTTCAGGACCTGGTCCTTCAGCTCCTGGCCCGTGGCCGGCCGGGGCAGCTTGTTCGCGTCGTCCGCCTGGAGGGCGTCCTGCCAGTCCGGACGGGCGTAGGGGCGCTCGTAGACCGGGCCGTCGTGGGCGACCGTGCGCGGGTCGACGTCGACGATCTTGCCGCCGTGCCAGAAGATCTCCAGCCGGTCGCCGTCGGTCACCTCGCCGATGACCGTGGCGATGACGTCCCACTTGTCGCAGATCTCGAGGAACCGGTCGACCTTGCCCGGCTCGACGACCGCGCACATGCGTTCCTGCGACTCGCTCATGAGGATTTCCTCGGGCGAGAGCGTGGAGTCGCGCAGCGGCACGTCGTCCAGCGTCACGCGCATGCCGCCGGAGCCGTTGGAGGCCAGCTCGGAGGTGGCGCAGGACAGACCGGCCGCGCCGAGGTCCTGGATGCCGACGACCAGCTTCTCCTTGAAGGCCTCCAGGGTGCACTCGATGAGGAGCTTCTCCTGGAAGGGGTCGCCGACCTGCACGGCCGGACGCTTCGACGGCTTGGCGTCGTCGAAGGTCTCGGAGGCGAGGATCGACGCGCCGCCGATGCCGTCGCCGCCGGTCCGGGCCCCGTAGAGGATGACCTTGTTGCCGGCGCCGGACGCCTTCGCGAGGTGGATGTCCTCGTGCCGCATCACACCGATGGCGCCGGCGTTGACCAGCGGGTTGCCCTGGTAGCAGGCGTCGAAGACGACCTCGCCGCCGATGTTAGGCAGGCCCAGGCAGTTGCCGTAGCCGCCGATGCCGGCGACGACGCCCGGCAGGACGCGCTTGGTGTCGGGGTGGTCGGCAGCGCCGAAGCGCAGCGGGTCCACGACCGCGACCGGGCGCGCGCCCATCGCGATGATGTCGCGGACGATGCCGCCGACGCCCGTGGCCGCGCCCTGGTAGGGCTCCACGTAGGAGGGGTGGTTGTGCGACTCGACCTTGAAGGTGACCGCGTAGCCCTGGCCGACGTCGACGACGCCCGCGTTCTCGCCGATGCCGACGAGGAGGGCGTCGGACTGCGGGGCCTTCTCGCCGAACTGGCGCAGGTGGACCTTGGAGGACTTGTACGAGCAGTGCTCGGACCACATGACGGAGTACATGGCGAGCTCGGCGCCGGTCGGGCGGCGGCCGAGGATCTCCACGACCCGCTCGTACTCGTCCTTCTTCAGGCCGAGTTCGGCCCAGGGCAGCTCGACGTCGGGGGTCTCGGTCGCGTGCTCGACCGTGTCCAGAGGCGTCCGGCTCATGCGTTGACCAGCTTCTTGAGGATCGAGGTGAAGAACGGGAGACCGTCGGTGCGGCCGGACCCGATGAGCGGCTCGACGGCGTGCTCCGGGTGCGGCATGAGACCCACGACGTTGCCGGCCTCGTTGGTGATGCCGGCGATGTCACGGAGGCTGCCGTTGGGGTTACCCCGCTCATTGGCGACTCCGTCGCGGGCCAGGTAGCGGAAGGCGACCCGGCCCTCCGCCTCCAGCTCGTCGAGCGTGCGCTCGTCGGCGACGTACCGGCCGTCCATGTTCTTCAGCGGGATGTGGATCTCCTGGCCGGCCGAGTAGTCGGTCGTCCAGGCGGTGTCCGCGTTCTCCACCCGCAGCTTCTGGTCGCGGCAGATGAAGTGGAGGTGGTCGTTGCCGAGCATCGCACCCGGGAGGAGGTGGGCCTCGGTGAGGATCTGGAAGCCGTTGCAGATGCCGAGGACCGGGAGGCCGGCCTTCGCCTGCTCGATGAGGGGCTCCATCACCGGGGAGAACCGCGCGATCGCTCCGGCGCGCAGGTAGTCGCCGTAGGAGAAACCTCCGCACAGCACCACGGCGTCGACCTGGTGGAGGTTCTTGTCCTTGTGCCAGAGGGCGACGGGCTCCGCGCCCGCGAGGCGGATCGCGCGCTGGGTGTCCCGGTCGTCCAGGCTGCCCGGGAAAGTGACGACGCCAATACGAGCGGTCACTTCGCGGCTCCCGCGACGGCTTCTTCCGACTCGACCTTGACCGTGAAGTCCTCGATCACGGTGTTGGCGAGGAAGGATTCCGCGAGATCATGGATGCGGGCGAGGACGGCCTCGTCGACCGGGCCGTCAACTTCCAGTTCGAATCGCTTTCCCTGACGTACGTCGGAGATGCCCTCGAAACCCAGCCGCGGCAGTGCGCGCTGCACCGCCTGGCCCTGGGGGTCGAGGATCTCCGGCTTGAGCATGACGTCGACTACGACGCGTGCCACTGGCACTCCCGGTGGTGTGGTGCTGAGCAGGTTCCTGCGGGTGTCTCCGACAGGTGGCTTCAGACTACCCGCACAAAATTTCTACGCGAGTAGAGTTGGAGGAACCTACGTGACGGCCATCACGATCCCGCGTCGGCGGGGGATGTTCACGAAAAGTTACGGGAAAGATCCCCGGCCGTCCCCGGATACCTATTGCGTCCGGACACGCGGACAGATTTAGTCGGGCTTCACAATGCATTGCCGGGCACTGTACAAATGAATTAGAAATAGCCGAGACTCGGCACGACGCCACGACTGCACCGTTTGTGGCGCCGGACGAAGGGACCGATATTCGTGGCGCAGAAGGTCGTGGTCACTCTCTTTGACGACATCGACGGCTCGGAAGCGGCGGAAACGATCGCCTTCGGGCTCGACGGCAAGTCGTACGAGATCGACCTGAATGAAGGCAATGCCGAGAAACTGCGTAAGGCGCTCGCGCCCTACGTCGAGGCCGGCCGCAAGCGGTCGAGGTCGGGCAAGGCCTACAAGCAGACGGAGGTCGCCCCCGACCCCGCGGCGGTCCGGGCCTGGGCCCAGGCCAACAAGATGGAGGTGCCGGCCCGCGGCCGCATCCCCAAGAAGGTCTACGAGGCGTTCACCGACGCCCAGTGAGCGGCACCTGGTGAGCGGGGCAAGGGAGCCGGGTCCGGTGCGCCGAACCCGGTGAGCGGCATCCGGTGACGGCCGTCGCGCCCCTACCGCGGGCCCGGGCCGACGGCCGGTCACCCGCCCCTCGGACGAACCGACTTGCGCTGCACCCCTCCCGGTCGGCTAGAGTCTGGAGCACGCCGAGGGGCGAGGCCGAAAAGCCCAGCTCACGGAGTACATGCGGGTGTAGTTCAGTAGCAGAACATCCCCCTTCCAGGGGGAAGGCGCAGTGTGCAATTCCTGTCACCCGCTCTGCATCGCCGGTCTGACCAGTCTTCTGGATCAGGTAGGCTGGTGCTCGCGCCGATCGGTGAGAGCCGGTCGGAGGCAATGCGGACGTAGCTCAGTTGGTAGAGCGCAACCTTGCCAAGGTTGAGGTCGCGAGTTCGAGCCTCGTCGTCCGCTCGGGAATCAGACCCCGGTCCACTGGACCGGGGTCTTTTCGTGTGCGCTGAGCGTGTGTCCCGAAGAGTGTCGTGCGCGGGCCCTGTGCTGTGCGCGGGCCCTGAGAAGTGCCTGAACGCGCAGGCCTCGCACGGGATCGTCTGACATATGTCATACGGAGTGGTGACACCTCGCACTGCTGCCGGCCTCCGCCCGCCGGGAGCCTGGAGGCATGAACACGAATGAACACGTGATCGAGGTCACCGACCTCCGGCGTGTGTACGGGGGTGGGTTCGAAGCGGTCCGTGGAATCTCCTTCCACGTCGGCCGCGGCGAGATCTTCGCGCTGCTCGGCACCAACGGCGCCGGAAAGACGTCGACGGTCGAGTTGCTGGAAGGGCTCGCACGGCCCGACGGCGGACGGATCTCGGTGCTCGGCCACGACCCCTGCACCGAGCGGGCCGCCGTACGGCCGCGCACCGGCGTCATGCTCCAGGAGGGCGGCTTCCCCTCCGAGCTGACCGTCGCCGAGACGGCGCGGATGTGGGCCGGCTGCGTGAGCGGCGCCGGTCCGGTCGGGCGGGCGCTGGCGCTGGCCGGGCTCACCGCGCGGGCCGACGTCCGGGTCAAGCAGCTGTCCGGGGGCGAGCGGCGGCGCCTGGACCTGGCGCTCGCGGTGATCGGCGGACCCGAGGTGCTGTTCCTGGACGAGCCGTCCACCGGCCTGGACGCCGAGGGCAGGCGGGACACCTGGGACGTGGTGCGCGCCCTGCGCGACGCGGGCACCACGGTGCTGCTGACCACCCACTACCTGGAGGAGGCCGAGCAACTCGCCGACCGGCTGGCCATCCTGCACCGGGGCCGCATCGCCGCCGCCGGCACACCCGCCGAGGTGACCGCCGCCCAGCCGTCCCGGATCGCCTTCGAACTGCCCGAGGGGTACCTCCCGGGCGATCTGCCACCGCTGGGCGAGCTGGGCGTGAGCGGGCACGAGGTCGACGGGCGCGTCATAAGGCTGCACACCCGGGAGCTGCAGCGGGCCGCGACCGGCCTGCTGGTGTGGGCGCAGCGGACCGGGACCGAGCTGCGCCGGCTGGACGTGCGCTCGGCCTCACTGGAGGAGGCGTTCCTGGGGATCGCCCGGGAGGCGTCGAACGGCATGGCGAACGACGCCGTGAACAAGGCGTCGGCCGAGGCGGCGACCGGAAGAACCGGAAGAAGAGGCAGGAAGAGCGCCGGAAGAGCCGAAAGAGCCGAGAAAGACAAGACCGGCAAGACCTACGGGACCGAGGAGTTCGTGGCATGAGCGGGACGACGGTGCAGGACACGGCCGGCCGTGCGGCCGGGGGACCGGTCACGACTCCCGCACGTCGGACGGCCGCCCTCGCGCGGGCCGAACTGACGCTGCTCGGCCGCAGCAGGAGCACGCTCGTGACGGCCGTGCTCGTGCCGCTGGCGCTGCCGGTCAGCCTGGCCCCCGCGGTCGACGGCATGCATGTCCAGGACGCCGGGCTCACCGCCGGCCTGGTGCTGCTGCCCGCCGCGATCGGCTTCACCCTGCTGTTCGGGGTGTACTCGGCGCTGACGGTCATCTACACGGCCCGGCGCGAGGAGCTGGTGCTGAAGCGGCTGCGCACCGGCGAGCTCCGGGACGCCGAGATTCTCGGCGGGTCGGCGCTGCCGGTCCTCGCGACGGGGCTCATGCAGGCCGCGGTGCTGGTGGCCGGCTCCACCGTCCTGCTGGACGTGCCGGCTCCGAAGGAGCCTCTTCTCGCCGTCCTCGGCCTGCTGTTCGGCCTGGTGATCTGCGCGGCGCTCGCGGCCGTCACGGCGGCGGCCACCCGGACCGTGGAGAGCGCGCAGGTCACCACCGCGCCGATGGTGCTCGTGTCGATGGCCGGCTCCGGAGTGGCCGTCCCCCTGGAACTGATGCCCGACGGGCTCGCCTCGGCCTGCGCCCTGCTGCCGCTGTCCCCGGTGATCACCCTGATACGCGGCGGCTGGACCGGGTCCCTGTCGGCCCACGACGCCCTGGGCGCCGTGGGAACCGCACTGGCCTGGACCGCGTTGGCGGTGTTTGCTGTACGGCGGTGGTTCCGGTGGGAACCCCGGCGCTGAGGGGCACGGAACGCCGGGAGCACGGGGAGACGGACGGGCACCGGGAGACGGACGGGCACGGCCGGACGGACGGGCGCCGGGAGACGGACAGGCACGGAGAGACGGGGGGCGCGCGGATGCGCAGGCCGTGGGGCTGGTGGCGGCGCAAGAGCACGCCCGCGAAGGTCGAGACGTACACCAGGTGGTCGTTCCACTTCTTCGCCATGGCCGAGTTCATGGCGGTGGGGCTGCCCTCCGCCGGAGGGCTGCCGGCCGGGCCCGCGCTGTGGCTGCCGGCGCTGACGCTCGTGCACAGCACGCTCGGCGCCGTGACGGCGTCACGAGCACTGGACTGGACGCGTGGGCGTCGGCGCCGGCCCGTCCGGCTGCTGTGGGCCCTCGCCGCCGTCACCGCGACGGTCGCCGTCGCCGCTGCCGGCATCGCGGAGCACGGCCCGGACCGCGGTGGCGTCGACGCCGCCGCGGGCGCCGTCTTCGGCGTCGTCCTGGCCTTCGGGGCCGGCTTCACCGCGGTCGGCGTGCGCAGACGGCGGCGGGTGCTCGCGGTCGTGGCCGGCTTCGCCCTGGGCGCCGGACTCGTGGCGTTCCCCTTCGGACTGCCCGGCACGGCCGCCCTGGCGACGATGGCGGCGGTGTTCCTCGGCGGCGGCTTCCTCGCCTTCGCCTCGGTCTTCTCCGTCTGGCTGCTCGACGCCGTCTTCCGGCTGGACGAGGCCCGTGACACCCGGGCCCGGCTCGCCGTCGCCGAGGAGCGGCTGCGCTTCGGGCGGGATCTGCACGACGTGATGGGCCGCAACCTGGCGGTGATCGCGCTGAAGAGCGAGCTGGCCGTGCAGCTGGCCCGGCGCGGACGGCCGGACGCCGTGGAGCAGATGGTCGAGGTGCAGCGCATAGCCCGGGAGTCGCAGCGCGAGGTGCGCGATGTCGTCCGCGGCTACCGGGAAGCCGACCTGGGCGTCGAACTCGAGGGCGCACAAGGTGTGTTGACGGCGGCGGGCATCGCCTGCGAGGTGAGCGGGGAACCCGGCGGGCTGCCCGCCGAGGTGCAGTCCGCGCTCGGCTGGGTGGTGCGCGAGACCACCACCAACGTGCTGCGGCACGGAGACGCGGGCCGGTGCTCGGTGATGGTGCGGAGAACGGCGGAAGGCGTGGTGCTGACGGTGGAGAACGACGGGGCGCGACCCCCCGGCGCGGGCGGCGGGCCGGGCATCGAGGGGACGGGCGGCGGGTCCGGGCTCGGCGGCGCGGGCGGCGGGTCCGGGCTCGCCGGGTTGCGGGAGCGGCTGCGGGGAGTCGACGGAACGCTGGAGGCCGGGCCCGCCGGAACGGGCACGTTCCGCGTGGTCGCGCGGGTGCCGCTGAGCGAGAAGACGGCTGTGCGAGAGGTCGCTTCATGACGGTGCGGGTGCTGCTCGCCGACGACGAGCACCTCATCCGGGGCGCGCTGGCCGCGCTGCTGTCCCTGGAGGACGACCTGGTGGTCGTCGCCGAGGCGGCCACCGGGCCGGAGGCACTCGCGATGGCGCGGGCCCACGAGCCCGACGTGGCCGTCCTGGATCTGCAGATGCCGGGCGCCGACGGTGTGAAGGTCGCCACATCCCTGCGGACCGAACTGCCCGGCTGCCGGACCCTGATCGTCACCAGCCACGGCCGGCCCGGACATCTCAAACGGGCACTTGCGGCCGGTGTGCGCGGGTTCGTCCCGAAGACGGTGAGCGCCCAGCGGCTCGCCGAGATCATCCGCACGGTGCACGCCGGGAACCGTTACGTGGACCCGGAGTTGGCGGCCGACGCGATCGCCGCCGGCGACTCGCCGCTGACCTCGCGCGAGGCGGAGGTGCTCGAACTCGCCGCCGACGGGGCGCCCGTCGCGGAGATCGCCGAACGGGCCGCGCTGTCGCAGGGGACCGTACGGAACTACCTGTCGTCGGCCGTCTCCAAGCTCGGGGCGGAGAACCGGCACACGGCGGTGCGGATCGCCCGGGAGCGGGGTTGGGTATAGTTGGCCTCGCGCCACGGCATGTTCACCACGGCGCAGTGCGGACGTAGCTCAGTTGGTAGAGCGCAACCTTGCCAAGGTTGAGGTCGCGAGTTCGAGCCTCGTCGTCCGCTCCATCGTGAAAGGCCCCGGTCATCGACCGGGGCCTTTCACGTGGGCGGCTCACGCCCAGGCGGTGCCCGTCAGACGCTCGTAGGCCTCGACGTACTTCGCGCGGGTCACGTCCACGATGCGCTCGGGCAGCGCCGGCGGGGGCTGCTCGCTGTGGCGGTCCCAGCCGGACTCGGTCGAGGTCAGCCAGTCGCGCACGAACTGCTTGTCGTACGAGGGCTGCGCGCGGCCCGGCTGCCACTGGTCGGCCGGCCAGAAACGGGACGAGTCCGGGGTGAGGACCTCGTCGGCGACGACCAGGGTCTCGCCCTCGAAGCCGAACTCGAACTTGGTGTCGGCGAGGATGACGCCCCGGTCGCGGGCGATGTCGCGGGCCCGGCCGTAGACGGCGAGGGTGGCCTGCCGGAGCTGGGCCGCGGTGTCGGCCCCGACCTGGCGGGCGACCTCCTCGTAGGAGACGTTCTCGTCGTGCTCGCCGACGGCGGCCTTGGTGGCCGGGGTGAAGATCGGCGCCGGGAGCTCGCTGCCGTCGACCAGGCCCTCGGGGAGGGCGAGGCCGCAGACCGTGCGGGACTCCCGGTACTCGGCGAGGCCCGAGCCGGTGAGGTAGCCGCGGGCCACGCACTCGACCGGGACCATCCGCAGCGACTTGCAGATCAGGGTGCGTCCGGCCCAGTCGGCGGGGGCCCCGGCGGGCGGCTCCGTGCTCAGGACGTGGTTCGGCACCAGATCGGCGAGCCGGTCGAACCACCACAGGGAGAGCTGGGTGAGGATGCGGCCCTTGTCGGGGATCTCGGTCGGCAGCACCCAGTCGTAGGCGGATGTGCGGTCGCTGGCGACCATCACGAGGTCGCCCGCCTCGTTCTGGTACAGCTCGCGCACCTTGCCGGTGTGCAGATGCACCAGGCCCGGCACCTGAAGGGGCTCGGGCTTTTCTACGAATCCGGACACGGTTCCTCCCCGTGGTTCTGACCTGGAGGCTCGATTGTCCCTTAGTTCAGGATTGATCTGGGACGCCGGGTGCCGGGACCGTCCGGGACGGCGGGCCGCGGGCCGGCGGGCCGGCGGGCTGGCGGGCCGGCGGGCCGGCGGGCCGGCGGGGAGGGCGGGCCGGCGGGGAGGGCGGTCGTTGCTTTCGGACGGTGGGCCAGTCGCGCTTGGCGGACGGTGGGGCGGTCCCGCTCGCGGACGGGGGTCAGTCGCGCTTGCAGATGCGGTCCAAGAGGTTGGCCGTGGCGCGCTGGACGCGGGAGTCCACGTGGCCGGGGCGGTCCAGGGCCGGTGACCAGGCGAAGGTGCCGGAGGCGAACACCAGGGCGCCCGAGGGGGCGCGGTAGAGGGAGGTCTCCTGGTGGCGCAGGACGCCCTCGCCGTCGCGGTAGGGCGAGTGGGCGAGGAGGATGCGGTCCTCGTGCCGCGGGAGCGGAGTGCGCGGGAAGTAGCGGTCGGCCTCGCCCGCGACCAGGCCCTCGATACCCTCGCCCTCGCCCGCGCCGGTCGCCTCCCACAGCCAGTGGTCGGCGTTGCGGACGATCAACGGGTGCGGCTCGGGCACCCGCCCTGCGTACTGAATGCCGACCAGCTGCTGCTCGGCGCGGCCGATCTCCCGCCACAGGACGGGCCTGCCGGGCCCCTTGCGCTTGCGGCAGGTGAGCAGCCGGCTCGGCACTCCGGACGGCGACGGCCCCAGCTCCACCTGCCAGTAGAGCGAGTTGGCGGACAGGAACACGAGCGAGGTGCCGCTGTCCCGGGCGAGCTCCACGGTCCGGCGCATGGTCGTGGACCAGTACTCGTCGTGGCCGGGAAAGACCAGGCCCCGGTATCGGGTGGGGTCGACGTGCCCGGCGTGCAGGTCGCGGGCGTCGGCGTAGGCAAGGTCGTAGCCGTAGCGCTCGGCCCAGCGGATGAAGTCGTAGGCGTGGCCGACGTGCAGGGGTAAGCCCGCACCCGCGTACGGCCGGTCGAAGGAGACGGTGGTCGCCGCGTCGGCCTCGCCGAGGAGACGGCCCTCCTCGTCCCAGGCGTGGTAGAGGCTGGCGCCGGTGCGGCCGTCCTCGGGGTACAGGTTGTAGGCCTGCCAGGTGATGTCGGGCAGCAGCAGGAGCAGGTCGGCGGGGTGCCGGTCGCGGACCGTGAAGGGGACGTGGGAGCGGTAGCCGTCGGCGGTGGTGAGGACCGCGACGTACGCGCCCACGTTCCAGTACGACGGAACCTGCAGACGCCAGGAGAGCCACCAGTGGTGGCAGGAGACCGTGCGGTCGGCGGTCAGGGGCGGCGGCTGGACGATGCCCGACAGGCGCGGGCTGGTGGTGATCTTGGCGGCTCCGTCGCCGTCGTAGTGGCCGATGCGGTAGACGTCGACGCTGAACTCCTGGGGCGGGTCGACGGTGACGTGGAAGTCGACTGCGCCCCCGGGGGCAACCGCGCCCGTGGAGACGAAGCCCTTGATCTGGCGGCGCACGTCGTCGGCGGAGCGGGGACCGCCGGCCCCGGACGCGGGGCGGGGGCCGGGGATGCGTCCGGGGATGCGGGGGGAGCCCTGCGCCGAGGCGGGCACCGCCGGGTCCACATACCAGGGGACCACCTGGCCGGTGTCGTCGAAGTACGTCTCGCTGCCGCGCAGCCAGGGCACCGGGCCCTGGCCGAAGGGATCGGACACGGCGTGGGCCAGTGCTCCCGACTCCCATCGGCGGATGTGCTCCGGTCCTGGTCCGGGTCCCATGCTGCTCCCCTCCCTCGCGCCCCCGTGATGGCCGGTACGGACGTGTACGGACGTGACCGCCCTGTGTGTTCGGGCCTGTGTGATCGGGCCTGCACGTGCGGGCCTATGCATTCGGGCCTGTGTGTTCGGTCGTGCGCGGCCTGTCCTGTGTCGCAAGCCCTTGCCAGGGGCTCTATCGGTCCCAGCACATCACATAACGCGCGCATACAGTCACTATTCGTTGTGAATTGGCCGAAAGCGGAATTCACTCCTCCGATAACCGTCGGTGGCCTGCGCCCGGACGGGGCGACGACAAGGCTGGCTGCGGGCTCCCGGGCTCCTGGGCTCCTGGGCTCCTGGGCTCCTGGGCTCCTGGGCTCCTGGGCTCCTGGGCTCCTGGGCTCTCGACGAGCTTCTGGAGGCTGTGAGCCGGGCGGCCGGGGCGCGCTCAGCCCAGCCGCACCGGCTTCTCCGGCCGTATGCCGAGCTCCACGAGCCAGGTGCGCAGGGGGCCCGCGTCGCCGTCCTCCACGAGGCTGAGGACCCGGGAGGTCAGGTCGGCCACGCGCCGGCCGTCGACCAGGAGGGTCGGGCCGTCGAGCCAGTCGAGGCCCGGCGTCGCGCCGACGGTGTCCATCGCGGCGCAGCAGACCATCGCCGTGACGTGGTCGGCGAGGAGCTCCCGGTCGGTGCGCGGCGGCTGGAGGGGGAACAGGGGAAGCGCGGCGTCGTCCCAGAGGACCGTGTCGGGCCCGGCGGCGAGCGGCCCGGTGCCGGTCGCGGGCACGGCCGCCGCCTCCTCCCGGCCGACCTCGGCACCGAGCCGGGCGGCGAGGGCGGCGCTGCGGGGGTTGACGGGCGGGGTGTCGTCGCCGTCGGGAGGGAAGGCGACGACCGGCGCACGGTCGGAGACGGTCTCGGGGCGACCGGGGTGACCGGTGGGCGGCGCGGTGAGGGCGGGGCACGGATCCGGGGGGAGCACGGGCTCGCCCTGGGCGGCGGCGGGAAGCGGGGAGCCGGGGGCCGGTGACGAGGAGGCTGGGGCCGGGGCCGGGTTCGCGAGTGGGCCGGGGGCAGAGGACGGGTCCCGGTCTGCGGCTGCGGCTGCGCCCGGTGCGGAGCCCGCTCCGGGCGCCTGGCCCGGGTTCGGGTTCGGGTTCGGGTTCCGGTTCGCCGAGTGCTCCGTGTCCGCAGCGGAACCCGGGCCCGCCGGAGGGCCGGTGACCGTGCCCGCCGGAGGGTGTTCCGGCTGCCGGCGGCCCGGGTCCGCCGGGCCGTAGGTCACTTCCGGGGCCGGGGGGAGGACATCCGTGAGGTGGTCCAGGACGCGGGCCAGGGTGGGGCCGCCCGGGTGGCGGACGGTCACGGGGTCGGGGGCGCGGCGGACGCCGAGGGCGTCCAGGACGCGGTGGAGGCGGGCCGCGTCGGTACGCCACTTGCGGTCGACGACCTCGTCCGGGTAGTCCTCCCAGGCCACCGGGGACCAGTCCGGGCCGGGCTCCGCGGGGCCGCCGTGGAAGAGGCGGGCCGCGAGCAGCGAGGCGGCCTCGTCGACGGTGCCGGGCTCTTCGAGCAGGTCGCAGGCGGGGCGCTCGCCGAGGCGGGAGGCGAAGCCCTCGGCCAGCCGGTCGCGCCGGGACAGCTCCGTGAGAGCCGCGACGACCCCGGCGTCCAGCCGGGAGGGCCAGCGGCCCATGCGCCACGCCGGCAGCGCCACGCGGGTGAGCAGCCGGTCCCATCCCGCGTATGCCAGGCCCACCTGTTCCTGGGCGACGATGCGCAGCCCGTAGTCCACAGCCTGTGCGCGCTCGGCGGCCGCGGCGGCCACCCCGCGTTCCATCTCGCCGGCGTGCACCTGGCAGCCGCGCAGCATCAGCCGCGCGACCCAGCCGATGCCCGAACACGCGGGCCGCAGGACGGAGTGCCGACCGCCCTGGTGGGCGCAGGCGGCCACCGCCGCGTCCAGCCCGCGCACGAAGCGCCGGGCCGCCGCTATGTCGGGGTGCGCCGAGGGGCCCGTACCGGCGACGACCGGGGCGAGGACGGCGCGCAGCTCCCCGACGCGCATCCACCACAGGAACGGGGAGCCGATGACGAGGACGGGCGCCGCCACGGCACGACGGTGCAGCGGTCCGTGGGCGCCGCCCGGACCTGCTATCTCGTCGCCGTCGCGGGGCGGGGGCGGGCCGTGGGCCGGGTGGGTGCGGTCCTCCAGCCAGCTGTCGCAGTCCGGGGTGAGCGCTATCGCCGAGGGCGCGGGGACGTCGAGACGGTCGGCCAGGTCACGGACCAGCCGGTACAGGTCGGGGGCAGCCCTCTCGGCGACGGCCACCGTGGGGCTGACTGCGGGCCGGGACCGGGCGACGACCAGGCCGATCACCACGGCGGCGAGCAGCACCACGGCGGCGACGGTGTACACGATCACGCGTGCGCCGTCCCAGCCCGGGCCCTCGAGGTGCCCGGTGGCACCGCCCACGCCCAGGATCACGGCGGCGGCCGCGGGCAGCAGCGCGCCGGCCAGCGCCCGGCTGCGGATGCGCAGCACGGCCAGGGCCCGGGCACGCGCTGCCTGTGCGCCCAGCTCCACACCCATACCGGTCACGACCGGACGTCACCCCCTCCCTGCAGTCCTGTGTCCCCCGGCTGTCTTCGCGATGCTCACTCCCCCACTGTGGCACCGACCACTGACATCGCAATGCCGGTGGGCCAAGTGCCGGAACGAGGGCCGGGAGGCTTGCGCCGCACCCTAGTTGGCGGTCCGGCCTCCGTCAGCCGGATGCTTCAGCGTCACTCGATGGAATGGCTTTGGGGAAAGGTGTATGACGATGGGCAACGATCAGGCCCCGGGTTGCCTGGATCCTCCGTGCGGAGGTCCCTGGTACCCGGGGCCTGAGAAACACCTGATGACAGGACCGGCCCGGCGCCTGTGCGCGGGACTGCGGGGGGAACGGGTGTTACGCGTCCGCCGCTGCCTTCGCGGCGATGTCCGTGCGGTGCTGGGAGCCGTCGAGGCCGATGCGCGCGACCGCCCGGTACGCGCGGTCGCGGGCCTCGGTGAGGTCGGCGCCGGTGGCGGTGACGGACAGCACCCGGCCGCCGGCGCTGACGACCGCGTCGCCGTCCCGCTTCGTGCCGGCGTGCAGCACGTACGCGTGCGGGGCGTCCTCGGCGGCCACCTCGGCGAGCCCGGTGATCGGGTCCCCGGTGCGCGGGTCGCCGGGGTAGTCGTGCGAGGCGATGACGACCGTCACGGCGGCGTCCGCGCTCCAGCGCAGGGGCGGCAGATCGGCGAGCTCGCCGGTGGCGGCCGCCGCGAGGACGCCCGCCAGCGGGGTCTTCAGCCGGGCCAGGACGACCTGGGTCTCGGGGTCGCCGAAGCGGGCGTTGAACTCGATGACCCGGACACCGCGGCCGGTGATCGCGAGGCCCGCGTACAGCAGCCCGGAGAACGGGGTGCCGCGACGGCGCATCTCGTCGACGGTCGGCTGGAGAACGGTCTCCATGACCTCCTCGACCAGCTTCGGGTCGGCCCACGGCAGCGGCGAGTACGCGCCCATGCCGCCCGTGTTGGGGCCCTCGTCGCCGTCGAGCGCGCGCTTGAAGTCCTGGGCGGGCTGGAGCGGGACGACGCTCACGCCGTCGGTGATCGCGAAGAGGGAGACCTCCGGGCCGTCGAGGAACTCCTCGATGACGACCCGGTCGCAGCCGGCCGCGTGCGCCGCGGCGGCCTCCGGGTCGTCGGTGACGACGACGCCCTTGCCGGCCGCCAGGCCGTCGTCCTTGACGACGTACGGCGCCCCGAAGGCGTCCAGGGCCTCGGCGACCCCTTCGGCGGTGGTGCAGACGTAGGAGCGGGCGGTCGGCACACCGGCCGCCGCCATCACCTCCTTGGCGAACGCCTTGGAACCCTCCAGCTGCGCGGCCTCCTTCGAGGGGCCGAACACCGGGATGCCGGCCTCGCGCACGGCGTCGGCGACCCCGGCGACCAGGGGCGCCTCCGGGCCCACGACGACCAGTTCGGCGCCGAGTCCGACGGCCAGCGCGCTGACGGCCGCGCCGTCGAGGGCGTCGACCTGGTGCAGCTCGGCGACCTCGGCGATGCCGGCGTTGCCTGGCGCGCAGTGCAGCGCGGTGACGGCGGGGTCGAGGGACAGTGAGCGGCACAGGGCGTGTTCGCGGGCGCCGCTGCCGATGACGAGGACGTTCACGGGGGTCAGCCTAACCGGCGCGGGCCGTGCCCTTTGTGCGGGCCGCCGAGGGACGGGGGCCGGGGACATCGTGCGTTTCTCCGAACACGGCGCTCCGCCGAGCACCGGCACGGCGCTCCGCCGACCGCCGACCGGGCTCTCCGCCGACCCGCCGAAGGGGCCCCGCTACTCGTTGGTGAACTCCTCCACCACGGTCGCTCCCAGCTCACGGACGATCAGTTCGTAGCCGGAGAGGGCCGACTCGTTGAGGTCGGGATCGTCGTCCTCGGGGGTGTCGTCCTCGGGCGCGACCGGCTCCGGGGCGGGCGGACGGGACGGCCCCGGCGCGGAACCGGCGGGAGCGGAGGACTGCGTCGACGTCGAGGGGGCTCTGTGCTGGGCCGGACCGCCTCCGGCCGACCCGGACGCCGCGGTGGAGTAAGAGGTGGAAGTGGAGTAGGGGGCGGCCGACGAGTTCGCCGTCCCGCCGTCGCCGTGACCGCCGTGACCGCCGGAACCGGCAGAGCCGCCGGAACCTCCCGGGTTGCCGTATCCGCCCGGGGCGCCCGCGCCGCCGGGTCCGCCGGTCCCGTAACCGCCGGGGGCGCCCGCCCCGAAGCCGCCGCCACCACCGAAGCCGCCGGAGGGCAAGGGCGCCGAACCGCCCGACGGGTCGACGACCGCGTCGATCTTCCACTGGACGTTGAACTGCTCGGACAGCGCCTGCCGGAGCACGTCCTCGCTGCCGCTGCTCGCGAAGTTGTCGCGGGCGCCGGCGTTGACGAAGCCGATCTGGAGCGTCGTGCCGTCGAAACCGGCGACGTGGGCGTTCTGGCTGAGCAGGATCCAGGTGAAACGGCGCCGGTTCTTGACGGCGTCGAGGATGTTCGGCCAGAGCATGCGGGGGTCGGGGCCGCCGGTGGGAGGCGCGAACCCGGCGGGCGCGGCCGCCGGCGGCGACGAGGGGGCCGGGGCGGCTGCCGGGGCCGAGGACGCCGGACCCGCCTGAGGGGCGGGGTTCGAGCCGGCCGGGGGCCGTCCGCCGCCGCCCGCGGGGGCGGCCGTGGGCCAGCCGCCGGGCCGCCGCCCGCTGCCGACGGCCGTGGCGGTGGGCCAGGCGCCAGGCGGGGCCTGGGCGGGAGGCTCCTCCGCCGGCGGGACCGCCTGGGCGGCGGCGGGCGCGGGTGCGGGAGCCTGCGTGGGTGCGGCCGTAGGCGTGGGCGCGTGTGCCGGAGGGGCCGCGGGGGGAGCGGCCGGCGGCTGATCGGGCGCGGGGGCCGTCGGCATCACGCCCGGGGAAGGCGGGGCGCTCTGGCCCGGCCCCTGGCCCCGCACCGCAGCGCGGGCCGCGGCGGCGCCACCGCCCGGCGGGATCGACGCGCTGTCGGCCACGGCGCCGCCGCCGTGCACCTCCGGCCCGGGCACGTACCCCATCGCCGGCATGGCAGGCGTCCCCTGCACGGCACCCTGCATGGGCTGCATGGCCCCCTGCCCGTGCACGGCGCCGCCCGGCGAGAAGTTCACGCCGCGCTCGATCCGGTCCAGGCGGGCCATGACGGACCGCTCGTCCCCATAGGCGGCCGGCAGCATCACGCGCGCGCAGATCAGTTCCAGCTGGAGGCGGGGCGAGGTGGCGCCGCGCATCTCGGTGAGGCCCTCGTTGACCAGGTCGGCGGCCCTGCTCAGCTCGGCGGCGCCGAAGACTCCGGCCTGGGCCTGCATGCGCTCGATGACGTCGGCCGGGGCGTCGATCAGCCCCTTCTCCGCCGCGTCGGGGACGGCGGCGAGGATGACCAGGTCCCGCAGCCGCTCCAGCAGGTCGGCGACGAACCGCCGGGGGTCGTTGCCCCCCTCGATGATCCGGTCCACGACCTCGAACGCCGCGGCCCCGTCCCCCGTGGCGAAGGCCTCGACGACGGAGTCGAGCAGCGAGCTTTCCGTGTAACCGAGCAGGGAGGTCGCCATGGCGTATGTCACACCCGCGTCGGTCGCTCCGGCGAGCAGCTGGTCCATGACGGACATGGAGTCACGCACGGATCCCGCGCCGGATCGCACGACGAGCGGCAGCACGCCCTCGTCGACGGGAATGCCCTCCTGCCGGCACACCTCACCCAGGTACTCGCGCAGCGTTCCGGGCGGCACGAGCCGGAACGGGTAGTGGTGCGTCCGCGAGCGGATGGTCCCGATGACCTTCTCGGGTTCGGTGGTGGCGAAGATGAACTTCAGATGCTCCGGCGGCTCTTCGACGACCTTGAGGAGCGCGTTGAACCCGGCCGACGTGACCATGTGGGCCTCGTCGATGATGTAGATCTTGTAGCGACTGCGGGCAGGCCCGAAGAACGCCTTTTCCCGCAGGTCACGGGCGTCGTCCACACCACCGTGCGAAGCGGCGTCGATCTCGATGACGTCGATGGAGCCCGGCCCGTTCCTCGCCAGGTCCTTGCACGACTCGCACTCTCCGCACGGCGTCGGCGTGGGCCCCTGCTCGCAGTTCAGACAGCGCGCCAGGATCCGCGCGCTGGTCGTCTTCCCGCACCCACGCGGCCCGCTGAACAGGTACGCGTGATTGACCCGGTTGTTCCGCAGCGCCTGCTGCAGCGGGTCGGTGACATGCTCCTGCCCGATGACCTCGGCGAACGACTCCGGGCGATAGCGGCGGTACAGCGCGAGAGACGACACGCATACGAGGTTATAGGCGACCGCTGACATCGGACCCACGCCCAGTTCCCGCCGGCTCCCGCCCGGCCCCCGGGAAAGCAAGCGCCCCCCACGCACCCGCCAGAGCCGACCTACCCTTGCTGCCTTCCGGCCCTGGGGGAGTTCAGTCAGATAGCGCCGCGTGAGGGGCTCCGCACAGGCTACAGGATCCGAGCGGGGGGAACGAGTTCGCGAGCACTCCTCAACGTCTTGTATTGTTTGCGGCGGAGGATTCGCCTAGAGGCCTAGGGCGCACGCTTGGAAAGCGTGTTGGGGGCAACCCCTCACGAGTTCGAATCTCGTATCCTCCGCCAGTGCCTCACCGGGCACGATGTCGAAGGGCCCCACCGTTCGCGGTGGGGCCCTTCGTCGTTGTCCGTCTCAGTTTCCGTCTCAGTTCGCCGATCCGGTGACATCCGCGTCAGCGGCCTGCGATGCTGCGCGTCATGCTCATGATCGCCACCACATCGGCCGCAGCCTCGTCCAACCCGACAGGGGTCTTAATCTTCCTCGCAGCCCTGGGGGCCGCAGCCGTTTACATCGGAGCGAGGTGGGCTTTCAATCTGCGCGGTGCCGTTGACGCAACGCTGGCGCGAAGACGGGCCGCCCTGGAGCTGAGGGGCCAGCGCACAGGCAATCTGAGCCTCGCAGACACCGAGAGCCTCGGCCTCGGTTTCTTCAAGCTCATCGGCAGCGTCATAGCCGTGGGAGGACTTGTTTTGCTGGCGTTGAGCATGATCCTCGCGATCAGCTGAGCCGAGACCCTCAGGGGCGTCAGACGTCGCCCCAGAGCGCGTCGCCGACCTGGTGCGCGACCTTGCGAAGCACGGTCCCGGTCACGTGCATGTACCGGGCGCGCATCCGGGCCGCTCCCCCGGGCTCCCAACCCATGATCGAGTCGATCACGACGTCCGGGACGCCGAGGATCAGGAGGACGGTCGCGGCGGTGTGGCGAGCGTCATGGAGACGGCCGTCCCGCACCCCCGCGTCCCGCAGAAGCCGCTTCCAGACATGGAAGTCGGTGTTCGGGCTCAGCAACCCACCGATCGGCGACGCGAAGACATACTGGTGCTGGCGGACAATCTTGATCAGAGGATCGGGCAGACCGATGGTGCGCCGGCCCGCACGGGACTTGGTGGACTTGTGCTCGCGGCGCGTCTGCTCCTTCTGAGGGCAGTAGCCCGCCTTGCGGCCGCACGGAGGCCGGCGCGCTTGCCGACCTCCCGGCGCAGGTACGTCGAGAAGCGTCGCCAGAGCGGACCGCGTGAGCGTTCCAGAGGACGGCGGATTCCTAGTCGTAGGTGTCCGGGTCGAGCGGGGTGCCGAGGGCTTCGTCGTCCTGGTCGTGCCGGATTCCGCAGCGGCAGGGGCGGCCGTCGGTGCGGCGGTTGTGGACGGGGCCGAAGCCGGGGGCGGTGAAGGTGGCGAAGACCCGGGGGTGGGTGGCGACGTGTTCCGGGGTGCCTTTGCCGCCGCGCAGTCCGGCGGTGATCAGTTGGAAGGTGTCGCGGCGGTAGACCTCGGAGCAGGCCGGGCAGCGGGTCGTGCGGCGGTTGTTGCAGCGGACGAGGAGTTGGCCGGCCGGGAGGTCGCCCGAATTGAGCT
Organism: Streptomyces humidus; assembly: GCF_014649655.1. Taxonomy (GTDB): domain Bacteria; phylum Actinomycetota; class Actinomycetes; order Streptomycetales; family Streptomycetaceae; genus Streptomyces; species Streptomyces humidus. Next base: position 2,529 of record NZ_BMTL01000052.1, on the reverse strand, counting down.
GATGGAGGACTCGGCCGATCTCGCCGGTGGCGGTGTCGACGTCGTACTCGGTGCGGTGGCCGTCGAGGCGGATCGGGTGGGTGCAGCCGCCGAGGCTCGAGAGCTGACGGAGGATACCGGGCAGGGTGCCGCCTGCGGCGAGGTTGCTGAGTTCCGGGAGTGGGGGCGGGGTGACGCTGGTGAAGATGGCGGTTCTCCTTCTGACGGGCACTTCGGGAGGAGTGGGCCGCCGGGGCGGCGGGTACGTGGCGGTGTCGCGCCGCCCCGGAGGTCTGGCCGCAGGTCAGCGGCGGTCGTGGTCGCGGAGCAGGGAGCGCAGGACCACGGCGGCGACGGCGACCGAGATGGCCGTGACAGCGACGGCGGCCAGGAGCGCGGTGAGGACGACTCCGCCGACGAGCACGGCCGCGACGGTCTTCTGGTCGATGGAGACCGACGGGAGCGAGCGCCGGGCCGGGGCGGGGGCCGGGTCTGTCGGGGTGTGGGTGTGTGCGGGCGGCGGGGTGGGGTTGTCCGGGTATTTGGCCAGGAACACGGCGAACTCCTTATCTACTCGTCTAGTCATGTGAGCCGTTTACGACGTCCACCCCGGATCGCGTGCCGGACTCGATGGCGGGGGCGAGGACGGTGCGCGAGAGCCAGAAGCCGAAGAGGGTGATCAGGACGACGATCCAGATGCGGACGCCGAGGAACTTGACCGCCGCCCAGGCGAAGAAGCCGAGGACGACGACGAGCGGAAGGCTGACGGTCACGGGGTACGGGGTCCTTTCAGCGGACGGGGCAGCGGTGGGTGCGGGCGGCCAGCTCGGCGGCGGCGCGGCTGTCGTAGTCGGCGGAGAAGTTGCAGCGCGGGGCGGTGCAGGCGGCGGTGTGCTTCTCGCGGCCGCGGTGGTCGTAGGCGGTGCCGACCTGCACGGGGCCGATGCGGGTGACGTTGCGGAAGCGGCGGTTGGCGGTCATCAGAGCTCCCTTTAGAGGTGGGCGGCGATGGCTTCGGCCATGGGCGCCGGGACGCCGAGGCGGGCACGCAGGGTCGAGACGTCTATGGGGGTGCCGGTTCGGGTGTGGTACTCGGCGGCGACCTTGCGGGCGTGGTCGATGAGGGCGGCCGGGACCGGGACGGCCGGGCGGTCCGGCGGGGCCTCGATGGCGGGTTGGGCGGGCGACTCGGGTTCGGGGGCGGTTTCGGACTCGTCCTCCTGGTCCTCGATGACCTCGGCGTCGTCGGCCACCTTGGGTGCGGAGTGGGCGAGGAGCGTTCCGCCGAGGAAGGCGACGGCGGGCCAGCCCGCGACGAGGATGCACAGCCAGGCCGGGACGTCGCCGAGGTCGAGCAGGCCGGCCGTGGCGACGTTCGCACCGAGGGACGCGGCGAGCGCGACGACGAACCAGCACCAGGCCGCCCCCTTGGCCGAGCCGGAACGCAGGCGACGCCAGGCGGCGACGAGCAGCAGGTCGACGGAGACGGGATAGGCCCAGGCCTTCCAGCCGTCCTGTCCGGCCGCAACGGCGACGTCGTGAATGTGCGCGAAGGACAGCGCGGCGGCGATGAGCGCCTGGACGAGCACCGCGTCGACACGGGCCAGTTGGGCGCGCATGAGGGCATCTCCCTGCTGGATCAGGCATGGGAGGGGTAGGGACGTGGCGCGAGGCGGTCACGCCGACCGGTGAGGCGGGGGGTGTCAGTCGATGACGGGGTGCGGCTGGACGATGGGGGCCGAGCTCTCGACGGGCCGTACGGGTAACCGCGGGCCGGAAGGACTTCAGCGCGGACAGGTCGGGCACCAGGTGTGCCGCCTCCTGGCAGATATCGGCAGCGTCGCCGAGGGAGAGATACGGGGTGCGGATGCGTGACCAGCCGCCGGACGTGTCCCCCGCGACCGCGAGGCCGGGACGTTCGGCAGGAATGGCGCAGGCACCGAGAACCGCTTCGGCGCGATGTCGCCGAGGGCCATCTTCGCGGAGGCTTCATCGTTCACCCGGTGGCAGACCCGGCCGGTGAGCTGGGCCCGGAGCATGGTCGCGCCCTTGCCGAGTTCGGCACCGAAGCGCTGTCCGCAGACTTCCAGGTAGATGCCGGCCGCGCGGCCGAGCTGGGCGAGGCGGATGAGCTGACGACCAGCCCGGGCTTCTGGTGCGAGTGCTGGACACAGGGGCTCGACGAACGACGCCCGCCGGCGCTCTTCGGCTCTTTCGACGCGTACTCGGCGGTCGAGGCGAACAACTGGGTGGCGACGATCCTGCGCACCATCTCACCCGCACTCGACACGGCCGCTTCCCAGGAAGCATGGACGCGACTCCACGACGACCGCATCGACACAAGGCGAGCCCTGTTGCGCCGGGAGCCCTGGACGGTGTCCATCACGCACGTCAGCACGCGCATCACATGAACGGTCCGACCAGCGCTTTTCCTGCCCCTGGCACACCGCCAGGGTGTGCAACTGACGATCAACGATTACGCCTGGGTCGTGGTCTTCTGCTTGAGGCGTTCGTAGGGGGTCTGGCCGCCGAGGCCGCCGTGGGGGCGAT
>NZ_BMTL01000051.1 GCF_014649655.1 Streptomyces humidus | reverse complement strand
GCTACACACTCAAGATCACACGGAACCCCGAACACCGATCCTCACCTGCGAAAACGCCCTAAATCACCGGCATTGCTGGTCAGAGGCACTTTCTGCTCTTGCGATCACCAGTCGGACAGCCCACCTCGTGAAAGCGCGAGGTTAACGTTTGCGTGATGACGCGGCGGTTGCCGTCGGAGGCTGGAGCTTGGTCTCGGTCTCGAAGGAGGACGCCGTGTCCCCTCTGTGTTCGAATCGTGCGGCCGAGTGGGGCTTTCCTTAGGGGTCCTTGAGGGCTCGCTAGGGGAGGTGAGGCGTGCCGAAGATCTATAGCCTCGCACTCGACAGGCCCTGACTCGAGCTGGAGGCTACCCGTTGTGACCCCATCGGTCGCCGACCGTGACCTCTGGTTGCGCCGGTTCGCCCCCGCGCCCCAGGCCGCCGCTCGGCTCGTCTGCTTTCCGCACGCGGGCGGCACCGCCAGCACCTACGTCCGCATGGCGCATGCGCTCGCGCCCTCGGTCGATGTATTGGCGGTGCAGTATCCCGGACGGCAGGACCGCAGGTTGGAGCCGTGTGTGACGAGCATCGCCGAGCTCGCGGACCGGATCGCGCCGGTACTGGCGGCGAGCGAAGACGGCCTTCCGCTTGTGCTGTTCGGTCACAGTATGGGCGCCTGTGTCGCCTATGAGGTGGCCCGACGCCTCCAGCGCGGCACGCGGGACGGTAGTCCGCACAAGCTGATCGTGTCGGGCCGGCGTGCTCCGGGCCCGGAGCGGGGCGAACGGGTCCATCTGCTCGACGATCGAGGCGTGGTCGCGGAGTTGAGGGCGCTCGGCGGTTCGGTGTCCGCCGCCCTCGACGACCCCGAGATCCTCGCCCTGGCCATGCCCGCGATCCGCGCCGACTACCGTGCTGTCGAACTCTACGCTCATGAGCCCGGTGAGCCTCTGACCTGCCCCGTGACCGCCATTACCGGAGACGCGGACCCCAAAGCGCCCGTCGACGATGTCGCTGCATGGGGGGAATACACCACCGGGCCGTTCCGACTGAGAGTCTTCCGGGGTGGACACTTCTATCTCGTCGACAACCCCGAGCCCGTTCACCGGGAATTGGCCGAGGAAGTCGCCGTGAAGTAGTCGCTCCATTGCTAGGGGCGGAATAGGAGGCGGTTGGGTTTCTTGAGTGATCATGCATCATTAAGCGGTGATCTAAAGAGAATTCGGGCAATGATGGCTTGCCCGAGTGTTCTGACGTGAGGGAAGGGGATGTACATGGCGTCACGCATAGAGGCTGATACGGAGTTGGTGGCACGTCTTTACAACTCGATCAGCTGGGTCTTCAGCAGTACTTGGGACGACAATTTCCATTTCGGTTACTGGGAAAGCCCGGACGACCAGAGTTCGGTCGCCGAGGCCACCGACCGGCTCACCGATCTACTCATCGACGCGCTGTCCGTGGCCGAAGGGGACCGGGTACTGGACCTCGGCTGCGGCGTGGGCAAACCGGCCCTGCGGCTCCATCGCCGCACCGGGGCTGAAGTGCTCGGCGTCACGGTGAGTGAGAGCCAGGTGGAGGAGGCTTCGGCGCGGGCCGCCGAGGCGGGAGCCACCGGTGCCGTGCGGTTCGAACTCGCGGACGCGATGGCTTTGCCGTACCCCGACGACTCCTTCGATGCCGTACTCGCCCTGGAGTCAATGCCTTATATGGAACGCGCGGTGGCGCTCAAGGAAATGGCCCGCGTGGTGCGTCCCGGCGGCCGGATCGCGCTGACGGATCTGCTGGAGCCTGCTCCCGTCGACGGGGTGCGCTGGCAGGCGCCCGACATCCAGCAGGTTCACCGGGCGATCCCGCTGCCCAAGGCCGAGGACTACCGCGAGTTGTGTGCCGAAGCAGGGGTCGAGGTGGTCCAGCTGCGAGACATCACCGAGCAGACTTCCTACGGAGTCCCCCGCTGGCGTGAAGAGATCTTGCGCCAGCGTGAGGCGCTCGTGGGCGATGAGGCGCAACTCGTCGAACGGTTCGGTGCCGAAGGCGCCGCCATCATCAAGGCGATGCTGGCCGCACCCGAGAAGATCACCGAATACGGCTACGTCATCCTCGTGGCCCAGGCCTGACCGCCGCGACTCCCCTAACCACCCCCTAACAGCGGATCAACCGCGAAGTCCCCCATTTTTGTTAGGGGTTGGTGGGGAGAGATATCTGCATTTAGCGTTACGAACATGGATTCTCTGACTGAAGCAGTGCTTGGCGGGGCAGCTCCCGAGACTCTCGAAAAGGAATCGCTCCCTGCGGAATATCTCGCGGCGCATCTGCGCGCGGAAGACGTGTCCGTCTTCGATGGCATGGCGGACAGGGACGTACGGCGGAGTCTTCGGGTGGGTCCGGTCCCCATGCCGGTACTCGACGTCGACGAGGTGCTGGTCGCCGTCATGGCCAGCTCGATCAATTACAACACCGTGTGGTCCGCGACCTTCGAACCTCTGCCCACATTCACGTTTCTCGAGCGACTCGGCCGGCAGGGCGGCAGCGCCGCTCGGCACGACCTGCCGTACCACGTTCTCGGCTCCGACGCCTCTGGGGTGATCGTGCGGGTGGGCCAGGGCGTACGCCGCTGGCGGGTCGGTGACCATGTGGTCGTCTCCTGCGTGCACGTCGACGACCAGGAACCCGCCACGCACGCCGACGGCATGCTCGGCGGCGAACAACGCATCTGGGGATTCGAGACCAACTTCGGTGGCCTCGCCCATTACGCCGTGGTCAGGGCGAGCCAGTTGCTGCCCAAGCCCCCGCACCTTACGTGGGAGGAGGCCGCCTGCACCATGCTGTGCGCTTCCACCTCGTACCGCATGCTGGTCAGCGACCGGGGCGCCCGGATGAAGCAGGGCGACGTCGTTCTCATCTGGGGCGCCACGGGCGGCCTGGGCGCCTACGCCGTCCAACTCGTGAAGAACGGCGGGGGAGTCGCCGTCGGCGTGGTCGGCTCCGAGGAGAAGGCCGCCCGCCTGCGCAACCTGGGCTGTGACGTTGTCATCAACCGTGAGGAGATCGGGCTTGGCGCGGTGCCCTCCTCTGGTGCGGAGACCATCGAGATGGGCAAACGGCTGGGCCGCGTCATTCGCTCCGCGACCGGGGAGGACCCGCACATCACATTCGACTACATCGGCAAGGCCACCTTCGGTATCTCGGTCTTCGTCACCCGGCGTGGTGGCACCGTCGTCACCTGTGGCTCCAGCACCGGCTACCAGCACGACTTCGACAACCGCTATCTCTGGATGAACCTCAAGCGGATCGTCGGCAGCCACGCCGCCAACCTTCAGGAACAGGCCGAGTGCAACCGGCTGTTCCGGCTCGGACAGCTGGTGCCCGTGCTCTCCTCGGTCTTCCCGCTCAGCGAAGTCGCCGAGGCCACTCGTTGGGTCCAGCAGAACCGGCACATCGGCAAGGTCGGTGTGCTCTGCCTTGCCCCGCTCACCGGCCTGGGCGTCACGGACCCCGCCCTGCGCGCGCGCATCGGGGTGCAACGTCTCAACCCCTTCCTCGACCACGGCACAATGGAGGCCGAACATGCCCGTGTATGACAAGGTCGGAATCATCGGCTGCGGCACGATGGGCGCGGGCATCGCGGAGGTATGTGCCCGCAAGGGGGTGCTCGTCCGGGCCGCCGTCGCCTCCGCAGACTCGGCGAGGCGCGGGCGCGGACGACTGCTGAAATCCCTCGACTCTGCGGTCCGCAAGGGCCGCACGACCGAGGTGGAGCGCGAGGAGATCCTCGGCCGGATCTCTTTCACCACGGATCTCGGCGCCTTCGAGGACTATGGCTTCGTCATCGAGTCCGTCACCGAGGACATCACCGCGAAACTGACCGTCTTCTCCCTCCTCGACAAGACGATGAACCGCCCTGACGCGGTCCTCGCCACCAACACTTCCTCTCTGCCCGTTGCCCGCATCGCCGCCGCCACGGCCTCTCCTGAACGGGTCGTCGGCGTTCATTTCTTCAACCCGGCTCCCGCGCTGCCCCTTGTCGAGATCGTCAGCTCCCTGCTCACCGGCGACGACACCCGCCGCGCCGCCGAACGGTTCGTCAGGGAGACGCTCGGCAAGACCCCCGTACACGCCCCAGACCGGGCCGGCTTCATAGTCAACTCCCTCCTAATCCCCTACCTACTCGCCGCGATCCGCATGCTGGAGACCGGCGTCGCCGCCGGCGCCGTCGACGACGCGATGGTCCTCGGCTGCTCCCACCCGATGGGCCCGTTGCGTCTCGCCGACCTCATCGGCCTGGACACGGTGGTCGCCATCGCCGAGGCCCTGCACGGCGAGTTCCGTGAACCGCAGTACGCGCCTCCACCGCTTCTGCGGCGCATGGTCGACGTCGGTATCCTCGGCCGGAAGACGAAGAAGGGCTTCTACGCCTACGACTGAAGCCGTTCCCGTCACCAGGCCATGGGCCCGCATCGTGGGGCGCCGGCGGGGCGAGCCGGGCCCCAATGCCCCAGCCGATCTGCTCGCGCTGCTGCTGTCGGTCACTGCTCCGGTCCCAAAGTCCCCGAGATGCCACCGCGCCTCCTCCAGAACCGCGTCAGCGGCCCTGGCGCGCGTTCAGCAAGCCTCTTGGCGACCTCCAGTAAACTCTGATGGCTTCAACTCACTGCGCCAGCATGGTAGTTGGCCGCCAGACCCGGCTGTTCTTCTCGGCTGGTACAACTTGCACCGGCTGCATAGCAGCTTCTGTGAGAGTTCTTCTGCGGCCCGGGATGGCTGCCAGTCTCGGCGCCGATGATCCGGCATGACTCGAAACATAACTGGCGCCCCGTGAGGGGCTGCCGTTCCCCCGAGATGTCTGCCGGACATCGGCGCCGACCTGGCCCACCCGTTGGCTTGATCAGCAGCTTGTCCGCCTTGCGGCGTGACTCATCACAGTTCCGCCACGCGGTGACTCCATCCAGGCCGATGCCGACCACGGTCGTCCGCCTACGAAGGAGAACAGCCGCGTGACCATGCTTGCAGAACAAGTCGACGGCGTCATCGGCGTCGACACCCACCGTGACACCCTCGCGGCTGCCGCCGTCAGCCCTATCGGTGCCGTCCTGGCCAGCACTGATTCCCCAGCCAACGCCCGCGGTTACCGGCGCCTGCTGGACTTCGCCCGTGAACACGTCCCCGGCCGGCGCTGCTGGGCGCTGGAAGGCATCGGCAGCTACGGTGCCGGACTCGCGTCCTTCCTTGACCAGGCCGGCGAGCATGTCGTCGAGGTCTGCTGGCCCAAGCGGGTCGCCAACCGAGGCGGACGCAAGACCGACATGCTCGACGCCATCCGGGCCGCCAAGGAAGCTCTTGCCACCGAGCATCTGATCCAGCCCCGGCTCCGCGGCGAGCGCGAGGCGCTGCGTGTCCTGCTCGCCACCCGCCAAGGAGCGGTCCTCGCCTCCACCGCCGCGATCAACCAGCTCAAGGCCCTGATCGTGTCCGCGCCAGACGACCTCCGCGCCGAACTGCGGAAACTCAAGCGCCCGGCCCAGATCACCTGCTGTGCTCAGTTCCGGGACCGCCCGGCCCGGAACCTTGAGCACCGGATGACGATACGGGCCCTTCGGTCCACCGCCCAGCGCATCCAGACCCTGCAAGCCGAGGCCAAAGACCTCGAGAACGAAATCCTCGCCCTGGTCAGAGAGCTGACGCCCGAGCTCCTCGACCTGCTCGGCATCGGTCCGATAACTGCCGCTCAGATCCTGGTCAGCTGGTCCCACCAGGGCCGTTTCCGGTCGGAAGCAGCCTTCGCGTCCTTCGCCGGCGTCTCGCCGATTCCCGCTTCCTCTGGGCTTACCAACCGGCACCGGCTCAACCGCAGCGGAGACCGGCAGCTCAACCGGGCCATGCACACCGTCACCCTGATCCGCATGCGGCTTGACCCCGCCACGAAGGCGTACGTCGCCCGCAGAATCACCGAAGGGAAGACCTCCCGCGATGCGCAACGATGCCTCAAGCGCGCCATCTGTCGCCAGATCTTCAAGATCCTCGAGCGGACTGACCGAACCAAGATCGGGAGCATCAAGGAACGTACTCAAGCGGCTTGACACGACATAGCAGCCTCGGGGCACTGGCCTGGCAGTGGCGCGTCGTGCTGTTCGTCGGGCCTGTGACGCTCAGGACGGATGACGTAGAACGAGACGCCGACCTCGATCGTCGCAAGGTGGGTGAAGAACTTGATCGCCATCGGCGGCGCCCGTCGGCGGATTGGTGGTCGGCAGCGGCACGGCGATCTCCCAGGCAGGTCCCGCCGTGCTGCTCGCCTACGTCGGTGTCGGCGGCGGGTGATGGGACCGCAACATCGCTCGAGGTGATCCCTTCACCTGGGGCGGCCTTGACGATTCGCTGCCGCAGCGTCGCCTCTGGTGGTCTCGTCCCGAGGCCGTGGTCGCAGTGACCACGATCCCGTCCCAGGACATCTCGCCGCATGCCCGAACGCAGACCTCAGCCACGGCCCTTCGACGCCAGGTCACGTCCGATGAGCTCCTTCATGATCTCGGTGGTGCCGCCGTAGATCGTCTGGATCCTTGTGTCGACGTATGCCCGGCCGACCGGGTATTCCTTCATGTAGCCGTAGCCGCCGTGCAATTGCAGGCACCGGTCGACGACCCGCTTCTGCAGCTCGCTCACGAACCACTTGCCCTTGGCCGCGTCCACCGGGGTCAGCTCGCCCGCGTTGTAGGCGCGCACCGAGCGGTCGACGTAGGCCTCTGCCACATCGATCTCGGTGGCCATCTCGGCGAGCTCGAAGCGGATGTGCTGAAAGTCACCGACGGGTTTGCCGAATGCCCGGCGGTCGAAGCAGTAGTCGCGGGTGAGGTCGAAGATCGCCCGGCTGGTGGCGATCGCCATGGCGGTCACTCCGAGCCGTTCCCTGGGCAGATGGCTCATGAGCTGCTGCAGGCCCGTGCCCGGGAGGCCGACCACGTTGTCGGCCGGCACGCGTACGTCCTCGAAGTAGAGTTCGGCGGTGTCCTGAGCGGGGAGTCCGATCTTGTCCAGCTTGCGGCCACGGGTGAAGCCCGGCATGTCCCGCTCGACCACGAGGAGGCTGAAACCGCGCGACCCGGCGTCGGGGTCCGTGCGCGCGGCGACGATCACCAGGTCTGCCATCATCCCGCTGGAGATGAAGGTCTTCTGGCCATTCAGGATCCAGTCGTCGCCATCGGGGCGGGCTGAGGTGCGGATGCCCCGCAGGTCGCTGCCGGTCCCCGGTTCGGTCATCGCGAGCGCGCCGATGGTTTCACCGCAGGCGAAGCCGGGCAGCCAGCGCCGCTTCTGCACGTCGTTGGTGAGATCCAGCAGGTAGTGCAGTACCAGGTCGTCCTGCAGGGCGACTGTGAGGCCGAAGGACAGCGCGTGGACGCGAGCGATCTCCTCGCAGACGACCATGCGGTAGCGGTAGTCCTTCTCGGCGGCGCCGCCGTATTCCTCGCCGATCTGCAGGCCGTAGATTCCCTGCTGCGCGGCCGCGGCGAAGACCTTGCGGTCGATCCACCGGTCGGACTCCCACCGGTCGTGGTGGGGGACGACCTCGCGGGCGAGGAACTCGCGCACGGTCTCGCGGTACTGCTCGTGGTCTTCGGTGTACAGATCTCGTCGCATTGGATCAGCCGAGCCTCTCGATGATGGTGACGTTGGCCTGGCCGCCGCCCTCGCACATGGTCTGCAGGCCGTAGCGGCCGCCGGTGCGCTCCAGTTCGTTCAGCAGGGTGGTCATCAGCCGGGTGCCGGTGGCACCGAGCGGGTGGCCGAGCGCGATGGCGCCGCCGTTGACGTTGACCCGGGCCGGGTCGGCTCCGAGGTCGGCCTGCCAGGCCAGCACGACGGAGGCGAAGGCCTCGTTGATCTCGACCAGGTCGATGTCGCCGATCGTGAGTCCGGCCTTCTTCAGGGCGTGCTCGGTGGCGGGGATGGGGGCGGCCAGCATCATCACGGGGTCGGCGCCGCGTACCGACAGATGGTGGATACGCGCTCGGGGTGTGAACCCGTGCGTGCGCACGGCCGCCTCGGAGGCGATGAGCATCGCGGAGGCGGCGTCGGAGATCTGGCTGGACACCGCGGCGGTCAGCCTCCCGCCAGGCGTCAGCGTCTTGAGCCCCGCCATCTTCTCCAGGGTGGTGTCGGGACGTGGGCCCTCGTCGGCCGTGACTCCGTCGAACGGCATGATCTCGGCGTCGAAGCGGCCCTCCGTCTGGGCGGCCAGGGCACGCCGGTGGCTCTCCAGCGCGAACTCCTCCATCACGGACCGCTCGAGGCCCCACTTCTCCGCGATCATCTCGGCGCTGCGGAACTGGGAGATCTCCTGGTCGCCGTAGCGATGCTGCCAACCCCGGGAACCGGTCCACGGGTCGGTGGCGCCGTAGGGCTCACCGGCGCCGAACGCGGACAGGATCGGGAACTGGCTCATCTTCTGCACGCCGCCGGCCACGATGAGATCGGCCGTGCCGGACATGACGGCCTGCGCGGCGAAGTGGACGGCCTGCTGGGACGAGCCGCACTGCCGGTCGATGGTCACACCGGGCACCGACTCGGGCAGTCCGGCGGCCAGCGCGCAGGTACGGGCGATGTCGCCGGCCTGCGAGCCGATTTGGTCCAGACAGCCGAAGATGACGTCGTCGATCGCGGCCGGGTCGAAGTCGCCGCGCCCGACCAGGGAACGGATGACGTGGGCGCCGAGATCGGCCGGATGGGTCTGGGCGAAGCCGCCACCGCGCCGGCCGACAGGGGTGCGCAGCGAGTCGATGATGTACGCCTCGGGCATGAGGTCCTCCAGTGGAAGGGGATGTGGGGTGAGGGGGAAGGGGATGTGGGTGACGGCGGGCCCAGAGGTCAGGGCGTGCCGAGTCCGTGTCGCACCAGGCCCTGCGCAGTGCGGATGACGGCGGTCAGCGAACCCTGTCGGGGGTTCCACCACTCCGGTGTCCAGTTGAGGGCGCCCATGACCAGCATGCGAGCCGCACGCAGGTCCAGGCCGTCCCTGATGGCTCCCGCGGCCTTCGCGGTCGCCAGCAGGTCCCGCCACAGCGCGAGATAGGCGCCGCTCTCCTCGCGCAGCCGGGCGCGTACCTCGTCGGGCAGCTGGCCGCTGTTGCGGGTGACGGCGGTGGCGAAGTCCGACAGGTCCAGCGCGACCTGGAGATGTGCCTGCACGGCGGCGCAGATCCGGTCCATCGGTGGTGTGCTGTCGGGCAGTGCGGCCAGCTCGGTCTCGACGTGTTCCCGCAGCCGCAGCTGGCCGACCACCATGACCTCGGTGATCAGTAGTTCGCGGGAGGGGAAGTAGTAGTAGACGGCGGGCGGACGCAGTCCGGCGAGGTCGGCGATGTCCGAAAGCCTGGTCGCTGCGTAGCCCTTGAGGCTCAGTACCTGGGCCGCGGCGCCGAGGATCCGGTCCCGGGTGGTCGCCGACTTCGCCTCCGGTACCGGTTTCGTCATGCTGTTCCTGCCGGTGGTGTCCACAGAGAGTGCCTCCTACGGCATCGAGTAGCCGCCGCTGACGGAGAAGACCTGGCCGGTCACCTGCCGGGCTGCGCGCTCCGAGGAGACCCAGACCACGGCGTCGGCGACGTCCTCGGCCGTGGTGAGCCGGCGGAGCGGGATCTGTTTGCGCACCGCCTCGATCTGCCGGTCGTCGAAGACGGCGTCCTGGCCGCCGACCGACCACAAGCTGCCGGTGCCGATCGCGTCGTGGCTCTCGGGGAGCACCAGTCCGGGGCAGACGACGTTCGACCGGATGCCGTGTCGGCCGTGCTCCCGGGCGACGGTGCGGGCCAGCGCGATCAGCGCGGCCTTGGTCGCCCCGTACACCCCTTGCCGTATTTCGCCGAAGGCCGCGTCGCTGGAGATGAACACGATCGATCCGCTTCCCGTCCCCCGCATCGCGGCGAGGGCGCCCTGGGTGCACTCGACGGCGCCGAACAGGTTGACGTCGACCATGCGCCGCCAGCCGTCGCGGTCGGTGTCCTCGGTGATGAATCCCGGCAGGCTCAGGCCCGCGTTGTTCACCAGGGCGTCGATCCCGCCCCAGGCCTCGACGACCCGGTCGACCATGGCCCTGCCCGATCCTTCGACTGCCAGGTCCGCCACGGCGACCTCGGCGTCGGCCGCCCCGCGCACCAGCGCTTCGACCCGCACCTTCGCGGCCTGGTCGCCGTCGATGTCGCAGATCAGCACGCGCGCGCCTTCGGCTGCGAAGCCGTGCACGATTCCGCGGCCGATGTTGGAGGCGCCGCCGGTGACCAGCACCCGCGCGCCGCCGAGTCCCAGATCCATGCTCTTTCCGCTCCCTCGCACCTCGGCCGCTTCACAACCGTTGACCCTCGACATTTATGAATCTAGATTAGATTCAAAATTCTGACCAGCCCCGGAGTGAAATATGAAGATCTTCGACGGCCTCTCCGAACTCGCAACCGCGGCGGGGGAGACCCTCGGCAGCAGTGACTGGGTCGCGGTGGACCAGGAGCGGGTCGACCGGTTCGCCGACGCCACCGGTGACCACCAGTGGATCCACGTGGACGCCGAGCGCGCCGCCCAGGGACCCTTCGGCGGCACCATCGCCCACGGTCTGCTCACCCTGTCCCTGCTGCCGGCGTTCCTGCAGCAGATCTACCGTGTCGATGGCGTCCGCATGGCGGTCAACTACGGGCTGGACAAGGTCCGCTTCCCGGCCCCCGTGCCGGTCGGTTCCAAGCTGCGAGCCACCTCCCGGATCGCCGAGGCGACGCCTCTCGACGGCGCGGTCCAGCTGAAGCTGTCCACCGTGATCGAGATCGAGGGCGGCACGAAGCCCGCCTGCGTGGTCGACTCCGTCGTGCGGTACGTCGGCTGATGGGCGGGCTGACGGGCGCGCCGGTGGGCGGGTTGGTGGCGGGCCGGTCCGCGATCGTGACCGGTGCCGGCCAGGGGATCGGACTGGAGATCGCCCGGCTTCTGCACGAGCACGGCGCGCGCGTGACCCTGGCCGATGTGGACGCCGAGCGGGCGGCGAAGGCCGCGGCGGAGATCGCAGGCGGCGACGCTGGCTCCGTACTGGGGCTGGGCTGCGACGTCACCGACGAGATGTCGGTCGAGAACGCGGTGCGGCACACCGCCGAGCGTTTCGGAACCCTGGACATCCTGGTCAACAACGCCGGCATCACCCGCGATGCCTCGCTGCGCAGAATGAGCGCCGCGGACTTCGACGCCGTGATCGGGGTCCACCTCAAGGGGACCTGGCTCGGGTTGCGGGCGGCGTCAGCGGTGATGCGCGAGGCCGGACGAGGATCGATCGTGAACATCTCCTCGCTGTCCGGGAAGTCCGGCAACCCCGGACAGACCAACTACAGCGCCGCCAAGGCGGGCATCGTGGGTCTGACGAAGGCGGCGGCCAAGGAACTCGCCCATCGCGGAGTCCGGGTCAACGCGGTGCAGCCGGGCCTGATCCGTACCGCCATGACCGAGGCGATGCCGCCGGAGGTTTTCGCGGCACGCGAGGCCGACATCCCCATGAAGCGGGCGGGGCAGCCCAGAGAGGTCGCCGGGGCCGTCCTGTTCCTCGCGTCCGATCTGTCGAGCTACATGACCGGCGCGGTCCTGGAAGTGGGCGGCGGGCGATTGATGTGAGTACCCAGGTCGCACACGTCGTACGAACCCGCACGGACGGTGCGGTGGGCCACATCCTGCTCGACCGTCCCGAAGCGATGAACGCGATCACGGTCGAACTCGGCCGCCAACTGCGGGACGCGCTGACGGAACTCGCCGCCTCGGCGCGGGTCATCCTGATCCGCGGCGCGGGCGGCAACTTCTCGGTCGGCGGCGACTTCAGGGAACTGGAGCGGCTGCGGGCCGGGGGGCCGGAGACGATGGCGCCGCTCTTCGACAACTTCGGCCGGGCCTGCGCGGTGATCGCGACCCTGCCCGTCCCCGTGGTGGCGGTGGTCGAGGGCTACGCGATGGCCGGCGGATTCGAACTGATGCAGTCCTGCGACATCGCGCTGGTGCACGAACGGGCCACGATCTCCGACACACACACGAACTTCGGCCAGATTCCCGGTGGCGGCGGCACCCAGCGGCTGCCCCGCCTCGTGGGGCGCCAGCGGGCCCTGGCGCACATCCTCACCGGAGACCGGCTGACCGCCGCCGAGGCCGTCGACTGGGGGCTGGCCTACCGGTGCCTGCCGGACGAGGGGTTCGAGGAGGCGGTCGCACAGTTCGCCGAGCGGCTCGGCGGCAAGGACCAGCAGGCGCTCGCCACCGCCAAGCACCTGGTGCATGAGGGGCTGCGGCTGCCGCTGGAGGACGGTCTCGTCCTGGAGCAGGCCGCGGTACTTGACCACATCGGCGGGGCGGCGGCGGGCGCTGGGATCAGCACCTTCACGGCCAAAGGCACGAAAGGCACTTGAGATGACGGACAAACTGATCGACTCGGGGCCGGTCCTGCTGGACCTGGACGCCGACGGCGTCGCACGACTGCGGCTCAATCGTCCCGAGGCGTCCAACGGCCTGGACGTACCGTTGCTCCAGGCGCTCCACGCGGCCGTCATGCGCTGCCACGCCGAACCCGGCGTGCGCGTGGTGCTGATCACCGGAGAGGGCCGGCACTTCTGCGCGGGCGGCGACGTCCACACCTTCGCCGCCAAGGGCGAAGGCCTTCCGGACTATCTTCGGGAGGCGACCTCCTGGCTCCAGATCTGCACCTCCGCGCTCCTGCAGCTGCGGGCCCCGGTCATCGCCGCGGTGCACGGCTTCGCGGCCGGCGGGGGCGGGTTCGGGCTGGTCTGCTCGGCCGACTTCGTCTTCGCCGCCGAGTCGGCGAAGTTCATGTCGGGCGCGGTCCGGGTCGGTATGGCGCCCGACGCAGGGGTGTCGGTGACGCTGACCCAGCTCGTGGGCCTGCGCAAGGCGATGGAGATCCTGCTGGCCAACCCCACCCTGACCGCCGCCGAGGCGCTGGACGCGGGGCTGCTCACCAGGGTCGTACCGGACGATCGGCTGCTCGACGAGGCCCTCGCGTTCGCCCGCGACCTCGCCGCGGGCGCCCCTCTCGCGTTGGCGGCGACCAAGCGGCTGCTGTGGAGCGGCGTCGGCGCCGGAGTGGCGGAACGGCTGTCCGAGGAGGCCCGTACGGTCGCCGAACTGTCCGGCACCGCCGATTCCAGGGAAGGGCTCGCGGCGGTGCTCGAACGCAGGCCGCCGGTCTTCACGGGACGGTGAGGGGACGCCATGACGCACAGCGATGGCAGCGATGGCAGCGATGACGACATCGTGCTGCTCCAGGACCACGGCCCGGTCCGCGTGCTGACCCTGAACCGGCCGGACAAGCGCAACGCCATCGATCTGGCCCTGCGGGTGGTGCTCGCGGAGAAGCTGGAAGCCGCGATGGCCGACACCTCCGTACGCGCGATCGTGCTGACCGGCGCCGGTGGCACCTTCTGCTCCGGCGGTGACGTCTCCACCATGCGCCGACAGGGCCCGGACGAGACCCGCCCCAGGGCTCAGGCCGCCCAGCGGGTGATCCGGGCCGTCTGGGATGGGCCCACACCGGTGGTGGCGGCGGTCGAGGGCTTCGCGTACGGCGCCGGGGCGGCGCTCGCGCTGGCCTGCGACCGGGTCGTCGCCGCGTCCGACGCGTCCTTCAACACGGCGTTCACCGGCGTCGGACTCGCCGGCGACATGGGGATATCGGTATCGCTGCCGGCCAGAACCGGACTCGCGGCGGCCCGTCAGCTGCTGTTGCTGCCCCGCCGGATCCAGGGCCCGCAAGCCCTCGCTCTCGGGCTCGCCGACGAACTGGTCGAGCCGGGGAACGCCTTGGACTGGGCACTGGCCGATGCCGAACGGATCGCTGAGGGCCCGCCGCTCGCACTGTCCGCGATCAAGATGATGCTCGGCGCCTGCCAGGCGGGCGATCCGCGCGCGGCGCTCGATCGCGAGGTCGAGCACCAGACCCGTCTGTTCGACTCGGCGGACTTCGCCGAAGGTGTCGCCGCCTTCCACGAGCGACGCCGGCCCGTATTCAAGGGGTGCTGAACATGAGAGAGCCGCTCACCACATCACTGTGGTCAAGAGACGACAGCGTGCCCCTGGTGGAGTACACCGTCGGCTCGCTGCTCGCCGAACGCGCCAGTACCCACGGCGACGCCCTCGCCCTGGTCGGCACCGCGCACGGCACTGGTGAGCAGTGCCGGCTGACCTACCAGGACCTGTACACCGAGGCCCGGAGGGTCGCCACCGCCCTGTTGCGGCTGGCCGAGCCCGGGGAGTTCGTCGCCCTGTGGGCGCCGAACGTCATCGAGTGGCCGGTCATCCAGTACGGCGCCGCGCTGGCCGGGGTGACGCTCGTCGCGCTCAACCCGGTGCTGCGCGCCGACGAACTGGTCTACGCCGTCAACCACTCGGGGGCCGCCGTGCTCCTGCACGCGGACGTCAGCCGCGACTACGACCTCGCGGCCGTCGCCGCCTCCGTCCCGTCCCGGTGCCCCGCACTGCGCGAGGTCGTCTCCCTGTCCGCACGGGACCGCTGGCTGGCCGAATCGGCGGACCCGCCCGCCACGGCCGCCGTCCGGGACGCCGACGCACCGGTGATGCTGCAGTACACCTCAGGTACCACCGGCCTGCCCAAAGGCGTGCTGCTGCGCCACCGCTCCCTCGTCAATGTCGCGAAGCTGACCGTGGAGAGGGCGGAGACCGAGCCGGGCGCGGTGCAGGTCAACCCGCTGCCCATGTTCCACACGGCCGGCTGCGTGGTGGCCACCCTCGGATCGTTGTGGCTGGGCGGCTGCATGCTGCTCGTCGAACACTTCCGGCCCGCACCCGTACTGGAACTGATGGAGAAAGAGCAGGCCACCGTTCTGTTCTGCGTACCAGCGATACTGGGCGCACTGGTCGAGGCCGCCCGCGACACCGGCGGTACGGCAGCCGCGCTGCGCACGGTCATGGTGGGCGGCGCGAACGTGCCCGCCGCGTTGATCGAGACGACACGGCAGGTGTTCGGAGCCTCCGTGCACAACCTGTACGGCCAGACGGAGCTGGCGCCGACGCTGTCAGCCACCGGGCGTTCGGACACCCCTGAGGACCTTGCGAACACGGTGGGCCGGCCGCTGCCGCAGGTGGAATGCAAGATCGTCAATCCGATCACCGGCGCAGTGCAGCAGCTCGGCGCATCGGGGGAGATCTGCGCACGGGGCTACCAGCAGATGATCGGGTACCTGCACGACCCGGAGGCGACCGCGCGCACGGTCGACGCCGAGGGCTGGGTGCACACCGGTGACCTCGGCGTCATGGACGAGCGTGGTGTGATCACCATCACCGGGCGGCTGAAGGATCTGATCATCCGCGGTGGCGAGAACATCGCACCGGTCGAGATAGAGACGTGTCTGCTCGGGCACGAGGCCGTGCTGGAGGCGGCCGTGATCGCCCTGCCGGACGAGCAGTGGGGCGAGGCGGTCACAGCCGTCGTACGGCTCCGAGGAGAGCCTTACGACGGCTTGCGCGACGCTCTCGTTGCCCACTGCCGCGGTCGGCTGGCCAAGTACAAGGTCCCGCAGCACTGGTACGCCGCCGACGAGATGCCGGTCACGCCGGCGGGCAAGGTCCGCAAGTTCAAGCTGCGCGAGGCCGTCGCTGCGGGGATCCTGCGCCCTCTCGGGTGAGTTCGCGGAAACCAGCGGTTGCCGACTCCTCCACTCGTCGTTTAATCTAACATCAATTCAAAAAGGATGTGGCCATGGCATCGGACATCGAGCGGCGCCGCGAACACCTGCATGCCCGGTTCGAGCGCTGGACGCCACGGACCCTCGACGGGTGGCTCGACCACTGGGCCGCGCGGTATGGCGACCGTCCCTTCGTCATCACCGACGAGCGGACCGTGGGCTACGCCGAGACGGCCGAGTGGTCCGCCCGCCTCGCGGACGGCCTCGTCGCACTCGGCGTGCGCCCTGGCCTACGTCCTGGCCCAGTCGGAGTGCTCCGTATTGATCTCCATGACCGCCATCGGAGCGATGACGCTCACCCTCCCAGAGGACCCGTTGCACCGGCACGCCGGTACCGTCGGCAGACCCAAGACGGCCGGCCCGGCCGGTCTGCCGGACGGAGCTCTCGTCACGTACAAGGTGATCGACCCGCTCACCGGCGAGGACGTCCCTCCCGGAGCGGAGGGCGAGGTCTCCCGGGGCCCGACGCACATGCGGGGCTTCTGGAAGAAGCCCGAGGAGACCGCGAAGGCCCTGCGCGACGGCTGGGTGCACTCCGGTGACCTGGGCCGGGTCCGGGACGACGGCTACCTCGAAGTCACCGGCCGCACCAAGGAGTTGTACAAGAGCGGCGGTGAACTGGTCATGCCCAAGGAGATCGAGGACCTGCTCACCGGCCACCCCGCGATCTCCCAGGTGTATCTGGTGGGCGTGCCCGACGAGCGCTGGGGCGACGCAGGCTGCGCCTGCGTGGTCCGCGCACCCGGCACGGACCTCACCGCCGCGGAGGTCATCGCACTGTGCAAGGAGAGGCTGGCGCGGTTCAAGGTCCCCAAGCACGTGTTGATCCTGGACGCCGCCGAACTGCCCACCACGCCCACCGGCAAGGTGCAGAAGTTCCGGCTGGCGCAGTACGCCCAGAAGCGAATCGAGGATGGCGGAGCATGACGGCCACGCTGCCGGAGACGGCACACGAACAGACGGACAAGTACGCACGACTGATCCAGCCGACCAGGGTGCACGGGTCGCTCTACACCGACCCGGAGATCTTCGCGGAGGAACTGGAGCACATCTGGTACCGCACCTGGGTGTACGTCGGGCATGTCAGCGAGGTGCCCGAACCGGGCGACTACGTACGCAAGAACATCGGTCCGCAGGACGTCGTCATGACGCGCGACCGCGACGGCGAGGTGCACCTGCTGCTCAACCGCTGCGCCCACCGCGGCAACCTGGTGTGCGACGCGCCGAGCGGCAACTCCAACTCCTTCCGCTGCCCTTACCACGGCTGGACCTACCGCAACAACGGAGACCTTCTCGGCTACCCCTACAACAAGGGCTACGGAGGCAAGGGCAAGCTCGCCCTCGGCCTCGGCCGGATCCCCAGGGTTGCCTCCCACCAGGGCTTCGTCTTCGGCAGCTTCGCGCCCGACGGCCCGACACTCGCCGAACACCTCGGCGCCGCCGCCGGGGAACTGGACCGGCTCGCGCGCCTTTCCCCCGAGGGCGAGGTCGAGCTCACCGCCGGCTGGCTCAAGCACCGCACCCGCGCCAACTGGAAGCTGCTGGCGGAGAACGAGACGGACGGCTACCACCCGCAGTTCGTGCACGGCTCGATCTTCAGCGTCACCGGCAGCCCGATCGGCGCCCTGTACAGCGACAACTCCACCGCCGTGACCCGCGATCTGGGCGGCGGCCACAGCGAGAACGACCTGCGGCCCGAGTTCCGCCGCTTCGCCGAGCCGATGCGCTGGTTCGGTACCACCGAGGACAGGGTCCCCGATTACGTGGCACGCATGCGGGAGCTGCATGGACCGGCCGCTGAGGAGATCCTCATCGAGGGTTCCCCGCACGTGATGATCTTTCCCAACCTGTTCATCGCCGAGATCCAGCTCTTCGTCATCCAGCCGCTGTCGGTCGGTGAGTGTGTCCAGCACTCCACCGCCGTCCAGTTCAAGGGCGCACCCGAGCTGAACCGGCGGATGGTGTCGCAGTGCGTCGGCTCCGTGGGCCCGGCCGGGATGCTGCTCGCCGACGACACCGAGATGTACGAACGCAACCAACGCGGCGTCGCCCTGCGCGACCCGGAATGGGTCGACATCCGCCGGGGCGTGGAGCGAGAGCGGGCCGACGAGAACGGCTTCCGTATCGGCACGGCGACCGACGAGACAGGGATGCGGGGCTTCTGGTCCCACTACCGGAACCTGATGGAGGCGGAGAAGTGACCGCAGCAGCCACCCCGACGGCACTGGACCTGCGCCAGGTCGAGCAGTTCCTCTACCGAGAGGCGCGCCACGCGGACGAGCACGACTACGACGCCTGGGAGGCGCTGTGGACCGATGACGCCCTCTACTGGGTGCCCGCGGGCACCCCGGACGGTGACTCCGTCCAGCGGATGTCGGTGATCAGCGACAACCGCAGCCGTATCGCGACCCGCCTGAAGCAGCTCAGGACCGGGAAGCGCTATTCACAGTCACCACCGTCGAACCTCCGCCGGATCGTCTCCAACGTGGAGATCCTGGATGACGCCGACGGGGCCCGCGAGTCGGGCGACATCACGGTCGCCGCCAACTTCGTCCTGGTGGAGTCCCGTGAGCGCGGCAACGAGACCTGGGCGGGCCGCACCACATACCGGCTGCGCGTCGTCGACGAGCAGATCCGGCTGGCGTACAAGAAGGTCGTCCTGGTCAACCACGACCGGGCGCTGCCCACCCTGGCCTTCCTGATCTGAGGACCGTACAGATGACCGAGACCGAGACTGACACCGGAATCGAGACCGAGAGCGGGACCAAGTCCCTGACCGGGACCGTGGGCAGCGAATTCGCCGAGGTCGCGGTGAGTATCGACACCGCGGCCAACGGTCCCCGGCTGCGGCTGGAGGACCGGCGCACCGGACGGGTCCGGTATCTGGACGCGCTCGAACTCGAGACCCTCGTGTGGCTCCCCGACGGAGATCTGCGGCGGCTGCTGGATCCGTCGGCGCACCGCTGGCACGACGACGCGGGCAGTTGACGGGCCGGGACATGGACGACGTCACACCCGACGCGCTCGACCTCTCCCGGTACATACGGGAGGGCGACACCGTCGTCTGGGGCCAGGCATGCGCCGAGCCACAGACCCTGACCGAGCGGCTGATGCAACAGCGCGCCGACATCGGGCACTTCAGGTGCTTCCTCGGTATCCCGGCGACCGACACCGTCCGCCCGGACCACGCCGACCTGGTGTCCTTCGTCTCCTACATCGGCAGCGGCGGCAACCGGGCCCTGCACCGGGCAGGGCGGCTGGATGTGCTGCCCGCGCCCTACTCCAGCCTCCCCGGCCTGCTCGGTGCGGGCCCTCTGCGCGCGGACGTGGTGCTCGTCCAGCTCCCGCCGCCCGACGGCGACGGCCGTTACAGCCCCGGCCTGGCCGACGACTACCTGGGGGCGGCCCTACGCACCGCCCGGGTGGTGATCGCCGAGGTGAACGACCAGGTCCCGTACACGTACGGCCCCCGTACGCTCGGTGCGTCCGATCTCGACGTGGTGGTCCGCACCTCACGCCCGCCCGCCGAACTGCGGCCCGGCACACCGGACAGCGTCACCGCACGCGTCGCGGCCCGGGTGGCGGGCCTGGTGGACGACGGCGCCACGCTCCAGTTCGGCGTCGGCGCGCTCCCCGAGGCCGTGCTCGGCCTGCTGACCGACCGCCGTGACCTCGGCATCCACTCAGGTCTGATCAACGACGCGGCGATGGACCTGATCGAGGCCGGCGTCGTCACGGGCGCCCGCAAGACGCTCGACCGGGGCGAAGCGGTCGCCGGGCTGCTGATGGGCACCCGGCGGCTGTTCCGGTTCGCCCACCGCAACCCGGCGATCCAGTTGCGCGACACCGGCTACACCCACGACCCGCAGACGCTGGCGGCGCAGCACCAGCTGGTCGCCATCAACTCGGCCATCGAGGTCGACCTCTCCGGACAGGTCAACTCCGAACTGGCCGGGGGGCGTTACATCGGAGCGGTCGGCGGAGCAGGGGACTTCCTGCGTGGGGCCGCCAGGTCCCCGGGCGGCCTGCCCGTAGTCGCCCTGCCCTCCACCGCCGGCCCCGCGAGTCGTGTGGTGGCCCGGCTGTCCGGCCCGGTGAGCACCTCACGCAGCGACGCGGGACTCTTCGTCACCGAGTACGGGGTCGCCGACCTGCGCGGACAACCCCTGCGCGTACGCCGTGAACGGATGCTCGCCATCGCTCACCCCGACCACCGTGCGGCGCTGGAAGCCGCGCTCGAAGAGCAAGGAGCCCCGGCATGACCGCTATGCCCCGAGCCGCGATCGTCGCACCGTTGCGCACCCCGGTCGGTGCCTTCGGCGGGACGCTGCGCGCGCTCCCCGCACACGACCTGGCGGCCGTCGTCATCAGGGCGGTGGTGGAGCGCTCCGGCATCGACCCGGAGCGTATCGAGGACGTTTCCTTCGCCCAGTCGTACGCCAACTCTGAGGCCCCGTGCATCGGACGCTGGGCCGCCCTGAACGCCGGACTGCCGGTCGCGTTGCCCGGCTTCCAGCTCGACCGGCGCTGCGGCGGCGGACTGCAGGCCGTGGTCACCGCGGCGATGATGGTGCAGACCGGCGCCGCCGACGTGGTGCTGGCGGGCGGCGTGGAAAGCATGAGCAACATCGAGCACTACTCCACGAACGTCCGCTGGGGCACCCGCTCCGGCTCCGTACAGCTCCACGACCGGCTCGACCGCGGCCGTGAACGCTCCCAGCCGCAGGAGCGGTTCGGCCCGATCAGCGGCATGGTCGAGACCGCTGAGAACCTCGCCGAGCGATACGCGATCACCAGGGAGGAAGCGGACGCGTACGCGGCCCGCAGCCACCGGCGCGCCGCCGCGGCCTGGGGAGCAGGACGCTTCACCGACGAGATCGTGCCGGTCGAGGTACCCCAGCGGCGAGGCGAGCCCCTGCCCTTCGGACGGGACGAGGGCATCCACCCCGACTCCACCCCGCACACCCTCGCCGGACTGCGCACGGTGCTCCCGGGCGGCACCGTCACCGCGGGCAACTCCAGCCAGCAGAACGACGCCGCGGCGGCCTGCCTGGTGGTCGCCGAGGACAAACTCGACGCACTCGGCCTGGAGCCGATCGGCTTCCTGCGCGGCTGGTCGGCGGCCGGCTGCGAGCCCTCGATGATGGGCATCGGGCCGGTCCCGGCGGTCGCCAAGCTGTTCGCCAGGACCGGGATCGGCTTCGACGACCTGGACCTGGTCGAGCTGAACGAGGCGTTCGCCTGCCAGGTGCTGGCCGTCCTGAAGGGCTGGGGACTCAAGTACGACGAGGACAACGACTGGCTGAACGTCAACGGCTCGGGCATCTCGCTCGGCCACCCCATCGCCGCCACCGGGGTCCGCATCCTCGCCACGATGCTGCACGAACTGCGGCGCCGGGGCGGCAGATACGCGCTCGAAACCATGTGCATCGGCGGCGGCCAGGGCATGGCCGCGATCTTCGAGGCGGCGTGAACATCATGAGCCCGAGCCCCTACGGCATCGTCTCCTACGCCGCCTACCTCCCACGACACCGCCTTCAGCGCGAGGAGCTGGGCACCGCGCTCGGCATCAAGGCGGGGCGAGGGGCGCGGATCGCCGCCTCCTTCGACGAGGACAGCACCACCATGGGCGTCGAAGCGGCCCGACGCGCCCTGCCCGGGCGCGGCGCGCCCGACGCGCTGTACTTCGCGACCACCTCTCCCGCCTATCTCGACAAGACCAACGCCGCCGCCCTGCACGCTGCTCTCGGCCTGCCGCACGAAGCCTTCGCGACGGACCTGGCCGGCTCCGCGCGCTCCGGGATCGCCGCGCTGCGCGCCGCCTGTCTCGGTGGCGGGCTCGCCGTGCTCTCCGACGTCCGCACCGGCCGGCCCGGTTCGGCGGACGAGCGGGACGGGGGAGACGGGGCGGCGGCCTTCCTCTTCGGCGCGGCGGACGAGGCGGTCGCCGAGATCGTCGCCCACACCGCTGCCACCGCCGAGTTCCTGGACCGCTGGCGGGTTCCGGAGAACCGTGCAGGCGAGCAGTGGGAGGAGCGGTTCGGCCTGGAGCGCTATCTGCCGCTCATCGAGGACGCCGGACAGCGCGCCCTGAAGGCCGCCGGCACCGGACAGCCCGACCACGTGCTGCTCGTCTCGCCGAACGCCGCCGTCCGCAAGCGCGCCACCAAGCTCTTCCCCGCACGCCTGTCTGTGAGCGGCTCACCCCTCGGCCACACCGGAGCGGCCGACGCGGGGCTCGCCCTGGCCGACGCCCTCGACCGCGTCGGCGCCG
The DNA here is from genome assembly GCF_014649655.1 of Streptomyces humidus. Classification (GTDB taxonomy): domain Bacteria; phylum Actinomycetota; class Actinomycetes; order Streptomycetales; family Streptomycetaceae; genus Streptomyces; species Streptomyces humidus. The sequence goes on along the minus strand of NZ_BMTL01000051.1, from coordinate 24,096 downwards.
ACGAGACCATCCTGCTGCTCTCGGCGGCCGACGGCTGCGACGCCGTACTGCTGCGCACCACCGACCGGCTCCCCGCGGCCAGACAGCCCGAGCCCCTCGCCGGGCAACTCGCGGCGGGACGGCCCGTCTCCTATACGACGTACCTGACCTGGCGGGGGTGGCTGGACCGCGAGCCCCCGCGCCGGCCCGAACCCGACCGTCCGGCGGGCCCGCCGTCCGCGCGCGGGGAGCGCTGGAAGTTCGGCTTCACCGGCAGCCGCTGCGAGAACTGCGGCTTCGTCCACCTGCCGCCGGCGCGGGTGTGCAAGGAGTGCGGGGCGGTGGACGCGATGATGCCCGTGGCGCTGGCCGGAGCACGCGGAACGGTGGCGACGTACACCGTCGACCGGCTCGCGTACTCGCCCTCGCCGCCGCTGATCGACGCGGTGGTCGACTTCGACGGCGGCGGTCGTTGCACGCTGGAGATCGCCGACGGGGCGGCGGACGAATTGGCCGTCGGTACCCGGGTCGAGCCGGTCTTCCGGCGGCTGCACACCGCCGGGGGAGTGCACAACTACTTCTGGAAGGCCCGTTTGACGGCCCGTACGGCAGCGGACGTGAGTAGCAGGGAGGGCACGGGATGAGCAGCAACGGGATCCGCGACCGGGTGGCGGTCGTCGGTATGGGATGCACCCCGTTCGGCGAGCACTGGGACCGTTCGGCCGACGACCTCCTGCTCGACGCCACCCGGGAGTGTCTCGCGGCGACCCCGGCGCTGGCCGCCGAGGACGTGGACGCGTACTGGCTGGGCACCCTCGGTTCCGGGCAGTCCGGGATGACGCTGAGCCGTCCGCTGTCCCTGGACTACAAGCCCGTCACCCGGGTGGAGAACTACTGCGCCACCGGCTCCGAGGCCTTCCGCAACGCCTGCTACGCGGTCGCCTCGGGAGCGTACGACCGGGTGATGGCAGTCGGCGTGGAGAAGCTCAAGGACTCCGGCTTCTCCGGGCTGCTGCGCTCCGACCCGCCTGGCGACGGCACGGCCCCCGAATTGTCGCTGACCGCGCCGGCCGCCTTCTCCCTGCTCGATCCGGCGTACTGCGACCGGTACGGGGTGGATCCGGCCGCGATGCGAGAGGCGATGACGCACGTCGCGTGGAAGAACCACGCCAACGGGGCCCTCAACCCCAAGGCGCAGTTCCGTTCGGTGGTCTCGAAGGAGAAGATCGAGCGGGCGCCTCTGGTCGCGGGCCGGCTCGGGGTCTTCGACTGCTCGGGGGTCTCCGACGGCGCGGCCTGCGCGTTGATCGTCCGGGCCGAGGACGCCCTGCGGTACACCGACCGGCCCATGTACGTGAAGGGCCTGTCCCTGGTCGCGGGACCGGCCCGGGGCGCCATGGACCCTGGCTACGACTACACCACCTTCCCCGAGGTGGTCCACGCCGCCGCCGACGCCTACCGGCAGGCGGGGATCAGCGACCCGCGCAGCCAGATCTCGCTGGCCGAGGTGCACGACTGCTTCACGCCGACCGAGGTGGTGCTGATGGAGGACCTCGGGTTCGCCGAGCGCGGCCAGGCGTGGAAGGACGTCCTGGACGGCGCCTTCCAGCTCGACGGGCGGCTGCCGGTGAACCCGGACGGCGGGCTGAAGTCCTTCGGCCATCCGGTCGGCGCGAGCGGGCTGCGGATGCTGTACGAGTGCTGGCTGCAGTTCCGCGGCGAAGCGGGCGAGCGCCAGCTGGCCGACCCGCGCCTCGGCCTCACCCACAACCTGGGCGGGCGGCCGGGCGGATGCGTCTCGTTCGTTTCGGTCGTGGGGCCCGAACCGGGCTGAGTGAGCGGCCGTTGACCGAGGCGTTGACCTGCCTTCAGAATTTTATCTATATTAGATTCAAATCGATGGTGGAGGCTGTGAGCGTGCAACACGACCAGAAACAGGCGGTGGCCGCCGAGCTGTACCGGGCGCTTGCCGCAGGCGACCGGAAGCGGCTCGACGAGATCCTGGATCCTGCGTTCGAGGGCCGGACCACCGACGGGCTCCCGCTGGGCCTCGGTGGGACGTACGCCGGGGCCGACACCATGCGCCGGAAGTTCTGGGGCCAGATCGCCCGGAGCTACGACGCTCGGGCAGAACCTGCCGAGTACCGTCACCTGGACGATGGACAGCTCTTGGTCACCGGCCGGTACGTCGGCGAGGCACGGCAGGGCGGGGGCAAGCTCGACGCGGAGTTCTTCCACCTCCTGAGCTTCGACGAGGATCGGATCACAGGACTCGTCCAGCTGACGGACAGCGCGCGCTGGACCGACGCACTGGGGGCCCGACGGGACCTGTCGACCGTCGACTTCCGCGTCGCCGACGGGCTCGCCGAGATCCGCCTCGACCGTCCGCACGTCCGCAACGCCTTCGACCAGGCCATGGCTGACGACCTGTACGAAATCGCCCAGCGGCTGGCCGCCGATCCGGAGGTGCGGGCGGTCCTGATCACGGGCAACGGCCCCGCACTGACCGTCGGCGGCGACATCGCCGTCTTCGCGGACAACGCCGGTGCCGGTCTGCCCGGCACGTTGCGCAGGATGATCTCGCCGTATCACGAGGCGTTGCGCATCCTCAGCGGGCTCGACGCGCCGATCGTGTGCGCCGCGCACGGCGCCGTCGCGGGCGGCGGACTGGGGCTGCTGTACTGCGCGGACATCGTGCTGGCGGCCGAGGGCACCAAGTTCGCCTCCGGGTTCGCGGCGCTCGGTCTGTCCGGCGACGGCGGCAACTCCTGGTTCCTGCCGAGGCTCCTCGGGCCCCGACGGGCCGCCGAGTTCTACCTCGAACAGCGGGTGCTCGACGCGCACGAGGCCGTCGAGTGGGGCCTGGTGACGCGTGTACTGCCGGCCGGCGAACTGGCCGAAGGGGCCCTGTCCACCGCCCGGCGACTGGCCGTCGGCCCCACCCGCGCGCACGGGGAGATCCGCCGCCTGCTGCGCGAATCCTGGTCGGCCACGCTGGCCGAGCAGTTGACGGCCGAGGCGGACGCGATCGCGCGCACTGCCCGGACGTCCGACGCCTCAACGGCCGTCGCCGCCTTCATCGACAAGCACAAGCCCACATTCCAGGGACGGTAGTGATGACCGCACTGATCACGGACAGCGACGAGCACCGGCTGATCCGGGAGAGCACCGCCAAGATCGCGGCCCGTTACGGGCACGCGTACTACAGCGAACGGGCCCGGACCGGTGCCGGGTTGGAGGAGTTGTGGGGCGAACTCGGCGAGGCCGGACTGCTGGGCGTCCACCTTCCCGAGGAGTACGGGGGAGGGGGAGCGGGCCTCTCCGAACTCGTCGTGGTCCTTGAGGAGCTGTCGGCGCACGGCATGCCGATCCTCAGCAGCGTCATCTCGCCGGCCATCTGCGGTTCGATCCTCGCCGCCCACGCCTCGCCGGAGATGAAGCGGGCCTGGCTGCCGGACATCGCCTCCGGCCGCCGCAGGATGGCGTTCGCCGTCACTGAGCCGGACGCCGGATCCAACAGTCACGCCATCACCACCACGGCCCGCTCCGACGGCGGGGGCTGGCGCATCTCCGGTGCCAAGTACTTCATCTCCGCCCTGAACGAGGCGGACGCCGTGCTCGTGGTCACCCGGGACGGCGATCTCGCCCCCTCGGCGTCCGGCCGCAGCCCGCTGTCCCTGTTCGTCGTGCCCATCAACACGCCCGGCCTGCAGTACCAGCCCATCGAGACCGAACTGGTCTGCCCCGACAAGCAGTTCACCCTGTTCTTCGACGACGTCCGGCTGGACGGCGACGCGCTGATCGGGGAGCGCGGCAAGGGCCTGCGGCAGGTCTTCGCCGGCCTCAACCCGGAGCGCATCACCGCCTCGGCGCTCAGCAACGGCATCGGCCGCTACGCGGTGGCCAAGGCCCGCGACTACGCCCGTGAACGCACCGTGTGGTCGACTCCGATCGGAGCCCACCAGGGCATCGCGCATCCCCTCGCCGAGGCGCACATCGGGGTGGAACTCGCCCGGCTCGCCACGGCCCGCAGCGCGGAGCTGTTCGACGCCGGACAGGACGCCGCGACGGCGGCGAACATCGCGAAGTTCACCGCCGCCGAGGCCTCGCTCAAGGCCCTCGACCAGGCGATCCAGACTCATGGCGGCAACGGACTGTCCCGCGAGTACGGCCTGGCCGACCTGTGGTTCGTCGCCCGCTTGCTGCGCACCGCCCCGGTCAGCCGGGAGATGGTGCTCAACTTCGTGGCGCAGCACAGCCTCGGCCTGCCGAACTCGTACTGATCCCCCCAACTGACCCCCCCCGACCGAGCAACGAGGAGTACGCACATGTCAGGAGTACAGGACCGGGTCGTCGTGGTGACCGGCGCGGGCGGAGGGCTGGGGCGCGAGTACGCGCTGCTGCTGGCCCGGCAGGGTGCCCGGGTCGTCGTCAACGACCTCGGCGGGGCCCGGGACGGCACCGGATCCGGCAGCGCGATGGCCGACGCGGTGGTCGAGGAGATCCGCGCCGCGGGCGGACAGGCGGTCGCCAACTATGACAGCGTGGCCAGCGAGGAGGGCGCCGCGGGTGTGATCGGCACCGCGCTGAAGGAGTACGGCGCCGTGCACGGCGTGGTGAACAACGCGGGAATCCTGCGCGACGCCTCCTTCGTGAAGATGACGGCCGAGCAGTGGGAGGCCGTGCAGCGCGTGCACCTGTTCGGGGGCTTCCACGTCACCAGGGCCGCCTGGCCGCACTTCCGGGAGCAGGGACACGGCCGGGTGGTCATGGCGACCTCCACCTCCGGGCTGTACGGCAACTTCGGGCAGGCCAACTACGGCGCCGCCAAGCTCGGTCTGGTCGGCCTGGTCAACACGCTCGCTGTCGAGGGACGTAAGTACAACATCCTGGCCAACGCCGTCGCACCGCTGGCCAGGACCCGCATGAGCGAGGACGTCGCCCCGGCCGAGCTGCTGGAGAGGCTTCCGGCCGAGTTCGTGGCGCCCGTCGTCGCCCATCTGCTGACCGACGAATGCACCGACACCGGCACGGTGCTGGTCGCCGGCGGCGGCCGGGTCCAGCGGGTGGCGCAATTCGTCTCCAAGGGCGTGGCCTTCGCCGGCACCCCGACCCTCCAGGACGTCGCCGATCGCTGGCCCGACATCACGGACATGAACGCCTCCGAGCTCGGCACCAACCCGCTGGGCTGAGAGCCCGGACAGGAGACACCATCGTGAAATCCTTCGACGCGCTCGTCATAGGCGCCGGCGCGGGCGGCCTGTTCACCGCCGCCCGACTGACCCACCACGGCTACCGCACCCTCGTCGTCGAACGCCTCGACCGCGTGGGCGGGCGCGCCTCCACCCACGACATCGACGGCTTCAAGGTCAACAACGGGGCCATCGTCATCGAGGTCGGCGGCATCACCGAGGAGACCTTCGAGGAGGTCGGCGCCAAGTTCGACGTGCGCCGGGCCAACCCGCCCATCCTGTACCGCATCGGCAGCAAGGACGCCGACGTCACCGGTGGTGGCTGGGGCATGCTGCTGTCCAAGCTCACCCGTCAGGGCGCCAAACTCCTCAGCGGCCTCGGCGCCGCCCGCGAGGACAGCGGCCTGCCGGAAGGCGAGCTGTCCACCGCCGACTGGATCCGCCGCTACACCAAGAACGAATCCGTGCACGGCATCTTCCGCAACATGTGCGGATCCGTCTTCGCGGTGAGCTCCGAGGAACTGCCCGCCCGGGTCTTCCTCACCTACTTCACCCGCAAGAGCGCCTTCAAGAAGTTCGGGTTCTGTCCTGACGGCACCATCGGGATCTGGCGCGCGCTGGCGGACGTGGTCACCGCCGGCGGCGGCGAGGTGTGGCTGGACAGCGAGGTGCGCACGCTGACGGTGGACGCCGGCCGGGTCACCGGCGCGGTCGTCACCCGCGACGGACAGGACGCCGAGGTCAGCTGCCGGTTCGCGGTGAGCGACGCCGGCCCGGCCGCCACCGTGGCCCTCGTCGGCGAGGAACACTTCTCCGAGGAGTACCTGACGTCGGTGCGCCGCGGCGACCGGCCCTGCGCGATGATCTCCGTCAACTTCGCCAGCCAGGAGCGCCTGGTCGAGTCCCCGGGCCTGCTCAGCTTCGCCAAGACCCGCCGTATGTGCTACGTCGCCAACTTCACCGCGACCTGCCCGGAGATGGCACCGGAGGGCTGGCACCTCTACGTGGGCACGGCCGTCCCCCAGCCGGCAGTCGGCGACTTCGACGAGGCCGTCGAGACCGAGTTGCTCATGGCCGACCTCCGCGACCAGATTCCGGGCTTCGATCGAGCCCGCATCCTGTCCACCGTCGTCACCCGCGACGGCTGGCCCCCGCAGCGCGCCGTGGCGGGCTTCGACCTGCCCAACACCACCCCCGTCCCCAACCTCTGGAACGTCGGCGACGCGGTGAAGGAGTACGCCAACGGCGGCACCACGGCCTGCGCCGAGACCGCGAAGCTCGTCGTCGAACAGATCCGTCAGCACTACCCGGTCGGCGTCGTGGCCGAGTCGGCCGGAGTCCCGAAGGAGCACTGATGAAGATCATCGTTGACCGTGCCAAGTGCACGGGTCTGGGCATCTGCGAGTCCCTGGCACCGGACGCGTTCGAAGTGAACGACGACGGCGAACTCGTCCTGAAGACCGAGACCGTACCCCCGGGGACCCTCTCCGACGTCGAGGAAGCCATCGCGGGCTGCCCGACCGAAGCCCTCCGGCTGGAGCCCTGATGAGTGCCCGCCGACTGGTCGTCGTCGGCGCCTCTCTCGCCGGGTTGCGGGCCGTCGAGGCCGCACGCAAGGACGGCTTCGACGGGCGGATCACCCTCGTCGGGGCCGAGCCGCACCTCCCTTACGACCGGCCTCCGCTGTCGAAGCAGTTCCTGGAGGAGATCGGCGCGGACGGGACACCACCGACCTTCCGTACCGAGGAGGTTCTGCGCACCGATCTCGGTGTGGAACTCCTGCTCGGCACCCCCGCCACCTTCCTCGACACCCGCAACCGGGCGGTCGGCGTCGGCGAACGGACCATCGGATACGACGCCTTGGTCATCGCCACCGGCGCGACCGCCCGTCAACTGCCCGGCATGCAGGGCCTGGACGGTGTCCACACGCTGCGTACCCTGGACGACGCGGTGGCCATCCGGCGGGCGCTCGACAAGGGCGCCCGGACCGTGGTGGTCGGCGCCGGCTTCATCGGCGCCGAGACGGCGGCAGCCGCCAGGAAGCGCGGTCTGGACGTCGTCGTGGTCGAGGCACAGCCGACCCCGCTCGTGCGCGCCGTCGGCGAGACCATGGGCGGTGCCCTCGCCTCCCTGCACCTGCGCCACGGCACCGATCTGCGGTGCGGGGTGAGCGTCATCGCGCTGGAGGGAGAGGGCCGGGTCGAAAGGGTCCGGCTCTCCGACGGCACCGCACTCGACGCCGACCTGGTGGTGGTCGGTGCCGGAGCCGTGCCCGCCACCGACTGGCTGGCGGGCTCCGGCCTGACCCTGGACAACGGCGTGGTCTGCGACGAAACGCTCTTCACCGGAGCCGAAGACGTGTACGCGGCGGGCGACGTCGCCCGCTGGCACAACCCGCTCTTCGACCGGCCCATGCGCCTGGAGCACTGGACCAGCGCGGCCGAACAGGGCGACCTGGCCGCCCGCAACGCCCTGAACCCGGCGGCGGCCAGAGGGTACTCGACGGTGCCGTACTTCTGGTCCGACCAGTACGACACCCGCATCCAGTTCGTCGGCATTCCCGACGCGGACGAGATCGCCGTCGTCGACGGCGACATCGAGCGTGACCACCAGTGCGTCGCCCTGTACCGCGCGGACAACCGGCTCGTGGGGGCCCTGGCCGTCAACAGGCCCACCGAGATCATGAAATACCGGGGACTGATCACCCGGGGCGCCTCATGGGCAGACGGCCTCACGTTCGCTCAGACGCGCCGCAAGGCCCGTGACACCGCTGACGCATGAGGGAGAAAACGATGGCAGGCGGCCCTCTGTCCGGATGCAGGGTACTGGAACTCGCCGGGCTCGGCCCCGGCCCGTTCGCCGCGATGACACTCGCGGACCTGGGTGCCGAGGTGGTCCGCATCGACCGCCCCGGCGGCAGCGGGCTGTTCCCGGGCTTCGAACACCTCGACGTCCTGAACCGCGGGAAGAAGTCCGTCCTGCTCGACCTCAAGCAGGACGACGCCGTACGGGCCGTGCTCGACATGGCGGCCCGGGCCGACGTACTGATCGAGGGCTACCGCCCCGGCGTCGCCGAACGGCTCGGCCTCGGCCCAGACGACTGCCTCGCCAGGAACCCGCGCCTGGTCTACGGCCGCATGACCGGCTGGGGCCAGGACGGGCCCATGGCCCAATTGGCCGGGCACGACATCGGATACGTCGCGCTGACGGGTGCCCTGCACGCCATCGGTAGCGCCGGTGGACCGCCGCAGATCCCGCTCAATCTCGTCGGCGACTTCGGCGGCGGCGGAACATACCTGGTCATCGGAGTCCTGGCGGCCCTGCGCGAGGCCGAGCGCACCGGCAGGGGGCAGGTCGTCGACGCCGCCATCGTGGACGGCACGGCCCATCTGCTGGCCGGAACGCACATGTTGTTGGCGACGGGGATGTGGCAGGACGAGCGGGGCGTCAACCTCCTCGACGGCGGGGCGCCGTTCTACGCGGTGTACGAGACCTCCGACGGCCGCCACATGGCCGTCGGCGCGCTGGAGCCGAAGTTCTACGCCGAACTGCTCGCCGTCCTGGGCCTCGACGAGGACCCGGCCGCCCAGCACGACCGCACCCGGTGGCCGCGGCTGCGCGAACGCATCGCCGGGGCGTTCGCCGGCCGCACCCGCAGCGAGTGGACCCAGGCGTTCTCGGCGTCGGACGCGTGCGTGGCACCGGTGATGAGCCTGCGCGAGGCCGCGGGACACCCGCACCTCAAGGCCCGCGGCACGCTGGTGGAACAGGACGGCGTCCTCCAGCCGGCGCCCGCACCACGCTTCTCGACCACGCCCACCGCCCTCGGATCGCCCCCGCCCGTGCCGGGCCGGCACACCGCCGAAGTCCTGAAGGCGTGGGAGGTCGAGGGCGCCGAAGACCTGCTGGGGTCGGGGGCCGCCGTGCAGGCGTGAGAGACCCGGAATCGTGCGTCTCACATGGGCGTTCGCCGACGGCTGCCGACCGGTGATGCGTGGGGGACCGTTCCTCAGCCGGCCGCGGCCACCTGGTCGAGTACGGTCGCCAGATCCCAGAAGTCAAGATGGCTGATCAGTTTGCCGTCCGCGCCGTAGGTGCAAGAGGCGATGCCGGCGACACTGAACCTGGCGCCGGTCGGCTCGATCACCCTCCCTGACCGCAGCCGCAGCGGCCCGCTGAAGGATCCGCTCCACAGCCACTCGGCGTACAGGCGGCCGTCGGCCGCGAGGAGCGCGCCGAACTCGATCACCGAGTCCGCGGTGAACCCGAGCATGAAGCGCTGGAACCGCCTGATGTTCTCGTGCCCCTTGTACGTCGTGCCCATGGCGACGTCGGTGTACGTGCCCTCGTCGGCGAAGAACTCGCAGAGACTGCCGGTATCGGACGTCCAGGCACGCGCATAGGCGTCCGCGAAGGCCGGATCGGACGGGTGAGGTGAGGTCATGACGGCTCCTTGGAGTAGAAATTTAATCTATGTTAGATTATATTCGGCGAAGTAGGAAGACCCCTTTCTGGCTGCTGACCGGCTCGTCCTTCGGGCCGCGTTGTCCTCCGTCAGCGGGATCCCATCCGCGCTTCCTCCTCGTCAAAGGGCGGCTTGCTCGCGGACGGCGAGGCGCTCACCACTTTCGCGCTTCATGCGGGCACCGTCCGTCCTTCAACTCGCAGCCCTACAACTTCTACGTGATTTCGGGCGAACCGCTCGAACGCATTCGGGCGGGCAACAATGAGCGCACGATGGCCGGAGTTCCGGATTCGCGCGAGTTCCGCACCGCACCCGCCCATACCGGTCCACACCGTGACCAACAGCCAAGGCATCATGCAGTCGCCGGTGGTCCGCGAACACGCCGCGATCCCCGATGACCAGGTGATCCTGAAGGTGAGCGGCTCGTCGTCCGGCGGGGCCGGGGGCGGCGCGCCGCCCCCGGTGATCTCGGCCGGGGTACCGCATTGGCTGGAAAGCTCTGTCGAACTCGATGGCGGCCTCGCCGGCCACGCGCTCGATCTCGGTGCCGTCCGCGACGTCCAGCCGCCAGGCCCGCCCGCGCCCGCCCTGGGCCACGATGCCGGACGCGACCGCCTCCGCGGCAGTCGCGTCCCGGTCCGTGACCGCTACCCAGGCGCCCTCCGATGCGAACAGCCGGGCCGCAGCGGCACCCATGCCGCTTCCCGCGCCGGTGATCAGCACCGCCGTGCCGGCGATGGACCGCGGCGCCTGTCCCGCCGAGTACGAGCGTGTCGCCGTGCCCGGGCTCCTTACTGAGATCGGATTGCTGTGATCGGAACCGTCTTCGCCGCTCAGATGGCGCGGCCGGCCTGCTCCCAGTAGGGCGCGCGCAGTTTGCGTTTGAAGATCTTCCCGGAGTCCTCCCGGGGGAGCGTCTCAACGAACTCGATGCGGCGCGGCACCTTGTAGCCGGCGATCCGCTCGCGCAGGAACGCCTGCACCTGCTCCACGGTCGGGGCGTGCCCTGGTTCGGCTTGGATCACCGCGCACACCGACTCGCCGAACTCCTCGTCGGGGATACCGAACACGGCGTTGTCGGCGATCCCGGGCATGTCGCTCAAGGCCGCTTCGATCTCGGCCGGATAGATGTTCACCCCGCCGGAGATGACCATGTCGATCTTGCGGTCGCAGATGTAGAGGTACCCGTCCTCGTCGAGATAGCCGACGTCGCCGACCGTGACGAGCCCGTCGCGGTCGACCGCGCGACGCTTGGCGTCGTCGTTGTGGTAGCTGAAATCACCGATACCGGCGTAGCGGACGGCGATCTCGCCGATCTCGCCCGGGCCGAGCCGCCGGCCTGCCTCGCCGAGGATGCGGATCTCGGCAGCGTCGACGACTCGCCCCACCGTGCCGGGATGTGCCAGCGACTCCGCCGAGTCGCAGAACGTCACGATCCCGCCCTCGGTCGAGCCGTAGTACTCGTGGATGATGGGTCCCCACCAGTCGATCATGGCTCGCTTCACGTGGGGTGCGCACGGTGCGGCGGCATGGGCCACGAACCGCAGCGAGGAGAGGTCGTAGCGCGCACGCACCTCCGGTGCCAGCTTGAGCAGCCGGTTGAACATGACCGGAACGAGGTGGAGGTGGGTGATCCGCTCGTCCTGGATGGCCCGCAGCAGTTCCTCGCCGTCGAACCGCGGAAGGACGACGATGTTCGCCCCTGCCCGGAAGGAGAACATCGCGTGCATGTTCGGGGCGCCGTGGTAGGCCGGCCCGGCCACGGCGGTCACGATCTCGCCCGGATCGTCGACGATCGTCAGGCCGAAGCTGAGGGACAGAATGCGTGCGAGTGCGGCCTGCTGAACCGGTGTGAAGGCCGACCGGAGCACCCCCTTGGGACGTCCCGTGGTGCCCGACGTGTAGAAGACGGCCATCGGCGTCTCCCCGGCCGGCTCGGTATGGGGCGCGAAACCGTCGACCCAGTCGTGCCAGCAGGTCTCTCCTGGCGGAACGGCGCCGGCGGACTCCTCGATGCCGTATGCCGTTCGAAGGGCGGCGGGGGACGGGACCACCAGAACTTGGACACCGTCAGGAAAGCCACTCCGCATCCTCGGCAGGAGATCGGCATGGATGACGAGCACCCTGGCCTGACTGTCCTCGAGGATGTACCGCATCTCCTCCGGCGAGAAGTGCCAGTTGATCGGGACGGCGTAGGCGCCGAGCAGGCCCGCGCCCAGGCTCACCTCGTAGAACTCGATGTCGTTGCGCAGGCAGAACGCGACACTGGAACCCGGTCCCAGGCCGAGAGCTGCGAACCCTGTGGCTGCTTGCCTGCTCCTGAGCTGGAGGTCCGCCGCGTCGAGCCGACGGTCTCCGGAGACGATCGTGGCCATAGTTCTCGCCTTCCTCTGGCGATTCCCGCGTCGCCTCATTGCGCCGCGGGCCTTGTGAGGTCCAAGTCCGATAACGGGATTCCCATGCCATCGCCGCTTAGCGGCGCTAAAGCCCCGCTAAGCCTCGCTCGGCCGGTCCGGAGTGGCGGCTGCTTCTCAAGGGAGGCGGCCACGCTTCCTGAGACCCTCGGACGTCGTGATGGTGGACCGGGCCTGTCCGGTCAGGCGCCAGCCCGGTTCCTCGATCCGCGATGAGTGACCCGTTGATCGCCTCCGGACAGGCCCGGACGGCGGTGGGGGAGTTGACGCAGATCCGTTCGGCAAGGGCGGGTGCGCCCCTCGATCGCGCTGTCCAGTTGGTCGGCGAGCGCGCGGTCGATGGCGTTGCGTTTCCTCTCCTGGCACATGCGCACGACCAGCAGCCGCCCGGACCGTTCCGCGCCGACCAGGTTCTTCACGGTTGCCCCGCCCCTTCACCAGGTCCTCGTGTCAGCAGCACGATCTTCCCGATCACTGCGCGGGACTCCAGTTCGGACAGTGCTTCGGCGGCGTCGGCCAGGTCGTGGACAGTCGGTTCGGGCACGGTCAGTGTGCCGTCGGCGAGCAGCGGATACAGCTCGGCCCATTGCCGGCGTGGATAGCCCGGGTCGTTCGGCAGCACCTCGGCGAGCCCGACACCGAGAACGGTGATGTTGTGCAGCAGCAATCTGTTGACCTTCACAGTCGGGATGTCGCCGCCGGTGAATCCCAGGACGACGAGCCGTCCCTCGGGGGCCAGGGCGCGCAGGGAGTCGGTGAACCGGTCGCCGCCCACCGGGGCGAGCACGATGTCCACGCCCCGGCTGCCCGTATGCTCGCGGATTCGGTCGAGCCAGCCCGTCCACCTTCACGACCAGGTCGGCACCGGCGGCCCGCGTGGCCTCGGCCTTGCGAGGTCCGCTGACCACCGCGATGCTGCGCAGCCCCAAGGCGCGGCACAGGTGCAGCGCGGCGGCGCCGATGCCGCCGACTGCGCCGTGCACCAGCACCGTCTCGCAGGCCTCGGCCCTGGCGCGCCGGGTGAGCGCGAAGTGGCCGGTGAGGTAGCTGGCCAGCATCCCGGCGGCGGAGATGGTCGGCACGGTGCCGGGCAGTGCGAACACCTGACCGGGGTCGACCGTGACGACCTGCTGCCAGGTCCCGCCGGGAGTCAGCACCGCGACCGACTGCCCCGGTACCAGCCCACTGCCCGCGGGCGCGCGGCACACAACGCCCGCGGCCTCGGAGCCCGGGTTGCAGGGCACCTTGTTCCTGTCCTGGTACAGACCTCGGGTGCGGAGCAGGTCGGGGTAGCCGACGCCTGCGGCGTCCAGATCCACCACCCCCCCCGTCGGCGTCCGGTTCGTCGATCTCCACCAGCCGCAGGCCCTCCGGGCCGACGAACTCACCGAGCTGTTGCGCGAGCACTCTCACTCCCTTCCCGCGACGAGCATCTTCAGCCGATGTCCCACTGGGGAGCGTAATCTATTCTAGTTTAGAATAATAGAGTGAGGTGCGATCGAAAGTTGGAGGCATGCCTGTGGAGACACGTGATGCGGTACTGCGGCGGCGTTCCGCCCGGGCGTTTGTAGATCGTCCTGTGGACCGGGCCTGCTGACCGGTGGATCTCGGGAAGCGAGTGGCCGAACAGCTGCGATCCGGCTGGCCGCAGATCGATACCGAGCACCCGATCTGCCCGCCTGGACGGCGTCTCGTCCTACCGTGAACGCCGCAATCTTGATGATGTACCGACGGTTGGTGCGCGACTGTGAGCACCGCCCCGCCAGCGCGGAATGCCGCGTGTGCTGGGGTATGGCCGACGTGATGACGCGTCGGCTGACCGCCGCCACCGCCCTCCGTGGCGGGGTGTGTGACCACACCGAGCGCGGCGAAAACCTTCCTGGGCAAGATCGACGCCCCCGTCCATGTGCTGACCGGTCGGCGAGCAGACCCAGGCCGCGATCGCCGGCCTCATCGCGTGGCTTGCCGAAGTCCAGGAACGGGCCGAGGGCCTGCGGATCGCCCGCCCCACCCTGTTCGCGTTCGCAGGCGGGCCCGATGAACCCGTCACCGGGCCCGCCGGGCGGCATGCGGCCATGTCCTCCTGCGTCTTAACCGCCGATCTAACCTCGGTTGCACCTCACTGACCACTCTGGCCACCCCTCCCGCGTCTGTGGTCGCGGCCGGAACATGGGTAGCATGCCGGCGGCTTCCCCTTGCAGCAGTCAGACTCGCCCGCTACATTTTCGATACTGGATTAGATTTTTAAATTGTCGGAGGGGTGTGTGAGATACGCCAGCGGCGGACCTGCCCAGTTACCTTTTTCGTGGCCCCGCAATGGGGCGCCTGGCCCCCGAGTCCGGTATGGCTGTGTGCCCCCTGTCGAAGTGGATGACCTGGGGGGTGTTGCCGCCGGGCTTCGGGGCACCGCTTGACCGCTGATGAGGTGCCTGACGACCCATTGCGGGGCCACGAAAAAGATCGTGGGCCGGAAGTGAGGCATCCTCACCGACACGATCGGCCTGATCCTCGCCGTGACTGTCACCGCCGCGAGCCTCTCCGAAAACGCCCTGGGAATACGCCTGCTCGACCAGGCCAAGAACACCTACCCGACCATCGCCAAGAACTGGGTCGACACCGGCTTCAAGAAGGCCGTCGTCGAACACGGCGCGAAGCTCGGAATCGACGTCGAAATCGTCGACAAAAACCCCGGGACCCGAGGATTCCACGTCCTGAAAGGTGCTGGGTAGTGGAGCGGGGTATCGGTTGGATCCTGATGCACCGGCGGCTCGCTTACGACTACGAGACCCTCCCCGTCAGCTCCGAAGCCATGATCCACGTCGCATCGATCGACAACCTCGCCAAGCGCATAACGGACGAGACCACACTCACCTGGCGAGGAACTTACTAGAACTCAAAGGGCAATTCGGCTAGATCAAATGCCCTCTTACAACCGGACCTGAGCGGTGTTCGTCGCCTTGGAACCGCCAACCTCAGGCTCAAGGCGATGGCTGGCGCGTAGTTCTCCGGCGCTCGACCCTAGTCCATTTCGGCATTGTAGTAGTCGCGCAAACGGTAGTAGGGCGACCTCCAAGGCTGGCCGTACCAGCACTCGACGATCTGCGGTCCCGATACTCCAAGCCCTGCTATGAACCGATTGCCCCCGCCATCGCATCGACGGTCTGCACCTGCATCGCGCACATGGCGGGTGGGCGGCCAGCGGCCTGCATGATGGCTGTCCCAAGCCGGATTCGTTCCGTCTTGGCCGCAAGGTAAGCCATCGGGGTGATGGCATCGGAACCATATACCTCGCTGGCCCACGCCGAATCGAATCCGATCCTTTCGGCGTACTGGATCAGTTCCACCGGGAGCTCCAGCTTCGCACCCGAGTATCCGGTGTCGAGCCCAAGCTTCGCGAGACGCCCTCCGCCGCGAGAGATCGGGAATCGCTGTCCATCCCGACCGGCGAAGCGCCGCCGGCGACCGGCCGCGGCTGCACATCGGCCCGGCCAACTCCCGTCACGACTGCCACTCGTTCGATAGATGCCTTCACGCGGTGACCCTTTCGCTCAACGACGCGCACGGGTCCTCCGCGCGCTCGCACGGCCTACTGCCCCGTCCATTCCGGCTTACGGCGGTCGAAGAAGGCGCAGACGCCCTCCTGGAAGTCACGACTGAGGATGAGCCGCAGGTGCGCCGCATCGCTTCGGAGCCAGTCGGCCTCGTCGTCGTAGAGCAACGGCGAGTTGACGACGCCGAGGCCTTCCCGGATGGCCAAGGGAGCGTTGCCGCTGATGTCCCGGGCGAGAGCCAGGGCGGCGTCGAGCGCGCCACCGGGGTCGGTCATGCGGTTGACGAATCCCAGTCGCTCCGCGCGCTCGGCGTCGATCGGCTTGCCGGTCAAGAGCATCTCGCGCGCCACGTTTGGAGGAAGCAGCTTGGCAGCCCGGAAGGCACCGCCGAAGTCGGGGATCAGGCCGAGCCGCACCTCGGGAAGCCCGAACGTGGCAGTGCTGGACGCCGTGACGAGGTCGCAGCTCAGGACGAGCTCCATCCCTCCTCCCAGTGCCATCCCCTCGACAGCGGCGACCAGGGGCTTGGTGCGCCGACGCTGGATCAGGCCTACCAGTCCACCGCGCTCCGTCGGATAGCCGACGCCGGCTCGGAGGTCCGCTCCGGCGGAGAAGACCTCGGTCCCCCCGGTGAGGACGCCGACCCGGAGAGCGGGATCGTCCTCCAGCCGGTTCATGGCTGCATCGAGGCCTGCGGTCACCTCCCAGCTCAGGGCGTTGCGCTTGGCTGGCCGGTCGAGCGTGACGACGAGGACGTCGTCGATCACGTTCGTCCGGACCCCGGACTCCTCAGGCACCTGGTCGTTCATGCTCTCTTCGTGATTCGGGTCGGGTTGGTCGAGCGTCGTCCGGCTCATGAGCTGACCCAGGTGACGACCTCGGCGAGGTCGGCGCGATCCGTGCGGAAGACGTTGGCCGGATGCTCGGCTTCGTAACCGAGAGAGATGGCGGCCACCACGACACGGTCCGCGCCCAGCCCGAAGTGCTCGTGGACGAGGGAGGACTGCATTGCAATAGCCGCCTGCGGGATGGCGGCGAGGCCGAGCGCCTCGGCGGCGAGGAGCAGATTGGCGATGTAGCCGCCCACGTCGACGTGGGCGTAGGGCCCGAGGGCCGCCTCGGAGTGGATGACCAGTACGTGGGGCGCTCCGAAGAATCGGAAGTTTTCGAGCGTCTGCTTCGTACGTGCTTCGTGGTCGTCGGGGGGAATTCCGAGACTGCTGTAGAGGCCGAGGCCCGACTCGCGGCGTCGAGCTTTGTACGCCCCGCGATATTCGGTCGGTGCCGGGATGTCAGGGTCCACCGATCCACCCATGACAGCGGTGAGCAGCGCCGACGAAAAGCGCTCGGTGGCGGTACCGGATGTCACCACCACCTGCCACGGCTGCACGTTGCACCACGAGGCCGTGCGTTGCGCCGAGTCGAGCAGGCTCGTCAGGGTCTCGTGCGGCACTGGGGTGGAGCTGAAGGCACGGCAGCTGTGCCGACGGCGGAGCAGCCGGTCGACCATGTCGAACTCCGTCTCAGCCGCTTGCGCCTCGCGGCTTGGGACATCGGCAGCTGTGGTCATGTGCGGGCTCCTCCAACGGAATCGGTGACAAGTGGTTGCGGCGATGACGGTCCCGAGTCCTGTCCGTCGCCGACGAGGACCCGCCACAGTCCCCTACCGCCGGACAACCTCGTACAATAATTTAATCTATCATAAAATCGAGGAATGATGCGGTCATGATCGTGCCCGATTTGTTGGAGCATCCTGAGGTTCCGTTCTCCCAGATCACCTATGCCGTCGATGACCGGATCGCCACCGTCACACTGTCGCGGCCGAAACGGCTCAACGCCTTCACCCACGTCATGCGGCGCGAGCTGGTCGGCGCCATCGAGCTGGCCGGGGCCGATGACGACGTCCGCGTCGTCATCGTGACCGGGGCTGGGCGAGGCTTCTGCGCCGGAGCTGATCTCGGTGCGGTCGGCGACCGGCCGTTCTCGTACTCCGGACCCGACCACCGCGACAGCCACTCCGACCCCGATCTCTGAGGTGCCTGCGTAGGTCAAGTCCCCCGAAGCTGACCGAAAGGCGAGCCTGTCGGGATATCGACGCAGTGCACGGAGCGCGATGTCGACCGCTCCGAGATCTCTGGGAACCGTCGACAGTTGCGGCGGGGTATGGGCGGGTGAAATGTCCGGGGTCATGATGGATCCTGGGTCAAAGGGTGCTGAGTTGGGAGGGGGGCGGACCGATCGGGGTTCGATCGTGCCCGCGCGTATTCGTGCGACAACCGATCGACGAGCTCCGATGTCGAGATCAGCTGCCGCACACCGGAGACCGTGTGTCCGGCCGACCAAACCTGGGACCAGCGACGCGGTCCGGCGCCTGCACTTCCGAAGAGCCCCGCCGCCTCTGCGGGGGTGACGTGCTCGTCGAGGTTCGACGGATCGAGGCCGGTGGCCGCGACGGATGCTCGCAGCATGCTGGTCGGCAGACCGGTGAAGGCCTTCGTGAGGATGACGTCGTCAAGATCCGCGTCGACGACCATCTGCTTGTAGTCCGGGTCTGCCCTGCTCTCGTGGGTGGCGAGAAACGCGGTGCCCATGTAGCCGAGGTCGCATCCGAGCACCTCGATCGCCGCCAGTGTCGCGCCGTCAGTGATGCCACCCGCCAGGATCACCGGGCCCCCGTAGAACTCCCGGACAGCGCGCACGAAAGCCAATGGGTTGATCCAGCCGGTCTGCCCTCCTGAACCTGCAGTGAGTAGAACCAGACCGTCCGCCCCATCGTCGACCGCTCGGCGCGAGTGATGAAGTGTCGCGACATCGGCCAGGACCAGGCTGCCGGCTTCGTGGAGCGGGCCGACGACACGAGCCGGCGAACCGACGCTCGTGATCACGACGGGGACCTGATGCTCGACCAGCACTGCCAGATCGTCCTTCAACCTGGGTGAGCGCACAATCAGGTTGGCCGCGACGGGTGCTGCCGCCTCGTCGATTTCCGATCCGATGTGTTCGAGCCAGGTCGACAGCTCCTTCGGACTGCGCGCGTTGGCGGTGGGAAACGCTCCCACCACTCCTGCGCGGCAAGCGGCGACAACGAGCTCGGGCCCGGACACACGAAGCATCGGCGCAGCAATGGCGGGGATCCGCAGCCTGTCGCGCAACCGCGCTGGAAGGCGATGCTCGGACATGGCGTACTTCCTCACGGTCGATCCCTGTGTGACTGACACTTGTCGAAGTCGCCCCCGCCGCGACGACGAGGCAGCTCCGGTTCGGGCGAAGGGCGCCCGCCACGAGCGCGAGTACGGCACCATCCGTCCGGCATCGCTCGGAAGCGCACGGGCATCACCACGTGCGCCCCGGGCTCCACGTGCCCCTGCGAGATCTCACGCAGGCGAGACCGGGACGCCCGTCGGGCCAGTCGTGGTGGGCGAGGACGTCACGAGCGGCGGACTTCGATTCCAGGCACCACCGCATCCGCAAGGTCGGGGGTGACGAAGTCGGCGCCTGAGGCGAGCACCTTGTCGATCCAGTGCGGCTCGCCCGCGGGGACCCTGAGGACCGCGCGCGGCGAGAAGCGGTTGGTCGATGCAGCATTTTTTTATTCTATGTTAAATTCGGTCGCCACGGCAACCCCCGACTAGCAGGACTCCGTTAGGTTGTTCTGGCTCTTGGGTTTGGGCGGCGGTGTCCTTGAACTGCAGGGATCTTCTGGTCGTGGCGGGGCAGTACAACCCGAGGATCGCCCTGCCGCTGGTTCCGATGTCCGAGTCGGCGGGAACCGTCGTCGAGTCCGGCGCCGGGGCCACGAAGTTTCCGGTGGGCACCCGCGTCATGCCGATCCACGCGCCGGGGCTGGGTCGCCGGCCATGCACCGGAATCCGGCGGCGCCCTTGGGGGTGAGACACCCGGCGTGCTGGCCGAGCACGTCGTCTTCGAAGAGCGCGACCTGGTGGAAGTCCCCGCGCACCTGTCCGCCGTCGAGGCCGCGACCTTGCCGTGTGCCGGTGTCACAGCATGGAATGCGCTCTTCGGCGGTGCTGAGCCATTGCGGCCGGGAGGGCGCGTGCTCATTCTCGGGACCGGGGGAGTGGCGCTGTTCGCTCTGCGCTTCGCCAAGCTCGCGGGCGCCGAGGTCGCGATCACGTCCAAGGGCGACGCGAAACTGTCACGCGCTTCCGAGATGGGCGCCGACCATCTGATCAACTACCGCGACGACGCGAAATGGGGACGAACGGCGAGGACGATCTTCGACGGTGGCGGTGCGGACCTCGTCGTAGAACTCGGGGGAGGCGTCACTCTGCCGGAGTCGCTGCGCGCGGTGCGCCGGGGGGAACCGTCGCGATGGTCGGCTCGGTCACGGGCGCCGTCGTCGAGAACCTTTCGCTGCCGCCCGTGTTCATGCGTGCCGTCACCATGCGAGGCGTGCCAGTCGGTTCACGCGAACTGTTCGAGGACATGGCTCGCGCGGTCGGCCGGCACCGGGTGACCCCCGTGGCCGACCGCGTGTTCTCCGGCTTGGCATCGGTGGGCGACGCACTGACCACCCTCGCGAACGGGTCGCACTTCGGCAAGCTCGTCACCGAACTGCCCGAATGAGCGCGGGGCGGCCCGTTGTTCGAGCGATGCCTTACCTGCGACCTTCGGGTCTGCGAGTCCGATCCATTCACAGGTCCGTTTGATCGGCACGTCAGTCTCAGCGGGAGCCCTGCCCGCGAGCGCCTCAGGCCGTTCGGCCTGTCGTGGTGGCCGCGCGCCGGGTCCGGGATGTCCCTGACGGCGGGGTGGCGCCCTCTTCCTGTACGGCCGGCGCCCCCAGGCCGTTTCGCACCAGGGACCTCGCGGTGCGTACCACGACGTCGAGCGAGCCCTGGCGGGGATTCCACCATTCGGTCGTCCAGTTCAGGGCGCCCAGGACCAGCATGCGGGCGGCCCGGGGTTCGAGGTCGGCGCGGAGCTCGCCCGCCTTCTGGGCGTCCTGGATGAGCGCGCGCCAGATGTCCCCGTACTTGCCCTCCTCGGAGAGCTGCCGGGTGCGGATGTCCTCGGGGACCTGGCCGGCGTTGCGGATCGCGGCGGTGGCGAAGTCCGAGATCGCCAGCTGATAGCGCAGGTGTTCCTCGACGGCCGCGTCGATGCGTTCCATGGGAGTGGTGTCCGCCGGAAGCGCGTCGAGCGCTTCCGCGACATGTTCCCGCAAGCGGGCCACGCCCACCCACATGACCTCTTCGATCAGCACTTCCCTGGAGGAGAAGTAGTAGTAGATGGCGGGAGCCTGGATCTGTGCCTGGTCGGCCACATCGCTCAGCCGTGTTCCCGCGTAGCCTCTGCGGCTGAGGACATGGGCCGCCGCGTCCAGGATGCGTTCGCGGGTGCGCGCCGACTTGGAGTCGGAGGTCTCGGTCGGCGGTTTGCCCGCGGATTTTCTAGACACGGATCAATTATAGGTGGTCCACCAGGCTCCGTACCGCCTCGACCGTGCCGGCCGGGTCCGGCCCGACCGGGTCCAGGCTGAGGGTGGTCACGCCGGCCTCCCGGTAGGCGTGGATCCGTTCCGCGACATGCCCGGGCGGCCCGATCAGCGTGGTACGGACCAGCCACTCCCGGGGGACCGCGGCCTCGGCCTCCCGCTGCTTGCCGTCCAGGTAGAGGTCCTGGATGACCTTGGCCTCGGCCTCGAAGCCGTACCGGCAGGCCAGGTCGTTGTAGAAGTTCTTGCCACGGGCGCCCATACCGCCGATGTACCGGGCGGCAGTCGGCCGTTCCCGGTCGAGCAGATCGTCGACCGGGAGGTTCTCGCCGACGGCGACCGGGCCGCCGGCGACGATGTCCAGCGGTGCCAGATCGGGTGAGCGGCGTGCGGTCCCTGCGGCGAGTGCGGGTCCGAAGACCTCCTTCGCCCTGTCCGGCATGAAGAACAAGGGCAGCCATCCGTCCGCCAGTTCGGCCGTCGCGCGCAGCGAGCGCTCCATCAGCGACGCCCAGTAGACCGGGATGCTGTTGCGGTACGGGTGGTTGATCAGCCGTAGTGGCCTGCCGAGCCCCGTTCCCCGGTCGGCGGGCAGGGGGAGTTGGTAGACCCTTCCGTCGTGGGTCAGGGGTGCCTCCCGGCGCCACACCTTGCGGCAGATCTCGATGGTCTCGGTGATCCGCCGCAGCGGCTGATCGAACGGCACTCCGTGGAAGCCCTCGACGACCTGCGGTCCGGAAGCACCGAGGCCGAGGGCGAAGCGGCCGCGGGAGAGACTGTCCGCGGAGGCGGCGCTCATGGCCAGCAGGGTGGGGGTGCGGGTGAAGACGTTGACGATGCCGGTCCCGATCTGCATCCGCTCGGTCGTCGCGGCGAGGTAGCCGACGAGCGTCATGGCGTCGAAGCCGTAGGCCTCCGGGACCCACACCATGTCCAGGCCGGCAGACTCCAGGTCCCGGACCAGCCGGGCCGTCTCCACCGGATCACCGGTGTACCTGGACAGCAGCATCGACAGTTTCACTCGGTCCTCCTTCAGTTGTGCGAACGTGGGGTCGTCGCCGATGTACGGCGGTGGCGGGGTGCCGCGTGTGTGGCGCTACCCCAGGCCGCCCCGGCTGATCAGCTGGGCGGCGATGACGTTGCGCTGGATCTCGTTCGTGCCCTCGCCGACGATCATCAGGGGCGCGTCCCGGAGGTAGCGCTCGACGTCGTACTCCGTGGAGTAGCCGTAGCCGCCGTGGATCCGTACGGCGTTGAGCGCGATCTCCATCGCCGTCTCGGAGGCGAACAGCTTGGCCATGCCGGCCTCCATGTCGCAGCGGCCTCCGGAGTCGTACTTCTCCGCGGCGTGCAGTACCAGTTGGCGGGCCGCGGTGAGCTTGGTGGCCATGTCTGCGAGGTAGTTGCCGATCGACTGGTGCTTCCAGATCGGCTTGCCGAAACTCTCGCGCTCCTGGGCGTAGCGCAGCGCGTCGTCGAAGGCCGCCTGCCCGACGCCGAGCGCCCGGGCGGCCACCTGAATCCGGCCGACCTCCAGGCCCTTCATCATCTGGGCGAAGCCGTGTCCCTCGACGCCGCCCAGGAGCGCCTCGGCGGGCGCCTGATAGTCGTCGAAGGAGAGTTCGCAGCTCTCGACACCCTTGTAGCCGAGCTTGGGCAGGTCCCGCGAGACGGTGAGACCCGGACCGTGCTCGACGAGCAGGATGCTGATGCCCTTGTGGCGGGGCGACGCGCCGGGGTCGGTCTTGCACAGCAGCGCGATGAGCTGCGAGCGGCGGGCGTTGCTGATCCAGGTCTTGGTGCCGTTGACGACGTATCCGCCGTCCGGCAGGCGGCGGGCCCCGGTGCCCATCGCCTGCAGATCGGAGCCGCCGCCGGGCTCGGTCAGTGCCATCGTGGCCCGTACTTCGCCGGTCGCCATCCTCGGCAGGTAGCGGTTCTTCTGCTCCTCGGTACCGAAGGCGAGCAGCAGCTTGGCGACCACCGTGTGGCCGCCCATGGCCCCAGCCAGGCTCATCCAGCCCCGGGCCAGTTGTTCGGTCACGCCGACGTAGCAGGACGTGGAGACCGGCGCGTCGCCGTACGGCTCGGGGATGGCCAGGCCGTAGACGCCGAGCGCCTTCATCTGCTCGATCAGCTTATCGGGATACGCGTTGGCGTGCTCCAGCTCCCGCACCACGGGCCGTACGTCCCGGTCGACGAACTCCCGGACGATGTCGACGACGGCCTGTTCCTCGTCGGCCAGGATGGGCATACGGGTCTCCTCGCTCGGCTTCCGCTACTTGCCGACCAATTATAGTCTAAATTAAATTAAGTGACGAGAGGGGTTCGGATGACAGAGGGCAACCCGGTGGGTGCGATCAGGTCGTGTCTGTCGGTGCCGGGATCGGACGACCGCAAGATCGCGAAAGCGGCCGCATCGGAGGCGGACGAGATCGTGCTCGACCTCGAGGACGCGGTGCCCCCGGCCGGCAAGGCCTGCGCGCGGGACCTCGTGGCCTCCTGGTTGGGCCGGAGGGCGGAGATCGGCCCGCGGATCGCGGTACGGGTCAACGCGCCGCGGACGCCGTGGTGCCACGCTGATGTCATCGCCTGCGTGCGTCAGGGTGGCACGGCGTCGATAGTTCTGCCCAAGGTGGAATCGGCTGGGGACCTGGCCTTCGTAGACCGGCTCCTGGAGGGGGCGGAGGCTGCTGCCGGATGCGTCGAGCCGGTCACTGTACAGGCGCTGATCGAGACGGCGGCCGGCCTGGCCAACCTGCGCGAGATCGTGGCGGTGACCTCCCGGCTGACCACCCTGATCATCGGCTACGCCGACTTGGCGGCCTCGCTCGGCCGCGCGGCCGACATTCCGGCCGAGACCTGGCTGTGGGCGCAGGACACCGTTGTGACAGCGGCCCGCAGTGCCGGCCTGGCGGTCGTGGACGGGCCGTACCTCGGGGTGGCGGCCGACGAGCGGTTCACCGAGAGCGTGCGCCGCGCCGCACAACTGGGCTTCGACGGCAAGTGGGTCATCCACCCGTGCCAGATCCAGGCA
>NZ_BMTL01000050.1 GCF_014649655.1 Streptomyces humidus | reverse complement strand
TAGACCTTGCGGATGCAGCCGAACGTGCGCGACAGCTCTGCTGCCTGCTCGTCCGTGGGACAGAAGCGGTACTTGAACGCCCGCTTCACCTGCGTCGGGGCCATTCTCACAAACTAGCGACATGGCAGATGAAGACCAAACCTGCCGGTCAGAGCACAGCCTTTCGCCCTGGCGGCGAAACCCCGCTCCCTGCCCTGCTCCGCAGGAGTCCGTTCCCTCTCCGCCGTGAACGGCGGAGCATCCACGGAGGAACTCGATGACCACCGACTCCCCCGGCCGGACCTCCCCGCACGCCGCCGAAGACACCCCGCCCGCACCCACGGACGGGCTCACGTGCCGGCCCGCGCGCCCGCCTGCGCACCCGCTGCTGGGGCGCCTCCTCGACGCCGCCGAAGGACGCTTCCCGCCGGCCGACGGGGCCGTCACGGTCCTGCCTTCGCTGCCCGGCGGCCTGGAGTGCTCGGTCGCCTTCACCGGCCACGCCGTCGTCGCCACGGCGCTGTCCGCCGCAAGGGTGCGCGCCCACCGGCCCGACGGGTTCGGCGGCTCCGTGTCCCCGGACTTCCTGCGCGCCCTGGCCGGGCCCGGGGGCTGGATCGGCGACGTCGACGCCACCCTGGTGGGCCGTGGCGTCGGCGGTCCGGCCCGCCTGGGCCGGCTCGTGGGGTCCGACGACCACCCGCGGGTCCGGTACGCCCGCGAACTCCGCTCCGACGTACGGGTGTTCGGCGACGACCGAGGGCTGGTCACCCTCGCGGCGGGGCTCGCCGGACGCACCGAACTGAGCATCGAACTGCACCGCCCCGAGGACAGCGGCGGCGGCTGCGGACGGGGCAGATCGCTGCTGGGCGACGCGCTGACGCTGGTCCCCGGGGGTGAGCCCGTCTTCGCGGCCGTCGCCCCCGGCAACGCGCGCTCTCTGCGGGCCTTCCTCGCCGCCGGGTTCGCCCCGATCGGGTCCGAGGTCCTGGTCCGCCCCGACCGGACCCGGGCATGACGGCCGGCTCCCCCGGCTCCGGACTCCCCTGAGGACCCGCCGCAGCCACGAGGCGGTGGCCGGCGCACCCGCCTTCCGGCCCGACGCACCGCACAGCCGGGCGAGGACAGCCCACTGACGCCGAAGGCCCGCCGCCCCCTGGGACACGCCACGAGGGACGACGGGCCTTCCGCGCAGCGCTGGGCCCGCCGGGCGCTCAGACCGGCGGGCGCTCAGGCCGGCGCGCGCGCTCAGGCCGGCGCGCGGTCTTGCGGTCACGCGTCGGTGCGGTCAGGCATCGGTGCGCTCAGCGTCGGTGCGGTCACGGGGTCGTGAACCAGACCGTCGTGTCCGCCGGCAGCTTCGCCTCACCGGCGTCCGTCTCCGTCACCTCGTCGCTCGCGAGCAGCACCCGCCCGTACGCCGGGGTCGTCACCGACTCCCCCGTCGTGTTGGCGACGCACACGAACTCCCCGCGCCGGAAGGCGAGGACGCCCTCCGGGGCCTTCAGCCACTCCACCGAGTCCCCGGCGCCCAGGTCGTTGCGGGAACGGCGGATGCCGAGGGCCGAGCGGTACAGCTCAAGGGTCGAACCCGGGGCGCCGGTCTGGGCCGCCACGCTCAGCTCGCCCCAGCCGGCCGGCTGCGGAAGCCAGCTGCCGCCGTCGCCGAAGCCGTACGACGAGCCCTCGCGCGTCCACGGGATCGGCACCCGGCAGCCGTCGCGGAAGCCGTCCTGGCCGGCGCCGCGGAAGTAGGCCGGGTCCTGGCGCACCTCGTCGGCCAGGTCGACGACGTCGGGCAGGCCGAGTTCCTCGCCCTGGTAGACGTAGGCGGAGCCGGGCAGGGCCAGCATCAGCAGCGTGGCCGCCCGGGCCCGGCGCAGGCCGAGTTCGCGGTCGCCCGCGGTGCGGATCTGGGTGCCGAGGCCGGGCGGGTTGGCGAAGCGCGTCGCATGACGGGTGACGTCGTGGTTGGACAGGACCCAGGTGGCCGGGGCGCCGACCGGTCGCATCGACTCCAGGGTGCGGTCGATGACCTCGCGGAGCTCCGCCGCGTCCCATGCGGCGCTCAGGTACTGGAAGTTGAACGCCTGGTGGAGTTCGTCGGGGCGGACGTAGTTCGCGGTGCGCTCGATCGTCGGGGTCCACGCCTCGGCGACGAAGATCCGCCCGCCCGTCTCCCGCCCCCGCCCTTCCGCGGAAGCCCCTTCGGGTCCCTTGTCCCCGCCGGAGTACTCGTCCAGGATCAGCCGCCACTGGCGGTAGATCTCGTGGACGCCGTCCTGGTCGAAGAACGGCATGACATCGTTGCCCAGCAGCTTCACCTGGTCGTGGGCGCCGAGGTCGGGGAGTCCGGCGGCCTTGACCAGGCCGTGGGCCACGTCGATGCGGAAGCCGTCGACGCCCATGTCCAGCCAGAAGCGCAGGATGGAGCGGAACTCGTCGCCGACGGCCGGGTGGTCCCAGTTGAAGTCGGGCTGTTCGGGGGCGAAGAGGTGGAGGTACCACTCGCCGGCCGAGCCGTCCGGTTCGGTGACCCGCGTCCACGCCGGGCCGCCGAAGATGGACTCCCAGTCGTTGGGCGGGAGTTCGCCGTCCGTCCCCTTGCCGGGGCGGAAGTGGTAGCGGTCGCGCAGGGGCGAGCCGGGGCCCTCCGCCAGCGCCCGCTTGAACCACTCGTGCTGGTCGGAGGAGTGGTTGGGGACCAGGTCGACGATGATCCGCAGGCCCAGCTCGTGCGCGTCGCGGATCAGGGCGTCGGCGTCGAGCAGGTTGCCGAACATCGGGTCCACCGCGCGGTAGTCGGCGACGTCGTAGCCGGCGTCGGCCTGCGGGGAGGCGTAGAAGGGGCTGAGCCACACGGCGTCCACGCCGAGGTCGCGCAGGTACGGGAGGCGGGAGCGGACGCCTTCCAGGTCGCCCATGCCGTCGCCGTCGCTGTCGGCGAAGCTGCGGGGGTACACCTGGTAGATCACCGCGTCCCGCCACCAGTCACGGCGCTTGGCGACGGTGGCGACAGCCGAGGTGGGGGTGGGGGCCGGGGCTGCGGGCTGCTGACTCATGGCGTCCTTGGTACGTAACGGAGTTGTGGTCATGGGGCTTGGGGCTCGGCTTCGGTTTCGAGGGCGAGTGGTCTCGAGGCGAGTCGAGGGGCGGGGTGATGAGGCGGCCGCGGTGCCGGCGGGGTCGGATGGACACCGCGGCCGCCACCCGCGCGCCCTGGGGCGCACGGGAGTCCCATGAGGGGCTCAGCCCTTGGTGCCGCCCGCCGTGAGACCGGTCACCAGGTTCTTCTGCACGAGGTAGAAGAACCCGGCGGCCGGTATCGCGATCAGCACGGCGGTGGCGGCCATCAGGTTGCGCTGGGCGTCGTGCTCGCTGACGAACGACTGCAGACCGACGGCAAGCGTGTACTTGTCGTCGCTGAGCATGAACGTCGAGGCGAAGGCGACCTCGCTGAAGGCGGTGAGAAAGTTGTAGAAGGCGGCTACCGCGAGGCCGGGTTTGGCCAGCGGGAGCACCAGCCGGAAGAAGGTGCCGAACGGGGTGAGCCCGTCGACGCGTCCCGCCTCGTCGATCTCGAAGGGGATGGTGTCGAAGTACCCCTTGAGCAGCCAGGCGCTGTACGGGATGACCGTCGTGCAGTAGACGAGGATCAGGCCGAGGTAGTTGTCGATGAGCTGCAGGTCGGACAGGATCTGGTACATCGGCACCATGAGCACGGCGACCGGGAACATCTGGGTGACCAGCAGCACCCACATGAACTTCTTGTAGCCGGGGAAGCGCATGCGCGAGACGGCGTAGCCGGTGGTGGCGGCGATGAGCACGCCGACGGCGGTGGTGCCGAGCGTGACGATGAGCGAGCTCTTCAGCCAGTTGAAGAACTCGGTGTGCTGAAGGACGAACGAGTAGTTGGCGAACGTCATCTTGTTCCAGATGCCGCCCGGGTGCAGGTAGTCGT
This sequence comes from Streptomyces humidus, assembly GCF_014649655.1. Classification (GTDB taxonomy): domain Bacteria; phylum Actinomycetota; class Actinomycetes; order Streptomycetales; family Streptomycetaceae; genus Streptomyces; species Streptomyces humidus. The sequence continues at coordinate 48,298 of NZ_BMTL01000050.1, read as the reverse complement.
CCTTGTCCGGGCCGAGGGACAGATAGACCAGCCAGGCGATCGGGAAGAGCGCGATCAGGCTCGCGACGATCAGGACGCCGTGCGAGGCGAGCGCGCCGGCGCGGCTGTTCTCGCCGCGTCGCCGGGCCGGGCGCGGGGCCCTGGCGGGACGCTGCTCGGCCACCGGGGCGGAGGTCTCGGCTGTGGTGGTGCTCATGGGGACTCCTGCCTCAGATCGCGAGCTGCTGCTCGTTGCGGTTCAGCCATCGGCGGTAGAACGAGGTGAAGACGATCAGGATGGCCAGCAGCAGGATGCCGTAGGCGGCGGACTGGGCGAAGTCACGCGGCTGCTGTCCGAAGCCGAGGTAGTACGCCCAGGTGACGAGGATCTGCGCGTCGGGGGCCGTGTTGCCGAACAGCAGGAAGATGACGGCGAACTGGTTGAAGGTCCAGATGATGCCCAGCAGGACGACGGTCGAGCTGACCGAGCGCAGACCCGGCAGGGTGACGTAGCGGAAGCGCTGCCAGGCGCTCGCGCCGTCCATCTCGGCGGCCTCGTAGAGGGAGGCGTCGATCGCCTGCAGGCCGCCGAGCAGCGAGATCATCATGAACGGCACACCGCACCAGGTGTTGACCATGATCGCGGCGAACCGCTGCCAGAAGGTGTCCTCCAGCCACAGGGGCGAGGGCAGGTGCAGGGCGTCGAGCGCGGAGTTGATGACGCCGCCGTCGGCGAGCATGAACCGCCAGCCGAAGACCGTGACGAACGTGGGCACCGCCCAGGGCAGCACCAGGATCAGCCGGTACAGGGTCCGTCCGCGCAGCTTCTGGTCGAGGAGCAGGGCGAGGCCGAGCCCGATGCCGTAGTGCAGGGCGACACAGGCCGCGGTCCAGGCGATCGTCCAGATGAAGTGCGACCAGAAGCGGTCGTAGGCGGTGGGGCCCCACAGGATGTCGGCGTAGTTGTCAAGGCCGATGAACCTGTAGGTGGCGTCGATGTGGTTGACGCCGATCGTGCGCGCCGTGTTCAGGCTGTTGGCGTCCGTCAGCGTCAGGTAGAGGCCGTACACCAGGGGATACAGCACGAGGACGCCGAGGACGACCGCCACCGGGGCGATCATCACGTAGGCGTACCAGTGCTTGTGGTAGCCACGCTTCAGGCGTCCGGAGAGCCCTGGCCCCGGCTCACGGTCACCGCGGCGCTTGCCGGTCGCGCGGTCGATGGCGACTGTCATGGTTCGACACCTTCTGGATCTTCACGCTGGATCGTCGAGGGGGTGGTGCTCACAGGCCGGTGGCCGCCGGAACCTCCCCCCTCCTGAAGTGTGGGGGTCCCCCCGCTCGGGCGGAACCGACAGCGGGGGAGGATCCGGCGGCCACGCGGGCTCACTTGCTGAAGTCCGGCACCAGCTTGGCGATGGCGAGTTCAGCGTTGCTCAGGCCCTTGTCGAGGGTCTCCTTGCCGCCCGCGATCTTGGGCAGTTCGGTGTCCAGCGGACCCCACAGGGAGCTGTACTCCGGCAGCGCCGGGCGCGGCTGGGCGGCGGCCAGGACCGTCTGGTAGCCGGCGATCCCCGGGTCGGCCTTGACGGCGTCGGTGTAGGCGTCGTCGCGCGTGGGCAGCGTGGAGTTCTTCTGGGCGATGGCCGCCTGGGAGGACGCGGAGGTCATGAAGTCGACGAACTTCAGCGCGGCGGCCTGGTGGGCCTTGTCCGAGCCCGCGTAGACCGAGAGGTTGTGGCCGCCAGTGGGGGCGCCCGCCTTGCCGGTGGAGCCGGCCGGGACGGTCGCGATGCCGAGGTTGGCCTTGTCCTTGAAGGCGCTGCCCTTGTAGAAGTTGGTGATCTCCCACGGGCCCTGCACGATCGCGGCGACCTTGCCGTTGACGAACGCGTCCTGGATGTGGGCGTACGCGTCGGCCGTGGTGTCGGCCTTGTGCAGGCCCTTGCCGTCGAAGAGGCCCAGCCAGGCGCCGTACGCCTTCTTCGCGGCCGGCGAGGCGACGGTGATCTTCTTGGCCTTGGCGTCGACGGTGTCGGCGCCCTCGCCGTAGAGGAAGGACTGTGCGTAGTAGGCCTGGGTGGAGCCCCAGTAGCCGTCGACGCCGGTCTTGTCCTTGACGGTGGCGGCGGCGGTCTTCAGCTCGTCCCAGGTCCTGGGGGCCGCGGTGATGCCGGCCTTCGCGAAGAGGGCCTTGTTGTAGACCAGCGCGAGGGTGTCCGTGACCAGCGGGACGCCGTACGTCTTGCCCTCGTACTGGGCCTGCTCCAGCAGGTTCGGCTTGAACTTGGACTCGTCCTTCAGGGCGTCGGTGCCGTCCAGCGGCAGGAAGTAGCCCTTCTTGGCGAAGGCGGGGGTCCAGCCGACCTCGGAGCGCAGCACGTCCGGGGCGCCGGAGGCGCCGGCTGCCGTGTCGAACTTGTTCTGCGCCTGGTCGAAGGGCACGTTGACGTACTTGACCTTGACGTCCTTGTTGGCGGCCTCGAACTGCTTGACCAGGGCCTGGTACGTGGGCGCCTCATTGGTGGCGTTGGAGGTGTCCCACCAGGTGATGGTGACCGGCCCGGACGAGTTGTCGCTGCCGCTGTCGTCTCCGCCGCAGGCCGTCGCCGCGAGGGCGAAGGACGCCACCAGCGCGGTGGCCGCTATGCCACGCCGCATGAGTTTCTCCTTGAGGGTGAAAGCCCGTATAGCTACAGGAGGCGGTCCCGTCCGCCTCCTGCCGACTGTGCCGACCGCGCCGTTGCTGCCGCCGGGCGACGTGAACGTAACAGCGCGGCAAGCGGCACGAAAGACCTTGCAGAAAAAAAGTGCAAGAGATCTCTGAAGTTATCCGCGCGTGACGCGTGCGTGACCTCCCCTCGACCGCCATGAGACCGTTGTTGTCACGGTTGACCGGCCTCACAGCGGGGTGGGCGGCCGCTGTGCAAGACTCTGAAAGCTCTTGCCATCACTTTCACGAGGGAGCGCGATGACGCAACAGCCCGGCGCGGCCCGTTCATCAGGCCGCCCACGGCGGCCTGTCGGTGTCCAAGGCAGCGTCCGACCGGTACAGTCCACCCCTGTGACCACACGGCTTGCCGACATCGCCGCGCAGGCGGGGGTGAGCGAAGCGACCGTCAGCCGCGTCCTCAACGGCAAGCCTGGCGTCGCCGCCACCACCCGTCAGTCCGTGCTCGCCGCTCTGGACGTCCTGGGCTACGAGCGCCCCGTCCGGTTGCGCCGGCGCAGCGCGGGCCTGGTCGGCCTGATCACGCCGGAGCTGGAGAACCCCATTTTCCCGGCCCTGGCCCAGGTCATCGGCCAGGCGCTGACCCGCCAGGGCTACACCCCCGTCCTCGCCACCCAGACCCCGGGCGGCTCCACGGAGGACGAGCTGACCGAGATGCTGGTCGACCGGGGCGTCGCCGGCATCATCTACGTCTCCGGTCTGCACGCGGACACCACCGCCGACATGGAGCGCTACGAGCAGTTGCGCGCCCAGGGCGTCCCCTTCGTCCTCGTGGACGGCTTCTCCCCGAAGGTGCAGGCCCCTTTCATCTCCCCCGACGACCGGGCGGCGATGACCCTGGCGGTCACCCACCTCGTGTCCCTCGGCCACACGCGGGTGGGTCTGGCCCTCGGCCCCAAGCGCTTCGTGCCGGTGCAGCGCAAGATCGAGGGCTTCGTGCGGGCGATGCAGGAGCAGTTGCACCTGAGCCCGGAGACGATCGAGACCGAGCTGGTCCAGCACTCCCTCTACACCCTGGAGGGCGGCCAGGCGGCGACCACCGCGCTGATCGAACGGGGCTGCACGGCCATCGTCTGCGCCAGCGACATGATGGCGCTGGGCGCGATACGGGCGGCCAGGCAGCGCGGTCTCGAGGTCCCGCGGGACGTCTCGGTGGTCGGCTTCGACGACTCCCCGCTGATCGCCTTCACCGACCCGCCCCTGACGACGGTGCGCAAGCCGGTCCCGGCGATGGGCCAGGCCGCCGTCCGCACCCTCCTGGAGGAGATCGGCGGGACGCCCGCGCCGCACAGCGAGTTCGTGTTCATGCCGGAACTCGTGGTGCGCGGCTCGACCGCCTCGGCCCCCGGGGACCGCGTCCGCCGCTAGGCGGACAGCCAGGACGGACAGCGTCCGCGGAGCGTGACCGGCCAGGGGCGTGACCGGCCGGAGGGCGTGCCCGAACGGGACGGCCGTCCGCGGAGGGAGCGGAGCGGGACGCCTGCATCCGGTGTGCCGGAGGAGACCACGGCGGCCGTTGCGCCGTAGAACGTGCGGGCCGGGTCCTACCGAGGGATGATCGGGCCAAGAGGTCCTTTCTGGCAGACTTTGTGTCCATGGGTGAACCGACTGTGACGCCAATGGAAGGCCGTGAGCAGGCCGTTCCTCACCCTGTCACGGCCCGCGAGCGAGAGCGCCGCCTCGGCCGTCTGCGCACCCCGCGCCAACCGCGCCTCTGGTTCGAGATCCTGCTCATCGCGGTGAGTTACTGGACGTACTCCCTCGTGCGCAACGCGGTCCCGGAGCAGCGCGACGCCGCGCTGCGCAACGCGGACTGGATCTGGCGTGCCGAGCACGCCCTCGGCATCGCGGTGGAGGAGTCGGTCAACCACACGGTGAACTCGGTGACCTGGCTCATCGTGGGCATGAACTACTACTACGCCACGCTGCACTTCGTCGTCACCCTGACCGTCCTGGTCTGGCTCTACCGCAGTCATCCGGGCCGCTACGCGGCGGCCCGTCTGGTGCTCTTCGCGGCCACGGCCGTCGCCCTGGCCGGTTACTACCTGTATCCGCTCGCACCGCCACGCCTGATGCCGGGCCGCGACTTCGTCGACACGGTGGCGGTGCATCGGACGTGGGGCTCGATGGCGTCCGGCGACCTCAAGCACATGTCGAACCAGTACGCGGCGATGCCGTCCATGCACATCGGCTGGTCCGTGTGGTGCGGCCTGACCGTCTTCGCCCTCGCCAGGCTCCCCTGGGTGCGCATCCTGGGTCTGCTGTACCCGATGGCGACCCTGGTGGTCATCGTCGCCACGGCCAACCACTTCTGGCTGGACGCGGTCGGCGGCATCCTGTGTCTGGCCTTCGGGTTCATCGTGGCGCGCGTCTGGTACGGAGCGTTGCCGTACTCCCTGCCGAGGAAGGTGCCGGCGAGGAGGGCGGACGCGTTCCCGTCCCGGAGACCACCGGGGCCGGGCGGCCGACCGCGTCCAGCGCGGGACCCCCGTCAGTCGCGACGGGACCCCCGTCAGTGACGTGACCGGACTGTCCGTGACCGGACTGTCGGGGTCCCTGTTTCCGTCTCCGGCTCTGTTTCCGTCACCGTCTCCGGCTCTGTTTCCGTCACCGTCTCTGTTCCTGTTTCCGTCTCCGTCTCCGTCTCCGTCGCGAACGGGACCTCCGGCAGGGTCGGGGTGCGGCACGGGTCGCGCTGGGCTCCCCGTGGCCGCCGGCCGGGAATGGCCGGCCGCCCCCGTGACAACCGATGCCCTCAGAGTGACGGAAACAGGCCGTGGCGCTTCGTCACAGTCCGTCGCTCGGTTCGTCCCGGCCTGCGACGCCGGGAAAACGGACGGCAGGCCGCCCGACACCCGACGGGCTGGACCCGCCGCCATACCCGACGGTCGCCCGGTGATCCACCCCCGCAAGGCACGGCCCGCAGCCCGCAGCCCGAGCCCACGACCCATAGTCCACAGCCCGCGGGCCGCGGCCCGCGAGGACTCTCCCCCGCGCCTACCCCCCGTAGAACAGCTCGTCCACGACTCCTCGTGCCAGGCGGGCAGTTCGACGGTAGTCGTCGAGCATGTCCCCCACCCGGCCGGGTCCGTAACCCAAGTACCGTCCCACGGCGACCAGTTCCCGCGGGTCGGACGGGAACGTGTCGCCGGCCCTTCCGCGCACCAGCATCACCGCGTTGCGCACCCGCGTGGCCAGCACCCAGGCCTCGTCCAGCGTCGCCGCGTCCTCCTCCGTCATGAGCGCGGCGGCACGGGCGGCGGCGAGAGCTTCCCGGGTGCGGGTGGTCCGCAGGCCCTCCGTCGACGCCCCGTGCCGCATCTGCAGCAACTGCACGGTCCACTCGACGTCGGACAGCCCGCCCGGACCGAGCTTGGTGTGCAGCTTCGGATCCGCGCCCCGGGGCAGCCGCTCCGACTCCATACGGGCCTTCAGCCGGCGGATCTCCCGCACGGCCTCCTCGGAGAGCCCGCTCGCCGGATACCGCAGCGGATCCGCGAGCGCGATGAACCGTCGCCCCAGCTCCTCGTCCCCCGCGACGGGTTCGGCCCGCAGCAGGGCCTGCGCCTCCCAGACCAGCGACCACCGCCGGTAGTAGGCCTCGTAGGACTTCAGCGTCCGCACGAGCGGCCCGGACTTGCCCTCCGGTCGCAGATCCGCGTCGATGAGCAGCGGCGGATCGGCGCTGGGGATCTGCAGCAGCCGTCGCATCTCGGAGACGACCTTGTTGGCGGCGTCCGTGGCCTCCCGCTCGTCGACGCCGTCCCGGGGCTCGTGCACGAAGAGCACGTCGGCGTCGGAGCCGTAGCCCAGCTCGTGTCCCCCGAAGCGCCCCATGCCGATGACGGCGAAGCTCGTCGGGAGGGTGTCCCCCCAGCCCTCCCGGACGACCGCGTGCAGGGTCCCGGCCAGCGTGGCGGCCGTGAGGTCCGACACGGCGCCGCCCACCAGGTCCACCAGGGCGCCCTGGTCGGCCTCGGCCGGCTGGCCCTCGGTGCCGTAACTGCCGACGATGTCCACGGCGGCCGTGCGGAACAGCTCGCGCCGTCGCACCCCGCGCGCCGCCGTGACCGCCTGCACGGCCCCCTCGGCCCGTCGCACCGCGGCGAGTATCTCCTGCTCCAACGGGCCCCGTGCGCGCGGCTCCAGCCGCCCGCTCTCCCCGTCGCCGAGCAGCGCCACCGCCTCCGGCGCCCGCATCAGCAGATCGGGGGCGAGCCGTCCGGCGGACAGCACGCGCGCGAGGTTCTCCGCGGCGGCCCCCTCGTCCCTCAACAGCCGCAGGTACCAGGGGGTCTTGCCCAACGCGTCCGAGACCTTGCGGAAGTTGAGCAGCCCCGCGTCCGGGTCGGCGGAGTCCGCGAACCAGCCCAGCAGCACGGGCAGCAGGGTGCGCTGGATGGCGGCCTTGCGCGAGACGCCGGAGGCCAGCGCCTCCAGGTGCCGCATCGCGGCGGCGGGATCGGCATAGCCGAGCGCGACCAGCCGCTCCCTGGCCGCCTTGGCGCTCAACCTCGTCTCGCCCGGCGCGAGTTGGGCGACGGCGTCGAGCAACGGCCGGTAGAACAGCTTCTCGTGCAGCCGCCGCACCACGGCGGCGTGACGCTTCCACTCGCGGCCCAGCTCGGCCACCGGGTCGGCGCGCAGTCCGAGGGAGCGGCCGAGCCGGCGCAGGTCCGCCTCGCTCTCCGGCACCAGGTGGGTGCGGCGCAGCCGGTAGAGCTGGATCCGGTGCTCCATGGACCGCAGGAACCGGTACGCGGCGTCGAGCTGCGTCGCGTCGGCCCGGCCGACGTACCCGCCGGCGGCGAGCGCCTGCAGCGCGTCCAGCGTGGTCCCGCTGCGCAACGACCCGTCGGCCCGGCCGTGCACCAGCTGGAGGAGCTGCACGGCGAACTCGACGTCTCTGAGGCCGCCCGGCGCGAGCTTCAGCTCGCGGTCGATCTCGGCGGCCGGGATGTTCTCGACGACCCGACGCCGCATCCTCTGCACGTCGACGACGAAGTTCTCCCGCTCGGCGGCCTTCCACACCAACGGCTCGACGGCGGCGACGTACTCGGCCCCCAGCTCCAGGTCGCCTGCCACCGGGCGGGCCTTCAACAGGGCCTGGAACTCCCAGGTCTTGGCCCATCGCTGGTAGTAGGCGATATGGCTGCTGAGCGACCGCACGAGCGGGCCGTTGCGGCCCTCGGGCCGCAGATTGGCGTCGACGGGCCAGATGGACCCTTCCACCGTGGTCTCGGAACAGATCCGCATCATGTGGGAGGCGAGCTTGGCGGCGGCCCGCAGCGCCTTGTCCTCGTCGGCGCCGTCGACGGCCTCCCCGACGAAGATGACGTCGACGTCCGACACGTAGTTCAACTCGTGTCCGCCGCACTTGCCCATGGCGACGACGGCGAGACGGCACAGCGCGGCGTCGCCGGGCGCGGCGGCCCGGGCGAGCCGCAGCGCGGCCCGCAACGTCGCGGTGGCGAGATCGGCGAGCTCGGCGGCGGCCTCGGCGACGTCGGTCGTCCCGCACACGTCACGCGCCGCGATGGAGAGCAGACAGCGCCGGTAGGCGACCCGCAGCAGCACGGGGTCGGCGGCCTCGGCCAGCCCCCGCTCGAACTCCTCCACCCCCGGATGCAGATCCCGGGGCTCGTAGGTGACCAGCGCCTCCCAGTCCCGCGGGTGCCGGGCGAGGTGGTCGGCCAGGGCGGCGGACGCCCCCAGCACCCCCAGCAGGCGGTCGCGCAGCGGCTTGGCCGCGATCAGCGTGTCGAGCAGTTCCCGCCGTGCGGTGGGGCCGGGCTGCGCCTCCAGCAGCCGGACGAGACCGAGCAGCGCGAGATCGGGATCGGCGGTGGCCCCGAGGGCCTCCAGCAGAAAGGGGTCGTCCCGCACCGGGGACAACTCGGGCCCGTCCAGCAGCCGCTCGGAGGCGGACGGATCGGTGAAGCCGTGCCGCAGCAGCCGTGTGAAGGTGCTGCTCCTGCGCCCCGGCGCCATCATCCCCGGCCTCCTCCTGCGATCAAGCTCGTCCGCAGTCGAGCGTAACCCGCACGTCTCGCTGGCGCTGCGGGCAGGATTCCGGTTCTGTGGGGGAAAGGCGCTCTGTGTCCGTTCTGTGCGGAGCGCCGTGATCTTCGTGAACGGGAACGGACAAGGAGCCTCCATGGACATGACCCTCGAAGTGATCCTGCTGCCGGTGTCGGACATCGACCGGGCCAAGGAGTTCTACAGCGACAAGGTCGGTTTCCACGTCGACATCGACGGCGAGGTGATGGAGGGCGTGCGGATCGTGCAGCTCACCCCGCCCGGCTCCGGCTGCTCGATCGCCCTGGTGGACGGCCTCCAGGTACCGACGGGCGTGCCGCAGCCGGGCACGTACCACGGCATGCAGCTCTGCGTGACCGACGCGCAGACCGCCTACGAGGAACTGACCGCCCGGGGCGTCGAGGTGAGCGAGCCCCGCCGGCTCGCCCCGCGGGACGGTGGGACCTTCCTCTACTTCACGGACCCGGACGGCAACGGCTGGTCGATCCAGGAGTACCGCCGCCGCGAGACGGAGCCGCTGCACGAACTTCTGGCGAAGCAGGCCGCCGGCTGACCCCTCGAAAAGACGTACGGGCTGTGGCCCACGACGACCACAGCCCGCGCCGGTATTCACGCCACCGTCTACCGGACGCCTCCTCGCCCCGCTGTCCACGCACCGCCGGTACGGCTGCCTCACCGACACCCACATCACGCGGCTGTTCACCGCCGCGTGAGGCCAAGGGCGAATCCCCGCGGCACTGCACCGCCGCGTGGACCGACACCCACACCGCATCGGAACTGTGACCATGGCCGACGACGACAGGAGCGCCGCCCGCGAGGTCATCGCCGACTACGCGCAAGCGCACTTTGAATTGCCTCTCCGCGGAGAGGAATCTGGCGTCAGGGGCTCATTTCCTTGATCGGTGTATAGACCTCGTCGTCGGCGGCACCACCCGAATCGGCCCTGCGCAGCCAGATCTGAGCCTTCACTTCTTCGCCCCCTGCTTCCGTGTCCAGCTGGTCACGAAATACCATGATGGTCTTCTCCCGACTGACGAGGGAGGAGGAGGCCCTGAATCGGCTCGGCAGCGGATAGGGGGTGATCTGATCGTCGCCGCCGCCGAAGGGCTCACCACGGTCGTCCTCCCACAGTTTCACCGCGTCGTCGAAGTCGACGGACACTTCGTCGTCCCTGAAGCGGATATCGTAGGAGACCGTAATTGACCAGATGCTGCGATCGTTGGGCAACGGCCCGAACTCGCTGATCTCTTGGTTGATGATATTCGCCATCTCGGCCACCTCGCCGTTCGCCGTATTTCGATTTGACGGTTCGCCTGGCTCGACCCCCTTTCCTGCACACGGACTTACCCCTCCGCATTTCCATGAGACGGCTGCGGTCGACTCGTTGCAAGTCGGAGGATGTGGATTACCCTTCCGTGTGCCTCGTATGCCGTTCAGTGGCCCGACTCGTGCCGTGATCGCGGCACCGACAGGTGCCCGTCCCTCCTCTGCTGACGGCCCGCATACGGCCCAAGGCCCGTGAAAGACAGGTGGAGCCGACGGTCCACGACCGTCGGCTCCACTTCTCGTCGCAGCGGGAAACCCCCTGACCTGCCCCTACAGCACCGGCAGGTTCTTGCGCAGTTCGAAGGCCGTCACCTCGGAGCGGTACTCCTCCCACTCCTGCTTCTTGTTGCGCAGGAAGAAGTCGAAGACGTGCTCGCCCAGCGTCTCGGCGACGAGGTCGCTGCGCTCCATCAGGGTGAGCGCCTCGCCGAGGTTCTGCGGGAGCGGCTCGATGCCCATGGCGCGGCGTTCGGCGTCCGACAGGGCCCAGACGTCGTCCTCGGCGCCCGGCGGGAGCTCGTAGCCCTCCTCGACGCCCTTGAGGCCGGCGGCGAGCAGCATGGCGTAGGCCAGGTAGGGGTTGGCGCCGGAGTCGATGGAGCGGACCTCGATGCGCGCCGAGCCGGTCTTGCCGGGCTTGTACATCGGCACGCGGACCAGGGCGGAGCGGTTGTTGTGGCCCCAGCAGATGTACGAGGGGGCCTCGCCGCCCGCGCCCGCGGTGCGCTCGGAGCCGCCCCAGATGCGCTTGTAGGAGTTGACCCACTGGTTGGTGACGGCGGCGATCTCGGCCGCGTGCTTCAGCAGACCGGCGATGAACGAGCGGCCGACCTTCGACAGCTGGTACTCCGCGCCCGACTCGTAGAACGCGTTGCGGTCGCCCTCGAAGAGGGAGAGGTGGGTGTGCATGCCGGAGCCGGGGTGTTCGCTGAACGGCTTCGGCATGAAGGTCGCCTGGACGCCCTGCTCCAGCGCGACCTGCTTCATCACCAGGCGGAACGTCATGATGTTGTCGGCCGTGGACAGGGCGTCGGCGTAGCGCAGGTCGATCTCCTGCTGGCCGGGAGCGCCCTCGTGGTGGGAGAACTCGACCGAGATGCCCATCGACTCCAGCATGGTGATCGCCTGGCGGCGGAAGTCCATGCCGACGTTGTGCGGGGTGTGGTCGAAGTAGCCGGAGTTGTCGGCCGGGGTCGGGCGGGAGCCGTCGACCGGCTTGTCCTTGAGCAGGAAGAACTCGATCTCCGGGTGGGTGTAGAAGGTGAAGCCCAGGTCGGAGGCGCGCGCGAGGGCGCGCTTGAGGACGTAGCGGGGGTCGGCGAAGGAGGGCGAGCCGTCCGGCATGAGGATGTCGCAGAACATGCGGGCGGTGCCGGGGGCCTCCGCGCGCCAGGGCAGCACCTGGAAGGTGGACGGGTCCGGCTTGGCGATCATGTCGGACTCGTAGACCCGGGCGAAGCCCTCGATCGCGGAGCCGTCGAAGCCGATGCCCTCGTCGAAGGCCTGCTCCAGCTCGGCGGGGGCCACGGCGACGGACTTGAGGAAGCCCAGAACGTCCGTGAACCACAGCCGTACGAACCGGATGTCGCGCTCCTCCAACGTCCGGAGCACGAACTCCTGCTGCTTGTCCATCTTCCGCTTCCCCATCCTTGCTGGTCAGGCCGCCTGTTTCCCGTCCCACGGAGAGGCGGTCGGGCACCCGAGCATCACACCACGCCGGCGTTTCATCCGCGTTGCCGACCATGATCGCCTCGGCGACCCGGGTCTGAACGCCTGGCGTCCGGCAGATGCACTGCTCTGCAGCCCATCTTGCCTGCTCGCACCGGCATCCGTAATGCCCGACCCCCTCCGTCTGCGCTCGCCGCTCGAATCGCACCCCGTGTCGCACCCGTGCCGCCGCCCCGTCGCGCCCTCCGGGCGGCCCCGCGCCGGTCCCGTCACACCCGCGCGCCGTCCCGTGATCCGCCGGTGCTCCGGTACTCCGAACCGGCCGGCGGGGCGGACCCGGCGCGGATCACGGCGTCGACGAGGCGCTGCCGGGCTCGGCGGCGTCAGGACGGTGGAGCCGGGCGGGCCGGGAGATGCCCAGGAGCAGCGGCCCCGTCGGGTCCGCCACGAGGTCCGCGAGGGTGATCGGGTCGAGGGACGCGAAGAACGCCTCCTGGGCCCGGCGCAGGGCGCCCCGCAGCCGGCAGGCCGAGCGCAGCGGGCAGGGGACGGTCCCCTCGCAGTCGACGACGTCGCCGTCGCCCTCGAAGGCGCGCACGATCGCGCCCACGGAGGCGGTACGGCCCCGCTGGGTCAGCGCCAGGCCCCCGCCCCTGCCCCGGCGGGCCTCCAGCAGGCCCATGTGCTGGAGCTCGGCCACGACCTTGGCCGTGTGCGTGTAGGGGACGTCCATGGCGGCGGCCACGTCACGGGTGGTGGGGGTGGGGGTGGCGGCCACGTCACGGGCGGACGCGTCACCGGGGGCGGGGGCGGCGGCCGGGTCGTCGCCGGTCGCCGCGAGCCGCATGAGGACGCGCAGCGCCAGATCGGTGGATCGCAACAGCCGCATGCACCGAAGCGTAGATAATGCGCATCTCCGCTTCAAATTACGCGGGCTCCGGTCATGTGGCTGTGAGCGGTCTACGACATTCCCCCGCCCCCCATTACGATCAGCTGACCCGTACGTCAGCAGCCTCCCGACCGTCCCGCCCCTTTCCCCCAGAAGGACAGGCCTCATGGGTTCCGCCAGCAAGGACACCAGCGCCACGCGCAAGGAGCGCATAGAGGAGATGCGGCGGGCCGAGCAGGCCCGTGAGCGGCGCAACCGGTTCCTCGTGATCACGGGCAGCGTCGTCGCCGTCGCCGCGCTCGTCGCGGGCGGGGTGTTCGTCGTGAAGTCGCAGTCCAAGGACGACGGCGCCGCCGACGGCAAGTCGTCCGCGTCGGGATCGGCCGCCGGCAAGTTCACCACCGGGGCGGACGGGGTCAGGACGTGGAAGGGGAAGCTCGGGCGCACGCACGTCGCCAAGCGGGTCGAGTACCCGACGGAGCCGCCCGTCGGCGGCGACCACAACCAGGTGTGGATGAACTGCGACGGCGACGTCTACACCAAGGCGGTCGACAACATGAACGCCGTGCACTCGCTGGAGCACGGCGCGGTCTGGGTGACGTACAACAGCAAGGCCGCCAAGGCCGACGTCGAGGCCCTGGCCGCCAAGGTCGAGAAGACGCCGTACACCCTTATGAGCCCCGACGGCGACCAGGCCGAACCGATCGTGCTCACCGCGTGGGGACACCAGCGCACGGTCACGGGCGCGAGCGACCCGAACGTGGGCAAGTTCTTCGAGAAGTTCGTGCAGGGCGCGCAGACGCCCGAGCCCGGCGCGGCGTGCACGGGCGGTCTGTCGCAGTGAGGTACGCGGGAGTGGCGGTCGCCGTGGCCGGAGTGCTCGTCGCCGCGGGGGCCGTCACCTACTCCGTGGCCGGGGACGGCGGGCCGGGCGCCGAGGTCCCCGTCGCCGGCTCCGCGGACGCCGGATTCGCCCGCGACATGGCGGTGCACCACCAGCAGGCCGTCGAGATGTCGTACATCGTGCGCGACCGGACGACGGACGTGGAGGTGCGGCGTCTCGCGTACGACATCGCACAGACGCAGGCCAACCAGCGCGGCATGCTGCTCGGCTGGCTCGATCTGTGGGGGCTGCCGAAGGTGTCGGCGGACGGGCCGATGGGCTGGATGGACATGGCCGGCATGAGCGGCGGCAAGGACGGTGCGCTGATGCCGGGGATGGCCACCGACACCGAGCTGAAGAAGCTCGGGACCCTGAACGGCAGGGCGGCCGAGGTGTTCTACCTGCGGCTGATGACCGCACATCACAAGGGCGGCATCCACATGGCCGAGGCATGCGTGCACAAGTGCACGGTGGACGTGGAGAAGCGGCTCGCGCAGGGCATGGTGGACGCCCAGCAGTCGGAGATCGGCCTGATGGCGGACCTGTTGAAGGCGCGCGGGGCCAAGCCGTAGCCGAGGTGCGGCCGGTGGCCCGCGGACGGGCCGGGATCAGGCCGCGGCCCGCCGACGCCCATGCCCCGCAGCAGCGCGGCGGTCACCCCGGCCTCACGGCCACCCCGACCATCCGACCGCCCTTCCACCCGACCTCACCGGCCCCGCGGCCCGGTGACCGTGCCCGCGGTCCGGTGCACGGCTCCCTCGGTCAAACCATAGGGTTTTCCCTCGACTTCACGGACGTATCCGTCAAATCAGCCCAGCAAGCGGTCACTTGGGGGCTTCTTGGTTTTCGCATGCCCCAGGCATGAAGGGTTCGTCGCAAGAGTGGCCAGCACGTCGAGTGATCCACTCGCGTCGAACCACATACAGGGGGTCCTATGAGATCCAATCGCGCCGCGCTGCGCGCCGGAGCGAGCATGGCAGCGACACTGCCCATGATCGCCGGCGCGCTGGCGCTCGGCATACCCGCGGCGCACGCCGCGGCCAGCCCGGCCCGTGACACGCTGGCCGGGACCAAGCCCGCGTGGGCCACGGCCAAGGCGGACAAGGGCGCGACCGCGGACAGCGCCCAGGTCTCCGCCCGCGTCTACCTCGCCGGACGTGACGCGGCCGGCCTCGCGCAGTACGCGAAGTCGGTCTCCGACCCGAGCTCCGCCGCCTACGGCAAGTACCTCTCCGCCGAGCAGGCCCAGGCCCGCTTCGGGGCGACCGACGCCCAGGTGGCAGCGGTCAGGTCGTGGCTGACGGCGGCCGGTCTGAAGGTGACCGGCACCAGTCGGCACTACGTCTCGGTCAGCGGTGACGTGGCCGCCGCCGAGAAGGCGTTCGGCACCCAGCTGCACAACTTCGCCAAGGGCGGCAAGACCTACCGCGCACCGGCGAAGAGCGCGACGGCGCCCGCGAGCCTGGACGGCGCCGTCCTGACCGTGACCGGTCTGGACAACGCGCCGCACAAGGCCGCCTCCAAGGACCAGCTGCCGCCGCCGGACGCGGTGTTCAAGAACGCCGGGCCGTTCTCCTCGTACTACGGCTCCAACACCGCGAGCGGCCTCCCGTCCGCGTACGGCAAGAAGATCCCGTACGCCGTGCAGGGGTACACCGGCAAGCAGCTGCGGTCCGCCTACGGGGCCGGGAAGTTCACCGGCAAGGGCGTGCGCGTCGCCATCACCGACGCCTACGCCTCGCCGACCATCGCCTTCGACGCGGCCACGTACGCGAAGGCGCACGGCGACGCGTCCTGGAAGACCGGGCAGCTGCGCCAGGTCCTGCCGGGGAACTACACGAAGACCGAGGAGTGCGGGGCGGCCGGCTGGTACGGCGAGGAGACCCTCGACGTCGAGGCCGTGCACGCGGTCGCGCCGGCCGCGAACGTCACGTACGTCGGCGCCGCGTCGTGCTTCGACGACGACCTGCTCGACTCGCTCAGCAAGGTCGTCGACAACCACCTGGCCGACATCGTCTCCAACTCGTGGGGCGACATCGAGGCCAACCAGACGCCGGACCTGGCGGCCGCCTACGACCAGGTCTTCCAGTTCGGCGCGGTCGAGGGAATCGGTTTCTACTTCTCCTCCGGCGACAACGGCGACGAGGTCGCGAACACCGGCACGAAGCAGGTCGACACCCCGGCCAACTCGGCGTGGGTGACGGCGGTCGGCGGCACCTCGCTGGCGGTCGGCAAGAACGACAAGTACCTGTGGGAGACCGGCTGGGGCACCGACAAGGCCTCGCTGTCGGCCGACGGCAAGAGCTGGACGGGCTTCCCGGGCGCGTTCACCTCGGGCGCGGGCGGCGGCACCAGCAAGACGGTCGCCCAGCCGTACTACCAGAAGGGCGTCGTCCCGAAGGCGCTCGCCACGGCCGTCAACGCCGCGGGCAACCGCGTCGTCCCGGACATCGCGGCGATCGCCGACCCGAACACGGGCTTCCGGGTCGGCCAGACCCAGACCTTCCCGGACGGGACCCAGCAGTACAGCGAGTACCGCATCGGCGGCACCTCGCTGGCGGCGCCGGTCATCGCGGCCGTCCAGGCCCTGGCCCAGGAGGCGCACGGCGGCGCGGCGATCGGCTTCGCCAACCCGTCGATCTACTCCAAGTTCGGGACGCGGGTCTACCACGACGTCACGGACAACCCGACCGGGTCCGGGCTCGCGGTCGCGCGCCTCGACTTCGCCAACGGCTTCGACGCGACGGGCGGTCTGCTGACCTCCGTGCGCAGCCTCGGCAAGGACAGCTCGCTGTCCGCGGTGAAGGGCTACGACGACGTCACCGGCGTGGGCACGCCCACGAACGGCTACGTGGAGTCGTACAAGAAGCACTGAGGCGCAGCCGGCAGGCGCCCTGAGGGGGCGCGGGGCAGGTCCCCGCGCCCCCTCCTCGCGCGCGGGGGCGGCGCACGGGGGGCGGCGCACAGGTGCCCGCACCCCGATCGCGTCGCTCTGACGATTACACTGGGCCCGTGCCTGAATCGAACTTCTGGTCCCTTTATCAGCACGGTTTCGCGCGGGTCGCCGCATGCACGGGTCACACCGTCATCGCCGACCCGCCGGCCAACGCCGACGCTGTCCTGCGCCACGCGCGCCGGTGCGCCGAGGAGGGGGTGGCCGTCGCCGTCTTCCCGGAGATGGTGCTCTGCGGCTACTCCATCGAGGACCTGCTGCTGCAGGACGCGCTGCTCGACGAGGTCGAGGCGGCGCTCCAGGAGGTGGTGGCCGGGTCGGCCGGTCTGCTGCCGGTCCTCGTGGTCGGCGCCCCGCTGCGGCACCGCAACCGGGTCTACAACTGCGCGGTGGTGGTGCACCGCGGGCGCGTCCTCGGCGTCGTGCCCAAGTCGTACCCCCCGAACTACCGGGAGTTCTACGAGCGTCGGCAGATCGGCGACGGCGCCGACGAGCGCGGCGGGTCGGTCCGCGTCGGCGGCGAGGCGGTGCCGTTCGGCGTCGACCTGCTGTTCGCGGCGCGGGACGTCCCCGGTCTTGTGCTGCACGCGGAGATCTGCGAGGACATGTGGGTGCCGGTGCCGCCCAGCGCGGAGGCGGCCCTCGCCGGTGCGACCGTCCTCGTCAACCTGTCGGGCAGCCCGATCACGGTCGGGCGGGCCGAGGACCGCAAGCTGCTGTGCCGCTCGGCCTCCGCCCGCTGTCTGGCCGCGTACGTGTACGCGGCGGCCGGACTGGGCGAGTCGACCACCGACCTGTCCTGGGACGGCCAGGCCATGGTCTACGAGAACGGCGTGCTGCTCGCGGAGACCGAGCGGTTCCCGCTCGGCGACGAATACGCGGTCGCCGACGTCGACCTCGACCTGCTGCGCCAGGAGCGGCAGCGGATGGGCACCTTCGACGACAACCGCCGTACGCACCGCGCGCGCACCGACGACTTCCGGACGGTCGGGTTCGTGCTCGACGCGCCCTCTACCGACCTGGGGCTGCGCCGCCGTCTGGAGCGCTTCCCGTTCGTGCCGGCCGACGCCGACCGCCTCGCCCAGGACTGCTACGAGGCGTACAACATCCAGGTCGAGGGCCTCCAGCAGCGCCTGGCGGCGATCGGCGGCCCGAAGGTGGTCATCGGGGTGTCCGGCGGCCTGGACTCCACGCACGCGCTGATCGTCGCGGCCCGTGCGATGGACCGTGCGGGCCGCCCGCGCACCGACATCCTGGCCTGGACCCTGCCCGGCTTCGCCACCAGCGACCACACCAAGGACAACGCCCACAAGCTGATGAACTCACTCGGCGTCACCGCGGCCGAGCTGGACATCACGCCCACCGCGCGGCTGATGCTGCGGGAGATGGACCACCCGTTCGCCTCCGGCGAGCCGGTCTACGACGTCACCTTCGAGAACGTGCAGGCCGGGCTGCGCACCGACTACCTGTTCCGGCTGGCCAACCAGCGCGGGGGCATCGTGCTGGGCACCGGTGACCTGTCGGAGCTGGCGCTCGGCTGGTCCACGTACGGCGTGGGCGACCAGATGAGCCACTACAACGTCAACTCGGGCGTGCCGAAGACGCTGATGCAGCATCTGATCCGCTGGGTCGTCAGCAGCGGCCAGTTCGACGAGGAGACCGGCAGGACGCTCGCCGCGATCCTCGACACCGAGATCAGCCCGGAGCTGGTGCCGGGCGAGGAGATGCAGTCCACCGAGTCGAGGATCGGCCCGTACGCGCTGCACGACTTCACGCTCTTCCATGTGCTGCGGTACGGCTTCCGGCCCTCGAAGATCGCCTTCCTGGCCTGGCACGCCTGGCACGACCCCGACGCCGGCGACTGGCCGCCGGGCTTCCCCGACGCCAAGCGGGTGGCCTACGACCAGGCGGAGATCCGGCGCTGGCTCGAGGTCTTCTGCCGCCGCTTCTTCGCGTTCGCGCAGTTCAAGCGGTCCGCGATGCCCAACGGTCCGAAGGTGTCGGCCGGCGGTTCGCTCTCTCCGCGCGGCGACTGGCGGGCTCCGTCGGACAGTTCGGCGGCAGCGTGGCTGCGGGACCTGGCCCGGTTCGACGAATGAGGCGACGGCGACGGGATGTGGTCACCGTCGCCACCGAGGCTTCGTCGCCCGTCGCCCCCGGGACGTCGTCACCGAGGGGGCCGCGGTCCTGTCAGCGGTGGGCTTCCGCGGTCGCCGGGCGGGGCCGGTGGGTGGCGACGATCCGGTCCCGGGTGGCGGTGCGCGGGGTCCGGCGGGCGTCGACCGCGTAGGCGATGCCCGCCACGAGCAGGCCGAGGACGGCCAGGACCGCTCCGGCCAGAGCGGGCGAGGTGACGCCGAGGCCGGCGGTGAGGGCCAGGCCGCCGATCCAGGCGCCGCCGGCGTTGGCCAGGTTGAAGGCCGCCTGGTTGGCGGAGGAGGCGAGGGAGGGGCCGTCGGCCGCCTTCTCCATCACCATCAGGTTCAGCGGCGAACCCGTCACGAACGCCGCCACGCCCAGCAGGACCACGGCCAGCGCGCCGCCCCACGTGGTCGTCATCAGCAGCGGGAAGAGGGCCAGGACGAGGACCAGCGAGGTGAGCCCGGCGAACAGCGTCGGGCGCATCGCGCGGTCGGCGAGGCGGCCGCCCAGCAGGTTCCCGGCGGTCGCGCCGACGCCGAACAGGGCCAGCAGCAGCGTCACGCTGGAGTCGGCGTACCCGGCGGAGTCCGTCAGCATCGGCGTGATGTAGCTGTACGCGGAGAACAGCGCGCCGAAGCCGGCCACGGTGGTGCCGAGCGCCAGCCACACGGGCAGCGAGCGCAGGGCGGCCAGCTCACGGCGCAGGCCGACGGCGGGCGCGTGGGCGTGGTCGCGCGGGATGAGCAGGGCCAGGGAGGCGATGGCCACCAGGCCGATCGCGCTGACGCCGAGGAAGGTCGCGCGCCAGCCGAGGTGCTGGCCCACGAGGGTGGCGACGGGGACGCCCGCCACGTTGGCGACCGTCAGGCCGAGGAACATCAGCGACACCGAGCGGGCCTTGCGCTCCGGTGCGACCAGGTTGGTGGCCACCACCGCGCCCACGCCGAAGAAGGCGCCGTGCGGCAGACCGCTGAGGAAGCGGGCGGCCAGCAGCCAGCCGTCGTCCGGGGCGAGCGCGGAGAGCGCGTTGCCCGTGACGAACAGGGCCATCAGGGACATCAGGACGGTGCGGCGGGACATCCGCGCCGTCGCCGCGGCCAGCAGCGGCGCGCCGATGACGACGCCCAGCGCGTACGCGGAGACGAGGTGTCCGGCCGCCGGGATCGAGATGTGCAGGTCGTCCGCGACCTCGGGCAGCAGGCCCATCATCACGAACTCGGTGGTGCCGATGCCGAAGGCACCCACGGCCAGGGCGAGCAGGGCCAGGGGCATGAAGGACTTGCCTTTCAGAGAGAGCGGATTCCGTTCATCATACGTTTCGTATGTTCAGGGACGGAACAAAGTCTCCCCGGTCCGGTATTCCGGCGGGCGACGCCCCGGTTACGGTGTGGTGACCTTCACACGCGCCGCCACCGGCAGATGGTCGCTCGCCGTCTGCGGCAGCGTCCAGGAGGTGACCGGCTCCACGCCCTTCACCATGATCTGGTCGATCCGGGCCATCGGGAACGAGGCCGGCCAGCTGAACCCGAAGCCGCTGCCCGCCGCGCCCTGCGTGGAGCGCATCTGCGAGGTCACGGCGTTGAGCGAGCGGTCGTTCATGGTGCCGTTGAGGTCGCCCAGCAGGATCACCCGGGTCAGTTTCTCGTCGGCGATCGCCTCGCCCAGCGCGTCCGCGCTCGTGTCGCGCTGCCGGGCCGTGAAGCCGGCCCGCAGCTTCACCCGCACCGAGGGCAGATGCGCGACGTAGACGGCGACCTCGCCCTGCGGCGTCGCGACGGTCGCCCGCATCGCGCGCGTCCAGCCCAGCTTGATGTCGACCGGCTTCACGCCGCTCAGCGGGTACTTGCTCCACAGACCGACCGTGCCCTGCACGGAGTGGAAGGGATACGTCGCCGCCAGCGCTCCCTCGTACACCGGCGCCGCCGTGGCGGTCAGCTCCTCCAGGGCCACCACGTCCGCGCCCGACGCGGCGACGTCACGGGCGGTGCCGGCCGGATCCGGGTTGTCGGCGTTGACGTTGTGGGTGGCGACGGCCAGGTCGCCGCCGCCGCCGGTCCGGTCGACGAGAAGTCCGCCGAAGAGATTCGCCCACACCACGGCCGGCAGGACGACCGCGATCAGCGCGGTCGCCGACCTGCGCACCAGCGCGAGGACCAGCAGCACCGGGACGAAGACGGCGATCCAGGGCAGGAACGTCTCCGTGAGACTGCCGAGGTTGCCGAACCGGTTGGGGATGCGCGAGTGCAGCAGCATCACCAGGGAGAGCGCGAGCGCCACGCCTGCGAGGACCAGACCGCGCCGCCAGATGCGCGGATCGCCGCGCCACCCCGTCGACAGCCGGCCGACGAGGCGTCCGATCAGGCGCCGGAGCCGGGCTCCCCGAGGCTCGTGTCCCGAGCCGCCGTTGTCGTCCGTCTCCGTCATGTACGCCTGCTGCGCCATACCGTCGCCTCACTGCCTGCCGTGCACACCGTACGTCCCCCCGGGTACGACCCTAGGCGATGATCGGCTTCGTTCTCGCCGTCTCGTGACGGCCGTACGGGCAGGAGGACGAACGGGGCGCTCTCACGGGTTCCGGCCCCGGGCGGCCCGGCCCGGTCTGTGACGGAACGCGCACATCCGCGTTACGGGACGGGTGAGCTGACGGGCCGTAGCCCGGCCAGCAGCGTGTCGACGATGCGCTCGGGCAGGTCCTCGGGCAGGTCGGCGTCGGGCCGCAGCACGGCGCGGACCAGCATCGGCCCGACGAACAGGTCGTTCACGAGGTCGACGTCGACGTCGAGACGCAGTTCGCCGTTCCGCTGGCCCCGGCGCAGGACTTCGATCCCCACCCTGCGCCGGGGTGCTATGACCGTGTTGTTGTAGGCGGCCCAGATCTTCGGGCTGCTCTTCATCTGGGCCTGCACGTTGTGCAGGATGGCCGAGGAACGGTTGACGAGGCCTCGCCTGCGCAACGACTCCAGCAGCACGATCAGGTCGTCGCGCATGGACGTGCCGGGGAGTTCCAGGTCTTCCGGCTCGGTGGTGCGCAGGACGTCGACGAAGAGTTCCTCCTTGCCGCTCCAGCGGCGGTAGATGGCGGCCTTGCCGACGCCGGCGGTGCGGGCGATGCGCTCGATGGAGATCTCGGCGAGCGAGACGCCCTCCTCGAGCAGCTTCATCACGCCCTCGATGATGGCCCGTTCCACGGCCTCGCTCCGGGGCCGGCCCCGGACCGGCTGCTCCGCGGCTGTGCTGTCGGCAAGGCTCACGTTCCTCGGTCCTTTCGTCGCGCTGGGGGAATTGTCGCCCGGAGGGCGGGCGGGACGGCGACTGCGTGCCGCCCCGCCACCGTCCGCTAGCGCTTCGCCCGCGCCAGGTCCTCCTCGTCCGCTTCCTCCTGGGCGGGCTTCGGCCGGCCCGGCAGGAAGACGGCCACCACGATCGCGCCCAGCAGAGCCACCCCGGTCCCCCACAGGGCGGTGACGTGCATGGCGTGCAGGAAGGCGTCGTGGGCCGGAACGACCAGCGCCCGGCCCTGGTCGCCGAGCTTGGCCGCGATCCCGAGGGTGGCCTCGATGGACTCGCCCGCCGTGTCGCGCAGGCCCGCCGGCAGGGTCCCGAGACTGCCCTCGATGCCGTTCCGGTACGACGTCGACAGCACGGAGCCGAGGACGGCGATGCCGAGCGCGCCGCCGACCTGGCGGAAGGTGTTGCTCAGCGCGGAGGCGGAGCCCGCCTTCTCGCGGGGCAGGGCCTGCATGATGACGACACTGGTCGGGGTCATGATGTGGGCCATTCCCGCGCCCATGAAGAAGAAGACGACCTCCAGGAGCCAGATCGGGGTGTCGGCGTCCAGGGTGGCGAACGCGGCCAGCGTCGCGGCGAGGACGAGCATCGCCGCCGTGGTCGTCGCCCGGATCCCTATGCGGTCGACGACCAGCCGGGCGCGCGGCGCGAAGATCAGCTGGGCCGCGGCCAGCGGCAGCAGCAGCAGGCCGGTCTGCAGCGGCGAGTAGCCGCGCACGCTCTGGGTGTAGAAGACCGAGAAGAAGGTCACGCCCATCAGCGCGAAGAAGACCAGCGCGATGACGGAGATCGCGGCCGAGAACACCCTGTTCTTGAAGTAGTCCATGTCGACGGACGGGTGGTCGCTGCGCTTCTCGAACACCACGAACGCGGCCAGGACGGCCAGGCCGGCCCCGATGGTCGTCAGCACCGTCGGGTCCGTGAAGTCGGCCAGTTCGCCGCCCTTGATGATGCCGTACACCAGCAGGACGAGGCCGACCACGGACAGGACGACGCCGAGGGGGTCGACGCGGCCGGGCTTCGGATCGCGGGACTCCGGCACCAGCCACACCATCAGCCCGAACGCGAGCAGCACGATCGGCACGTTGATGAGGAAGACGGAGCCCCACCAGAAATGACCGAGGAGCAGTCCGCCGGTGATCGGGCCGATGGCGATGGCGAGTCCGACGCCGCCGGCCCAGACGCCGATCGCCTTGGGCTGCTCCTCCCGGTCGAAGACGTTCATCAGGACGGCGAGCGTGGCGGGCATCACGAAGGCCGCGCCGAGGGCCATCAGCGCGCGGAAGGCGATGAGCTGGGCGGGCGAGCCGGAGTGGGCGGCGAGCGCGGAGCCGATGCCGAACACCGCCAGCCCCCCGAGCAGGACCTTCTTGCGGCCGATGCGGTCGCCGAGGAGGCCGGCGGAGAACAGCAGTCCCGCGAAGACCAGCGTGTAGGCGTTGATCGCCCACTCCAGCTCGCTCTGGGTGGCCCCGAGGCCCGTCGGCGCGGGCGTCGAGATCGTCTTGATCGCGACGTTCAGGATCGAGTTGTCGAGCACCACGATCAACAGGCTCAGCATCAGGACGCCGAGGATCGCCCAGCGACGCCGGTGCACCGCTTCCGGTATCCGCGGAGCGGTGGGGACGGCAGGAGTAGTCATGACGTCGAGCCTAGAACAGTTCCGATACGGAACCGTCTCGTATCGATTCGTTCGGCGGCTTTCTTACTGAGGCTTTACCCACAGGGGGCGCTCTGGCCCTCTCCGACGCGAGGTGCCACCATGGGAGGTGGTCCGGGGACGCCGTGAGGGCGCCTCGAGATGACGAAGGAGCCGTTGCCATGACGCAGTTCTCGGCTGCCCCGACGAAGCCCGCCGACGGCAGCAAGGCGCTGTACGGGGGGAAGGGCACGCGCCGCATCACCGTCCGCGACCTCGCGCTCGCCAAGGAACGGGGCGAGAAGTGGCCCATGCTCACCGCGTACGACGCGATGACCGCGTCCGTCTTCGACGAGGCCGGGATCCCCGTGATGCTCGTCGGCGACTCCGCGGGCAACTGCCACCTGGGGTACGAGACGACCGTGCCCGTCACCCTCGACGAGATGACCATGCTGTCGGCGGCGGTCGTGCGCGGCACCTCCCGGGCGCTGATCGTCGGCGACCTGCCCTTCGGCTCCTACCAGGAGGGGCCGGTGCAGGCGCTGCGCTCCGCGACCCGCCTGGTCAAGGAGGCCGGCGTCGGAGCCGTGAAGCTGGAGGGCGGCGAGCGCTCGCACCGCCAGATCGAGCTCCTCGTCGAGTCCGGCATCCCGGTCATGGCGCACATCGGCCTGACCCCGCAGTCCGTGAACTCCATGGGCTACCGGGTGCAGGGCCGCGGCGAGGAGGCGGCCGCCCAGCTGCTGCGGGACGCCAAGGCCGTGCAGGACGCGGGCGCGTTCGCGGTGGTGCTGGAGCTGGTGCCGGCGGAGCTGGCGGCCGAGGTCACGCGCGTGCTGCACATCCCGACGGTGGGCATCGGCGCCGGTCCGGAGACCGACGCGCAGGTGCTGGTGTGGACCGACATGCTCGGGCTGACCGGCGGCCGGGTGCCGAAGTTCGTCAAGCAGTACGCGAACCTGCGTGAGGTCATGGGGAACGCGGCGAAGGCCTTCGCGGAGGACGTCGTCGGCGGAACGTTCCCGCTGGACGAGCACTCCGTCCACTAGGGCGCGTTTCGAAAGTAGCGTCGCCCGCCCGGAGGGCGGGCCCGGCGGCGTCTGGTGCGTGCGATCGCAAGGCGGAGGGTCGCCCCGATACTGGATGTATCGGGGTGATCCCGACAACGCGGCGAGCGTGCGTGCCAGGCGTCGCCGGGCAGACGGGACTTTCGAAACACGCCCTAGAACCGGAGCCGGCCCCGCACCACGGCAGCCCGCCGACCGTCCCCCGTCGGCGGGCTGCCGGCGGCTGCTGTCGGCGGGGTGGGACGGTCGGCGGGCGGGCCCGCATGGCGGCGCAGGCCCTGCCGGTGGCCCGCCGGGGCGTCGGTCGGTCGCCCGGCGGTTGTCGGTCGGTTGTCGGTGACTGTCGGCGGTCGTCGGCGTTCTGTCGGCATTCTGTCGGCGGGGGGCGGCACTGTTGTCGGCATGACGCGAATCGACACGAACCCCGCAGGCGCGACGAGCGCCGTGACCGTTCGGGGGCTGGTGAAGCACTACGGCGAGACCAAGGCCCTGGACGGGGTCGACCTGGACGTACGCGAAGGCACCGTCATGGGGGTGCTGGGGCCGAACGGCGCCGGAAAGACCACCCTCGTACGGATCCTGTCCACCCTGCTCGCCCCCGACAGCGGACACGCGACCGTCGTCGGCTACGACGTCGTACGCCAGCCCCGGCAGCTGCGCCGGGTCATCGGCCTCACCGGTCAGTACGCCTCCGTGGACGAGAAGCTCCCCGGCTGGGAGAACCTGTACCTCATCGGACGCCTGCTCGACCTGTCCCGCAAGGACGCCCGCGCCCGCGCCGACGAGCTGCTGGAACGGTTCTCGCTCACGGACGCGGCCAGGCGGCCGGCGAGCACGTACTCCGGCGGCATGCGGCGACGGCTCGACCTGGCCGCGTCGATGATCGGACG
This sequence comes from Streptomyces humidus, assembly GCF_014649655.1. Classification (GTDB taxonomy): domain Bacteria; phylum Actinomycetota; class Actinomycetes; order Streptomycetales; family Streptomycetaceae; genus Streptomyces; species Streptomyces humidus. Next base: position 22,804 of record NZ_BMTL01000050.1, on the reverse strand, counting down.
TCCGCACGTGCTGTTCCTGGACGAGCCGACCACCGGGCTCGACCCCCGCACCCGCAACGAGGTCTGGGGCGAGGTCAAGCGGATGGTCGGCGACGGGGTGACCGTCCTGCTCACCACCCAGTACATGGAGGAGGCCGAGCAGCTCGCCTCCGAGCTGACCGTCGTGGACCGGGGCAGGGTCATCGCGAACGGCGCCATCGAAGAGCTGAAGGCGAAGGTCGGCGGCCGCGCGCTGCGGGTCCGCCCGGCCGACCCGGCGCAACTGCGCACACTCGCCGGATGGATCGACGACCTGGGCCTCACCGGACTCGCCACCACGGTAGTGGACGCCGAGCGCGGCTCGGTCCTGGTACCGGTCCTCAGCGACGAGCAACTGACCGCCGTGGTCGGCGCGGTCACCGCCCGAGGCGTCACCCTGGCCTCCATCAGCACCGAACTGCCCAGCCTGGACGAGGTGTTCCTGTCCCTCACCGGCCACCGCGCCGGCGCCGTGGACGACGCCGAGCCCGCCGACACCCGTGAGAAGGTCTCCGTATGAGCGCCACGACCGCTCCTGCCGCCGGCATCGAGGCGGACGCCCGCATCCCGCTGCGCGGTCACCTGCGCCACACCGGGGCTCTGGTCCGCCGCAATCTGCTGTGGATACGGCAGGACCCGGAGTCGATGTTCGACGCGCTGCTGATGCCGATCGTCTTCACCCTGCTCTTCGTGTACGTCTTCGGCGGCTCGATCGGGCAGGCGCTGGGCGGCGGCCAGGACGGCTACGTCCAGTACGTGATCCCCGGCATGATCGCGATGATGAGCATGACGCTGTCCCAGGGCGTCGGCACCGGCTTCAGCCAGGACTTCAACTCCGGCGTCATGGACCGCTTCCGCTCGCTGCCGATCGGGCGCGGCTCGGTACTGTTCGCGAAGATCTCGGTGGAGATCGTCCGGATGCTCTTCGCGACGACCGTGCTGATGATCGTCTCCGTCCTGGTCGGATTCGACGTCGAGAGCTGGCCGGGACTGTTCGCGGCCGTCGGTCTGTCCACCGTGTTCGCCTCGTCGATCATGTGGGTGTTCCTCACCCTGGGCGTGGTCCTGAAGAACGCCCAGTCCGTGCAGGCCATGGGGTTCCTGGTGCTCTTCCCGCTGCAGTTCGGCTCGTCGATCTTCGCCCCCACGGCGTCGATGCCGGGCTGGCTCCAGGCCTTCACCGACTACAACCCGCTGTCCGCGCTCGCGGACGCGGCGCGCGGTCTGATGTCGGGCGGCCCGGTCGCGCACGGCCTGTGGGTGACGCTGGCCTGGTCGGTCGGGCTCACCGCGGTGATGGCCCCGATCGCGATCCACAAGTTCCGGACCAAGAGCTAGGCGCCACCCGCTCCCGGTGGACCGGTCAGGAGCGTCGTCGGCGCCCGTGACCGGTCCACCGGGGGCGGTGTGCGTCCCACCAGAGCGGTGACCTCCTCGTAGGAGAGGCCACCGCCCTCGGCGTACGCCGACGCGAAGTCGTCGTCGTCGAGGGCGGCACGGGCCCGGGTCACGGCCACGTCGTGCGCCTCGCGTTCCCAGCGCGTGTGCACGTGCCCCGGCGGCAGCAGCGCGTCGGCGGCGCCCAGGCAGCGGGCGGCGGCAGCGGCGTGGCTGCCGCCGTCCACGCCGGCGAGAGCGGTCGCGGCGACGCAGAGGTAGACGGAGCGCAGGTGCGGGGCGATGGCCAGGGACAGCGGGTCGGCTGCCCGGAGCAGCGCGGCGCGGATGCCGGTCAGGGCCTGCTCGTAACGGTCCTCGACCGCGTCGAGCCAGGCCTCCGTGCCCTGCGCGAAGGCTTCGAAGACCGCGAGACGCCCGGAGTCCAGGTTCCCTCGCAGCAGACGGAGTTGCTCGCGCGCCTCGGCCCGGCGACCGGTGATGCCGAGCCGGCCGACGAGAACGAGCCGGGCCACCGGGAGGGCCTCGTGTCCGCTCTGCTCGGGCCGGTCGATCACCTCGCGCAGCAGACGCTCGCCCCGCGCCCCGTCCTCCACCTCCAGCAGCACGCTGCCCAGCCGCGCTGTCAGAAACGCCGCCTGCATCCGGGCGTTCAGCCGTTCGGCGTGGTCGATGGCCTCTTCGTAGTCGGCGGCGGCCCTGCGGTAGTCGCCCAGCCGCTCATGGGCCTCGGCGCGGGCGGAGAGCGCCTCTGCGGTGCCCCAGACGTCGCCGAGCCGCCGGAAGATCTCCAGCGCCTCGTCGGCGTCACGGCGGGCGCTCTCGGCCCACTCGGACCGGTTGGCGAGGATGTTGGCGCGCAGCTGCAGACAGGAGGCGAGTTCCCACTCGTAGCCCGGCGTGCGGCGGCAGGTGTCGACGTTGGCGTCGGAGACCACCCGGACCCGCTCCATGTCGCCGGTCATCAGCACGGCGAAGAACCAGAGCAGTCCGGGCGTCCGGCAGGTCTGTGGGAGTCCCGGCTCGTAGACCTCGGCGATCAGGCGCAGCTTGGCCTGCGCGGCCGGGCTCCGCCAGGTCGCCAACTCGGTTTCCATACAGGCCAGATGCGCGAGATGGACGCCTCGGCGGGCCTCCAGGAGCAGCTCCCCGGCCAGTGGGGGCGGGGCGTCGATGCACGGCTTCCACACCGGGGCGGCCCGGCGCAGGGGTTCGGCGAACGGGTCGGGGCCCAGGGCCATGACCTCGACGCACCAGGCGCGGGCCTCCAGGCGCAGGTCGCGCATCTGCCAGTACCAGACCAGGGAGAGGGTCAGGCTGAGCGCCTCCTGCTCGTCGCGCGCGTCGACGGCCCGGCGCAGCGCGGTGCGCAGGTTCTCGTACTCGAGCTGGAAGCGCTCGACGGCCTCGCGCTGCCCCGAACCGCGCAGCAACGGCTCGGTGGTGCGGGCGAGTTCACGGTAGTACGTCAGATGCGCGCGCTCGGCGGCCGCCCGCCTCCCCGACTCGTCCAGCCGTTCGCCCGCGTACTCGGCGACGGTCTCAAGGAGCCGGTAGCGCATTCCCCCGCCGGGCGCGGGAGCGGCGACGACGAGCGACTTGTCGACCAGGGAGGCGAGGGAGTCCAGGGGGCTGCGGACAGCGCGAAAGGCGCGGGGGGCGTGCGGCGTGCGGGAGTTGGAGAGGCCGAGGAAGGCCTGCGGGTCGGGGGAGGTGGGGGGTGCGGGGGATGTGCGGGGCTCGGGGGCGCCGACGGCGTCCGAGGGCGCGAAGGCGGGCGGGACAGGCAAGGCGGATGGGGCAGGCGAGGCGGAAGGGGCAGGCGGGGCGCACACGGCTTCGACCGCGGCCAGGTCGCAGCCCCGGGCGAAGACGGAGAGCCGCGCCAGGACGTCGCGTTCGTCCTCGTCGAGCAGGTCCCAGGACCAGTCGACGACGGCCCGCAGGGTCTGCTGGCGGGGCAGGACCGTACGGCTGCCGGAGGTGAGCAGACGGAAGCGGTCGTCGAGCCGGCCGGCGATCTGGCGGGGCGTCAGCATCCGCAGCCGGGCGGCGGCGAGCTCGACGGCGAGGGGCAGACCGTCGAGGCGACGGCAGATCTCGGCACAGGCCTCGGGGTCGTCCTCGACGCGGAAGCCCGGCCGGGCGGCCGCGCCCCGGTCGGCGAGCAGCCGCAGCGCGGCCGGCTCCGGCAGAGGGTCCAGCGGGCGCAGGACCTCCCCGGGCACGCCGAGGGGCTCACGGCTGGTGGCCAGCACCGTCACCCCGGGGCAGCGCGCCAGCAGCTCCTCGACCAGCCGGGCGGCCGCCTCCACCACGTGTTCGCAGTTGTCCAGGACGATGAGCATGCGACGTCGGACACAGTGCTCGACCAGCCGCTCCACAGGGTCGCCGCGACGCTCGGCGACGGCCCGCAGCTCGTCGGCGCCGGCGCCGTACAGCACGGTCTCGCGCGCCCCCACGGCGGTGAGGACGGTCTGCGCCACGGCCTCCGGGTCGGCGACGGGCGCGAGCTCGGCCAGCCAGACGCCGTCGCGTGCCGTGTCCCCCACGGCCTCGGCGGCCTCCTGCGACAGCCGTGTCTTGCCGGCCCCGCCGGGCCCGAGCAGCGTGACGAGACGGGCGCTCGCGAGGTCGCCCCGGAGGGCCGCGATGTCGTCCTCGCGGCCGACGAACGAGGTGAGCCGCGCGCGGAGGTTGCCCAGCGCGGGCGGCGCCCCGGACCGGGAGACCCGCACCGACCGGGCGGCCGTCCCCGCGGGCTCCCCCTCCCCCGGCCCCTCCGGTGCCGCCGGGGCTGCCGGGGCTGCCGCGACCTGCGGGGCCTGCGGGCCCTGCGGGACTCGCGGAGCTCGCGGGCTGAGCAGTTCGGCGTGCAGGGCGCGCAGTTCGGGCCCGGGGTCGGCGCCGAGGCGTTCCGCCAGCAGTCGGCGCACCTCGTCGTAGGCGGCCAGCGCCTGGGCGGTGCGGCCCGCGTCGCGCAGGGCGCGCAGCCGCAGCGCCTGGAGCGGCTCGTCCAGGGGGTGGGCGTCGCACAGGGCCGTGAGCTCGGGCAGCGACTGCCCGGCCTGGCCGAGGGCTATCGCGGCGGTGTGGCGGGCACGCGCCGCGTCCAGGCGACGGGCGTCCCAGCGGGCCGCCTCGGCGGCCCGGTCGGGCAGGTCGGCGAGGGCCGGACCGTGCCACAGGGCGAGGGCGTCGTCCAGCAGGACGGCCGCCTCGGCGGGGTCGCCGTCCGCCAGAGCGCGCGCCCCGTCGGCGGTCAGCCGCTCGAAACGGTGCAGGTCGACGTCGTCGGGGACGGCCGCCAGCCGGTAGCCGCCCGCGGCCGAGTGGATCGCGTCCGCGCCGAGGATCCGGCGCAGCCGGCCGACGAGCGCCTGCAGCGCGCCCGGCGCGTCGGCGGGCGGCTCCCCGGCCCAGACCTCCGCCGTCAGCAGCCCTGCCGGAACGCTCCGCCCGGCCCGCAGCGCCAGCACCGTGAGCAGGGCGCGCAGCCGCGCCCCGCCGACCACGACGGGGGTGCCGTCCGGGCGGAGTGCCTGGGTCGTGCCGAGAATGCGGTAGCGCACGGGAGTCATTGTCCCCGGCGCGGTCGGCGAGGGTCACGGGGTTTCCCGGAGTGGCGGCGAACGCCGTGCCCTGGTCCCAGCCGATCCGCCCGTCCCACCCGGCGCGCCCGGCCCGCGCGCGGTGCGCCGGAGCCCGGCGGGCCCGGTCCGTCCGTGCGGAACCCGGGGCCCGGCATGAGACGTTTCCCCGGTGTGCCCGGTACGGTCGGGCAGTTCCACATGTGCGTACGAACTCAGGGGGCCCCATGACGACCGCCACCACCCGCGACAGCGAGCGCCAGATCAGTCCCGTCTTCATCGGCATCCTGGCCGTGACGGCGGTCACCGGCTGGGCGACCTGGACGGGCTTCGCCGAGCAGCCCGGCGTAGCGGTGTTCCTGTTCGTGACGGCGGCCTGGATCGTGTCCCTGTGTCTGCACGAGTACGCGCACGCGCGGACCGCCCTGCACAGCGGCGACATCTCGGTCGGCGCGAAGGGCTATCTCACCCTCAACCCGCTCAAGTACACGCACGCCCTGCTCAGCATCGTCCTGCCGGTGCTGTTCGTGGTCATGGGCGGGATCGGTCTGCCGGGCGGCGCGGTGTTCATCGAGCGCGGGCGGATCCGGGGGCGGTGGCGGCACAGTCTGATCTCGGCTGCCGGGCCGCTGACGAACGTGCTGTTCGCGGTGGTGTGCACGGCGCCGTTCTGGCTGGACGCGCTGGACGGCGTGCCGGACGACTTCCGGTTCGCGCTCGGCTTCCTCGCCCTGCTCCAGGTGACGGCGGCGATCCTGAACTTCCTGCCGGTGCCGGGTCTGGACGGCTACGGGGTCATCGAGCCCTGGCTGTCGTACGGCGTGAAGCGGCAGGTCGAGCCGTTCGCGCCGTTCGGCCTGCTGTTCGTGTTCGCCCTGCTGTGGGTGCCGTCGGTGAACAGCGCCTTCTTCGACGTGGTCGACGCGCTGCTGCGCCAACTCGGGATCAGCGAAATTGACACGTACTGCGGTCAGTCCCTGTACCGCTTCTGGCAGGGCACGAACGAGTTCTGCTCGGCCGGCCGGTGACCTCGGCCGGCCCGTGACCCGGGTCAGCCCGTGACCTGGGTCCGGTCAGTCCTGCGCGCCTTGTCCCGCTTCAGGTAGTACCAGGTCATGTTGGACGACAGGCCCGCGAGCAGCACCCACACGATGCCCAGGAGGCTGCCCTGGACGAAGGAGACGACCGCCGCGGCCACGGCGAGCACGCAGACGACGAGGCTGTAGAGGGCGAGTCGCCGGGTCGGGCCGGGCGAGGGCAGGGGAGGCATGTCGGTCGGCTCCTGTCGGGGGACACTGCTTCGCCGTCCAGTGTCCCCCATGCGCTCAGACGTCGGTGACGCGCAGCCCGGCGTGGGCCTTGTAGCGGCGGTTGACCGAGATCAGGTTGGCGACCAGGGACTCCACCTGGTGGGCGTTGCGCAGCCGGCCCGCGAAGACGCCGCGCATGCCGGGGATGCGGCCGGCCAGCGCCTGCACGATCTCGACGTCGGCCCTCTCCTCGCCCAGCACCATCACATCGGTGTCGATCTCGTCGATCTCCGGGTCCTGCAGAAGGACCGCCGACAGGTGGTGGAAGGCGGCGGCGACGCGCGAGTCCGGCAGCAGGGCCGCGGCCTGCTCCGCCGCGCTGCCCTCCTCCGGCTTCAGCGCGTAGGCGCCCTTCTTGTCGAAGCCGAGCGGGTTGACGCAGTCGACGACGAGCTTGCCCGCCAGTTCCTCGCGCAGGGCCTCCAGCGTCTTGCCGTGGCCGTCCCACGGGACGGCGACGATCACGATGTCGCTGCGGCGCGCGGTCTCGGCGTTGTCGGCGCCCTCGACACCGTGCCCGAGTTCCTCGGCGGCGGCCCGGGCGCGGTCGGCGGCGCGCGAGCCGATGATCACCTTCTGGCCGGCCTTGGCCAGGCGGTAGGCGAGGCCCTTGCCCTGCGGGCCGGTGCCGCCGAGCACGCCGACGACCAGTCCGGACACGTCGGGAAGATCCCAGGGGTCCTTCGCGGGGGCCTTCGCGGGGGCGGCCCCGGGGGTGTGGTGAGCACTGTCGGTAGAGGTCATGGGCCGACTTTACGTGGGCACGTCCGGCGGCCCTTCCTCATGTCGGGTGAACGGGCGGCGAACCCCGGGCCGGGGGCGGCCGGGTGCGGCAGCATGCGGGCGCATGGACGCCGTACGGGTCGCGCTGCTGCGTGAGGTGCTCGCCGGGACCGAGTGGCTGGGTGCCACCCGGCGGTTCGCCGCGGTGCTGCGGGGGTCGGTCGTGTCGCACGGGGGCGGGCTGCTGCTGGCGGGCACGGCGGAGTACGAGCCCTGGCATCTCGCGGCGCATCTGGTGGACGAGGCGGCGTGGTCGGGCACGCCGGAGCTGGCGCCCACGCTGGTCCGTCACGATCCGCGAGCCGGCGACCCCGCGCACCTCGCGGTGGGTCCGGGCCGGATCGAGGCTGCGCGGCGGGGCGAGACGCTGCTGGTGGCGTCGCCGTCGGCGGACGCACCGCTTCTGGAGCGGGTGGCGGACGCCCGCCGGGCCGGGGTCACGGTGCTCGCGCTCGGTCCCGTCGAGAGGGATCTGGCGGCGCTGGCGCACGAGGCGCTGGCCGTGCCGGACGGCTCCGAGCTGGACCTGGACACCGTGCAGCACCTGGTGAGCGCGGCGGCCGGTGAGACGCTGCCGCCGGCCCGAGGGCGCCGACGGCTCGCGGACCGTCTCTCCCGCCTCGCCGATCGTCTGACGGCGCCGCCTCCTCCCCCCTGGTGACGCGGCAGAAGCTGTGGTCCCCGGCTTTCCTCACGGCCGGCCATGACCCCGCGTGACGGACTCCGGCCCCTCCATCGACCCTCGGCCCTCCGCGGTCCCCGCACGTCTTCGCGGGCCGCTCCCCGGTCTCGCCCCGTCTCGCCGCCTGGCGGGCCTCGCGGGACGGCGCGGGCGCGGGCGCAGCGGTCGACGGCCGCACCCGCGCTGAGCGGTGACCGCCCGGCCACATGTTCTGGTGGAGGTCAGTCCTCGTCCGTGGGTCCGCCCGTGGGGGCGTCGTGCCATCTGGGGTCGTTCTCCCACTGGAGGTTGCGTTCGCGGGCGCTCTCCATGGCGTGTTCGGCCTCCGCACGGGTGGCGTACGGGCCGAACCGGTCCTTGGCCGGGCACTCCGGCCCGTCCTCGACCTTCTTGTGCTCCAGGCAGTAGTACCACTCGCCCGGTTTGCCGGCGGTCCGCTTCTTGAACAGGGGCATGACGGCTCCTCTCGCCATCGTCATGTTCCCCCATGCCCGCTCGTTAGACTCACTGGCATGTCTGGCCAGTCGCTGCTCGCACCGGGGGAGCTGTCCCCCGCCCGTTCCGTGCCCGGAAACATCCGCCGCCCCGAGTACGTGGGCAAACCGGCGCCGACGCCCTATACCGGGCCGGAGGTGCAGACGCCCGAGACGGTGGAGGCGATGCGCCGGGCCGGCCGGATCGCCGCGCGGGCGATGGCGGAGGCCGCGAAACTGATCTCGCCGGGGGTCACCACCGACGAACTGGACAGGGTCGCGCACGAGTACATGTGCGATCACGGCGCCTACCCGTCGACGCTGGGCTACCGGGGCTTCCCGAAGTCGCTGTGCACGAGCGTCAACGAGGTCATCTGCCACGGCATCCCGGACTCGACGGTCCTGCGGGACGGCGACATCGTCAACCTCGACGTGACCGCGTACATCGGCGGGGTGCACGGCGACAACAACGCCACGTACCTGGTCGGGGACGTCGACGAGGAGTCGCGGCTGCTGGTGGAGCGGACCCGGGAGTCCCTGGAGCGGGCGATCAAGGCGGTCAGGCCCGGCCGTCAGATCAACGTCATCGGGCGGGTCATCGAGTCGTACGCCAAGCGGTTCGGGTACGGGGTGGTGCGGGACTTCACCGGTCACGGCATCAACTCGTCGTTCCACTCCGGGCTGATCATCCCGCACTACGACAGCCCGCACGCGACGACCGTCATCCAGCCGGGGATGACGTTCACCATCGAGCCGATGCTGACGCTCGGCACGCACGACTACGACATGTGGGACGACGGCTGGACCGTGGTGACCAAGGACCGCAAGCGCACGGCCCAGTTCGAGCACACCCTGGTGGTGACGGAGACGGGGGCGGAGGTCCTCACCCTGCCGTAGCCGCCCGCGTGCGAGCCCGCTCTCCTCGGAGGGCGGGCTTTTCGCGGTCACGGGCTTCCCCCGCGCGCGGGCCGGGCCCCCTCGCTTCGCCGCGAGGGGGCCCGGGGTCGGTCAGAACCGGTCGCAGTGCTTGCCGGCCCAGAAGATGTCCGCGGAGACCGTGTCGATCGCGCCGATGTACGGGCTGCAGACGACCCTGAAGTGGTGGTGCGGGCGGGGGGCCTCGTCGGCGGTGGCGGTCGTCGCGCCGACGGCGGCGAGCGCGATGCCCAGGACGGTCGCGGCCAGGACTGAACGGATACGCATGACGTTCCTCTCACGGGGCTGAGTGGTCACGCCCAGAGGTCCCCGTTCGCCTCCCCGCGCACACGCCACACCACCCGTACGGACCCCAGGGACCGGCTCGAAGGGCTCAGCGCTCCAGGAACACCCGGCCGCCGACCTCCACCCAGCCGTGGGGCTGCGGGGCCGTCAGGATCTGGGAGCCCGCGCCCTGCGTGATGTTCAGGGCGCGGCCGAGCCGTTCGGTGAGCAGGAGGGCGGCCGCGCCGGTGGCCTCGTCCTCGTCGACGCCGTCGTCGCGGCCGGGGAAGGCGCGGGCGCGGATCCGGCCGGCCGGTTCGTCCTCCCAGGCCCAGGCGTAGATCCACTCGCCTTTGGGCGGCACGGGCAGGTCGTCGACCTCCGCGGCCGTCGCGTACTGCCGGAGGGTGCGCGGCGGGGCCCATTCGGCGCGTGCCTCGATCCAGGTGAACTCCCCGTCCAGGCGGGTGCCCACGACGCCGGCCGGGGTGACGAGCTCGGGCACGTCGAGCAGCCAGGCGGCGCCCACGCACGGGTGTCCCGCGAAGGGCAGCCGCAGGGTGGGCGTGTAGATGTCGATGACTCCGCGCTCGGGGTCGTCGACGAACACCGTCTCGCTGAAGCCGAGCTTCGCCGCGAGGCCCTGGCGGTCCTCCGGGTCCGGCAGCACCGAGCCTTCGCGGACCACGCCCAGTTCGTTGCCGTAGCCGCCGTTCGGCGCGCAGAAGACACGGAGCACGTCGTAATCAGTCACCGGGGAATTGAAGCACCGGTCGGGCGGCGGTCCGGCCCGGACGGCGGCCCGTCCCGGAGGGCGGGTTCGCCGTCCGGGAGGCGTGGGCGGCACAGGAAGCGGAATCCTTGAGTTTCTCTTGACCTCCCCTTGACGTCCGCTTTGTCTCACCGTGATCGTCTCGTGCTCTTACAGCGTCTATGAGAGGTGAATCACGGCCTCGACGGGTATCAGGCAGGTAAGCCTTGGATAAGTTAGGTGAGCCTCACCAATCCGCGTGCGCCAGTCACGCGGTTTTCAGCCACCGCTGGGAGCTTGAATGCGAGCCGCCGGACTGTCCGTCGTCACCGCCGTAGCCGCCGTCACGGCCCTGACCGCCGTCACGGGCTGCGCCTCGAAGAGCGACGCCAAGGACGGCGAGCGGGTCATCGGGGTGACGGCCACCGACTCCACGTGTGAGACCTCCAGGAAGGAGATCTCCGCCGGACACGTGGAACTCGCCGTCGAGAACAAGGGCTCCAAGGTCACGGAGGTCTACCTCCTCTTCCCCGACGACCGGATCGTCAGCGAACGGGAGAACATCGGCCCCGGCACCAAGCAGCGGGTCACCGCCGAGGTGAAGGCCGGCGAGTACCGCATCGCCTGCAAGCCGGGCATGAAGGGCGACGGCATCCGCCAGACCCTCAAGGTCACCGGCGGTTCCACCGCCGCGCGCGACCCCCGCCTGGACCAGGCCGTGGCCGCCTACCGCGCCTACGCGCAGACCCAGGCCGACGAGACGCTGCCCAAGGTCGCCGTCTTCGTCGCGGCGGTCAAGGCCGGGAACGTCGAGGCCGCCAAGAAGGCCTATGCGCCCTCGCGCATCGGCTGGGAGCGCACCGAGCCGGTCGCGGAGTCCTTCGGCACCATCGACCCCAAGGTCGACGTGCGCGCCGACGGCCTGGAGAGCGGCCAGAAGTGGACCGGCTGGCACCGGCTGGAGAAGGCCCTCTGGCAGGACAAGAAGATCGGCGCCGAGGAGAAGACCCTCGCCGACCAGCTCGTCACCGACCTGACCGACTGGCAGAAGCGGGTCGGCAAGGCCGTGATCACCCCGACCTCCATGGCCAACGGCGCCAAGGAGCTCCTCGACGAGGTCGCCACCGGCAAGGTCACCGGCGAGGAGGAGCGTTACTCGCACACCGACCTGGTCGACTTCAAGGCCAACGTCGAGGGTGCGCAGCAGTCCTACGAGCTGCTCAAGCCGGTCGCCAAGGAGAACGACGCCGCCCTGGTCACCGAGCTGGACAAGCAGTTCGCCGCGCTGGAGGCGCTGCTGGACAAGTACCGCCCGAACAAGACGTCGTACGAGTTCACCTCCTACGACAAGGTCGGCGCCGCCGGCCGCAAGGAACTGTCGGACGCGGTCAACGCGCTCGCCGAGCCGTTGTCCAAGCTCGCCGCCGCCGTCGCCAAGTAAACGAGGGGCACAGGAACATGACGGAGTCGCAGACGAGGAGCGGGAGTCCCTCCCGGCGGTCGCTGATCGGCTGGGGCGGGGCCGGGCTCGCGCTCGGCGCCGCCGCGGCCGGCGGCGCGGTCGCGATGACCCGCACCGGCAACGACGTCGACCCGGCCGGCGCCGACACGGGCGCCGCCGTCGCCTTCCACGGCGTGAACCAGGCGGGCATCGCCACGCCGGTGCAGGACCGGCTGCACTTCGCCGCGTTCGACGTCACGACCACGGACCGCGCCGAGTTCGTCCAGGTGCTGAAGGACTGGACGGAGGCGGCCCGGCGGATGACGGCCGGGAAGTCGGTCGGGGAGGGCGCCTACGGCGGTCTCGCCGAGGCGCCGCCGGACGACACCGGCGAGGCGCTGGGGCTCAAGCCGTCCCGGCTGACCCTGACGGTCGGGTTCGGGCCCTCGCTGTTCCGGAAGTTCGACCTCGCCGACCGGCGGCCGGACGCCCTCGTCGACCTGCCCACGTTCGCCGGGGACGCCCTCGACGCGGCCCGCAGCAACGGCGACCTGTGCGTCCAGGCGTGCGCCGACGACCCGCAGGTCGCCGTGCACGCGATCCGCAACCTGGCCCGGATCGGCATGGGCAAGGTCGTCATCCGCTGGTCGCAGCTGGGCTTCGGCAAGACCTCCTCCACCACGCCCGAGGCGCAGACCCCGCGCAACCTGATGGGCTTCAAGGACGGCACCCGCAACATCGCCGGCACGGAGACGGACCGGCTGGAGAAGTTCGTGTGGGTCGGCGAGAAGGACGTCACCGGGAAGTCGGCGTGGATGACGGGCGGCTCCTATCTCGTGGCCCGCCGTATCCGCATGCACATCGAGACCTGGGACCGCACCTCGCTGCAGGAGCAGGAGGACGTCTTCGGCCGTGACAAGGGCGAGGGCGCTCCGGTGGGCAAGGCGAAGGAGCGCGACGAGCCGTTCCTGAAGGCGATGAAGCCCGACGCGCACGTGCGGCTCGCGCACCCCGACGCCAACCACGGGTCGACGATCCTGCGCCGCGGGTACTCCTTCACCGACGGCACCGACGGTCTGGGGCGCCTGGAGGCAGGGCTGTTCTTCCTCGCCTACATGCGCGACGTGAGCAACGGGTTCATCCGCATCCAGCGCAATCTCGCCACCGACGCACTCAACGAGTACATCCAGCATGTGGGTTCGGCCGTCTTCGCCGTCCCGCCGGGCGTCCGCGACAAGGACGACTGGTGGGGCCGGACGCTGTTCTCCGGGGAGGCGTGACCCGTGTTCTCCAACTACCTGATCGGACTGCGCGAGGGCCTGGAGGCCTCTCTCGTCGTCTGCATCCTCATCGCCTACCTGGTCAAGACCGAGCGCCGCGACGCGCTGAAGCCGGTGTGGACCGGCATCGCCATCGCGGTGCTCATCGCGATGGTCTTCGGCAGCGTCCTCGAATTCGGCTCGCAGGAGCTGACGTTCAAGGCTCAGGAGGCCCTCGGCGGCTCCCTGTCGATCATCGCGGTCGCGCTGGTGACGTGGATGGTGTTCTGGATGCGGCGCACCGCCCGGCACCTGAAGTCGGAGCTGCACGGCAAGCTGGACACGGCGCTCGCGATGGGCACCGGCGCGCTGGTGGCCACCGCGTTCCTCGCGGTCGGCCGGGAGGGCCTGGAGACGGCCCTGTTCGTGTGGACGTCCGTCCACGCGGCCGGTGACGGCACCCCGCGCCCGCTGGTCGGCGCGGCGCTGGGCCTGGCCACGGCCGTCCTGCTGGGCTGGCTGTTCTACCGCGGGGCGCTGCGGATCAACCTGGCGAAGTTCTTCACCTGGACGGGCGGCATGCTGGTCGTGGTGGCCGCGGGCGTGCTGGCGTACGGGGTCCACGACCTCCAGGAGGCCGACTGGGTCCCGGGCCTGACGGACCGGGCGTTCGACGTCAGCGACACGATCCCGCCGGACAGCTGGTACGGCACGCTGCTGAAGGGCGTGTTCAACTTCCAGCCCGATCCGACGGTCCTCCAGGTCACGGTGTGGCTGCTCTACCTGGTCCCGACGCTCGCGCTGTTCCTCGCCCCGGTAGGGTTCGCCTCCGGGAAGGGGAAGGTGAAGTCGCCTGATGACCAGGGAACGCAGCCTGACGACCGGGGTTCGAGGGCGTCGAGGACTCCGCAGGCTTGACCGGTACGCCCTCGCGACGGCGTCGCTCGTCACCGTCTCGCTGACGGCGAGCGGCTGTGTGGTGGTCCACGGCGAGCTGGAGGTGCTCCCGTCGGCCACGCGGGGCGAGGCCGTGAAGGCCGTCGAGCAGTTCACGGCCGCGTACAACAAGGCGGACGCGGCGTACGACCCCTCGCTGGACGCCGGGCACACCGCCGGCGCCCTCGCGGTCATCGACGCGGCGCGGCTGAAGGCCGGCCGTCTCAACAGCCCGACGGGCAACCCGCAGCACACGCCGCTGGTGTTGTCGGACGTGAACTACACCGTCCCCGCGAAGGCGGGCTGGCCGCGCTGGTTCGTCGCCGACGCGAAGGGCAACAAGGGCGGCGACGCCCGCTGGCTGCTGGTGTTCACCCGTGAGGCGCGCAAGCGGCCGTGGCAGGCCACGTATCTGACGCTGGTGGCGCCGGGCGCGGTGCCGGCGTTCAAGAAGGACGCGGACGGGTGGGCCGAGGCCGTGCCCGCGGACACCGCCGGACTCGCCCTGGCGCCCCGGGATCTGAGCAAGGACTACACGGCGTACCTGCAGAGCGGCCGGGGCGCCTTCGCGGACGGCGCGTACACCAGCGCGCTGCGCGCCTCGCGGGCGAAGAACGCCACCAGGCCGGGCCTGGCCACCCAGTACGTCGACCAGCCGCTGGCCGGGGGCGAGTACGCGCCGCTGGCGCTGCGCACCGCGGACGGCGGGGCGCTGGTCTTCTTCACCACGCACCACTACATGAAGCAGACGGCGGCCGCGGGCGCCGCCGTGCCCACCCCGGACCCGGACGTGCGCGCGCTGACGACCGGCGAGATCAAGCAGTCCCTGACGATGGAGTTCGTCGCCGCGGACGTCGCGCTGAGCCCCGCGAAGGGCGCGCAGGACGGCAAGGTGTCGGTGCTGAGCCGCCTGGAGGGGTTCACCGGCGCCAAGGGCGAGTGAGGCCGGCGCGGGTGCGGATCGGGACCGGACGGGTGCGGCCCGGGTCCCGGGGGCACGCGGTCACCGGCGCAGCGGCCAGGCTCCCGGCGCGTGGTCGTGGTCCTGCCCGGTGTGGCGGGCGCAGGCGTCGGTGAGGGTTTCCAGGAGGGTCAGCGGGTCGGGCAGCGGATGCTCGGGGCCGCGCAGCCAGTGCACGGTCCGGCCGTCCTCGCCGGGGAGGCGGGCGGGCGGCACGAGGACGTAGGAGCCGCGGCAGTGCCAGCGCAGGCCGGGGTGCTCGTCCATGGTCTCGGGGTGGCAGTCCAGCTCGCACGGCCACCACTCGTCCTCGTCCTCGGGGGTGCCGCGGGTGAGGGTGAAGAAGAGCAGGCGTCCGTCGTCGCTCTCGGCGACCGGGCCGATGTCGACGCCGTCCTCGAGCAGCCGCTCCAGGGCTTCGCGGCCGGCTTCCAGGGGCACGTCGAGAACGTCGTGCGTCGTGCCGGTGGCGGTGATGAAGTTGGCCTGGGGCTGGTGGCGGGCCCAGCGCTCGACCTGGGCGCGGTCGGTCGTGGACTGCGTCTGCCAGGCGAAGGACACCGGGTGGCGGGCGGGGGTCGGACAGCCGACCCGGTCGCAGGAGCAGCCGTAGCCGGGGGCGGGATACGCGGCGGGCGCCAGGGGCAGTCCGGCTTCGGCGGCGGCCAGCAGCAGGGCCTCACGGTCGCCGCCGTCGGCGGCTTCGGTCGGGCCGCTCGCGCGCAGCCACTCCGTGAGTCTTCCCCACAGTCCGGTCCGGCCGTCGAACTCCGCGCTCATCTGTCCCCTCGCCTCGCTGGTGCGGACAGCATGCCCCATCGTCGCATCATCCCGCGCATCGGGGGCCCTAGCCGTGAAACGGGGCAGGTGGGACGGGTGGGGCCAGAGTGGCCGATGTGCCCCGGATCGCTCCTGGCCGCGAGTTGCGGATCGCGGGGGCTCCGGGGCTCCGGGGCATCAGGTGACCGGGCATCGGGCATCGGGTCACCTGGGGGCGAGGCCGTGGAGCGCGTAGTCGACGAGGGTGTCGGTGTACTCGTAGGTGATCGGGCCCGTGTACTGCAGCCAGCGCTGGGCGAGCGGGGAGACGAAGAACTCCAGGGCGATGCGCGGGTCGAGGTCGGCGCGGACCTGGCCGGCCCGCTGGGCGGAGCGCAGGCGGTCGACGTACAGCTGGAGGGACGGTTCCAGGAGCCGGGCCGTGAACTCGCGGCCCATCTGCTCGTCGACCACGCCCTCGGCGGCCAGCGCCCGGGAGGGGGCGTCGAACCGCGGGTCCTTCAACTGGTCGACGGTGGCCCGCAGGACGGCCTTGAGGTCGGCGGCGAGGTCGCCGGTGTCGGGGATGCCGTCGGCCTCGTGCCCGGCCCGGCCGGCGTCGCGGGCGGCCAGCTCGCCGAGGTCCAGGAACGCTTCGAGCAGGACGTCGGCCTTCGACCCCCACCAGCGGTAGATGGTCTGCTTGCCGACGCCCGCGCGGGCGGCGATGCCCTCGATCGTGGTCCTGGGGTAGCCGACCTCCACGACCAGCGCGAGGGCCGCGTCGTAGATGGCGCGCCGGGACCGCTCACTGCGGCGGCTGGTGTCGGGGGCCGGTTTGCCGGACTGGGTGACCATGCCCCGACGGTACCAAGGCTGTGAGACGGCACGTCTCGCGAGCGGTCCGGCGAGCGGTCCCTGCGAGCGGCCCCGGGGAGCGCGCGCGGGTCCTAGCGACCCAGGTCGCCGGAGGCCTCCTGGGGGTAGCGGACCCCGATCCGTTCCCGGGCCGCGTCCAGCGTCCGCATGACGGCGAGGCTGCCCTCGAGGGGCACCAGCGGGGACTCGGTCTCGCCGGCCCGCAGCGCGCGCATGACCTCGCGGGCCTCGTGCCGGAACGTCGTACGGGGGCCGTCCGCCGGGTCGGCGGCGAACTCCTCCGGGTCGCGGCCGGTGCGGTGCAGGACCAGACGGTCGGGGTGGAAGAAGCCGGACGGGATGTCGATGCGGCCGCGCGAGCCGGTGACGGAGGCGGTGGTGCCGGTGCCGCCGGAGAGGGAGCAGTGCAGCGCGGCGAGCGCGCCGGAGTCCCAGGACAGCGCCAGCGCCGTCTGCAGGTCGACGCCCTCGGTGGACAGAACGGCCTGGGCGGCGATGCCCGAGGGCTCGCCGAGCAGCAGGTGGGCGAAGGAGACCGGGTAGACGCCGAGGTCGAGGAGGGCGCCGCCGCCCTGCGCGGGGTCGCGCAGCCGGTGCGAGGGCGGGAAGGGCCCTTCGAGGCCGAAGTCGGCCTGCACGGTGCGGACCTCGCCGATCGCGCCGTCGTCGACGAGCTCCTTGAGGCGGCGGACGACCGGGTTGCAGTACATCCACATGGCTTCCATGAGGAAGCGGTCGTGCCGCCGGGCCAGCGCGACGAGCTCCTCGGCCTCGCGCACGTTCAGCGTGAACGCCTTCTCGCACAGCACGTTGCGCCCGGCCTCCAGGCACAGGCCCGCGGCGGTGCGGTGGGCGGCGTGCGGGGTCGCCACGTAGACGACATCGATGTCCTCGTCGGCCGCGAGGGCGGCCCACTCGCCGTAGGCCCGCGGGATGCCGAACCGTTCGGCGAACGCCTTGGCGGAGACCTCGGTGCGTGAGGCGACCGCGACGACCTCGGCGTCGGGCAGGTCGATCAGGTCCGCCGTGAACGCGCCGGCTATGCCGCCGGTAGCCAGGATCCCCCACCGCACCGTGTCCGTCGTCATACCCTGCCCCGCCCTCGTGCCGTCCCGTCAGTGTGTTCGAGCTGAGAGCATAGGTGGCCGAGACGTCGGAGAGGGAGGGGCAGCGACATGCCGGAGGGTGGGGCCGTACCCGAAGCGCCGGAAGCCGTCGTCGCGGCGTCGCCGCGCGAGCGGCGCACGACCGGACTGCTCGTCACGCTCGTCCTGGGCGGGCTGACCGCCACTCCCCCGCTGTCGATGGACCTGTACCTCCCGGCGCTGCCGGAGGTGACCCGCACGCTGCACGCGCCCGCAGCGACGGTGCAGCTCACGCTCACCGCGTGTCTGGCCGGCATGGCTCTGGGGCAGTTGGTGGTCGGCCCGATGAGCGACCGGTGGGGGCGCAGGCGCCCGCTGCTCGCCGGGCTCGCCGTCTACGTCGTGGCGACCGCCCTGTGCGCTCTGGCGCCGACCGTCGAGGTGCTGGTCGCGTTCCGGCTGCTGCAGGGACTCGCGGGCGCGGCCGGGATCGTGATCGCACGGGCCGTCGTACGGGATCTGTACGAAGGCGTGGCGATGGCCCGTTTCTTCTCCAACCTGATGCTGATCTCCGGGGTCGCCCCGGTGGTGGCGCCGTTGATCGGCGCGCAGATCCTGCGGACGACGGACTGGCGGGGCGTGTTCGCGCTGCTCACGGTGGTCGGGCTGGTGCTGGCCGTTCTGGTGTGGGCCAGGCTCCCGGAGACGCTGCCCGCCGGCGGACGCCACGCGGGCGGGGTCGGCGAGGCCCTGCGCTCGATGCGCCGGCTGCTGTCCGACCTGCGCTTCGCCGGCTACCTGCTCACGGGCGGCTTCGCCTTCGCCGCGCTGTTCGCGTACATCTCCGCGTCGCCGTTCGTGGTCCAGGAGATCTACGGCGCCTCCCCGCAGACGTTCGGTCTGCTGTTCGGCGCGAACTCGGTCGGGCTGGTGGTGGTCGGCCAGATCAACGGCAAGATCCTGGTGGGCCGGGTGCGGCTGGACCGGGTGCTGGCGGTCGGCCTGGCGACGGTGGCGCTGGCCGCGACCGCGCTGCTGGCGATGACGGCCGGCGTGTTCGGCGAGGTCGGGCTGGCCCCGGTGGCCGCCGCGCTGTTCGTGCTGATGTCCGCGATGGGCGTGACGCTGCCCAACGCGCAGACGCTCGCCCTGATGCGGGTCCGGCACTCGGCCGGCTCCGCCTCCGCGCTGCTCGGCACCTCCTCGTTCCTGATCGGCGCGATCGCCACCCCCCTCGTCGGGATCGCCGGAGAGGGAACCGCCGTCCCGATGGCCGTCGTCCAGGTGGCCGCCGCACTGGTGGCGTCGGCCTGCTTCGTGGTTATGTGCCGTCCCTGGACGGACGCGGGGACGCAGGACGGCGATCATCCCGGTCCGGGACCTTCGAGAGCGGGGGAGGAGAGCTGAGCGCACCGAGACTGCGCGTCGACACTCCGGAGCGGGCCGGGCTCGACCCCGAGGAGACGCGGCTGCTGGTCCGTGACGTCGCCGACCTCACCGCGGGCGACCGGCCCTGGGCGGCCGGCGCCGTCGTGGTCGCCGGGCGCGGCCCCGTGATCGCCGTGCGGGAGGCGGCGGGCTGGGCGGTGCGGTACTCGGCCTACGATCCGGCGGCCGGCGCGGGCGTGGAGCTGCCGCCCGAGGCGCGGGTCGCGATGACCGTGGACACCCCCTTCGACCTGGCCTCCCTCACCAAACTGTTCACCTCGGTCGCGGCGGTCCAGCAGATCGAGCGGGGCACCCTCGGCATCGACGCCCGGATCGGCGCCTATCTGCCCGACTTCGGCGCGGCCGCCGCACACGGCATCACCGTCCGCCAGCTCCTCACGCACACCTCGGGGCTGCGCCCCGAACTGCCCCTGTACGACTGCGCGGACGGCGGGGAGCGGCTCGCGCTGCTGCGCGCGGAGGCGCCGGTGGGCGAGCCCGGCGCGTACCTGTACTCCGACCTGAACATGCTGCTGCTGCAACAGCTCCTGGAGCGGCTGACCGGGCGCACGCTGGATGTCCTGGTGCACGAGGGCATCACCCGTCCGCTGGGGATGACCTCGACCGCGTTCGGGCCCTGCCCCGGCGCGGCCGCCACCGAGGACCAGCGCAGGCCGTGGGCGAAGGCGGACCGGGGGATGCTGCGGGGCGTGGTGCACGACGAGAACGCGTGGGCGCTGGGCGGGGTGGCCGGTCACGCGGGCCTGTTCTCCACCGGCCGCGACCTGGCGGTGTTCTGCCGGACGCTGCTGGCGGGCGGTTCGTACGGTCCAGCCCGCGTCCTCGGCCCCGACTTCGTGGAACTGCTGCTGACGCCTCCGGGGCTGGGCTTCGCGGTGGACCAGCCGTGGTTCATGGGCGAGCTGTCCGGTGAGGGCGCGGCCGGACACACGGGGTTCACCGGGACCTCGCTGGTCCTCGACCCCGCCACGGACACCTTCGTGGTGCTGCTGGCGAACACGGTGCATCCGGTGCGCAGGGCGCCGGACAGCGCGCCGCGCGCCCTGGCGGGGACCCGGATGGCGATGGCGGTGCGGTGAGGGCGACCGGCACGGGCCCCGGGCGGGCGGGTGCGTGGTGAGGGCGCGGCCCGCGGCCTGAGAAAATCGGCGCGTGAACCTCTCCGCATCCGCCGCCGAGACTCTCCGTGCCGCCCTCGGGGACCTTCTGGACGGGCTGCCGCCCAAGCAGGCCGCGCAGGCCGTCGACCGGCTCATCGCCAGCTACCGGGGGGCGACCCCGACCGACGCCCCGATCCTGCGCGACCGCGCGGACGTCGCCGCCTACGCCGCCTACCGCATGCCGGCGACCTTCGAGGCGGTGCGCTCGGCGCTGGAGGCGTTCGCGGACGCGGCCCCGGACTGGACGCCCGGCAGCCATGTCGACGTCGGCGGCGGGACGGGCGCGGCGACCTGGGCCGTGAGCGCGACCTGGGCGGGGACCCGCCCGGTGACCGTCCTCGACTGGGCGGAGCCCGCCCTGGCCCTGGGCCGCGAGGTCGCCGCCGCGCACCCGCCGCTCCGGGACGTCCGCTGGCAGCGCGCCCGCGTCAACGCGTCCCTGGTGCTGGAGAGCACCGACCTCGTCACCGTCTCGTACGTCCTCAACGAGCTGGCCGCGCCGGACCGGGCCGCGCTCGTGGACGCGGCCGCGTCGGCCGCGCAGGCCGTGGTGATCGTGGAGCCCGGCACCCCCGACGGCTACGCCCGGGTGATCGAGGCCCGCGACCGGCTGATCGCGGCCGGCTTCCGCGTCGCCGCGCCCTGTCCGCACAGCGCGGCCTGCCCGATCGAGCCCGGGTCGGACTGGTGCCACTTCTCGGCGCGGGTCAGCCGTTCCTCCCTGCACCGGCAGGTCAAGGGCGGCTCGCTGCCCTACGAGGACGAGAAGTTCAGCTATGTGGCGGCCGCCCGCTTCCCCGTCTCACCGGCCCCCACCCGCGTCGTCCGGCGGCCGCAGATCCGCAAGGGCCAGGTGCTCCTCGACCTGTGCGAGACCGAGGAGCGGCTCAGCCGTACGACGGTGACGAAGCGGCACGGCGAGCTGTACCGGGCGGCCCGCGACGCCGACTGGGGCGACGCCTGGCCGCCGGTCCGCCCGTGAGCGCGTTGTCGGCCGCGGCTGATGCGACGCCGTGTTGCCGACCAGCCCGCTTTCCCTTATGCGAACCCGAAGCAGACCACGGCTGTTTCCTGGACACCGGCGGATATCTCAGACATCAGCCCGGAAAATCTTCGCCGGACACCGACGGAGGGAGTCGCGGTACCTCAGCAAGCCCTGCGCACACCGAGGCTGACACCCACGTCCACACCCTCATGACGAAGGAGTGCTTCCAGGCCACGGTGGACCATGCCACATCGGAACCGAGCCCTGGCACGCACGCGTCCCCCGAGATGCCTTCATCAGGAACGCGGGCGCAAGGAGGAACAGTTGGGCGGCGAGGACGACCCGTCGGTCGGTGACGCGCTGATCGGCTTCCTGCTCGTCGGAGGGGCGGGCGTGCTCATCCCGGCCGCCGTCGTGCTGCCGCTGATCGGCCTGGGCATCTGGCTGACGCATCGCTGGCGGGGACGGCACGCCAGGGACCCCGCAGGAGTCGAAAGGCCTGCTGGACCGACTACTGGGAGAGCAATGAGCGCCGAAGCCCTTCAGTGGTTCAAGTCGACCTACAGCGGCAGCGAGGGCGGCGAATGCGTCGAGGTCGCCACCTGCCCCACCGCCATCCACATCCGTGACTCCAAGAACGCCCCCGAAGACGGCCCCGTCTTCCACGTGACCCCCACCACCTGGGCCGCCTTCACCACGTCCCTCCGGTAGAAGCCGCCCCGCTCAGCCCTGAACGGCCTTGCTGAGGGGACACAGGGTCGGCGATGGTGGGTCAGTGCCCTGAGCCTGTTCGTGTTTGACCCTGCACGCGATCCCACCCGTGACCACCCCGATCATTGATCTTGTGGTGTTACGAGGCGAATTGACGGAGGCGGCATGGGATCGGACATATTTTCTGGCCAGATTTCAAACGCTGCCCCGGCGGCACGTGCCGTGGGCGTTCTACAGAATCGGCCCAGCCGACGGTCGCGGTAGCGCGTCTCCGATCGCGAAGGCGGTGAGGCCCGCGCCTGCCGTAAGCCTGCAGCGGCGCGCAAAGCCGACTGTCGGGGCCACGGAATGCCCTGAGAGTCCTCACCCTCCTGTGAAGGGTGCCCCGAAGCATCGACGCCGGAAGGGGCTTGAGCCAGATCTCGAAACGCGCCCCGGAAAGCGGTGCGTTCTCGGCCTGAATGCCGGCCTCGGAGTCGGACTGGAATGCGGCGAGCATTTCACTCGCGGATACTTCGTTCATCTCATCGCCGCCTGACGGGTGACCAGGTTTCCCCGAGGTCGGGGCTGATCTCGTGGGCCTGGATTTCACCAACAAGGAGATGCTCATCTTCGAAGAAGACTTCATACGGAGTGTCGTGGATCTGAACATTCCTCAACGTGCCTGTGCCGGGATCGATGTCTGCCACCCTGTTGGACCAGCAGCAGCCCGCGCTGGCCCTCGGCCGGGAGATCGCCGCCGCCCACCCCGCGCTCGACGTCACCCGCTGGAGAAAAAGCAATCCGCCCCGCTGGATGACATCCAGCGGGGCGGGATTGACCGATGAGGCCGGTGTGACCGGCCGGCCGACCATTGCGCCAGTGACTGTGGCGCTAGCCTCGATCTTTCTTGACGGTCCACCGACGGAGTCGGCGGACCGTTTC
Source organism: Streptomyces humidus (assembly GCF_014649655.1). GTDB lineage: Bacteria > Actinomycetota > Actinomycetes > Streptomycetales > Streptomycetaceae > Streptomyces > Streptomyces humidus. The sequence goes on along the minus strand of NZ_BMTL01000050.1, from coordinate 50 downwards.
GCTTTCGGTGGCTGAGGGCGGGCAGGCCGCTAGCCCGAGTGTCGCCTCGG
>NZ_BMTL01000049.1 GCF_014649655.1 Streptomyces humidus | reverse complement strand
GGCCTCCGTGCGGTGAAGATTCGACACCTCCACCACACACGGGGGCCTTCGTCACGATCAAGTCCGACCCGCGTCAACAACGCTCGTGATCAATACAACTAGGGCCTGTGCGAGGTCGTGATCAATCTCGGGTTTTGGTCCCTTGCGGGGGCAGGACCTGGTAGGACGCTGGGTGTGAAACGTAGGCAACTCAGCGACGGGCAATGGGAGTTCATCGAGCCGTATCTGCCGATAGGCGAGTACGGTCCATACCCCGAACGGCTGCGGGAGCAGTTCGAAGGGGTGATCTGGCGGTTCCGGTCCAGCGCCCAGTGGCGCGAGATGCCCTCCGAGTTCGGACCGTGGCCGACGGTCTCAGGGCGGTTGCAAGTTCCGGGATCGCGTAGATCGTCCGCTTCCAGCGGGAGTTGACGCAGCAACAGCACGGGCACGAGACCGGTGATCATCCGGGTGTCTACGCCAGCTGATCACATCGAGGTCCCGTGCCTGCCGCTTCATCCTCCCTGGTACCTGCCGCTCTGGCGAAACTGGGCCCCCTTCACCAGCACGACACCGGCCGCCTGCGCGCCCACCTCCGGCGCGTACCCGACCCGCGTTCGCGTCGCGGGCGGTGGTATCCCCTGACCGGCCTGCTGCTGATCTGCGCCTGCGCAGTCGTCTCCGTCGCCCGGACCATCACCGAGATCACCGAGTGGGGACAGCGCGCCACCACCACGGTGCTGGAACACCTCGGCATCCGCCGCCATCTGCCCGGACGCCGGCGCGCCCCGTCCCATGCCACTTTCACCCGGCTCCTGGCCGCTCTCGACGGCGATGCCCTGGACGCCGCGATCGGCGCCTACCTGGCCGGACACAACCACACCGACGCCGGCACCGGCTTGGCGCCGCGGCCGGCGATCGCGGTGGACGGCAAGGCATTGTCAGGCTCCGCGCACCGGCAGCAGCGCCACCGGCACCTGCTGTCCTCCGTCACCCACGCCCCCGCCGTGCCCCTGACCCAGCGCGAGGTGGGGGCCAAGACCAACGAGACGGCCGCCTTCCGTCCGCTGCTGGAACCACTCGATCTGACCGGCACCGTGGTCACCTTCGACGCCTTATGCCGACGTCGGCATAAGGCGTCCTATGAAGACCTGTGGGTTATGCCGATCTGCTGTCCGGTAGCGGTGCTGGCAGCGGCGTCCCCGGACAGCAGATCGGCGTAATCAGGCGCCGGATCGGCGTTGCCCCTCTTCCACCCATGGAGAGGGAAGAACGTGAGAAATCCTGCACTGGTCCAGGTCCTGGGCCCGCTGGCGCTGTTCGCGGAGGGGTTCCGCGAACGGCTGGAGATGCTCGGATACGCCCCACAGCCGCGGGTCGTCCACCTGCGAGTGATGGCCCACCTGAGCAGCTGGCTGGAAGAACGCGGGCTGGACGGCTCGGCGTTGAGCGCGTCGGTCACCGACGGGTTCATCCACGACCGACGGGTTGCTGGTCACCGTGATGCGCGGTCCGGCCGGTCGCTGCGGCCGTTGCTGGAGTACCTGCGGGAGATCGGAGCGGCTCCGCAGCCCGTGCCGCAGCAGGCGGTCGGGCCGGTGGAGGAGGTGCTGGCCGACTATGCGGCCTACCTGATCCACGAGCGGGGGCTGGGTGTACTGACGGTTCAACGCAGTACGGACTTGGTCCGCACGTTCCTGGCCGCCCAGGCCACCGGTGACCGGCTCAACCTGGAAGTGCTGACGGCCGCGGACGTCACCGCGTTCGTGCTCGCCCGCATCGAGAGCGTCTCGCCCGCGACAGTGCAGCGCACGGGTGCAGCCCTGCGCTCGCTGCTGCGCTTCCTGCACCTGCGAGGGATGATCGGCTTCTCGTTGGTGGGTGCGGTGCCCACCGCCGCCAACTGGAAACTGGCCGGGCTGCCGAAGTATCTGACACACGAACAGCTCGCCGCGCTGCTGACCTCGTGCGACCCGGACACTGCCGTCGGACGGCGTGATCTCGCGATCCTGACGTTGCTCGCCCGGCTCGGGCTGCGGGCCGGCGAGGTCGCCGCGCTGAGGTTGGAGGACATCGACTGGCGGCGTGGTGAGATCACGGTGCGTGGGAAGGGCAACCGGCACGAGCGGCTCCCGCTGCCGGCCGACGTCGGGGAGGCCGTCGTGGCCTACCTGAGCCAGTTCCGTCCCGCCGCTGCCGCGGGCCGGGAGGTATTCGTCGGCGCACGGGCCCCGCATCGGGCGCTGACCCGGGGCGCGGTCACGCAGCTGGTGGCCCGCGCGTCGCGCCGCAGCGGCCTGGGGTGTCGGCGTACGGACTTTTCTGGCCCTGGCAAGATTTTCGTGAAGCGGGGCTGTGCCACCGTGCGCCGGTGACGCTCCGTCACGGGTAGCGGCGTCGGAGGTGGGCCATGAGGACGACGCGGTGGCGCAGGAGCGGAACGCCGGCGCGGCCGGCCATGATCCGTTTCTGGAGCTTCAGGTCCGTGATCCGGCCTTCGTTGACGCCGGAGTTGAACGGGGTGGTGATGCCCTGCACGACTGCGGGCTGGTCCTCGCGGATGGCCTTGGCCAGGCTCGCCAAGGCAGACAGGCCAGAGGCCGCGAGTTGGTCGAGCCAGGCCGGCAGCGGGGCGGCGTCGCGGGCATCGAGCATGGCCGCGAACTGCCTTACCAGAGTGTGGGTTTGGTCGAGCTCCGGACAGTGTTCAAGCAGCCGACGGAGCGCCTCGGCAGGGTGCAGGCCGCGCTTCGGCGGTGTGGTGGTGATCCACCGGGCGACCTGGCGGGGGGATGGTGGCCGCTCGCGCGGTGTGTCGATCGGTAGACCGCGGCGTAGCGGCGCGATGGCCATCTTGACCCGCTGGTAGTGGCCGCCGTAGCCCTTGGCGGCGATCTCCTGGTGCAGCACGGTCGCGGTGTGCTCGCCTTCCTCCCACCGTTGCCTCAGATACTCCAGATACGGGTCGAGGCTCGTGGACCGGCGGGGCGGAGTGCGCCGTACGCACTCCTGCCAACAGGCAGCGCGTGCGTACTTGGCCACGGTGCGGCGGTTCAAGCCGAGCTCGCGGGCTATCGCGCTGAGACTGCGGGCCGTGCTGGTGTATCCCTGGACGGTCTCGAACAGTCGCTTCGCGTGACGGCGGGCGGGAGTGTCGGCCGCCTCGCACGGTTCGTCCGACGGCGGTGGGGCCGGTTCGGGTTCACGTACTGCGGCGGCCAGGCAGTCGCGGTGGGCCGCGGCGATGTCCGAGACCCGCTTCGACAGCCCCTGCCACAGGTGAAAGCGGTCGCTGACCTGCACCGCGTCCGGGGCTCCCTCGGTGATGCCCTGCCGGTAGACCAGCGAACCGTCCCGGCACACCACCTCGACGCCGGGATGCGCACGCAGCCAGGAGGCCAGCTGCTCGGCATCACGCCCGGCCCACAACTCGATCGGCAGCTGTGTGTCGGCATCCACGAGCAGCGTGCCGTAGACGTCCGCGTACAACGCGAAGTCGTCCACGCCCAGCACGCGCGGTGTCGCGACCGGCGGAAGTCCCATGCGCATCAACTGGAACAGCACACTCGTCCGCGACAACGGCGTCTTCAAGATGCGCAGAAGCCGGGCCCCGCCACGGCCAGCGAGCAGCACCCCGGCCATCTCGACCAGATGCTGCAGCAGCGGACTGCGACGCTGATAGCGCACCGTCAGCCCCTCCACCTGCTCGGCAAACGTCCGCCGACCGCAGTCCGTACTGTCGCAAAACAACCGCCGCACCGCCAGACTGATCAGCACCGGACGGCCCCCGGCAGCGACATCGGCCAGCGTGCGGGAATACCGGCTGTGCACCCGCGTCGACTCGCACCGGCAATCCGGACACGCCACCATCAACTCGCTGGTACGGGCAGCGATACGGACCACGCCGCCCGCCACCCACACTCGTTCCACCCGCACCGCATCGAGGTGCGGCGACACAATTCGTACGAGGTCATCACACTCGCCGAAGGTCCCGCTACCCGTGACGGAGCGTCACCGGCGCACGGTGGCACAGCCCCGCTTCACGAAAATCTTGCCAGGGCCACGTTCACGTGTACGCCGACATGGGGACGATCTACGCGCACCGGCTGCGTCACACCGCGGCCACCAGCATGCGGGCGCGTCACTGGAGGAGATCGGCCAGGTGCTGCGGCACCGGCATGCGCTGACCACGGCTGGTTACGCGAAGGTGGACCACGAGGGCCTGCGCGCGCTGGCCCGGCCCTGGCCGGGAGAGGCCGCGTGAGCGCGCTGCACCGGCGGTTGCAGGAGTATCTGGCCGTCCGCCGGGCCATGGGGTTCAAGATGGAACGCCACGAGAAGCTCCTGACGCAGTTCACGGACTACCTCGCGGCGCACCGCACCTCCACACTGACCATCGAACACGCCCTGGCCTGGGCGACCTTGCCGAGCTCGTCGGATCCGCGCTGGTGGGCGGCGCGGCTGTCCATGGTCCGCGGCTTCGCCGTCCACCTGCACGCGCTCGACCCCGCCCACCAGGTGCCGCCGAGCGGGCTGATCCCGCACGGCTCTCGACGTACCGTTCCCCACCTCTACACCGGCCAGGAGATCAACGCCCTGATCCGGGCCGTCGGTCAGCTGTCCTTCCCGCTGCGGGCCGGGACCTGCCAGACCCTGATCCGCCTGCTCGCCTCCACCGGCATGCGCGTTGGGGAAGCGATCCGGCTCGACTGCGAGGACCTGGACGACAAGCTCGGCGTGCTGACCGTGCGCGGCACCAAGTTCGGCAAGTCCCGGCAGCTGCCCCTGCACCCGACCACCAGCGCGGGCCTGCAGGAATACCTGCGGCTCCGCGACCGACTGCTGCCGCAGCCGCACACCAGTGCGCTACTGCTGTCCACCAGGGGCTTCCGACTGCGCTGTGAACGCGTCTGGGACACCTTCCACCGGGTCCTCGGACAGGCCGAACTGACACCACGTTCGCCAGCGAGCACACCAAGAATCCATGACCTGCGGCACACCTTCGCGGTCACCACCCTCCTGGACTGGTACCGCGACCGCGCCGACGTTCAGGCCATGCTGCCGCGCTTGTCGACCTACCTCGGCCACGCCGACCCCAAGTACACCTACTGGTACCTGTCCGCCGCCCCGGAACTGCTCGCACTGGCGGCCGACCGCCTCGACGCCCACCAGGAAGACCCCCGTTGACCTCCCTCGCCCCTACCCTGCAAGCATTCTTCACCGACCGGCTGGCCCGCCAGCGCCAGGCCAGCCCCCACACCGTCGCCGCCTACCGCGACGCGCTGAAACTGCTGCTGGCCTTCGCCGCCCAGCGCACCGGCAAGCAGCCCTCCCAGCTGGAGATCAGCGACATGGACGCGCCCTTGATCGGCGCGTTCCTCGACCACCTGGAAACCGAACGCGGCAACGGCGTCCGCACCCGAAACGCCCGACTGGCCGCCGTGCACGCGCTGTTCCGCTTCGCCGCCCTGCACCATCCAGAGCACGCGGCCGTCATCCAGCGCGTCCTGGCGATCCCGCCCAAACGCTTCGACCGCAGACTCGTCACTTACCTCACCGAACGCGAGGCCACCGCGCTGATGGCCGCCCCGGACACCACCACCTGGACCGGGCGGCGCGATCACGCCCTGCTGGTCCTGGCCATCCAGACCGGCCTGCGGGCTTCCGAACTCACCGCGTTGGCCTGCTCCGACATTCGCCTGGGCACCGGAGCGCACGTCAACTGCCTGGGCAAGGGCCGCAAACAGCGGATCACCCCGCTGACCTCCACCACCGTTGCAGTGATCGGCTCCTGGCTGGCCGAACGCCGCGGAGACCCCACCGAGCCGCTGTTCCCCAGCCGATACGGCACCGCGATGAGCCGGGACGCCCTGGAGCGGCGGCTGGCCAAGCACGCCGTGACCGCCGCCCACGCGGAACCGACCCTGGTCGAGAAGAAGATCTCGCCTCACGTTCTACGGCACACCGCAGCGATGCGCCTGCTCGCGGCCGGCGTCGACAGCACCGTCATCGCTCTCTGGCTGGGCCATGAGAGCGTCGCCACCACCCAGATTTACATACACGCCGATCTCGCCCTCAAGGAACAGGCACTCGCCCGCACCGCGCCGCTGGACACCGCACCAGGACGCTACCGCCCATCCGACACCGTCATGGCGTTCCTCGAAGCACTGTGACTATGCCGATCTGCTGTCCGGGGACGCCGCTGCCAGCGCCGCTACCGGACAGCAGATCGGCATAACCCACAGGTCTTCATAAGACGCCCTGCGCAGCGTCAAGGACCAGGTGCGCTGGCTGGTACAGGAGAAGAAAGCCCACTACATCGCGGTGATCAAGGGAAACCAGCCGACCGCGTCGGCCCAGCTCAAGGCCCTGCCGTGGAAGCAGGTGCCCATGGCGCACACCGTCTCCGGCACCGGCCACGGCCGGCGGGAGTCCCGCTCGGTCAAGACCATGGCCATCGCGGCGAACCTGGGCGGGATCGCCTTCCCGCGTACGCCGACAGCTGGCCTTGCGCATCCACCGGCGCCGCCAGGAGAACGGCAAGCGGCAGGCCCGGGAGACGGTCTACGTCGTCACCAGCCTCGACACCCACCAGGCCACCCCTGCCGACCTGGGCGGATACGTGCGCGGGCACTGGGGAATCGAAAATTCCAGCCACCATGTCAGAGATGTCGTGTTCGCCGAGGACGCCTCCACCGTCCACACCGGCAGCGCGCCGCGGGCGATGGCCGCTCTGCGGAACCTGGCCATCGGCAGACTGCGGCTGCTGGGAGCGGACAACATCGCCAAGACCACCCGGGCGATCCGGGACGCACCCGAACACGCCCTCTGGACCTGGGGCATCACCGACAGCCCGCTCCTACCGGGACCTTGAAGCCACCCTGCTCCACAGCGGGATCAGCAGCGACAGGGTCAAATAGCCGTGGGTGATCGGGCCGCCGAAAGGCCCGTCCTTGGCGCGCTCGGGGTCCGTGTGGATCTACTGGTGATCGCCGGTGGCGTCGGCGAACTGGTTGATCATCGACTGGGTGACGTCGATCCAGTCACTGGCGCCCAGCTGGGCGCCCTCCACTCCGGACAGGTCTTCCAAGGAAACGGTGATGGTCATCGGCTGCCCTCTCGGTCGAGTCGTAGGGCCCGCACCGCGTTGTCCTTAAGGATCTTGGGGCGGACGTGGTCCTTGATGTCGAGCTTGGCGAAGTCGGCTCGCCACCGGTCGGGGGTGATCAGGGGGTAGTCGGAGCCGAACAGGACCTTGTCCTGCAGCAGCGTGTTGGCGTACCGCACGAGCTGGGGCGGGAAGTACTTGGGCGACCAGCCGGACAGGTCGATGTAGACATTCGGTTTGTGCGTCGCGACGGCCAACGCCTCGTCCTGCCACGGGAAGGAAGGGTGCGCCATGATGATCGTCAGCTCGGGAAAGTCGACGGCGACATCGTCGAGCAGCATCGGGTTCGACAACGAGAGGCGGATTCCGCCTCCGCCGGGCAGGCCCGCGCCGATGCCGGTCTGGCCGGTGTGGAACAGTGCCGGCACTCCCAGTTCCTGGGCGACCTCCAGCAGCGGGTAGGCACTGCGGTCATTCGGAGCGAAGCCCTGGATCGAGGGGTGGAACTTGATGCCGCGCATGGCATGCTTCTCCACGAGGTCGCGGAATCGACGGGCGCCGGCGAGGCCCTTGGCGGGGTCGACGCTGGTGAAGGGGATGAGGATGTCGCGATGACGGGCTGCGGCTTCGGCGATCTCCTCGTTGGACAGCGCCGTATGTCCGGTCGCGGATTCGATGTCGACGCTGAAGACGACGACAGCCGTTCTGCGCTCCCGGTAGTAGCCGGCGATCTCGTCCAGAGTCGGTGCCCGGCGCTCGGCGGCGAAGTACTTCGAAGAAGCCTCGACGAAGTCGTCGGGCAGGGACAGATGACCGTGTCCGTCCACCTCGACGTGGGCGTGTACGTCAATTGCGTCGAGCGTGTCGAGGTCGAGGCCCGTGGCCGAGGTGCTCACGAGGCGTCGGTCTTCGGCTCGGGCAGCGTTTCCCCGACGCTCTGTTGGTGGCCGGCGAACACAGTGGGCCACGCCTCGGCGATGGCGTCGGCGCTCCAGCCGCCGTCGGCATAGGCGGAGACGGCCTGTGTCGGGTGGGTCCACAGGCTGAGCCGGTCCCCGCCCACACCGATCGCCTGGCCGGTCACGTCGGCCGCGGCGTCCGAGGCGAGGAACGTGATCACACCGGCCGCGTCCTCCGGGGATCCGATGGTCGGCGTCCGGCGCGCGAACGGCGGGATCGGCCGACCGGCGCGCAGAGCGCCCGGAGCTGGCAAGACGATCGTCTCGACGCGTACCGGTTCACCCTTGGCACGGGCGACGACGCCGCGTACTTGCTGGGACATGGGAATCCTCTCTGTACAGCTGGGAAGCGGCAGGACGGAGCGGCGCAGTCACCGCGCCGTGCGCACGCGAACGGGTATCGAGGCCCAGGAGCGCAGGGTGTTGTTGAGATGGCGGCGCGGTTCGCCGGTGAGTTCGATGCGTTCGATGCGGCGGGCGAGGGCGGTCAGCAGCGCCTCGGCTTCCAGACGGGCGACGTGCTGGCCGACGCACTGGTGGATGCCCATGCCGAAGCCGACGTGGCCGGAGGGGTCACGGGTGAGGTCGAAGCTGTCGGGGTCGGACCAGCGGGCCGGGTCACGGTTGGCGGAGCCGAGGAACATGAGGATCTTCGTGCCTTCGGGAATGCGGGCGCCGGCAATCTCGACGTCGGTGGTGGCGGTGCGGAAGAAGGTCTGCACCGGCGACTGCCAGCGCACCGCCTCGTCGAACGCGACCCGGGCCAACTCCGGTCGTTCGCGTAGCCGCTGCCACTCGCCGGGGTGAGTGGCGAAGGCGTAGAGGGCGGCGGCCAGGCCGTGGACGGTGGTGTCGACGCCGGCGGTGAGCAGGGAGCGCACCACCAGCGGTGCCTGCTGCTGGGTGAGTTCACCGCGGTCGGCGGCTGCCCAGATGCGTGCCCCGAAGCCGTCTTCGCTCAGTGCCTCGCGGGCGCACTGGGCGTTCACCCAGGCCGACAAGTCGGCCACCCGGGGCGCGTCGGACTTGACGAGGTCGTTGACCGGTCCGAAGGCGTTGAAGGCCATGTTGCCGTAGGGCAGGAGGTTCGCCCGTCCATCAGGTCCTAGGCCGACCGCGTCGGGGAAGACCCGCAGCGGGAAGGCCTTGGCCAGGGCGTCGAAGGCGTCGAAATCCTCTCCTCGCTCGGCCAGTACGTTGTCCAGGAGGTCCTCGGCTGCCTCTTGCCATACATCCCGCAGGCGGCGCAGCGCGGGTGGGGCGAGGGCCTCGCGCAGCACTCGGCGTGGGGCGTCGTGATGCGGGGGGTCGGCCTCCAGCAGCAGGCTCGGCGCGCGCCATGGCTTTTCGTGGCGGAAGTTGGCCAGGCCCACCCCGGCGCCCGACTGGAAGGTCTGCCAGTCGACCAGGGAGGCGTGCACCTCCTGGTAGCGGGCCAAGGCATGCACGCCGTAACGGGAAAGACGGACGACAGGGCCGGCTTCGCGAAGCTGTTGGTGCAGTGGCTCGGGGTGCTCAAGATGTTCGGCGGCGAACGGGTCGGCGTCATGGACGGGCGGCATGACAGTGGTGGCCTGTACTCGGGACATCACAGCTCCAGCGACATCGGCTCGGATGGATGAAGGATGAGGAGGGGCACAGCTCAGAGGTCCAGGACCAGGCGCGCTGAGCGGGAGCGGGAAACACACGGCAGCATGCAGTCGTTGGCCGCGCGTTCGTGATCGGCCAGAACCGAGTCCCGATGATCCGGCGTGCCCTCCAGCACCGGCGTGAGGCAGGTCCCGCAGGATCCCTGCTCGCAGGAGGACAGCACCTCGACTCCCGCCTGTCGCACCGCCTGGAGGACGGAGGTTTCCCGGGTCACGGTCACCGTTTGGCCGCTGCGCCGCAGTTCCACCTGGAACGGCGCACGGCGCACGGGGTCCGCCGCGGCCGCGGTGAAGCGTTCGGTGCGCAGGCTGTACGGCGGCCAGCCGACGCACGCCCGCTCGACGGCGGCGAGCAAAGGGGCCGGCCCACAGCAGTACACCTTGGTGCCCGGCGCAGGCTCGCTCAGCCAGGCAGCCAGGTCCAGCAGACCGCATTCGTCCTGAGGAGCGACCTGTACGCGCCGGCCGTGGCATTCCGTGAGCTCCTCACGGAATGCCATCGAAGCACGGCTGCGGCCTCCGTAGAGCAACTGCCAATCGGCGCCCGTCATTTGTGCCTGACGGAGCATCGACAGCAGCGGTGTGATCCCGATGCCGCCCGCGATGAAGAGATACCGCTCCGCCGGCACCAGCGGGAAGTGGTTCCGCGGCCCGCCCACGCCGACCCGGGCCCCCAGTGCCAGCTGATCATGCACGTACGCCGATCCCCCGCGCCCCTCAGGTACCCGCAACACGGCGATGCGGTAGCTGTAGGGATCCCAGCGGTCGCCGCACAGCGAGTACTGCCGGGCAGTCCCGTCCGGCAGGACCACATCGATGTGAGCGCCCGGTGTCCAGTCCGGCAGCCGCACGCCGTCCGGGTGGGCCAGGGTGAGGGACACGACGCCGTCGGCGACGACGTGCTTGGAACGGACCTCCAACGTCACGGTGGAGGGAGAGGGCTGTGAGGCTGTCGGAAGCAGGCTCTGCACGACCACGGTGTCGACTCCCATCAGTGGCATGCAGGAAGAATGAGGGTGGCCGCCATCGCACCGCGACGGAGTTCTCACTCAGTGAGAGACGTTTTTCGTGCGATTGTCATGTGGCTGACTCATTGCGTCAGGACGGCTTTCCCCGATGGGGGGGCGCGCTCAGGGCACGGGAGATACCCCGAGCAGCCGTCCGGACCACGGGAACGACGGCATGGGCGCTCGACTCGTTGGGCACGATGACCGACAGCGCCGCGACCACCGCACCCTCGGCTCCGCGTACCGGAGCGGCGATTCCGAGAGCCTCTTGATGGACGTATCCGGGGCAATAGGCGTATCCCTGCTGCCGGACCTCGGCCAGGACCGCACGCAACCGGGCGGGCGCGGCCGGAGTGGCCGACGTGTAGGCGATCAACGGGCCCGAAAGGACAGCTTCCTTCAGGGATGTGGGGCCGTAGGCCAGAAGCACCAGTCCGCTGGAGGATGCGTGCAGGGACAGGCGCCCAGCGATGCGGGTGTAGTTGATCACCGCGTTGGGGGCCGAGAGCCGTTCCAGGAACAGGACATCCTCCCCGTCGAGAACACCGAGCTGCACATGATGGCCCACGACGTCGTGCACGCCTTCCATGAACGGCATCGCCGTGTCACGCAACGACAAAGTGGGCGAGGCCCGTGTCACCAACTCCCACAGCCGCACACCGATCCGCACCCGACGGTCGACGTCCCGGCTGAGAAAACCGTGTCCTACCATCTCCGCCACCAATCGCGAGGCGGTCGCCACATGCAGTCCGGCGCGGCGCGCGATCTCGGAGACGGTCAACGCCGGCTCCTCCTGGCTGAATGCCTCCAGGATGCGAGCGGACCGAGACAGGACCGACTCTCGGTGTGGTGTCTTCATGGAAGTGCCGTTTCGACTGTCGGAGGGTGACATGAAACCGTCGCAGCACACACTCTCCAGACCACGCAGATCTGCTGCACCATCGAGTGTCGCCACCGCGGTCGCCGACCAACTGTATGCACAGAACGCGAACATCGTCGCGCACGCGGCACCCGGTCGCGACGGACTCGAACAGATCGTGCGGTGGCGTGTCTACTCAGCACCGCAACAGCCCTGACGACGGCTGCCCGTCCGCCAGGTAGGACGCCTGCCATTGGCTCGTCGCCCTGGGAAAACCCCTCAGGTCCGATGCCGGACGTCGAAGTGCGCGGAGTGCGCGGTCAGCTTGCCGAGCAACTCAATGAGGGTCTGCTGCTCGTCCTCACTGAGGGCGCCCGCCCATTCCTGTTCACGTGCGTTGTGTGCCTGGAAGGCGGTGGTGATCGCATGCACGCCGGCCTCGGTGAGGCCGAGTTGGACCGCGCGCCCGTCGTAGGCGGCGCGCTCCTTGCTCACCAGGCCGTCCCGTTCCAGCGTGTTCACCAGCGCCGACACGGCGGCTCGGCTCATGCCGGACAGCTCCGCGACCTTCTTCGCCTCGACCGGGCCCGACAGCCAGATGGCGAACAGCACCCGGAAGCCGGGCCATGACCAGCCACGAGGCCGGTGCACAGTGGATTCGAGGTCGTAGACGAGCATGTTGGCCGCGCGGTGGAGGGTGAGCACCAGCCGCATGGCGAGCGGGTCGATGCCGGGGAGTTCCCGCGAGGCCCGGTCGACGGCGTGATCGATGAACGACCAGAAGTGCAGGTGGTCGACATCCAGCGGTTCCGGTTCCTGGGTCACAGTCGGAGTCTAGGCCGGGCGGCATCACGGACCGCATACGGGAAACGGGCGCACGCCGGGACCCCATCCAGGTTTCCGGACCGAAAAAATCTTCATCGGAGGCTTCCCCGGAGATGCCGACAGGAGTACGGTCCCCAATTAATCAAAGCATTGATTACATTCTCTGAGCATGATTCGCCTCGTTTTGTCCCCTGGGTCTGTCAGGGGACAGGTCTCCTCCCTGCCGTGCGTCCCGATGTGCGGCCGGGCGGCCCCGGCCGTTCCTCCTCCTCCGTGAAGGGGGACGGGGTGGCGGGTGATCGATCCCAAGGAACCTCGTATGCCCGAAGCACTCGCTCCCCCCAGTCCCGGCGCGCTGCGTGCCTGCATGTCCCGTTTCGCCACCGGCGTCACGGTGGTGTCGTACGCCACCGACAGCGGCCCGCGCGGCGCCACCATGAACTCCTTCACGTCCGTGTCCGCCGAACCGCCGCTGGTCCTGGTCAGCGTTGCCCGCCGGGCCCGCTGCCACGAGCAGCTGAGCGACGGGCCCTTCTGTGTGAACATCCTCGGCGCCGAACAGGAGCCGTTGGCCCGGCTGTTCGCGGGGGCCCCGAGCACCATGGAGCCCCGCTGGGCACAGGGCGCGCGCGTCCCCCGGCTGGCCGACCCGCTCGCCTGGGTGGAGTGCGAGCCCTGGCGCACGTACGACGGCGGCGACCACACCCTGGTCCTCGGCCGCGTCACCGACCTCGGCCACCGCGACGGCGACGCCCTGACCTACGCCTGGAGCCGTTTCGCGTCCACGACCGAGTCGACCGACGGCATCGAGCACCTCTTCTGAAGCTCTCATCCGCCCGGCCCTCACCCCCCTCTCAAGCCTCACCGCACTCCCCAGGAGAACCACCATGGCCGCACGCACCGGCAAGGAATTCCTCGAGCGCCTCTCCCAGTCCCGCCCCACCGTGCACATCCAGGGCGAGACGCTCACCGGAGGAATCCAGGAGCACCCCGCTTTCTGCAACGTGGTGCGGACCTACGCCGAGCTGTACGACCTCCAGCACAGCGACGCACACAAGGACGTCCTCACCTACGCCTCCCCCACCTCCGGTGAGCCGGTCGGCACGTCCTTCCTCACTCCGCGCACCCCCGACGATCTCGTCAAGCGCCGTAAGGCGTTCAAGGTGTGGGCCGACCACAGCAACGGCATGCTGGGCCGCACCGGCGACTACATGAACAGCTCCCTAATGGCGCTCGCGTCGGCCGCCGACTGGTTCGCCCAGTCCAACCCCGCCTTCGGCGAGAACATCCGCCGCTACTACGAGAAGGCCCGCGAAGAGGATCTGCTGTGCACCCACACGCTGATCCCGCCGCAGGTCAACCGGGCCGTGGCCGGTACCCAGCAGGCGGGCGGCAAGCTCGCGGCACGCATCGTGAAGGAGGACGACAACGGCGTGGTGATCCGCGGGGCGCGCATGCTCGCCACCATCGCCCCCTTCTCCGACGAGATGCTCGTCTTCCCCTCGACCGTGCTCCGCGGCACCCCCGAGGACAAGCCGTACTCGTACGCCTTCGCCATCCCCAACGACACCCCCGGCCTGCGCTACATCGCCCGCGAGCCCCTCGACTACGACCGCCCGCGCCACGACCACCCCCTCGCCTCCCGCTTCGAGGAATCGGACTGCGTCGTCGTCTTCGACGACGTGCACGTGCCCTTCGAGCGCTGCTTCGCCCTCGGTGACGCCGAGCTGTGCAACGGCTTCTACTCCCAGACCGCCTCCGTGGTGCACATGACCCACCAGGTCGTCACCCGCACCACCGCCAAGACCGAGTACATCCTCGGACTGGTGACACTGCTCACCGAGGCCATCGGCATCGAGCAGTTCCAGCACGTCCAGGAGGACATCGCCGAGATCATCACCACCCTGGAGACGCTGCGCGCCTTCCTGCGCGCCGCGGAAGCCGACGCCGAGATCAACGAGTACGGGGTGCTGACCCCGGCCTGGGCCCCCCTCAACGCCGCCCGCAACCTCTACCCCAAGCTCTACCAGCGCTTCCCGCAGATCCTGCGCAAGCTCGGCGCCTCCGGCCTGATGGCCACCCCGACCGAACTCGACATCACCGGCCCGGCCGCCGCCGACATCGAGGCCTACCTCCAGTCGGCCACCCTCACCGGCCCCGAGCGCGTGAAGCTCTTCCGGCTCGTCTGGGACACCTGCATCTCCGCCTTCTCCAGCCGCCAGGCCCTGTACGAGTACTACTTCTTCGGCGACCCCGTCCGGATGGCCGGCGCATACGTGAAGTCGTACGACCGCGAGCCGTACAAGGCGAAGGTCCAGAACTTCCTGGACCAGCACAGCCTGGAGCGCTCCTGATGACGCACCCCCTGGGCAACCCCCCGTCGAAGATCATCGCCGTCCATCTCAACTACCCCAGCCGGGCCAAGGAGCGCGGCCGGATCCCGGCCCAGCCCTCCTACTTCCTCAAGCCCCCCTCGTCGCTGGCAGGCACCAAGGAGGCCATCGTCCGCCCGGAGGGGTGTGAACTTCTCGGGTTCGAAGGCGAGATCGCCCTGGTCGTCGGCAGCCGGGCCCAGCGGGTACGGCCGGAGGACGGCTGGTCCCACGTGCGGTGGGTGACCGCCGCGAACGACGCCGGGGTCTACGACCTGCGGTATGCCGATCGTGGTTCCAACCTCCGCTCCAAGGGCGCCGACGGCTTCACCCCGATCGGGCCGCGACTGCTCGATGCCCACCAACTCGACCCGGCCGCACTCCGGTTGCGCACCTGGGTCAACAGCGAACTCGTGCAGGACGACACCACCGACACGCTCCTCTTCCCCTTCGGACAGCTCGTCGCCGACCTGTCGAGACTGGTCACCCTGGAGCCCGGGGACGTGATCCTGACCGGCACTCCGGCCGGCGCGTCCGTGGTCTCCCCCGGCGACACGGTGGAGGTCGAGGTCACCGGCAGCGGGCAGTCCACCGGGCGGCTGCGCAACCCCATCGCCTCCGGGCCCGCCCTGGAGACGTACGGAGCGATGCCGAGGACGGACGCGGCCGAACGCGAGGCCGCCCACGGAGCCGCGTACACACGCGAGCCACTGCTCGACGAACGCATCGAGCAAGGCCTGCGTTCGGTAGCGGTCGCCACGCTCAGCGCGCAGTTGCGGGGGCACGGGCTGCCGCACATGTCCATCGACGGGGTACGTCCCACACGGCCGGACACGAAGATGGTCGGCGTCGCCCACACACTGCGCTACCTGCCGCTGCGCGAGGACCTGTTCAAGCGGTACGGCAACGGCATGAACGCCCAGAAGCGGGCCATCGAGCAGCTGCGACCCGGTCATGTGCTGGTCATGGACGCCCGTCGGGACACCTCCGCCGGCACCCTCGGCGACATCCTCGCCCTGCGCGCCCAGCAGCGCGGCGCGGCCGGCGTCGTCACCGACGGCGGCCTGCGCGACAGCGCCGCAGTCACCGAACTCGGCCTGCCCGTCTACCACGGCGGCGCCCACCCCTCCGTCCTGGGCCGCCGCCACGTCCCCTGGGACACGGGAGTGCCGATCGCCTGCGGCGGTGCGCTCGTGCAGCCCGGCGACCTGCTGGTGGGAGACGCGGACGGCGTGGTCGTCGTACCGCCCGAGCTGGCCGAGGACCTGATCATCGACTGCCGGGAGCAGGAACAGAAGGAGCGCTTCATCACCGAACAGGTGCGCGCCGGACACGGCATCGACGGCCTCTATCCCCTCGGTCCCGACTGGCACGAGACGTACGAGCGGTGGCGCAAGCAGCGCAGCACGCAAGGAGAGCACTCATGAAGTTCCGCAGCGACCCGTCCACCATCCGCGGCTCCATCGCTCCCGCCATCACCCCCTTCACCTCGGACGGAGCCGTCGACCACGACAGCCTGCGCGCGCTGATCCGCTTCCAGCTGGAGTCCGGTTCGCACGGCATCTCGCTGGGCGGCTCCACCGGCGAGCCCAGCTCGCAGAGCGTGGCCGAGCGGATCGCGGGGATGCGGACGGCGGTCGAGGAGATCGGCGACCGCGTCCCGTTCCTGCCCGGGACCGGCTCCCACAAGCTCGACGAGACCCTTGAACTCACCGCTGCCGCACAGGAGTTGGGCGCGGACGCGGCGCTGGTGATCACGCCGTACTACGCGCGCCCCACGCAGGAGGCGCTGTACCAGTGGTACGCCACGGTGGCCCGGGAGTTCCCGGACCTGCCGATCGTCGCCTACAACGTGCCCTCCCGCACGGCCGTCGACATCGCGCCCGAGACGGTGAAGCGGCTGTTCACCGACTTCGAGAACTTCGTCGGAGTGAAGGAGACGACGAAGGACTTCGAGCACTTCTCGCGCGTCCTGCACGCCTGCGGGCGCTCACTGCTGGTGTGGTCCGGCATCGAGCTGCTCTGCCTGCCGCTGCTGGCGCTCGGCGGTGCGGGGTTCGTCTCGGCCGTCGCGAATCTGGCGCCCGGCGCGGTGGCGCGGATGTACGAGCTGTGGGAGGCGGGCGATTTCGACGGTGCCCGCGATATCCACTACCGCCTGCACCCGCTCGTCGACCTCCTGTTCGTCGAGACGAACCCGGCGCCGGCGAAGTGGGTGCTGCACCAGCAGGGACGTATCGCGTCACCCCATGTCCGCCCGCCGCTGATCACCCCCACCGACGCGGGCCTGACGACGATCCGGGCGCTCCTCTCCGAGGGCGGCGACCTCACCCAGCAGATCGGAGCCGCGCAGTGAGCCCCACCCCTGAGCACCTTCCCTCCGTGATCCGGCACTGGATCGGCGGCGAGCTGGTGGACGCGGCCGACAGTCGCACGTTCGACGTCGCCGACCCGGTCTCCAACACGGCCTACGCACAGGCCGCGCGTGGCTCCGCGGCCGACGTGGACCGGGCGGTGACGGCCGCCCGGGTCGCGTTCCCGCAGTGGGCCGGGCTGTCCAACCGGGCCCGCGCGGGTGTCCTGTACAGGATCGCCGAGGCCGTCGAGGCCCGCCATGACCGGCTCGCCGCCTTCGAGTCGTACGACTCCGGTCTGCCCATCACGCAGGCGCGCGGCCAGGCGCGGCGCGCTGCCGAGAACTTCCGCTACTTCGCGGATGTCATCGTGGCCCTCGGCGAGGAGGCGTTCCGCCAGGGCGAGGACCAGTTCAGCTATGTGGTGCGCACCCCGGTCGGGGTCGCCGGGCTGATCACGCCGTGGAACACCCCCTTCATGCTGGAGAGTTGGAAGCTGGCCCCCGCGCTGGCGTCCGGCTGCACGCTGATCCTCAAGCCCGCCGAGTGGACCCCCTTGTCGGCATCCCTCTGGCCGGAGATCTTCGACGAGGCAGGCGTGCCCGCCGGAGTGGTCAACATCGTCCACGGCATCGGCGAGGAGGCCGGCCAGGCCCTCGTCGACCACCCGGACGTGCCGCTGATCTCCTTCACCGGCTCCTCCGACACGGGCCGGCACATCATTCGCTCCTCCGCCGAGCACCTGAAGACGGTGTCGATGGAGCTGGGCGGCAAGTCCCCGGTCGTCGTCTTCGCCGACGCCGACCTGGAAGCCGCCCTGGACTCGGTCGTGTTCGGCGTGTTCTCCCTCAACGGGGAGCGCTGCACGGCAGGTTCACGCGTACTCGTCGAGCGCCCGCTGTACGAGGAGTTCACCCGGCGACTGGCGGAGCGGGCCGCCAACGTACGTGTCGGGCTTCCTTCCGACCCGGCCACCGAGGTCGGCGCGCTGGTACACCCCGAACACTACGAGCGCGTCCTGAACTACGTGGAGATCGGCAGGAAGGAGGGCCGTCTGGTCGCCGGTGGCAGCCGCCCCGACCACCTCGCCGACGGCAACTACCTCCAGCCCACCGTCTTCGCCGACGTCGAACGCGACGCCCGTATCTTCCAGGAGGAGATCTTCGGCCCCGTCGTCGCCGTCGCGCCCTTCGACGACGAGGCCGAGGCGATCGACCTGGCCAACGCCACGCAGTTCGGGCTGGCCGCCTACGTCTGGACCTCGGACCTCAAGCGCGGCCACCGCATCGCGCACGCCGTCGCCTCCGGCATGGTCTGGATCAACTCCCACAACGTCCGTGACCTGCGCACCCCCTTCGGCGGCGTCAAGGCCTCCGGCGTCGGCCGCGAGGGCGGCGCCCACAGCATCGACTTCTACACCGAATCGAAGATCGTCCACGTTGCCCTCACCGAGGTGCACACCCCCCGCTTCGGAGCCACATCATGATCGCCTCGAACGCCCCCGACGTCGTCCGGTCCGCCTACGCCCAGCTCGCCGTCACCGACCTCGGCGCAGCCCGCTGGTTCTGGGTCGACATGCTCGGCTTCCACGTCCAGCACGAGGACGCCGAGTCGCTGTACCTGCGCGGCACCGACGAACTCACCCACCACTCGCTGGTGCTGCGCAAGGGCGAGCTGGCGGCCCTCGACCACATCTCCTATCGCGTCCGCACCCCCGAGGACGTCGACAAGGCGGAGAAGTTCTTCGCCGACCTCGGCCGTCCCGTCCGGCGCGTGAAGAAGGGCGAGGGAACACACGGCATCGGCGACGCCGTCCGCGTCGTCGACCCGCTCGGCTTCCCCGTGGAGTTCTTCCACGAGATCGACCGCGCCGAGCGCCTCATCCAGCGCTACGACCTGCGCCACGGCGCCGAGATCGCCCGCCTCGACCACTTCAACATCTGCACCCCCGACATCCCCGCCGCCTACGCCCACTACCGCTCCCTCGGCTTCGGCTGCTCGGAGACCATCGAGGGCGACGAGCACGAGCTGTACGCGGCCTGGATGTACCGCAAGCAGACCGTCCACGACGTCGCCTTCACGGGGGGTGCCGGGCCGCGCCTGCACCACGTCGGGGTGGCCACCCACGAGTCCCACCAGGTCCTGCGCGCGGCCGACCTCTTCGGCTCGCTGCACAAGGAGCACCACATCGAACGCGGCCCCGGCCGGCACGGCGTCTCCAACGCCTTCTACCTCTATCTCCGCGACCCCGACGGCCACCGCGTGGAGATCTACACCTCGGACTACTACACCGGCGACCCCGACCACGAGACGTACCGCTGGAACGTCCGCGACGACCGCCGCCGCGACTTCTGGGGCAACGCCGTCATCGAGTCCTGGTACAAGGAGGCCGTCCCCGTCCTTGACCTGGACGGACGCCCGCGGCCCGTCACCGACACCGTCCTCGACGAGTCCGCGGTCCAGGTGGGTGCGGACGGCCTCGGCTGACGCTCCGGGCGGTTGGGGGGACCGGAGGTGCTTCGCGCCCTTCCGGGGCCCCTCACCGCGCGGTGTCCGCCATCCTCCGGCGGGTCGGCGAGTACGGTGACCGTGCCGGCGGCGCCGGTGGCGCGCAGGCGTGTGCCGGTACGGATCTCGGTCGTGGCGTTCTTAGCCTGGGCGACGGTGGGGATACCCAACTCCCGCGCCGTGACCGCCACATGAGTCAGAGAGCTGCCCGCCCCATTCGATGACCAGCGCGGCGGCCGAGGACAGCGCGGCCACCCAGCCGGGGTCGGTGCGGTAATTGAGCAGGATGCCGCCGCCAATGTCGCGGGGGGTGTTGGTGACCACCGCGGGCCCCTCGACGACGCCGGGGCAGCAGGGGGTACCGCGCAGTTCGCGGGTGCCGCTGCGGGCGGCTGGGCGCCTGGGCGCCTGGTCCAGCCGGCCCGCTCCGGGTTGCCCGACCAGTACGGGGCGCCGTGGGGAGGCTGAGCACCACGGAACCTGCCAGGACGATGACGATGACTGCGAGGCTGATCGGTGAGGGGATTTCCGGGATGCCGGGGCTGATCATCTTGTGGGATGCCTGGAGGATGAGCTTGACGCCGATGAAGGCGAGAATGATCGCCAGGCCCTTGTTCAGGTAGTGGAAGCGGTCCAGCAGGCCAGCGGGCATGAAGTGGAGGGCCCGCAGGCCGAGGATGGCGAACGCGTTGCTGGTGTAGACGATGAAGGTGTCGTCGCTGACTGCGAGGACGGCCGGGACGCTGTCGACGGCGAAGATCAGGTCGGCGGCCTCGATCGCGGCGACCACCGCGAGCAGAGGGGCCGCCATTGCGTAAGACGAACCCACGCAGGAAACCGGGTGCGGACGGGGGCCGGCCTCCTGCGGTTGTCGCTACTTGAGGAGCCGGCGGAGGATCTTCCCCGCGGCCGAACGCGGGATCTCCGACACGAACTCGACCGCCCGCACCTTCTTGTACGGCGCCACCCGTTCCGCGACCCACGTCATCAGGTCGTCCGGGTCCAGGGGTGCCGAGGAGACCACGAAGGCCTTCGGAGCTTCGCCGCCTTCCGCATGTGGCATGCCGACCACAGCAGCGTCTCGCACCTCGGGGTACGTGAGCAACAACGACTCCAGCTCCGCGGGTGCGACCTGGTAGCCCTTGTACTTGATCAGTTCCTTCAACCGGTCAACGACCCAGAAGTTGCCGGACTCGTCCACCTTGACGATGTCGCCCGTCCGCAGCCAACCGTCCGCGACGAGTGTCTCGGCGGTCGCCGCGGGATTGTGCAGGTAACCGGCCATCACCTGTGGGCCGCGGATCCACAGCTCGCCGGGTTGCCCAGGATCGCAGTCGTCGCCGGTGACCGGGTCGACCAGACGGGCCTCAGTGGAAGGCATCAGGCGCCCAACCGACCCCGCCGGGGTCGTCGCGAACTCGGCATCAGGTACCGAGTTCGTTCCGGGACTGGCCTCGGTCATGCCGTACCCCTGACGGATCAGGCAGCCCAACCGTCGTTCAGCGCGTGCGGTCACGTCCACGTCCAAGGGCGCCGCCCCACAGATGGCCAACCGCAGTGAGGACAGGTCGTAGCCGCCGACCTCATCGTCCGTGGCCAGACCCAGCACCATCGGAGGTGCCAGGAATGCCCGGGTCACTCGGTGTTCCTGCACCATCCTCAGGTACGCCGGAAGGCTGTAGCGGGCCAGCGTCACGACCGTCGCACCGGCTTTGAGCGCGGAGTTGAGGATGATGGTAAACCCGTAGATGTGAAAGAACGGCAACGCAGCCGCGAGGACCTCGTCCTGGGTAACCGGCCACCCGGCGGCGATCTGCTCGAGGTTGGCGACCAGGTTGCGGTGGGTCAGCATCACCCCCTTCGACAGGCCGGTCGTGCCACTGGAGAACGGCAGGGCCGCGATCGCCGTGGCGGGATCGAGGGCCACCCGGGGCCGGGAGGCGCCGGAGCCGGTCAGTTCGCTGAACGGCCGGAAGCCCTCCGCCTCGCCGAGGACGAACCGGAGCTCGATGCCCGCTGCGTCAGCGGCCTCGGCCGCTTTACCCGCCGCTTCCTCCGACGTGATCAGGACGCTTGCCTGCGAGCCGGCGAGCTGCTTGATCAGTTCGCCGGTGGTGAGCACCGGATTGATCGGAGTGACGGCGGCGCCGATCGCGAGCGCCGCGTATACCGCGAGCGGATAACGGGGTTGATTGTGGCTCATCACGGCGACGACCTGGCCGGGTCGCACGCCGAGCCGAGCCAGCGCCCCGGACCCGGCGTCGACACCCTCGACGAGTTCGCGGTAGGTCAGCCGTTCACCCGAGGCCGCGTCGACCAGGGCGACCTTGTCGCCGAACTCCCGGGCTCGCGCCAGGACATGATCCACGAGCGAGACGTCGGGAACTTCAATGGTTGGCTCGGGACTGCGGTAGATCATGACGACTCCCTTGTCGCACGGTGCTCAATGGTGGAACCGGAACACGGGCTGCGCTATGCACGCCGGCTTGGCGCCATCTCGGATGGCGACCACGACGTCGGCGGTGATCTGCACACCGCCGACGGCCGCTTCCTCGACCTTCGCGATGGAACCGGCCGGCCGGATCGACGCTCCGGCTGGCACGGGCGCGGGGAAACGCACCTTGTCGAGCCCGTAGTTGACCTTCGTTGTGGCGTCGCTTACATCCAGGAGCTGGGTCCACAGCGGGATGAGCAGCGACAGGGTGAGGTAGCCGTGCGCCACAGTGGTTCCGACCGGCATCCTTGGCGGGTTCGGGATCAGCGCCGATCGCTCGGGGGAACGAGCAATCGGCGGCTACCTCATTTTTCAGTCAGGACCAGCCGTGCTCATAGTCCGCTGACGAGGGCACGCATGGCCTCGAGGATGTCGGCAGGCTGGGCACGCTGCCGGGCTACCTTTGACAGGCCCGAACGCACCGCCCCCACCAACAGTTCGCTGATCGCCTCTGGTGTGGCCTTCGTCGTGACCGAACCGGCCTTGCGCGCGGCAGCGAGATCCGCGGCGATCAGGTCAGCGCAGACACGGGAGGCGTGGCCTCGCACGGGCGTCAGCGCAACGTCCAATGCCGGGTCGTCGATGGAATAGAAGCGGCCGATCAGAGGCCGTTGACCAATCTCGAGCACCGCGCCCATCATGGCCACCACGCGGTCGGTGAGGTCGCCTTCGCCGGCGAAGATCTCATTGACCTTCTCGATCAACTCGTTGTTGATCTCCTCGTACAGCTCCCGGAACAACTGTTCGCGGCCCTGCGGAAAATAGCTGTACAACGTCACCTTGGACGCGCCGGCTCGGGCGGCGATGTTCTCCACGGTGGCCGAACCGTACCCGGATTCGGCGAAGACCTCCAGCGCTGCGTCGAGCAGCTCCCGGCGCGTCCTCAGCCGGTTCCGCTCCCGTAGCGACGGCCGCGCCGAGCGCTCATCCGATTTAGCTCTGGCAGCCACGACGGGACTCCTTCGATGTCGACTTCATCGCCGGCCGGTGATGTCCGGCGATACCCGGGCGGAGCACGCGGAATCGTTCAGAGCACAACGGTGACGACCTTTTCCTCGGTACTGGCCAGGATGCCGCTCCAACCCAGCTCCCGGCCAATGCCGCTGGCCTTCATACCGCCCCAGGGCAGGGCCGGGTCGATGGCCGCCCAACCATTGACCCAGACGGTCCCGACGCGCAACCGCCGCGCCACCGTGTGCGCCAGACTCACGTCGCGGGTCCAGATGGTGGCAGCGAGCCCGTACTCGGTCTCGTTGGCGATACGAACGGCCTCATCGACATCATCGAAAGGCATCACCGCGCCGACCGGGCCGAAAATCTCCTCGCGGGCGATGGCGGAGTCATTGCGGACATCCGCGAAGATCGTGGGCTCGACGAAATATCCCTTCGTCGAGGGGCGACCGCCACCCGCGACGAGCCGTGCACCCTCGGCCTTGCCCCGCTCGATATAGCTGAGGACGCGATCCAGATGTTCGCGGCTGATCAGCGCACCCATCGTGGTGTCCGGGTCGAACGGGTCACCCACCACCTGAGCCTTCGCCACGTCCGCCAGCAGCGAGACGACGCGCTCGTAGCGCGACCGGTGAACCAGGATCCGCGTTCCCGCTGCGCACACTTCGCCCTGGTTGAAGAACAGGCCCATGGCGATCCCTTGAACCGCCGCCTCGACATCGGCGTCCTCCAGGACGATCTGTGGGCTCTTGCCGCCCAGTTCCAGGGTCACCCGTTTGAAGGTGTCGGCAGCGGCCTTCTGGATCTCCCGGCCGACCTCCGGCGAGCCGGTGAAACTGATCTTGTCAACGCCTGGGTGACGCACCAAGGCAGCTCCCGCCACGTCGCCAAAGCCAGGGACGACATTCACGACACCGGGCGGGAATCCAGCCTCCTCGATGAGTCCCGCGAGGTGCAGGATCGACAGCGGGGCGTCTTCGGCGGGTTTGACTACCACTGTGTTTCCCGCCGCCAGCGCCGGTCCCAGCTTCCAGGCGGCGATCATCAGCGGGGTGTTCCAGGGAATGATCGCGCCGATCACGCCTATCGGTTCACGCACCGTGTAGGAATGTGTCGGGCGACCCTGGTAACCGGCGGTCGGCACTGTCGTGCCTTGGATCTTGTCCGCCCAACCGGCGAAATGCCGGAACGTCGCGATGGCATTGGGCACGTCGAACGCGGCGGGCTGTCCCACCGGTTTGCCGATGTCCAGGGCTTCGAGACGGGCCAGCGTGTCGGCGTCCCGTTCGACCATGTCCGCGAGGCGGTTCAGCAGCGCAGCGCGCCTGGCGCCCGGAACTTCGGCCCACTCGCCGGCGAGCGCACGCCGGGCGGCCTGCACCGCATCGTCCACGTCGGACTCCCCACCGGCGGAGACGCGGGCGGCGAGCGACCCGTCCGCCGGGTTCAGAACGTCGAACTTATTCGAATTCGAGCGCCATTTGCCGTCAATGAACAGCCCTGTCCGAAGCGGAGAGTTCACTCTGCCTTTCCTTCCGTTCCTGGTGGCCGACGCCGGCGATGCAGCCTGCTCGTGTGCTTCAGTGGTTTCCAGATCGTCGAGGCTCGCGGTGAGACGCTCGACGAGCAGATCGACATGTTCCCGTTCGAAGATCATCGGTGGGCGGATCTTGAGAACGTTGTCGTGCGGGCCGATCCTGCTGATCAGGACCCCTCGGCGGCGCATGTTCTCGACGACCCACTTCGCCTGCGCGGTTCCCGGCTGACCGTTGTCATCGACGAGTTCCAGGCCGAAGAAGAGTCCCTGCCCCCGCACCGCTTTGACGTGGGGCCGGTGCTCGACCAGCTTCTCCAGGAGCTCGCGCGCGCGGGCACCGACGTCCCATGCGTTTCGCTGCAGCTCGCGGTCGGCCATCTCCCGCAGAACCGCCAGACCCGCGGCGGCCGAGACCGGATTGCCTGCGAAGGTGTTGAAGTAGAGGTTGTCCGTGCCGAACTCCTCCAGCAGTTCGGTCGTGGTGACCACGCCGCCCACTGGATGACCGTTGCCTAGCGGTTTACCCAACGTCACCAGGTCGGGCGCGATGTCGTACAGCTCGTGGCCCCAGAACTGCGAGCCGGACCTTCCTAGCCCGGACTGCACCTCGTCCGCGATGACCAGGCCGCCCGCCGCACGGATCATGGTCGCCACGGCTTCGACGTAGCCCGGCGGCGTACGAAGGAGTCCTTCTGTCGAGAACAGCGGGTCGAACAGGAAAGCAGAGACGCCATGTCCGGCTGCCTTCAGCGACGCCAACGCGGCAGCGACCTGATCCAAAGCTTCGTCAAGTACGTCCTCCACGGGCCGCTCGTCCGCGTCGAGGTCCGGAGTGCGCAGCGCACGGACATGAGAGCCGAGCCGCTCCTTGACGCGAAGGCCGGTGGTGAGTTCGGCCAGGCTCGTGGTGTTGCCGTGGTAGCTGAAATCCGTGACCACGATGCCCGTATTGCCCGTGTGCTGGCGCGCGATCCGGAGTGCCAGTTCGTTGGACTCCGATCCGCTGTTGGTGAACAACACCTTGTCCAAGCGCGGGTCGAAGGTCGCCAGAAGCGCCTCGGCATACTCCACTACGGGCTCGTGCAGGTAGCGCGTGTGCACGTTCAGCAGCGCGGCCTGGTCGGCGATCGCCCGGACGACGGCCGGGTTGCAGTGCCCGACATGGGGAACGTTGTTGTAGGCGTCGAGGTAGTCGATCCCATCCGTGCCGCGTAGCCAGACTCCCTGACCGGACGTCACGTGGAGCGGTTCGTCGTAGAACATGGGCGAGTGCCGCCCCACCACCGCCTCCCGACGGGCCATCAGCGCCCGAGCTGCCCACGTACTCGCGGTGGTCATGACGTCTCCTGTCAGCCGAGCCAGATTTCTGAACTAACCGTACACATATCTAACTACTAGTACAGCTAGCGTCGACACATCTCCAGTCCTCGGTCACACGTCGAGCAGGGCACCTACGCACCGTAGGCCCGGCGGCTCCGGACGCTGGACATTTTTCTGAACGGACCGGAAAGTTAGCGTACGCCATGTCTTGACGCTGAACGGTACGCCTGTAAACATCGTTTTGCGCCACACTTCCGCGGATAGACCCGCTCACGACCGTCAAAGAGGCCGAGAGGTCGCAGGACTTCGGTTCCATCACCACGACGTTGCCTGACCGGTACGGCCGGCTCCGCAGTGTGGGCGCAGCTGACAGGCAAGGAACGAACCAACGAGTCGTACTCATTTGCCAGCTGACATCGCATCCGCAAGGAAGGGCAGCCCATGGGCAACGGATCGAACAATGGACAGGCCGACATCGTCTACATCGACGGCGAGGTACTGCTGGACGCGGGCGAGACCGCCGAGGCGATCCTGATCCGGGACGGCCGTGTGGCCGCCGTGGGCTCCAACGAGGAGGCGCTGCGCGCCGCGGATCCACAAGCCGAGCGCCTGAGCCTGGACGGCGCCACGGTCATCCCCGGCCTCGTCGACACCCACCCGCACCTGTTGAACTTCGCCGCGCTCCGGGCACCCCTGGTCGACCTCTCCCAGGCGCGCAACCACGACGAGATCGTCGAAGCGATCCGCCGGAAAGCGGCGCAGACTCCGAAGGGCGAGTGGATCAGGACCACCCCCGTCGGGGAACCGCACTACTTCAACCGCAGGTCCTACCGCGACCTCGCCGAAGGCGCCCTGCCCGACCGCCGCGTCCTCGACCACGCCACGAGCGACCATCCCGTCATGATCCAAGCCTGGGCGCCGACGCTGCCGAACATCTGTGCCTTGAACTCCGCGGCGCTCGCCGCCGTCGGGATCACCCCGTCCAGCCCTGACCAGGTGTCCCATGTGTGGATCGAGAAGGACGACCAGGGCACCCCCACGGGCATCCTGCGCGGCGCCGTGACCAACTACTACAACTTCGACCCGTTCTTCATGCAACTGCAGGAGCGGATGCCGCCGCTGATCCAGCCCGACCTGGTGCCCCCGGTCTTCATGGAGGCGATGGCCGGCTACAACGCGCTCGGCATCACGACGATCTACGAGTGCCACGCGATGGACCTCTCCCTCGTCGAGGCGTACCGCGGCCTGCGCGCTATGGACATGCTCAGCCTTCGGGTCCAGGTGGCACCGGAACTAGAGTCGGGAGCGCTGCCCACGGACCGGAACAAGTCGCCCGACGAGCTGCTGGCGACCCTCGAGACCGCGCTCGCAATGCGCACCCTCGACGACGACTGGCTGCGCATCGACGGGATCACGGCCTCTGTCTACGGGCCGTGCAACGCGGGCATGATGCCGTGGAACGCGGGATACCGCGATGCCTGGGGCGAGCGGACCACCGGGAACCGCTGGATGAGCGAAGAGAATCTTCGCGCCGCGTACGAGTTCTGCGCCGAGCGCAGGCTGCGGTTGAACCTGTGCGCCGGAAGCCCGGACGAGCACGACGAGCACATCGCCTTGACGGCCGAGGTCATGCGCAAGCACAACCTCGTGCGCACGGGCTGGATCCTCCAGCACGGCATCCTGATCCGAGAGGATCAGGCTCAGCGCTACGCCGAGCTCGGCTTCGACATGACCACCAGCATGAGCTTCACCTTCGGCAAGGGCGACACGCTGGCCGAACGGGTCGGACCCGAAGCGCTCCCCCTGCTGAACCCGCTCCGCCACCTCATCGACGCCGGCCTGACGGTCGCCGCATCCATGGACTGGGGCCCCACCAACCCCTTCGAACAGATGAAGCTCGCCATCACCCACGAGATGTTCCCCAGCGGTCGATCCAACGCCGGGCCGGGCCAAGTCGTCTCCCGCGCCGAGGTTTTCCAGATGTGGACAGCCAACGGCGCCAAGGTCCTCGGCTGGGACGGCATCGGATCCCTGGCTCCGGGAAACCACGCCGACCTGGCGATCGTCGACCGCAACCCCATCACCTGCGACCTCGACGCGCTGCCGTCGACGCAGGTCATGCGCACCCATGTCGGCGGGCGCATCGTCCACGACAACGGCTCGCTCAAGGCGCCCGGCGCGACGGCGGGCCCGGACGCGTAGGCGCGGGCCTGCCACGGGCTCACGCCCCATTGATCCATGATGAAGAAGGGACCAACCGGACACATGATCGCCGATCTCGACGCTGCGGAGCGGGTCGCGGCCCGCGCGCTGCCCCACTACGACGCCGACAAGGGCGCGGTACTGACCTTCGTGAAGTACCGCGAGAACTACGTGTTCCGGGTCGACCAGCCGGGCCGCACCCATGCCTTGCGGCTGCACCGCAGCGGGTACCGCACGGATGCCGAGCTAGTGGAGGAACTTGAGCTCGTGGCCGAGCTGGGTAAGGCCGGCGTAGCTGTTCCGCAGGTTTGCCTCACGGCCGCGGGCGCGTCCTTCTGCCGGGTCGCCGACGACGACGGGGACGTTCACCAGGTGGACATGCTGGAATGGGTGTCTGGCGCGGTACCCCTTGGCGACGTCGGGGAAGCCTTCAGCGGTGAGGTTCCGGTCGACCCAGCCACCTTCCATTCGCTCGGCACTCTCGTTGCCGATCTGCACACCAAGGTGGCCTCGCTCAAGCGCGGAAAGCCGTCGGTACGAGCTGCGTGGGACGCGGATGGCCTGGTCGGTGACGCGCCCGTGTGGGGCGATCCCCGCCGCGCGTTCCACGACGGCGCACCGGGTCACGACGCCGTCGACCAAGCGACGTCACTACTCGAAGCCGAGCTGACCGCGTATGGCAAAGCGCCTGACCGGTACGGGCCGATCCACGCCGACTTCACCCCGGAAAACGTGCTCGTCCACAACGGACACATGACCGTCATCGACTTCGACGACAGCGGGGACGGCTACTACCTGTTCGACCTGGCGACCGCGGCGTTCTTCTACCTCCCACACCCCCGGTTCGACGACATCGTCTCGGCCCTGCTGGCCGGATACCAAAGCGTCCGCCCACTCACCCAGGAAGACCTCGCGCTCTGGCGTCCCCTGCTGCTCGCGCGTGGCCTGACCTACCTGGCCTGGGCCGCCGACCGGCTCGGCGACGAGACCTCCGATTTCGTACTCCAGCACGTGCGGCCGTTGATCGTAGACCTCGCGACGGAGTTCGTCGCTCTCACCGTGCCACCCCACTCACCATCGGCCCTTTCCCTTCCGGAGGCACCACCATGCCCCAGCACGCGGATCTGATCGTCACCAACGCCGTCGTCTACACCTGCGACCTGGCCCAGGAATGGGCCGAGGCGTTCGCTGTGGCCGACGGTGAAATCATCGCCGTCGGAAATGCCGCCGACATCGGCGCCCTGTCCACCTCCGAGACCGAAGTTGTCGACGCCGATGGGCGCATGGTCATGCCCGGACTGTGCGACGTCCACACCCACCTCGGCTCCGGCGGCATGCAGGCCGCCTGGGAACTGAGCCTGCTGCCCACGGACACGCTCGACGAAATCCTGGCCAAGGTTCGCGACCGCGCTGCCTCCTTGTCGCCCGGAGAATGGGTCGTCGGCGGCGTGATCGGCAGCCCCATCCTGGAGGCCGCCGCCAAGGGTGGCTTCCTCCCGGCTCTCGACGAGGCGGGTGCGGGCCACCCGGTGCTCCTGCGGGACGAGTCCTGGCACAACCGCTTGATCAATTCCCGCGCACTCGAGATCATCGGCGTCGAGAAAGGCACCCCGGACCCAGAGGGTGGCAAATACGTCCTCGACGCACATGGCGAGCTCACCGGCGTCCTGCAGGAGCTGGCGTCCAAAGTGGCCGAAGACGCGATGGCAGCCTCCGTCGAGAATCCGGAGGAACGGCTACGGGTCGCATTCCGGACCGCCCTGCGGATGGTGAACTCCTTCGGCATCACCGCCGCTCAGGACGCCGCCATCCTCGAACACAACCTGCGCGCGCTGGCCGACCTCGACGACAAGGGTGAGCTGACCGCCTGGGTCGTCGGATCCCTTCCGTCGCGCCCGTTCTTCGAAGAAGGCGCCGTCGGTGAAGAGCTCTATGCCGTCGCCGGGAACCACCGCCGCACCCACGTCCGGCCCGACTTCATCAAGCTGTTCCTCGACGGCGTGCCCATGACCCGCACGTCGGCGATGCTGTCTCCTTACATCTGTCACGGAGACCACGAGGACCCCGACTTCAAGGGCGAGCCCTATTTGTCGCTCGATGACGTCGCGAAGGAGCTTGAGCGGTGCTGTGAGCTCGGTCTCGGCGCGAAGCTCCATTGCGCCGGAGACGGCTCGGTGCGGCTCGCACTCGACGCGATCGAAAGGGTCCGCAAGACCCGCGGCGACGGCCCGACCTTCCAGATCGCACACGTGGTGTACGTCGACCCGGAGGACATCCCACGGTTCGCCCCGCTCGGAGTCGTCGCGGACGCCTCCCCCTACATCTGGTTCCCGAGCGTGATCCAGGACAGCTGCGCCAACCAGGTTCCTGGTGCGACGTTCGAGCGCAGCTTTCCCTGCCGGGACCTCGTGGACAGCGGCGCGCTGCTTGCCGCAGGCTCGGACTGGCCCGTCGTGCCGCTGCCGAATCCGTGGCTCGGCATCGAAACGCTCGTCACGCGCGCGAACCCGGACCCGGCCGTGCCCGGAGAGCTCAACCCCACCCAGCGACTCTCCTTGCCCGAGGCCATCGCCGTCTTCACCCGCAACCCGGCCAAGGCGATGGGGCTCGGCGACAAGATCGGCGCCATCCAGCCGGGGCGGTCAGCGGACTTCATCGTTCTCAACCACAACCTGTTCGAAATCGAACCGAACACTATCCACCAGACGCAAGTACTGGCGACCTACTTCGAAGGACGACAGGTCTACGACAGCACTGCCTGATGAGTTCAGGTTGTCGCCCGATCCGCATCATCATTCCTGAACAGATTGGAGCTCACGAATGGACCTGGGATTCAAGGGTCGAAACGTCCTCATCACCGGCGGCACCTCGGGCATCGGCCTGGCCGCTGCGGACCTCTTCGCCGGCGAGCAAGCCCGCGTCGGCATCATCGGGCGCTCGGCGGTACGGATGGACTCCGCCCTCAAAGCCCTCCGCACGGCCCACCCCGAAGCGAAGATCGTCGGATTCGTCGGCGATGTCGCGGCCGAGGAGTCGCTGCAGCAGGCGGTTGACGCGATCGTGGCCGAACTCGGCGGGATCGACCATCTTGTCAACAGCGCCGGCATCGCGGGAACGCTCGGCGATCCTGTTGACCAGGTACCAGCGGAGGAATTCCTTGAGGTCCAGCGCGTCAACGTCCTGGGCGCCTTCCTGTCCGTCAAGCTCACGCTGCCGTTCCTCAAGAAGGGCGTGAATCCGACCTACACCCTCATTGGAAGCGATTCCGGTTTCGTCACCGCCCCCGGGATGCTCGCCTACAACGCGTCCAAGGGTGCGGTGGCCCAGCTGACCCGTGCGCTTTCGGTCGAACTGCACGAGCCGCACGGCATCCGGGTCAACAGCGTCTGCCCGTCCATTGTGGACACACCGATGGCACGCGACGGCATGGGCGTCGAGTCCTTCTCCGGGGTGGACTACCCGGTGAGCACCCCGCAGGACATCGGCTGGCTCGTGCTGACCTTGGCGTCGCCGAAGTCCCGGGCAGTCAACGGTGTTTCGTTGCTCGCTGACTACGGCTACCACGCCCGCTCCTCCTTCCCCGCCTGAGCCGCATTACCAACGTCGTCAGCACACGGGAGAAGTGCTCGAAGTCTTGGTGGTCTCCTTGACTCCGACGAAGTTGTCGAAGTCGGTGAACAGCTGCCTCACCGTCTCGGGGGCGATGTCGACCGCCGTGCGGGAGGGCATGTTGTACGCGACGATCGGCAGGTCCGGGAACTCCCTGGCCACCGTCGCATACCAGTGAGCCGCACTGGTACGGCGCCTCTGGGTGGAGCGCGCGTAATAGGGGGTGATCACCAGGTCCGCCTCCGCTCCCAGCTCCCGGGCGGCGGCCGTCAGCTCCAGCGTCTCGTTCAGCTTGTGCAAGCCGGTGCCGGGCAGGAAGGGCACCCGGTCGCCAGTCTCCTCGACGGCCGTACGCATGGTGGCGATCCGCTCGGCAACGGTCTGTGCGCTGGGCTCGCCGGTGGAGCCGCCGAGCGAGATGCCGTGCGAACCGGATTCCAGCTGGAAGCGGATCAGGGAGCGCAGACTGTCGTGGTCGACGGCGCCCTCGTCGGTGAACGGGGTGACGACCGGGGCGATGGATCCGCGGATGGTGGCGGGATCACTGCGGAACTTCATGCGGTTTCTCCTTGCGACTCTTGCGAAGGGGCGTGGCTGCGGCGCCACTGTTCGAACGGTTGGCGCCAGTCGGGACCGAGGGGGTACAGCCCGTCGACGCTGTGCCCGGTGCGCACCTGCTCGGTGATGAAGCGCTCGCGCAGCTCCTGCTCCCGGCAGTAGGCGATCAGCTCGGGTGGCACGACCACGACACCGTCCGCGTCACCGACGATCAGGTCGCCCGGCTGTACCAGCGCGCCGCCGCACGCGATGGGCACGCCCGAGTCCCACGGGACGTGGCGGCGGCCCAGGACGGAGGGGTACTCCCCGCCGTGGTAGACGGGCAGGCCGAGTTCGGTGACCGCGGCGCTGTCGCGCAGGCCGCCGTCGGTGACTACCCCGGCCGCACCACGTCTCTGGGCACGCAGCGCGAGGATGTCGCCGAGGGTGCCGGCGGGTGTGTCCCGGCGGGCGTCCATGACCAGCACATGGCCGGGTCGCAGCTGTTCGATCGCCTGCTTCTGGGCGTTCATGCCGTTGCCGTACTTCTTGAACAGGTCCTCGCGCAGCGGCAGATAGCGCAGGGTGTGCGTGACGCCGACCATGGTCCGGTCCGGCAGCGTGGGGCGGACGCCGTCGATGGACATGTGCGGCAGGCCGCGGGCGCGGAGCTGTGCGCTGAGGGTGGTGACGGCGACCGAGCGCAGCCCCTCCTCGAACCGCTTGTCCAGCAGGGGCGCGGGAGTGTACGCCGTGCTGTACGCGGCCTCCCCCTCCGCCGGACCGGCCTTGGGCATCGCCCCGTACGGGTCCAGCTCGGGCCCGCGGTGACGGGATTGCGGAGGCGGCCGGTGGACAGTCCATTTCCCGTCACCTCGACCTCGATCACGTCACCGGGGGCGACCACGGAGGCCCCGGCCGGCGTGCCGGTGAGGATGACGTCCCCCGGCTCCAGGGTGACCTGCCTCGACAGGTCCGCGATCGACTCGCCGAACGGGAACAGCAGTGTGTCCGTGGTGTCGTCCTGGACCAGATCGCCGTCGACCCAGGTCTGCAACCGCGGGGAGGCCGGGTCGAGTTGGCGTGCGTCCAGCAGTCGCGGCCCGATCGGCGTGAAGCCGTCTCCGCCTTATTCGGAGGTACCTGTACCGACCGCTCCTGGGAAGGCAAGAGCGCGGATTTCAGTGCCCGCGGAGAATCCACTCCTCCGGATGCGGAGCCTCGGCCCCGATGGTCGTGGTCGCTCCGTGCCCGGTGAGCACCCGGGTGTCCAGCGGCAGGGGGAGGAGTTCGCTGCGGATCGAACGGATGATGGTGGGGAAGTCCGAGAACGACCGCCCGGTGGCACCCGGGCCGCCGGCGAAGAGCGTGTCGCCGGTGAAGACGGCGCCGAGGTCCGGCGTGTACAGACAGATGGCCCCGGGGCTGTGGCCGGGAGTGTGCAGCGCGATGAGTTCCGTCCCGGCGACTGTGAGCCGATCCCGGTCGGAAAGATAACCGTCCGGGGATGTGTCCGGGTGGACGTCCCGCCACAGGAGGCGGTCGTCCAGGTGGAGAAGGATCGGCGCACCGGTGCGGGCGGCGAGCGCCGGGGCGGCGTTGATGTGGTCGTTGTGGGCATG
Source organism: Streptomyces humidus (assembly GCF_014649655.1). Classification (GTDB taxonomy): domain Bacteria; phylum Actinomycetota; class Actinomycetes; order Streptomycetales; family Streptomycetaceae; genus Streptomyces; species Streptomyces humidus. The sequence continues at coordinate 18,577 of NZ_BMTL01000049.1, read as the reverse complement.
CGTGCACACGATCGCGGTCAGTCGACGCTCGCCGACGGCTGCGGCGATCGCGTCCGCGTCGTGGGAGCCGTCGATGACAAGGGCCTCCTCGTCGTTCCCGACGATCCAGACGTTGTTGTCCACTTCCCACGTACCGCCGTCGAGGGTGAACTCTCCGGTGGTGACGACGTGTTCGACCCGTGCGGCCACTCAGAACACCACCACGGACCGCAGCACCTCACCTGAGTGCATCTTCTCGAAGGCCTTCTCCACCTCGTCGAGGGTGATCGTTTCGGTGACGAAGGCGTCCAGGTCCAGTCGCCCTTGCCGGTACAGGTCGACCAGCATCGGAAAGTCCCTCGAGGGCAGACAGTCGCCGTACCAGGAGGACTTCAGCGCCCCACCGCGGCCGAAGACCTCCAGCAGCGGCAGCTCCAGCTTCATGTCCGGCGTCGGGACCCCCACCAGCACGACGGTCCCGGCCAGGTCCCGGGCGTGGAAGGCCTGCTGGTACGTCTCCGGACGGCCGACGGCATCGATCACCACGTCCGCCCCGTGCCCGCCGGTGAGCTCGCGGATCGCCGTCACGGGGTCGGTATCGCGGGAGTTGACTGTGTGCGTGGCGCCGAAGGTCTCGGCCAGGGCCAGCTTCCGGTCGTCGATGTCCACCGCGATGATCCTGGCCGCTCCGGCGAGGCGGGCACCGGCGATCGCCGCGTCGCCGACGCCGCCGCAGCCGATCACCGCGACGCTCTGTCCCCTGGTGACCGGTGCGGTGTTGAGCGCGGCTCCCAGCCCGGCCATGAGCCCGCAGCCGAGGAGGCCGGCCGCTTCGGGACGGACCTGGGGGACTTTCGTGCACTGACCGGCGGCCACGAGGGTCTTCTCCGCGAAGGCCCCGATACCGAGGGCGGGCGACAGCTCCGTGCCGTCCTTCAGTGTCATCTTCTGCCGTGCGTTGTGCGTGTCGAAGCAGTACCAGGGCTGGCCGCGCCGACAGGCACGGCACCGCCCGCACACCGCCCGCCAGTTGAGGATGACGAAATCACCGGGGACGACGTCGGTGACGCCGTCCCCGACCGCTTCGACGACTCCCGCGGCCTCGTGGCCGAGCAGGAAGGGGAAGTCGTCCCCGATGGCGCCCTCCCGGTAGTGCAGGTCGGTGTGGCACACCCCGCAGGCCTGCACCCGCACCAGGGCCTCCCCCTGTCGGGGGTCGGGCACCAGGATGGTCTCCACCGAGACAGGGGCACCTTTGCTGCGGGCCACGACAGCGCGGACTTCATGAGACATGTCTGTGTTCCTCTGGAAAGTTGAGTGGGTCGGCGACGCGTCGACTGGGCTACCGGATGCTCCAGGCGCTGCGGAGATCCCGCCGCAGCCGTCCGAACTCCCTTGGGCTGTCGACCGCGAGGACGCCGGAGATCTCGCCGTCGCGTCGGTACACGGCTGCGAAGCTGTCGTCGAACGAGCCCGAGACGAGTTCGAGCACGTCGTCGACGCCAGGTCGGCCGGCGATCTGGAGGTGGACGCCGTACTGGTCCGACCACACATAGGGCAGCGGGTCGTGGACCGGTTGTGCCGTGGGGTCCTGCCCTCGCAACGTGGCCAGCAGCGATCCGGCCGCGATGACCGGCATGTCCCGCGCGTTGGTCCAGTGCTCGATGCGCAGCCGCCCCCCGCGGCAGCGGTATGCGGCCACGTCGCCCGCCGCGACGACCCCTGGCACGGTGGTCCGGCACCGCTCGTCCGTGAGAACGCCGTTGTCGCAGGCGACACCGGAACCCGTCAGCCACTCGGTGTTGGGCACGGCTCCCACGCCGACGACCACCACGTCCGCGGGAAGGAGGCGGCCGTCGGACAACTGCACCGCTCGCACCCCCTCCTCGCCGACGAGGCCCGTGACACCCACGCCGGTCACCAGAGCGACCCCGTGGTCCGTGTGCAGGCGGCTCAGGATGCCGGCGGCGTCGGCCCCCAACTGACGTAGCAGCGGCTTCTGTTCGGACTCGACGATGGTTACCTCGTGTCCGAGGGCACGCGCCGAGGAGGAGACCTCCGCGCCGATGAACCCGCCTCCGACCACGACGACCCGGCCGGGCCGGGACAGGTCCTCGCGCAACCGGTGTGCGTCATCGAGCGTGCGGAGGGTGTGCACCCCACGCAGCCGCGGCATTCCGGGGAGTGTGCGAGCGCGGGCTCCCGTGGCGATGACCACACCGTCCGCGTGCAGGCTTCGCCCGTCGGCGAGGGTGAGCGCCCGTGAGGCCGGATCGAGAGCGGTGCCGCGGGTACCGAGCAGCCATTCGGCGTCGAGCACGGCCCGCAGGTCATCGTCCGTCAGCGCGATGTCCTGGCTCTCGCACTTGCCCAGCAGCACCTGCTTGGACAACGGAGGCCGGTCATAGGGCTGCGCGGCCTCCTCACCGACCAGCACGAGACGCCCGTCGTAGCCGTCGGCGCGGAGGGCTTCGGCGGCTCTGACACCCGCCAGTCCGGTGCCGACGACGGCGATCGTGGTCATCGCGCGGTCTCCGCGATCGGCGCCAACGACGTCGCGTCGACGCACACCATGCCGTCGACGACTTCGACGACATGGGTCCGGATGGGCCGCCGCGCGGGCGGGCAGTCGGGCTTGCCGGTGCGCAGGTCGAAACGTGACTCGTGCAGCGGGCATTCGATCTCGTGGCCGTCGAGCCAGCCGTCGGACAGCGAGGCGGTCTCGTGGGAACAGGTGTCGTCGATACAGAAGACACGTTCGCCTACCTTGACGAGTGCCAGGGGAACCGGCACGTCGGGCCTGGCGATCCGGGTGACCACACCGGGGCTGAGGTCCGCGATCAGACAGAGCTGGATCACTGTGCCGCTCCCTTCACGCCCTGGGCGTCGTGACGCATGAGGACCGATTCCGGTCCGCGGAACATCCAGCCGACGAGGTTCGGAGTGCTGGTGACGCGCAGCCCGGTGAGGGAGCCGAACAGTGCGGGCACCGCGGTGCGGAGCTGCTCCCGTGCCAGATAGGTGCCGAGGCAGTAGTGGGCGCCGAGCGAGAAGGCGAGGTGGTCGGACAGTTCGGGACGGTCGATGTCGAAGGCGTCGGGGGCGGCGAACTTCCGGTCGTCCCGGTTGGCCGACGCGGCGAGCGCGAGCAGCTTGTCCCCGGCCCGCAAGGTCACGTCCCCCACCGTGTGGTCGACGGCGAGCTGGCGCGGAAAGGCTCCAACGGGGGTCAGCCAGCGCATCGTCTCCTCGATGGCCGCGTCGAGGGCCTCGGAGTCGGCCGGCACGCGGTCGCGCAGCTGAGGCTGTTCACACAGCTGCCAGACCAGGGTGGCCAGCGCGTGCCAGGGCTCGTTGAAGCCGCCGGAGATCATCAGACGCACCTGAGTGGCGATCTCCTCGGCCGTCAGCGGTTCGGTGAGCTCGGCGTGCACCATCGCGGAGATCACGGTGTGGTCCGGTACGGCCGTCACACGGGCGACGGCCTCGCGGACCAGCTCCCCCACCTCGGTCCTGGCGCGTCCGGCACGCTCCCAGACCGCGGGGTCGTCGTCGTGGTTGGCCAGACCCGCGATGAAGGCACGCGACCACTCGACCACCTGCTCGGTGGTCACGTCGGGCAGCCCCGCCGTCCGCATCAGCGCCTGAGCGGCGAACGGCGCCGCGAAGTCCGACACCAGGTCGAACTCCGGCTTCTCAGCCAACCGCCCGGCGAGTTCCGTGGCGTGCGCGGTGAGCCCCGCCGACCACTGCTGACGCACGTTGCGACGCTTCAGCGGGCCGTCCACGGCCGAGCGCAGCCTGCGGTGGACGTCACCGTCAGTACGGATCATGACCAGCCCCATGGTGCGTTCGGCGAGGGAGTTCTCCTGGTGCGCGGTGAAGATCTCGGGGTGCTCGTCGACGAAGACGACGTCCTCGTAGCGGCTGACGAGCCACATGCCGAGTCCGTCCGACCAGGCCCAAGGCTCGTCGTCCCTGAGTTCGCGGTAGACGGGATACGGGTCGGCGTAGAGGTCTTTGCTGGTGAGATTGCGTGCGATGGACATGGCGGCTCCTCACGTGTCGGCCACATCCGGACAGGGGATGTCGGCCGCATCGGGCTGCAACGACTGTGCGGTACGGCGCCTGAGCACGGAATACTCTGGGATGCAGCAATGCGCCGACAACAACCACAGGAATCCTGAGGTATGGACCATGACGCTCTCACTGCGCCAGCTCCGGTTCTTCGTGGCGGCGGCCGAGGCCGGCACCATCGCGGGCGCCGCGGCACGCGAGCACATCTCCCAGTCGACGATCGCCCTGGCCGTCAGCGAGCTCGAGCGCACCCTCGGCGTCCAGCTGTTCCTGCGCCGTCAGGCCAAAGGGCTGACGATCACTCAGGCCGGCCTGGCCGTGCTCGCCGACGCGCGCCCGCTGCTCGCCCACGCGGACGAACTGGTCTCCAGTGCACGCAATCTGGGCGGGGAGCTCTCCGGGAGCCTGACGGTCGGCTGCTACACGACCCTGGCCCCGTTCGTGATGCCCGGCGTCCTGGAGGGTTTCGCCACCGAGCATCCGACGGTGCGGCTGAGCTTCGCGGAGGGCACTCAGGTGGAGCTGCAGGAGAAGCTACTCGACGGCAGCTGCGAGATGGCCCTGCTGTACGACCTCGACCTGCAGCTGGGTATCCAGCAGGAGACGCTGTACCTCACCCGGCCTCATCTGCTCCTGCCCCGCGCACACCCCCTGGCCGGACAGGCGCCGGTGAGCCTGCACGACCTCGCGGACGAACCGATGGTCATGCTCGACAACCCGCCAAGCCGGCACTACTTCACTGAGTTGCTCGCGTCACTCGGCATACGGCCTGTGATCCGGCATACGACGAGCAGCTTCGAGACGGTACGGTCACTGGTGGCGCGGGGCCTCGGGTACTCACTTCTGATCCAACGGCCGGCCTCCGGCATCAGCCACGAGGGCGTACCGCTGGCCGAATGCGAGATCCGGGAGGAGGTGCCGGACATGCCCGTGCTGCTCGCCTGGCCCGCCCGTGCCAACCTCACCAGACGAGCCAAGGCGTTCGCAGATTTCTGCCGCCGCGCTCTTGCGGAGGGACCGGTACGGCCGGCGGTCGGGGATCACACGTGATCAGTTTTGGGGAAATCTCGGCGTAGCCAGGGGCTTTCGGCACTAGCAGGACTCCGTTAGGTTGTTCTGGCTCTTGGGTTTGGGCTGGTGGTGGACGTTCTTGGCAGGGGGCGGTGGCAGGTGGTGCAGGTGCCGGTCCAGCAGTTCAGCAGGTCCCGGACACTGTGCTGCGCTGGCACCGTGACCTGGTCTCGCGCCGCCACGCGGCCCGTTCCCGGCCGGGGCGTGCGGGTCGGCCGCGTACGGTGCGCTCGATCCGCGTTCTCGTGCTGCGTCTGGCGCGGGAGAATCCCGGCTGGGGCTACCGGCGCATCCACGGCGAGCTGCTGGTCCTGGGCGTACAGGTGGCCGCCTCCACGGTGTGGGAGATCCTGAAGGAGGCGGGGATCGACCCGGCACCCGAGCGGACGTCCAGTACCTGGACGGACTTTCTGCACTCCCGGGCTGATGCCCTGCCGGCGTGTGACTTCTTCGAAGCGGTCACCCTGTCCGGGGGCGCGGCTGTATGTGTTCGCGGTGATCGGGCACGCCGGCCGGCGCATCCGCGTCCTGGGCGCGACGGCGCACCCGACCGCCTCCTGGGCGGCGCAGGCCGCCAGGAACCTCGTCACGGACCTCGAAGACACCGGCTGCCGGGCACGGTTCCTCATCCGCGACCGCGACGGCAAGTTCCCCGCCCTGTTCGACACCGTCCTCAAGGACGCGGGGATCGACGTCGTACGGACCGGCGTCCAGATACCGGCGCATGAACGCGCTCATGGAACGCTGGGTACAGACCTGCCGGCACGAGCTGCTGGACCGCACCCTGATCTGGAACCAGCGCCACCTGCTCCACGCCCTGCGCGAGTTCGAACAGCACGACAGCTCCCACCGGCCCCACCGGGGCATCGCAGGCGCCCGACCACTGCACGCCTTGCCCCACCGATCACCGATTCGGAGCAGCTCACTCACCTCGACATACGCCGACGTGACCACCTCGGCAGCACCCTCCACGAGTACCGACATGCGGCCTGAACTGCACGGACGGAGTTCTCGGCAGGGACACCCCGCCATACCTCGGTCGGCGAACTCTGGATCATGCCGACCGAACAGGTGTGACCACGGCCCCCGTACGCAGGCCGGACAGGGGAGCGGCGGGGTGCGGCCGTTCTCAGGGCGCGGGCGGCGAGCCGCCCTGCTCCGGGTCGCGGGGCGGTGCGGCATGCTCCAGGCCGTGCAGCCGGGCCGCCGCGCGCCGGAAGCGTTCGGCCAGGTCGGGGTCGGTGCCGCGCAGCCGCCGCAGATCGGTGTCGGCGGTGCGCAGCGCGGCGGTCAGGAGGCGGGCCCTGCCGCATTCGAGGCGCAGGACCGCCCGCGCGGGGGCGCCTGCCGCCGCGTGGGCGTGCGCGGCCTCCGCGGCCACCTCGGTCGCCCGCCAGCCAGATCTCCGCGGCGGGGCGGGTCAGTTGTGTCCGGACGAGCAGGTCGACGGCGTCCACCGCGTGGTCGAACGCCTCCGCGGCCTCCTCGTGGGCCTCCCGGCGCGTCGCCCAGGCGCCCCAGGCGCGGCCCGCCACCAGCCGCACCGGTACGTTGTCCGGGTCGGCGAGTCGGCAGCCCTCCCGGTAGGCGCGCACGGCCTCCGCGGCGTCCCCCGACTGTCCGCGGTCGGCGAGGGCGTGACCCAAATCGCTGAGCCTGCCAGCCCGTACTAAGCGCGAGGCGTCAGCCCAGCATGTCGCGCAGTCGCTCGACGGCGTGGAGGCGTTCCCTGTGCGTGCCGGCCAGCGGCTTCACGCACAAGGTCGTCACTCCGGCGGCAGCAAAGGCATCGAGCTGTGCGGCGATCTGCTCCTTCGTCCCCACCAGGGATATGGCCCGCAACAGCCCCTCGGGAACGGCGGCTTCGGCCTCCTGCTTCTTTCCTGCCAAGTACAGGTCCTGGATGTGCGCCGCCTCCCGTTCGTAGCCGTAACGGCCGGCGAGCCGGGCGTAGAAGTTCTTGTTCCTCGCGCCCATCCCCCCAATGTAGAGGGCCAGCTGCGGCCGAGCTCGGTCCAGCAGGTGTTCCACGTCGTCGCCGACGGCCAGAGGCGCCGTCACCGTGATGTCGAGCGTGCCCAGTGCCGCATCGCGCCGGGCCAGCCCCGCTGTCAGTGCCGCTCCCCACACCTCGGCGGCCTTTCCGGGATGGAAGAACACGGGCAGCCAGCCCTCGGCGAGTTCGGCCGTCAGCTCTACGTTCTTCGGCCCGATCGCCGCCAGGGTGATGGGGATGCGGGAGCGGACCGGCTTGTTGACGAGTTTCAGGGGCTTGCCGAGCCCGGTGCCCCGCTCGGCGGGAAGCGGAAGCGGGTACTTCGGGCCCGGATGCACCACCGGTTCGCCCCGCCACACCTGACGGCAGATCTCCACCACCTCGCGGGTGCGGCTGAGTGGCGCGTCGTACGGCACCCCGTGGAAGCCCTCGATCACCTGCGGTCCCGATGCTCCGAGGCCCAGAGTGAACCGTCCGCCGGAGAGGTCGTCCAGACCGGCGGCGGTCATCGCCAGGAGCGACGGCGTACGGGTGAAGACCGGGAGGATCCCGGAGGCTATCTCCAGGCGTTCGGTACGAGCCGCGAGGTATCCCAGTCGGCTGACGGCGTCGAACGAGTAGGCCTCCGACACGAAGGCGATCTCGACCCCTGCCGCCTCGAAATCCCTTACGGCACGGACCGATTCGATGAAGTCGACGCTGTAATCCAGTGTCATACCGATACGCATGCGAAGGCCCCTCGTCTTCTGTCCGATTGAGATTTTATCGAACGATCTCTTAACACGGTGCTGTCAACTTTGACTGGACATCAGATGATCAAGAAGGAAGAACCCAGCCAGCTCCTCCCTCCGGCAGGCCGATCCGGCGCTTCATTCACGGAATCAGAGGTGAAGATTGCCAATCACCTTTGTGATCACCTGGCGGTGCGTCAAAGTTGTCAGTTCCCCAAGTCGAGTTGGAGCTTCGGATACCTTCATCGGACGGTACCGCCCCGCTCCGCCGTCACCACCAGGGACTCCGGCGGGAGGAAGCGGTCGCCGTAGCGCTCGGCGAGTTCGTTGGCGCGGGCGACGAATCCGGCGACACCACCGGGGAAGCCGTCGATGTACTGGATCACGCCGCCGGTCCAGGCGGGAAAGCCGATGCCCAGGATGGATCCGATGTTGGCGTCGGGGACCGAGGTGAGTACGCCCTCGTCGAAGCACCGCACTGTCTCCAGCGCCTCCGCGAAGAGCATGCGTTCCTGCATGTCCGCGAACGGGATCTCGGCGCCTTCCTTGGTGAAGTGCTCCCGCAGCCCCGGCCACAGCCGCAGCCGCTTGCCCTCTTCGTACGTGTAGAAACCGGCACCGGCGGTCCGGCCTCCGCGACCGAACTCCTCGATCATCCGCCCGACGACCGCGTCCGAAGCGTACTCGGGCACGGCCAGGCCATCACGCCGGAGTGTCTCCGCGTTCTCCTCACGGACCTTGCGCCACAGGACGAGGCTGAGCTCGTCCGCCAGCTGCAGCGGCGGAGCGGGGTAGCCGGCCTGGGCGCCTGCCTGCTCGATGGAGGCGGGGTGCACTCCTTCGCCGACCATGGCGAGGGCCTCCTCGAGAAAGGTGCCGATCACCCGGCTGGTGAAGAAGCCGCGGCTGTCATTGACCACGATCGGCGTCTTGCCGATCTGCCGTGCGAGGTCGATCGCCCGGGCCAGCGTGGCGTCACTGGTGCCCTTCCCCCGGATGATCTCCAGAAGCGGCATCTTCTCCGCCGGTGAGAAGAAGTGCAGGCCGATGAAGTCCTGCTGCCGTTTGACGCCCTGGGCCAGGCCGGTGATCGGCAGGGTGGAGGTGTTCGAGCCGAGAAGGGCGTCCGGTGCCACGAACTTCTCGGTCTCGGCGAGCACCTTGTGCTTGAGCTCCTGGCTCTCGTACACGGCCTCGATGACCACGTCGCAGCCGGCCAGGTCCGACGCAAGGACCGTGGGTGTGATCCGGGCCAGGATCCGGTCGGCCTCGGCCTGTGTGCTGCGGCCGCGCTGTACGTCCTTGGCCAGCAGGCGGGCTGAGTAAGCCTTGCCCTGCTCCGCGGATTCGGGCGAGACATCCTTCAGGACGACATCCAGACCCGACCGCGCGCACGCGTAGGCGATGCCCGCGCCCATCATCCCGGCGCCGAGCACACCGGCCTTCGTGAAGGCGGACGCCGGATGCCCGGCGGGCCGGGAACCGCCGGACTCGATGTGCTGCATGTCGAAGAAGAAGGCCTGGATCATGTTCTTCGCGACCTGAGCGGTGGCGAGTTCGGTGAAGTAGCGGGTCTCGACCAGCAGGGCCGTGTCGAAGTCCACCTGCGCGCCTTCGACCGCGGCCGCCATGATCGCCCGCGGGGCCGGCAACGGCGCGCCCTTGAGCTGCTTGCGCAGGTGCGCGGGGAAGGCAGGCAGAGTCGCCGCGAGGGAAGGGCTGGACGGCGTGCCGCCGGGGAGCCTGAAGCCCTTGACGTCCCAGGGCTGCACCGGCTGCGGGTTGGCCCTGATCCACTCCTTGGCTCTGGGCAGCAACTCCTCGACGGTGTCGACGACCTCGTCCACCAGACCGGTCTCGCACGCGGCGCGCGGCTGGTACCGCTGGCCCTGGAGCAGCACCTTGAGCAACGCGTCCTGGATGCCAAGCAGCCGGACCGTGCGGACCACGCCGCCGCCACCGGGCAGCAGACCGAGAGTCACCTCCGGCAGCCCGATGCGGGAACCCTGGGTGTCGGCGGCGATGCGGTGGTGGCAGGCCAGGGCGATCTCCAGGCCGCCGCCCAGCGCCGCTCCGTTGACAGCGGCGACCACCGGCCTGCCCAGCCGTTCCAGCCGTCGGAGCTGGTCCTTGACCTGGGTGCCCTGGTCGGCGACGGCCCGGGCGTCCGCCGGCGTCGCCCGGAGAATGTCGTTGAGGTCGCCGCCGGCGAAGAACGTCTTCTTCGCGGAGGTGATGACGACTCCGGTGATGCTGTCCCGTTCCGCCTCCAGCCGGTCGACGACCCTGCCCATGGAGGCGATGTATGCGGCGTTCATGGTGTTGGCCGACTGGCCGGGGTCGTCCATCGTCAGGACGACGATCCCGTCCTCGTCGCGGGTCCAGCGGATGGTGTCCTGCTCGTTCATGTGTCGTGTTCCCTTTGCCATGTGAAGGACGAGGACGGCCGTCAGACGCGCTCGACGAGGGTCGCGATGCCCATGCCACCGGCTACGCAGAGGGTCACCACGGCCCGGCGGGCCCCGCGGCGCTCCAGTTCGTCGACCGCGGTGCCGAGGATCATCGCGCCGGTCGCGCCGAGCGGATGGCCCAGGGCGATGGCGCCGCCGTTGACATTGAGCTTCTCCTGAGGCACATGGAGGTCCTTGGCGAACTTCAGGACGGCGGCGGCGAACGCTTCGTTCATCTCGAAGAGGTCGATGTCGTCGACGGTCAGGCCGGTACGGGCCAGTAGCTTGCGGGTGGCCGGGGTCGGTCCCGTGAGCATGATCGTGGGATCGGCGCCGCTGGTCGCGGCGGCTGCGATCCGGGCCCGCGGGGTCAGCCCGAGATCCTTTCCGACCTGCGCCGAACCGATGAGTACCAGCGCGGCGCCGTCAACTATCCCCGAGGAGTTCCCCGCTGTGTGCACATGGGCTACCGACTCGACCTGGTGGTATTTCTGGAGGGCGACGGCGTCGAAACCGCCCCCCTCCCCGATCGTCGCGAACGCGGCGGGCAGGCTGCCCAGGCTGTCGAGGGTCGCGTCCGGCCGCAGATGTTCGTCGTGGTCGAGCACGGCCAGGCCGCTGTTGTCCGTCACCGGGATCACCGAGCGGTCGAACCGACCGCCGCGCCAGGCGTCCGCCGCCCTGACCTGGGAACGCAGGGCGTAGGCGTCCAGGTCCTCGCGGGAGAAGCCCTCCATGGTGGCGAGGAGGTCTGCAGCCACTCCCTGGGGAATGAAACGGGTGTCGTAGGCGGTGGCCGGGTCGGCTGCCATTGCGCCGCCGTCCGAGCCCATCGGTACCCGCGACATGGACTCCACCCCGCCGCCGATGACCAGCTCGTCCCAGCCCGACCGGATCTTCTGGGCCGATGTGTTCACCGCCTCCAGGCCGGAGGCGCAGAACCTGTTGAGCTGTACCCCGGCCACGCTGTCGGGCAGGCCCGCCACCAGGGCGGCGGTGCGCGCGATGTCCTGGCCCTGCTCCCCGACCGGAGTGACTACACCGAGCACGATGTCCGAGATCCGCTCAGGGTCCAGACCCGGGTTCCGTTTCCTCAACTCGTCGATCAGTCCGACCACCAGCGACACCGGTTTGGTGCCGTGCAGCGATCCTGTCTTCTTGCCGCGGCCTCGCGGCGTGCGGATCGTGTCGTAGACGAAGGCTTCAGTAGTCATGGTCGGACGGTCCTTCCTCACAATGCTGTCTTCCGGCTGCCGCGATGGCCCCTCGCATCACCGCTCAGGCGCAGCACCTCGGTCGGGCATCCGGCGATGGCTTCCTCGACCTGCGCCACGCAGCCGTCGGGCACCGTGTCCGTGAGCGGGACGAGGTCTCCCGCGCTATTGACCTCGAACACCTCGGGGGCCAACGACTCGCAGATGCCCGGCCCGGTGCACTTGTTCTGATCGACGATGATCTTCATCGCGGCTCCTGATGCCGTCCGGTCAGTGGCTGGGCACTTGCCATCCTCGTGATTAATATAAAGTAGATTAAATACATGGAGTGTCAAGCGGCCCTCCGAATTCTCGACCAGGTGTTCTCGTGGTATCGAGCCACCCAAGTTGATCTACGGCACGATCGTCAGAGGATCCTGCGCATCATCTTCAGCGCCCTATCGGTGTAAGGCGGGTAGACCAGTCGTAGATCGGGCCTGAAGCCCTTGGCCAGCACCGCCTTCCGGTGGCTGAGTGCCTGGAAGCCCCATTCCCCGTGGTAGGAGCCGATGCCGCTCTCGCCGACCCCGCCGAACGGCAACGCGGGCGCAAGGCAGTGCATGGCTACGTGGTTGATGACTGCGCCGCCGGCGGGGATCTCGTCGACGAGCCGTCTGCGTGTCGCCTTCGATCTCGCGAAGATGTACAGGGCGAGCGGCTTGGGGCGGCTGTTGACGAACCGTACCGCCGCGTCGAGGGAGTCGACTGCCAGCACCGGCAGGATCGGGCCGAAGATCTCCTCGGCCATCGAGGGTTCCTCGGGGCCGGGGTCCACGATGACCGTGGGCTCGATCGTCAGCCCGGCGCGGTCCGTCCCACCACCGGTCACGATCGAGCCCTGGGTGGCCGCGAGGTAACCGGCGAGCCGGTCGAACTGCCGCTCGTTGACGATGCGCAGGCCGCCGTCCTGGTCGGCGCGGAACGCCCTCATCGTCGAGACGATCCTGTCGACCAGTGCGTCGCGGATCGATCGCTCGGCGAGCACGTAGTCCGGCGCGATGCAGGTCTGTCCGGAGTTCATCAGCTTGACCCAGGCGATGCGGCGCGCGGCGACGTCCAGGTCTGCGTCGGCCATGACGACGACCGGGCTCTTTCCTCCGAGTTCGAGGGTCACCGGGGTCAGCGTGGGAGCCGCGCCGGCCATGATCTTCTTGCCGACCTCCGTGCCGCCGGTGAACAGTACGTGGTCGAATCCGAGGGCCAGCAGGCCTTGTGTGACGACGGCGTCGCCCTCGGCCACCTTGACGGCCTCGGGGTCCAGGTACTGGGGAATCAGCCGGGCGAGCAGCGCGGAGGTCGCCGGAGCCAGTTCGGAAGGCTTGACGACCGCGCAGTTCCCCGCGGCCACCGCGGCGACGAGCGGGCCCAGGCTCAGATAGACCGGATAGTTCCACGGACCGATGATCAGGACGACTCCGAGCGGCTCGTACTGCACCCAGCCCGAGCCCGGCCGCTGGTTCAGGGTCAGGCGCTGCCTCCTGCGCTTCATCCAGGAGCGCAGGCGCTTTCGCGCGTACACCGCTTCGCCTCTGGTGGAGGCTATGTCACCCAGCCATGCCTCAGCGGCGTTCCGGCCGAGGTCCTGTGCGAGGGCCTCGGCGATGTCCGCCTCGCGTTCGTCCATGAGCCGTGTGATGCCGTCGAGTTGCTCCAGCCTCCACTCAAGGCTTCGCGTCCGGCCGGTGGAGTGGACCGACCTCAGTGCTGCCAGCATGTCCTCGAACGTCGGCGCGTCAGGTGCAGCAGGGGTGCTCAGTTGCGTGGTCATGTAGTTCTCCCGATCAGATCTCGGGAGCCGGGACATTGCCGGAGAAGACCGAGGCGCTGATGCCGCCGTCGACGATCAGCGCGTGACCGTTGATCCAGCGGGCCGCGTCCGACAGCAGGAACAACACCACTCCGGCGATGTCGTCCGGTGTGGCATGACGGCCGAGCAGCTCCTTCACACCGTCGAGCTGGTCCTTGCCCATGGACTTCTCGAAGTCCGTCAGGATCGGCGTCTCGACCGGGCCCGGCAGCACCGCGTTGATGCGGAAGCCCATCTCGCCCAGGGCGAGGGCCATGGACATTGTGTAGACCGTCGTGACTTCCTTGGAGAAGTTGTAGGCGTTACCCTCCTGCGGGTGGTCCTTGAACCACTGGGCTCCTTCTTCGAAGGTGTCGGTGGCCAGCAGGTCCCGGATCGCCGCAAGCCGGTCGGCCCACGCGTAGCCCGCGGTCGACGACACGACCACGACCGAAGCGCCGGGCGTGAGCCGGTCGAGAAGCGACTCGGTCAGGTGCCGCACCGCGAGGGAGTTGACGGCGAGCACCGTGTCGGCCGGGGCCGTGCCGGGAATGCCCGCGATGTTGAGCAGTCCGTCGAAGTCACCGTCGAGCCGGGATATGGCCTCGTCGATGCCGGCGTGGTGGGCGAGGTCGACCTTGATGTGCCTCTCGACCTTCGCGGAGGGCTCGTTGCGGTCGAGACTGTAGACCACCGCGCCGGCGGCGATCAGGTTCTCGGCGACCTGGTGGCCGATCCCCGAAGCGGCTCCGGTGACGACATAACGCTTTCCAGCGAAATCGGACATCTGACGCCTTTCAGGGGTGTCTCAAAGGGTGTACGGCATGGACTTGACGGCACGCACGAAGTTCCCGGTCAGGTACTCGGGCTCGCCCAGCCGAAGGGTCGGCGCACGGTGCAGCAACTGGTCGAAGATCTCGGTCAGCTGGATCTTGGCCAGGAAGTTGCCCATGCAGTAGTGCGGGCCGCCGCCGCCGAAGGCCAGGTGGTTGTTCGTGGGCCGCAGGATGTCGAAGACGTCAGGGTCGTCGAAGGCGCGCTCATCGCGGTTCCCCGACGCGTACATCATCAGGACCCACTCGCCCTCCTTGATCTGCTGCCCGCCCAGCACGGTGTCGCGGGTAGCGGTGCGCCGGAAGGTCATGACGGGGGTGGCGTAGCGGACGAACTCCTCGATGGCCGGGGTGATCCGGCCCGGGAAGTCCTGGAGCAGAAGTGCCTTCTGGTCGGGGAAATCCTGGAGTGCCCGGGCCGTCAGGCTGATCGTGTTCCGCGTCGTGTCGTTGCCGGCGACCGAGAGGAGCACGAAGAACGAGGCGATCTCGTCGTCGGTGAGACGCTGTCCGTCGACCTCGGCATGGATCAGGTTGGTCCAGAGGTCGGCTTTGGGTTCGGCCCTGCGGCGTTCGGTGTGCTCCATGCCGATCTGCAGCAGGGTGACAAGGGCCTCACTGAGCACCTCGCCCGGCTCACGCCCGGCAGCCACGTCCTCGTCCGCCCACGAGACCATGCCGTCGGCGTGGTGGGCGGCGAGCTCACGCTGATCCTCCGGCAGGCCCATCATCTCGTAGATGGTCCACATGGGCAGACGCTTCGACACCTGGCTGACGAAGTCGCCCTCCTTGGTTGCCACGAGACCGTCCACGATCGCCGACGCCTGGCGCCTGATCTGGTCATGGATCCTGGCGACCTGCTTCGGCGTGAACGCCGAGCTGACCAGACGCCTGAGCGAGAGGTGCCGCGGACCGTCCATCACGAGGAACGACGACGCCGCCTCATTGATGTCGTCAGGGACCTCCTCGATCATCACGCCGCGGGCGGAGGAGAAGACCTGGGGATTCTTGCTCACTTCGAGGATGTGCTCGTGTCGCGTGACGACCCATACCCCATCGTTCTCCGGCGGCATGAGCGCACCCTCCAGCGGCGGATGCCAACTGACCGGGCGTTCGTCACGGAGGAATTTGAACGATCTTTCCCGCTGTTCCCACGTGCCGGCCCAGAAGGCGAGCGGCGAAACGCTCACCGGGTCGTACGTTCGTTCGATCTCGGTGACCTGCGCGGTCATGTCCCCTCCTTTTGGGGGCCCGGCGACAGCACGAGATGCCGACTCGGGTAGAGCTCCTGGAGCTTGCGTTTGACGAGCTTGCCTGTGGCGGTACGCGGCAGAGCGGTGACGAAGTCGACGCTGCGGGGCGCTTTGAAGTGCGCGAGGCGGTCACGCACGTAGGCGATGATCTCGTCGGCCAGAGTTCCGGTCTCCTCGACG
Organism: Streptomyces humidus; assembly: GCF_014649655.1. Lineage (GTDB taxonomy): Bacteria > Actinomycetota > Actinomycetes > Streptomycetales > Streptomycetaceae > Streptomyces > Streptomyces humidus. Next base: position 2,968 of record NZ_BMTL01000049.1, on the reverse strand, counting down.
CCGTCACGCAGCTGGACGACGGCCTTGACCTCTTGGCCCATCTCGGGATGAGGTACGCCGATGACGGCGACGTCGAAAATCTTCGGATGCAGGGTGAGGACGTTCTCTATCTCCTGCGGGTAGATGTTCACGCCACCCGAAATGATCAGGAATGCCTTGCGGTCGGTCAGGAACAGGTAGCCGTCACCGTCGACGTAGCCGATGTCGCCGGCGGCGCTCCAGTTCGGGTGCTGCGGATGCTGCGCCTCAGCGGTCTTCTCCGGATCCTTGTGGTACTCGAACGGCATGAACTCCCGCTCGAAGTAGACCAGGCCGACCTCGCCGGTCTTCTGTTCCACGCCCTCGTCGTCACAGATGTGCACGACGCCGAGCACGGGCTTTCCCACGGATCCGCGCTTGTCGAGCCATTGCGGCGTCGAGATGAACGACATCCCGTTCGCCTCGGTCGAGGCGAAGTACTCGGTGAGAATCGGACCCCACCAGTCGATCATCGCCTGCTTGACGTCCGGAGGGCACGGTGCCGCGGCGTGGACGACAGAGCGCAGGCTGCCCAGGTCGTAGGCGGACCGGACGTCCTGGGGGAGTTGCAGCATCCGCACGAACATGGTGGGCACCATCTGCGCGATGGTGACCTTGTGTGTGTCCATCGCGGCAAGGGCGCCTTCGGCATCGAACTTCTCCATGACGACGGTGGTGCCGCCGAGGGCGTGGACAGCCCCGCACCAACGCAGCGGTGCGGCGTGGTAGATCGGCGCGGGCGACAGATAGACGTCTACCGAGCTGACCCCGAAGACCCCCGCCACCAGCCCCGTCAACGGGTCCCCGGGCTGGTCGACGGTGATCGTGGGGAGCGGCGGCTTCACGCCCTTGGGGCGGCCGGTCGTGCCTGATGAGTACAGCATGTCCGAGCCGCGCGGCTGCTCGGTCAGGCGGTTACCGGCGCCCTGCAGGAGAGTTTCGTAGGACTGGTAGCCCGACACCTCGCCGCCGAAGGCGAAGTGATGTGCCACTCCCGGCACCAGTGGCAGCACCTCGGCCGCGAGACCGGCGACGGCCGCCGAGACGAACAGCGCTTTGGCATCGCTGTCCTCGATGATGTACGCGGCCTCCGCCGGCAGCAGCGAACGGTTGACCGCAGTGATGTACAGGCCTGAGCGCAGAGCGGCCCAGTAGATCTCGAAACATTCGGCGGCGTTGTCGGACAGCATGGCGAACACGTCGCCCTTGCGCAGTCCCAGCCCATGCAGCGCCGAGGCCAGCCGTGCCGAGTTCTCCTCGAGTTCGCGATAGGTGACGACCCGGCCGGAGCCCGCCATGATGACGGCCGGCTTGTCGGGATTGGCTGCTGCGTGCACACCTGGGTACATGGAGTGATCCCCTTCGTTCAAGGGCCGGGCTGTGGTCAGACGATGAGGTCGTCGCGTCCGTCGCTGCGGAGCGTCTCGATGTAGACGGGGAAGAGCTGCTTGCCGAGCGGAGCAAGCTTGAGGAGGCTCGCGACGTTGCCCTGTACCTTGATCTTGCTCTTGGCCATCGCCAGCGGGAGATTGACCTTGCCTTGCCAGTAGGCGTTGCCCGTGTCGGCGGCCATGCTCATGACCGCGCCGGGCGCGGCGCCATCGGCGCTGTCGCCGACCGTCGCCTTGACGGCGTCCACGACCACGACCGAGTCGGGCTCGGTGAACGTGAACTGCAGCACGATGCCGGTATCCCTGAGCTTCGGGCCGATCTCAGGGTCTTCGAACGCCGCCTCGAAGATGCCTCCGATGTACTTCCTGACTTCAGCTGCGTCGGCGAAGCCCATGTCTCCTCCTTCAGCGGGGACATCCCCACTCTAATGAATATAAATTTGATTAAATTCGCTGCCTCGGATCTCGGCGCTCGCGGTTTTGGGGTGGGTGGGCGGCGCCGCACGCGGCCCGGCGAGCGGACGGCGGCGACACGGGCTGACTCCGGCGCGATATCGGGCGTGACACGGCTTATAGGCGGTGCGCCCGATTACTTTCGGGGACCGTAACATAAGTCAAGTTACGTAGCTAGGGTCCGGAACCGGCGTCCGTCGACGGACGCCGGACCGGCCCCGTCCCTCGCCCGTCAGGAGTTCGGCCATGCGAACGAGCAAGGATGCAACCAGGTACTTCGACTGCGCGTTCGACATCCTCGCCTCGGAGGGCTTCGGCGGGCTCAAGCTGGCAGCCCTGTGCCGTCGGCTGGGCGTGACGACGGGCGCCTTCTACCACCACTTTCCAAGCTGGGGCGCCTTCAGCCACAGGTGCCTCGACCACTGGCACGAGGAGGCGACCACACGGCTCGCCACCCTGGCCCGTTCCGAGCCCGACCCGCTCGATCAGCTTGAGATACTGGTCAGCGCGACCCTCACCCTCCCCCACCGGGCAGAGGCGGCCATCCGGGCGTGGAGCACGGTCGATCCCGTGGTCGGGCGGCTGCAGGAGGACGTCGACCGCGAGCGTCGCACTGTCGCCTTCGAGGCGTTCCGCGCCTTGGTCGGCGACGACGAGGATGCCGGGCGTTTCGCCGACCTCGGGATGTACATCCTCATCGGCTTCCAGCAGGCCGAATCGATCGGCGATCCACAGTCACTGGAGTGGGCGCTGCGCATGCTCAAGCGTGCAGCCACAGAGGTATCGACGCAGCGCGCCCTCCCGGACTGAGGGCTCCCCCATGGGCCGACGGGGCCCGGCGCAGCGGCGCCCAGGGGGCCGGACACACGGACCTGTTCGAGTTCGAACGGCTTGCGCCTGGCAAGCGGACGCCGCGCTCCACGGTGGCCGGCTCTCCGTGCACGTCGAGGCTCGCTCGCGCTGCTGCGCTGCTGCCGAAGGCCGGAGGGCACTGGTCCACACCCCATCGCATTTAATTTAATGTAAGCTAAAATCTACTCTGTCGACTGCGGTGCAGGAGCAAGGTCTTGGTGCTACCCCTGTTGGAACAGCCCGACGACTGGACC
>NZ_BMTL01000048.1 GCF_014649655.1 Streptomyces humidus | reverse complement strand
GATCTTCGTGAAGGGCGAGGTCATCAAGACCGTCCCCGAGTCGAAGATCGTCGAGACCCTCATCGAGGAGGCCATGAAGCTGGCCGAGCAGATGGAGGCGGCGGGCCTTCCGTCCGGCGAACCGTCGGTGTCCGTCGCGGGCTGACGGGGGTCGTACCGGACGGGAACGCCCGGCCCGTCCGGTAGCACGCCCACGGGGGAGAGTTCCGAGGACGAGTCCCGTTCGGGCCCGGAGCGGCGGTCCGGGGCGGCAGCCCCCGCAAGCACGCCTCCGCCCGGCCCACGGAGCCCACGGTCACGGTGGACGAACGCCGAGCGAACGCAGGGCGGCATCGCAAAGCTTCCGAGGGTACAGTGCGGAGATCAGCAGACCTGAGTGTGAGGCCCCGCGCGTGTTGACCCAGACCACCTCCCGGGTCCTCGAACCGAGCGACCTGGACGCCGCGCTCGCCGTCCTCGACCGCGAGCCGGTCGCCAACGCCTTCGTGACCGCCCGCGTACAGGTCGCGGGCCTCGACCCGTGGCGGCTCGGCGGCGAGATGTGGGGCTGGTACGAGGACGGCATGCTGACCTCCCTGTGCTACGCGGGCGCCAACCTCGTCCCGATCTGCGCCACCCCGCGCGCGGTACGGGCCTTCGCCGACCGCGCCCGTCGTGCCGGCCGCCGCTGCTCCTCGATCGTCGGCCCCACCGAGCCGACGACCCGGCTGTGGCGCCTCCTCGAACCCCACTGGGGCCCGGCCCGCGAGGTCCGCGCCCACCAGCCCCTCATGATCACCGACCGTATGCCCGGCGACATCGCCCCGGACCCCTACGTCCGCCGCATCCGCAAGGACGAGATGGACACGATCATGCCGGCCTGCGTGGCGATGTTCACCGAGGAGGTCGGCGTCTCCCCGATGGCCGGCGACGGCGGACTCCTCTACCAGGCCCGGGTCGCCGAACTCGTCGGCTCCGGCCGCTCGTTCGCCCGTCTCGACGACCGGGGCAGGGTCGCCTTCAAGGCGGAGATCGGCGCGGCCACGTCCCGGGCCTGCCAGATCCAGGGCGTGTGGGTGGCCCCCGAATACCGCGGACAGGGCCTGGCGGCCCCCGGCATGGCGGCGGTCCTGCGCTACGCCCTGGCGGACGTGGCCCCCGTGGTGAGTCTCTATGTGAACGACTTCAACACCGCGGCGAGGCGGACGTACCGCAGGGTCGGCTTCCGGGAGGTCGGCGCCTTCACCAGCGTGCTCTTCTGACGCCCCTGTAGGCTCCCCGCCATGGACCTCGTCATCGGCCCCCTGGACCTTCCCGCCCACGTGGACGAGGCCCTGGCCGTCCAGGCCGTCGCCTTCGGGCTCGGCCCCGACGAGGTGGCCGTCAGACGCCAGATCGTGCTGCGCCACATGACGAACCCGGGCGCGCGCGCCTTCGGCGCGACGACGTCCGAGGGCCGGCTCATCGGCTTCGTCTACGGCATGCCCAACGACCGCGCCCACTGGTGGTCCACCGTCGTCCAGCCCTATCTGCGGGCCCAGCACCACGAGCACTGGCTGGACGACTCCTTCGTCATCACCGAGCTCCACGTCCATCCCGCGTACCAGAACCGCGGCGCGGGCCGGGCGCTGATCACCACGATCACCGACACCGCGACCGAGCCCCGCTCGATCCTCTCCGCGATCGACACGGAGAGCCCCGCCCGGGCCCTCTACCGCTCCCTCGGCTACCACGACCTGGCCCGCCGCGTCCTCTTCCCCAGCGCCCCCCGCCCCTATGCGGTGATGGGCGCCACGCTTCCCCTCCTGCGCCCGGAATAACGGATTTCCGGGCACGCCGCGCTCCCGGCTAACCTCCTAGCCATCACCTTCTCCCGCTCTCGGCCTCGTTCGAGCGGGGGTACCCCATCGGCAGGAGTACGACAACCATGGCCAACGCACCGGTCCAGCGCATGTCCCAGTTGATGGCGAAGACGCTGCGCGACGACCCGGCGGACGCCGAGGTCCTCAGCCACAAGCTCCTCGTCCGTGCCGGCTACGTCCGCCGCACCGCCGCCGGCATCTGGTCCTGGCTGCCCCTCGGCAAGAAGGTCCTCGCCAACGTCGAGCGCATCGTCCGCGAGGAGATGGACGCGATCGGCGCCCAGGAGGTGCTGCTCCCCGCCATCCTGCCCCGGGAGCCGTACGAGGCGACCGGCCGCTGGGAGGAGTACGGCGCCGAGCTGTTCCGCCTTCAGGACCGCAAGGGCGGCGACTACCTCCTCGGCCCGACCCACGAGGAGATCTTCACCCTGCTGGTGAAGGACCAGGCGTCCTCCTACAAGGACCTGCCGGTCATCCTCTACCAGATCCAGAACAAGTACCGCGACGAGGCCCGCCCGCGCGCCGGCATCCTGCGCGGCCGCGAGTTCCTCATGAAGGACTCCTACTCCTTCGACACCGAGGACGAGGGCCTCGCCCACTCCTACGCCCTGCACCGCCAGGCCTACCAGCGCGTCTTCGAGCGTCTCGGCCTCGACTACCGCATCTGCGCCGCGACCGCGGGCGCGATGGGCGGCTCGAAGTCGGAGGAGTTCCTCGCCCCGGCGGAGGCCGGCGAGGACACCTTCGCGGACTGCCCGAACTGCGACTTCGCGGCGAACACCGAGGCGATCACGTACGAGCTGAAGCCGGTGGACGCCGACGGCGTCGCCGCGCTCGAGGAGATCCCCACCCCGGACACCCCGACCATCGAGACCCTCGCCGCCCACCTCGGCGTCCCGGCCTCCGCCACCCTCAAGAACCTGCTGGTCAAGGTCGACGGCGAGATCATGGCCGTCGGCGTGCCCGGCGACCGCGAGGTGGACCTCGGCAAGGTCGAGGCGCACTTCGCCCCCGCCGCCGTCGAACTGGTCACCGCCGAGGACTTCGTCGGCCGCCCCGACCTGGTGCGCGGCTACGTCGGTCCGCAGGGCCTCGGGGACAAGGTCGCCTACATCGCCGACCCGCGGGTGGCTCCCGGCACCTCCTGGATCACCGGCGCCAACAAGGCGGGCACGCACGCGAAGAACGTCGTCGCGGGCCGTGACTTCGAGGTCGGCGCGTACGTCGACGTCGTCGTCGTGCAGGAGGGCGACCCCTGCCCGAAGTGCGGCACCGGCCTGAAGCTGGACCGCGCCATCGAGATCGGCCACATCTTCCAGCTGGGCCGCAAGTACGCCGACGCCCTCAAGCTCGACGTCCTCGGCCAGAACGGCAAGCCGGTCCGCGTGACCATGGGCTCCTACGGCATCGGCGTCTCCCGCGCGGTCGCCGCCCTCGCCGAGCAGACCGCCGACGACAAGGGCCTGTGCTGGCCCGCCGAGGTCGCCCCGGCCGACGTGCACGTGGTCGCCGCCGGCAAGGCGCTGCAGACCGAGCTGGCGCTGGAGGTCTCCGAGAAGCTGCGCGCGGCCGGACTGCGCGTCCTGGTCGACGACCGGGCCGGCGTCTCCCCGGGCGTGAAGTTCACCGACTCCGAGCTGATCGGCGTGCCGCAGATCCTGGTGGCGGGCCGTCGCTCCGCCGAAGGCGTCCTGGAGCTGAAGGACCGCAGGACCGGCGAGCGCGAGGAGCTCACGGTGGACGAGGCGATCGCCCGCCTCACCGCCTGACGCAGGAGCCGTCCCGGAGGGGGCCGAGGGGGCGCACGGCCGCCGCACGGACCTCGCTCGGGCCGTTCCCCGACGGTGCGGCGTGGCAGTACGCCGCCGCGGAGGGGAACGGTCACGGCGACCGGCGGGTTCGCCCCGGCGCCCTCGGGCACGCGGACGACACCGCGACGGCGCCGTCCGCACGGCCCGCGGCGCCCCGGCGACCCGCGCCGTCGACGGTCCCGCCCCGGGCCGCGCATCGACGTCAGCCGGACGTCCCGCCGGGTGCCACGGGTGGCTCCGGGGGCTCGAAGCAGTCCCTCAGAGCCACCCGGCGAACTCCAGCAGCAACTCGGCGTCCCGGGGCCGTCCGACCCGCAGCGCCCGCACCCCCGACTCCACCGCCCGGAAGAGCGTCCACCCCCGCACCCGCTCGGCGTCCAGCTCCAGCGACTCGGCCAGCTTGCGCACCCGCCGCCGCGTGGTCGCCGCCCCCGAGGGGGAGCCGATCAGATCCTCCACCCGGTCACGCACCAGCCGCGCCAGATCGAACGCGCACTCACCGACCACCGGATCCGGACCCACCGCCAGCCACGGCGACCGCTCGGCCGCCAGCACCTTGCTCTGCCGGAACGTGCCGTGCAGCAACCGCACCTCCGGCGCCGTTCCCACCAGCTCCTCCCGGGCGGCGAGCGCCGCGTCCACCAGCCCGGCCGCCGCCACCTCGGAGCCGACGGCAGTGCTCCGCATCGCCTCGGCCTGACGGCCGGTCCGCTCGGCCACCGTCTCGAAGACCCGGCCGGCCGGCGGTTCCACCCACAGCCGCCGCAGCGTCCCCGCCGCCTCCAGCAACGCCTTCGCCTCCGGCAGCGAGCGCACGGACACATCGGGATGCAGCCGTTCCAGGAGCAGGGCCCCCGCCGTCTCCGGCCCGTCCAGCGGTTGCACGGCGCCCAGTCCGTCCCAGTGCACCAGCGCGGCCCGCTCCGCCTCGGGGCGGAACCGGGGCGGGGCCAGCTTCAGCACGGCCGGCGTCCCGTCCGCCCGGCGCACCAGCACGACGAGGCTGGACCGGCCGCCCGGCACCTGGATCCGGTCGACGGTCAACTCGCGCAGCGCGACGGCCTGTCGGAGCGTGTCCGGCAGTCTCTCCAACCAGCCGTCCCCGTCCGGCGCCGTCTCACCGAGCGCCTTGACCAGACGCTGCGGCGGTGCGAAAACCATGCGCGAGTCGTCCCCTTTCCGTGCTCCCGGCCGAACCGGCGGTCACCCCGTGGCCGTGGCGGACGGCGCTGCCGCCGGGGGCGCGGCGGGCGCCGCCGTCGTGGCGGGCGCCGAGCCCGTGGCCGGATCCGTACCGTCCCGCTCCGCGAGACCAGGGAAGGCTACGCTGCTGCCGCGCCAGCGCACCGCGCGCACCGCCGCTTCCCGCAGTGCCGCCGCCGCCTCCCGGCGTCGTGCGTCACCGGCTGCCCGCACCAGGTCCGAGTACACCCCGGCCACGCGTCCCTCGAGCTCGGCGGCGAGCCGCACCGCCGCGGCGGAGTCCGGCACCGGGAACGGCAGCGCGTATCCGGCGCTCGCCGCGACCGGCTCGGCGCCCAGGCCCCGCACCTCGCGCACCAGCGCGTCACGGCGGGCCCGGTGCGTGTCGTAGGCCGCCCGGGCCTCGACGAGCCGTTCCCCGCCGATGCGCCCGCCCACCACCCCGTAGCCGTAGACGGCGGCATGCTCGGCGGCCAGCGCCGCCTGCAGCGCCGTCAGCTCCGCGCTCGTCTCCTCGCTCATCGGGTCCCCTCCGTCAGCAGATAGGCGTGAGCCGCGCCGGCCGCCGCCACCGAGGCCAGCAGCCGGGCCGGTTCACCGGGCAGGCCCACCAGCTCCGCGGCCCTGCGGTCGGCCAGCGCCCGCTCGGCGGCGGCCAGCTGGGCCAGGGCGTCCTTCTCGAGCACCGGAGCCGGGGACGGCCCGGACGCGGGCGGCGGCGCCGAGGCGGAGCCCGAGGGCGGGCCGGCTGGTGAACCGGTGGGGGACGCGGATCGCGACGGGGGCGTCCCGCGGACGCCGCCGAACGCGTCCACGTGCCGGACGACCTCCGCCCGCAGCGGTCCCAGCAGCCCCGCCAGCCCCGGATGCACGGCCAGGACGGCGTCGTACCTCGCCACCAGCCCGCCGCTGTCCGCGGCCGCACGCGCGCGTGCCCGCTCGGCGGCCGCCGGGCTGCCGCTCGCATCCGCGCCGCCCTCCCCGCCGCCGTCGGCGCCCGGGGAGCAGCCGGCCAGGAGCGCCGCTCCCGCGGCGGACGCGAGCAGGGATCTTCTGCGCGGTCCCGACGGGGTGCGCGAGGGGAGGGGGAACGGCACGGCAGACGTCCTCGGAAACTCGTACGAAGGAACACCAAGAAGGGCGACGGGCCCGTGATCACCGTACCCGCGCGTACGCCGCCCACCACTCAGCGGCACCGTGCGCGCGATGCCCGGCCACCCTCCGTGCGCAGGTGGACGGCAACACTCCCTGCGACCGGATACCCTTTGACCAGACACGCGCACCGTCCCACAACAGCACACGCGGCCGAGGAGTCACCCGGATGAGCACCACCCAGAGCGAGAGGCTGCGAGAGCTCCTGGAACCGCTCGTCGCCTCCCAGGGACTGGATCTCGAAGAGATCACCGTGGACTCCGTCGGACGCAAGCGGGTGCTGAGCGTGGTCGTCGACTCCGACACCGGAGCGGACCTGGACAGAATCGCCGATGTGAGCCGCGCGCTCTCGGCGAAGCTCGACGAGACGGACGCGATGGGCGAGGGCGAGTACACCCTCGAGGTCGGCACCCCGGGCGCGGAGCGCGCCCTCACCGAGCACCGGCACTACGTGCGCGCCACGGACCGGCTGGTGAGGTTCCAGCTGACCGAGGGCGGCGAACTGGTCGCCCGGATCGTCGGGGTCGACGACGAGGGGCTCGACGTCGAGGTGCCGGGCGTGAAGGGCCGCAGGGCCACCGCCCGCAGACTCGCCTTCGGCGACGTCGACAAGGCGCGCGTGCAGGTCGAGTTCAACCGCAAGGACAAGAACGACAACAACGAGAAGGAAGAGGAGGCGTAGCCGTGGACATCGACATGAGCGCCCTGCGGGGCTTGGTACGGGAGAAGGAGATCTCCTTCGACCTGCTGGTCGAGGCGATCGAGTCGGCCCTCCTCATCGCCTACCACCGCACCGAGGGAAGCCGCCGTCACGCGCGCGTGGAGCTCGACCGGCAGAGCGGGCATGTGACCGTGTGGGCGAAGGAGGACCCCGACGACCTCGAGGAGGGGCAGGAGCCCCGCACGTTCGACGACACCCCGTCGGACTTCGGCCGCATCGCCGCGACCACGGCCAAGCAGGTCATCCTGCAGCGCCTGCGCGACGCCGAGGACGACGCGACGCTCGGCGAGTACGCAGGCCGTGAGGGCGACATCGTCACCGGCGTGGTCCAGCAGGGCCGCGACCCGAAGAACGTGCTCGTGGACATCGGCAAGCTCGAGGCCATCCTGCCGGTGCAGGAGCAGGTCCCCGGTGAGACGTACACGCACGGCCTGCGCCTGCGGTCGTACGTCGTCCGGGTGGCGAAGGGCGTGCGCGGCCCCTCCGTGACGCTCTCGCGGACCCACCCCGCTCTGGTGAAGAAGCTCTTCGCCCTGGAGGTGCCGGAGATCGCCGACGGCTCGGTCGAGATCGCCGCCATCGCACGCGAGGCCGGTCATCGTACGAAGATCGCCGTCAGGTCCACCCGTTCGGGTCTGAACGCCAAGGGCGCCTGCATCGGCCCCATGGGCGGCCGGGTGCGCAACGTGATGGGCGAGCTGAACGGTGAGAAGATCGACATCGTCGACTGGTCCGACGACCCGGCCGAGATGGTGGCCAACGCGCTCTCCCCGGCCCGGGTCTCCAAGGTCGAGGTCGTCGACCTCGCGGCCCGCTCGGCGCGCGTGACCGTGCCGGACTACCAGCTGTCCCTGGCGATCGGCAAGGAAGGGCAGAACGCCCGGCTCGCCGCCCGTCTGACCGGCTGGCGGATCGACATCCGTCCGGACACCGAGCAGCCGGAGGAATAGATCTCGGCCTGTGGTGGCTGAGATCACGTCAGAGTTCTGCGCGGCAACTGTTCGATTCTGGCCCCAAAGGGGTGAGGTCGGTGCGGGGAGGTAGACTTAGCTGTGTCTGGCCGGACGCCAACCGGAGCATGCCCTGAACGCACCTGTGTGGGGTGCCGGAAGCGAGCGGCCAAGACGGAGCTGCTGCGCATCGTGGCGATCAAGGACGCATGCGTCCCCGATCCACGCGGTACGCTGCCCGGCCGGGGTGCGTATGTGCACCCCGCCCCGGTCTGTCTCGACCAGGCGGTACGCCGCCGGGCGTTCACGAGGGCGTTGCGAGCCCCGGGAGCGCTCGACACGAACGCGTTGCGCCAGTACGTCGAGCAGACGAACGTCGCCGAACAGGCGACACCGTAAGAAGGCGTCGCACGGAACCTCCGTGCGGCTCTGGTACCCCGCGAGTTGGAAGTAGGTCGAGATTGCGATGAGCACTCGATGAGCACGCGATGAGTACGCCCATGAAGTAGCGACGGTCCGGACACACCCGGACCTAAAAGGAGCGAAGTGGCTAAGGTCCGGGTATACGAACTCGCCAAGGAGTTCGGGGTGGAGAGCAAGGTCGTCATGGCCAAGCTCCAGGAACTCGGTGAATTCGTCCGTTCGGCGTCTTCGACCATCGAAGCGCCCGTTGTCCGCAAACTGACTGACGCCTTCCAGGGCGGTGGCAGCGGCAGGTCCGCGAAGCCCGCCCCGCGCAAGGCTGCCCCCAGGCCCGGTGCGCCCTCTCCGGCGCAGGCGGCCCGTCCGGGCCCGGCCGCTCCGCGGCCGCCCGCCCCCAAGCCCGCCGCGGCGCAGACGCCCGCGGCTCCGGCCGCGCCGGCCGCCTCGTCGGCCCCCGCGCCGGCCGCCTCCGGCCCGCGTCCGATGCCGGGCCCCAAGCCCGCACCGCGTCCGGCCCCGGCCGCCCCGGAGTTCACCGCTCCGCCGGCCGCTCCGGCCCAGTCGGCCCCGGCCCCGTCGGGTCCGGCGCAGTCCGCCCCCCGCCCGGCCTCCCAGGGTCCGCGCCCCGGCGCGCCCCGTCCCGGCCGTCCCGCGCCCGGCCAGGACCGTGGCGACCGCGGTGACCGCGGTGACCGCGGTCAGCGTCCGGCCGCGGCCCAGGGTCCGCGTCCCGGCGGTTCCGGCGCCCCCCGTCCGGGCGGTGCCCGTCCGGCCGGTCCGCGTCCGGGCAACAACCCCTTCACGTCCGGCGGCAACGCCGGCATGGCGCGCCCGCAGGCGCCCCGTCCGCAGGGCGCCCCGCGTCCCGGCGGCCCGGGTGCTCCCGGCGCCGGTCCCCGTCCCCAGGCCCCCGGCGGCCAGGGCGGCGGTCCGCGTCCGCAGTCTCCGGGCGGCGCACGTCCGAGCCCGGGCGGCATGCCCCGTCCCCAGGGCGCAGGCCCCGGCGGTCCGCGTCCCGGCGGCGGTCCGCGTCCCAACCCCGGCATGATGCCGCAGCGTCCCGCTGCCGGCCCGCGTCCCGGCGGCGGCCCCGGCGGCCGCGGTCCCGGCGGTGCGGGTCGTCCCGGCGGCGGCGGTCGTCCCGGTGGTGGCGGCGGCTTCGCCGGCCGTCCCGCCGGTCCCGGCGCCGGCGGCGCCCGTCCGGGCGGTGGCGGCGGCTTCGCCGGTCGTCCCGGCGGTCCCGGCGGTGGCGGCGGCTTCGGCGGCGGCGGTGGCCGTCCCGGTTTCGGCGGTCGTCCCGGCGGCCCCGGTGGCCGTGGTGGCACGCAGGGCGCCTTCGGCCGTCCCGGCGGTCCCGCGCGTCGCGGTCGCAAGTCGAAGCGGCAGAGGCGCCAGGAGTACGAGGCCATGCAGGCCCCGTCGGTCGGCGGCGTGATGCTGCCTCGCGGCAACGGCGAGACCATTCGCCTGTCGCGCGGTGCCTCCCTCACCGACTTCGCCGAGAAGATCAACGCCAACCCGGCGTCACTCGTCGCGGTGATGATGAACCTCGGTGAGATGGTCACGGCCACGCAGTCCGTCTCCGACGAGACGCTGCACCTCCTCGCCGGCGAGATGAACTACACGGTTCAGATCGTCAGCCCCGAGGAGGAGGACCGCGAGCTGCTCGAGTCCTTCGACATCGAGTTCGGCGAGGACGAGGGCGACGACGAGGACCTGGTGGTCCGTCCGCCGGTCGTCACCGTCATGGGTCACGTCGACCACGGAAAGACCCGACTGCTCGACGCCATCCGCAAGACGAACGTCATCGCGGGCGAGGCAGGCGGCATCACCCAGCACATCGGTGCCTACCAGGTCTCGACCCAGGTCAACGACGAGGACCGCGCGATCACCTTCATCGACACCCCGGGTCACGAGGCGTTCACCGCCATGCGTGCCCGTGGTGCCCGGTCGACGGACATCGCGATCCTGGTCGTCGCGGCCAACGACGGCGTCATGCCGCAGACGGTCGAGGCGCTCAACCACGCCAAGGCGGCCGAGGTCCCGATCGTCGTCGCGGTCAACAAGATCGACGTCGAGGGCGCCGACCCGACCAAGGTGCGCGGTCAGCTCACCGAGTTCGGTCTGGTGGCCGAGGAGTACGGCGGCGACACGATGTTCGTCGACATCTCCGCGAAGCAGGGTCTGAACATCGACTCCCTGCTGGAGGCCGTGATCCTCACCGCCGACGCCTCGCTCGACCTGCGGGCCAACCCCGGCCAGGACGCGCAGGGCATCTCGATCGAGTCCCGTCTCGACCGCGGCCGCGGCGCCGTGGCGACGGTCCTCGTCCAGCGAGGCACCCTGCGGGTCGGCGACACGATGGTCGTGGGCGACGCCTACGGTCGTGTCCGCGCCATGCTCGACGACAACGGCAACAACGTCGCCGAGGCCGGCCCGTCGACGCCGGTCCAGGTCCTGGGCCTGACCAACGTCCCGGGTGCGGGCGACAACTTCCTCGTCGTCGACGAGGACCGCACCGCCCGCCAGATCGCCGAGAAGCGTGCCGCCCGCGAGCGGAACGCCGCCTTCGCCAAGCGCACGCGCAGGTTCTCCCTGGAGAACCTGGACGCCGCCCTGAAGGCCGGCGAGGTCCAGCAGCTGAACCTGATCATCAAGGGTGACGCTTCCGGTTCGGTGGAGGCCCTCGAGTCCTCCCTGCTCCAGCTGGACGTCGGCGAAGAGGTCGACATCCGCGTCCTGCACCGCGGCGTCGGTGCGGTCACGGAGTCCGACATCGACCTGGCGATGGGCTCGGACGCCATCGTGATCGGCTTCAACGTCCGCGCGGCCGGCCGCGCGGCGCAGATGGCCGAGCGCGAGGGCGTGGACGTCCGGTACTACTCGGTCATCTACCAGGCGATCGAGGAGATCGAGGCGGCCCTGAAGGGCATGCTGAAGCCGGAGTACGAGGAGGTCGAGCTCGGCACGGCGGAGATCCGCGAGGTCTTCAAGTCGTCCAAGCTGGGCAACATCGCCGGTGTCCTGGTCCGCTCGGGCGAGGTCAAGCGCAACACCAAGGCGCGCCTCATCCGCGACGGCAAGGTCATCGCGGAGAACCTCAACATCGAGGGCCTGCGTCGCTTCAAGGACGACGTCACCGAGATCCGCGAAGGCTACGAGGGCGGTATCAACCTCGGAAACTTCAACGACATCAAGATCGACGACGTCATCGCGACGTACGAGATGCGGGAGAAGCCGCGGGTGTAGGCAACCGTGGTCCGCACCGGCCGGCGGGGATCGATCCCCGCCGGCCGGTGCGGCGTCCGGCGGACGCACGAGCGGGGAAAACCCCTTCGGGCGGCCGCCGTGAACGTTGTACCGTTCTCGATGTCCCTGTCCCATGGCGGCAGGGCCATCGATCCCGTACCGGCGGGTGAACCGGATACACATGTACGTGGGGACTCTGTCCTTCGACCTCCTCCTCGGCGACGTACATTCGCTGAAGGAGAAGCGCTCCGTCGTCCGTCCGATCGTCGCCGAGCTCCAGCGCAGGTTCGCGGTGAGCGTGGCCGAAGTGGACGACCAGGACCTTCACCGCAGGGCCAGGATCGGCCTCGCCGCGGTCTCGGGTGACGCGGAGCACCTGACCGGTGTACTGGACCGGTGCGAACGGCTGGTCGCCGGGCGCCCCGAGGTGGAGCTGCTGTCGGTCAGACGCCGCTTCCACGGCGAAGACGACTGACCGACCGACCGACCACGCAAACGCAAGAAGAAGAAAGAACGGGAGACGGACCAGTGGCCGACAACGCGCGCGCCAAGAGGCTGGCGGACCTCATCCAGCAGGTGGTGGCCCAGAAGCTGCAGCGCGGGATCAAGGACCCGCGGCTCGGCTCCCACGTCACCATCACGGACACCCGGGTCACGGGTGACCTCAGGGAGGCGACCGTCTTCTACACGGTGTACGGGGACGACGAGGAGCGGGCGGCCGCGGCCGCCGGCCTGGAGAGCGCCAAGGGCGTCCTGCGCTCCGAGGTGGGCCGCGCGGCCGGCGTGAAGTTCACGCCGACGCTGGCCTTCGTCGCCGACGCCCTGCCGGACAACGCCCGCACCATCGACGACCTCCTCGACAAGGCGCGCGCCGCCGACGAGAAGGTCCGCGAGGTGTCCGCGGGCGCCGGCTACGCGGGCGACGCCGACCCGTACAAGAAGCCCGGTGACGAGGACGAGACGGACGACTCCGCCTGATGAACCGCAAGCCGACCCCGCCCGACGGCCTTGTCATCGTCGACAAGCCGTCGGGCTTCACTTCGCACGACGTCGTGGCCAAGATGCGGGGCATCGCGGGGACCCGCCGCGTCGGCCACGCCGGCACGCTCGACCCGATGGCGACGGGCGTCCTCGTCCTCGGCATCGAGAAGGCGACCAAGCTCCTCGGGCACCTCGCGCTCACCGAGAAGGAGTACGTGGGCACGATCCGGCTCGGCCAGACGACCCTCACCGACGACGCCGAGGGCGAGATCACGGGGTCCACGGACGCCTCGAAGGTCACCCGGGACGCGATCGACGCGGGCGTCGCCAAGCTGAGCGGCCGCATCATGCAGGTGCCGTCCAAGGTCAGCGCCATCAAGATCAACGGCGTCCGCTCCTACAAGCGGGCCCGCGACGGCGAGGACTTCGAGATCCCGGCCCGCCCGGTCACCGTCTCGTCCTTCTCGGTGTACGACGTCCGCGACGCCGTCGCCGAGGGGTCCCCCGGGACGGAGTCCGGGGGAGGCACCCCCGTCCTGGACCTGGTCGTCTCCGTCGTCTGCTCCTCCGGCACTTACATCCGCGCCCTCGCCCGCGACCTGGGCGCCGATCTCGGCGTCGGCGGCCATCTCACCGCCCTGCGCCGCACCCGCGTCGGCCCCTACAAGCTGGACTCGGCGAAGACGCTCGACCAACTCCAGCAGGAGTTGAGCGTGATGCCGATCGCCGACGCGGCCGCCGCCGCGTTCCCCCGCTGGAACGTGGACGCCAAGAGGGCCCGGCTGCTCCTCAACGGCGTTCGGCTCGAGATGCCCGACGAGTACGCGGGCGCGGGCGCCGTGGCCGTCTTCGACCCCGAGGGCCGCTTCCTGGCGCTGGTGGAGGAACAGAAGGGCAAGGCGAAGAGCCTCGCCGTACTCGGCTGAGGCGCTCCCGTCCGGCCCGTGGAGCGGCGAACACGGGGTGCTGCTGCGCCGCCGCTCCACGGTCCCCCCACCGTTCCCCCACTTCCAGGGTGTATCCGGCGACCGCCCTTCATTCACCCGTCCGGGCGGGCGCTCGGAGTGAACCGAGGGGGCGCAGGGGGGCGCTTTCGCTCAGCGATCTGTCCCGCTGATCACCTCGCCCGTACCGTCGGACGCAGCACACAAGCGGGTGCGGCGGGAGGTACGACGATGGCGGGACGGGGCCCGCGGGCACCGTGGCACGACTCCTTGCGGAGCGCGCCGCAGGACCCCCCGGCGGACGCCTTCCGCGCCGCCCCGGACGCCGACCCCCGTCTCGTCCGCATCCGGGACCTCGCCGGGCGGCCACGGGGCGCCGGCTTCGTCGCCGACCACCACGGCACGGTGGTCACCAGCCATGAGGCGGTCGACGGCCTGCACCGGCTCGTGCTGTACGCCGCCGGCGACCGCAGCTGCGTCGTGACGGCGGACGCGGTCACCCCGCTGCCCGAACTCGACCTGGCGCTCGTGCGCACCGAGGGCCTCGGCGCGGAGCCGCTGCCGGTGACCGTGCGGGAGGGCGTCGAGCCCGGCAGATACGTGCGGCTGGCCGCCGGCTGCTGGCGCGAGGCGCGGGTGCTGGCCGGGACGACGGCGACGTACACGGCCACGGACCGTACCCACCTCCTCGACGGCGTTCTGGAGCTGGCGATCGGCACGGCGGGCCGGGACGCGCTGCGGCCGGGCGGAGGCGCGGCGGGCGGACCTGTCCTCGACGCCAGGACCGGCGCGGTCGTCGCCGTCCTCGGCACCGCGCTCCACCGCGATCAGCGCGACACCGGCTTCGCCGTGCCACTGCGCCCCCGCACCCTCACCGCGACGACCGGTGAGCGGCCGGGCGAGCACGCGGACCGGGCGACCGCGGGTTTCCCGACGGCGGCGACGGTCCGGGGCGACGGCCGGGCGGCGGAGCAGTTCCTCGTGCCGCCGGGGGGCGCGGCTCCTGCCGACCGCGCAGGAGCTGCGGGGGCGGCGGGCACGGAGAGGGTGCCGGGCCTGGTGGCCTCGGCGGGCTCCGGGGCGACGAGGGGAACCGCGACGGCGGTGGGGGCGACGGGCCGCCCCGTAGTGATGGCGGGCCGTGTGGGGATGGCGGGGCCGGTGGGGATCGCGGGGCCGGTAGGCATGGCGGGCCGTGTGGGGATGGCGGGGCCGGTGGGGATCACCACGAGTGCGGGGGCGCGGGAAACCGGCGGGGCTGCGGGGACGGGGGCCGAAGGGCCCCTCGGCGAGCTGCTCGCCCGCAACGCGGCCACCGTGCCCGCCTACGGCGCCGACCTCAACCTGGCGGCGGTCCTGGAGCTCACGGCCACGTCCGTCGGCTCGGACGGCCCGCCGGGCGCGCTGCACCACTCCCTCGACCGCGCCGGGAACGGGTCCAGGACCGCCGCTTCGGAACCCGTCGAACGGGCTCTCCCCGCCAGGGAGTTCGCACGGTTCGCGGCGAGCCGGGCGGCGGTTCTCGGCCTGGTCGGCGCTCCGGGCAGCGGCCGCACGACGGAACTCGCGGCCCTCGCCGCCCGCCGCACCCGGGGAGAGCGGCCCGCTCCCACCCTGTGGCTGCGCGGCGCCGACCTGGAGGACGAGGACGAGTCGCTCGCCGACGCCGCGCGCCGCACCCTGGCCAGGGCCGCTCGCATCGTGGCGGCTTCGCGGCCGGGCCGGGCGACGGCCCCCGTCCCGGCAGACGGCCCCGCCGGCTCCGGCCTCGGCGACGTCACCCCCGAGCGGCTCGCCCGGCTCGCACTAACCGTCGGACGCCCGCTGCTGCTCCTCCTGGACGGCCCCGAGGAGATGCCCCCGGTCCTCGCGCACCGGCTCGCCGCGTGGACCGAGGGCACGGCGCGCTGGCTGCGGGAGACGGGAGCGCGGCTCGTCGTGGCGTGCCGGAGCGAGTACTGGGAGCACGCCGGAGCCCGGTTCCCGCCGGAGATGCTGTACGGAGCCGTCGCCGCGGGGGACCCCCTCCCGCCCTGCGTCCGCCTGGGCGACTTCACCCCCGACGAGGCGCGCGAGGCCCGCGCCCGCTACGGCCTGCCCGAGACCGCGCTCTCCTCCCCGGACGCCCGTCACCCCCTCACCCTGCGCCTTCTCTCGGAGGTCCGCGCCGCCCTCCCCGGTCCGCCCGAGCAGGTCCCCGTCGACCGGGACGACGTCCTCGCCGCCCACCTCGACCTGATGTGCCTGCGCGTCGCGGTCCGCCTCGCCGCCGGGAACGGGCTGCGCGGCGCCGCCGTACGACGCCTCGCGGCGAAGGTCGCCGGCCAGGTGCACGAAGCCGCCCGGCGCAGTCTCGGGCCCGGACAGGGCGGCCTCGACCGGGCGTCGTTCGAGGCGGTCTTCCCGTGGGGGCCCGCGCCCGCCCGTCTCGGCGGCGGAGCCGGCTGGGCGTCCGCCGTCCTCGCCGAGGGCCTCCTCGTGCCGGCCGGCAGCGGCTACCGCTTCGCCCACGAGGAACTCGCCGACTGGATCCAGGGCGCGCACCTCGACCTGGACGAGGCCCTGAACACCCTCGTCCACCGCCCCGGCGTCCTCGAGGACGGCCGTCCGCTGCCCGTCCCGCACCACCGCATCGGCCCCGTCGTCCAGGCCCTGCTGCTCCTCGCCCGCCAGCAGGGCGCGCACCGACTCGCCGCCCGGCTGCGCGAGTTGGCGCACGCCCTCGAAGCCGACCCAGACTCGTGGTGGGCCGCCCGCCTGCTCGCCGAGACCCTGCTGCGCGTGCCGGACGCCACGCCCTACACGGCCGTCCTGCGCCTGATCGCGGACCGGATCGCCGCCGGCACCGCGGGCGCCGACCGGATCGTGGACCTCGGCCCCGGCTTCTGGACGCGGCTCGCCCTCCCGCCCGACGCCCGGCTCGACCTGCTGCGCCGGCTCGTCCTCGCCGACGGCGCCCCGCACGACGCGGACGCCCCCCGCTACCTCGACGCCGTCGCCGGGATCCTCGCCGCCGACCCCTCTGCCGTCCAGCCGTACCTCACGCACTGGTTCGACGACGAGCGACCGCTGCCCGCGACCCCGCACGCCACCGTGGCGACGGCGGCGCAGGCGCTGCTGCACACCCACCGCCACCGGGCGCCCGACGACCTCACCGAGGCGCTCGTCGACTGTGCCCATGTGCGCGGCGACGAACTGCTCGCGGTGCTGGCGGAGGAGGAACCGTCGGCGCTGTGCCGGGCCGTCGAGCGATGGGCGCACGACGAACGGCCCGACCGGCGGGCGGCGGCGGTGACGCACGGGCTGCGCGCCGCACCGCACGTCCGGACGGAGGCCGACCGCCTGCTGCTGCGCCAGGCCGCCCGCACCCTCCTCGCCCGTCCGGCCGACCGCACCCTGCACGGCGGCGCCCTCGCCCTCCTCCTCCGGGACCCCGAGACCCGCTCCCGCCACCTCGACCAGGCCCTGGAGCACTTCGCGGCGGGCGACCGGCAACTGCCGCCGGAGGCCCTGCTCACCGCCCTGAGCACCCACCCCGAGCCGGTCCTGAACGCCTTCCGAACCCGGCTGCACGGCCCCGGCAGGACGGTCCCCGATCGGAGAGACCCCGATCGGAGAGACCCCGATCGGAGAGACCCCGATCGGAGAGACCCCGATCGGGGAGACCGCGGCCGGGTGGATCTCGATCGGGTGGATCTCGATCGGAGGGAGCTCGGCCGGGTGGATCTCGATCGGGTGGACCCTGGCCGGGAGGACACGGACGACGTCCTGCACGCTCTCGCCGACGCCGCCACCCCTGCCCTCGCCCACCGGATCGCAGCCCTCCTGCGGGAGGCGCTGCAACGGCGGCCGGAGGGCGCCGGTCGCCTGGCCGCGTCCGTCGGCCGTCGCCTGGACGACGGGTCCACCGCGCATGCCGCCGTCCTCCCACTGGTCAGGGGCCTGTTGGACGACGACTGCCCGGAGCAGGCACGGGCCGCCCTGGCCGGCGTGCTGGCCGCTCCCGGGGCTCCGGAGTCCGCCCCCCTCCGTCGCGAACTCCTGGACCACCTCCTCGCACACGAACGCGCCCCCGCGGTCCTGGCCGCCGTCCTGTACGGAGCCGCCGGACGCGGCGGTGAGGACCTGCGTGCACTCGTCCACCGTGTCGGCCTGCTCCTCGTCCGCACCACGGACGGCGCGACCCGCTTCGACCGCGGGCTGGTCGACCTCGGGCGTCATGTGCCGGGGTTCGCCGCGCAGGTGCTGGACTGGCTCGCCCGGAGTCCGGGGGAGTGGGCCGCGGTCGTCGGCCCCAGCGCCCGCCGGACGCTCGAGACCCTGGCGGGAGTGCGCGTGCCCGTATGACGTACACGGTTCGGTGTGGGTCCGGTGTGGGTCTGCCGCCGGTCCGCTGCCGTCTCCCGCGAGTCTCTTCCGGCTCGGCTCAGTGGGCCGGGTCACAGCCTCCATGCCGATGCGGGCCCGAAGCACCCGGCATGGCACCCTTAGACCTGCGTGAGAGACAACAGTGGATACGGACACGGGTTCGAGGAGCGGTCACAGTGCAGCGCTGGCGTGGCTTGGAGGACATCCCCGAGGACTGGGGACGCAGCGTCGTCACCATCGGGTCCTACGACGGGGTCCACCGCGGGCACCAGCTGATCATCCAGCATGCCGTGGACCGCGCCCGCGAGCTGGACGTTCCCGCGGTCGTCGTCACCTTCGACCCGCACCCCAGCGAGGTCGTCCGCCCCGGCAGCCACCCCCCGCTGCTCGCCCCGCACCACCGCCGCGCCGAACTGATGGCGGAACTGGGGGTGGACGCGGTCCTGGTCCTGCCCTTCACGCCGGAGTTCTCGAAGCTCTCGCCCGCCGACTTCGTGGTGAAGGTCCTGGTCGACAGGCTGCACGCGAGGGCGGTCGTCGAGGGCCCGAACTTCCGCTTCGGCCACAAGGCGGCCGGGAACGTCGACTTCCTCGCGGAGCAGGGCAAGGTCTACGACTTCGACGTCGAGGTCGTCGACCTGGTGCTGTGCGGTGCGGCGGGCGGCGGTCAGCCGTTCTCCTCGACGCTGACCCGGCGACTGGTCGCCGAGGGCGATCTCGCGGGCGCCGGTGAGATCCTCGGCCGCCCGCACCGGGTCGAGGGCGTCGTGGTGCGCGGAGCCCAGCGGGGCCGGGAACTCGGCTTCCCCACCGCGAACGTCGAGACGCTCCCGCACACCGCGATCCCGGCGGACGGCGTGTACGCGGGCTGGCTGCACGCGGCCGGCGAGGCGATGCCCGCCGCGATCTCCGTCGGCACGAACCCGCAGTTCGACGGCACGGAGCGCACGGTGGAGGCGTACGCCATCGACCGCGTCGGCCTCGACCTCTACGGTCTGCACGTCGCCGTCGACTTCCTCGCCTTCGTGCGAGGCCAGGCCAAGTTCGATTCGCTGGAAGGCCTGCTGGAGCAGATGGCGCGGGACGTGACGCGCTGCCGGGAGCTGGTGGCGGCGCAGCGGTAACCGCGCCACGGGCCCGGCCGTGAACGGCCGAAGGGCGGCCGGTGTCCCACGACACCGGCCGCCCTTCGGCGTTCGTCACTGCTGCGGAGGCTGCCCGGGCTGCGGGGCCTGAGGTTGGTGAGGGTGCTGGGGGTGCTGGGGATAGCCGTAGCCGGGCGGGGGGTACTCCGGGTGCGGCTGCTGGGGTTGCGGCTGCTGTTGCGGATAGGGCTGACCAGGGGACTGCGGATAGGGCCCGCCCTGCGGGGGGTACGGCCGGCCAGGGCCGGGCTGGGGAGCCTGCGGGTACGGTTGGCCGGTCTGCGGCGGATACGGCTGACCCACCGGCTGACCCGGCATCGGCTGACCCGGCATCGGCTGACCCACCGGCTGACCCGGCATCGGCGGGGCGGCCACCGGGGGCGGGTTGCCGTCGCTGGTCCACAGCCCCTGCCGCTGCTGGTGACGGATGAAGTCCTCCGCGACCAGAGCCGTGAGGTTGAAGTACGCCTCGCGCACCTTGGGCCGCATCATGTCGAGGTCGACCTCGGCGCCTGCCGCCAGGTGCTCGTCGAACGGCACGACGACGACACCGCGGCAACGGGTCTCGAAGTGCGCCACGATGTCGTCGACCTTGATCATCTTGCCGGTCTCACGCACCCCGGAGATGACGGTGAGGGACCGCGAGACCAGCTCGGCGTACCCGTGCGCGGACAGCCAGTCCAGCGTCGTGCTGGCGCTGCTCGCACCGTCCACGGACGGGGTGGAGATGATGATGAGCTGGTCGGCGAGGTCGAGCACCCCGCGCATGGCGCTGTAGAGCAGACCGGTGCCCGAGTCGGTGAGGATGATCGGGTACTGGTTGCCGAGCACCTCGATCGCGCGCCGGTAGTCCTCGTCGTTGAACGCCGTCGACACGGCCGGGTCGACGTCGTTGGCGATGATCTCCAGGCCGGAAGGCGCCTGGGAGGTGAACCGCCGGATGTCCATGTACGAGTTGAGGTACGGGATCGCCTGGACGAGGTCCCGGATCGTCGCCCCGGTCTCGCGACGCACCCGCCGGCCGAGCGTGCCGGCGTCCGGGTTGGCGTCGATGGCGAGGATCTTGTCCTGCCGCTCGGTGGCCAGCGTCGCTCCGAGGGCGGTGGTGGTCGTCGTCTTTCCCACGCCGCCCTTGAGGCTGATGACGGCGATCCGGTAGCACGACAGCACCGGCGTGCGGATCAACTCCAGCTTGCGCTGCCGCTCGGCCTCCTCCTTCTTCCCGCCGAGCCTGAAACGGGAGGAACCGACGGTGGGCCGGCCGCTCTTGGCCTTCTGCTTCTTGTTGTTGAGCAGCCGGTCCGACGACAGCTCCACGGCGGCCGTGTAACCCAGGGGCGCCGCACCGGGATTGACCGGCTGCCGCTGGTCGTGCTGGATCGGCTGCGGCCACGCGGCCCCGGACCGGGGGTCGACGGGCTGCTGGGGAAACTGCGGGGCCGTCTGGTGAAATGATGACGGAGCGTCAGGAACGTTACCGGGAGCGGGACCTGGTGCGGGTGCGGGTGTGGGTGTGGGTGCCTGAGGCGTGTACGCGGCCGGCTGCGGGGGCTGCTGCGGGACCTGTCCGGGGAAACCCTGTGGGTGACCGTGAGGATCAGCCGCCGGGAAGGGTCCGTCCGACTGCTGCGGAATGGCGGCCTGGACGCCCGGCTGGGGGAACCCGGCCTGCGGCAGCGGCTGCGCAGTCTGAGGAGCCTGGGGCTCGGCCTGGGGCTGGGGCGCGGGCGGTTGGGGGAAGCCGTAGCCGTGCGGGGCGGGCGGCACGGGCGGTTGGGGGAAGCCGTAACCGTGCGGGGCGGGCGGCACGGGCGGTTGGGGGAAGCCGTAACCGTGCGGGGCGGGCGGCACGGGCGGTTGAGGGAAGCCGTAACCGCCGGGCGCGGCCGGTGGGGTGGGCGCCGGGGCCCCGCCGGGCTGGGGGAAGCCGTAGCCCGGCTGTGGGGCCGGGGGCTGTTGAGCCGCGGGCCCGGGCGCGGGGGCCGGGGCCGGGGCCGGGGGCGGCGGGAAGCCGTAGCCCGGCTGCGGTGCGGACGGCGAGGGCTCCGGGACAGGAGGGTTCCAGCCGGCCGGCGCGGGCGGAGGCGCCTGCGGCTGGACCGGGGGCTGCGGTGCGGGCGAGGACTCGGGAGCCGCGGCACCGGCCGGCTGCGGCTGGGCAGGCCACTGAGCGGCCGGAGCCGGAGCGGCGGGCTGGTACGACGGCGGCAGCGGCGGCAGGCCGCCCTGTTGCACGGGCGGGGGAGTCCAGACCGGTTGTCCCGTGGGCGGAGCCTCCTGCGCGCTCTCCTGGGAGCCGGGGGTGTGCGGGGGAGTGGCGTCCGACGGAGCCTCGGCGGCGGCCTGCTCGGGAGCCGCGTCCCCGACCGCGGGCTGCCCCTCGAGCTCCGGCTGCTCCGAGGCCGCCCCGGCCTCGGCGTGCTGAGCCGCCGCGTCCTCGGAGAGGCCGGGCCCGGCCTCACCTGCCTTCGCCTCCGCCTCCGCCTTTGCCTCCGCCTCCATCTCGCCGGCCAGGGCCGGCTCCGTCTCCGCGACGGCGGGCTCAGCTACGGCGGGGACTGGGCCGTCGGCGGTCCCCGAACCGTCCGCCGGGCTCTCCGCCCCGTCCTCGGACTCGTCGGCTGCGGCGACGGCCCCGTCACCCTCCCGGGCGACGGGGGCAGCTTCCTCCGGCGGGCCCTCCGGCTCTGCCGCGGCGGCGTTCTCCGCGATCTCCCGCTTGACGGCGACCGCCGAGAAACGCATGGTGGCGCCGCTCTCCAGGTCCCCGTTTCTGGAACCGCCGTCCTCCTCGGCCGCCTGCGCGGCCTGGGCGGCCGGAGCCGTCGCAGGACCCGGTACGGGTGCTGGGGCCGGTGCCGGTGTCGGTGCTTGAGCCGGAGCCAGCGGGCGCTGGAGCTCGAATCCGCTGTCCGCCGGAAGGCCGGGCACGGCACCCTGCTGCGGGGTGGACGCGACGGGAGCCACGGGAGCCACCGGAGCCGTCGGCGGCGCGGGCGGCGCCTCGGCCGTCGGGGCGGGCGGCGTCACCGGCATGCCTGGAGCGGAAGTCGGAGCGGAGGGTGCGGGAGCAGCGGCGGTGGGAGCAGCGGGCGCCTCAGGCACGGGTGCGAACGGCGCGGGCGGCGCCGGCGGGGCGACAGGAGTCTCCGGCGCGAAAGGCGCCGGCGGAGCGGCCGGAACGAACGGCGCACCGGTCGCACCGGTCGCACTCGGCACACCTGCCGCGCCGGGCATGCCAGGTGCCGCGGGCGCACGGGGCGCAGGGCCCGTAGCTCCGGCTGCGGGTCCGGCCGCACCGGCAGGACCGACGGGCGGCCCCGCAGCCGGCCCCGCGGGAGCCGGCGCGCCCGGGTTCGCGCCTGTCGGCCCTGCCGCACCCCCGCCCGTGTTCTGCGTGTACCAGGCCGGCGGCGCGTAGTCGATGGTGAACTCGCCCGTCGCCTCGACGGAGGACTCCGCGTCGGGCTGGTCATCGCCGGGTGTGGCCCAGCCCCCGCGGATCCCGTCCCGATCGCTGCTCACAATTCCTCCTGATGTGGTCGAACACCCTCATGCCGTGGCGGGGCGACCGTTCTTCTCGTCGTCCGAAGTGATGCGAGGCGGTCTGAGGTCGTCCGATGCGCCGGCCCTCCCCCAGAGGCGTGGACACCCTTCCCACGGTTTCCGGTACCGCGCCCCCGCACCAGCCTAATCATCGGAAGCACGGCGCAGGCAGGCCCGCCCGCCCCACGGCACCAGTCCATCACGTCGCCGACTCCGCGACCACGCCGGTGACTCCACGACGAAGCGGTCCTCGTACTTCGCGTCGCTCGACCAACCGGGCAAATGACCCCAAGTGTCGCACGAGGAGCGGGAAGCCCCGACGAAGCCTGCGGGGAAGCCTCCGCGGAAGCTCCTGAGGACGCTGCGAGGGAAGCCCGCGAGGAGGCCCACGAAGCGCCGGTGACGCCTCGGTTCAGTCCATGCGACTCAGTCCATGCGACGGGGCGTGCCCAGCAACCCGATCTCCGCATCCGTGGGTTGCGTCATCACGTACTGCCGGTCACGGTCGCCGCACCACAGGGTGAAGCCGTCGGCGAGGGTGGGAAGGGCATCCACGTCCCCCTGCGACAGTGTCAACGCGCGGCCCAGTTCCGCGGCTTCGTCCGGCGAGATGCGCTGCACGCCGACCAGCCGGGCCTGCCGGACCAGACGCGGGGCGACCGGGCTGAGATACGGCAGCAGTGTCAGCACGGCCTGCCAGGGCCCGGAGGCGACGCGTCCGCGCGGCGGGCGCATCCCGCAGTCCCGCACCACCAGCACCGGCGTTCCCGCCGAAGCGCCCTGCGGAGGCACCCGGCCGACTTCGTGCACCGCCAGCCCGTTCTGCCCGCCCCCCATCGCGTGCAGCATCTGCGCCCAGGCCTGCGGACGGCCCGTCTCCACGGCGACCCGCGCACCGGTCGCCGCCGCCCTGAGCGCCAGTACCTGCGCCGTCCACAACCCCCCGATCAGGACGACGTCGTACGCCGTGGGCCGGTTGAGCCCCAGCACGGCCGGCCGGCCCTCGGCGTCGACGCCGATGACGACGCCGTCGTCCCCGATGGGCAGTGCGAGCGCCGCCAGTTGGTCGACCGACACCGAGTGCCGTCCGTGCCGCGGTCCGATCAGACCGAATCCGCTGCGCGGCGAGCGGCGTCCGGACCGTCGGGCGGACGGCTCCGGTTCGTCGGAAGCGGTGGCGCCGTGCGCCGTCGTCGCCGTCATCGGGCGCCTCCGAGGGGCAGCGTCGCGAGCATGCCCGGCACCTGCTCCCGGTCGAGACGGGCGAGCCCCGCACCGGTGTGCCGGGCCGCACCCTGCAACGCCCGCCGGGCCGCCACGAGTTCGTCGTCGCTGCGCCCCGTCACCCGGACGTGTGCCGACAGGGAGACCTCCTGGCGGTCACCGCGCGCGAGGGCGACACTGAACGTGGTGGCGAGGGCGGGCACCGCCGTGACCAGGGCGACGAACTGCGGCAGGGACGGGCCGTCGTCGCCCAACGCGGGCCACCGGTGCAACCAGTACGTGGTGTGGCGCCGGTTGTCGCACCGCCAGCTCCTGCCGGTCTCCTCGGTGCGCCGGCCCACCTGCCCGGTCCGCCCGGCCTCCGCCGTCACCAGCGGGTTGGCACAGGCCGACGTGGCGATGGCAGCCGTCAGCTCCTCCTCGTCCAGGACGGTCGCCCGAAACCCGGCGCCGGTCAGCCGGCTCGCGAGGTGGTCCGCCGCCCGCACGGCGCACCTCTGCGCCCCGATCAGACCGCCCCCGCGGACGGCCACGGCCTCCGGGCACCGTTCCGGATCCAGTTTCAGCGCGATCCAGGTGATGCGTACCGCCGGGGCTCCGGTCTGCTCCTGCAGCGGCTGGTAGTTGGCCACGGCCACGGACTGCGGAGGCAGATGCAGCGCGGGCGCGGGCTGGGTGTGCAGCACGATCTGCGCGGACTCCAGACGGATGCCGTCCACCTCGAGGGCGTCCCGCACCAGGGCGAGCGGCAGCGGCTGTCTGTCGCGTTCCGCCCGCAACGCCGTAGCGTCCGCCTCCACCTGGAGCACGGCCGTGACGAAGGTCCCGTCCCCCACGAGCCCGACGGGCCGCCGGTCGCGACCGCCGTACACGCAGGTCCGCAGCCCGGGATCGCACTCCACGGCCGGCCCGAACCCCGGTTCCGTCCCGGGCGGTATCTCCAGCCGGGCCGCAAGCCGCCGCCGGGCCTTCAACTCCCGTGCCGTGGCGAGCCACTCCGGCAGCGAGCGGCCCCGGCGACGAACGAAGGCGAGGGCCACCAGCGCGACGGCGAGGATCCCCGCCGCCGGCAGCGCCGCGGGACCGCTCACCCAGCCGACGAGCAGGACCGCGGCCGCGATCTCCACCAGCACGAGCCGTTGCAGGCGGAATGACCGGCCCCGCCCCGGGCCTGCCTTGAGCCGGAGCGTGCCCGGAGCCGACGGCCGCCCGGCCGGCAGCGGGCCGACGGCCGAGGAGCTCCTGGTCCGTGACCGGCCGGCGGAACGCACGCCTGTTCCCGAAGCCATCACCAGATCCCCGTTCCGTTCACGATTCCCCCGTGTTCCAGCACCGCACCGGGCACTTGACGGCCCGGGAACCCTACCCGCTCCGCACGACCCCTCGGTCACCAGGCATAGTAGGTGGCCGCTCTGACATCGAGGACGGGGTACCGGGGCACCGTGCCGAGGCTCGCGCGGATCGGCCGGAAAACGGGGAGAGACGGGCACAGATGGCATCTCGGCGGGACCAGCTCAACGCCTACACCTTCGCGAAGCGCCGGATGCTGGCGGCGTTCCTGCAGTCCTCGCCCGACGGATCGGAGGAGGGCGCGCCACGACCGCTGCGAGCGATCCTGCCGGGCATCGTCGTCGGGGTCGTCGTCATGGCCGTCTTCGGGGCATGGGGCATGTTCAAGCCGACCGCCCCCAAGGGCTGGGACGTGCCCAACGCCAAGGTGATCGTGGCGAGCAAGTCGACCACCCGGTACGTCGTCCTGAAGACCGGCACGCAGGTCCAGCTGCACCCCGTCCTGAACATGGCCTCCGCCAGACTCCTCCTCGACGAGGGGCAGGGCGAGGTGGTGACCGTCTCGGAGTCCGTCCTGGACAGCGGCACGATCCCGCACGGGGTCACCGTCGGCATCCCGTACGCACCCGACCGGCTGCCGCCGGCCTCCGAGGCGGGCACCGCGAAGCGCTGGGCGGTCTGCGAGCGGCCGGGCGCGGGCGGCGCCTCCGTGCAGCGGGCCGCGCTGGTCCTGGCCTCCCGTGAGAAGGACGCGACCGAGGGCGCGAACCGCCTGCACGGCGGCCAGCTGCTCTACGTGGAGGACCCGGCCGGCACACGCTACGTCGTGGACGCGGCCGGCACGGCGTACCAGGTCGACAAGCGCGACGAGTTGCTGCTGCGGGCCGTGGTCGGGTCCGGCCGGGAGCCCCAGCGGGTGTCCACGCAATGGCTGGCGACCCTGCACCGGGGCGACCCGATCACCTTCCCGGACATCCCCGGCCGGCCGGGCACGACCGCCGGCGCGCCGGGCCAACTGGACGGGTCGGCCGACAAGATCGGCACGGTCCTCAAGGCGTTCGACAACAACACCCAGCAGCACTACGTCGTGTTGGCCGACCGTGTCGCTCCCGTGTCCGCCTTCGTCGCCCAACTCCTGCTGTTCAGCAAGGAACTGGCGACTCTCGGTCAGGCCGGTCACGCCCGCGAGATCAGTCCCGGCGCGATCGTGCCGGGCCGGGCGTTCGGCACCGAGCACCGCTGGCCCACGGGGGACCCCGTGCCGGTCAACGAGGCGTCGCGAGACGCCGGCGGCCGCAGCACGGTCTGCAACGTCCTGCGCGGCGTGGACGCCCGGTCGGGCGCCACGACCCTGAGCACCTGGGCGGGCTCCGACTTCCCGGCCAAGCTGCCGACCGGTTCCTCCAGCGCCTACGTCACGCCGGGTTCCGGTCAGCTCTACCGTCAGTTCCAGGGCGGGGAGACCACGGTCGGCCCGGTCTTCCTCGTCACGGACACGGGCCTGCGGTACGTCCTGCAGTCCAACGGCGACAGCGCGACGGACGACGCGGGCATCGGCACGACCGCGAAGAAGCGTGAGCAGCTCCAGCAGGAGGCCAGGCAGGCCCAGACTCTGCTGGGTTACAAGGACGTCGACGCGGCGCCGATCCCGGTCGCCTGGTCGGAGTTCCTGCCCACCGGCCCACGTCTGTCGACGGCGGCGGCCCGCCAGCCCCAGGGCTCCTGAGTGGAAGGGACGACGGTGCCGCGTACGCCGATGCCGCGTCGTGCGGTCATGACGCCAGGCCGGACCGGGACGCCGCGGATCACGCTCGCCGCGGCCGCCACCCTTCTCACGGCCGCCACATTTCTCACGACGGCCACGGTCCTCGCGCCCCCGGCTGCAGCGGCGGGCAAGCCGCCCTACTCGGACCGGTGCACGTTCCCCAACGGCGCGTACCCCGGCCGCCCCTGGGCCCTGCAACGCGTCCTCCTCGACGAACTGTGGAGCCGCTCCAAGGGCGAGGGCGTCCGCGTGGCCGTCATCGACACGGGCGTGGACGTGAAGAACCCGCAGCTCACCGCAGCGGTCGACGTCAAGGCCGGCCGCAACCTCCTGCCGAAGAACCTCAAGGACGACCGGGGCGACCCCGTCGAGCGGGGCGACGAGAACGGCACGACGGACACCGTCGGCCACGGCACCAAGGTCGCCGGCATCATCGCGGCCCGCCCCCTCGACGGCACCGGCTTCGTGGGGCTGGCCCCCGAGGCGACCGTCATCCCGATCCAGCAGAACGACGCGGAGGGCCACGGCGACACCAAGTCGCTGGCCGGGGCGATCCGTTACGCCGTACAGGCCGGGGCCGGCGTCATCAACATCTCCCAGGACACGTCCAACGCGGTCAGGCCCTCCGACGACCTGGAGCGGGCCGTCGACGAGGCGCTGGCCCGCAACGTCGTGGTCGTGGCGTCGGCGGGCAACGACGGCGTCGGCGGCAACGTCAAGAAGACCTACCCCGCGTCCTACGCCGGCGTCCTGGCCGTCGCGGCCTCGGACCGGAACAACGAGCGCGCCTCCTTCTCCCAGTCCGGCGACTTCGTCGGCGTGGCGGCCCCGGGCGTCGACATCGTCTCCACGGTGCCCGGGGGCGGCCACTGCTCCGACAACGGGACGAGCTTCTCGGCACCGTACGTGGCGGGCGTGGCGGCACTGCTCAAGGCGCGGCACCCGGACTGGACCGCACGCGAGATCGTCGCCCAGATCGAACAGACCGCGGAACGCACGATCGCGGGCCGCGACCGCCTGGTCGGCTGGGGCGTCGTCGACCCGGTCCAGGCCCTCACGGACGACGACCGGCCCGTCGAGTCCCCGAGCCCGCAAGGCGGCCCGG
The DNA here is from genome assembly GCF_014649655.1 of Streptomyces humidus. Taxonomy (GTDB): domain Bacteria; phylum Actinomycetota; class Actinomycetes; order Streptomycetales; family Streptomycetaceae; genus Streptomyces; species Streptomyces humidus. The sequence goes on along the minus strand of NZ_BMTL01000048.1, from coordinate 28,245 downwards.
GCGAGGCCGAGGCGCCGTCCCCCGCGAAGTTCCGGACCGGCGAGACCCCCGACGAGCGCAACGCCCGCCTCGCCACCTACGTGGTGGTGGCGGCCGCGGCCCTGGTCGCGGGCCTCGGCGGCACGGCGGTGGCGGTCAGGGACGCACGGAGGCGGGCGCGGCGGATCGCCGGGGCGCGATAGGGCGACCCGTGCCGGCCTCGCACTCGTGCGCTGAGATCGGCAGCAAGGTTGTTGCACAGTGCAGTTGGGACTGTCGGTGGGAGTCACTACAGTGGTCGTGTCGCAATCATGAACACTTGAAAGGCGCGGTTGAGCTGCTCGGGACGGGCAGCAGAAAACGGGGAGATGGACTGCTGTGATTCCTGCGGACCTGGGTGGGGGTGCCGCCGACGTTCGGCGTGGCTACATGGCGCTCTCGACGTTCAAGAAGCGGGTGGACGACCTGCTCACGGCCTTCGAGAAGTCCGCGGGCGGCTCGGCGAAGGTCGGGGACCACGAGCTGTCGGAGGCCACGTTCGCCGCGGGGCACTTCCCGGAGGCAAAGGCGCTTCACCTCCAGTACGCGCGTGTGCATGAGCGCATCACGGCGCTCTCCAAGTCGCTGGGTCTCCAGCTGGAGGCGATGCAGATCGCCGTGCACGGCGTGGACGTCACCTTCGACAACCTCGAAGAGGACCTCCGGTACCGGTTCCACGAGATCCGCACCGAGGTGAACCGGGACCGGGAGGAGACGCTGAACAAGCAGATCCAGCGGACCAACGACGCCGACCACACCGACGCGGGGTACTGATGAGCGGCGACAAGAAGAAGCCGGACCACTACCAGGCGGAACGCCGGGACGCCGCCCAGCAGAACACGGGCGTGGACGACGCCGTGAACAAGGCCGCGGTGGTCAGTCCCCCGCCGGCCGGCAGCCCCGGTGGCTTCGGCAGCACCAGCTTCGAGGGCTACGACCTCAACACCATGATCGACATGGTCGAGTCGGCGAGCCCGGAGACACTGGAGAGCGCTGCCAAGGCCCTCGTCGACGCCCGGGACGCCATCAGCGACGCCGCCGACGAACTCAGCCGCAACCTGGGCGAGGTCGACTGGGAGGGCGAGGCCCACACCGCCTTCTACACCTGGGGCATGAACCTGACCACCACGGCCCTGGCGCTCGCCGGCTACACCGACGAGGTCGGCACCCAGGTCCTGGCGGCAAGCTCCGGCCTGGCCTCCGTACGCAAGTCGATGCCGCCGCGTGACGGACGCGTCGTCCCCAAGAAGGTCGACGACATTCCGACGCCCCAACGGGTGGCAGGCAACGAGGAGTACATGGCGGCCGTCACGGCGGAGAAACACCGTCAGGAAGCCATCAACCAGATGTACCGGCTGGCGTCGTTCTACACGGTGTCGAGCGGAATGATGGAACTGGCGGAGGAACCGGTGTTCCCGGAGATGCCCAGCGTGGGGGTGCCGGCGCCGACCGGTGGCATGGAGGTAGAACCTCCTCCGGGGCAGACACCTGACGGTGCTGGCGCGGACGGCTCGAACAGTGTGCGTCATCATTCGGTCAGTGCTTCCATCGAGCGGCCGCAGTCACATGCCTCTATGCCGTCCGCGAGAGGGCTGGAGGATGTCCGCCGGGACCACCCCATCGGTACGGAGATCGACAGCGTCAGCGCTTTGCCATTGCAGGACTCCGCGAAGCCGACGACCGTTGTGCCGCCTTCGACGACAAGTCCCACCGCAACGCCATCGGGGCTTCCTACCTTTGCCCCCACTGGCGTTCCGCCCACATTTCGAGGGCCGGCCGGACGCGCCTCAGGGTCCGGCGGCGTACCGGGAAGCAGAGTTCCCAGCTCAGCGCAGGGGCGCGTCGGCGGTGTGCCCGGTGGCACTGCAGCGGGGCGTACGGGAACCGGCCCGACGGGTGGTACCGCTGGGACGGGGAGGACGAGCGGCCGCACCAATGGTCCCATGGGGCGAGGCGTGGTTGCCGGAGCACCGAAGGCCAGTGAGCAGGCGGTGGGACGTAGTGGCGGTGTCCCACGAGGTCCCGTCACCGGCGCGGGCGCACAGAACGCTGGACGTCTGGGTGCTGGACGTACTGGTGCCGCACGTACGGGCGATGGCGTTGTCGGCGGGAGGCCTGTCACCGGAGGCGCCCCCGGATCCAACGGTTCCAGGTTGCCGCGCGGCACGGTCGTCGGTGGTGAGGGTGCACCCACGTCGCGCGCAACGGGCGAAAGGCCCGGGCAGCGTGGGGCGGTCGGGGTGCCGCGTTCGACGGCGGGTCCGGCCGCAGCACAGGTGGCTCGCCGGTCCGGCGGCATTCATGACGGTGTGGTCGGAACGCCGAAGGGACGAGTCTCCGGAAGCAGTAACAACGGAAACACCCCCGGCGTCCCGGGTGCAGCGCGCGGGTCTGGGCGCAACCAGGTTTCAGACAAGAAACGTTCGCGCCGTGAAGAGCGGCGCGATGACGCGTCGGCGACCGACTGACCGGACAAGAGCGAGGGCAGACAGAGCATGGTGGCAAGGATCAGCCGACGTGTCGGGCGGAGCGCGGCTTTCGCGGGACGAAACAGGAGACGGGCTTCCACGGTCTGTTCAGCGCTCGGTGCCTTGGTCATTCTTTCGGTTGGTCTGGCTCCGAGTTTGGCAGCAGCTGACGTGCAATCCCAACAGTGGTACCTGTCGGCCATGAAAGCCGACGAGATGTGGAAAGTGAGTACGGGCAAGGGAGTCAAAGTTGCTGTCATTGACTCAGGCGTCAACCCTGCAACTTCCTCTCTGAAGGGGCAGGTACTTCTCGACGAGGTTCCCGCAGCCGTCGCCTACGGCGCCACAAAGGACTACACGGGCCACGGGACGACCATGGCGGAACTGATCGTTGGTACGGGTGCTGACGGCGACCTGAAAGGTCTTGCCCCCGGAGCGAAGATCGTCCCGTACCGGATCGCGTACGACGATCTCAAAGACAAGGCTGAGAGGAAGAAGACCGCGAGTTCGGCGCAAGCGATCAGGGCCGCCGCTGACAGTGACGCCAAAATCATCAACATGTCCTACGGCAGTCCTGGTGACAATGCGGAGGAGGAGGCGGCGATCAATTACGCCCAATCCAAGGGTAAGTTGATGTTTGCTGCCGTTGGCAACAACGGGGAGAATAAGGGCGAAATCGGTTATCCAGCCGCATACCCCTATGTCGTCGGCGTGGCGGCCTCGGACGAGAACGGAACCGTCGCGAAGTTCTCTGATCACGGCAATTACGTTGACCTGGCTTCTCCCGGACTTGACGTACCAGGTTGGTGCGACAAGACCTTTCATTCGTACTGTACTCGCAAGGGAACCAGCCAAGCCGCAGCCATCGCGTCCGCCTCCGCCGCCCTCATCTGGTCCGCCCACCCCAAGTGGACGGCCAATCAGGTCCTCGCCAGCCTGATCGACACCGCCGGGCGCGACTGGGCGAAGGACAACCCGAGCACGTATCTGGGCTACGGGCTGATCCGCCCCCGTAAGGTGCTGGAGAAGAGCGATTTCAACCCCGGGCCGGCAAACACGGACCCCCTCGCGAAGGAAAACGCCGCGGGCGTCACGGGCGACGAATCGGCCTCAGCAGCTCCTTCCGCATCGACTTCGTCGCAGCCTCCGAAAAATGCGGTGGAAACAAGCGCGAACTCTTCCTCCGAGAACGACACCCAGTTGTACAGCATCCTCGGCGCAGTCCTCGTCGCGGCGATCGGCGGCGGTGTGTTCGCGGTGGTACGCAGGAGGCGCGCCGCCTGACCGCCGACTGGGCGACGATATGAGAAGACCTGATCAGCAGCGAATATCACGAAGGGACGTCCCGACATGGCAGATGGGCAGCGACTCAATGACGGCCAGGTAATCAAGCTCGAGAAGGAGATCGTCGAGCGGTACGAGTCCATCAAGAGCCAACTCAGCAGCCTCCAGGGCACTCTGGACACGATGGAGACGCACTGGAAGGGCGTCGGCGCCGGTGCCTTCAACGCGAAGCAGACCGAGATCAACGAGCGGGTCAGGCACATCGGCGGGCTGCTGGCCTGGTTCCTGGAGAACATCAACGAGACCCGCAAGCTCTCGTCGCACACCGATGACGAGGTGCTCGCCACCATGAAGAGCATCGACGTCCAGTACGGCGGGGCGCATTCGGCTCTCAACAGCTACTGATCCGCGTCGTCGGTCAACTGGGCCGTCACGGCCCGCACTCCAACGAAGAGATGAGTAATCATGGTCAACGTGCACTATGACGAGCTCGCCGTGAAGTACGGCGGTCTCGACGCGATCACCACCGAGCTGGGCAACCAGGCCAAGAAGCTCGAAGACGACCTGGCGGCCCTGAAGGCCGCCGTGCAGCAGGTCGCTGCGGGCTGGGAAGGCGAAGCCGCGGGCGCCTTCCAGACCAAGATGGCCGAGTGGGACAAGGACGCCGCGGCCATCCATGCCGCGCTCCTCGCCATCGGCCACCGGGTCACCGAGGCCAGCGGTGACTACCGCGGCGGCGACCTCAAGGCGGCCGGCTACTTCCTCTGAGGCCGCACGGGGGCGACAACACAGCACAGGGTGGGCACGCACGGGAGGTGCCCACCCTGTGCTGTGCCGCGTCGCCAGGGACGCGTGCAATCGCGAGCGCCCCCGCTTGAAATGGTCACCTGCTCGTCAGCCGTCAGCCGTCAGCCGTCAGCCGTCAGCCGTCGGTCTTGTCGTTCTCGGGCGGGTCTGCAGGCACGGCGATGACGAACACGCCCTTGCCCTGGACCCCTTGAACGATTCCCTCGGCCTGCAGAGCCTCGATGGCGGACTGCCGGACGAGTTGTGGGAGCTGTTCCAGCGGGTGGTGCCGGAGGCGCCCTCGCGGCCTCAGGGCGGTGGCCGGCGTCGGCACGGCGACCGCGAAGTGCTGGCCGCGATCGTGTTCGTGGCGACCTCTGGCTGCACGTGGCAGCAGTTGCCGACGGCGTCATTCGGGCCGTCCGGCGCGACAGCTCACCGACGATTCACCGAGTGGACGAAGGCCCGTGTGTGGGCCAAGCTCCACCGCCTGGTCCTCGATGAACTGGGATCCCGCGGCGAGCTGGACTGGTCCCGGTGCGCGATCGACTCGGTCAACATGCGGGCCTTGAAAAGGGAGAGCTGACAGGCCCGAATCCTGTAGACCGGGGTAAGTACGGGTCAAAGATCCACTTGATCACGGAGTGGACCGGCCTGCCCCTGTCCATCGGCATTTCGGGCGCCAACACGCACGACAGCCAGGCACTGATCCCCCTGGTGAAAGGCATACCGCCGATCCGCTCCCGCCGAGGACGCCGACGGCGCAGGCCCCACAAACTCCACGCCGACAAAGGCTACGACTACAACCACCTGCGGCGTTGGCTGTCCAGCGGGGGCATCGAGACCTCGCAGCGACTCGGCCGACACCGTTGGACCATCGAACGCACCATGGCCTGGCTCGCCGGATGCCGACGTCTGCACCGCCGCTACGAGCGCAAAGCCGACCACTTCCTCGCCTTCACCAGCATCGCCTGCACCCTGATCTGCTACCGCAGACTCACCAAATGAGATGACTTCTAAGCGGCTTGAGGGCGAGACTGTCTTGCATGCTCGCACCTGACACGGCGACGGCGAGCGGGACGCCCTGGACATCGGACAGCACGTGCAGTCTGCTGCCCTTCATGCCGCGATCGACCGGGTTCGGCCCCGTCAGCGAACCCCCTTTTTTTTTGGCGCGAATGGAGGCGGCGTCGACGATCGCCGAGGTCCAGTCCACCTCACCCCGGGCCCCGAGTTCGTCCAACATCGCCCGATGCAGCCGACGGGCCGACCCCGGTCCATACCGTGAGCGGCGATGCGCGGTGGCGGAGGACGTGCCGAACGTCGGCGGCAGATGCCGCCAAGCACAGCCGCTGGTCAGCACGTACACCACTGCGGTGAACACGGCCCGCTCGTCACGCGGAGCGGTCCCGCCACCTTGCGGTCGAGCCGCGAACGACGGCAGTAACGGGGCGACCAGCTCCCAGAGCTCATCAGGAACCAGACGCTTCGACAGATCAGCACTCACGGCCGGCATCATGCCGCTCGAACATCAAGTCACGTGGGACACCCTCAGCCCTTGCCTGATGCGGCCAATCTGGCGGCCTGCTCGATCTTCGCGCGGTAGGCGGCGCGGGCTTCTTCATCGATCTGCATCTCGTGTTCGGGGCGCATCCCGGTTCGGCCGTCGATGCCTTCGCGCAGAATGTCGGCGTGCCCGGCATGCCGGTTGGTCTCGCCGAGGACGTGGACCAGGATGGCGAACAGGTTCGTGTTGGGATAAGGCTCCGGCCACCACGGCACGTGGCCGGGGGCATCAAGAGCAAGCTCGTCGATCGTCGCGTCTGAGTGCTCCCACGTGCGCCGGTAGGACTCGATGATCTGATCGCGCGCCTCGTCCTCAGTCGCCCACAGATCGCTGCCGTCGTGGTCCTGCCACCGGGGCAGCGGGTCCGGGGACGGCCGATCCAAGACTTCACCGAAGTACCTGGCCTCGACGCTGGCCACGTGTTTGACCAGGCCGAGGAGGTTGGTCCCGGTCGCCGTCAAAGGTCGGCGGGCGTCGTATTCGGACAGGCCGTCGAGTTTCCAGAGCAGCGCCTTGCGGTCCCGCCGCAGTCTCCCGTGCAGGTTGCCCTTCGCGAAGTCATCGATCATGCGGCATAAGCCTGCCATGGGCTACTCGTGGCCTCAAGATCCCGTACGTGAACCGCAGCGACCGGCAAAGCCGAAGCCCGGCCAAGGCCACCGCCCTGAGCTGCTACAAGTAACTCGCGGAACTTGCCACGTGAGACAACCTTAAGCCTGCGACGCCTCATCTGTCTTGCTTCCGCTGGGAACGAATGGAAGGTAGAAGCTGGCGAAATCCCCCCTGGGAAGGGCGTGAATCCCACTTGAAGGAGTCTGCTCCATTGTTCTCTTTGATTTCACATTTCACACGCCGGGGTGAGATGGAACTCCAGGGATGAAACTCTTGAAAAAATCCGACTGTCCCCGCCGCCGGACCCGGAGGCCAGCGGTGGGACGTACCAGTAGCTCAGCCCTGCTCTGAGTCATTCGTCGACCGGAAGCACCTTGAGTACAGGCTTACCTCAATCAGCGGCTCGTGGCCGTCAAGTCCCTTGAGCCAGGTGATTTCAGCCTGGCTGAGCGTCTTTTCGTGGACAGCCAAGATTTGCATATTCTTGTTGCTGCTGCCATCGTTACCGACTTTCTCGATCTTCCAGCCCTGCTTCGGGAGTCCCTGGCGCAGATTGGCCATGCCTTTCTCCATGGCGTCGTTCCCCGCCCCGTATGCCGACCAGGGGTGCCGGATCCTGTACACCTTCCCCGAGTTGGCGTCATCAGAGTCACAGGGCTGCACATCGGGCCCCGGTTTCGTGACCTTGCTCTTGATGCTCATGACATCGAAGAGTCGACTGGACAGCTCCGAGATTTCGGCCTGTACCGTCTCGGTAGACCGGGACTTCGGCTCGTAGTCCAACGGATTTTCACTCCCTTGAGTAGATGAACAGCCCGTGGTCAGTACGAGAGTAGACAGAACGATCAGTGATCCCGTACCGATGGAAATCCTCTTGCGGAGCTGGGGGCTCTTAGTCCTCCAGAACGACATCTCCGTACCTTCCTGTGATCACTCGGGCCTGGTTCTCCAGGCTGAGCGATGCCTTGTGGCCGTCCGAATCCCAAAATCCGCTGTGCCCGTCCGAGTCGCTCTTCATGATGTTGCCGCCAAACGATTCATCGGTGGGAATGGTCAGGTTGTCGCCGAGTCCCATCACACGACCGCCCTGGCGTACGACCTGGTCGTCCCCGGGGCCGCCCATCGCCCAGACATGATCAGCGCCGACGCCCAGGTCGGCCGCATGATCTGCCTGGACGCCCGGGCTGCCTGCGAACATGTAGTCGTCGACGGCTTCAGAGTCGTTCCAACTCCCGGACTGCGCGGAGACACCGACAACCGTGCTTCCATAGCTGTGCCCGATGACCGTTGTGTGGGCGGCGTTCCCGGAGGCATCCTCATGAGCTGCCCTACTTCCCTGGAGAAAGTCGTACAGGCGCGGACCGCCCTCCTCCGCGCGGGACCCGCTGGTCGCCTCGGGAACGAGGTGGTCAGGAGTGTTGTAGTCGAGCCAGGTGATGGTGGACACCTTCTGGCTCGGAGCCAGCTTGGAGCTTTCCGCCCACAACGTCTCCCCACGGCCGAGGTCTCCGTGGGTGTCGTTCTCCCCGATTTTCTCGAGGCCGGCGTACGTGCCGGGGACATACACGGCCACGTGATCTGCAAAATCCGGATTTCCGTTGGCCATGATGATTTTTCCGTCGTCCAGTCCCACGGGGTCGAAACCGAGCAGGTAGGCCTCGGGTAGACCGCCTTCACCAGTCCGGTCGAAGCGGTCCTGGATGTACTGCATGCCTTTGAGGTGCTGTGTCAGCTGCTCGGAGCGATCCCCGTATTCTCTGCTCCAGTCCATCCACTCATCGGTGTGAACTTTGGACGGGTAGCCACCGACAGTGATCCAGGTCCACTCATTTGCCGGCGGCTTCGGGATCGAGTCCAACTCCGTCTGCATTGTGGCTCGCGTTTCATCGAACACGATGCGGTTGGCCTCGTCCCGGACCGCGGCGGGCAGTCCATCGAGCGCGCCCACGGAATCAGGGCGCATGGAGATCCACGCCGCCTGCTGCTCCGCGTCGAGCCCCATCCACCACTCCGCGTTCTCCTCAGGACTGCCGTCCTTGGGCGGGTGCGGCAGCGAGTCGAGGTACTTCTTGCCCGCCTCCTTCACTCCGCTCGTGTCCGAAGACGTGTCGGCCCAGTCCTCGTCGGAGACTGTCAGGTCGTCGTCAGCCTTCAGCGCACGCAGTTTCGGCGCCCACTTCTCGTCGGCCTCCGTGGCCTCCTTGAGCGCCGCGGCGATCTGGTCGGCGTAGTCCTGGGCCAGGCGGTGGTTGGGGTTGGGGTCGAAGTTGGCCGACTGGCGGCCGATCGCGGCGGCCGTGCCGTCCGTCAGGCCGCTCACCGTTCCGCCGTCAGGGATCTTGCCGTCCTCGGCCTTCTCACCCCCTGCCGGATAGGTGATCGAGCCGTCGGCGTTCACGGTGAGCTGTGCGGCCCGTGCGCCCCCCAGCGCCGCGTCGAGCTTGCTCTTGGCGGCTCCCACCTCGTAGGAGAAGGCTTCGAGAGCCGTGCTGACCAGACCGCATTCCACCTGGATGTAGTGAAAGTTCTTGCTCAGTTCCGTCAGTTGGTTGATCGCGGCGGTCGCGGCTTCGCCCTTCAACGAGTTCCGCATCGCTACGGCGATCTGGTTCTCGATGCGGTCCTTGGCCGCGCTCGCCATGTCAGAGGTGCTGCGGTATCCGTCGGCTGCTTCCGAGTACTCGGTGGGCTTGAGGGCCTTGAGCGTCGCGAGGTCCATGATGTCTGGCTACCGCCCCTCAGCCCTTGCCACCGACGGCCGGAGTATCCCCGTACTCCACCTGCAGGTTGCCGATCTCCACCTCGATGGCCTCATCGGTCTTCAGCTGGTCGTTGCCTGCCTTCTCCAGCAGAGCCGAGAGTTTCCCGCAGCGTCCGCTCACGCTCTTCACGTAGCGCTCCCACGACGCGTGGACGTCCTTCTGCGCACCCGCGGTCAGGCAGCCGGTGTCCTCGCCGAGCCCGGTCTGGCCGTCCGACAGCTTCCCCAACGCCTTGCCGACATCCTCGCGGAGCGAGACGACGTCCTGACCGGCCTTGGACCAGGCCGACTTGTTCGACACCAGCGTGCCGGAACCACCACCAGGATCGAGTGGCACGTGGTTCAGTTGCATCTGGGCTGCATGCTGCTCCGCCGCCGCACTCTTGAGCTGCTCCCACTCTGCCCACGCCATGCGCGAATACCTTCCCCGTGTCCCCGTGTCCCCGTGTCCCCGTGGAGCCCGTCCGTCGGACGGACCGTTCCGCCGAACTACTAACAGGCCGTCGTGAGCTCACTTCAAGTGAATTCACGGACGTCACCATACTTTCCGCCGTTCACCCCGCAAGGCTTGACGGCGGTGACGCAGGGTCCTCCGACTCCGCCGCACAGGCGTTCCTGACGACGCCGAGTACACGGGCTCATCACACCCCCTCCGGCACCCACCCCACCTGAACCAACGGCTTCCCCCGCCGGCGCGAGACGAAGACCCCCCGCCCCGCGGGCATCGGCCGTGGCCGTACGCCCCCCAGGAGGTCGCCCTCGCCCGGGTCGCCGGCCAACACCACACCCTGCGCGCCGAGTTCCTTGATCCGCTGCATGAACGTCTCGTACGACGCCCGTCCCGCGCCCGCCGTCGACCGCGCGACGATGAACCGCACGCCCACGTCCCGGGCGAACGGCAGCAGTTCCGTCAGGCCGGCCAGCGGATTGCCGCTCGACGTCGCCACGAGGTCGTAGTCGTCGATGACCACGTACACCGTCGGGCCACGCCACCAGCTCCGGTCCCGGAGTTGCTGTGCCGTCACGTCGGCCGTCGGCGTCCGGCGCTTCATCAGGTCGGCCAGCGCGGCCATGTGATGGTCCATGGCGTTGGACATCGGGATGTACTCGGCCAGATGGGAGGACGGGGTCACGTCCAGCAGGGAGCGCCTGTTGTCGACCACGAACAGCTTGCACTCGTCGCCCGGATAACGCTCCGTCAGTTGCTTGATCAGCAGCCGCAGCAGGTTGGACTTGCCGGATTCGCTCTCGCCGAAGACGAGGAAGAACGGGTCCTGCTCGAAGTCGACGTAGACCGGCTCGAGGTTGTTCTCGTCAAGGGCGAAGGCGACCCCACGGCGCGGGAAGCGGCTCCCCGGCGGCAGCTGGCTCGCCGGGAACTCGCGCGGCAGCAGCCGCACTTCGGGGGCCGCGGGCGCCTGCCAGTGCCGCGCGACCTCGACGGCCAGCGCCTGCGTGGCGTCGGAGAGGTCGGTGTCGGAGGTGAGGCCGTCGATCCGCGGCACCGCCGCCATGAAGTGCAGCTTCTGCGGGGACTGGCCCCGGCCCGGAACGCCCGCCGGGACGTTGGCTGCGACCTTGCGGTCGATCTCGGAGTCCATCGTGTCGCCGAGCCGCAGCTCCAGCCGGTTCATCAGGTGGTCCTTGAGGGCGGACCGGACCTCCATCGACCGTGACGCGGTCAGCACCAGGTGGATGCCGTAGCCGAGCCCGCGCGCCGCGATCTCGTGGACGATCTGGTCCATCGCCTCGTAGTCCGCGCGGAAGTTGCCCCACCCGTCGATGACCAGGAAGACGTCGCCCCACGGCTGGTCCGTCACCGAGATGTCGCCCCTCGCCCGCCGGACCCGGAAGTCCGCGATCGAGGAGATCCCGGCCGAGCGGAAGTACTCCTCGCGGCGGGTCAGCACGCCGTAGACCTCGGCCACCGTGCGCCGCACCCGCTCCGGGTCCAGCCGCGAGGCGATCCCGCCCACGTGCGGCAGGCCGGCCACCGCCGCCATGCCGCCGCCGCCGAAGTCGAGGCCGTAGAACTGGACCTCGTGGGGGGTGTGGGTGAGGGCGAACGCCGAGATCAGCGTGCGCACCAGCGTCGACTTGCCGGACTGCGGGCCGCCGACGATCTGCATGTGGCCGGCCGCGCCGGAGAAGTCCGCCCAGAGGGGGTCGCGGCGCTGCTCGAACGGCTTGTCCACCAGACCGACCGGAACCACCAGCCGGCCCGCGCCCTCGTAGCCGGGCTGTGTGAGACCGCGGCCCGGCACGGCCGTGAGCCCCGGGAGGAGCGCGTCGAGCGACGGCGGGCTGTCCAGCGGCGGCAGCCACACCTGGTGGGCCGCCGGCCCCTGCGCCTCCAGTCGGCGCACGATCACGTCGAGGACGGTGTCGGCGAGCGCCTCGTCGACCTCGGGACCGTCCCCGGAACGCGGCCGCGGCACGGCCGCGTAGCGCACCGGCACCTCGGCCGAGGTGAACAGCACCGGCCGCCGGTCCACCGGCGGCGCCCCGCCGGCCGAGGCCACCCGCTGACCGCCGGAACGGTAGACCCCGGACACGTACGCCGCCTTGAACCGCACCATCTCGTCCGTGCCGAACTTCAGGAACCCGGAACCCGGCACGTTCGGCAGCGAGTACGCGTCGGGCACGCCCAGCGCCGCCCGCGACTCCGCCGCGGAGAACGTGCGCAGACCGACGCGGTACGACAGGTACGTCTCCAGGCCACGCAGCCGGCCTTCCTCCAGGCGCTGCGAGGCCAGCAGCAGGTGCACGCCGAGCGAGCGGCCGATCCGGCCGATCTGCACGAACATCTCGATGAAGTCCGGCTTCGCCGTCAGCAGTTCGCTGAACTCGTCGATCACCAGGACCAGGGAGGGGACCGGTTGCAGGGCGGCCCCCGCGGCCCGCGCCTTCTCGTAGTCGTGGATGTTGGCGTAGTTGCCCGCGTCCCGCAGCAGCTCCTGGCGGCGGTTGAGCTCGCCCCGGATGGAGTCGCCCATCCGGTCGACCAGCGTCAGGTCGTCCGCGAGGTTGGTGATGACGGCCGCCACGTGCGGCATCTGCGCCATGCCGGCGAAGGTCGCGCCGCCCTTGAAGTCGGCGAGGACGAAGTTCAGCGTCTCGGAGGAGTGGGTGACCGCCAGGCCCAGCACCAGGGTGCGCAGGAGCTCCGACTTGCCGGAGCCCGTCGCGCCCACACACAGGCCGTGCGGGCCCATGCCCTCCTGCGCCGCCTCCTTGAGGTCCAGCATCACCGGACGGCCGTCCTCGCCCACCCCGATCGGCACCCGCAGCCGCTCGGCGAGCGAACGCGGCCGCCAGGTGCGCGACGGGTCCACGGACGCCGCGTCGCCGAGGTTCAGCAGGTCGGTGAACTCCAGGTTGGCCAGCAGCGGTTCGTCGTCGTCCCCGCCGGAGGCCATGCGCAGCGGCGCGAGCTGCCGGGCGAGAGCCTCGGCGGACTCCGGCGAAAGGCCGTCGGGCGTCCCCTCGTAGACGGCGCCGTGCGCCGACTCCAGCCGCAGCGAGCCGGGTTGTACGACGATGTCCAGCTCGCCGCCCGTCCCGGTGAGCTCACCGGCGACGATCTCCAGCACCGTCACGCCCTGCAGTCCCTCGGCGTTGGCCAGGACCGAGTCCGCGGGCAGGGAGACGCCGTCCAGGACGACGACGATGTGCGGTTCGTCGGGCAGCGGCCCCGCGTTCGGGTGGAACCGGGGACGGCCGGCGAGCCGCTCCCCGAGCAACTGCTCCAGCTCGCGGACGTCGGCGCCGATCAGCCTGCGGCTGCCCGCCCCGTCCACGGCACTGGACGTCTGGACGTGTGGCAGCCACTTGACCCAGTCCCAGTGCGGCAGTTCCTCCCGGCCCGACGCGACGACGAGGACCAGGTCCTCGGACGAGTGCAGCGCGGCCAGCGAGCCGGCCAGGGCCCGCACGCAGGAGCGCACCGACTGCGGTTCGCCGCTGACCGTGACGTGGTAGAAGGCGCGCAGGGACACGGCCATCGGCAGGTCGTCCAGGCTGTCGTGGACGGCGATGAAGCGCTGCAGCGCGCCCGCCGTCAGCGGCTCCAGCTGCTCCACCGGCCCGGTCTCGGGGGCGAGCAGCGGCGTGGCCAGCGCCTGGGCGCCGAGCCCGACCCGGACCTGGGCGAAGTCCTCGTCCCCGGGCCGCCGTTCCCACACCCGGCTGCCCTCGGCGACCAGGGCCCACAGCTGCTCGGGCGAGGGGTGCAGGTAGTACTGGGCGTCGCGCTGGGCCCGGGCCGTGTCCAGCGCGGTGCGCCGGGTCTGGGCCAGATAACTCAGGTAGTCCCGGCGCATGTCCGCCAACTGCCCCTGGGAGCCGCGGCGGAAGCGCACCACCATCGCGACCGACATCGCCACCGTCGAGGCGATCATGACCATGCCCATGATCTTCATGAACGGCTGCCCGCTCGTGAAGAAGAAGACCACCGAGCCGCCCATGCCGAGCGTCGGCAGCAGTTGCATCAGCACGCTTTCCTGATGCCCCCGCGGCAGCTCCGGCGGAGGTTGCAGGACGACCTCGCCCGTGGGCACCTCGGACGGCAGCGCCCGCGGCGGGCGCTTCACGACGATATGGCTCACTGCTCACCAATCCTCTTGCGAGGCCCCCGAAATACCGTCCGTCACCCCGTGTCAGCCGGACGCAGGCCGCCGCGTGATCCTACTGACTGTCCCCGCGACCGGAGGGCGGTAGGGTGCCGGATGTTCGCGTGAGCACACCCGCGGGCCGCCCGGCGCACGCACCGGAGCGGGACGGCGCACCGCACCGTCACCTCGTCGACGCGGGACCATCACTGAACCATCGCTGAACCATCACTGAGGGGGAGCAGCAGGTGAGTATCGCGGCCTCCGCGGCAGCCACCGGAGAAGGGCGCGGCGCAGGAGCCGTCCCCGCGGCGGCGGGGACGGGGCTCGGCTTCTGCCGGGTCACCATCGTCGCCCCCGACAGCCGGATCGACGTGGCGCTGCCCGACGACATCCCCGTCGCCGACATCTACCCGGAGATCCTCCGGCTCTCCCGGCAGAGCCCGGCCGAGGGCGCCCCGGTCGGCTACCACCTCGTCCGCCGGGACGGAGCCGTCCTCGACAGCTCTCGGTCGTTCGCGGCCCAGCACATCCTCGACGGCGAACTCCTCGCCCTGCGCCCCTTCGCCGAGTCCCTGCCGCCCGCCGTCTTCGACGACGTCTCCGAGGCGGTCGCCGCCGCCGTGACGCGCGAGCACACCCTGTGGAGCGGCGACCTGACCCGCGCCGCGGGACTCGTCGGCGGAGGCGTCCTGCCGGCCCTGCTGGCCTTCGTGGCCTGGTCCGGCGACCCGCGCCACGACATGAACAGCCTGCCCGGCGTCCTCGCCGCCGTCGTCGGCGTCCTGCTGATCGCCCTCGCCTGTGTCCGGGCCCGCGTCTATGACGACCACGGCTCCGCCGTCGCCCTGGGACTCGGCGCACTGCCCAACGTGGCGGTCGCGGGCTCCGGGCTCCTCCCGCTCGCCGACGGCCAGGGCATCGGCAGACTGCAGTTCCTGCTGGCCTGCGCCGCGGTCCTGCTGGCCTCGGTGCTGCTCACCCTGTGCTCCCCCCGCGGGGACGGCCCCTTCGTCGCCTTCGCGGTCGCCTCCGGCGCGGGGCTGGCGGCGGTCTTCGCGGCGATCCTCGCGCACTGGACCCCGGCGGAGACGGCCGCCCTGTGCACCCCCGTCGCCGTGGGCGCCCAGGCCTTCCTGCCCGGCCTGTCCATGCGCTTCGCCCGCCTGCCGATCGGCTTCGACACCCCGGACGCCGGCGCGCGCAGCGCATACGGCGCCGACCCCGCCCCCCGGGAACCGGTCGACGCCGAGCGGATCGCCGCCCAGGCCCGTCGCGGCCACGAACTCCTGGTGGGCCTGGTCGGCGGTTGCGCGGTGATCACCGTCGGCGCCTGCGCGGTCCTCGGATTCTCCGGCGACGTCTGGGCGCAGCTCCTCGCGCTGGCCACGGGCATCGCCCTGTCGATGCGCGCCCACCTCTTCCGCTACACCGCCCAGGTCGCCCCCGTGCTGGCCGCGGGCCTCGGCTCCCTCGTCCTGCTCGGCCTCGGTCTTGCACTCGACCCGCCCCACCCGGCGGTCCGCGCGGCCCTCGCGGGCGACCGCACCGACCTGGACCTCCGCACGATCTGGCTCGTCGCCGCGATCGCCGCCGCCTCCGCGATCGTCACCGCGATCGGCCTGATCACCTCACGCGGCGGTCTCACGCCGTTCTGGGGCCGGTTCACGGAGATCGCCGAGGGCTTCGTCCTGCTGACGTTGGTGCCGCTGGCGCTGGCCGTCTTCGACGTGTACGCGAGCGCCCGCTCGATGACCGGCTGACCCGCGGCCGAACCACAGGAAAGCGGCCGTGACGATCGCCGTCACGGCCGCTCCACCGCTCCACGGACCCGATTGCTCCACGGGCCCGGGTGTTCCCGCAGCGCGCTACTCCGCCGCCGCCCCGTCGTGCGGCGCCGGCTCCAGATCGAACTCGCCGTCGCGGGCGCCCAGCACGAAGGCCCGCCACTCCGCCTCGGTGTAGCGCAGCACCGTCTCCGGGTCGAGCGACGACCGCATCGCCACAGCGCCCCCGGGCAGAGAGGCGATCTCGACGCGCTCCTCGTGCTCCTCCGCGCCGGGCGCGCACCGCCACTCGACGCCGGAGATGTCCAGCGCGTAGAGCTCGTCCCGCTCCCGGTCCTTGCGTGCCCGCACGGCCGCGCCCTCGGGGTGCTCGACGTTCCCGGCCTGCTCGGTCTTCACGGCATCGGCCATGTCATCGGCCATGATCGGCTCCGACCCTTCCCTCTGTTCCGCTGGTTCCGCTGGTTCCGCGGTTCCGCTGCTCCACTGTGCCAACGAGCTGTGGCGTCACCCTACTTGCCGCAGTTCGCCCAGCTCAGAGCTTCCTCCTTTACGTTCCGGCCCGGCGCCGTGCCCCCTACACTGCCCCCACCCGGCGGGACGCGGTCCGTCCGCCCGTACCCGGCCGGCCGAGCGTGGCCCGGCCGCCCGCCGTGCATCCCGGACAAGCCCGGCGCACCGGCCTGATACCCTGGCCCTCGGCCGTTTGTGTACGCACCCCCGGAAGCACACCCTCAGGCAGCGCCTGAAGGTTCTGGAGGTCGCGCTCAGCGGATCCCCGCCTCCCGAGTATCGGAAGCTCCCCCGAGACACAGACCGGGGGCACTCGGTGGCCACTGAAAAGACTACGAGGAGTACGCGTGCCGCTCGACGCCGCTACGAAGAAGCAGATCATCACCGAGTTCGGCCAGAAGGAGGGCGACACCGGCTCCCCCGAGGTCCAGGTCGCCATGCTGTCGCGCCGGATCTCGGACCTGACCGAGCACCTCAAGACGCACAAGCACGACCACCACTCCCGTCGTGGTCTGCTGATCCTGGTCGGTCAGCGTCGCCGCCTGCTGCAGTACCTCGCCAAGAAGGACATCCAGCGCTTCCGTGCGCTGGTCGACCGCCTCGGCATCCGCCGCGGTGCGGCGGGCGCCAAGTAGGACGCCGTGAGGGGAGCGGTTCCCGGCAGCATCGGGGCCGCTCCCTTTTGCTGTACAGAGCGTGTGCTCCACGGAGCGACACGCACCCCGGCAGGGTCCGTCGTACGCCCTGCCGGTCGCGGAAACGTGCGGAGTGTCACCCACGCTTTGTAGTGTGGTAGCACAACGCAAGACGTACGACACAGCTCATGACGTGCACTCGCTGCGGGTGAACGTCACGTGCACACCGAACGAGGAGAAGCGCACCGCACCGCCGCCGGTCCTCGGTAGTGGCTCCCGGGAAAGAGAACCCCGGGTGCTTCGATCGAAGACCGGCCCGCACCGAACGGAGCGCTTCTCCGCAACCGTCCCCCTGCCACACGGGCAGCGAGGGACGAAGACGAGGAGAATTCACTAGTGGAGAACGAGACCCACTACGCCGAGGCCGTCATCGACAACGGCTCCTTCGGCACCCGCACCATCCGCTTCGAGACGGGCCGCCTGGCCAAGCAGGCCGCCGGCTCCGCCGTGGCGTACCTGGACGACGACACCATGGTGCTGTCGGCCACCACCGCCTCCAAGAACCCCAAGGACCAGCTCGACTTCTTCCCCCTCACGGTGGACGTCGAGGAGCGGATGTACGCCGCCGGCAAGATCCCCGGCAGCTTCTTCCGCCGTGAGGGCCGCCCCTCCGAGGACGCCATCCTCACCTGCCGGCTGATCGACCGCCCGCTGCGCCCGTCCTTCAAGAAGGGCCTGCGCAACGAGATCCAGGTCGTCGCCACGATCATGGCGCTCAACCCCGACCACCTGTACGACGTCGTGGCGATCAACGCCGCCTCCGCGTCCACGCAGCTGGCCGGTCTGCCCTTCTCCGGCCCGATCGGCGGCGTCCGCGTCGCGCTGATCAACGGCCAGTGGGTCGCGTTCCCGACGCACACCGAGCTCGAGAACGCGGTCTTCGACATGGTCGTCGCCGGTCGCGTCCTGGAGGACGGCGACGTCGCGATCATGATGGTCGAGGCCGAGGCCACCGAGAAGACCATCCAGCTGGTCGCGGGCGGCGCCGAGGCGCCGACCGAGGAGGTCGTCGCCTCCGGTCTGGACGCCGCGAAGCCCTTCATCAAGGTGCTCTGCAAGGCCCAGGCCGACCTCGCCGCCAAGGCCGCCAAGCCGACCGGCGAGTTCCCCGTCTTCCTCGACCACCAGGACGACGTCCTGGAGGCGCTGTCCGCCGCCGTCCGCCCGGAGCTCGCCTCCGCGCTGACCATCGCGGGCAAGCAGGACCGCGAGGCCGAGCTGGACCGCGTCAAGGCGCTCGCCGCCGAGAAGCTCCTGCCGGAGTTCGAGGGCCGCGAGAAGGAGATCTCCGCCGCTTACCGCTCGCTCACCAAGCAGCTGGTCCGCGAGCGCGTGATCAAGGAGAAGAAGCGCATCGACGGCCGCGGCGTCACGGACATCCGTACGCTCGCCGCCGAGGTCGAGGCCATCCCGCGCGTGCACGGCTCGGCGCTGTTCGAGCGTGGCGAGACCCAGATCCTGGGCGTCACCACCCTCAACATGCTCCGCATGGAGCAGCAGCTGGACACCCTCTCCCCGGTGACCCGCAAGCGCTACATGCACAACTACAACTTCCCGCCGTACTCCGTCGGCGAGACCGGCCGCGTCGGCTCCCCGAAGCGCCGCGAGATCGGCCACGGCGCGCTCGCCGAGCGCGCCATCGTGCCGGTCCTGCCGACGCGCGAGGAGTTCCCCTACGCGATCCGTCAGGTGTCCGAGGCCCTCGGCTCCAACGGCTCGACGTCCATGGGCTCGGTCTGCGCCTCCACCATGTCGCTGCTGAACGCCGGCGTGCCCCTCAAGGCCCCCGTCGCCGGCATCGCCATGGGCCTGATCTCCCAGGAGATCAACGGCGAGACGCACTACGTCGCCCTCACCGACATCCTCGGTGCGGAGGACGCCTTCGGCGACATGGACTTCAAGGTCGCCGGCACCAAGGAGTTCGTCACCGCCCTCCAGCTCGACACCAAGCTGGACGGCATCCCGGCCTCCGTCCTGGCCGCGGCCCTCAAGCAGGCCCGCGACGCCCGCCTCCACATCCTCGACGTGATGATGGAAGCGATCGACACGCCGGACGAGATGTCCCCCAACGCCCCGCGGATCATCACCGTCAAGATCCCCGTGGACAAGATCGGCGAGGTCATCGGCCCGAAGGGCAAGATGATCAACCAGATCCAGGAGGACACCGGCGCCGAGATCACGATCGAGGACGACGGCACCATCTACATCGGCGCCCAGGTCGGCTCGCAGGCCGAGGCCGCCCGCGCCACGATCAACGGCATCGCCAACCCGACCATGCCGGAGGTCGGCGAGCGCTACCTGGGCACGGTCGTCAAGACCACCACCTTCGGTGCGTTCGTCTCGCTGCTCCCGGGCAAGGACGGTCTGCTGCACATCTCGCAGATCCGCAAGCTGGCCGGCGGCAAGCGCGTGGAGAACGTCGAGGACGTGCTCGGTGTGGGCTCCAAGGTCCAGGTCGAGATCGCCGAGATCGACTCGCGCGGCAAGCTCTCCCTGATCCCCGTGATCGAGGGCGAGGAAGCGGCCGAGGACACGAAGGACGACTCCGACAAGTGACGTCGAGCAGCTCCCAGGCGACGGCCCGCACCTCTTCGGAGGCGCGGGCCGTCGCCCGTACCCAAACCCTGATCAAGGGCACGGCCGGCATCGGCGTCGTCCGAAAGACCACCCTCCCGGGCGGCCTGCGCATCGTCACCGAGACCCTCCCCTCCGTCCGCTCCGCCACCTTCGGCATCTGGGCGCACGTCGGCTCCCGCGACGAGACGCCATCCCTGAACGGCGCCACGCACTACCTGGAGCACCTGCTCTTCAAGGGCACGACGCGCAGGTCCGCGCTGGACATCTCCTCCGCCATAGACGCGGTCGGCGGCGAGATGAACGCGTTCACGGCGAAGGAGTACACGTGCTACTACGCGCGCGTGCTCGACACCGACCTGCCGCTCGCCATCGACGTCGTCTGCGACATGCTCACGGGCTCCCTGATCCGCGAGGAGGACGTCGACGTCGAGCGCGGCGCGATCCTCGAAGAGATCGCGATGACCGAGGACGACCCCGGTGACTGCGTGCACGATCTGTTCGCGCAGACCATGTTCGGCGACAACCCCCTGGGCCGTCCGGTCCTCGGCACCGTCGACACGGTCAACGCCCTCACCGCCGACCGCATCCGCCGCTTCTACAAGAAGCACTACGACCCCACCCACCTGGTGGTCGCGGCCGCGGGCAACATCGACCACCACAAGGTCGTACGCCAGGTCCGCGCGGCCTTCGAGAAGGCGGGCGCCTTCAAGAGCGCCGACGCCGCGCCCATCGCCCCACGCGACGGCCGGCGTGCGATCCGCACCGCGGGCCGTGTCGAACTGATCGGCCGCAGGACGGAACAGGCGCACGTCGTCCTCGGCATGCCCGGTCTGGCCCGCACGGACGACCGCCGCTGGGCGCTCGGCGTGCTGAACACGGCCCTGGGCGGCGGCATGTCCTCACGGCTGTTCCAGGAGGTCCGCGAGAAACGCGGCCTGGCCTACAGCGTGTACTCGTACACCTCGGGCTTCGCCGACTGCGGTCTCTTCGGTGTGTACGCGGGCTGCAGGCCCTCGCAGGTGCACGACGTCCTGAAGATCTGCCGCGACGAACTCGACCAGGTCGCCGAGCACGGTCTGTCCGACGACGAGATCGGCCGCGCCATCGGCCAGCTGAGGGGCTCCACGGTTCTCGGCCTGGAGGACACCGGCGCGCTGATGAACCGCATCGGCAAGAGCGAGCTGTGCTGGGGCGACCAGATGTCGGTCGACGACATGCTCGCCCGGATAGCCGCCGTGACCCCGGACGAAGTCCGTTCGGTGGCCCGCGACATCCTGGGACGACGACCGTCGCTGTCGGTCATCGGCCCGCTCAAGGACAAACAGGCCGCCCGCCTGCACGACGCGGTCGCCTGACCGGGCCGGATCCTCGGGAAGCACCCACACCTCCGGTAAGCACCTCCGGTAGGCACCTTCGGCAAGCATCTTCGGTAAGGAAGCACAGAGATGAGCAAGCTGCGCGTGGCCGTCCTCGGCGCCAACGGCCGGATCGGCTCCGAGGCGGTACGGGCGGTCGAGGCCGCCGAGGACATGGAACTGGTGGCCGCCCTCGGCCGCGGCGACAAGCTGGAGACGCTCACGGAGACCGGCGCCCAGGTCGCCGTCGAGCTGACCACTCCCGCCTCGGTCATGGACAACCTCGAGTTCTGCGTGGGGCACGGCATCCACGCCGTGGTCGGCACCACCGGCTGGACCGACGAACGCCTCGCGCGGCTGAACGGCTGGCTGGCCGCGTCCCCCGGGACGGGCGTGCTCATCGCCCCCAACTTCTCCATCGGGGCCGTCCTCACCATGAAGTTCGCGCAGATCGCCGCGCCCTACTTCGAGTCCGTCGAGGTCGTGGAGCTGCACCACCCGAAGAAGGTGGACGCCCCCTCCGGCACCGCCACCCGCACCGCCCAGCTCATCGCCGAGGCCCGCCGCAACGCCGGCACCGCCCCGGCGCCGGACGCCACCGAGACGGGACTGGACGGCGCGCGCGGCGCGAACGTGGACGGTATCCCCGTCCACGCCGTCCGGCTGCGCGGACTGCTGGCCCACCAGGAGGTCCTGCTGGGCGGCGAGGGCGAGACCCTCACCGTCCGCCACGATTCCCTCCACCACAGCAGCTTCATGCCGGGCATCCTGCTCGGCGCCCGCAAGGTGGTCTCGACGCCCGGCCTCACCTTCGGGCTGGAACACTTCCTCGACCTGAACTGAGCCCCCTACGTCATGCGCGCGAAGATCTCCTACGCCCTCACGGCCGCCGTCCTCGTCTTCTACTTCGTCCTGGTCGGCAGCCGCGGCGTCATGCTCATCCAGTCCGGCACGCTCCTGACCGTCACCTTCGGTGTGGCGGTGCTGATCCTGCCGGTCATCGGCGTCTGGTTCCTGTGGAAGAACACCCAGTTCGTGCGCAGGGCCAACGCCCTGGCCGCCGAACTGGACGCCGAGGGCGGCCTGCCCGTCGACGAGCTGAAGCGCACCCCCGGCGGCCGCGTGGACCGCGACTCGGCCGACGAGGTCTTCGCCAGACGCAAGGCGGAGACCGAGGCCGCTCCCGCGGACTGGCGGACCTGGTTCCGTCTCGCCGTCGCCTACCACGACGCCCGCGACACCCCACGGGCCCGCAAGGCGATGCAGCGCGCGATCGCCCTCCACGACGGCAAGCCGGTCCAGGCCGCCTGAGCCGGCCGGGCACACGGAGCCGCCACGAACGGCGGGGCGCAAGCGCAAGCACAGGCTCGGGCATACGGAAGGGGCCTGCCCGCGACACCGCGGGCAGGCCCCTTCCGTATGCCTGCGGACTCAGCCGCGCCGGTTCTCCGACGCCCACGCCTCGACGGCGTCGGCCGCCCGGTCGAACGCCTCGGGGCGCGCCAGGAAGTCCGCCCCGTGCGTGGTCAGCAGCGGCGTCGCCTCGGCGGGCCGCTCCCTCCGGACCAGGGTCAGCGCCTCGCCCTGGACCGTGCGCGGCAGCCCGAGCCAGCGCACCGGCTGCTGGGCGGTCCGCACGGCGAGGACCCGCTCCCACGGCAGCGTGCGCGTACGGAGGAAGCTCACATGGCGCAGCCCGCGGTCGCTCACCCACACTCCCACCCGCAGCAGCCGCAGGGCGGCGGCGATCACGACCAGCGAGCAGCCGAAGACCGCGCCCGCCTCGGACACCGATCCGGTCAACGCGATGATGACGGCCGCGAACAGCACGTACGAGGCGAGCAGCAGCGCCAACGCGGCCGCACCGACCCGCCAGGGCCCGGGCCGGTAGGGGCGTCGCCAGCGCTCGCGATCGTCGAAGGGCAGGGCGACGTCGTCCGCCGCCTCGAATGCGCGGTCGGCCGTCAGGAAGGGCAGGGGCACGGCTGGTCCTCACTCGTCCATGCGTGGGCTGTGCCCGGTGAGGCTATCCGGCTGTGTCCCGGCTCACCACATTCGGGGGCCGGATGGCGTCGGCGTGGTGCTCAGCGTCCCTGGGAGGCCTGTGACTGCGGTCCCTGCGGGGGCTGGTTCTGGCTGAGCGCCGGCATCCCGATGACCAGCGAGCCCACCAGCGCGGCCACGATGGTGAGCCCCAGCAGCCAGCGCCCGGCTATCTGGCTCACCGAGGACCGTTCGGGGGGCGGGGGAGTGACGTTGCTACGGAACCTGTCGGCTTCGGCGAGAAAGGCGAAGGGTACGGGCTCGCGCCGGCGGAACATGGTGGGTACTTCCTCCTGAGAGAAGTCGCGAGGACGCTGCGAGGTGGACCTCGTCACTGGTTCAGACGAGCGGGTGCCCGAAAACGTGCCCAATATCGGCAGACGTCCCGCACGGATCTTCGCGGCACGCCGACGGAAGCCCGGCCCGGCGGCCCCCGTAGAGTTGTCGCCGCTCCGAAGACGCGATGGAAGGACCCCCGCACGTGACCGACAGCCCCGCCGACGACGACCTCGAGCCCGCCTTCCGCAGCGACGTCACCGTCGAGCTGGTCAAGCACGCCGCGTCCGACGCGGACGTGCTCTTCGCCGCCCGCGTCTCGACCCTCGGCGAACAGTCCCTGGAGGAGCTGGGCAAGGACCCGGAACGCTCCAAGGGCCTGATCAACTACCTGATGCGGGACCGGCACGGCAGCCCGTTCGAGCACAACTCGATGACCTTCCTCATCAGCGCCCCGATCTTCGTCTTCCGCGAGTTCATGCGGCACCGCGTGGGCTGGTGCCTTCCGGGTGACGCCATGATCAGCGTGGGCACCGGTGAGAACGCCGAGGCCAGACGCATCGCGGACATCCATCGCGACTGGAAGACCGGCGTGCCCGACTCCACGGGAGGTACGCGCAGGCTGAAGTCCTGCCAGAACCTGCTGGCCGACACCGTCGACCTGGAGACCGGGCTGGTGGAGAAGGCGGCGATGGTCGATGTGTTCCAGTCCGGCGTGAAGCCGATCCTGAAGTTGTCGACAACGGACGACAGGGCGCTGCGGTGCACGGCGGACCACCGGGTGTGGACGCCCGACGGCTGGGTTCGCGCCGGCGACCTGCGCACCGGCGACCGGATCGGACGACCGGTCCGCGTGGAGGCCGGCGAGCGGGCGGGCATCCCGAACCGTCTGCGCGAGGGAATCCGGATCTGGACCGCCGAGCAGCGCGCCGATCTCATCGCGCCCATGGACCTCTGCTACCTCTGCGACGAGAAGTTCGAGGCCGAGGAGCTCGAACTGGTTCACGTCGTCCCGGTGGAAGCCGACCTGACCAAGGCGCTCGACGTCTCCAATCTGCGGCCGGCGTGCATGTCGTGTCACCAGCGGAAGACCAACGGTGAGGGCGCGCCGGACGGGGAGCGCCGCCGGGCTCCGCGGAACGGCCTGCGCTGGGAGAGCGTCGTCTCCGTCGTCCCCGACGGGGAGGAAATGACCTACGACATCTCCATGCCGCCGCCGCACCACAACTTCGTCGCGGACGGTTTCGTCGTGCACAACTCGTACAACGAGGAGTCCGGCCGCTACCGGGAGCTCCAGCCCGTCTTCTACGTTCCCGGCGAGGACCGCAAGCTGGTCCAGCAGGGGCGTCCCGGCCGGTACGAGTTCGTTCACGGCACTGTCGAACAGCAGGAGGCCGTCACCACGGCCATGGAGGAGTCCTACCGGCAGTCCTATGCGGCGTACCAGAAGATGCTGGCGGCCGGTGTGGCCCGCGAGGTCGCCCGCGCCACTCTCCCCGTCGGCCTCTTCTCCTCGATGTACGCCACCTGCAACGCCCGATCCCTGATGCACTTCCTCGGCCTGCGCACCCAGCACGAGCTGGCGAAGGTGCCCTCGTTCCCGCAGCGGGAGATCGAGATGGTGGGCGAGAAGATGGAGGCCGAATGGGCCAGGCTCATGCCCCTCACCCACGCCGCCTTCAACGCCAACGGCCGCATCGCCCCGTAGGGGACGCGGCGCGGAAGACGTATGTACGGATCATCCGTGCGAAGTGTCCGTATTGCGGCATTTAGAGAAGTTCATCTAGCCTGATCAAACGGACCCGGCACTGCTTGAACCCCCGAGCAGGCAGTGCCGGGCTCCTCTTTTGTCATGACGTTCCGCACCCCCGTGGGCAGACCCCGCGGTGAGCAACGAGTAGCGTGTTACCCATGGCTCCGACCTCCACTCCGCAGACCCCCTTCGGGCGGGTCCTCACCGCCATGGTCACGCCGTTCACGGCGGACGGCGCACTCGACCTCGACGGCGCACAGCGGCTCGCCACCCATCTGGTGGACGCAGGCAACGACGGCCTGATCGTCAACGGCACCACCGGCGAGTCCCCCACCACCAGTGACGCGGAGAAATCGGACCTGGTACGAGCCGTCCTGGAGGCCGTCGGAGACCGCGCCCACGTCGTCGCGGGAGTCGGCACCAACGACACCCGCCACAGCGTCGAGCTGGCCCGAGCGGCGGAGAAGACGGGCGCACACGGCCTCCTGGTCGTCACCCCGTACTACAACAAGCCCCCGCAGGAGGGCCTGTACCGGCACTTCACGACCGTCGCGGACGCCACCGGACTCCCGGCGATGCTCTACGACATCCCGGGCCGCAGCGGCGTCCCGATCAGCACCGAGACACTGGTCCGCCTCGCCGCGCACCCGCGGATCGTCGCCAACAAGGACGCCAAGGGCGACCTGGGCCGCGCGAGCTGGGCCATCGCGCGCTCCGGCCTCGCCTGGTACTCCGGCGACGACATGCTGAACCTGCCGCTGCTCTCCGTGGGCGCGGTCGGCTTCGTCTCGGTGGTCGGCCATGTGGTCACCCCGGACCTGCGCGCCCTCGTCGAGGCGTTCACCGCCGGCGACGTGCAGAAGGCCACCGAGATCCACCAGAAGCTGCTGCCCGTCTACACGGGTATGTTCCGCACCCAGGGCGTCATGACGACCAAGGCGGCGCTCACGCTCCAGGGCCTGCCCGCCGGACCGCTGCGCTCGCCCATGGTCGAGTGCTCGCCCGAAGAGATCGAGCAGCTCAAGATCGATCTTGCTGCGGGCGGGGTACAGCTCTGACAACGGACTTCACAACTGAATAGGCAGGCCACCGGTGCCTGCAACCCACAACGACAACTGCTTCTGCACGAACGTCATGCGCGCCACGTGCCCACCGGTACGTGGCGCGCGTGTTTGAGGAGAGTCTTTTGAGCCATCCGCATCCGCAACTCGCCCCGCCCCCGCCGCTCCCGGAGGGCGGCCTGCGGGTCACCCCGCTCGGCGGTCTCGGTGAGATCGGCCGGAACATGACGGTCTTCGAATACGGCGGCCGCCTGTTGATCGTCGACTGCGGAGTGCTCTTCCCCGAGGAGGAGCAGCCCGGAATCGACCTGATCCTGCCGGACTTCACGTCCATCAGGAACCGCCTCGACGACATCGAGGGCATCGTCCTCACTCATGGCCACGAGGACCACATCGGCGCCGTCCCCTACCTCCTGCGGGAGAAGCCGGACATCCCGCTGATCGGTTCCAAGCTGACCCTCGCGCTGATCGAGGCCAAGCTTCAGGAGCACCGGATCCGTCCCTACACCCTTGAGGTGGCGGAGGGACACCGAGAGCGCATCGGCCCGTTCGACTGCGAGTTCATCGCCGTCAACCACTCCATCCCGGACGCGCTGGCGGTCGCCATCCGCACACCGGCCGGCATGGCGGTCCACACGGGCGACTTCAAGATGGACCAGCTCCCGCTGGACGGCCGTCTCACCGACCTGCACGCGTTCGCACGGCTGAGCGAGGAGGGCATCGACCTCCTCCTCTCCGACTCGACGAACGCCGAGGTTCCCGGCTTCGTGCCCCCCGAGCGGGACATCTCCAACGTCCTGCGCACGGTCTTCGGCAACGCCCGCAAGCGGATCATCGTGGCCAGCTTCGCCAGCCACGTCCACCGCATCCAGCAGATCCTCGACACCGCGCACGAGTACGGCCGACGCGTCGCCTTCGTGGGCCGCTCGATGGTCCGCAACATGGGCATCGCCCGCGACCTCGGCTATCTGAAGGTGCCTCCGGGCCTGGTCGTGGACGTCAAGACGCTCGACGACCTCCCCGACCACGAGGTGGTCCTCGTCTGTACGGGGTCCCAGGGCGAACCGATGGCGGCCCTGTCCCGCATGGCCAACCGCGACCACCAGATCCGCATCGTCCCCGGCGACACGGTGATCCTGGCGTCCTCGCTCATCCCCGGCAACGAGAACGCGGTCTACCGCGTGATCAACGGCCTGACCCGCTGGGGCGCGAACGTCGTCCACAAGGGCAACGCCAAGGTGCACGTCTCGGGCCACGCGTCGGCGGGCGAGCTCCTGTACTTCTACAACATCTGCCGCCCGAAGAACCTGATGCCGGTCCACGGCGAATGGCGTCATCTGCGCGCCAACGCCGAGCTGGGAGCCCTGACGGGCGTCCCGCACGACCGCATCGTCATCGCCGAGGACGGCGTGGTCGTCGACCTCGTCGAGGGCAAGGCCAAGATCTCCGGCAAGGTCCAGGCGGGCTACGTCTACGTCGACGGCCTCTCGGTCGGCGACGTGGGCGAGCCGGCCCTGAAGGACCGGAAGATCCTGGGCGACGAGGGCATCATCTCGGTCTTCGTCGTCGTGGACTCCTCCACCGGAAAGATCACCGGAGGTCCGCACATCCAGGCCCGCGGCTCGGGCATCGAGGACTCGGCCTTCTCCGCGGTCACCCCGAAGATCGCAGAGGTCCTGGAACGCTCGGCGCAGGACGGTGTCGTGGAGCCACATCAGATGCAGCAGCTCATCCGCCGCACACTGGGCAAGTGGGTCTCCGACACGTATCGCCGCAGGCCGATGATCCTGCCGGTCGTGGTCGAGGTCTGACCGCCGCACGGCCCGCCGTACGCGTGAACCCGGAGCGGGGCTCCCCGATTTGCATCGGGGAGCCCCGCTCCAGTACGTTTACGGCTCCGCCCGAGCGGGAAGGCCGGACGCCTCGTGCGTCGGGACTGCTCCCAGGAGGGGCCGGGAAATCCGACTCAGAACTTCTGATAAAGTCGGAACCGCCGGAAAGGGAAACCGCGAAGCAAAAGCGGGAACCTGGAAAGCACCGAGGAAATCGGATCGGAAAAAGATCTGATAGAGTCGGAAA
>NZ_BMTL01000047.1 GCF_014649655.1 Streptomyces humidus | reverse complement strand
CGCTTCCTTTGTACTCACCCGAACCTCTCGGGCTTTCCTCCGGGCGCTTCCCTTCGGTCTTGCTGTCTTGCGTTTCCGACTCTATCAGATCTTTTTCTCGATCCGATTCCCTGTCGGCGGGATTGTCCTGGCTTTCGAGCTTTCGCCCGTCGGCCTTTCGACATTCACTACGTTAGCCGATTCCCTGCGCAACTCATAATCGAGTTGCGGTGCGGTGGAATTCGGGCATGCAGGCACGCCGAATTCATTCCCGCTGAGGGATGTCGTAGGTAGTGGGTGGCCGCTTCCGGCTGCAGGCGAATGCCGTACCCGGTTCAAGCGGCTCGGGCTACGTTACGCCCCGTCCATGAGCGAGTCAACTTCGGCGGGGCCCGGGGACGTGGCCCGCCAGGGGCCCCCGTCGGGTCGTCGGCGACCCGGTAGCTCCGGAGTGCAGGGCTGTGTCGCCCGGGACTCCGATGCGCGGACCGTTGCGTACCTGTTCGGAGGGGCGACCGTGCCCGTCGGAGCCGGAGAGCGGTGTCGCCTGCGGCGCCGGCGACGTGCCGTCGAGAGCTCGGTCCACGCCCGGGCGGTGGCCTGGGGGGCCGGGAACCTCGGCCGGTTCTCCGGCAAGGCGCACTGCGGCTCAGGCTCCGGCGGACGGTTTGGCTCGCGGGCTCAGCCGGTACGCCGAGACCGTCGGATCACCGGCGAGGTAGAACCGGTGCTGCCAGTCGTGGGCCTTGCTCACTCCCACCCGAGGACCGGCCTGGATGAGCGCGGCAGGTACCGACTCGCCCTCGGACAACGACACCGAGGCGCCTGTCAGGAGGAGGTCCGCGCCGTTGTGCTCCGCCGTGATCCCGAGTGCCTGGCAGAAGTTTCCCGGGCCTCGCGCAAGGCGGGGACTCTCGACCTTCTCCCCTCGTCGCCTGCGTGCCAGGTCCTCCCCCTCGATGACCCTGCCTGCCCGGACGAGGACGGCCGAGGCGATGCCGTCCGTCCCGGTGACGACGTTGGCGCACCAGTGGAGGCCGTGCGACCGGTAGACGTACAGGTGTCCCGCGGGTCCGAACATGACGGCGTTACGGGGTGTCCGGCCCCGGTAGGCATGGGAGGCCGGGTCGGCCGTGCCGGAGTACGCCTCGGTCTCCGTGATGGCGATGCTCACAGTCCCCTTGGAGCTCTTGCAGGCGAGGACGCTCCCGAGCAGCTCGGGGGCGACCTCTTCAGCAGGACGGGAGAGGAGATCGACGTTCACGCTGACCGCCTTGACATGCCGTGGATGAAGCGGACGTGCGCTTGTCCGGGCGGACCGGACATCACGCCGCTGCGGGTCGCGCGATCGCGACAGGCGTGGGGGCCGGGGTCGTTCCCGGCGTCGCGGGCCTCGGCCTCGGTGAGCCGCAGGGCGACCGGGCCCTCGGGGATCATGCGGACGAGCGGACCGCCCCGGAGATCCGGGGCCGCCTCCAGGACAGGGCGACGGAAGACGCTCCTGGGCAGGGGCGTACGGTCGATGGTCGCGATCATGCCCTCCGAGCGTAGTGCAGACGGCTGGGTGCGTCGGGCTGGTCAGCGGGCGCTCGGCTTGTCAGGGTGTGGGGCGGCGGAACCGGCCACGTCGGGATCGCGTTCGTAGGGATCGAGGGATCCCGTCCAAGAAGGTCGTAGAGGGAGAGTCATGGCGTTCAAGAAGCTGCTCGCGAGTCTGGGGGCCGGCGGGGCGTCGGTCGAGACGGTGCTGACCGAGGTCAACGTCGTTCCGGGCGGTGTCGTCCAGGGCGAGGTGCGGATCCAGGGCGGATCCGTCAACCAGCAGATCGAGGGGCTGTCGGTCGGGCTGCAGGCCAAGGTCGAGGTCGAGAGCGGCGACCAGGAGTACAAGCAGGACATCGAGTTCACGAAGCAGCGGCTCGGCGGCGCCTTCGAGCTGCAGGCGGGTGCGGTGCACGCGGTGCCGTTCGGGCTGGAGATCCCGTGGGAGACGCCGGTCACGATGATCGACGGACAGGCCCTGCGCGGGATGAACGTCGGGGTGACCACGGAGCTGGAGATCGCGCGTGCCGTGGACTCCAGTGACCTGGACGCGGTCAACGTGCACCCGCTGCCGGCGCAGAAGGCCGTTCTGGACGCCTTCCTCCAGCTCGGCTTCCGCTTCAAGAACGCGGACCTCGAGCGCGGGCACATCCGGGGCACGCGGCAGAAGCTGCCGTTCTACCAGGAGATCGAGTTCTTCCCGCCGTCGCAGTACCGGGGGCTGAACCAGGTCGAACTGAGCTTCGTGGCCGACGAGCACGCGATGGACGTCGTACTGGAGATGGACAAGAAGCCCGGTCTGTTCAGCGAGGGCAGTGACACCTTCCGCTCGTTCCAGGTGGGTCTGAACGACTACCAGGGCACCGACTGGCCGGCGTACCTCAACCAGTGGCTGTCCGAGGTCGGCAGCAGGCGCAACTGGTTCTAGAAGGTCCCCGGCCGTTCACGGAGCGGGCCGGCGCGGAGGGCCCGGAGTGCCGTACGGCGAACGCTGTCGTGTCCGGGAGGCCTTCCGCGCCGTGCTCGGGCTCGTGCGGGGCGGGGAGGTCGTAGGCTCCGGAGGGAGTGCTTTCCGATCTATCAGGAGGTGTCGAGGTGACCGAGCTGAAGAGGCGGCCGCTGCCCCACGACTTCCATCCGCCGGTGCCGTCGTTCACGGTCACGAGCGAGGACGTGGAGGAAGGGGCGGTACTCAAGGACGCCCAGGTCCTGGCCGCGGGGAACACCTCGCCGCAGCTGCGGTGGGAGGGCTTCCCGGCCGGGACCAAGAGCTTCGCCGTGACCTGTCACGACCCCGACGCTCCGACGGGCAGCGGGTTCTGGCACTGGGTTCTGTTCGACATCCCGGCCTCGGTGACCGAGCTGCCCGCGGGTGCGGGGGGCGGGCGGTTCGAAGGGCTGCCGGAGGGCGCCGTGCACGCGCGCAACGACTACGGCAGCAAGGACTTCGGCGGGGCGGCGCCGCCGCCGGGTGACGGGCCGCACCGGTACGTGTTCACGGTGTACGCGGTGGATCAGGAGAAGCTCGGTCCGGACGCCGACGCCTCGCCGGCCGTGGTCGGGTTCAACCTGCGTTTCCACGCGATCGGCCGCGCCCAGTTGATCGGTGAGTACGAACATCCCAAGGAGGGATGAGTCAGCTCATCGTTCAGACGACGTTTGCCCGCCTCTGGTGTTGGAAGTGATCAGAGGCGGGCATTTTCTTGTTGCCGGGGGTCGCGGGGGTCACCCCCCGTGGAGCAGCAGATATTGCGTTGTCCATCTCGGCGTGCCCGGCCAGAGTTGATCCCAGCCCGCCAGGGGGTGGGCCGGTGCACACAGGAGGTGGGCTGGTATGCGGGACACGCTGGTACTGAACGCGAGCTTCGAGCCGCTGTCGACGGTGACGTTGAACCGAGCCGTCGTTCTGGTGCTTCAGGACAAGGCCGTCGTCGAGCAGGCCCACCCCGAACTGCGGATGCGTGGAGCGGAGGTCGACATCCCCGCGCCCCGGGTGATCAGGCTGTGCAGGTACGTACGGGTGCCGTTCCGAAGACAAGCTCCGTGGTCGAGGCGGGGTGTGCTGATCAGGGACCGTCACCGGTGCGCGTACTGCGGTCGTCGGGCGACGACCGTGGACCACGTGGTGCCGCGGGCGCAGGGTGGTCAGGACTCGTGGCTGAACACCGTCGCCTCGTGTGCGGAGGACAACCACCGCAAGGCGGACCGGACTCCGGAGCAGGCGGACATGCCGTTGCTGCGGAGGCCCTTCGAGCCGACGCCCGCGGACGCGATGCTGCTGGCCCTGGGGCAGGACGACCTGGCCGCGCTGCCGGAGTGGCTGACGCTGGACGCCGCGTAGCCCGTGTCCGTACGTGGCCGGGGCCCGCCTTCTCGCGGAAGGCGGGCCCCGGTCGCGTCCGCGGTCGGCTCGCGGCGGTCAGTCTATGGACGGCTTCTCGCGGCGCTCGTTGCCGCCGCCGTTGCCGGAGTTGTTGCCGCCCGAATTGCCGCCGAACGGGCCGAAGTTGCCCATGGCGCCGGACAGTCCCTTCAGGGCGTCGCCGATCTCGCTGGGGACGATCCAGAGCTTGTTGGCGTCGCCCTCGGCGATCTTCGGGAGCATCTGGAGGTACTGGTAGGACAGGAGTTTCTGGTCGGGGTCGCCGGCGTGGATGGCCTCGAAGACCGTGCGCACGGCCTGGGCCTCGCCCTCGGCGCGCAGGGCCGCGGCCTTGGCCTCGCCCTCGGCGCGCAGGATCTGGGACTGCTTCTCGCCCTCGGCGGTGAGGATGGCGGCCTGGCGCGTTCCTTCGGCGGTGAGGATCGCGGCGCGCTTGTCACGGTCGGCGCGCATCTGCTTCTCCATCGAGTCCTGGATGGAGGTGGGCGGTTCGATCGCCTTGAGCTCGACGCGGTTGACGCGGATGCCCCACTTGCCGGTGGCCTCGTCGAGGACGCCGCGCAGGGCCGCGTTGATCTCCTCGCGGGAGGTGAGCGTCCGCTCCAGGTCCATGCCGCCGATGATGTTGCGGAGCGTGGTGACGGTGAGCTGCTCGATCGCCTGGATGTAGCTGGCGACTTCGTAGGTCGCTGCCCGGGCGTCGGTCACCTGGTAGTAGATGACCGTGTCGATGTTGACGACCAGGTTGTCCTGGGTGATCACCGGCTGGGGCGGGAACGGCACGACCTGTTCGCGGAGGTCGATGCGGTTGCGGATGGTGTCGATGAACGGGACGACGATGTTGAGGCCGGCGTTCAGCGTGCGCGTGTAGCGGCCGAAGCGCTCCACGATCGCGGCGCTGGCCTGCGGGATGACTTGGATCGTCTTGATCAGGGCGATGAAGACCAACACCACCAGAATGATCAGGACGATGATGACCGGTTCCATCGTCGGATCCCCGTACCCTTCTCCGCCTAAGCGTTTCGGAAGATCGTATGTCTGTTGAAGATCTTGCTGGTCGAGTCTGACAGACCGTCGTGCGGCCCGCGAGGTGTTCGGTCGACTTACGTGGTGCGGGAGTTGTGCGAGATCAGATGACGATCGCCGTGGCTCCCTCGATGTCCACGACGTCGACCTCCTGCCCCACGTCATAGGCGCGGTCGCTGTCGAGCGAGCGCGCGGACCAGATCTCTCCGGCGAGCTTGATCCGCCCGCCCGAGCGGTCGACGCGCTCCAGCACGACGGCCTGCTTGCCCTTCAACGCCTCGACCCCGGTCGCGAGTCGGGGTCGCTGCCTGCTGTGCCGGTTCGCGATGGGGCGGACGACAGCGATCAGCGCGACCGAGACGACGATGAAGACGAGCACTTGGGCGACGGCGCCCAGGCCGAGGCTCGCGGCGACGGCCGCGGCCACCGCGCCGACCGCGAGCATGCCGAACTCGGGCATCGCGGTCACCACGAGCGGGATACCGAGCGCTGCCGCACCGACCAGCCACCACACCCATGCGTCGATGTCGTTCACAGGCTCATGGTAGGGCCGGGGTCCCGTCACGGACAGGGCGCGAGGGGGTGGGCACGGGGTCAGGACAGGGGCAGACCCCGGGCGGTCCAGCGGTCGCCGATCTGCTCCACGACGAGCGGGAGGCCGAAGCAGAGGGAGAGGTTGCGGGAGGTGAGTTCGAGCTCGACGGGGCCCGCGGCGAGCACCTTGCCCTGGCGGATCATGAGGACGTGGGTGAAGCCGGGCGCGATCTCCTCGACGTGGTGCGTGACCATGATCATCGAGGGGGCGACGGGGTCGCGGGCGAGGCGGCCGAGACGGCGTACGAGGTCCTCGCGGCCGCCGAGGTCGAGGCCGGCGGCCGGCTCGTCGAGGAGCAGCAGTTCGGGGTCGGTCATCAGGGCGCGGGCGATGAGGGTCCGCTTGCGCTCGCCCTCGGAGAGGGTGCCGAACCTCCGGTCGAGGTAGTCGCTCATGCCGAGGCGGTCGAGGAAGGCGCGGGCGCGCTGTTCGTCGACGTCCTCGTACTCCTCCTGCCAGCCGGCCGTCATGCCGTAGGCGGCGGTCAGCACGGTCTGCAGGACGGTCTGGCGCTTGGGGAGCTTGTCGGCGAGGGCGATGCCGGCCATGCCCACGCGTGGGCGCAGCTCGAAGACGTCGGTGCCGGGCTTGCCGAGGGGTTCGCCGAGGACGGAGACGTCGCCGGAGCTCGGGAAGAGGTAGGTGGACGCGATGTTCAGGAGGGTCGTCTTCCCGGCCCCGTTCGGCCCGAGGATGACCCAGCGCTCGCCCTCCTTGACCGACCAGGAGACCTGGTCCACGAGAGCCCGGCCCTCACGGACCACGGTTACGTCCTGAAGCTCCAGAACATCGCTCATGAGCGCGTTGTCTCCCCTTGCAGTGTGGCCGGTCGGTTGTCGCGGGCGCCTGTGGCTCGGACCGCCGCGCGTGGGTGGGCGCGGCCCCTCCGGGAAAATCTACGCCACCGGCCCGGCGGCCCGTTCCATCGGTCCGGTCCTTAGGCTGGGGGCATGCTTTCCGAACCGCGCTCTGGTCGCCTTGCCGCTTGGGGAAATGCCCTGTTGGCCGGATTCGTCTCGCCGGACGACGCTGTGCTCGCCATCGTCGGGGAGGACGCCGTCCACCGGGTGGAGGGGCTGCCGGGCGAGTCCGCGCCCGTCGGGCTCACGCTCGCGCTGGGGCGGCTGCGGGCGCTCGGGGTGACCGGGCTGCGGCTCGCGCTGCCCGTGTCGGGCCATCCGCTGGGGCTGAGCGGACCGCCGGAGTTCAACGCGCGGGCGCTGGACGCGCAGGAGGCGGTGGTCTGTCACGGCGCCGCTCACGGGCTGGTGCCCGAGGTCTCGGAGGCGGGGCCGGCCGGGGACGTGCACGTCGAGGTGGTGTGGCGCTGCCTTCCGGTGCGGGAGGCGCCGCCGGCGGACGTGCCCTCGCTGGGCGAGGCGGAGCGGGAGCTGGCGGAGGCGATGCGGGACGCCACGGCGGTGCTGTCGCGGCTGGACGTGGCCGGGTCGGGGCCGGTGGCGGAGGCGGCGATCGACGCGTACCGGGCACGGTCGGAGCAGGGGCGGGAGGTGTTGGCGCCGGGGTATCCGCCGCGGGCGGTACGGGTGCTGGAGCTGGCGCAGCGGGTGGGGCTGCTGGTGTCGCTCGCCCAGGAGAACGGGCACGGAGGTGCGGTCAGTTCGGCGGAGATGGCGGACCGCTCCGAGGCGTTGCGGCCGGTCGAGCGGACGGCTCGGCGGGCGCTGGTCGCCGCGTACAACTCCGTTGTGGAGGAGCGGGAGCGCGGGGTCCGGTGAGCGTGGGCGGTGGGACGCCCGAGTCGGTGTGCGCCGCTTCGGGCGGTGCTCCCCCGGACCGCCTCCGTGGCCGAGCGGTTCGGCCCCGGCCGCCGGACCTGCCGGTGGCGCCGGCCCGTGTCGAGGGGCGCTGTCGGGCGCGGGGAGCACGCAGGGGGCGCAGGGAGGGCGCAGGGGCCCACGCGTCGTCGCGTGGGCCCCTGCGTGGCCGCAGCCGTGCGGTCAGCCGTTGACGCCCGTGTTGCCGAAGGCCGGGTTCAGCAGGCCGATCACGTCGACGCTGTTGCCGACCACGTTGACCGGGACGCTGACGGGGGCCTGGACGAGGTTGCCCGAGACGACGCCCGGCGAGCCCTTGGCCACGCCGAGGGCGGAGGCGCCGTCGGCGGCGGAGGCCAGACCGGCGGCCGCGGCCACCAGGCCGCCGGCCACCATCGTCACGGCCGCTGCCTTCTTCAGGTTCTTCACTTCTGAGCCCTCCTCGCGATCGCCGCGGCAGTCGCCGCGGCACGCAGGGAGAACGGCGGAGACCGCCGGAGGATGCGCCGTCCGGGGGACATTCCCACGACGGTATGAATCTCAGACCGGAAGTCGGCCCTTCCCTTCCGGTCGGTGCGCGCCGGCCCGCCGGCGTCGTCCGTCGGCTCGTCTCAGCCTGCCGCCCCGTGGCGCACGGCCCACAGGGCGGCCTGGGTGCGGTCCGCGAGGTCGAGTTTCATCAGGATGTTCGAGACGTGCGTCTTGACGGTCTTCTCGGAGAGGACCAGGGCGCGGGCGATCTCGCGGTTGGAACGGCCGTCCGCGATCAGGCCGAGCACCTCGCGCTCCCGTTCGGTGAGCGAACCACCGCGTCCCTGGACGGAGTTGGCCTCGTCCTGGGACAGGAGCGCGTCGGCGACCTCCGGCTGGAGCAGGATGTGGCCGGCGTGGACCGAACGGATGGCGCCGGCCAGGGCGTCGGGGTCCACGTCCTTGTAGACGTATCCGGCGGCTCCGGCGCGCAGGGCCGGGACGACCGTGCGCTGTTCGGTGAAGCTCGTGACGATCAGCACGCGCGCGGGGTTGGTCAGTTCGCGGAGCCTGCGCAGGGCCTCGACGCCGTCCACGCCGGGCATCTTGACGTCCATCAGGACGACGTCGGGGCACAACTCCTCGGCCAGGGCGACTCCTTCGGCCCCGTCGGCGGCCTCGCCGACGACCTCGATGTCCTCCTGCACCTCCAGAAAGGTGCGCAACCCCCGGCGGACGACCTGGTGGTCGTCGACGAGCAGCACCTTGATCGCGTCAGCCACCAGGAGCCTCCATCTCGATCGCGGTGCCCTTGCCGGGCGCCGATTCCACCGTGAGCGTGCCGCCGACGCCGTTCGCCCGGTCCCGCATCGACGCCAGGCCCAGATGACGGCCGGCCCGGCGGACCGCCGACGGGTCGAAGCCGCTGCCGTCGTCGGTGACGCGCAGGACCGTGTCCTGGCCGCGCTTGTACAGGGTGACGTCCACCCGGTCCGCGCCGGAGTGGCGCAGCGCGTTGTGCAGGGCCTCCTGGGCGACCCGCAGGAGGGCCTCCTCCTGGGCGGCGGGCAGGGCCCGCACGCCGTTGCCGGTGAACGTCACGCGGGCGGTGTGGGCGCGGTCGAGGACCTGGACATGGGTGCGCAGGGTGGCGACCAGGCCGTCCTCGTCGAGTGCGGCCGGCCGCAACTCGACCACGGCGGCACGCAGTTCGTCGGCGGCCTCGGCTGCCAGGGCGGCGACCTGCTGCAGTTCGCCCTTCGCGCGCGCGGGGTCGCGGTCGACGAGGGCCGCGGCGGCCTGGGCCGTCAGGCGCAGGGAGAACAGCTTCTGGCTCACGGCGTCGTGCAGCTCGTGGGCCAGCCGGGAGCGCTCCTCGGCGATCGTCAGTTCACGGCTGCGCTCGTACAGGCGGGCGTTGGTGAGGGCTATCGCGGCGTGCTGGGCGAGGATCGAGAGGAGTTCCTCGTCGTCCTCGGTGAAGCCGCAGCCGCCCTCGGGCTTGGCGCAGTTCTTGTTGGCGAGGAACAGGGCGCCGATGGTCTCGTCCCCGTCGCGGACGGGGAAGCCCAGGAAGTCGGACATCTCGGGGTGGGCCGAGGGCCAGCCCTCGAAGCGCGGGTCCTTGCGGACGTCGGCGAGGCGCTCGGGCCTGGCCTCGTGCAGCATCGCCGCCAGGATGCCGTGCTGGCGGGGCAGGGGGCCGATGGCCTTCCACTGCTCGTCGCTGACGCCGTCCACGACGAACTGGGCGAAGCCGCCGTGGTCGTCGGGGACGCCCAGGGCGGCGTACTGGGCGTCCAGCAGTTCACGGGCGGAGGCGACGATCGTCTTGAGGACGTCGCGCACCTCCAGGTGCCTGCTCATGGCCAGCAGCGCGGAACTCACCGCGGCGAGGCCGGACCGGGGGCCTTGACTCATGTCCTCACGGTACCGGCGGGGGCCGACAGCGTGGATCGGACCTGGGACGGCCGTCCGAAGGGCCGGAGTCCTAGGTCCGAGGTCCCGGGCAGGCCTACGCCGTGCGGACCGGGCTCCGGGGCGTACGACGAAGGGCCCCTCCCGCCTGGGTCCCGCGTCCGAGGCGGGGGCGGCGGACCGGTTCCTAGGTTGGGGTCACCGCCGGGTGAGGCGGTCGGACGAGGGGACGGTTGTCATGCCGGTAGCGATCATCACAGGGGCCTCGAAAGGGCTGGGGCGGGCGTTGGCCGAGGCGCTGGCCGCCCGGGGCTGGGACGTGGTGCTCGGCGCCAGGACGGCGGAGGTGCTGAAGACGACGGCGGCGTCCGTGGCGTCGTACGGCACCCAGGTCGAGGCCTGTGTGGGGGATGTCACCGATCCGGCGCACCGGGCCGGGCTGGTGGCGGCCGCCCGGCGGCTCGGGGGCTGTGACCTGCTGGTGAACAACGCGAGCGCGCTGGGCGCGGAGCCGCTGGTGCGGTTGGAGGCGTTGCCTCCGGACGGACTGCGGCGGGCGCTGGAGGTGAACGTGGTGGCGGCCCTGGGGCTGATCCAGGAGGCGTTGCCGCTGCTGCGCGGGGCGCGGGCGGGCGCGGTGATCACCGTCAGCTCGGACGCGGCCGCCGAGGCGTACGGGACGTGGGGCGGCTACGGGGCGTCCAAGGCGGCGCTCGATCAGCTCGCGGCCGTGCTCGGCGAGGAGGAGCCGGGGCTGCGGGTGTGGGCGGTGGACCCCGGTGACATGGCCACGGACCTGTACGCGGCGGCCGTCCCGGACGACGACGGCCCCCGTCCCGATCCGGCGGCGGTGGCGCCCGCGTTCCTTCGGTTGCTGGACGAGCGCCCGGCGAGCGGGCGGTACGGGGCTCCGGCGCTCTTGGAGGCGCGGCGATGACGCTGACGGCGGGGACCCCGCGCGAGCCCGCCCGGGGGTGGCACAGGGTGCCCGAGGAGCTGTCTGCGCGGGTGCCTGCCGAGCAGCGCGGGCCGGGGCGGGGCCGGGACGACGTCCGGCTGCTGGTGTCGCGGGGGACGGCGGTGGCGCATCACGCGTTCCGGGAGCTGCCCGGCCTGCTGCGGGCCGGTGACGTGCTCGTGGTGAACACCTCACCGACGCTGGCGGCCGCCGTGGACGGGCGGGCCGGGCGCACGCGCGTGGTGGTGCACTTCTCCACGCGCGGGGACGACGGACGGTGGGCGGTCGAGCTGCGCGATCCGGACGGGGCGGGCACGACGCGCGCGCGGGCGGGGGGTCCGGCGGGTTCGAGGGTGCGGCTGCCCGGGGGTGCGCGGCTGACGCTGGAGGAACCCACGGTCCAGGGAGGCGGGCGGCTGTGGTGGGCCCGGGTCTCCCCGGGCGAGGCCGTTCCGGCGCTGCTGCGGGAGTACGGGCGGCCCATCCGTTACGCGTACACGGAACGGGACCAGCCGCTGTCGGTCTACCAGACGGTCTTCGCGCTGCCGTCGGCCGACGGGTCGGGCAGTGCGGAGATGCCGAGTGCGGCACGGCCCTTCACCTCGGCCCTGGTGGCGGAGCTGGTGAGCCGCGGGGTGTTGTTCGCGCCGGTCACGCTGCACACCGGGGTCGCCTCGGCGGAGGTGCACGAACCGCCGTATCCGGAGCGGTTTGCGGTGCCCGGGACGTCGGCGCTGCTGATCGGCGCCGCGCGGGCCGGGGGCGGGCGGGTGATCGCGGTCGGGACGACCGCCGTGCGGGCGGTGGAGTCGGCGGCCGACGCCGGCGGGGTCGTCCGCGCGCGTGCGGGGTGGACGGATCTGGTCGTCACGCCCGCGCGCGGGGTGCGGGTGGTGGACGGGCTGCTGACCGGGCTGCACGAGCCGGAGGCCTCGCATCTGCTGATGCTGGAGGCGGTGGCGGGTCGGGCCGCGATCGAACGCGGTTACGACGAAGCGCTGAGCGCGCTCTACCTGTGGCACGAGTTCGGGGACCTGCACCTCGTCCTGCCGGAGGAGGACGCTGACGCACAGCATTGCTTTGGCAACCAGCCGTGAGAACGATCAGAAGGGCGTGTGAGCCCGCACATAGGGCGCACATCACGTACTAGGGACATTAGGAGACACAGGGGCACCCGATGAACGGGGCAGATGGTTCTATCTGTCCCGTTTTGCCCTTACCCGTTCCACTATCGAGGATCGTACGTCACACCTTTGCCTGGGCATTTTGCGGCCGCTAAGAATTGCTCTCGTCGCTCAGCGGTGCGGCTTCAGGCCGCGGTGATCGTGCCGAAAGCACCCGCTGTCCGCCGTCGGACGAAGAGAGCGACCTCCGCGCTATTCGAAGAGGTCCTTCCGCATGCCCAAGAACACGCACAAGATCGCGATCGCCGGTGCGGCCACCCTCGGCGCCGCCGCCCTCGCCTTCTCCGTGGTGCCGGCCGACGCGCACACGACCACTACGGACGCCGTCTCCTCGGCCCGGGTCGCCTACAGCTCCCAGCCGGTGCGGGACGTCAAGACCAGTGTGACCGACCAGCTGGCCACGACGAGCGTGAAGGTCGACGCGATCGAGGCGAAGAAGAAGGCCGCGGAGGCCGCCGCCGCAAAGAAGAAGGCGGCTGCCGCGAAGGCCGTCGCCGCGAAGAAGAAGGCCGCCACCACGAAGGCCACGGCGACGAAGGCCGCGGCCGCGAAGAAGAAGGCGGCCGCCGAGGCCGCCGCCAAGCGGAAGGCCGCGGCCTCGCGCAAGGCCGAGGAGGCCGCGAACCGCTCCGCCAAGCGCGCCGCGATCAAGAAGGCCGCCGTCCGGCACTACGCCGACAACCTTGACGGCTGGATCAAGCACTCCCTCGACATCATGAAGTCCAAGGGCATCCCGGGCAGCTACCACGGCCTGCACAAGAACATCATGCGGGAGTCCTCGGGCAACCCGAACGCGATCAACGACTGGGACATCAACGCCATCAACGGCATCCCGTCCAAGGGTCTGCTGCAGGTGATCCCGCCGACGTTCAAGGCGTACCACGTCTCCGGAACCTCCTGGAACATCTACGACCCGATCGCCAACATCACGGCCGCCGCCAACTACGCGGCCGACAAGTACGGCTCGATCGACAACGTGAACAGCGCGTACTGACGCACCCCCACGCGCCGAAGGGCGGCGCCTCCCCGGTCGGGAGGCGCCGCCCTTCGGCGGCCGTGCGGACCGATTACTTGCGCATGACCTCGGGCTCGTGGCGGCGCAGGAAGCGGGCCACGAAGAAGCCGCAGATCACGCCGAGGACGATCAGCGCGATCATGTCCAGGCTCCAGGCGCCGACGGTGTGCTCCCACAGCGGGTCCGTG
Organism: Streptomyces humidus; assembly: GCF_014649655.1. Classification (GTDB taxonomy): domain Bacteria; phylum Actinomycetota; class Actinomycetes; order Streptomycetales; family Streptomycetaceae; genus Streptomyces; species Streptomyces humidus. Next base: position 43,645 of record NZ_BMTL01000047.1, on the reverse strand, counting down.
CCGCCGCCGTCCTTGGGCGGGCTGATCTTGTTGAAGTCCAGCGTGGCGCCGGCCGCCGCGACCGCCCAGCGCGAGGGCATCAGGTACGAGAACTCGTTGACGCCGACCGCGCCGTTCAGGGCGAACAGACAGCCGGTGAACACGACCTGGATGATCGCGAACATGACCAGCAGCGGCATGGTCTTCTCGGCCGTCTTCACCAGCGACGAGATGACCAGCCCGAACATCATCGAGGTGAAGCCGAGCGCCATGATCGGGATCGACAGCTCGATCATGGTCGCGCCGCCGAGGACCAGACCCTCCTTCGGGATCTCCCGGCTCGCGAACCCGATCACTCCGACCAGCAGGCCCTGCAGCACGGTGACCACGCCGAGCACGAACACCTTGGACATCAGGTACGCGGACCGGGACAGGCCGGTCGCCCGTTCCCGCTCGTAGATGACCCGTTCCTTGATCAGCTCACGGACGGAGTTCGCCGCGCCCGCGAAGCAGGCGCCCACCGCGAGGATCAGCAGGACGGTGGTGGCCGTGCCATTGGGGATGATCCGCCCGCTCTTGGGGTTGACCGGGTTGGGCAGCAGGCTGTTGCCGGAGTCGATGAGCAGGCTCACCGCGCCGAGGACGGCCGGCAGGATCACCGTCAGAGCCAGGAAGCCCTTGTCGGAGGCGATCACCGACACATAGCGGCGCACCAGCGTGACGAACTGGGACATCCAGCCCTGCGGCTTCGGCGGCTTCATCGCCTGCATCGGCGGCACCTGTACGGACTGCGGCGCGACGGCGTCGATGTCCGCGGCGTACATCTGGTAGTGCTGCGAGCCCTTCCAGCGGCCCGCCCAGTCGTAGTCGCGGTAGTTCTCGAAGGCGGAGAAGACGTCGGCCCAGGTGTCGTAGCCGAAGAAGTTCAGCGCCTCCTCTGGCGGCCCGAAGTAGGCGACGGCACCGCCCGGCGCCATCACGAGCAGCTTGTCGCAGATCGCCAGTTCGGCCACCGAGTGCGTGACGACCAGGACCGTACGGCCGTCGTCGGCGAGGCCGCGCAGCAGCTGCATCACGTCGCGGTCCATGCCCGGGTCGAGGCCGGAGGTCGGCTCGTCCAGGAAGATCAGCGACGGTTTGGTGAGGAGCTCCAGGGCCACCGAGACGCGCTTGCGCTGGCCGCCGGAGAGAGAGGTGACCTTCTTCTCCTTGTGGATGTCCAGCTTCAGCTCGCGCAGCACCTCGTCTATGCGGGCGTCGCGCTCGGCGGCCGTGGTATCGGCCGGGAAGCGGAGCTTGGCCGCGTACTTGAGGGCCTTCTTGACGGTCAGTTCCTTGTGCAGGATGTCGTCCTGCGGGACCAGACCGATGCGCTGACGCAGCTCGGCGAACTGCTTGTAGAGGTTCCGGTTGTCGTAGAGGACATCGCCCTGATTGGCGGGCCGGTAGCCGGTCAGCGCCTTGAGCAGCGTCGACTTGCCGGAACCGGACGGTCCGATGACCGCGATCAGCGACTTCTCCGGGACGCCGAAGGAGACGTCCTTGAGGATCTGCTTGCCCCCGTCGACCGTCACCGTCAGGTGGCGGGCCGAGAAGGAGACCTCACCGGTGTCGACGAACTCCTCGAGCCGGTCGCCGACGACCCGGAACGTCGAGTGGCCCACGCCGACGACGTCGGACGGGCCGAGCTGGACCGAGCCGCCCTTGGGGATCGGCTGGCCGTTGACGTAGGTGCCGTTGTGCGAGCCGAGGTCGCGGATCTCCATCCGGCCGTCGGGCGTCGAGTGGAACTCGGCGTGGTGACGGGAGACCTGGAGGTCCGAGACGACGAGCTCGTTCTCCAGCGCACGGCCGATGCGCATCACGCGGCCGAGGGAGAACTGGTGGAACGTCGTGGGGCTGCGGTCGCCGTGGACCGGCGGCGCCCCCGCGCCACCACCGGGCACCTTCTGTACGTACGGCTCGCCCGGGGCCTGCTGCTGCGGCACGTGCGGCGCCGCCTGCTGCGGCTGCTGCCAGCCGGCCTGCGGCGACTGGTCGGCCTGCGGCTGCGGCGCGCCCTGCTGGGCCCAGCCCGGGTTCGCCGCCTGCGCGGCGTACGGCTGTTGCCGGGGCTGCGCGGCGGGCGTCTGCGCTCCCGAGACGCTCACGCGCGGCCCGTCGGTCGCGTTGCCCAGGTGCAACGCCGAGCCGGGACCGATCTCCAGCTGCTGGATCCGCTGCCCCCTCGCGAACGTGCCGTTGGTGCTGCCGTGGTCCTCGACGACCCAACTGCGGCCGTTGTGGCTGACCGTGGCGTGTCGCCAGGAGACCCTGGCGTCGTCGAGGACGATGTCACCCTGCGGATCACGTCCGAGGGTGTATGACCTGGACGGATCGAGCGTCCAGGTGCGTCCGTTCAATTCCAGTACGAGTTCCGGCACTCCAGCCCCACTGAGTTGTCCCCCGATTCAGCCCCATCGACGGGGAGTCTAGGGATGTCGAACATCGGGGGGAACTATTTCAGTAGCGGCACCCTGACCGAAAGTCGGGCCTTGTGAAGAGCCCGCCCACGCGCATCGGCCGTTCCCGTTGACGGGGTGGATAACCGGCCGGAGAGTGGTAAAAGCATGCGAGGGGGGACGGAAGCGGCGATCTTCGCCGTTCCGCACCGCGGATCGGGGGGTCTGCATGGGCGCCGGCACGGTTGGCGAAGGCTGCGGGAGCGCGGTGCGCGGCAGGGGCGTGCCATGGACGGACGTGCTGCTGGCCGCTGTCGCCGCGGTGAGCTGGGCGTTGATCGGGATGGCGGGGACCGCTGCGCTCGGGCTGCATCTGCTGAAGGCGGACACGGCGGGCTCGTTGGGCCCGATGACGGCCGCGGTGGTGGCCCTGGGGGCGGGCGGCTCGGTGACTCCGTCCGGTGAGGTGTCCGCCTTCGGGCTGACCGGCGCGGAGGCGGACACGGCCATCGAGATCACGCCACTGGGGGTGAGCCTGGTCGGCGCGCTGCTCCTGTCGTGGTTCTTCCTACGGTCCCTGCGCACGGCCGGAGCGGTGATCGCCCCCGCCGAACTCCTCGCGCGCGTCGGGGCGACGGTCGGGCTGTCCGTGGCGATGCTCGGCGGCCTCGCCCGGGCGGGGCACGACGTCATCACCTTCGACGGGCGCGCACCGGGCCTGTCCGGCGGCGGGGGCGGAGGCGGAGGCCTGGACATCCCCGGGCTCGGGGACGTGGGGGACGTGGGGGACGTCGGCGGGCTGCTGCCGGACCGGCTCGGCGGCCTGGTCCACGCGAAGGGCGCGGTCGGCTTCACCGTGGACACCGCGCCCACGCTCCTCGGCGGCCTCGGCTGGTCGCTCGGCATCCTGCTGATCGCTCTGCTGGCCTCGCGCCGCACGCCGCTGCCCCGCGGCTGGGAGGCGGTGCACCGCGTGGTGCGGCCGGCGGTGTCCGCTGTCGTCACGGTGGCGCTGCTGGCGGTGGCAGCCGGGCTCGCCGCGGCGGGCTGGGCGGCGATCGGCGACGACCACCCCCGGCGGATCGCGGGGGCGGCGCTGCTCGGCGCCCCGAACGGGGTCTGGCTGGGCATCCCGGTCGGCCTGTTCGTCCCGTGGGACGGACAGGCGCAGGGCGCCCTGACCACGGTTCTCCCCGACCCGCTGGACGGTCTGCTGGACGCGGGCGCCCGACAGCCCGTGACGCTGGGCCGCCTGGCCGAGCTGGACGGACGGGTGTGGCTGCTGGCAGTCGCGGCAGCGCTGACGATGACGCTGGCGGGAGTGCTGACGGCGGTGCGGACACCGTTCCGGGCCGGGGGACTGCGGAGCAGGCGGGGGGCGGCAACAGCCGGTTCCGGGGAGGTGGGCGCGGCAGGCGCCTGGCAGGTGGGCGCGGCAGGCTCCCATGGGGTGGGGGTCGCGGGCCCGACGAGGGCGGTGAAGGGGGCGGCATACGGCGCCGGGGAGGGTGGTGACGGACGAGATGGCGCGCGGGAGGGTGGCGCTCAGGGGAACGGTGCTCAGGGGAACGGTGTCGCCAGGTTCGTCGGGGGGTGCGCCGTGCGGCTGGGGGGCGCGACGGCGGTGGCGTTGCCGTCCGCGGTCCGGTTGACGGAGGTGTCCGTGAACGCCTCGCTGTCCGTGCTGGGCATCGACGCCTTCGGGGCCGGGATCGAGCTGCACGGACGTCTGGGCCCGGCACTGCTTCTGGGCGCGCTGTGGGGGTCGGGCGCCGGGGCGGTCGGTGCGGCGTTGGCCTGTGCCGTAGGGGCAGCGGGGCGTCGGGCCGCGCCCTTGGCACGCGGTGACACGGGCCGTGGGGCCGCGGACCCGGCCGGGAGCGCGGGGCCTTCGGGACGTGCGGGACGTGCGGGGCCTTCAGTGCCTTTGAGCCGGGCGCCCGGCGCGGCCGGGCCGTACGCGCCGGAGGCGCCCTCGTACCGTCCCCCCAACCCGGCGACGAACCCCTATCTGCGCCTCCCGTACGACCTGAGCGGCGCGCCGGACACCGGGCCGGGGGCCCGGCAGAAACCGGGGGCCGGACAAAGGCAGGGGCAGGGGCAGGGGCAGGGGCAGGGGCAGGGGCAGGGGCAGGGACACGATGGCACGACCGAGCGGTCGCGGTCCCACCGGAGCTCGTGGCAAAACGAGCCGCCGTCTCCCGCATCGGACGACGTCCACGGGGCGCCGACCGTGATCCGTCCGATCGGCCCGCCGCGCAGCCCCGGTGAGTGGCCGCCGCCCGCCTCGGACGACGAGCCGCCACCACCTCCTCCCCCGCCCCCGCCCCGGCCGTCGCCGAGCGGGCCGAGGACGCCGCGCGGATAGCGGTGAAGGACGCGGGGCAGCAGAATCAGGGAGTCGGCAACCCTCCGTCGAGGCGCACGCCACCTCGCCGACATCCACTGTTACCTGTCCGTCAGGCGGACCTCGGCGGCGAACGGCACTGGGTGCCGGATACGGTGGGTACACCATGAGCGCTTCGCAGACCTCGTCCTCCGACGTCCCCACACTCCTTGTCAAGATCTTCGGCAAGGACAGGCCGGGCATCACGGCCGGCCTCTTCGACACCCTCGCCGCCTACTCCGTCGACGTGGTCGACATCGAGCAGGTCGTCACGCGAGGCCGAATGGTGCTGTGCGCGCTCGTGACCCAGCCGCCTGCCGGTCTCGAGGGCGACCTGCGGTCGACGGTCCACAGCTGGGCCGAGTCGATGAAGATGCAGGCGGAGATCATCTCCGGCCTCGGCGACAACCGGCCGCGCGGCCTCGGCCGGTCGCTGGTCACCGTGCTCGGGCATCCGCTCACCGCGGAGGCCACGGCGGCGATAGCCGCGAAGATCACCAAGGCCGGCGGGAACATCGACCGTATATTCCGGCTGGCCAAGTACCCCGTCACAGCGGTCGAGTTCGCCGTCTCCGGTGTGGAGGCCGGGCCGCTGCGCACCGCCCTGGTCAGGGACGCGGGGGTGCTCGGCGTGGACGTCGCCGTCGTGGACGCGGGGCTCTACCGGCGGGCCCAGCGCCTCGTCGTCATGGACGTCGACTCGACCCTCATCCAGGACGAGGTGATCGAACTCTTCGCCGCGCACGCGGGCTGCGAGGACCGGGTCGCCGAGGTCACAGCGGCGGCGATGCGCGGGGAGCTCGACTTCGAGCAGTCGCTGCACGCGCGGGTGGCGCTGCTCGAGGGGCTGGACGCCTCGGTCGTGGACAAGGTGCGCGCCGAGGTGCGGCTGACGCCGGGGGCGCGCACCCTGATCAGGACGCTGAAGCGGCTCGGCTACCAGGTGGGCGTCGTCTCCGGCGGTTTCACCCAGGTCACCGACGATCTGCAGGAGCGGCTCGGGCTGGACTTCGCCCAGGCCAACACGCTGGAGATCGTCGACGGGAAGCTGACGGGCCGCGTCACCGGCGAGATCGTGGACCGGGCCGGCAAGGCGCGGCTGCTGCGCCGGTTCGCCGCCGAGGCGGGCGTGCCGCTCTCGCAGACCGTGGCGATCGGCGACGGCGCCAACGACCTCGACATGCTCAACGCGGCCGGCCTCGGGGTCGCCTTCAACGCCAAGCCGGTGGTGCGCGAGGCGGCGCACACGGCGGTGAACGTGCCGTTCCTGGACACCGTCCTGTATCTGCTGGGCATCACCCGCGAAGAGGTCGAGGCCGCGGAGACGCACGACGAGCAGTAGCCCCCGCACTCCGCACGGTCGGACCGGGCGCCCGTGTGCGCGCGGACGAGAGGTGCGGACGCCTGCGGACGGGTGAGGACGCGTGAACGCGCCCGCGGACGGACGAGGAGAGCCCGGCGCCACCGTGCCGAGTGGTCGCCGGGCTCTCCTGCGTGCCGGTCAGGTCACTCTTCGGGGGCCCAGTAGTCGCGCAGCGTGGCCACGCCCGGCTCCAGGGCCTTCCAGGGGCCCTCGAAGGAGAGCACGGCGAAGGCGGCGGCCGGGAAGCCACGGCGGCTCATGCGTTCGCCCGCGTCGCCTTCGGAACTCCCGGACAGGATGTCCGCGAGACCCTGGATCCCGGGGTTGTGGCCGATCACGACGATGGTGCGCACGTCGTCGGGGCTTTCGTTGAGCAGGGCGATCAGCTCACCCGGAGAGGCCTCGTAGATCCGCTCCTCGTAGACGGTTTTCGGCCGATGCGGGAACTCATGGACCGCGAGTTTCCACGTCTCCCGGGTACGGGTCGAGGTGGAGCACAGGGCCAGGTCCACGGGGATGCCGGTGTCGGTCAGCCTGCGTCCGGCGACGGCCGCGTCCATACGGCCCCGCTCAGCGAGCGGGCGCTCATGGTCGGTCACCTGTGGCCAGTCGGCTTTCGCATGGCGGAAGAGGACGATCCTGCGGGGTTCTGCGACGCTCATGAGTCCCAGCTTCGCATGAAACAGGCCAGTGGGCGCAGGGAGTTGACATGGGTCTTCACCAGCGCTCGGAGGCGGTCCGGATCCGCTCTCCCGGCACGGCGGCGCCCTTCACGGCGGACTGCACGGAATCCGGCGCGGGACTGCACGGCCTCCGGCCCGTGGCGGCGCGGACTCCGGCGGCTGCGCTCCTAGCGGGCGATCAGCATCTGCACGCGCTCGACGAGGTGGGTGATCACCGGGTCGCCGCCGGCCGCGTGGGCGTCTGCGGGGTTCAGTATCAGCAGGAGCAGGGTGGCGAAGGCGAGCGACGGGAGGGCGAAGGCCCACCAGGGCAGCCGGGTGTCGACGCCGCCCGAGGCAGCCGGGTGGGGCCGGGTGTGCGTTGGGGCCGGCATGGGAGCCTCCGCTGTCTTCGAGTGGTCCGTGGACCGTGGCGGTGATCGCTGTCCGCGGTCACATGTCGAAGTTACGGAACGGACGGCCGTCAACCCATCCGGTGACCCACCCACTTGACCCTGACCCTCACCCCCTAGGGGACAGGGGGGCTGACCCCACCCCCGGTCGGAGCCGGTCGCCGTCCACCCCGTCCACGCCGCGACGGCGGACCGGGCAGAGCTGCTGCGAAGGGGGACGGCGAGGAGCGGCGGCGGCGCAGTGGCCGGGACGTCAGGGCGAGGCGAGTGTCGCGATGACGGCGATGATCACGAAGATGGCCAAGAACGAGCCGAAGACGAGCAGCATCTTCTTCTGGCCGTTCTGCGGATTCGGGTCGAGCACTGGCATGCCGCCAGTCTCGCACCCCGGGTCCGCAGCGGCCGCGCCGGGGTCAGCGGGCGGCGGCCTCGTCCTCCACCGTGCGGTCCCGGCCGGCCAGGACCCCCACCGCCGTCTGCGGGATCATCAGGGCCGCCATGAGCGCGAGGGGCAGGCCCCAGCCGCCGCTGTGCTGGTAGAGCACTCCCACCAGGAGCGGGCCCGGGATGGAGATCAGGTAGCCGGCGCTCTGCGCGAAGGCCGACAGCTGGGCGACGCCCGCGCCGGTCCTGGCCCGCAACCCGACCATCGTCAGGGCCAGCGGGAAAGCGCAGCCGGAGATGCCCAGCAGCACGGCCCAAGCCCAGGCCCCGGCGGCGGGCGCAAGGTAGAGCCCGGCGTATCCGACGAGGCCGCAGGCGCCGAGCGCGACCACGATCGGGCCCTGGTGCGGCAGCCGGGTGGCGACCCGCGGGATGACGAAGGCCAGGGGCACGCCCATCGCCATCGTCACCGCGAGGAGCACGCCTGCCGTACTCGCGGACACGCCCGCGTCCCGGAAGATCTGCGGCATCCAGCCCATGGAGATGTAGGCGGCGGTGGCCTGGAGGCCGAAGAAGACGGCCAGGGCCCAGGCGGTCCGGCTGCGGGTGACGCGCAGCGCGGCGCCGGAAGGGTGGCTCCCGCGCGTGGGGTCGTGCGCGTGGTCGTGTACGGCGGGACGAGGCACGCGCGCCCCCTGCCGCGACCGCGCCACCCGCGTCCCCCGGGTCTCCCGCTCCCCCAGCGGTTGCTCCAGCCGCTCCCCCGGCCGCTCCCCCGGTCCCTGGGCCGCCCGTCGGTCCTGCGGCTCTCCGGCAGGTCCCGCGGAGCGTGTCGCCGTCGTGGCGCCGCCCGGTTCCGTCCGCCGGTCGCGTACCAACGGCAGCCACGGCAGGACGGCCGCGGCCGCCAGGCCCGCCCACACCGCGAGGCCGGTACGCCAACTGCCGCCCAGCGCCTCGGTCATGGGCACGGTGACGGCGGCGGCGGCGGAGGTGCCCAGGGCGAGGGCCATCGAGTACAGGCCGGTCATCGAGCCGACCCGGTCGGGGAAGTGCCGCTTGACGATGACGGGCATCAGGACGTTGCCGACGGCTATGCCCATGAGGGCGAGGGCGCTGGCGGCGAGGAAGCCGGCGGTCCCTGCAAGGTACGGGCGGAGGATCAGTCCGGCCGTGACGGCGGCCATGCCCGCGCACACCACCGCGCCCGGCCCGAAACGGCGGGCGAGACGCGGGGCCATGACCCCGAAGGCGGCGAAGCAGAGCGGGGGCACGGAGGTGAGCAGGCCGGCCACGCTTCCGCTCATGCCCAGCCCGTCGCGGACCTCCTCGAGGAGGGCGCCGAGGCTGGTGATGGCGGGGCGGAGGTTGAGGGCGGCCAGGACGATGGCGACGACGAGCAGGCGCGCCGCCCACGCGCGCGGGGCGACGGGCGAGCGCGGCTCGTCCTCCACGGGGACACGGAAGGACGAGGACGTCGTGCGGGTCTGCTCACTCACCATGCCGCCCATCATAGAATCATAGGATGATTGGTTGTCCATGCTCAAGTGCCCCTCGTCGCCCCGGGCCGTGCGAAGGTGTGCCATGCCCCTGAGCCATCCCCGCCGCTCGGCGCTGTCCGAACAGGTCATCGCCGCCCTGCGCACCCAGATCACCTCGGGCGAGTGGCCGGTGGGCTCACGCATCCCGACCGAGCCCGAGCTGGTCGAGCAGCTGGGCGTCGCGCGCAACACGGTCCGCGAGGCGGTCCGAGCGCTCGCGCACAACGGTCTGCTGGACATCCGGCAGGGCTCGGGCACCTACGTCGTGGCGACCAGCGAACTGGCGGGCGTGATGCACCGGCGCTTCGCCGGCGCCGACCCCCGGCACATCGCCGAACTGCGGGCCACCCTGGAGTCGAGCGCGGCCAAGCTCGCGGCCGAGCGGCGCACGGACAAGGACCTGAAGCAGCTGGACGCGCTGCTGCTGCGGCGCGAGCAGGCGTGGGAGTCGGGCGACGCGGAGGCCTTCGTGGCGGCGGACACCACTTTCCACCTGGCGGTGGTGGCGGCCTCCCACAACGACGTCATGACGGCGATGTACGCGGACCTGGGCGAGGTGCTGCGGGACTGGCTGCGCGAGGACGTGGGCGGGCAGCTGACGCCCGAGACCTACATGGACCACTCCCGGCTGGTGGACGCGATCCGCGCGGGCGCCGCGGACACGGCCGCGGTCGAGGCGGCCGCCTATCCGCTGCTCTGCCGGCCAGGGCGGTTCACCGCTTCTGGTGGCTGACCCACGCCGACCCGACCTCCTTCCAGCAACGGCCGGCGAGCCGCACGGAACGGGCGGGGCCGACGTCGGCGGGGGCGCCGTCGGTGTCCACGTCCCACCAGCGCTCGCACTCGATGTGCAGGCTGACGCGGTCGGTGTCGGCGTAGGGGTTGTGACAGCGGGCGACGACGCGGGAGCCGCTGACCTCGATCCGACACTCCGCGCCGAACGGCTCCGGGTGCTCCGCGCGCGCGTGGCCGTACACCCCGTACGGCGGACAGAGGACGAGCGCGACGGCGGCGGTCACTGGAGCGAGACTACGGAACAGGCGCACAAGGGAACCTCCTCGGCAGAGCTGGGGAGGGAAGCGCGCGAGGGGAACGCGCACTTAAGAATGCCTGTTCGGCGGCGTCGGCCGCCCGACCGGATGGGCCGTACGGGTGACGCGGGTGAGGGCCCGCGTCACCCAGGACGCGGGCCCTCACCCGTCAGCGGCGCTCAGGGCGCTCAGTGGCGTTCAGCAGCGCACGGCGGCAGGTCACGCGCCGATGGCGTGCAGACCGCCGTCCACGTGGACGATCTCGCCCGTGGTCTTCGGGAACCAGTCGCTGAGCAGGGCGACGACGCCGCGGCCGGCCGGCTCGGGGTCCTTGAGGTCCCACTCCAGCGGCGAGCGGCTGTCCCACACGGAGGCCAGCTCACCGAAGCCCGGGATGGACTTGGCGGCCATGGAGCCCAGCGGGCCCGCCGAGACGAGGTTGCAGCGGATGTTCTGCTTGCCGAGGTCACGCGCCATGTAGCGGCTGGTGGCCTCCAGGGCGGCCTTGGCGGGGCCCATCCAGTCGTACTGCGGCCAGGCGAACGAGGCGTCGAAGGTGAGGCCGACGACCGAGCCGCCGTTCTGCATCAGCGGCAGGCAGGCCATGGTCAGCGACTTCAGGGAGAACGCCGAGACGTGCATGGCCGTGGCGACCGACTCGAACGGCGTGTTGAGGAAGTTGCCGCCGAGCGCGTCCTGCGGCGCGAAGCCGATGGAGTGCACCACGCCGTCCAGGCCGCCGAGCTCCTCGCCGACGATGTCCGCGAGGCGCCCGAGGTGCTCGTCGTTCGTCACGTCGAGCTCGATGACCTTGGTGGGCTTGGGGAGCTTCTTGGCGATGCGCTCGGTCAGCGTGGGCCGCGGGAACGCGGTGAGGATGATCTCGGCGCCCTGCTCCTGGGCCAGCTTGGCGGTGTGGAAGGCGATGGAGGACTCCGTCAGCACGCCGGTGATCAGGACGCGCTTGCCCTCGAGAATTCCGCTCATGGTGATCAGTGACCCATTCCCAGTCCGCCGTCAACGGGGATGACGGCTCCAGTGATGTACGAGGCGTCGTCCGAGGCGAGGAACCGCACCGTCGCGGCAATCTCCTCCGGCTGCGCGTACCGGCCGAGCGGGACCTGCGAGACGATGCCCGCGCGCTGCTCTTCGGTGAGCGCCTTGGTCATGTCGGTGTCCACGAAGCCGGGCGCGACGACGTTGAAAGTGATGTTGCGGGATCCCAGCTCACGGGCGAGGGAGCGCGCGAAGCCGACCAGGGCGGCCTTGGAGGCGGCGTAGTTCGCCTGCCCCGGCGAGCCGTACAGCCCGACCACCGAGGAGATGAGCACGACGCGGCCCTTCTTGGCGCGCAGCATGCCGCGGTTGGCGCGCTTGACCACACGGAAGGTGCCGGTCAGGTTGGTGTCGATGACCGAGGTGAAGTCCTCCTCGCTCATACGCATCAGGAGCTGGTCCTTGGTGATGCCGGCGTTGGCGATCAGGATCTCGACGGGGCCGTGCTGCGCCTCGATCTCCTTGTAGGCCTGCTCCACCTGCTCGGGGTCGGTGATGTCGCACCGGACGGCGAGGCAGCCCAGTTCCGTCAGGGCGGCCGGTGGCTCGCCCGAGCGGTACGTGATCGCGACCTTGTCGCCGGCGTCGGCGAACGCGCGGGCGATGGCGAGGCCGATGCCCCGGTTTCCTCCGGTGACGAGAACCGAGCGGCTCAACTGATCACCCTTTCGATTGGGGTCTGACACGCCTGCCCGCACTCCGGACGGCAGGCGGCTTCCCTCGAAACCTATCGGTCCGCTTCGGCCCGCGGACATTCGGGCACCGACAGTGGCGCACGGGGCTGGCTGTGGGGTCCCTACAGAAAGTTTGCGGAAGCGCGGCGGAAGGTGTGGTCCACCGGCCGCCGGGCGCGACATGATCGGGGTCTTCACACGCGACGACTCCAGGGAGAGACGTAGGTGCCTCATAGCATCGATGAAAGTTTCACGGCCCTGCCCCTACGCGCACTCGCCGACGCCGCTCTCGCGCGTGCGCGTGCGCTCGGGGCGGCGCACGCGGACTTCCGGTTCGAGCGGGTGCGCAGCGCGTCCTGGCGGCTGCGGGACGCCAAGCCCGCCGGGTCGTCCGACACGACCGACCTCGGGTACGCGGTGCGCGTCGTGCACGGCGGCACGTGGGGCTTCGCGTCCGGCGTGGATCTGACGATGGATGCGGCGGCCCGCGTCGCCTCGCAGGCCGTGGCGATGGCCAAGCTCTCGGCGCAGGTGATCAGGGCGGCCGGGTCCGACGAACTCGTGGAGCTGGCCGACGAGCCGGTGCACGCCGACAGGACGTGGATCTCGTCCTATGAGATCGACCCGTTCACCGTGCCGGACGAGGAGAAGGCGGCGCTCCTCGCGGACTGGAGCGCGCGGCTGCTGGCGGCGAACGGGATCAACCACGTGGACGCCTCGCTGCTCACCGTCCACGAAAACAAGTTCTACGCCGACACGGCCGGCACGGTGACGACCCAGCAGCGGGTGCGGCTGCACCCGGCGCTGAACGCCGTGTCGGTCGACGAGTCCAGCGGCGAGTTCGACTCGATGCGCACGATCGCGCCGCCCGTCGGACGCGGCTGGGAGTACCTCACCGGGACCGGCTGGGACTGGGACGACGAACTGGCCCGGATCCCGGAGCTGCTCGCCGAGAAGATGCGGGCGCCGAGCGTGGATCCGGGGCTGTACGACCTGGTCGTGGACCCGTCCAACCTGTGGCTGACCATCCATGAGTCCATCGGCCACGCCACCGAGCTGGACCGCGCCCTCGGCTACGAGGCCGCCTACGCCGGCACCTCCTTCGCCACCTTCGACCAGCTCGGCAAGCTGCGCTACGGCTCGGACCTGATGAACGTCACGGGCGACCGCACCGCCGAGCACGGCCTGGCGACCGTCGGCTACGACGACGAGGGCGTCGAGGGCCAGTCCTGGGACCTGGTGAAGGACGGCACGCTCGTCGGCTACCAGCTGGACCGGCGGATCGCGAAGCTCACCGGGTTCGAGCGGTCCAACGGCTGCGCGTTCGCCGACTCCCCCGGCCATGTGCCGGTGCAGCGCATGGCCAACGTGTCGCTGCGGCCGGATCCCGCCGGGATGTCGACCGAGGACCTCATCGGCAGCGTCGACCGCGGCATCTACGTCGTCGGCGACCGCTCCTGGTCCATCGACATGCAGCGCTACAACTTCCAGTTCACCGGCCAGCGGTTCTTCCGGATCGAGAACGGGCGGATCACGGGGCAGCTGCGTGACGTGGCCTACCAGGCGACGACGACGGACTTCTGGGGCTCGATGGCGGCGGTGGGCGGTCCGCAGACCTACGTCCTCGGCGGCGCGTTCAACTGCGGCAAGGCTCAGCCCGGTCAGGTCGCGGCGGTGTCCCACGGCTGCCCGTCGGCCCTGTTCAAGGGCGTCAACATTCTGAACACCACGCAGGAGGCCGGCCGATGAGCGCCCGAAGCAACACGCCGCACGAGGTCGTCGAGCGCGCCCTCGAGCTGTCGCGGGCGGACGGCTGTGTCGTCATCGCCGACGAGCGGTCCACGGCGAACCTGCGCTGGGCGGGCAACGCGCTGACGACCAACGGCGTCACGCGCGGGCGCACGCTCACCGTGATCGCCACGGTCGACGGCAAGGAGGGCACCGCCTCGGGCGTGGTCTCCCGGGCGGCGGTGACCGCGGACGAGCTGGAGCCGCTGGTGCGGGCCGCCGAGGCCGCCGCGCGCGGTGCGGGCCCCGCCGAGGACGCGCAGCCGCTGGTCACGGGCGTGGCGCAGTCCCCCGAGTTCACCGACGCGCCCGCGGAGACCTCGTCGGCGGTGTTCGCCGACTTCGCCCCGGCGCTGGGTGAGGCGTTCGCCCGCGCGCGGGCCGGCGGTCGCGAGCTGTACGGGTTCGCCAACCATGAGCTCGTCTCGACGTACCTGGGCACCTCGACCGGGCTGCGGCTGCGGCACGATCAGCCGAACGGGACGCTGGAGCTGAACGGCAAGTCGCCGGACCGGACGCGCTCGGCGTGGGCGGGGTGCTCCACCCGCGACTTCAAGGACGTCGACCCGGCGGCGCTCGACGCCGAGCTGGCCGTACGGCTGGGCTGGGCGCAGCGGCGGGTCGAACTGCCCGCCGGGCGGTACGAGACGCTGCTGCCGCCGACCGCGGTGGCCGACCTGCTGATCTACCAGCTGTGGTCGGCGTCGGGCCGGGACGCGACCGAGGGCCGTACGGTGTTCTCCAAGCCCGGCGGCGGCACCCGGCTCGGGGAGAAGCTGACCGATCTGCCGCTGACGTTGCGCAGCGACCCCGACGAGCCCGGTCTGGAGTCGGCGCCGTTCGTCATCGCGCACTCGTCCGGCGGCGACCAGTCGGTGTTCGACAACGGGCTGCCGCTGCGGTCCACCGAGTGGATCGGCGCGGGCGAGCTGAAGCATCTGACGACCACCCGGCACAGCGCGGCCCTGACCGGGCTGCCGACGGCTCCGGCGGGCGACAACCTGATCCTCGACGGCGGCGAGGACCGCTCGCTGGAGGAGATGGTGGCGAGCACCCGCCGCGGGCTGCTGCTGACCTGCCTGTGGTACATCCGCGAGGTCGACCCGGCGACCCTGCTGCTGACCGGCCTGACCCGGGACGGTGTGTATCTCGTCGAGGACGGCGAGGTGGTCGGCGAGGTGAACAACTTCCGTTTCAACGAGTCGCCGGTCGGCCTGCTGGGCCGTGCCTCGGAGGCGGGGCGCACGGAAAAGACGCTGCCCCGGGAGTGGAGCGACTGGTTCACTAGGGCTGCCATGCCCGCGCTGCGGGTGCCGGACTTCAATATGAGCTCTGTCAGCCAGGGCGTATAACCTCGTAGCCGGCAGTCGTGCGGACGACCGGGCGGACCGCCCGCAGAGCTTCAAGAAGATCATCGAGGAGATACGAGAACCGTGACGGACATCGTCGACGAGCTGAAGTGGCGCGGCCTGTGGGCCCTGTCCACTGACGAGGACGCTTTGCGCAAGGCGCTCGCGGACGGTCCCGTCACGTTCTATTGCGGTTTCGACCCCACCGCGGCCAGTCTGCACGTCGGCCACCTGGTGCAGGTCCTCACCATGCGCCGGCTCCAGCAGGCGGGTCTGCGGCCGCTGGCCCTGGTGGGCGGGGCGACCGGTCAGATCGGCGACCCCCGTCCCACGGCGGAACGCACGCTGAACGACCCGGAGACGGTTGCGGACTGGGTGACGCGGCTGCGTGCGCAGATCGAGCCGTTCCTGTCCTTCGAGGGCGAGAACGCCGCGGTGATGGTCAACAACCTGGACTGGACGGCCGGCATGTCGGCCATCGAGTTCCTGCGGGACATCGGCAAGCACTTCCGCGTCAACAAGATGCTCACCAAGGACTCGGTCGCCCGGCGGCTGGAGTCCCAGGAGGGCATCAGCTACACGGAGTTCAGCTACCAGCTGCTGCAGGGCATGGATTTCCTGGAGCTGTACCGCCGGTACGGCTGCACGCTCCAGCAGGGCGGCAGCGACCAGTGGGGCAACCTCACTGCGGGCCTGGACCTGATCCACCGGCTGGAGCCCGAGGCCGAGGCGCACTGTCTGGCGACGCCGCTGATGGTCAAGGCGGACGGCACCAAGTTCGGCAAGACCGAGGGCGGCGCCGTCTGGCTCGACCCGGAGCTGACGACACCGTACGCGTTCTACCAGTTCTGGCTGAACGTGGACGACCGGGACATCTCGACGTACCTGCGGATCCTGTCCTTCCGGTCCCGCGAGGAGCTCGAGGAGCTGGAGCGGCAGACCGAGGAGCGTCCGCAGGCCCGTGCCGCCCAGCGTGCGCTGGCCGAGGAGCTGACGACGCTGGTGCACGGCGCCGACCAGACCGCCGCGGTGATCGCCGCCTCCAGGGCGCTGTTCGGCCAGGGCGAACTGGGCGCGCTCGACGAGCGGACCCTGGCCGCGGCGCTCTCCGAGGTGCCGCACGCCCGGGTCGCCGAGCCGGGCTTGGTCGTGGACCTGTTCGCCGAGGTCGGGCTCGTGGCCAGCAAGTCGGCTGCCCGGCGGACGGTGAAGGAGGGCGGGGCCTACGTGAACAACGTCAAGGTCACGGCCGAGGACGCGGTCCCCGCGCGGGAGGACCTGCTGCACGGGCGGTGGCTGGTGCTGCGGCGCGGGAAGAAGAACCTGGCCGCCGTGGAGGTCACCGGCTGACCGGCTCGTCATGTACGGCACGAGGGGCGGCTTCCCGCGGGAGGCCGCCCCTTCGGCTCGCTCCGGAGCGGGCCCGCGCGCCCAGGGTCCGGCCGCCTCGGGCGGCGTGCTTCAGGCGGCGCGCTGCTGCTTCCTCTTGCCCAGCGTCGCCATGTACAGCATGTCGCCCAGGGCGACGATGATGACCGCCGCGATCAGCTGGAGCACATGGCGGCTCCAGTCGATGCCGGGTGTGGACTCGACCCCCAGCACACCGGCGAGGGCGTTGCCCACGACCGCGCCCAGCATGCCGAAGATGGTGGTCAGCCAGAGCGGACTGTGCTGCTTGCCCGGGAGGATCGCCTTGGCGATCAGGCCCAGCACGAAACCCACGATGATCGCCCACAGCCAGCCCATCCCCACGCCTCCTCGTACGGCCCTGCGTCAGCATTGCCCTCAGTCTCGGTCCGCTCGCCGTACGGCGCGCGGCGGGTGCGGCCGTACGCGGGACGGCGCAGGGCGTCCGCCCCGGGGAGGGCCGCCCCGGCCTCGTTGGGGGCCGGGGCGCGGCGTACCGTGGAAGTCGGTGAGAGGCCGAGGCGGGCGGACGGTGGAATGTGATGCGGAAGCAAGGTGGCCGTGGGGGCGTCGAGGTGTTCCGGATCACCGGGGCGCGGCAGGGTCTCCAGGACGATGTGCGGGGCCGGCAGCGCCGGTACGTCATCTCGATGTCGGTCCGCACGGTGGCGGTAGTGCTCGCGGCGACCCTGTGGAACGTGGAACGGTATGTGGCCGTCGTGGCGTTGGTCCTGGGGCTGGTGCTCCCGTATATCGCGGTGGTGATCGCCAACGCGGGGCGGGAGAACGTGCCCTCGCTCCCTTCCACCTTCCTCACCTCGCCGGTCCGGCCGATGGTCACCCGGTCTCGCGACGACGACGAGCCCTCGGGGTCCGCCCCGCAAGCGGAATCCCACCCGCAGGAGGAGGGCGCGCCGGGGGCCGTCCGGGAGGAATCCGCACCCGGTTCGGCCGAGCGACGACGGTGAGCGGGCTGTGGGCGAGCGGTGAACGGACTGTGCGCGAACCTCAGGAAAAGCTCAGATCAATCATGTTGTTCCAGTGCCGGGCGGACGGTCGGCCGTGACATACTTCGTACGCGCTCCGCATCCCCCGTCGGAGCGACGGACCGACGCCGGGCAGCTCCCCCCGTGGCTGCTCGGCGTCGCCTTTGTGTGCGTGTGGGTGAGACGAAGCAGTGAGTGACGAGACCCCTGTCTGTTCTGCCAAGGGCTGCCGTGCGGACGCGGTGTGGGTGCTGGCGTGGAACAACCCGAAACTCCACACGCCCGAGCGGCGCAAGACATGGCTCGCCTGCGACGAGCACCGTGAGCATCTGTCGCAGTTCCTCGGCGTTCGCGGCTTCCTCAAGGACGTCGTCCCGCTGACCGAGTGGGAGTCCGCGCGGACCGGGTAGCCGGAGACCGCGCGGCTCGCCGGCCGGGGCGGCGTGGAGCGCGCCGCGCAGAGGGCGGGCCGCCTGGGTGCGCCCGGCGGGTCCTAGCCTCCGATCGCCGACATCGGGCGGTCCGGCTGCAGGAAGCTCGGGTCGTCCAGGCCCGAGCCGGCCTTCTTGCCCCACATCGCCAGCCGCCAGATGCGGGCTATCTCCTCGTCGGGGGCGTCGGAGCGCAGGGCGGCCCTCAGGTCGGTCTCCTCGCGGGCGAAGAGGCAGGTGCGGACCTGGCCGTCGGCCGTGAGGCGGGTGCGGTCGCAGGCGGCGCAGAACGGGCGGGTGACCGAGGCGATGACACCGACGCGGTGGGGCCCGCCGTTCACCAGCCAGCGTTCGGCCGGGGCGGAGCCGCGCTCGTCCTGGGCCTCGGGGGTGAGGTCGAAGCGGGTGCGCAGGGAGGCCAGGATGTCCCCGGCCGTGACCATGCCCTCGCGCTTCCAGCCGTGCTGCGCGTCCAGCGGCATCTGCTCGATGAAGCGCAGCTCGTAGTCGTGGTCGACGGCCCAGGACAGCAGGTCCGGGGCTTCGTCCTCGTTCAGGCCCGGCATCAGGACCGTGTTCACCTTCACCGGCGTCAGGCCCGCCTCGCGGGCGGCTTCGAGGCCTTCGAGGACGTCCTTGTGGCGGTCCCGGCGGGTGAGGGTCTTGAAGACGTCGGGGCGCAGGGTGTCGAGGGAGACGTTGACCCGGTCCAGGCCCGCCGCCTTCAGGGCCGTGGCGGTGCGGCGCAGACCGATGCCGTTCGTCGTCAACGACGTGACGGGGCGGGGGTCGAGGGCCGCGACCCGCTCGACGATGCCGACCAGGCCCGGGCGCAACAGGGGCTCGCCGCCCGTGAAGCGGACCTCCTCGATGCCGAGGGCGGTGACCGCGATGCCGATCAGGCGGACGATCTCGTCGTCCGTGAGGAGGTCGGGCTTCGCCAGCCACTGCAGGCCTTCCTCGGGCATGCAGTAGGTACAGCGCAGGTTGCACCGGTCGGTGAGCGAGACCCTCAGGTCGGTGGCCACTCGGCCGTAGGTGTCGATGAGCACGTGGGCCCCCTCCCTCGTAGCGGTCGCGTGTTCCCTGCCGTCACTTGTGAGCCTACGTGACGCCGCTGACATCGACAGGGGCCGGTCTCACAGGATCCTGGGCGTCAGAGCGGGGCCGCGTCGTAGGGATCTACGACGCGGCCGCGTGAAGGGGCTCGGTCAGCGGTGGTTCAGTGGGCTCCGGTGCCGGTCAGGGAGCGGACCTCCAGTTCGGCGTACTTGGCCTTGTCGGGCTCCTCCTTCGACAGCAGGGTGCCGACGACGCCCAGCAGGAAGCCGACCGGGATCGAGATGATGCCGGGGTTCTCCAGCGGGAACCAGTGGAAGTCGACTTCCGGGAACATCGAGGAGGGCTTGCCCGAGACGACCGGCGAGAACAGCACCAGGCCGACCGCCGTGACCAGGCCGCCGTAGATCGACCACAGGGCTCCGGACGTGGTGAACCGCTTCCAGAAGAGGCTGTAGAGGATCGTCGGGAGGTTGGCGGAGGCGGCGACCGCGAAGGCCAGGGCGACCAGGCCGGCGACGTTCAGGTCGCGGGCGAGGGCGCCCAGGAGGATGGAGACGGCGCCGATGCCTACGGTCGCGTACCGGGCCGCGCTCATCTCCTCCTTCTCGGTGGCGGTGCCCTTCTTGATGACGTTGGCGTAGATGTCGTGGGCGAAGGACGAGGAAGAGGCCAGGGTGAGGCCGGCGACGACCGCGAGGATGGTGGCGAAGGCGACCGCCGAGATGGTGGCGAGCAGGATGGCGCCCCAGTTGGAGTCGACGCCGCCCAGATGGAGGGCGAGCAGGGGCGCCGCCGTGTTGCCCGCCTTGTTGGACGCGGTGATCTCGTCCGGCTTGATCAGCGCGGCGGCGCCGAAGCCGAGGGCGAGGGTCATCAGGTAGAAGGAGCCGATCAGACCGATGGCCCACAGGACCGACTTGCGGGCGGCCTTGGCGGTGGGAACGGTGTAGAAGCGGATCAGGATGTGCGGCAGGCCGGCGGTGCCCAGGACGAGGGCGATGCCGAGCGAGATGAAGTCCAGCTTGGTGGTGCCGGTGGCGCCGTACTTCAGGCCGGGCTCCAGGAACGCCGCGCCCTTGCCGCTGTTGTCGGCGGCCGAGCCCAGCAGGTCGGAGACGTTGAAGTCGAACTTCAGCAGGACCAGGAAGGTGAGCAGCAGGGCGCCGACGATGAGCAGGACCGCCTTGACCATCTGGACCCAGGTGGTGCCCTTCATGCCGCCGATGGTCACGTAGACGATCATCAGTACGCCGACCAGGGCCACGATGCCGATCTTGCCGCCGTCGCTGGTGATGCCGAGGAGGAGCGAGACCAGGACGCCCGCGCCCGCCATCTGGGCGAGCAGGTAGAAGATCGACACGACGATGGTCGAGGTGCCGGCGGCCGTGCGGACCGGTCGCTGGCGCATGCGGTAGGCCAGGACGTCGCCCATGGTGTAACGGCCGGAGTTGCGCAGCGGCTCGGCGACCAGGAGCAGGGCGACCAGCCAGGCCACCAGGAAGCCGATGGAGTACAGGAAGCCGTCGTAGCCGAAGAGGGCGATGGCGCCCGCGATGCCCAGGAACGACGCGGCGGACATGTAGTCGCCGGAGACGGCGAGACCGTTCTGGAAGCCGGTGAACTGGCGGCCGCCGGCGTAGAAGTCGGCGGCGTCCTTGGTCTGCCGACCGGCCCAGACGGTGATGACGAGGGTCGCGGCCACGAACACCGAGAACAGGATGATGATCAGTGTGCGGTGCTCGCTCGCCTCGCCGGCGGCGAGCAGGGCGGTGTGCTGTGCGGGGCTCATTCGCCCGCCTCCATCCGGGACTTGATGGCCTCGGCCCTGGGGTCGAACTTGGCGGCCGCGGTCCGCGCGTACCACCAGGCGATGAGGAAGGTGGTGAGGAACTGGGCGAGACCCAGGGCGAGGGCCACGTTGAGGTTGCCGACGAGCTTGGTGCCCATGAAGTCGCCCGCGTAGTTGGAGAGCAGGACGTACAGCAGGTACCAGGCGATGAAGGCGAAGGCCAGCGGGAAGGCGAAGCCCCGGTAGGCGCCGCGCAGTTCACCGAACTCCGCGCTCTCCTGCACCGCGACGAACTCCTCGGTGGAGGGGAGCTGGGCTGGGGATTTCGAGGGGGGCGGTGTCTCGGTGGCCACGGAGTCTCCTCGTTGCGGGTGCGGGTGGGACGGCGACGGAGGCGAGTGTCCTCTCGCTCCCTGCCCAAGGTCACGGGGCCGCACGAGGACGGGTTCAACGCGTCGGGCGGGTTTGTCGAAGTGGTCTGCGGCCGGTCGTGGCCGGGGAGCTCGGGCCGTTCAGGGTCATGGGTCGGCAAAATCGCCGCCGGGAAATCATTGCTGGCCGGTGAGTCAGGGAGATAGCTTCGGGCCAGCACCACCCGTCATGTACCTGCCCAGGCAGCCACCTGTGCCCGGGCCAGGTCCCGTTTCCGGATGATGTGGAGACCCCATGGCTCATCTGCCTTCCAGACGCCGCCTCGCTCTCGCGGTGCCCGTCGTACTGTCGCTGACCGCCTCCCTCGGCTTCCTGCCGACGGGGGCTTCCGCGGCCCCTGGCACGACGTCCGTCACCCGGGCGACCGACGCCGGAACGCTGGCGTACGTCGTCAACACGAAGGCCGACCACGGCACGATCCGGAAGGTGAAGAAGGCGATAGCGGAGGCCGGCGGCACCGTCGTCGCGGCCTACGACAGGATCGGCGTGCTCGTCGTCCACTCGGCGGCCCCCGACTTCGGTCCGAAGATACGCGCGGTGCGCGGCGTGCAGTCGGCCGGCGCGACCCGTACGGCGCCGCTGAGCGCCGCCGGGACCACCGACGAGGGGGCGGCCCAGGTCCTCTCCCGGGCGGAGGCCGCGAAGATCGAGAAGGCCTCCGACGCGGCGGGCCAGAGCGAGCCGCTCGAGGCCGACCAGTGGGACCTGCGGGCGATCGGGGCCGACAAGGCCGCCGCGATCGACCCCGGCAGCAAGAAGGTGACGGTCGCCGTCATCGACACCGGCGTCGACGACACCCACCCGGACCTCGCGCCGAACTTCTCGGCGTCCCAGTCGGCGAACTGCGTCGGCGGCGTCGCCGACACCACCCCCGGCGCGTGGCGCCCGTACAACCCGGCCGAGGACTACCACGGCACCCATGTGGCCGGTGAGATCGCCGCGGCCCGCAACGGCATCGGCGTGGCGGGCGTCGCGCCCGGGGTGAAGGTCGCCGGCATCAAGGTGAGCGACCCCAAGGACGGCCTGTTCTACCCGGAGAACGTCGTCTGCGCGTTCGTGTTCGCCGCCGACCACGGCGTCGAGATCACGAACAACAGCTACTACGTCGACCCGTGGCTGTACAACTGCATGGACGACCCCGACCAGCGGGCCATCGTGGACGCGGTCAACAGGGCCCAGCTGTACGCCCAGAAGAAGGGCACGCTCAGTGTGGCCTCCGCGGGCAACTCCAACCACGACCTCGACTCCGACGCCCTCGAGGACGCGTCCAGCCCCGACGACTCCACGCCGGTGACGCGTACGGTCGACCCGCACGAGTGCTTCGACGTCCCGACCCAGCTGCCGGGCGTCGTCACGGTGAGCGCGACGGGCGTCAAGGGCACCAAGTCGTACTACTCCAGCTACGGCCTGGGCGTCGTCGACGTCGCGGCGCCGGGCGGCGACAAGTACCAGATCCCGGACACGCCGTCGGCCAACGGCCGCATCCTGTCGACGCTGCCGAACAACGCGTACGGCTTCCTGCAGGGCACCTCGATGGCGTCCCCGCACGTGGCCGGCGTCGCCGCGCTGCTGAAGTCGACGCACCCGCACGCGAGCCCGGCCCAGTTGCAGGCGCTGCTCAAGCTGCAGGCCGACGCGACGAGCTGCCCGACCGAGCCGTACGACGGCGACGGCAACGGCGTCGTGGACGCCACGTGCGTGGGCGGCAAGCGACTCAACGGCTTCTTCGGCTTCGGCGTCGTGAACGCGCTGCGCGCCGTGAAGTAGCCGCCCGGAGCGGGCGGACGACCGGCGAACGGTCAGCGATTCGAGGGCCGGGCGGACTACCGCCCGGCCCTTGACGCGTGCGGTGGCATCTCCTGGGGCGTCCGCCTCCCGCCGCCTCCGTCCCTACATATGTTGATTGAATCAATACAGCATCATGCAGTCATGACTGACATCAAGTTCGCCTGGTCGGCGCTCGGCGGCGATCCGGCCCTCCTCGCAGGCGTGACGGCCGTCGTCCGTGAGGACGTCCTGTCCGCGCGCCTCCCCGTGCGGGATCTGGCGCGGGCCTGTGTCGGCGCATGCGCCCTGGCCGCCGCCGAGCTGGGGGCGTGCCGGACCGGTCGCGCCCGGACGCCCGCGGTGCGGGTGGACGACGGCGCGGTGGCCACCGCGTTCGTCAGCGAGCGGCGGCTGCTCGTCGACGGACGGGCGCCCGTCCTGTTCGCCCCGCTCTCGCGGTTCTGGCGGACGTCCGACGGCTGGGTGCGGACCCACGCCAACTACCCCCACCACCGCGAGCGGTTGCTCCGTGCGCTGCGCCTGCCCGCGGACTCCGGTCCGGCCGCCGTGGAGAGGTCGCTCACCGGGCGCGCCGCCCTGGACGTGGAGGAGGCGGTGTACGCGGCCGGCGGGCTCGCGGTCGCCCTGCGCACGCTCGGTGAGTGGGCGGCGCACGCCCAGGCCGTCGCGATCGCCGCCCGCCCCCTGGTCGAGCGCGGCCGTCTCGACGGGGCACGCGCGCGTGCCTTCGCGCCGCTCGACGGCGCTCCCCTGCTGCCCGCCGCGGGGCTGCGCGTCCTGGACCTGACCCGCGTCCTCGCCGGACCGGTCGCCACCCGCACCCTGGCCCTGCTGGGCGCGGACGTCCTGCGCATCGACGCTCCCCACCTGCCCGAACTCGTCGACCAGCACGCGGACACGGGTTTCGGCAAGCGTTCGGCGCTGCTGGACCTGGCGGCCGACCGGCGCGCCTTCGAGGAGTTGCTCGCGGCGGCGGACGTGGTGGTCACCGGCTACCGGCCGGGCGCGCTGGACCGGTTCGGGCTCTCCCCCGAGGCACTGGCCGAGCGCCGGCCCGGACTCGTGGTGGCGCAGGTCTCGGCCTGGGGCGCGTACGGGCCGTGGGCCGCGCGTCGCGGGTTCGACAGCCTGGTGCAGGCGGCCACCGGCATCGCCGCGACGGAGGGCTCGGCCGAGCGGCCCGGCGCACTGCCGGCGCAGGCCCTGGACCACGGCACGGGCTATCTGCTGGCCGCCGCCGTCCTGCGCGCGCTGACCGAGCAGTCGCACGAAGGCGGCAGCCGGTTCGTCCGGCTGGCGCTGGCGCGGACGGCGGCCTGGCTGACCGAGGGCGCCCGGATGGGCGAAGTGGAGGGAAAAGGGACGGTCAAGGGGGAACCGCCGGTCGCCGGGGACGCCCGCGGACAGGGCGAGGAGAGCGGACACGACGAGGGGAGCGGAGAGGGGTACGGCGAGCGGGACGGGGGCGGCCGGGTCGGCCCGGAGTCCTGGCTGGGGGAGGCCGAGAGTCCGATCGGGCGGCTGCGGTACGCCCTGCCGCCGGTGTCGTTCGACGGCGGGCCACACGACTGGGCGTGCCCGCCCGGACTCTGGGGCGCGGATCCGGCGCAGTGGCTCTGAGCCCGCCGGGGTTCGGCCCGGAGGCCGGACAGTCCGCCACGAACCGGCCGGGCGTCCCACCTCGACCCGCTTGGATACGAGTTGCCCCGCTTCGCGGTGCATGGTGAAGATCCTGGCATGGCCCTCATACGCCCGACCCGAGCAACCGACTCCGCGCCCCGCACCGGCCCCGGCCCCGGCCGGGCGGTGGCCCTGCTCGTCCTGGCCGGGCTCTGGGCACTGGTCCCGCTCCTCGGGCCGCCCGTCGCCGCCCACGGCACCGGGCAGAGCACCGCGTCGGACTCCGGTGCGGTCGCACTGCTGCGGGCGGCGCTGTTCGCGGCCCTGTGCGTGCAGGCCGGCGAGCTGCTCGTGACCGGCCTCGCCCGACGGGTGCCGAACGCCCCGCTCGCCCGGCCCGGCGGCTGGGCGCCGTATGCGGCCGTCGTGGGGTTCGCGGCCGCGGCGGCCACCGGGGAGCTGGCGCCGCACGGCCACGGCTCACGGACCGGCGTCCTCGCGCTCGTGGAGGCGATCGCGTTCGCGGTGGCCGGGCTCTGCGCGCTCTCCCGCCGGCCGAGCCGTCAGGCGTGGCCGCTGGCGGCGGTGGTCCTGGCAGAGGCGCTGCGCGCCCACCCGCCGACCGAGCACGCGCCCCTGGTCGGATCAGCTTCGACCGCCGTGCATCTGATGTGCTCGGCGTTGTGGGCGGGCGGTCTGCTGGCCGTGTTGCGCACGTTGCGCCGGTGGGACGGGGCCGAGGCGGGCGCAGCGCTGCTCGGCCTGTACGCGCGCGTGGCGGCCGTGCTGGTCGCGGCGGTCGCCGCGACCGGGCTGTTCAGCTCACTGCGCCGGATGCCGTCGGGCGCGGTGCTCGGCCTGCTGACCACGACGGCTTACGGGCGCGTGCTGCTCGCCAAGATGCTGGTGGTCGGCGCGGCCGCCCTGCTCGCCCTGTGGGCGCGGACGCGGCTGCGGCGGTCTCCCGACCCGCTGACCGCCTGCACTCCCGCGCGCGTGGAGATCGTCGCGCTGGGTGCGGCGGTGGCGGTCTCAGGGCTGCTGACAGCCCTGCCGCTGCCCGTCAGGAGTTGACGGCCGCCCGTCGACGGCGTCGAGGACGCCGCGGACCAGCAGGAACTGTGCGGCGAGGTACGTGAGCATGATCCACAGGTCGGGGCGCGGGGGCTGCGGCCAGTGGGCCACGCCGCCGGCGATGAGAGTGTCGGAGAGCAGGAACAGCAGGCCGCCGGCGCCGGCGACGGGGCCGAGTCCGACGGCGGCGGTGCAGGCCATGGCCGTGAGCAGGGCGCTGTACATGGCGACGGGCGGACGCAGCTCCTGGGGAAGACCGGGCCACAGCAGGACGACGGTGGCGACCAGGACGACGGCGTAGCAGGGGGCGAGCACGGCGGCCCGCGCGTGGGGACGGCCGACGCGGGCGAACAGCACGAGGTAGCAGACGTGGCCGGCGGCGAAGCACGCCATGCCGCCGAGGAAGGCGGGGTCGGCGTCGAAGAGCAGCAGGGTGTCGCCGGCCCAGCCGCACGCGAGGGCGGCCAGAAGGAGCCTGGGCGCCCCGTGCGGGGCGGCCCAGGCGGCGAGCAGGGGCATGAGCAGCGGCTTGGCGAGGGCATGCCCGGGGCCGAAGCCGACCGCGAGGCTGAGCAGGTCGACGGCGGCGGCGAGCGCGCACAGGGCGAGGAGGACGCGGGAGCGGGTCACGCGGCCGTGGTCTCCTCAGCCTTGGTCTCGGCGGCCGTGGTCTCAGCGGCCGGGGCCGCGTTGGAGGCGGGGCCGGGCACCGCGGACGCGGGCTGCCACCCCGGCCCGCGGAAGACGCGTCCCGCCCGCTCGCGCCAGCCGGACGCCGCCCTCACGTCCTTGACGATCGCGACGTATTCATGAGTGGCCACCTTGATCGGGTTGAACGTGTTGATGTTCTTCGTCAACCCGTAGACGGGCCGGTCGACCTCCGGGACGAACGAGCCGAAGAGCCGGTCCCAGACGATGAGGATGCCGCCGAAGTTGCGGTCCAGATAGCCGCCCTGGGAGGCATGGTGGACGCGATGGTGGGAGGGCGTGTTGAACACGAACTCGAACCACCGTGGCATCCGGTCGATCCGCTCGGTGTGGATCCAGAACTGGTAGACGAGGTTGGCCGACGAGCAGAACGCGAGCGCGGCCGGGTGGACGCCCACCGCGACGAGCGGGACGTAGAACGGCCAGACGGTCAGCGATGTCCAGGGCTGGCGCAGGGCGGTGGTGAGGTTGAACTTCTCGCTGGAGTGGTGGACGACGTGGCAGGCCCACAGGACGCGGACGACGTGGTGGCCGCGGTGGGACCAGTAGTAGAAGAAGTCCTGCGCCAGCAGCATCAGCGGGAGCGTCGCCCACAGGACGGGCACCCGCAGCGGCGTGAGTTCGTAGACCGCCGTGTAGACCGCGACGATCGGGATCTTCCAGACGAAGTCGAAGACGAGGCTCCCGAGCCCCATGCCGACGCTCGTCACGGCGTCCTTCGTCTCGTATCCGGCGGCGGCGCCCTCGTCGGCGGGGTGAAGCCGGACGCTGATCACCTCGACCACGGTGAGCAGCACGAAGGCGGGTATCGACCACAGCACGACATCGGGCAAATTCGGCATGGGGGAAACGTAGAACCGCTGGTGGGCTGCGGCTAGACGTTGTTACCGACAAGTATTTCCAGGGGTATGCGCTTGCTTGTTGGCGATCCCCGCCAACCGGCCGGGCGAACGGCCCCGGTGCTTCACGCCCTCTTCACACCCCGGCCGCCCCCAGCAGCGCCCCGACGGCATACGTGACCCCCATCGCCAGCGCCCCGCCCGCCACGTTGCGCAGCACCGCCCGGCCCGGCGCGGCCGAGCCCAGACGGGCGCTGCTCCACCCCGTGCCGGCCAGCGCCACCAGGACCGACGCGACCGTGACCGGGAGCCGCCAGGACACCGGGGGCAGCACGATGGCGAGGAGAGGCAGCAGGGCGCCGACGGTGAAGGCGAGGAAGCTCGCCCAGGCCGCGTGCCAGGGGTTGGTGAGCTCGTCCGGATCGATGCCGAGCTCCACGCGCGCGTGGGCCTTCAGCGCGTCCCGCTCCGTGAGCTGGACGGCGGCCTCCCGCGCCACCTCCTCCGACAGCCCCCGATCCTCCAGCAGCTCGGTCAGTTCGTCGAGTTCGGCCTCCGGCTCCTCGCTCAGCTCTCGGCGCTCCAGCGCGAGGGCGGCCTTCTCGGAGTCCCTCTGGGTCGACACGGAGACGTACTCCCCCGCCGCCATGGACATGGAGCCGGCGAGCAGACCTGCGAGGCCGGCGGTCAGCAGCACGGAGCGGTCGTCCGTGGCGCCGGCCACGCCGACGACGAGGCCCGCCGTGGAGACGATGCCGTCGTTGGCGCCGAGCACGGCGGCGCGCAGCCAGTTCAGCCGGGATCCGAGCGCGCCCTCGTGGGCCTCGGCGTGGGTGGGTTCCGTCACAGGAGGGAGGATGACACCCCGTGGGGCGCGGGCGCCGCACCGATGCCCGCCACCATCAGAACGAATGGGACAAAAAGCCTCAAGTGCGGCCGAAACAAGCGGTGGTCCAAGCGGGGCGGCCCAACCGGTTTCCGGAACCGCGCGGTTGGTGCGCCGTCAGCCGCCGGACAGGCACGCGCGTGCGTGCACACAGCGAACTCCCGTACGTCCCGGAAGGCTTCTCCCGCCGTCCCTCCGGGGCAGGTGCGGCGAGCTGTCAGCGGGGGCCCGTATCCTCAGTGACCATGCTCGAGGACCACACGACGACAGCGTCGTCCCCCACGGAGTGGCCGACCGCGTATCCCCAGGGATACGCGGTCGTTGACGTGGAGACCACCGGCCTGGCCCGGGACGACCGGATCATCTCCGCCGCCGTCTACCGGCTGGACGCCCGCGGCGAGGTCGAGGACCACTGGTACACGCTGGTCAACCCCGAGCGGGACCCGGGCCCGGTATGGATACACGGTCTGACGAGCGACGTCCTCGAAGGCGCGCCCCTGTTCCGGGACGTGGCCGAGGAGTTCGCCGCGCGGCTCGACGGGCGGGTCCTCGTCGCGCACAACGCGGTCTTCGACTGGCAGATGATCGCGCGGGAGTACGCGCGCGCACAGCGCGAGGCCCCGGTGCGACAGCGGCTGTGCACGATCGCGCTGTCCAAGGAACTGGGCCTGCCGCTGCCCAACCACAAGCTGGAGTCGCTGGCGGCCCATTTCGGGGTCGTCCAGCAACGGGCGCACCACGCGCTGGACGACGCGCGCGTGCTCGCGGAGGCGTTCCGGCCGAGCCTGCGGGCCGCAGCGGCAGGCGGCGTCCGCCTGCCGCTGCTCGAGTGCCGCCCGCTGACCGAGTGGACCGACCGGCCCACGCCCAGGATCGGCCGGCAGGCGAGCGGTCCGGGCGGCTACGGCGCGTACCGTCCGGGCACCTGGCGGCCGTCCCGCAGAAGGCCCGCGTGCCCGCACCCCAACCCCGGGCGGTACGAGGACGGCAAGCGGCTCAAACAGGGCATGCGGGTCGCCTTCTCGGGGGACACGTCGGTCGAGCGCGAACTGCTGGAGGACCGCGCCGCCGAGGCCGGGCTGCATGTGGCGACGAGCCTGTCCCGGCTGACCAGCCTGCTGGTCACCAACGACCCCGACTCGGGCACGTCGAAGGTGGTGAAGGCGCGGCAGTTCGGGACGCCCGTCGTCGACGAGGCGGCCTTCGGACAGCTCCTGCGGGACGTGGAGCCCGCCGACGGGTGACCCGTGCGTACGGGTGATTGCCACGCGACTCGCCCGCCGCCCGCTCGCCCGCGCGGGGCCGACGGCTCACCCTGTGGCGCATGGCGAGATGCGAAGTTTGCGGCAACGACTACGGAATGACCTTCGAGGTGCACGCGCAGGGCGCGGTCCACGTCTTCGACTGCTTCTCCTGTGCGATCCACCGCATGGCCCCCATCTGCGAGCACTGCCGGGTCCAGATCATCGGCCAGGGCGTCGAGGTGGAGGGGCACTGGTACTGCGGCGCGCACTGCGCCCGCGCGGAGGGCGGGGTGGGCATCGTCGACAAGGCGTGAGCCTTCGCGGAACCCCTGCGCGGAACCCCCTCCGCGGCCCCTGCCCGCGAGGTTGCTTCCGGCACCCGGCCGAGTACACCCCACGACCGAGTTGTACGGTCATGGGGTGTACCGCTTCCTGTTGTCCCGGCAGTGGGTGATCCTCACGCTGGTCTCCCTCCTCCTCATCCCCACGATGATCAGGCTGGGCTTCTGGCAGATGCATCGCCACGACGAGCGCGCCGCGCGCAACCAGCTGGTCTCCGACGCGCTGGCCGCCGACCCGGTGCCCGTGGAGACGCTGACCACCCCGGGACACGACGTCACGCGCAGCGAGCGGTACCGGGGGGTGACCGCCACCGGAGCCTTCGACACCGGGCACGAGATCGTCGTCAGGCGCCGGGTCAACGCCGACGAGAAGGTCGGCTTCCACGTCCTGACCCCGTTCGTGCTGACGGACGGCAGGGTGCTGCTGGTCAACCGGGGCTGGATCCCCGCGAACGCCCCCAGCCAGACCGACTTCCCCCGGATCCCGGCGCCGCCCCACGGCCGGATCACCGTCACCGGCCGGCTGATGCCCGACGAGACGACCGCGGCCAGCGGCATCAAGGACCTCAAGGGGCTGCCGGACCGGCAGGTCATGCTGATCAACAGCGAGCAGGAGGCGCGCCGCCTGGGGGCCCCGGTGCTCGGCGGCTACGTCGTGCAGACGGCGCCCGAGCCCAAGGGGGACACCCCGGAACTGCTCGGCCCGCCCGGCAGCGAGGACTCGGCCCTGAACTTCGCGTACGCCATCCAGTGGTGGCTGTTCTCCGCGGGGGTCCCCTTCGGCTGGCTGACCCTGGCCCGGCGTGAGGCCCGCGAGCGTGCTGCGGCCGCCGCGCAGGCCCCGGAGCGCACCGAGCCCGCCCCGGTGTAGCGCGGGCGGGCTCGCGCGCTCCGCGGGCACACCGCGCCGGCGACGGCCTCGCGGGTGCGCGGCGGGTCGTCACCCGCCCGGCCGCACCGCTGATTGCCGTACGTGTCCGCCGGGAACCCGGAACCCCGTGCACCCCCGCATCGAGGACTACGCCCTGATCGGCGACGAGCAGACCGCGGCCCTGGTCGGCACGGACGGTTCGATCGACTGGCTCTGCCTGCCCCGCTTCGACTCCGGGGCCTGCTTCGCCCGGCTCCTCGGCGACGAGGACAACGGCCACTGGCGCATCGCTCCCCTGGGCGGGAAGGGCTCCTGCACCCGGCGCGCGTACCGGCCGGACACGCTCGTCCTGGACACCGAGTGGGAGACCGCCGGGGGCGCGATCCGGGTCACCGACCTGATGCCGCAGCGCGACCGGGCCCCGGACGTGGTGCGCGTCGTCGAGGGGCTGCGCGGCCGGGTGACCGTCCGCAGCGTCCTGCGGCTGCGGTTCGACTACGGCTGGGTCATCCCCTGGATGCGCCGGGTCGACGGGCACCGGGTGGCGATCGCCGGACCCGACGCGGTCTGGTTCCGCAGCGAGCCGGAGGTGCGCACCTGGGGCAAGGACTTCACCACGCACGCCGAGTTCACCGTCGCCGAGGGCGAGTCGGTCGCCTTCGTGCTGACCTGGCACCCCTCGCACGAGTCCCGCCCGCCGCTCGTCGACCCGTGGGAGGCGCTGCGCGTCAGCGTCGACGACTGGCGCGAGTGGGCCGCGCGCTGCCGCTACGACGGACCCCACCGGGACGCCGTGGTGCGCTCCCTGATCACCCTCAAGGCCCTCACGTACGCCCCCACCGGCGGGATGGCCGCCGCGCTCACCACCTCCCTGCCCGAGGAGGTGGGCGGGGTCCGCAACTGGGACTACCGCTACTGCTGGCTGCGCGACTCCACCCTCACCCTGGGCGCGCTCCTGGCAGCCGGATACGAGGACGAGGCCGAGGCGTGGCGCAACTGGCTGCTCCGCGCCGTCGCGGGCGATCCGGCCGACCTGCAGATCATGTACGGGCTGGCGGGCGAGCGCCGGCTGCCCGAGTACGAGCTGCCGTGGCTGTCGGGCTACGGCGGCTCCACCCCCGTGCGCATCGGCAACGGCGCCGTGGACCAGCTGCAGCTGGACGTCTACGGCGAGGTCATGGACTCGCTGTCGCTGGCCCGTACCGCGGGGATGTCGCCGAAGCCGCACATGTGGTCGCTGCAGTGCGCGCTGATGAACTGGCTGAGCGAGAACTGGCGGCAGCCGGACGAGGGGCTGTGGGAGGTGCGCGGCGGCCGGCGCCAGTTCGTGCACTCCAAGGTGATGGTGTGGGTGGCCGCCGACCGGGCCGTGCGCGCGCTGGAGCAGTACCCGAAGCTCAGAGGCGACCTGGAGGGCTGGCGGGCGCTGCGCGACGAGGTGCACCGCGAGGTGTGCGAGAAGGGCTACGACCCGCGGCGCAACACGTTCACCCAGTACTACGGATCGGCCGACCTGGACGCCTCCCTGCTGCTCGTCCCGCGCGTCGGCTTCCTGCCGCCGGACGACCCGCGGGTCGTCGGGACCGTCGACGCGATCCGCGACGAACTCGGACACAGCGGCCTGGTGCGCCGCTACAGCACGGACGGCGCCCCCGTCGACGGGCTGCCGGGTGCCGAGGGGGCGTTCCTGGCCTGCTCGTTCTGGCTGGCGGACGCCCTGCACATGACCGGCCGCACCGAGGAGGCGCGGGAGCTGTTCGAGCGGCTGGTGGGACTGGCCAACGACGTGGGGCTGCTGGCCGAGGAGTACGACCCGGTGGCCGGCCGGCACCTGGGCAACTTCCCGCAGGCGTTCAGCCACATCGGCCTGGTGAACACCGCCCTCGCCCTGTTCGGCGGCGAGGAGGCAGGATAGGGGTCATGGATCTTGGACTGAAGGACCGGGTGTACGTCGTCACCGGGGCCACACGGGGCCTCGGCAACGCCACCGCGCGCGAGCTCGTCGCGGACGGCGCGAAGGTCGTCCTGACCGGGCGGGACGAGGGGCGCGTCGCCGCCGCGGCGGCCGAGCTGGGACCGAACGCCGTCGGCGTCGCCGTGGACAACGCCGAGCCCGGCGCGGCGGCCCGGCTGACCGCCGCGGCGCGGGACGCCTTCGGCGGGTTCGACGGGGTGCTGGTGAGCGTGGGCGGACCGCCGCCCGGGTTCGTCGCGGACAACACGGACGAACAGTGGCTGGCCGCGTTCGAGTCGGTGTTCCTCGGGGCGGTCCGGCTGGCGCGGGCCGCGGCGGCCGAGCTGGATGCGGGCGGGGTCATCGGGTTCGTGCTGTCGGGTTCGGTGCACGAGCCGATCCCGGGGCTGACGATCTCCAACGGTCTGCGTCCGGGGCTCGCCGGGTTCGCGAAGTCACTCGCGGACGAGCTGGGGCCCCGCGGGATCCGGGTCGTGGGGCTGCTGCCCGCGCGGATCGACACCGACCGGGTGCGCGAGCTGGACGCGCTGTCGGCGGACCCCGAGGCGACCCGGACGGCGAACGAGTCCCGGATTCCGCTGCGCCGGTACGGCGCCCCGGAGGAGTTCGGCCGGGCCGCGGCCTTCCTGCTGTCCCCGGCGGCGTCCTATCTGACGGGGATCATGCTGCCGGTCGACGGCGGGATGCGGCACGGCTTCTGACGCGCGCCGAGGCCCCGGCACGGGCCCGCTCCGGGGAGTGGTCGGGCGGCTCAGCTGACCCTTTCCGCCTTGTGCTTGGCGCTCTTCATGCGCACCGTCGCCGGCAGGGCCCGCAGCGCCGCCGAGTCCCTCGCATGGGCCAGGGCCTCGGTCGTCAGGCGGTTCAGCGTCGTCGCCGGGTCCACGTGGGGCTCCAGGAGCAGCCGGACCTGCGCGGCCGGGGCGTCGCTGCGGCCCGTCAGGCGGGCGTGGGCGTGCGCGACGCCGTCCAGCCGGCCGGCCTCGCCCGCCAGCACGCCCTCCAGGGCCCTGCCCCGCAGCAGCGCGCCCGCGCCGTCCCCCGTGTCGACGAGGACCTCGCCGAGCCGGCGACGGCGCAGATCCGCGGCCAGCCACCACAGGAGCAGCAGCACGAGGAGGGCCAGGCCGGCGATGACCGCCGGCCACCACCAGGCCTCGTCGCGCCAGCGGGTGCGTTCGGCGGTGGTGAGGAGGACGTCGTGGCGGCTGTCGTGGAGCCACCAGGAGGGCGGGGAGGCGCCCAGTCCGACGGCCAGCACCGCGCCGCCGACGGCGAGCAGCACCAGCCCGACGATCCCCACGAGCACGCGGTTGACGGTCCTGAGCATCGCCGTCACCCCTTCTTCCCGGGCCGGCGCACCCGGACCGACAACCCGGGCGGGCGGGCCAGGCCCAGACCGCGGATCGCGTCGGTCAGGACGGTGTCCAGGTCCGCGTGGACGTCGTCCAGGTCCCGGAAGTGGCAGACCGCGCGGACATCGGCCCTGCGACGGCGCACGCGTACCCGGGCGGACTGGACGCCGGCGATCTCCATGGCCCGGTCGCGCAGCACCAGCCCGGCGGCGTCCCGGTGGAGTCCGGCGCGGACGTCGGGGTGGGGGCGGCTCATGGGAAGGACGTGCCGCAGGCCCGGGGTGGCGGCCAGGACGATCAGCCACAGGCCGAGGGCGGCCGCGACGCCGGCGCCGACCAGCACCCAGACGTCGTCCAGCGGACGCTCGGCCAGCTGCTGGGCGAGCGCGCGCCGCCAGGCCATGCCGGGCCGGTGAACCCGGACTGCGGCGATGTCGTAGAGGAAGGCGGCCGCGACGACCAGCAGCAGCACCGCGACGACGACGGCGGGCGTCCGGCGCGCCGACCAGAAACGGTGGTCGGCGGGTGTGGCGGCCCGCTCGGGGACGTCGTCCCGGGCCGGCTTGTCCAGCACGGGCGCCGCGCCGCCCCGCGGGCCTTCGGGCTCGCTCATCGTGTCCTCCCCTGTGCCCTGCCGGGGGCCGGCGCCAGGTGCAGCCGTTCCACCTGGACGACGACCTCCGGTACCTCCATTCCCACCAACGCGCCTACCCGCTCGGCGACATGTCGACGCACCTCGTGACAGCGGGCCCCGATGTCGGTGGGATAGCCGAGTTCCAGATGGACCCGGACGTGCGCCGCGTCCACCGGGGGTCCACCGGGCGACGGGGTCCGCGCGTGCGGCCGGACGGCGACGGTGGCGCTCGGGGACCCGGCGTCCGGCGGCAGCGGGCCGACGGCCTCGCGCGCGGCCTGGGCGGCGACCTTCGCCACGACCCGGTCGGCGATGCGCGTCGCGCCGCGCCGGCCCGCGGGGACGGCGGCCGGGCGCCGGCCGGCGCCGTCGCCCCACTCGTTCACGGTGGTCACCTGCGGCGGTCGTCGCGGGTGCGGAAGAAGTCGCCGAGTTCCAGGTCCCCTTGCAGGAACCGGCCGACGACGAACCCCACGGCGCCCAGCGCCGCCACCAGCAGGAAGGCCCCGAACCCGCCGAAGTATCCGGCGAAGCCCAGTGCCATGCCGGCGATCATGCCGGCCACGGCCATGCTCAAGGTGCTCTCCCCTCGGCGGTCCGGTCACCCGGGCCCGCTGCGTGTGGTCCTCGGGTCACTGGATCCGGGGCTGCTCCGGCTCCTCGTCCTGTTCGTCGGGCAGTTTGACGTCGCTCACGGCGATGTTGACCTCGACGACCTCCAGGCCCGTCATGCGCTCCACTGCCGCGATGACGTTCTCCCGCACGGCCTGGGCGACGTCGGCGATGGCCACGCCGTAGTCGACGACGATCTCCAGGTCGAGCGCGGTCTGCACCTCGCCCACCTCGGCCTTGACGCCCCGGGTGACGGACTTCGAGCCGCCGGGCACCCGGTCGCGCACGGCGCCGAAGGTCCGGCTGAGGCCGCTGCCCATGGTGTGGACGCCCAGGACGTCCCGGGCCGCGAGCCCCGCGATCTTCTCGACGACGCCGTCGGCGATGGTGGTCCGCCCGCGGGTCGCCGGGTCCCCTCCGCCGCGCCGGGCCGCCCTGCGGTTCTGCGGCTGCTCGGTGCCGCCGTCGGGGGTCTGCGTCCGGTTCTGCTCGACTGACTCGGTCATCGCCGTACGTCCTTACGTCCGGTTCCCTTGTGCCCCCTTCGACCACGGTAAGCGCGGTTGCCCGTCCTCGCTCCGGGGATGCGGCACGCTGGAGTAATGACGGTGGACGGATGGACGAGCGCGGTACGGCATCAGCTGAGCCTGGGCAGACTGCTCCCGCTGGGCGGTCCGCGGGACGGTGCGTGGATCACGGAGGCGGCGGCCGGGGCGGTGCTGCGGCGGGCGGCACGCCAGGTGGAGGGCGTCCGGCTGGTGGCGCTGCGGATCGGGGCGGCCGACTCGGCGGAGGCGCCGGAGCCCGCCGTGCCGCCCCCGCCCGGCGCGCTGCCGGCCGGGCCGGTGCGGGTGACGGCGGACATCGCCGTGCACGCGTCCGAGCCGCTGCCGGCGGCGGCCTCCCGCCTGCGCTCGGCGCTGGCGACGGCCTCGACGGAGCGTCTCGGCCTGGTGGTGTCGGAGGTGGACCTGCGGGTGACGGCCCTGCTGGACGAGGAGCGGGAACCGGAGGCGGTAGGGCCCGGACCCGAGCCGCCGTCCGTCACGGCGGCACAGCACGGCGACGAGGAGCGCGCGGCCGTGGCCGCGCTGTCCGTTGCCGGGGTGATCCGGCTGACCGACGTCGTCGGCAGGGCGGTGCGCATCGAGGAACGCGAGCACGCGACCGCCCTGCCGCACCGCCACGCACGCGTGGAGATCGCGGTGAGTGCGCACCACCGGGCCCTGGACGTGGCCCGGCAGGTACGCGCGGCGGTGTCGGAGGCGCTACGGGATCACCCGACGGTGACGGTGCTGGTCACGGCCGTGGAGTGACCGGTGCGCGCGAGGAAC
Organism: Streptomyces humidus; assembly: GCF_014649655.1. GTDB lineage: Bacteria > Actinomycetota > Actinomycetes > Streptomycetales > Streptomycetaceae > Streptomyces > Streptomyces humidus. The sequence goes on along the minus strand of NZ_BMTL01000047.1, from coordinate 7,190 downwards.
GGGTTCATTCGCCGACGCCGGCCATGTCCCGCAGCCGACGGGCCTGGGCGGCGCGCTCGGCGGCGCGCTGCTCGTCGTAGCCGCGGTCGCCGGCGCCGCGCAGCAGCGCCTTGGTCTCGATGACCGCCTCGCGGGGCGCGGCCAGGATCGCCGTGGCCAGGTCGCGGACGGCGGCGTCGAGGCCGGGCGCGGGCACGGCGAGGTTGGCGAGGCCGGTGCGCACCGCTTCCTCGGCGTGCACGAAGCGGCCGGTGAGGCAGATCTCGACCGCGCGGCCGTAGCCCACCAGGGAGACGAGGGGGTGCGTGCCCGTCAGGTCCGGTACCAGGCCGAGGCTGGTCTCGCGCATCGCGAACTGCACGTCGTCGGCGACGACGCGCAGGTCACAGGCGAGGGCCAGCTGGAAGCCCGCGCCGATGGCGTGGCCCTGGACGGCGGCGATGGACACGACGTCGTTACGCCGCCACCAGGTGAAGCCCTCCTGGAACCCGGCGATGGCGGCGTCGAGTTCGGCGTCGCCACTGCGTGCGAGATCGATGAAGGACGGTTCGCCCTCGATCCCCTCGGGCGTGAACATCTGCCGGTCGAGTCCGGCGGAGAAGGACTTGCCCTCGCCGCGCAGCACGACCACGCGGACGGAGCCCGGCACCAGCCGGCCGGCTTCGGCGAGGGCCCGCCACATGGCGGGGCTCTGCGCGTTGCGCTTGGCCGGGTTGGTCAGCGTCACCGTGGCGAGCGCGTCGTCGACGGTGAGCCGTACGCCGTCCTTGTCGAGCAGGGGAACGAGTTCCTGGTCGGGCGTGGCCATGGGGCGCCTCCGGTGGGTGCGGTCAGCTAGCGGTCAGCTAAGTGACTGCACAGTAACCACCCGGCCGATCGGAACACCGACCGGGTGGCCACCGTCGAAGCCGATGGGCCGCCCGGAGGTCAGGACGAGGCGGCCTTCTTGCCTCGGGTCGCCCCGCCACGCCCACGGAGCGTGACGCCCGACTCGCTGAGCATCCGGTGCACGAAGCCATACGAGCGGCCGGTCTCCTCGGCCAGTGCCCGGATGCTCGCACCGGAGTCGTACTTCTTCTTCAGGTCTGCCGCGAGCTTGTCGCGCGCGGCGCCGGTCACCCGGCTGCCCTTCTTCAGAGTCTCGGCCACCCGTGCCTCCTCATGGGAAGTGCGCTCTGGTCTCCTCATGATCACCCCTCCGGGACGTGATGGCCACCCATTCGGCAAGGTCCGTGCGAGACGGTTTTGACGACAGGAGCGCGTACCCACAAGCGGAATCCCTGATTCCATGAGTACGCGTTCGTACCGCCGAACGTGTTCTTTCGCGAAATAGCAGGTCAGGGACGCGAAACGGCCGACCCCTTGTCGACAAAGGGATCGGCCGGGAAATCGATGTATGACACACCTCGATACGAGGAGATCTCACACAGATGATGGATCACCGATGGGCCGAATGATCCATCACCGATGATCAAGCCAGGGCGACGAGATCCGCGTAGTCGGAGCCCCACAGGTCCTCGACGCCGTCGGGCAGCAGGATGATCCGCTCCGGCTGGAGCGCCTCCACCGCGCCCTCGTCGTGGGTGACGAGGACGACCGCGCCCTTGTAGGTGCGCAGCGCGCCGAGGATCTCCTCGCGGCTGGCCGGGTCGAGGTTGTTGGTGGGCTCGTCGAGGAGCAGGACGTTGGCCGAGGAGACCACGAGGGTGGCCAGGGCCAGCCGGGTCTTCTCGCCGCCGGAGAGGACACCGGCGGGCTTGTCGACGTCGTCGCCCGAGAACAGGAACGAACCGAGGGTCTTGCGGACCTCGACCAGATCCAGGTCGGGGGCGGCGGACCGCATGTTCTCCAGGACCGTGCGTTCCGGGTCGAGGGTCTCGTGCTCCTGCGCGTAGTAGCCGAGCTTGAGACCGTGGCCGGCCACGACCTCACCGGTGTCGGGCTGTTCCGCCCCGCCGAGCAGCCGCAGCAGCGTCGTCTTGCCGGCGCCGTTCAGGCCGAGGATGACGACGCGTGAGCCCTTGTCGATGGCCAGGTCGACGTCGGTGAAGATCTCCAGGGAGCCATAGGACTTCGACAGGCCCTCGGCCATCAGAGGCGTCTTGCCGCAGGGCGCGGGCTCGGGGAAGCGGAGCTTGGCGACCTTGTCGGACTGACGGACCGCCTCCAGGCCGGAGAGCAGCTTGTCGGCACGGCGGGCCATGTTCTGCGCGGCGACCGTCTTGGTGGCCTTGGCGCGCATCTTGTCGGCCTGCGAGTGCAGTGCGGCGGCCTTCTTCTCGGCGTTCTGGCGCTCGCGCTTGCGGCGCTTCTCGTCGGACTCGCGCTGCTGCTGGTAGAGCCGCCAGCCCATGTTGTAGACGTCGATCTGGGAACGGTTGGCGTCCAGATAGAACACCTTGTTGACCACCGTCTCGACCAGGTCGACGTCGTGGCTGATGACGATGAAGCCGCCGCGGTAGGTCTTGAGGTAGTCGCGCAGCCAGACGATGGAGTCGGCGTCGAGGTGGTTGGTCGGCTCGTCGAGGAGCAGGGTGTCCGCGTCGGAGAACAGGATGCGGGCCAGCTCCACGCGGCGGCGCTGACCGCCGGAGAGCGTGTGCAGCGGCTGGCCGAGCACCCGGTCGGGCAGGTTGAGCGCGGCGGCGATGGTGGCGGCCTCGGCCTCGGCGGAGTATCCGCCCTTGGTGAGGAACTCCGTCTCCTGGCGCTCGTACTGGCGCATCGCCTTGTCGCGGGTGGCGCCCGAGCCGTTCGCGATCCGCTGCTCGTTCTCGCGCATCTTGCGGATCAGGACGTCCAGTCCGCGCGCGGAGAGGATGCGGTCGCGGGCGAGGACGTCGAGGTCGCCGGTGCGGGGGTCCTGGGGCAGGTAGCCGACCTCGCCGGAGCGGGTGACCTGACCGGCGGCCGGGATGCCCTCACCGGCCAGGACCTTGGTCAGGGTGGTCTTGCCGGCGCCGTTGCGCCCGACCAGACCGATGCGGTCGCCCTTGGCCACACGGAAGGAGGCGTTCTCGATGAGGATGCGGGCACCGGCGCGCAGCTCGATGCCGGAGGCGGAGATCACGGACAGACTCCAGTGCGGGGTCGTTGGCGGGATGGGCGGCTGAGGACGTTCCCGCCGTCTAATGCGCGAGGAGAATGGCCATGACGCCAGTCTAACGGGACGCTGCAAGCATTTTTTCTGGGTCCGGGTGTTCGGTCCCGCGGCGCCACCGGCTCCCGCACTCCCCCGCCTCCGCGCGCTCTTCGGCCCGGCCCGCGTCCGGTTCTCCGGCCGGTCTTCGGTCCGGTGCGCTGTCAGTGCCGGGTGCCAGACTGGGAGACGGCTCAGGAAACCGGTTCGGACAACGAGGGAGTGATCGGCATGGCGGCTACGAACGGCGGGCGTCCCAGCCTCTTTCCGACGGTGTTGTACGCGGACGCGAAAGGGGCGATCCGGCAGCTCACCGAGGCTCTGGGCTTCACGGAACTGTCCGTGTACGAGGGGGAGGACGGCTCGGTCATGCACGCCGAGCTGGCCCAGGGCAACGGTGCGGTGATGCTGGGGTCCAAGGGCCGCGGCGGTGTCTTCGACGCGGCGATGAAGGACGCGGGCCCGAGCGGCGTCTACGTCGTGGTGGACGACGTGGACGCGCATCACCGGCGAGCCGCGGAGCACGGCGTGGAGATCCTGATGCCCCCGACGGACCAGGAGTACGGCTCGCGGGACTACATGGCCCGCGATCTCGAGGGCAACATCTGGAGTTTCGGCACGTACGCGCCCGAGATACCGGGCTGAGCGGCCCACGCGCAGCCCGCCGGTCGCCCGCCGCGCTGCCGCCCGCCGTGTTTGCCGCCCGCCGTGCACGTCCGCCCGCGCAGCCCGTCAGCTGCTCCCGGTGTGCACCTGGAAGGCGGCCCGGCGCACGGCCTTGGCCAGCGCCGGGTCGGGGTGCGCGGCGGCCAGCGCCACCAGCACCTGCACGGTGCGCGGATGCCCCACGGCCCGTACCTCGGTCAGCAGGGCCGGCACGGTCGGCTGCAGCGCGGACTCCAGGTGACGCACGAGCATCGGCGCCTCGCCGTGGTCGGCGACGGCCGCGGCGGTGTCGACCCACAGCCAGGTGGCCTCCTCCCGGGTGAGCACCTCGTGGGCGTCCTCGGGATCGACGCCGTCGTGCTCGGCGAGCCAGAGCAGGGCGTAGGGCCGCAGGGCGGGCTCGTCCACGACCGCGCGGACGTCGTGCTCGGCCGGAGCGCCCACGACGCGCAGCGCCTCGAAGGCGAGGCCGCGCAGCAGGGCGTCGTCCCCGCGGGCGGCCAGCAGCAGTTCGCTGACGGCGCTGCCGACGGTGCGGGCGGCGAGCCAGGCGCGGTACTCGGCGCGGGCCGCGTTGGGGCGCAGCTGGGCGCAGCCGCGGAGCATGGCCTCGGCCGACTGCTCGATGTTCCCCGCGGGGCTCTGCGCGGCGACGCAGATCTGTTCCAGCTTGACCCAGACCGCCCAGCTGCCCAGCGGGGTGAGGGTGGCGTGCGCGTCGCCGTAGGTGAGGGCGCCGACGGAGGCGAGGGCGTGCAGGGCCCAGTCGAGGAGGGGGGCGAGTTCGGCGTCCTGGGCGGGCTCGGCGGGCTCGACGTCGGCCGAGGTGACCGGGGCGAGCGGCGTCGCGGGTTCGGAACCGGCGCTGTAAGGGACTTCGCAGCGTTCCGTGCGCAGTTCGGTGACGCGCTGGCGCAGCAGGTCCAGCAGTTGCTCGACGGGGACGGGCCCGGCGGACAGCTGGAGGAAGGAGAGTACCTGAGGCATGGCCGAGACGACTTCGGCGACCGCGCCGGGCTCCTGGTCCCCGGGTTCCGGAGAGGCCAGGGACCAGGCGTCGAACAGGGCGACCCAGCCGCGCAGGACGGCGCTGTCGTCGCGGTTCCAGGCGCGCAGCCGCCAGCCGGGGCGGGCGCTGTCGCCGTGCACCTCGACGAGGCCAGCGAGCCGGGCGGTGTCCCAGTCGGCGCGGATCCGGTCCATGGTCAGGCCCAGATCGGCGGCGGCTCGTTCCGCGGTCGCGTCGGAGAGCGTGGCCTTGCCGTCGGTGGTCGCGGCGTCTCGGCCGGGGCCGAGGGCGTTGTCGGCCCAGCGGGCGACACGGGCCGCGGCGGCCAGTCCGGAGCGCGCCATTCTGGCCAGCTCCGCGGGCGCAGGGGTGCCCTCCGGCGGGCGGGGTGCGGGGCGGCGCGGGCGCCGCTCGTTCACAGCTGAGGGGGCGGCGGCCAGGGGTCGCGGGCGGACGAGTCGAAGCCTGGAGTCGCGCGGGATACGGGACGTCACGGGTGCAGTCTTCCGGTTGACGGTCCGAAAACCCAAACGGAACGTCACGGGGGCCCGGGGGTCCGGTCGGCGCACGGGGTGGAGCCAGGGGGTGGAGGGCGCCTTCGGGCCAGTGGTACGGCCTTGAACGGAACCTTCGCGAGCGCCGGGGGCCCGGCCGGCGGGCGGGCGTCCGGTCACATCAGCGGGGTCAGGAAGCGGCGCAGCGCCTCTTCGTAGGCGGCGGGGCCGGCGTTCCACATGGCGCCGTGCGGGGCGTCCGCGACGGTGTGCAGGGTGACGAGGTCGGGGCGGCGGGCGGCGAGGCGGCGGGAGGGGCCCCAGGGGGCGACGACGTCGTCGGGCCCGTGCACGATCAGCGTCGGGACCCGCAGCCGGTCCGCGGCCGCGGCCGCCGGGTCGCCGGCCCCGGATTGCAGGCCGGTGCGGCCCTCGGCGGCGCGGACGGCGAGCGGCAGCAGCGCGCCGGGGGTGTGGCGGGCGGCGGCGAGGGCGCGCAGCGTCGTCCGCCAGTCGAGGACCGGGGAGTCGAGCACGAGCCCCGAGACGCGCTCGCGCAGACCCGATCCGGCGGCCGCGCGCAGCGCCATGGCGGCGCCGGTGGACCAGCCGAGCAGGACGACGCGTTGGGCGCCGTGGCGCACGGCGTACCGCATCGCCGCGTCCAGGTCGCGCCACTCGGTCGCGCCGAGGTGGTTCAGCCCGTCCGGCGGGCGGGGCGCGCCGAGGTCGCCGCGGTAGGCGAGGGCGAGCACGGGGAAGCGCCGGTGGTGCAGGAAGCCCATCACGTTCAGGGCGTGTTCCCTGGTGGCGCCCAGGCCGTGCACGGCGATCACCCAGGTGCGGCGGGCGCCGGGCACGAACCAGGCGGGCAGGATGCCCAGTTCGCCGGGGACGTCGACGTCGGCGTGGTCGAGGCCGAGGGCGCCGCCCGGGTCGCCGGTGTGCAGGTTCGGGGTCAGCCAGACCGCGTCCCCGGAGCTCAGCGAGCCCTGGGTGACGCGTTCCAGGCGGCGCACGACGGTGTCGACGGCGTGCGGGGCCATGGGCAGGACCGGGCCGACGACCGCGTGCGAGCCGTTGCCCGACAGGCCGTAAGTGCCGGGGCGCAGGGCGGCGAGGTCACGGGTGAGGGTGATCTGCCCGGCGGCCGTGCCGTGCACGGTGAGCCGGGGCTCGGTGGGCAGGGGCCGGCCGGGCGGCGCCTTCAGCGCGGCGTCGCTGGCGAACCGGCCGGCGGCGACACTGGCGGCGCCGGCGGCCAGGACTGCGGTGACGGCGGCGGCCGTCGCTGTGACAGTGCGCACCCGACCAGTGTCCAGGCCGACCCCCGCAGCGGCCAGTGGTGAGCCCGCCCGGGGTGACGCACGCCCGGCCGGGGGTGGGTGCTCGTGCGGCATGCGCGGGGACCGATGCCAGGCCGTGAAGCCGACGCGGAGCCGCCGCAGCTCGGGCCGGGGGCTCGGGTCGGGCCCGGGTCGGGCTCGGACTCAGGTCGGGCCCGGGCTGGTGCTCTGGTCAGGATCGGGATCGGAGTCGGGTCGGGGCCCGGTCGGGGTCCGGCCGCAGCCGAGTCGGTCGCGGCCGGGGCGTCCCGGTGTCGTCGGCCGCGGAACCCCGGGGCTGCCGCACCCGCGGCCGTTCCGCCGCCGAGTCGTGCGGGCACGCCCACGGCCGCAACGGGCCGGGGGTCGGCGGTCGGGGCCAGGGCCAGCGGTCGGGCCCGGCGGCCGACGGTCGGCGGCCGAGGGTCGGGGGTCGGCGGCCGGGGGTCGGCGGCCGGGGGTCGGGGGTCGGCGGCCGGGGGTCGGGGGTCGGCGGCCGGGGGCCGGGGGCCGGGGGCCGGGGGCCGGGGGTCGGGGGTCGGGGGTCAGCCTCGCTG